>CAWGUU010000014.1:0-487981 GCA_963825765.1 uncultured Acidimicrobiia bacterium
CGCCGGGCTTGGCCGGGATGGCGGTGGCGTCGAGGCAGACGCTGACGTCGGCGGCGCCGGTCACGACGTGTCTCCGGGTGACTGGCTGCTCCCAGGTGACTGGCCGCTCCCGGGTGACGGGCCGCTCCCCGGTGACTGGCCGCTTCCAGGTGACGGGCTGCCGAATGAGGATCCACCAGCCAGCTGCTCCCAGAGCTCGACGTGGCGTCGAGCAGCCTTTTCCCAGGTCAGGCCGGCTGCCCGCTCCCGGCCCGCCGCCACCAGGCGGGCCCGCAATGACTCGTCGCCGGCCACCGCCACCAGCGCGTCGGCGATGGCCTCGACCTCCAACGGCGGCACCTCCATCGCCGCCCCCCCGTGCTGGGCATCGGCGAGGCCACCACGGGAACGCCGGACGCCATCGCCTCCACCGCCGGCAGGCCCCACCCCTCCCGGAGCGGCACGTAGGCGAGCAGCCGGGCGCCCGCGTACAGGGCGGACAGCGTCGGGCCGGGCACTGCGCCCGTCAGCAGCACGTCGGGGCGGGGCTCCAGCGCCGGGCCCCATCCCGACGGCCCCACCACCACGAGGGGCCAGGGCTCGGGGAGACGGGGACGGGCGAGGGCGTAGGCGTCGAGCAACCGCGGCAGGTTCTTGCGCGGCTCCAGGGTGGAGACGCTCAACAGGTACCCACCCGGGCGCCCCTCCGTTCCCACTCCCAGCTCGGCCAGCAGGGCGGCGGCGGCCTCGTGGTCCGGCGGATCGAGATGGTCGCATCCCTCCTCGACGACGATCACCCGGTGGGGCGCGGCGCCGGCCTCCAGCAGGTCGTCGGCGGTCAGCTGCGACGGCGCCAGCAGCAGCGACGCCCGATTCTTGACCCGGGCCACTGCCGCCTCGTGCCAATCCCGGCCCCGGCGGGGGTAGGCATCGGGCTCGTGGCGCCAGGCCAGGTCGTGGACCATGACCGACATGGGCGCGGGCCCCGGCGGCGGGACGGCGAGCGACGAGGCGTGGATCACGTCGGCGAAGGCCGGGCGGCCGGCACAGCCCCCTGTCCCATGCCCGGGTGAGGGCGAGGCTGGGCAGGCTCGACGTCACCGTGCGGCCCAGGGCGGCAATGGGGTCGGGGGTACCGATCGGCGCCCGGCTGGCCCAGAGCGTCATGTCGATCCGGCCCCCTTCCACGGCCGCCAGCCCCCGGAGCAGCCCCCTCACGTAGGTGCCGATGCCCCGGGTACCGCCCGGCGCAGCTGCTCGGCCACCACCACAACCGAGAGGGTCGCGGCCGGTGCCGCGCTCGTTGCTTCGCCAGACAAGTTTGGCGCCTTTGGCTCGCTCAGGCCGCCACCTGGCGGTACAGGCGGAGGCAGGCCTCAGCCGCCCTGGCCCAGGTGAAGCCCTGGCAGCGCTCGTACCCGCCCTTGATCAGCGTCGCCCGCAGCTCCTCGTCCACCAGGACCTGGGCCATCGCGTCGGCGAACGCCTCGGCGTCGCCGGGGTCGACCAGCAGGCCGGCGTCGCCCACGGTCTCGGGCGTGGCGCCGGCCCGGACGCCGACGACGGGCACGCCCGCCTCCATGCCCTCGAGCAGCGGCATGCCGAAGCCCTCGTAGAGCGACGGGAACACGAGCACCCGGGCGCCGGCCAGCAGCGGCGCGACCCTGGCGTCGTCGATGTAGCCGGTGCGGGTCGACCTCGGGCTCGCCCAGGCCGCGCTCGCGCAGCAGGCCGGGCACGTCCATCAGGCTGCTGCGCCCGCCGGCCAGCACCAGGCGGAGGTCGACGCCGCGCTCGCGCAGGATGCGGAGGGCGTCGAGGGCGAGGGGCAGGTTCTTGCGGGGCTCGAGGGTGCCGAGCATGAGGGCGTACGGGGGCGCTGCGGGGGCGATCGGCCGGCGCCGGTGGCCAGCTCCCGGGCGTGGCTGCCGTTGTGGACACGGTGATGCTTGTCGGCCACCTCGGGCAGCCAGTCGAGCAGCTCCTCGCGGGTGAACTCGGACACGGTGATGATCGCCGCCGCCCGGCGGAGGATGTCGGGCAGGAGGCGGGCCATGCGCCGCACGCCCGGCGGTACCGCCTCGGGATGGTGGACGAAGCCGATGTCGTGGACGGTGACGACGACCGGCACCTTCCGCGACGGCGGGGCGATGAAGTTGGTGGCGTGGAAGACGTCGCAGTCGACCAGCCACTCCACCGGCGGGAACTGCACCCGGTCCCACATGGCCCACAGCGGCCGGGCCGGGGCCAGCTTGCGCTCGACGGCCACGTTGGGGCGGTGGGGCGGGTCGAGGCTTCAGGTAGCGGGCCGTGCGCCAGGAGATGGGGAACACCACCATCTCGTCCTCGGGCGACAGCTTGGCCACGGCGTCGATGAGCTCGTGGGTGTACCAGCCGACGCCGGTCTTGGCGCCGAGCAGGGGGGTGCCGTCGAACCCGATCCGCACCTAAGCCCTCCGCCCCGGCGCCGGCGGCGCTTCCGTCGGGCGCCGTCGTTCGAGGACTCGCTGGCGACGTCGCCGCCGGCTGGACCGACGCCGACTGGACCGACGCCGGCTGGACCGACGCTGGCTGGATCGAGGCTGGCTGGACCGACGTCGTCGGTCTCTTCATCGGCATCGTCGGCTTCGTCAGTTACCCCGACCGCAGTCGCCCCGTCGGCCTCGACCTTCGGCTCGCCGTCGCCGCTGCCAGCAGTACCGGTCGCGGCGGCGGCGGGCTTGACCTCGACCTCACCCGCCCCCCCCGGGCGCAGCTCGGCGACGATCATCTGGCGGTGGCGTTCGAGGGTCTGGGGCAGGTCGAGGGCCAGGCGCCGGCCGAGCTCGCTGAGCGTGTAGCGGATCTCCGTCGAGACGGTGTGGCCCTCGTCACGGATCACCTGGTCCAGCGACGCCTCCATCTGCTCCAGCCGGGCCCCGAGGGCCACCAGCCTGGCCTCCACGCCATCGAGGCGGCGCGCCAACGGATCCTCGGCCACTGGCCGTCCGTCGGGCCGTCAGAATCGGGCCGTCGAGAATCGGGCATACGGGAATCGGGCTCCTGCACGGGCGGCGGCAGGTCCATTTGGCGCAGCCTAGCTGTGCCTGTTGGAGCTGGATCGGGGCCCACCAGGAGGCGTCCCGGAACGGGCTAACGTCCCACTCCCGTGAAGGGCGTCATCCTCGCCGGCGGCGCTGGGCACGCGGCTGCTTCCCGCTGACGAAGGTCACCAACAAGCACCTGCTGCCGGTCTACGACCGGCCGATGATCTACTACCCGATCGAGGCGCTGGTCGACGGCCGGGATCGACGAGATCATGATGGTCACCGGCGGCAACCACGCCGGGCGACTTCCTCCGCCTGCTGGGCAACGGCAAGGAGTTCGGGCTCAAGCACCTGCAACTACACCTACCAGGAGCGGCGACGGGGGCATCGCCGAGGCGCTGGGCCTGGCCGAGCACTTCGTCGGCGGCGACCCGGTGCTGGTGATGCTCGGCGACAACATCGTCGAGCGGCCGATCCGGCCGGCGTCGAGAACTTCCAGGCACCAGGGCCAGCGGCGCCAAGATCCTGCTGTCGCCGAGGTCGAGGACCCCGCACTGGTATCGGCGTCGCCGAGCTGGACGGCGACGGGCGGGTCGTCGCGCATCGTCGAGAAGCCCGACGAGCCGCGCCAGCGACTACGCGGTCATCGGCATCTACTTCTACGACACCAGCGTCTTCGAGATCATCACGCAAGCTCAAGCCGTCGGCCCGCGGCGAGCTGGAGATCACCGACGTCAACAACTGGTACATCGACCAGCGGCACCATGGAGTACGACGTGCTCGAGGGCTGGTGGGGCGACGCCGGCGAGTCGATCGACGCCTACTACGAGGTCAACGACCACGTCAGGGCCCACGGCGCCAACAAGGGTTAGGAGCCGGGGCCTCCCACCCGCGTGGCGATGCGCCCACCCGCTCGGTAGTCTGTCGCTCTCGGTCCGGCTGACGGCGGTTCATCCACGGGCCTGATGGGGGTGCGCGATGCGGACGACGAAGACTGGGTGGAAGTTCGGCGCGGTGGGGGTGGTGGTGGCGGCTTCGCTGCTCGTCGTGCTCCCCCGCAGCGAGGCGACCTTCCCCGGCACGAACGGGCTGATCGCCTGGACGACGGGCAGCGTGCTGTTCACCGCCCGACCGGACGGCACGCAGGCCGCCCCCAGGGGCGCCGGCGACAACCCGGCGTGGTCGGCCGACGGCATCTACCTGGCGTTCGACCGCCAGGGCGACGTCTGGAAGATGCTGGCCAACGGCGCCGGCATCACCCAGCTCACGAACACCGCGGCGGTGGACAACCAGCCGGTGTTCAGCCGCGACGGCACCAAGATCGCCTTTGCCAGCAACCGCAGCGGCCAGTTCCGCATCTGGAAGGCCAACTCCGACGGTTCCAGCCCGGTGGCGGTGACCACCACGGGCTCGCTGCCGGCCGGGTCCGAGGACGCCTCCCCCGACTGGTCGCCCGACGGCCAGCGCATCGTGTTCTCCCGCGGGGTCCCCGCCGACGGCACCGGCGCCCGGGACATCTTCAGCGTCAAGACCGACGGCACCGACCTGAAGCGCCTCACGAGCGGCGCGACCGCCCCCGGCGGCGGCGCCTACGACAAGCTGGTCAACCCGAAGTGGTCGCCCAGCGGCGCCAAGGTCGTCTTCGGCCTCGAGGCCGGCTGCAAGATCTACACCGTCAACGCCGACGGCACGGGCGCGGCGTCGGTCGGCACCTTCACCGGCTGCGCCACCGATCCGGCCTACTCACCCGACGGCACCCTCATCCTCTTCCGCCTCACCGGCGGGCCCCAGGGCAGCGGGCTCTACGGCTTCCGCCCGTCGGCCAGCACGCTGGCTCAGCTCGTGAACGACGCTGCCGCCCGGGCGCCGGACTGGCAGGCCCTCGCCGGCCCGCCGCCGCCCACGACGACGACCACGGCAGCGCCGACGACCACCACGACGACGACACCCGGCTCGACGACGACGACGGGCCCGACCACGTCGACCTCCTCCACCACGTCGACGACGATCCCTCCGCCGCCGACGGGCGCCACCAAGCCGCTGGTCGTGCGCAGCGGCACCTGGTTCCTCCGCAACACCTTCTCCACGGGCACCGCCGACAGCAGCTTCGGCTACGGGGACGTCAACGACAGGCCCGTCACCGGCGACTGGGACGGCAACGGCACGATCACCGTCGGTGTCGTGCGCAACGGCACGTGGATGCTGCGCAACGCCAGCGGCGGGGTGTCCTTCGACGTGCCCACGTTCGTCTTCGGCAACACCACCGACATCCCCGTCACGGGTGACTGGGACGACAACGGCACCTGGACCCCGGGCGTGTACCGCAACGGCGTCTGGTACCTGCGCAACTCGCTGACCAGCGGGGTCGCCGACGTCATCATCAGCTACGGCAACGCCTCGGGCGACACGCCGGTGCCGGGCGACTGGAACGGCGACGGCCGCACGACCGTCGGGATCTTCCGGAGCGGCACCTGGTACCTGCGCAACGCCGAGGGTGGAGGCGTGGCCGACATCACCCCGTTCGTCTACGGCAACGCCGCCGGCGACACGCCGATCCCCGGCGACTGGAACGGCAACGGCACGTTCACGCCCGGCATCTACCGCGACGGCACCTGGTACCTGCGCAACGGGGCCGGTGGAGGGGTGGCCGACATCACGCCGTTCATCTTCGGCAGCCCGGGCGACAGGCCGCGGATCTGGCGCTAGCCGCCACCGCCCCGGTGAGAGGGCGGCACGCGAGTCAGGACCAGAAGTCGTCCCAGGCGTACAGGTCGCCCGGGTAGATCCAGATCTCCTGCAGGCGGCCGTCGGCCACGTGCCAGACGTGGAGGTTGTTCATGGCCAGGGCCCTGCCGTCGGCCCGCTCGGCCAAGTCCTTCACCAACGCGACCGCGTGCCCATGAGCGGCGTGCCCGTCGGCCGCGAGCAGCTGGTGCAGCTCGAAGCGCAGGGTGCCCCCCGACAGCTCGCCGAGCGTCGCCACGTAGCCGAGCACAGCCTGCTTGCCGGCGTACTCCCCGGCGACCTGGCTGCGGCCGGGCACGTGGGCGGCGACGTCGTCGTCCATGAGGCTGAACAGCAGCGGGATGTCGCCCGAGACGAGGGCGTCGTAGGCCTTGCCCATGAGCTCGAGATCGGAAGCGGCCAACGCAATCTCCCTCCAGCGCGGAACGCGCCGACGGTACCAGGCACGTGGTCTGAAACGCGGGGGCCCTCCCGAGGGACAGCAGGGGCACGACAACCGAGGAGGAGCCCCCCATGCGCACCGTCCCCACTCCCGCCCCCCGCCGTACGACCGTTGTCGGCCTGGCCGTCGCCGTCGCCGTCGCGGCCGTCGTGTCGCTGTCGGCGGCAGCGCCGGCATGGGCGGTGCCGGCCGACAAACCCGTCGTCACCGTCGCGCCGCCGATCGTGAAGTCGAGCGGTGGTGTCACGCCCGACAGCTGGCGCACCTACGTGACGATGTCGGTGGGTGGCAACCACTTCACGCCGGGCGGCAACGTCTACGTCACGTTCCAGGACCTGACCGCGGGAACCGCGGCGATCAACGGCGAGTGGACGAGGGCCGGCTCCGGCCCGTGCGGCATCGAGTGCAACAACTACGGCAAGATCAGTTACAAGCGGACGCTCAGCTTCGCCTACGGCACCGTGTGCGGCCACGTGCTGCGGGCGTGGGCGTGGGATCAGGTCAAGAGCCCGCAGGCCACCTACGACTGGTCCTATCGTGACGCCACGGTCGCCTGCTGAGGGTCGGCCCGACGCGGAGGGAGCACATGGCCGACGCCAGGCGGTTCAGCGACGTGACGATGAAGGCGTCCCACAACACGTACGACGTCAACTGGCCGCTGACCACGATGAAGTCGTCAGGAGGCTGGTCGTTCCCGGTCTACGAGGCCGGCTGCCGGGCCGTCGAGCTCGACGTCGGGCAGTACGGCGGCCCCGACCCCGGCCGGCAGATGCAGTGGTCGGTGCAGCACGGCGGCGACTACAACCTGCACTTCCGCCAGCTCTCGCAGTTCCTCGCCGAGCTGCGGGGCTGGTCGGACGCCACCCGCGATCACGATGTCGTGACGATCTTCATGTGCCTGAAGGGGATCGTCGACAGAGGCCCGTTCCCGGAGCTGCTCGACCGCTACGTCGCCCAGTTCCTCTGCGGGAACGACCTCGACCGCCTCTACCGCCCCGCCGACCTGCTCGCGAAGTCCGGAGCCGGCGACCTGCGGGCGGCGGCGAGGAAGAAGGGCTGGCCGACGCTCGACGAGATGCGCGGCCGCTTCCTCCTGGTTATGACCGGCTTTCACGCCAGCCTCGCCCACTATGCGGAGTCGCCGAAGGACCGCCTGGGGTTCGCCTGCATCGACTGCACCGACGACGAGGTGTCGCCAGCGAAGTACATCGACGGCAAGCCCAACCAGCTGTTCCTCAACTACCACCTCTTCGGCGACCACCGGAAGACGTGGGTGTCCTGCGTGCAAGGCCTTCCGGGACGACCCGTCGGTGCTCTTCCGCGGCTACCTGGTCCAGGACGGTTGGTGGGACGTGGCCGCCGACGCCGGCATCCACATGCTGGCCACCGACAACATCCACCATCCTTGGCCCGATCCGTTCGGTCTCGCACCGGGCGGAAAGGACGACAGGGTGTGACGGTCGGACAGCCAGCGTTGAGTGTGCGAAAGACCACCGTATAGAGGGTCTCTTGCACACTCACGACCCTTAGGCGCTTTCCGGTGGGCCGCCAGCCGTGTCGAGGCCGCCAGCCGTGTCGAGGCCGAATCGGGCCCACCAGCGCACCTCGGGATCGGGGTCGTCGCCAGCGGTGACCAGTGCCCTGCGGACGGGCTCGTCCTCGGGGGCGGCGGAGGCGACCATGGCCAGGTGGTGGACGCCGATGCGGCGGAGCGTGGGCCCGAGCCGCATGAGATCGATGGCCTCGTCGACGCTGAGCCCGGCCGCGCTCACCGCCGTGGCGAGGGCCCGGATCACCCCTTCGTCGATCTCGTGGTGGGCGGCGGCGACGAGGCTCGCCCCGAACCGCGGATGCCAGCGCCGGGTCGGCCTCGGCCTGCGCAGCGCGGCCGAGAAGGTGGGCGACGCCGGCGCGCACCACGGCGTCGTCGTCGGCGAGGAGGGCGGCGACCGCGTCGACGGCGACCAGGGCGGCGGCGACCTCGTCCTCCGGGTCGCGCCTCACTTGGGTCAGGCCTCGTCCTCGGCCAGGGCGGCCAGGATCAGGTCCCAGGAGGCCAGGCCGTGCCGGCACCAGGCCCGAGGCCTGACCAGGCAGTCGTCGGGGCACCGGCACATACCGTCGGCCACCCACTCGGCGACGGTCTCCGCGTCGGGTGGTGCCCACCCGCTGTTGACCTCGAACCAGGCGTGAGCGTTGCGGATCGCGGCATCAACGGAGGTGGGGGTCACCCGACGATCATGCCGCGTCCACGCGGCCCCGCTCGCGGTAGCGACTTGGCTACCATCCGGCCGGTGCAGCGACGGCGGATTTTGGCGGTGGCGGCGGCGCTCGTCGCCTGCTCCGCCTGTGCCTCCCTCGCCGACCCCGACGAGACGGCTCGGCCCTCGACGTCGGCCCCCACGACGGTGCCTGTCGCCCCTTCGACCACCGGGGCCCCAGCGGCGGAAGCGCCCCACGTCGAGGGCCTGCTGACCTTCCGCGGGAACCCGACCCGCACCTACTACGGCACCGGGCCGATGCCCCGAAGCGGCCCGAGGTCCTGTGGCGGTTCCCCGAGCGGCCATGTGCTCGCTGTCCATCGACGGCAGCGAGGAGACCAAGTGGTGCGGCACCGGGTGGACGGGCCAGCCGGCGGTCTTCGAGCGCGAGCGGACGGACCTGGGTCGTCTTCGGCGCCTACGACAGGGCCGTCCACTTCCTCGACGGCGACACCGGCGAGCGCCTGCTGCCCGACTTCCCCACCGGCGACATCATCAAGGGCTCGGTGATCGATCGACCCCGACGGCTACCCCCTCGTCTACATCGGGTCCCGCGACGACCAGTACCGCGTCATCGCCATCGACGGGCGGTGCCCGAGGAGCTGTGGCGGCTCTCCGCCAACGACGTGTCGCCGATCCTGTGGAACGACGACTGGGACGGCTCGGGCCTCGTCCTCGACGACTACCTCTTCGAGGGCGGGGAGAACAGCCAGTTCCACGTCGTCGAGCTCAACCGCGGCCTACGGCGCCGACGGCGGGTGGCCGTCGCCCCGGAGCTGGTGTTCCACGCCCCGGGGTGGGACGCCGAGCTGCTGCCGGCGATCGGCGACAAGAACGTCTCCATCGAGAGCTCCGTCGCCATGTGAAGGACACCGTCTACTTCGCCAACTCCGGCGGCCTGGTGCAGGGCTGGGACGTCTCCGGGCTGGCCGCCGGCGAGCCCGCCGAGCGGGTGTTCCGCTTCTGGACGGGCGACGACATCGACGCCACGGTCGTCGTCGACGAGGAGGGCATGCTCTACGTCGGCGCCGAGTGGGAGCGCCGCACTGCCCGGGCCCGCGAGGTCGGCCAGATCATGAAGCTCGATCCCGGCAAGGACGACCCCCTCGTGTGGTCGGTGGACGACCGGCCCGGACCGGGCGGGTGGACGGCGTGGCCGGGGTCTGGGCCACGCCCGCGGTGTACGAGCGACCTCGTCGTCGCCGCCACCGACGGCGGCCGGCTCATGGGCGTCGACCGGGCGACCGGCGACGTGCGGTGGACCAAGCACCTTCCCGGCCCGGCGTGGCAGTCGCCCGTCGTCGTCGACGACGTGCTCCTGGAGGGCGACTGCGACGGCGTGCTCCACGCCTACGACCTGCGCGACACCCGGTCGACCCACCGGAGCTGTGGCGGTCACCGCTCGGCGGGTGCATCGAGTCCACGCCGGCGGTGTGGAAGGGCCGGATCTACGTCGGCACCCGTGCCGGGCCGCTTCTACGCCGTAGGCGACCGCTGAGCCTGAGCCCGCCCGAGCCAACTGTGACGGATCAGGTGATGTAGGGCGCCGGGTTCACCGGGCGCCCGTTGATGCGGACCTCGAAGTGCAGGTGGGAGCCGAGGCAGGTGCCGGTGCAGCCGACCTTGCCGATCACCTGGCCTCGGGTCACGTGCTGGCCGGCCGAGACCTCGATCCTGCTCTGATGGCCGTAGAGGGTGGCCAGCCCGCCGCCGTGGTCGATGACCGTGGCGTTGCCGTAGCCGCCCATGGGGCCGGCGCTCACCACCACCCCGTCGCCGGCGGCGTGGATGGGCTCGCCGGTGCTGGCGCCGATGTCGACACCCGTGTGCATCCGCAGCGTGCCGAAGATCGGGTGCACCCGGTTCCCGAAGGGCGATCCCGAGCTTGTGCCCGGGCAGCGGGTGCCCGAGGCGACCGCCGCCGTCGCCGGCCGACGACGCCGCCGAGTCGCCCGTCTCCGGCGCCACCGTGTCGCCCTGGCGTTGCTTCAGCGTCGCCTCCACCGAGTTGGACGCGGCCTCGAGCTCGGCCAGGTTGGCCTCGAACTCGGCCCGCCGGGCGGTGGCCTCGTCGACCAGGCGGGTGTGCTCGGCCACCTCGGCCTCGGCCTCGGCGATGAGGCCGGTGCGCACCTGCTGCTGCTTTTCGATCTTGGCCACCTGGCCGCCGAGGCCGGCCCGCTTGACCTCCATCTGCCGCCTGACGCCGTCGAGCTCCTCCAGCAGGTCGGTGACCTCGTCGCGCAGCTCCTCCTCCTTGGCCGCGGCCTCGGACTGGCTCTCGCCGACCACGTGCTCGTAGGAGCGGCGGGCGGCGAGGGCGCCGAGGTCCCGGGCGTCGAGGATGGACGCGGCGTAGTCGAGGGCGCTCGACTTGCCGGTGTAGGCGTCGAGGGCCATCTGGACCCTGCGGGACTTGGCGTCGGCCAGGCCCTGGTTGGTCTCCACCAGCCGGGTGTCGAGCGTGCGCTTGCGGGACTCGAGGGCGGTGAGGTTGCCCTGGGCGCTGCTGAGGTCGTTCTGGACCTGCCGCACATGCTGGTTGGCGGCCGCCACCTGGGCTTCGAGCTCCTTCTGCCTGGCCGATGCCGCCTCGACCAGGCCGACAAGCCTGGCCTCGTCGACCGACGCCAGCCCGGCGTCGTCCTTGATGGCGTTGATCTCGTCCTCGACCGGCTTGGCCTGCCCGGCGGCAGGCGAGGCCCCTGTCAGCGCCGCCGCGAGGGCGACTGCCAGCACGAGGAGCGCCGCGGTCCACCCACGCCGGGTTCCGTGGACTCCCGCCACTCTGTCCCCTCTAACAACACCAGCCACTTCAGGCACCCTAAGCGGCTTTGTCCACAGGGACAACTGCGCCCGCCCGAACTGGGGTCACGTAGCCGCGTATGGCGCGGTTTCGTGACACCGGTTCGGGCGGGCGCAGTCAGGTCTGTTCGGTCAACCAGTCCAGGAGCTCGGGGTCGCCGACGGTGCGGTCGCGGCGGAGGCGGCGGCGGTCGGCGAGGGCGCCCGGGAGCCGCCGGCCGAAGCCGCCGAAGGCCCGCAGGCGGCGGGTGACGGTCTCGTAGCTGGGCGGGCGGGTGTGGGCCACGGGGCTGACGATGTCGCGCCGGGCGTACGACGCGGTGACGAGCAGGTACCGCAGGGCGGCCCGGGCGGTGAAGCCGAGGGGGGCGTTGCGGGTGAGGGTCAGCAGCCGGTTGCGCTCGATGTAGTGGGCGGAAGAGCCGGGAACCCTCGACCGAGGAGGCCGAGTGGACGTGGCGGACGACCGAGTCCGGCACGTACCGTAGCGCCAGCCCGGCCCGCCCCCGCCACGACAGGTCGGAGTCCTCGTAGTAGAGGAAGAAGCGCTCGTCGAACAGCCCCACCGGCTCCAGGTAGCGCGCGCGCAGCAGCACGGCCGCCCCGCACCAGGCGAACACCTCGTCGGGCTGCGCGAACCGGCCCGTCGTCGCGCTGCAGGTAGCCGCGGTCGGCGCCGTAGCCGTCGGCCACCAGGACCGAGCCGACGTTGTTGACGACGTCGAGGGGCGCGCGCCGAGGGGGACGGTCGACCCACGCCGGCGTGCTCGCGACCAGGTGCTCGACGGTGTTCGGTCCCGATGTGGGCGTCACCATCCGGTCCCCGTCGGCGGCCAGGCGCAGCTCGCACGTCGGCAGGGTGCCGTCGTCGCGCACCGGTACCCGCAGGTGGGCGGCACCCGACTCCACTGGAACGACGCCTCGCTCCCAGTGCCGTGCTCCATCCCCCAGAATCCGTCGACCGCTGCGACCGCCCGAGGGCGTACTCGCCGTCGAGCCGGGCGCCGCTGAGTCGCACGCCCAGGTGCCTGCGGTCGCCGCCGCAGGGCGTACCCGGTCGGCGACGCCACGTCGAGGCCGACGAAGGGGTCGCGCGAACAGGATCTTGGGGCTGGCCGCGCCGACGCTCGGGTCGGCCTCCAGGGCACGGTCAGGGGCGACAGCCAGCCGGGCTCGACGGTGGCGTCGTTGTTGACGAGCGCGACGTAGTCCGCGCCGGACGGGTCCCGCGGTCCCAGGTTGCAGCCGCCGGCGAAGCCCAGGTTGCGTCCCGACTCGATCAGGGTGACCCTGGGAAAGCCGGTCTTGACCTTGGCCGCCACGCCGTCGGCCGAGGCGTTGTCGACGAGCACGACCTCCAGGTCCTGGGCCGGCCAGTCCGAGGCCAGCACGCTGTCGATGCAGGCCAGCGTGTCGTCGCCGCCGTTGTAGTTCACGATCACCACCCGGACCCGCCCCCGGGTCCCGGCCCGTTGGTCGAGGGGCCCGTGGTTCAAGGGCCCGTGGTTCAAGGGCCGCCGCCATGCTGGTTCATGAGCCGGTCCCGTTCCGTGCCCGGCGCAGAGGCATGCGGCTGGCCATGCTGAGGATGGCGCGGAGGTAGTGGAACGCCAGCGTGATGCTCCGGGTCGAGGGCGTGCCGCCGGCCCGGGGCCGCATCGTCACCGGCACCTCGACCACCTCGAACCCCGCCTGGCAGGCCAGCAGCAGGGCCTCGGCGGTGTCGCCCAGGTAGTAGCTGGGGTAGCGGCGGGCGAAGAACGCCAGCAGCGGCGCGGAGAAGCCGCGGAAGCCCGACGAGGCGTCCGAGAACGACCTGCCGCCGAGCAGGCGGAGCGCGACCCGCAGGCCGCGCATGGCGCCGCCGCGCATCCTGCCCACGTCGTAGGACGCTGTCGGCCCGTCTTCCGAGGTCCGGCTGCCCGAGAACCGGCTGCCCGAGATCCGGCTGCCCGAGAAGCGGCTGCCGACGACCAGGTCGGCACCGGCGTCGAGGGCGGCCAGCAGGGCCGGGATCTGGGACGCGTCGTGCTGGCCGTCGGCGTCGAACTGGATGGCCCGCTCGTAGCGGTTGCGCACCGCGTAGCGGAACCCCGTCTGGAGGGCCCCGCCCACGCCGACGTTGAACGGCAGCGGGGCGACGGTGGCCCCTTCGGCGCGGGCGACCGTCGCCGTGGCGTCGGTGGAGCCGTCGTCGACGACCAACACATCCATTGGCACGTCGGCGGTGCGGGACCACGCCCGCAGCTCGCGCAGGACCGTGGGGAGCGACGCCTCCTCGTTCAGGGCGGGGACGATGACCAGCAGCCGGGGCTCAGGCCGGGTCATCGTGGGCGAAGTCTAGGCGCCCGGCCGCCGGAGCCGGCCTTGCTCAGCGGCAGGCCCGGGTCACTTCCAGGGGAGGGGGAAGTCGCCCGGGCTGCCGTAGCCGAAGATGACGTCGGCGAAGCCCCGGTTGAGGCCGTTGGCCAGGTACCACGTGCCGTCCCGCACGACACCGGGGGATTCGGTGCCGTTGCCGTCCCAGTCCCCGGCGATGGGCAGGTCGCCGGGGTTCCCGTAGCCGAAGATGTCCTCGGCGACTCCGGAGTCGAAGTGGTTGGTCGTGAACCACGTGCCGTCCCGGACGACGGCGAACGTGTCGGTGCCGTTGCCGTTCCAATCGCCGACCACGGGGAGGTCGGTGGTGTCGCCATACGCCCAGATCCAGTCGGCCACGCCCGAGTCGTTGGTGTTGCGCTGGTACCAGCGGCCTTCCCGGAACACGCCGATGGTGTCCACGCCGTCGCCGTTCCAGTCGCCCACGATGGGGTGGTCGGTGGGGATGCCGTAGTCGAAGACGAGGTCCGGTGCCCCGCTGCTGTTGCTGTTGCGCAGGTAGAACTTGCCTTCCCGGAAGAAGCCGGGGGTCTCGGTGCCGTTGCCGTCCCAGTCGCCGACGAGGGGGACGTCGGTGGCAAGTCCGTAGGCGTAGGTGAAGTCGGCCACGCCGCTGCTGCGGGTCTGGCGCAGGTACCGCGTGCCTCCCCTGGCGATCGACGGCTTGGCGCCGGCGACGACCGGCTCCCAGAGGAAGGTGGCGGTGAGGAAGACGTTCTGGCCGGGGGCGAGGCCGAGCTGGGCGACGGCGGCCACCGACAGGTCGATGCCGGCCGGGTTGAGGACGCAGCGGTCGAACTGGTCGGCCCCGTCGGTGACGGTGGTGGGCTGGGGCGGGTCTTGGGTGTCCTTGCAGTTGGTGACCGTGTGGTAGTTGTCGTTGAAGGCGGCGGTGGCCTCGGGGCGGCCTTGGGGCAGGTCGGCGAACAGGCGGCGGGGGCGGGGAGTGCCGGCCTCGGCCGAGTCCCAGTAGTTGTCGTCGACGTTCCACGGCCCGACGTCCTTGACCGGGAAGGTGGCGCTGCGGCCGTCGTCGAGGGTGACGACCACCCGGTAGTCGAGGCCGAGGCCGTAGCCGGCCGGGCAGCCCTGGTTGCTCAGGGCGGTGGTGTTGCCCAGGGCCGCGAACTTGGCGCACCTGTCGGGCACCGCCACCTCGACGCTGCCGGCGGTGAGTGGCGCGTACTGGGTGGCGAAGACCCGGTAGGTGAGGAACCCCGGCGACGCCCCTGTCTGCGGCGCCCGCTCACCGTCGGCCTGGGACGCCTCCGCCTGGCGCCCGGCCTCGGCCGCCTGAGCCGGGTCGCCGGGTGTGGGGACCTCGTCGTCGGCCGCGCCGGCCGGTGCCGGGCCGGCTACCGCGCAGAGCAGCAGCGCCACAGCGAGGGCGGCGAGGACGGCGACGGGGCGTCGGCTCACCCTCACCACGGGGCCGGCTCGTCGTGGTGGGTGTCGGTGCCGGACTCGGCCCGCAGCAGGGCCAGCTCCTCGGCCAGGACCCTCGTGCGCTCCTCGAGTCGCGACAGCTCCCAGGAGAAGTGGATCACGACGAGGAAGAGCAGGGTGATGGCCCCGAGAAAGAAGGTGGCGGGCCCGTAGGAGATCCCGAGCCAGTCCGACGCCGCGTCCAGCACGCCGGGGAAGGCGGCGAGGAACACCAGGACGACGCCGACGGACAGCCACAGGAGCGCGTACTTGGCGGGCAACTGGTGGCGCCGCAGCAGCCGGACGATGAACAGGACGCTCGCGAGCGTCACCAGCAGGACGAGGATGTGGCCTCGGGTGCTCAAACCACCCGGGATGCTAGGCGCTCGGCCGGGTGCGGGGAGAGCATGCCCCTCGCCGCCCACCAGTACCCGGCCAGGACGGCGTCCATGGGACGGGCCCATCGCGGGATGTCGAGGTGGGCGGCGGCGAACCGGCTCGCCAGGCGGGGGGCGATGTCGCGGTCGGGCACCGTCCTGGCCGACTGCAGCTCCCTGCGCCGCTCCCCGATCCATCGCCGGTTCCGGAGCAGCCACGCCCAGCCCCCCGCCTTCTCCCGTCCCCAACCGGCCCGGACGCTCACCGCCAGCATGCCCGCCTCCACGCCGAGCAGGGCCGGCAGCAGCAGCGCCACGGTGCGGGGCTCGAAGGCGGTGAGGACGAGGATGAGCCGGTTGCGCTCGAGCAGGAACCACTTGCCGGGGTTCCGGGAGAACTCGTAGCGATGGACCACCCGGGCGCCGGGGACGTAGACCACTCGCAGCCCCTGCTGCCAGCACCGCAGGCTGAGCTCGGCGTCCTCCATGTAGGCGAAGTACTCCTCGGCGAATCCGCCGAGCTCGACCCAGACGTCGCGTCGCAGCGCCATGCCGGTGCCGCTGGCGGCCAGAACGTCGAGCTCGGTGTCGTGGCGGGAGGCGGGCTCGCCGTACCCACCGGCCCAGCCGAAGCCGAGGAAGTGCAGGGGGTTCCCCGCCGAGTTGACGGTGTCGGGGTCGTCGGCCAGGCGGACGCTGGCGGTGGCGATGCCGACGTCGGGCCTCGTCGCGACCTCGGCCAGGGCGGCAAGGGCGTCGGGATCGAGGACGGCGTCCTGGTTGAGGAAGGCGACGATGTCGCCCGTGGCGACCGCGGCGCCGGCGTTGCAGCCGCCGGCGAAGCCCAGGTTGCCGCCGGGCCGCACGACGGTGACGCCGGCCAGGTCGGCGAGCCGCTCGATGGCGGCCGGGTCGGCCCCGTTGTCGACGACGACTGCGTCGGCGTCCACGCCCGCCGACTCCAGGACCGACACCACGGCCCGTTCCAGCCACGGGTCGTCGCCGTAGGCGGGGATGACAACGGTGACGCGGTGCACCGGACTACAGCACCGGCGGGGGAGCGGGCGGCACCGGCTCCGGGTCGGAGGTGAGCCGCCGGGCCCGGAGCAGCGGCGTCAACAGCGCGGCCATGGCCGCCGCCGCCACCACCGAGCCGGCCAGGAGGCCGAATTCGACCCGCACCAGCAGGTCGGAGCCGAGGGCGGTCACCACCGCGAAGGCCACCACGCCGGCCAGCCACCCGAGCGCCACGCGCATGTAGCCGGCGAGGGCGATGAGCGCCTGGGCCATCGTCATGGCCAGCATGTAGGCGGCTGTGGCGCCGGCCAGGGCGGTGAGGTCGCCGGCGGGGAGCCGGAACTCGGACCCGAACAGCACCGTCACGACCCACGGGCCGATGACGAGGGCGCCGCTGGTGCCGGCCAGGCCCAGGGCGCCGACGAGGAGGAGCAGCCGCCGCAGGGCGTGCTGGAAATCGTGGGGCTCGCCGGCTGCGGCCAGCCGGGAGAGCTTGGGCAGGGCCGACGCCTGGAGGGCCTGGAACAGGAACAGCGGCACGCGGGCGACGATGAGCCCGGCCAGGAACGTCCCCGCCACGGTCTTCTCGGCGTCGGTGGCCAGCAGCTTCACCGCCAGCGGCCCGGCGTTCACCAGCGACTGGGCCAGCACCGACCCCGCCAGCAGCCAGCCCAGCGCCACCGACAGCTCGTGGGGGTCGGGCTCGGGCCCCGGGCCGGCCAGCCCCCGCTGGCCCCGCATGGCGACGACGGTGGCCACCAGCGGCGCGGCGCCGACCACGATCCCGTACGGGCCGGCCGTGGCCACGCCGAGCACGGCCAGCGCCGCGCAGCCCAGCAGGCGGGCGGTGCCGTCGAGGGCGAGGATCAGGCCGTAGGAGCGGAACCGCCCGTTTCCGGCCAGCGTCCCCCGGGCCAGGAACTCGGTGAAGTAGCCGACCAGGCCGACGAGCAGGCCGACCAGCAACAGGATCTCGCCGTCGAACAGCTTGTCCAGCAGGGGCAGGCCGACCGCGGCGCAGCCGACGACCAGCACGACGGCCCCGACCCCGCCCACCAGCGCCGCCTTGCGGACGACGGGCCCCCCGCCCACACCCGCCGCCCGCCGGGCCGCCAGGCTGCGGGACAGCTCCTGTTCGAGCGGGAGGAAGAACCCCGGGCAGATGAGGAAGACGGTGGCCCACAGCGCCGACAGCGGCGCGTACGACTCCGGCCCGAGGGCGCGGGCGGAGACGACGAGGAAGCCGTAGGCGGTGATGCCGAGGACGACGAGCCCGACGCCCACCGCCAGCGTGCCCTCGGGCAGCTCGTCCCACGGGCGGCGCGTGGCCCTGTCGGTTGTGGCGGCTCGGGAGTCTCCAGTACGGGATGTGCCAGTGCGGGATGTGCCAGCTCGGGAGTTTGGTCGTCGCAGCGCGGGCTCCGGTCCGGTGGGGACGTTCGGCCGGCGATCCTATGGTTTCGCCAACGGGCCTACGGTTTCGCCAACGGGCCTACGGTTTCGCCAACGGGCCTACGGGTGCGGCAACGGGCCTACGGGTGCGGCGGTGCTGCCTCGGCGGGGAAGGTGGGCAGCGGCACCGGCGGTCTGGTCACCGTCGTCTCGCAGGGACCGGGCTGGGCGCCTAGGCGCAGCACGTACTTCATCGGATAGGTGAACTCCACCGGCACCCCGTCGGCCGCCCTCGGGAACTCGACCGTGCGGGCGCAGCCGTCGGCCCACCACTGCTGGCGCTCGGCGCGGAGCGGCCGGCCGTCCTGGTCGAAGAGGAGCACGTCGGTGAGGGGCTGGCCGTCCCGGGAGTACGGGAAGATGTTGGTGACGGGCCCCTGCCGCGTGGCCAGGGTGTACTCGTTGACCGGGCTGCCGATGTAGACCTGCTGGGTCTGACCGAGCCGGCCGTCGACGCCCGTCAGCACGGCGAGGGCACCGACGACCACAGCGACGTCGAGGGCAACGCCCAGCAGCCTTCCCCGACCTTCGACGTCGCGGCGCGCCGCCCGAGGGCGACCGAGACGACCATGGCGATCAGGACGGCGATGGCGCCGACCAGTCGGCTGCCCCCGAGAGCGGGGATCGGTACGTCGTTCACGCCGTCGGCTGAGCGCCAGGTGACCAGGGCCACCACCAGGTAGCCGCGCAGCAGCCACCACGCAGGGGCGAGCTGGGCCAGGAAGGCCCGGGCTTCGCGGGCCCACGGGTGTTGCCACCCCGACCGGGCCAGGCGCACGGCCTGGGACCGGGCCAGGGTGTCGAACAGGCTCGTCGTCGTGGGGTCGGCGCTGGGAGGGCTGTCGGGCCGGGCCGGCAGTCCCGCGGCCGCCCGCAGCTCGGCCGCGTACTCGGCGGGCTGACCGAGTCGGGCCACCAGCCCCACCGGCCCCTCCTCGCCATCGGCGTCGTCGACGGCGACCTCGGCCAAGTGCAGGGCCAGGTCCTCCAGCAGGTCGCCCCGCTCCTCCTCGGACAGGTGCCCGAGCTCGGCCCGCACCGCAGCCAGGTAGGCCTCGGCCTCCGGGGTCGTGGTCAGCTTGTTCACGCCGCCTCCCTCTCGAGGTCGAGCAGTCCGTCGACGGCGTCGGAGAACGCCCGCCAGATCTTGGTGTTGGCGTCGAGCAGGGCGCGCCCGGTGTCGTTGATGGCGTAGTACTTCCGGTTCGGGCCCTCATCGCTGGGCACCACGTACGACGTCAGCGCCCCTGCGTGGTAGAGCCGCCGGAGCGTCCCGTAGACCGAGGCGTCCCCGATCTCCTCCAGCCCCGCCGCCCGCAGCCGGCGGACCACGTCGTACCCGTATCCGTCGGCCTCCCGCACCACGGCGAGCACCGTCACGTCGAGCACCCCCTTGAGCAACTGGCTGGTTTCCACCACACCCCCCGATAGCGCCTTGCCGGCCCTCACTATTCCACCTTGCGGACTACTGCGCAAGTGAGAGAACCACGAACCCCCGAGCGAACTGGTGACACAGGACCGCGCCGGGCGCGGTTGTGTGTCACCAGTTGAGGGTGCAGGGCGCTCGGCCGGGGTCCGAGGCCGGCTCGCGCTAACGCCAGAAGATGGGGCGGTCGGCCGTGTTGCCGAAGGTGAAGAAGCTGTCGGCCCGGCCGGTGCTGTTCGTGTTGCGCAGGTAGAACGTTCCGGCCCGGACGACGCCGATGGTGTCGATGCCGTCGCCGTTCCAGTCGCCGGCCACCGGCTTGTCGCCGGGGTTGCCGTACCCGAACGGCGGCAGGTCGGCCACGCCGCTGGAGTTGCTGTTGCGGAGGTACCAGGGGCCGTCGCGCTGGACGCCAGGGGTGTCGATGCCGTCGCCGTTCCAGTCGCCGGCGATGGCGTGGTCGTTCGGGTCGCCGTAGACGAAGGCGACGTCGGCGAACCCGCCGAGGTGGTACGTTCTTGAGGTACCAGGTGCCCGACCGCACCACGCCCACGGTGTCGGTGCCGTCGCCGTCCCAATCGCCGCAGACAGGGATGTCCCCCGGGTTGCCGTAGATGAACTCGATGTCGGCGAAGCCTGTCGTGTTCTCGTTGCGCAGGTAGAAGTGGCCGTCGGCCTGGCGTTGCACGCCGATCGTGCGGACGCCGTCGCCGTCCCAGTCGCACATCATCGCCAGGTCGCCGAGGTTGCCGAAGCCGAAGGCCGACGTGGCCACGCCCGAGGTCTGGGTGCTCCGCATGTAGATCGTGCCGTCGACGGCGCGCTGCACCGCCGGCTTGGCGATCGACGCCCGCAACCTCGATGCCAGGTCGGCGCGGAGACCGCTCAGTTTCGCCTCCAGCTTGTCGCCCGGGCAGTCGGTGTTGTTGACGTCACGGTGGCCGACGACGGCGGTGATCGTCTTGCCGTTGACCGTGAGGGTGGCCTCGGGGTTCACGCCCGACCAGGCCAGCTTCCAGGCCAACAGGTTGCGCAAGGCGTCGAAGGCGACGGTCGGCACCTCGTCGGTGGTGAACGTGCCGATGATGGCGGCGCCGGTGCTCTCGGTGTTGAAGTCCTGGGCGTGGGCGCCGATCACCGCCTCCGACATGCCGCCCGCCCTGCCCTCGTAGGTGTTGCCGAACCGGTCGACGAGGAAGTTGTACCCGATGTCGCACCAGGCGTTGGTGTGGGTGTGGAAGTAGTAGATCCCCCGCACGACCGCCGGCGCCTCCGCCTCGGTGTAGGTGTTGGCGGTGGCGGTGTGGTGCACGACGGCGAACCTGACGCGGTCGGCGTACTCGGCCTTGCCGTTGCAGCCCGGGTTGATCGACCGGAACGACTCGTCGGCGCCCCACGCGGCGCGGGTGACGATCGTCGGCGTGGCGATGGCGGCGCCGGCCCTGGTCGTGGTGGGTCCCGACGCCTCCTTGGGGGTGTCGCTGTGGATGGCGTTCAGCTTCAGACCCACCAGGTCGCCGTCGGTGACCCGCACCTCGACCTGATGGGTGCCGGTACCCAGCCAGACGGGCCCGGCCGTGGTCTTGCCCCGGTACTCCCGTGACCCGACGTCGGGGCCCTCGACAGGGTCGCCGTGGACCTCGACCCACGGCCCGGTGTCGTCGCCGTCGCGCGTCCGGACCTCCACCGCGCCCGGCGTGCGACCGGCCCACTCGAAGCCGACCATCTCCGTCTCGATGCCCGTCGCCACCTGGCGGGAGAAGCCCGGTCCGACCACCGATTCGGCCAGCGCCTGGACCTTGGCCTTGACGTCCGGGATCGACGGGGCCCGTTGGGCGGGGAGCACCACGCCGGTGGAGAGCAGGGTGAGGCCGGCGGCGAGGGGTGCAGTCCGGCCCAGCCAACGGCGCAGGGACGAGGGGGCTCGAAGGCGCATCAGGGGTGATGGAGGCTCGGGCGGACGCCGAGAGGCACCCATGTTGGTCGTTGGAAGGCCTGTTGTCCACACGGCCGGCAAGCTGTTGGACCTCACCTCCCTCGAAGTCTCACCCTGTGATGGAGAGAATCCGCCTCGCGAACTCTCACGCGTGAGTGGAGGGTGGGCGGTGGACGGTACCCTCCACCCCGTGCGGCAGACGCGGGGAGCGGACGGCAGGAGACCCTCGACCACCGGTGCAGACCTCGGTCCGCGCAGCCCTGCTCAGGCTCTTCCCGGACCCTCCCGATCGGCCCGTCGTGCTCCCTGCGCTGCTCGTCGGCCTGTTCGCGGTGGTGCTGGCCGCCGGCATGATGCTGGCGCGACAGCCGGGCGTCGGCGCGCTCGACACCATGTACGCCGAGGACGGCATGGTGTTTCTCCAGCAGGCCATCGCCGACGGTCCCGTCGACGCGCTGCGCCAGCCGTACCAGGGCTACGTGCATGTCGTGCCGCGGCTGCTGGTGGAGGTCGCTGCCGCGCTGCCGATGCAGGACGCGGCCGGCGCGCTGGCGCTCGAGGCCGCCGTCGTCGTCGGACTGCTCGCGGTCGTTGTGTTCCGGGCTTCGGCCGGCCACATCGAGTCGACGGCGATCCACGCGGTGCTGGCGGCGTCGATCGTCGCCGCGCCGGTCGCCCAGGAGGAGGTGCTGAACAACATCGCCAACCTCCACTGGTACTTCCTGTTCGCGTCGGTCTGGGTGCTGCTCTGGGTGCCGCGCACGCGCTGGGAGGTGCTGGTAGGAGCCCTGGTGCTGCTCCTGGCGGCCATGAGCGACCCGCTCGCCGTCCTCCTGCTGCCGCTGGCCGGCGCCCGGGTGTGGGCGCGGGGACGCCCGCACGCCGATCCCTTCGCCCTGGCCCTCGTCGCCGGGTTGGGCGCGCAGTTCGTCCTCATCGTCCTCGCCGCGGCCACGCGGGAGACGGCGGACGTCCTGCCCGCACCGTTCGAGCTGGCCCACTGGTACGTGTTCTACGTCGTCGGGCGGGGCCTGCTGGGCACACGGGCGGTGGGTGGTTTCGGCGACCTCATCGAGCGCGGTCCTCGTGGTCGTCGCCACTGTCGTCACGGCCGCCACCTGGTGTGCCGCCGTGGTGAGACGGGTGCGCACGGCCGCAGTGGTGCGCGTCCTCGCCGCCATGAGCGGACTCTTCTACCTCATGCCGCTGCTGCTGACCGGCAACATGCCGCCGCGGTACACGCTCGTGCCGGTCCTGCTCCTCCTCTCGACGATCGCGTGCGCGGTCGACGGTCTCCGCGAAACCTTGTCGAGGGTTCCGCGTCTGGCGCTGCAGGGTCTGTTGGTCGCCGTGCTGGTCGTGGTCTGGTCCGCCAACTTCCGGGTCTGGAACCGGCGGGCGGGCGGGCCGAGTTGGAGCCAGGAGGTCGCCGCCGCCACCGCCCGCTGCCGCGCCGAGCCGTTGGACGTGGTGGACGTGCCCATCACCCCTCTCGCGCCGGAGGGATGGAAGGTGACGGTGCCCTGCGAGCGGCTGACCTCCTCCGGCTGAGCCAGGCCGGGGCGACGAGGGCGACCAGCACTGCAGCCAACGCCACCCCGGTGACCGCCGCGCCCGCCACGAAGGACCGCGGCAGGTACCGCAGGCGCACGACGTGGTCGCCGGCCGGCACGAAGACACCCATGAGCGCACCGTCGACCGCGACCAGGGGCGCTGCGTCGCCGTCCACCGTGGCCGACCAACCGGCAGAACGGTTCATGGACACCACCAGTAGGGAGGTGGCGTCGCCGCTCGTCTCGGCCCGCACCTGGTTGCCGGCGATCTCATAGCCGGTGACGGTGGCTGTGCCGACGGTGGCTGTGCCGACGGTGCCTGTGCCGACGGTTGCTGTGCCGACTGTGGCTGTGCCGACGGCCCCCGGCGGTCCCGTTCCCACGAAGGCGGCGACGTCGGCGTCGGCGGGCGGCCGCGACGTCGCCCACGCCAGGAGGCCGGCCTGGTCGGCGAAGGCCCGCCAGCGGGTGTGGGTGCTGACCAGCTCCCACGCCGTCGGGCGTTCGTAGACCCAGGCGCCATCTGTGGCGATCAACCGCACCGGCCCGTCCCGGTCGAGGACGGTCAGCCGGCGCGCCGCCCGGTCGCCCACCATCCCGACGTCCACGGTGCAGTCGGGACGGGTCGAGGACACGACGAAACGGTACGGGTCGCCGGCGTTCAGCGTCTGGCCGGTGAGCGCGAACGACGTCCAGCCGTCGACGTCGAAGGCGGGGCGTGCCGACCGGCCCAGCACCGTCCCCCGGCTTTCGAGTGACACCTCCACGCCGGCGCCGTCGCTGTCGCACCGACCCGAGAGCCGCAGTCGGGATCGCCACGCCTCCGATCGGTCCCGGCGCTGTCCCCTCGACTGCCACCTCGGCCGCCGGTCTCATGGCGTCCCATCCGGCATCGGCGTCGACCACCCGGCCGAACGGCTGGTCGGTCGTGGCCAGGGCGACGTACCGGACGGCGAGGTCGTCGAGCACCGTCGAGGCCAGGTTCATCTCGTCCCGGGTGAGGATGAGCTTGAGCGGGTCGCGCTCGAAGGCCACGGGGTTGACCGCAGCCAGCAGGTCCTTGAACCGTCGCGACTGGAGCGTCACCCCCCGCAGGTCGGGGATGCCGTGCACCTGGCCGGAGTTCGGGTAGAACTCGAAGCCGCTGGCGAGGAACCGGTAGCGGTCCCCGACCAGGCCCCGCACCACGCGGTGGCCGGCCTGCTCGGTGTAGAAGTCCGCGACGGGCGCCTGGGGCGTGAACTGGCGCAGGGGCAGGGCCAGCTGGACGAACAACAGGGCGGCCAGCGCGGTGACCGCGACCGTCCCGGCCCGCTTCCAACGTCGGCCCGCGGCAGCCACGGCCACGGCCGCCGCCGCCAACGCCAATCCGAGCGCCATCGACGCCGCCACCTCGCCGGCCTGGCTTGCGCCCTCACCGCCCGCCAGAGGTCGTCGGCGAGCAGGCCGAAGACGCCGACTGCCACCGCCAGCGCCGCGATGGAGACATCCCGTTTCGCCGGCACCCGTGTCGGTCGTCGTCGGCGCCGGCCCGGCGCCACCACGCGTCGAGGGCTAGTCCGGCGAGGACGGCGGCGGCCAGGTTGATCAGGAACCTCGACCGGCCGATCGGGTTGCCGGCGATCCCGGGTACCCGGTACGCGGCGTCGAGCAGCGGCCCGCCCACGTAGGTCAGCACGAGCCCCACGGCCGCCATCCCGGCGAAGAAGGGCCAGGCGACCGATCCGTCGCGGCTCAGCCGGAGGCGCCCAAATGCGGCGGCGACCAGGCCGGCGACGGCGGCGACGGCGACGATCCACCCGACGTGCGACACGCTCTCGATGGCGTTGGGGCCGCTCCAGGTGTCGCCGCCGTTGAACAGCGGCCGGGTGACCGAGAGGTCGAGCAACCCGAAGGCCTGGACGCCGGGCAGGTGGCGGTCGAACGACCTGGTCGTCAGCGTCCCCCGCGAGAGGATCTCCGAGACGAACGGCACGAGCGTGATGCACGAGGCGGCCACCCCCCAGGCCAGGCCGCCGGCCACCGCCGCCAGGCGCCTGACGATCTGGCGCCTGACGATCGCCTCGCGCCGCCGGCCGATCTCCCACCACTCGCGCCGGGAGACGGCCAGCCACGCGGCCCAGGCGGCGGTGGCGTACACGCAGTAGACGAAGCCGGCGGGGAAGCCCTCGAACCACGTCCATGCCACCAGCACGGCCAGGGCCGCGGTGCGGCGCCACGTCGGCCGTTCGACCAGGCGGTGGGTGGCCCACAGCAGCGCCGGCAGGACGAACACGGCGCCGACCCGGTGGACGAAGACCATGTTCGTGCCGGCGAACGTGTACGCCACCGCGGCCAGCGTCGACGGGCCCACCGCCGCCCCCAGCCGCCGCAGCAGCAGGTAGGTGAAGGCCTGGCAGAAGAGGAGGGCCAGCGCCGCCTTCAGCCCGACTGCGTACCACGCCGGCAGCACCAGGTACCCGGCGCTGAAGGGGGAGAGCAGACCGTTGAACGGCAGGATGCCCGTCGGCGCGCCGGCGGCCACCTCCGGGCTCCACATCTGGAACACGCCCCGCCGCAGGTCCCGGTAGAACGACACCGGTCCGGGGAAGCCCTCGACCTGGTCGGTCTGGATCGGCGACGCCACGTGCGGCGGCCCGCTCAGCGCCGACCGGTAGGGCGCCGTGGGCTCCAGCATGTCGACGGCGGCGTAGGTCCGCAGTCCGAGGAGCGCGAGGGGGAGCAGGAGGAAGGTCGTGGCCAGGAACACCACGACCGGCAGCGCTGGTGGCCTGCGGAGCGGGAGGTTCAGTCGCCGCCGCCGGTGACGAGCCGCCGGAGCCGGCCGGTGGCCTTGGCGACGACCAGTCGCGGCCCGCCCGACCGCAGGTACTCGAGCCCCGACCTGGCGTCGTAGGCGAGGCCCCGCCACTGTTTCTGCACCGCCACCAGGTCGTGGCGCATGCCGGCGGCCATGTCGCGGTCGTCGAGGTCGGGGGCGCGCCGCGGGGCGCGGCAGAACTCGACCAGCGGCGCCAGTGCCTTCGACCAGACGAGGTCGGGGGCGAGCGCGGCGGCGTTGGCCGCGGCAGGTCGCGCGGCGGGCGTCGTCGTCGAGCAGCGTGGAGAGCGCGGCGGCCAGGGCGTCGACGTCGTCCGGGGGGACGGTGATGCCGAGGCCCCGCGCGCTCGATCACGCTCGGCCGAGCGAGTCGCCGCCGGTCGCCACGATCGGCAGCCCGGCCCAGAGGTAGTCGAGGATCCGGGTGCGGAACGAGAAGGCGGTCTCGACGTGGTCGAGGTGGGTGCTGACCCCGACGTCGGCGTCGAGCAGGTAGTTCTGGCGGTCGTCGTAGGCGACCCAGCCCTCGTTGAAGAAGACGTGGGTGCCGGTCAGCCCGAGCTCGTCGGCGAGCTGCGGGCGTCTCGACCGCCATCCGCATCGTCGGGGACGTCCGGGTTGGGGTGCGTCAGGCCCAGGAAGAACAGCCGGACGTCCGGTCGGCGCCGCCGCGCAGCTTGTCGACGGCCCGGAGCAGGGTCAGCGGGTCGAACCAGTTGTAGATGCCGCCGCCCCAGAGGATGACCTTGTCGTCGGGGCCGATGCCGGGGACGACGCCCTTGATCGCCGGCCGGGTGCGCACCGGCGGCGTCGTCGCGGGAGCCCGAACGGCACGACGTCGAGCAGCGACCGCAGCGTCTCGTCCTCGTCGTAGGTGACGCGGGTTGACCCGGCCGAGCGCGGCCAGCTGGCCGAGCCAGAAGTCGCGCTGCTTCTCGCTGGCGCACAGGAAGAAGTCGCCCCGCAGCGAGCTGCTCGTTGAGCACCGCGGTGGCGTCGTGCACGGCGATGGCCCGTCCCCGCGCGTCGCCCTCGTCCCGGGCCTGCTCGAGCTGCTCCAGGTGGAACGGGTCGTAGATGTCGGCGACGAGGATCTTGTCGCTCTTCAGCAGGAAGTCACGCCGGTGGACCACCCAGCCCTGGAAGACGAACACGTCGCACCACCGCTCGAGCTCGCGCCAGCTCGATGTCGCCGACTGTCCGGACCGCGAACCGGGTCTCGTCGAGATCGCGGCCTTGGAGGTGGTGACGAGCTGCACCTCGTGCTCGACCGGCACAGCGCGGATGCGATCTGCCACGCCCGGATGGCCGGCCCGGCCATCTTGGCGGTGAGCGTGTCGCACGTGGCGACCACGATCCGTCGCCGCGTCGGCTGGTCCCCCACGCCGGCCAGCGTAGGAGGCGGCCAGACCGGACGTGTGGCCCGACGGATATCCTCGGTCGGCCAAGAACATCCGCGGACATCGACCGGGATCTCACGCGGGAGGCAGCCGCCAGATCGACGCTGCGCGGCGCGAGGTCGTCAACGCCGAGAGACGTCTCGAGCTCATCGCGATGCTCGGCGAGGAGGGTCGGTTCGACTTCCAGGTGGCCGAAGGGGCATGGGGGAGTGGACGAGTAGGTGGTCTGCGTCAGGTCTCGCCGCCGCCACCGTCCTCGCGATGCGATAGAGCCGTCGATCGCGGCTGTCTTCGCCCCACTCGCCGCCGAGGACACGTCGCCTTGTGTCCGCCGTTGCCTTCGAGTTGGGCCATTCCGCCCGAGCCCCGACGACTATCGGGCGTTGACCGACCGACTGACCTCCTTCGCCCTGGTGCCGACGACCGATGCCGACCACGGGCGAGCGATCGCGGTGCAGGCCGCGCTCGGAGCCCGAAGCCAGCATCGCGCCTTATCTCTGGTGGCGCCCTCGCCGAGGCGCGCCGCTTGGTCGTACTGCACTACGACGCGGACTTCGAGCTCGTCGCTGGGATCACCGGCCAGAACCACGAGTGGATCGTCCCCAGAGGAACGGCTGATCGAGTGGTGACCGATGACTTGGTGAGGGGTACCAACCGCAAGCCCAGCAGCATTGAAGGACGCATCATCTGACCATGTGGGTGTCGTCTCCGATGAGATAGCGCCCGTATTGTTCACGGAATCCGGGAATGTGCGGCGCGCCGATACATCAAGCTCCAGTGGACAGGGATTGTGACCGACGGTTGGGCGCATGGTGCCGCCGCCGACCGTGCAGCATGTCGCGGATCAGGGCATTGCAGCAGCCCCTGATGACACGATCGACTTACGCGCCGGGAATCCTGTATCTCCGAGTCATGGGATTCTAGTGAGACGGGGGGCTGGAGGTCGGTCGTTACATCCGGCGTCGTACGCGAAGCCCGGGAACATTCTGAACCCCCTCACTCACAGCGTCGCCGAGAGCCACGAGAAGGTTTGCGCATCCCATCAGAGCAGGAACGGTAAGAGTTGAGATGACGAGCAACCCATAGTTAATGCGAACCCAGCCGCTCGCATGTGCCGCAGCTAGACTTCCCAGCACGGCCAAGACCAGGCCACAAACACTAGCGACGCTGAGGAGCGACCGACGGCGGCCTAAATCTGCCACCTCTCCCATGTCCTTGCTTCTTGCCGAGGCCCGCTCGCCTCCGGCTCGGGAGCGACTGGTGGAACTCAGAATAGTCACGAAGAAGAGGATGAAGCCGCCAACCACTGCGCCGGCACACACAGAGACGATGGCTGCCGCCGCATTACTCGCTATCACGGCCTGCTCCCGGCGTTCTCTATAGGCATCAGCTTTTCCTCATATTCCATATCGGCACGATGGTGATTCCGGCAAAAACCAGAGACAAGCGTAATGAGGTACGATGATACAAAACGTTCAAGAGTCACGGTCTTGATGACGGCGGTTGACAACCACGGGCCTCCGAACCAAAAGGCGGGCAACGCCAGCAGCTCCCCGGTAACCTTTGCAGCTTGCGCGATCGTGGGATCCTTGTCCGAGACTGTACGAAGTATGATGCAAGTGACCGCGCCCGTAATGAGGCCGATAAGTAGACCGATCGGGATTCCGACGCTCACGAAGAGCACTCCGCTTTGGAAGGCGGGCTCAGGACTCTATCTGGCCTAATCCCGAGTGAGAGCTGCCGCTGTTCAGCAATTGCCATCGCACCCGGTCCTGGATCATACGGTGGGTGTTGCCCCGACCTGACGTCAAGCGGCACGAACGGTATCGCGATTCGCCGAGCCGGGAAAGAGCGCCAAGGAGACGGGCTCGCAACGAACGTGGCGATGATCTACGGGTGGGGACGGAGGCTCCGGTGACCCAGCATTGGGTGATGGCGGGCTCTAACGATCAGGTTCGGCTACGTCGGGTCGTGAGCGGCTGGGGTTGTTGACGCCCGGGTGGCGCTGCCGACGATGATCACAGCACCGGTACCGACCGACCGACGGGATGGTCGCCGCGACCGGCGCCACCTCGGCAGCGTCGGGGCATTGCTGGTGGGGGTCGTCCTGACCGTCGCTTGCGGCACTACCGGGAACTCCGCCGGGGGCTCCGACGCGGGTGTACCCACGACCGAGGTGGCAGCACCGGCCGGCCTGATCGAGCGTGCCGCCGAGGCGACGGCTGCCGCGGGCACGGCCCGATTCGTCATCGAGGCCCGTCTGAGCACACGGGCAACCTCGGTGGTGGCTTCACGGAGTGAGGGCGAAGTCGATCTCGCCGGTCCGAGGGGGGTCCGCCGCGACGCGGCCATCTCCTCGCTCACCGACCCCGGGGCCAAGGACGAGCTCGTCGCCGTTGCGGTGGTGTGGTTCGACAGCTCAGGCAGCCGGCAGCAGGAGATCGACGCCGGCCGGCCCGGGCGGGTCGAACCCGTGACCGGCGGGCTGGGCGCCTTCCTGGGCCTCGACACCCGGGTCGAGGGCGATCCGGCGGCGGTGCTCTCAGCCGAATTGGGCGGCAGGGTATACGTCGAAGCGGGAAGCGAGCAGGTCCGGGGCGTGGAGGCAACGCACGTCCGGTCCGCTGCCGCGCCGCGACGCCGTCGAGGTGTGGGTCGACGACCGGAGCCGGCTCGTGCGCCTCACCCGCTCTCGTCCCGACGACGCCGGCGGTCAACCGGCCACCACCCTCGAGATCTTCGACTTCGGGGCCACCCTCGACATGCCGGCCGCCCCCCGTTCACCGGGCCCTGAGTTTCAAGCCGCGATCGACTGGGGCGAAGACGGGTTCGCCGGGATGTCGTCGGGGGAAGGCGATACCGTCGACACGAGTGTTCGTCTCCGACCTTCGCCACTTCCTGGACATGCCCGAAGATGCCCCCGGACCCGCCCGGCGGATGGCCGAGCAGCTGACCCTCATCGTGCGTGCTGCGACCGCGGGGGAGACGGGCCAGGGCTGGGTGAGCGTGCTCCCATGCCATCGGCGACCCGGTCGACGGCTCTGCGCGGGGCACCTCGCGGTGTTCCGCACCGACGTGCCTCCATCGATCGAATGGCGATGCACCGCCTGTGGGGACGAGGGCGTGATCAGCGGGTGGGAACGGTCACCCTTCGATCTACGGCGACGCGGCCCCGAGCTCGTTCCCACCGCCGCCGTCCGAGCGGTGATCCCACCTGAGGTGGCCGCTACGCTCCGGAGCCTCTTGCTGGTCGACACCGCCGGCGAGCGTCTCGTGTTCCGAGCGCAACCGGTGAAGGAGGGCGTCGTGCTGTCCGGCGACGAAGATGATCTCGACGAGCTGGTCGGCTTCGTTGCCGCGGAAGCGAACCACGAGGAGGACCGTCGCCGCCAGAAGCGGCTCGATCAGGCCTTCGAGGTCCTGAACGACGTGGTCGAACGGGCGCGTTAGCTCCAAACAACGCACCGACGCGTCCAGCGGCGTTGCTGACCGACATCGGGGGCCTCGGCCATGCGACGCCTTCCGCTCCTCAGGTCACGTCGCCCACGCGCAGAGAGGAAGACCCGCCGCGGGGTCCGACGTGCCCGGCGTTACTCAGTCTTCAGGATCGACCGAAGTTGCTCACGAAGCTCAGGTCCATCGGCGTGGCCGTGCACGTCGGCCGCATGCATGGCGGCAGCACGAACGACCTCTTCTTCCTCCCCGCTGATCGTGAGAGTGCAACCAGACTCACTTGGCATGTCTCGACAGTCAACAATCTTGCGTGGCATCCCTACCTCCAGTACTGGGCCTGCGGAGGACTACGGCTTGCGGCCGCTGGAAAGTACTCGGCAGGGAGTACGTCGCGCCAACGCATGAGGACTCAAGAGGATCTGGACCGGCCGCGGGCCCGCCCCATGACCGGCGAAGTCCCGCGGAGAAGGCTCGCGCCGGTCTGCGAGGCTGCAGTCGTGGACCGGGATGCGGTGGCCAACTGGGTCGAGGCGTACGAGCGAGCGTGGCGGACGCCGGGGACGAGTCGACTCGGCGACTTGTTCTCGCCCGAGGTCTCGTACCTGCCATCGCCCTGGGCGGCGCCCGTGAGCGGGCTCGAGGAGCTGTGCCGGTTCTGGGAGTCGGAACGGGACGGGCCCGACGAACCGTTCGTCCTCACCCATGAGGTCGTCGCGGTCGAGGGGACCACCGCCGTGGTGCGCGTGTCGGTCGACTACCTCGGCCGCGACACGAGCCGCTGGCGGGATCTTTGGGTGCTCAGGTTCGCGGACGACGGGCGGTGCAGCGTCTTCGAGGAATGGCCTTTCGCGCCGGACCAGCCCGACGGCCATTGATTGAACCGAGGTCCAGCGACGGTCACCGTCCTCAGAGGGTGACGACGAGGCCTTCCTGTTGCACGCCGCCGACCTTCTTGGGGTAGACGGCCTTGTAGCGGCTCTTCTCGGGGTGCGTCCTCCACGGCGCCGTGAACTCGCTCACGTAGTTGAAGTGCAGCGTCGGCTTGGTCGGCTGGTTGCACACGATGCGGGCGATGGTCTCCGGGTTGGGGTGGTTGAACATCGCCCCGTTCGAGGAGAACAGCCAGTTCCGGCACTGCACCATCGACACGAACTCGGCACTCAGGTTCTTCCGGACCCGTGGTGGGGGACCTTGACCGCGTCCAGCTTCACCGGCCCCGGGCCGAACCGCTTCAGGGCGCCGATGACCTCCTTCATGTGGGCGTCGGCGCCGAAGAAGGCCCGTTTCCCCTCGAACTCGGCGATGAAGGCGATGCTCGACCCGTTGGGCGCCTCGGGGTCGGCGTTGAACTTCGACGCCGCCAGCTCGTCGAGGGTCGGGACGCCGAGGATGCCGTCCTCGACCAGCTTCTTGGGTGGCGGCGCCCCCTCACCCGGCACCAGGCCGGCCCGCTTCACCTCCTTCTCCCACCGGGGGATCATCTTCTCGAGCTTCGCCGGCGACGGGGACAGCAGGGTGATCTTCAACCCGCCGGCCAGCGTCACCGTGGGCAGCGGGCCGTCGGGCGGGACGACGACGGCGTGGCGGTCGAAGGCCCTGTTCCACCGAGGCTTGTCCCGGTTCAGCTCCTCGGTCAGCTGCTCGCCGTTGACCGCCCCGAGGGCGCCGAGGTGGTGGAACCCGTTGAACCAGATGTCACGGAAGAACCGGTTGCTCGTCGCCGGCGCCAGCAGCTGCACGATGCCCTCGATGTGGTCCCTGTCGACGTGGGTGATCACCAGCAGGTCGACGCAGTTGGCCTTGCCGCCCAGCGCCTTGATCCGACGGCGCAGCTCCGGAACCACGGCCGCCTGCGTCTGGCTCGGGCCGGCGTCGACGACGACGTGATGCAGGTCGTCGTCGGGGCCGTAGGTGATCCACAGGGCATCGCCCCGCTCGGCCGGCAACATCTCGATCGAGAACATTCTCAGACCCTCCAGTCCGCGTCTCCGTACGCTCCCACCGCCAGCGCCGCCAGCAAACCGCTGCGCACCGCCTCCTGCCGGAACCGGGTCAGCAGCTCGGCGAGGGGCATCTTGGCCCGGTTCCCGTCGAGCAGCAGCACACCCAACCGCTCGGCCAGCTCGGCGGCGTGCGACCCGAGCAGCTTGGTCAGGCTGGTGAACACCACCGCCGCCCCCTTGGTCATGAACCGGGTGGCGAATCCGGCGGGATCGTCGCCCGTCCCGGCCGTCTCGCACCCGAACAGCACCACCATCGGCCGCAGGCCGGCGTGGCCACCAGTCACGAACGGCGGCTCGATCTGGGCCCGCCGCAGCTCGACCTGGCTCCCGATGAACAGGCTCGGCAGGCTGAAGTCGGTGTGGGGCAGCAGGACGAGCAGGTCGAAGGGCGTGGCCGCCAGCGCCGTCTCCCACTTGTCCCACGTGTCGGCGCGGGCGGTGCCGATGGCGAGGGCGGCGACCACCTTGTCCTGGTCGGCGGCCGGCACCTGCCGGGCGGCGGCGAAGACGGCCGACGTGACGGCGAGGTCGGTCTGGCCGCGGATCGGCTCGAAGACCAGGAGGAACCCGGATGCGTCCTCGTCCAGGTCCTTGCGGTCGACGTGCAGCCGTTCGATCGTCTTGCTGAGGCCCCAGAACCCGTTGGGGCAGACGAACTCGGTCGAGGCGTTGTTGGGGCAGCCGGCGCAGGTGGCGGCGCCCGCCTCGAACGTCGGGCACAGCTTGGCGGTCAGCTTCGGCGCCGGCCGGTCATACGTCATCTCGATCGGGAACACCCAGTCGCTGCGCATCCGCACGATCTGGATGCGCTGGGCACCGGCCATGATCCCGGCGGTGTTCTCGCCCAGCGTCTCGAACAGGTCGTGGCCGTCGTTGGCCAGGTCGGCCAGCAGCTTGACCGCCTTGGGGCCGAGTTTCTTGGGCCGCTTGAGGGCGACCGCCCCCTCCAGCTTGGCCGCCAGGCGGTCGGCGATCGGGGTGATGTCGGCACCGTCGGCGACGGTGGCGTGGCCGGCGGCGTTGCCGATGAGACGCTTCGAGCCGTCGCCGGCGTGGTTGAGGACCAGGGCGACGTCGAACGGCTGACGGTCGTCGAGGTCGCCCAACCGCCGCCGCAGGGCGACCCATTCCCGCAGTCCCAGCTCGAGCCCGACGTCGCCGCTGAGGACCGCCGTCTGCAGCACCCGGTTCCGGAACAGGACGACGATCCTGGCCTCGGCCGACGTGACCCCCGCCGGAACCTGCCAGCGGAACCGAACCCGCCGGCTGGCGCCCGTGCGGCGCAGCTCGAGCTCGGCCCGCTGGGGTTCGCCGATGGGCAGCGTCGGGGCAAAGACGACGGTCAAGCGGAACGCCTCGGCCTCGTCGAACGGCAGAAGCTCGTCCGGGAAGGCGGCGTCGGTGACGAGGGCGCCGGCCTCGACCGGACCGATCCACACCGCGACGTCGTGGTCGACGTCGGCCCGCAGCCGGTTGTCGGCGGCACCCGGGGACGAAACGAGGGCCTGCAGGCGGCGGTCGCCGCCGGCGTCCTCGACTGCCTCCAGCACCCGGGGCGCGGCGCCGGCGACCGTCGACGCCTCGTGGGTCTCGCCCAGGAACATCCCCTCGGCGGCGTCGGCCAGCAGGGAGACCTCGAAAACCGGCGCCTCTGCCTCCTCCTCGGCGGCGGGCGCCGGTGGTGGTGGTGGCGGCGGCGGCGGCGGCGGCGGCGGCTGGGCCATCGTCGCCTCGGCCACCAGCCGTCGGGCGACCTCCTGCAGCCTCGACCGGTCGAGGGCGTCGGGTTCGGCCACGACCAGGATGCGGCGGTCGAATGCCCTCGTCAGGGCCACGTCGATGGCGTTGGTGTGGGACATCTCCCACACGATCTGGCCGATGGAGGCGCCGAGCGGCCGACCCCTTCCCGCCGCCAACGCGACGACGCCCGCCGAGGTCGACGCCCGTACGGCCGCCACCTCGGCCAGCGTGAGCGCCCACTGCCGGTCGGCCTCCTCGAGCACCACCACGGCGTTGGCGACGATGCCCGATGCGATCACCGCGGCGACGGCCTCGTGGAGCGGGCCCGGCACGACCAGGACGTCGGTGGCGCCGGGGCGGTCCTCGGCCCGGGCCAGCTGGAGCAGATCGGGCGGGAACCGGTCCGGCGCTGCCTCCAGCTCCGCCAGCACGGCTTCGAACCGCTCAGCCGCCAGCCCGAGGGTGGAGACCCGGAGCGGCCACCGCCACGGGCGCCGGCGCAGCGAGGCCGCGGGCCGGTCGACGGCCACGACGACCGAGCCGAGCCGGTCGTCGTCGAGGATCTCGCGGGCGACCCACCGGGCATCGGACGACGACGACAGCTGCGCCCGCGCCCCGAACGCCAGCCCGTCGTGGAGCGTCGCCATCGCCGAGGCGGTGAGGAGCGGCGGCGTGCGCTCGGGAAGCACCTCGCCGATGCCGAGCACGACGAGCATGACGAGAGCGTTGCGGGCCGTCGTGTCGTCGAGGCCCTCGGTCCACGAAAGCCACGTCGCCCTGTCGATCACCCCACGCCCTCCTTCGGGAACGGGTACACGGTCGCGGCCGGGATCGCAGGGTCGTAGTACGTGCGAAGGGCGGCGTCGGCGGCGGCGTAGCCCCAGTTGACGAGCCGGTGGCGGGTGGACCTCGGCATCCTGCCCAGCCGGGTGGGGATCAGGGCCAACCGGTTCGTCGCCTCGTCGGTCCACCGCAGCGACACCGGGGCGGCGAAGTCCTCCCGCAGGCTGGAGATGCCCCAGTACGCACCCTTGCGACGGCCCTGCTCGAGGCCGTCGATCACTTGGTGGCGCCTCAGCCGGCGCACCTGCACGTCCACGACCTTCAGCAGGCGGACGGTGCCCGACAGCCAGTCCTTGCGGGGCTTGGCCAGGATCTCGAACGGTCCGCCCCCGTCGCTCACGAACACGGTGGCGCAACGCTTCCACACCGGCTCGACGCCGAGGTTGTCGTAGACGCCGCCGTCGGTGAGCACGACCCGCTCCGGCACCGAGGGGTCGACGCCATCGGCGAACCGGCGGGGGTGCAGGACGAACGGCGACAGCACCGGGGGGAACGCCGCCGACGCCGTCACCGCGTCGGCCAGCGGCACCGTCGGCTCCTGGATCTCGGGCGTCAGGTAATCGCGCATGTAGGGCCGCGAGAACCGCCAGAGGGTGCCGTTGGACAGGTTGGTGGCGGTGATGACGAAGCGCGGCCCGTCCCCGTCCTTGGGGAGCGACTGGAGGGTGGCGTCGCCGAACAGCCTCCGGCGCAGCCGGGACGCGGCCGCGCCGGCGATCCGCCCGGGCCACACGCCCAGCAGCACGGAAGGCACGTCGACGGTATGGCCGGCGAGGTCCACGAGCGGCGTGGTGACCAGGTCGCCGAGGTTGGTGGCGACGCCGCCGGCGTCCCAGGCCAGACGCGACCAGGCCAGCCCCAGCGCCCCCGCCGCGATCGATCCACCCGACACGCTCGACACCCGATCGAGCCGTCCCAGCAGTCCCGCCTCGTTCATGCGGACGAGGGCGCCGGCGTGGAACAGCATCGCCCGGTAGCCACCACCCGAGAGGCAGAGGCCGACACCATCCGATGGCGCCCCGTCGGGTGACGCGTCGCCGGCGCTCGAGGGATCGAGGACGTCGACGTCGGTCATCGTCAGCTTGGCCAGGTGATCGACCACGGGTCCGTCGTGACCTGCACGCCCGCGAAGTAGGCGGCGACGGCCACGGCGACGGCAAGGACGACGAGCACGAGGAAGAGCTTCACGAGGAACCCGAGGCAGCTCCTGCGCTTCACCGGCCGTTCCTGCTGTCGCTGGAGAGCCGGGGGGGCGGGAGCGGGACGGGGCGCGGGCGCGGGGCGGGGCGCCGGCGCGGCGGCGGGCGCGGCAACCGGCTCCTGCACGAACGTCCCGCCGAGGGGGAGCTCCTCGCCCCCCTGGGCGGTGACGGTGACGGTGAAGGCCCTCGGCTGGGCGACAGGCCCGCCGAGGGGTCGCAGCGCCCGCACCCGCACGACCACCGTGGCCGTCGCCCCGGGGTCGACGCTGACGAACGTCGGCTCGATGCCGAGGTGCAGGACCTCGTCGGGGTCGCTGGCGTCGAAGGTGAGCGACACCCGCTGGTTGCCGGAGTTCTCGACCATCACCCGATGCTCGGCCCCGCTGCTGTGCCGGGACGTCTGGGGCACGACCCGGCCGTCGAGCGACGAGAAGGCGCCGACCACGACCACTCCGTCGACCATGGTGAACGTGCCGGGCTGGGCGCTGGATGACACCCGGAGCCGGAACCGGGCCGGCCCCGCCGGCACCTGCCAGCTCCGGGGTGGGCGGATGCTCAGGGTGGCCCGGCCTTCGCTGTCGGGGAACAGGGCCAGCGACGCCGGCTCCACGACCGACCACCCGGCCGGCGGTCCCTCGACGGCAATGGCGAACTTGTCGACGACGGAGCCGAGGTTGCGCACCCGGGCGTCGATCGTGGCCGCGCTGCCCGGCTCGACCGCCACCTCGGTCGGCGTGATGACGGCCACGACCGCGACCCGCCCGGCCGCCGGCGCCGGGCTCGACTGGCTGGGAGCGACGACCGTCGGGTTCTCCAGCTGCTCTCGGTCGAAACCGGCCCAGTCGAGGAAGGCGCCGCACGGACCGGGGTGCTTCGGCGAGGTCGGGTTGGCGCAGAAGGTGGTGCCAGGAGTGTTCTGGAACCCGCACTCCGGACAGACCAGCATCGCCGAAGACTACGTGCCCGCTCCGACTTCGGGTCTACATCTCCTCCGCGAGCTTGGGCTCGAGCTTCACGAAGATGGCCCAGCCGGCAGCCAGGGTGGCGGCGGACACGACCACCAGGTACACCCAGTGCAGCAGTGGCGGCATCCGCAGGTCGTAGAGGCAGTCCCGGTAGGCCTCGACGAACTGCACCATCGGGTTGAGGCTGTAGGCGAACCGCACCTTCTCGGGGACCACGCTCAGGGGGTAGACGATCGGCGTCCCGTAGAACCACAGCTGCAGCAGGATCCCCATGAAGTGCTGGACGTCGCGGAAATACACGTTGAGCACGCTGAACATCAGACCCAGGCCCACGACGAAGGCGGTCTGGATCACGACCAGGGCCAGCACCGGCACCAGCCACGGCACGACGAAGTTGCCGAACACGAGCAGGGCCACCGCCAGCACCGCCAGCTCGATCAGGAACGACACCACCCATGACGCCACGTTGGCGACGACGAGGATCTCGCGCGGGAAGTAGACCTTCTTGATGAGGTTGGAGTTGCCCAGCAGCGACCCCATCGAGCCGGACATGCCGTTGGACAGGAAGTTCCACGGCAGCAGCCCGCACAGCAGGTAGAGGGCGAACACGTCCAGACCGCTGGGCTTCCCCGGCGGCACGTCGACCTTGAGGAAGTAGCCGAAGACGATGGTGAAGATGGCCATGGTGGCCAGGGGGTTGAGGAGCGACCACGTCCACCCCAGCACCGACCGCTTGTACTTCCCCCGCAGCTCCCGCAGGGTGAGGTTGACGAGCAGCTCGCGTGACTCGACCAGCTCGGAGAGCGTCGTCACGAGGGGCGGGCGCCCCGCATCGACGCCAGGTAGCGCCCGACGCGGGTCTTGGCCCGGCGGCCGACCTCGCGCACGCCGCCATCGCGGAAGTACTCGCGGGCGAGAGCGACGTCGCCGGCGATGGTGGTGATGCGCACCGGCGCGAGTGGGGCGTCGTCCCGGCGGCCGCCGGCCACGTCGGCCGCGGCCAGGTCGGGTGCCCGCCGGGGCGCCCGGCAGAAGGCGATGAGGGGTGCCAGCACCTTGGCCCACGAGAAGCGGGGGGCGAAGGCGGCCACGTTGGCCCGGCACCGGGCGGCCATCTCGGTGTCGTCGAGCAGGCGGAACAGGGCCTCCTCCAGGGCGTCGGGATCCTCGGCGGGGACGGTGATGCCCAGGCCGTGCTCCTCGATCAGCGCCGCGAAGGTGTCGCCGGCGGTGGCGACGATCGGCAGCGACGCCCACAGGTAGTCGAGGATGCGGGTGCGGAAGGAGAAGGCGGTCTCCACGTGGTCGAGGTGGGTGCTGACCCCGATGTCGGCCTCCAGCAGGTAGTTCTGGCGGTCGTCGTAGGCGACCCAGTCCTCGTTGAAGAACACGTGCTTGTCGGTGAGGCCGAGCGCGTCGGACAGCTCCTTGGTGGCGACCGCCATCCGCATCTCGGGCACGTCGGGGTTGGGGTGCTTGAGGCCCAGGAAGTAGAGCCGGACGTCGGGGCGGCGGGTGCGCAGCCTGTCGATGGCCCGCAGCAGGGTGAGGGGGTCGAACCAGTTGTAGATGCCGCCGCCCCACAGGATGACCTTGTCGTCCATGCCGATCCCGGGGACGACGCCCTTAACGCCGGCCGGGTGTGCTCGGGCGGTGTGTCGCTCACCCCGAACGGCGATACGGCGATGAGCGACTCGAGGGTCTCGTCGGCGTCGTAGGTGGCCGGGTTCACCCGCCCGAGGGCGCGCAGCTGGCCGAGCCAGAAGTCCCGCTGCTTGTCGCGACGCGCACAGGAAGAAGTCGCCGCGGGACAGCTGGCTGTTGAGGGCGGTCGCGCAGTCGCGCACGACCTGGGCCCGGTTGACCTCGCCGCTGTCCTTGGCCTGCTCGAGCTGCTCGAGGTGGAAGGGGTTGTAGACGTCGACCACGATCACCTTGCGGCTGTCGCACAGCCACGGGAAGAACGAGAGCACGAGGCCCTGGACGACGAGCACGTCGCACCACTGCTCCAGGCTGCGAAGGTGGGTGCCGCTCACCGACCGGCACGTCATCCGGGGGTGCTCGATGGTGCAGCGGCCGAGCGTGACCAGCTCCACGTCGTGCTCGACCGACAGGGCGTCGGCCATGGCCCAGGCCCGGATGGCGGGGCCGGCCATCTTGGCCGAGCGTCTCGCCGGTGATCACCACGATCCGCCGGCGCGAGCTGAACATCTCCTCGATCCCGAACGCCTCGACGAGGGCGCCGTGGCCTTCGAGGTAGCGGGGGTCGCCGTAGGCCGGCTCCAGCATCCTGCGGAACAGCGGGAGCAGGTCCTGGTCGGTGCGCACCCGCGCCTTCTGCATCGGCGCGACGGTCGGCCGCCAGCGACGGCAGCATCTCCAGGAACGAGTCGATGGCGTAGGTGACGGCCACCGTCTCCTTGGAGACCTCGACGGTGGCGGCGTCGGGCGACGTGACGGTGCCGGCACGGGCCAGGTCGAGCACGCCGGGGTCGTCGCCGCCCCGGGACACCGACCGGCGCACGGCCAGGACGAGGGCGGCGGGCAGGGCCCGGGCCAGCCACTCTTCGCCGAAGTTCTTGTAGAGGCTGACGAGGGCGTTGCGCTCCAGCAGGAAACGCTCGAGCCACGGCCCGTAGGACTTCATCGAGGCGTGGTGGCGGTGATAGGCGACCGAACCGGGCACGTAGCGCACCCGCCGGCCCAGCAGGTTGAGCCGCCAGCCCAGGTCGACGTCCTCGTAGAACATGAAGTAGCGGTCGTCGAACCCGCCCACGGCCTTGTAGTCCTCGGCCCTGACGAACATGGCCGACCCGGTGGCGAACAGCACGTCCTGGGCGACGTCGTACTCGCCGGTGTCAGGCTTCTCGCACTCCCACTTGTAGCCCATGCCGTACCAGGTGAGGGACCCGTCGACGTAGTCGATGTTGTCGCCGTCCCAGTCGAGGACCTTGCTGGCCACCGAGGCCACGTCGAGCTCTCGCTCGAGCACCTCGACCGCCGCCGAGATCCAATGGGGAGCGGGACGGGCGTCGTTGTTGATGAAGGCGAGGATCTCGCCCGACGCCTTCGCCGCCCCCAGGTTGCAGCCCCCGGCGAAGCCGACATTTGTGGGCGACTCGACGACCGTGACTCCCGGCGCTGCCTCCCGGATCCGGGACGCGCTGCCGTCGCCCGAGGCGTTGTCGACGACGATCAGCTCCAGCTTCTGGGTGGGCCAGGCCACGTCGGCGAACGACCGCAGGCAGGTCATGGTGTCGTCGGCGCCGCGGTAGTTCACGAGGATCACCGAGACGACTCCCGGTCGGGTCTTGCTCATGCCGTCACGCCCCTCATGATGGGAACGCCTCCGAGCGCCACGTCCCGCCCAGGGCCACGTAGCCGCCGGACTCCCGCGGGTCGCCGTGCTCGACGTCGAAGCGCAGGCAGCGTCGCAGGTAGTCGTACACGTGGGTCGTCGTGTAGTCGACGACCGACGCCGAGACGTCGTAGGTGCCGGGCTGGAGCATGAGCCGGGGTATGTGCAGGTCGACGGACCCCGACGGCGGCAGCTCGTCGGGCACGAACCCGGCGTCGCGGGTGTGATGGGCCCACAGCCAGGTGCCCTCGAGCGTCTCCAGGGCCAGGCCGAACACCGGCTTGGCCACCGGCCGGTCGGCGTCGGCCTTCCACGACATCCGCAGCGCCACCTCGTCGCCGGTGTGGACGAGGTGGGTCGGCCGGCCGTCGGGGCCGATGAGCTCGACCGACGCCAGGCGGGCCTCGCCCGAGCCCCAACGGGTGGCGGCGCCCTCGACCACCTCCCTGTCGGTGTGGAAGTGGTCGACGTAGCGGTCGACCACGTCGGCCGCCGGCCCGACCGCCGCCAGCCGGCCCTCGTTGATCCACGCCGCCTGGTCGCACATGGTGCGCATCGACTCCGAGGCGTGGCTGACCATCACCACCGTCTTGCCGGCGCTGCGGAAGTCGGCGAACTTCTCGAAGCAGCGGCGCTGGAAGGCGGCGTCGCCCACGGCCAGAACCTCGTCGACGAGCAGGACGTCGGGGTCGAGGTGGGTGGCGACGGAGAAGCCCAGCCGCACGTACATGCCCGACGAGTAGTTCTTCACCGGCTGGTCGATGAAGCGCTCGACACCGGCGAAGTCCACGATCTCGTCGAACCGGGCCTTGATGTCGCGCCTGGTCAGGCCGAGGATCGAGCCGTTCAGGTAGACGTTCTCGCGCCCCGACAGCTCGGCGTGGAAGCCCGAGCCGAGCTCGAGGAGGGCGGCGACCTTGCCGGTGATGCGGATCGATCCCTCGTCGGGTCGCAGGATGCGAGCCAGGCATTTGAGGAGGGTCGACTTGCCCGACCCGTTCTCGCCCACGATCCCGTAGGTTTGGCCCTTCTCGATCTCGAAGGACAGGTCCCGGAGGGCCCAGAACTCCTGGTACTTGGCCCGGCCGGCCCGCAGGACGGCGGCCTTGAGCGTCTGGTTGCGCTCCGGGTAGAGCCGGAAGCGCTTGCTGACGCCGTCGACGACGACCGCCGACTCAGCCACCTGCGGCGCCAGGCATCGCTCCGGCCACCTTGGCCTCAGCGCAGCTTCCGCAGTCGCCCGTAGACCTTCCGGGCGCCGCTCGACCATCGCATCGTGCGGGTGGCCAGCACCGTGTCGAGGTGGGTGTGGATGGCGGCGTCGTCCTCGAGGGCGTCCTGCAGCTGCCGTTCGAGGTCGTCGGCCCGCTTGTCGAGCTCCTCGGCCCGGGTCTCGGCCTCGGTGCGGCGACGGGTCTCGCCGTCGAGGGCCCGCCGCAACTCGATCAGCTCCCGGCGCTGCTGCTCCTCCCTGGCCCGCAGCGAGGCCACCGCCTCACCGGCGTCGTCGAGCACCGCCCGCAGCACGAACTGGTAGGTGAGGGCCTCGGGGTCGGCCATCACCAGGTCGACGACCTCGGGGCTGAACGCCCGCTCGTCGACGGCGTGGGTGGTGTCGAACGGCCCGGTCGTGGTGCGGCGGACCTCGACCGCCACCAGTCCGGCGTCGCGGAAGAGCTGCTCGAGGGTGTCGAGGGTGAAGAAGCGCAGGTGGGTGTTGTCGAGCAGGCCGGTCGGCTGGTACTCGAACCTGCCCTGTAGCAGAGCCAGGCGGATGCTGCCGTGGGCGATGTTGGGCACCGACGCCACGACGGTGCCGCCCTGGGCCAGCAGGGGACGGGCCTGGCGGAGAACCGGCAGCGGGTCGCGGAGATGTTCGAGGACGTCGCCGAACACGATCACGTCGAACGACCCCGGCCCGAAGGCGTCGACCAGGTCGCACCCCTCGACGTCGGCCACGACCACCTTCTCCAGGTGGGGCCGGGCCAGCTCGGCCAGCTCGGCGTCGGCCTCCACGCCCGACACCACGCAGCCCCGCTCGTTCAGCGCCTCGGCCAGGTACCCGCTGGCGCACCCCACGTCGAGGACCCGTTTGTTGGCCCCGACCAGGTCCAGCATCAGCGTGTGGCTGGTGTTGGCGTTCGTGAGATCGAGCTCGACCTCGTAGCGGTGCATGGGACTCACCCTACTGGCGAGGTCGGCGCGGGAGTCTCCAACCGGGGTATCCACTACCGTCCCGGCGTGGCCCGCCTGACCGCCGCGGTGCGTCGCCATCCCGGCATCCTGGTCGGGCTGTCCTACCTGGTCGTGGGCGTGGCCGTGCTGGCCGCGTCCATCCGCCCTGGCCGGACCCTCGTGGCGGCCGACGTGCTGTCCGTCGTCGAACCGTTCAAGAGCCTTCCCACCGCCGGCACCGCCCACAACCAGCTCCTGTCCGACATCCCATTCCAGTTCTTCCCCTGGCTCACCTTCCTCGGCGACGCCCTCCGCTCCGGGCACTTCCCCACGTGGAACCCGACGCTGCTCGGGGGCGTCCCCCTCACTCCGAACGGCTACGTCAGCGTCTACTACCCGGCGTTCTGGCTCGTGCGGTGGCTCTCGCCCTTCGACGCCTTCAACCTGTTCGTCCTGTTCCACCTGGTCTGGGGGGCGCTCGGCGTCTACATCTTCTCCCGGGTGGTCGGGGCCCGACCCTGGCCGGCGTGGGCCATGGGGCTCCTCGGCTTCGCCGCCGCCTTCTGGGTGCACTGGTCGATGCACCTGGTGCACCTGGTGGGGTTCGTGTGGCTGGCGTGGGCGCTGGCCGCCGCCCACCTGCTGGTCGTCGACCCCCGCCGCAAACGGGTGGCGGCGCTGGCGGTCGTCATCGGGCTGTGGTGGCTGGGCGCCAACCCCCAGTACGCCTACTACGGCACCTTGGCCCTCGTCGCATACGCCGGTGGGCTCGTCATCGCCCGCCGGGCGACGGGAGGGCTGCTGACCCCGGCCCTGGGCTTCCTTGCGGCGGTGGCGCTGGGGGCGGCGCTGGCCGCGCCGGTGCTGCTGCCGACGTCCTCGGTCGCCGACCGCATCCTGCGGGTGCGCGAGCCCCTCCCCCAGGACCACGTCCCCCGGCGCGACATCATCCGCGTGCTCGTCCCCGACGCCCTCGGCAACCCTGCCGACGGCGTGTTCCTCAACTCCAACGACGAGCTGCGCATGGACTCGCCGTTCGTCGGCGTGGTCGCCGCCCTGTTCGCCGCCGTGGCGCTGGGCGGCGCCGCCCTCGGCGGGAGGCGGAGGCCGGAGCGGCTGCTGCTGATCGGGGGGGCGGTGGTGGTCCTGGTCCTCGCCTTCGACGCCCTGCCCAACCAGGTGCTCTACCGGCTGCTGCCCGGCTACGACAGGTTCCGGGGGGCTTCGCGGTGGCTGTCGGTCCTGCCGGCGTTCGCCCTTCCCCTTGCCGCGCTGGGCCTGCAGGACGTTCTGGACGGCGTGCGCCGGGCCCGGGCCGTCGCCGCTGCGGTCTGCGGCGGGGCCGCCCTGGTGGTGTTGGCGTGGTACCTCACCAACGGCGAGGACGCCTACCAGACCTACCTCGGCAAGCGAGCCGCCTTCGCCCTGGCCGGGATCGCCCTGGTCGCGGCTGCCGTGTGGCTGGTCCGGCGGTGGCCCAAGGTCGCCCTTGCCGTCGTGGTGGTGGCGGTGCTGGGCGAGGTGGCCTTCCACACGCCTCGCTGGTATCCGAGCGTGGTCGAGAAGGACGCCTACCCGGAACTGGCGGTGGCCGACATCGCCGCCGAGCAGGGGGGCCGGCTGATCCACGTGGGGGAGCGGACCACGTTCCCGCCCTTCGCCCCCGACCTTCCGATGCAGTACGGCCTCACCGACGCCCAGGGCCTGGCCCCCCTCTTCCCCCGCGACTACGACCGTTACCTCCGCATCGTCGACGACTACGGCGGCCACGCCGTCGCCCTCAACGCCGCCCCACCCCTGCTCGACGGCACCAAGCTGGCGTCCCCGCTCCTCGACGCCCTCGACGTGCGAACGGTGATCGCGCCCGACGGGGTGGCGATCCCGGAGGCCTACCCGCGGCTGAACGCCGGATCGCCCGCCGTCTATGCCCGCAGCTCGCTCGGCCCGGCCGCCGTCGTGCCCGTGGCGCAACCGGCGACCGAGGAGGAGATGTGGGAGCACGTCGCCGCCCCCGGCTGGGACCCGGCCCGGACTGCCTCCGTCGTCGGTCTGTCGCGCGCCGTCCGAGGAGGCACGGGGATCGTGTCCGGCGGCGCCACCAGCGCCGGCTCCGAGCGATGGCAGGTCGACGCCTCCCAGGGCGGGTTCCTCCGCGTCAGCGGCAACTGGGACGAGGGGTGGTCGGCGCGCGTCGACGGCAAGCGGGTCGACGTGCTGCGGGCCGACGGTGTGTTCAGGGGCGTGGAGGTCCCCGCCGGGGTGAGCGAGGTCACCTTCGCCTACGTCAACCCGGCCGAGTCCCGCGGCCGGCTCGTCGCCCTGGCCGGCCTGGTGCTCCTGCTGGGCATCGCCTTCGCGCCGGAACGCTGGTGGCGGCCCCTGCGGGACCCGGTGTCGCGGGCCGGCGCGGCGGTCGTCGCCAGCCGGTTCCCGGACGCCGACGCTGAGCGCAAGACGAGGATCGGCGTCGGCGTCGGCGTGCACGTGGCGACGCTGGCCATCGGATTCGTGGGCGTCGTGTGGCTCAACCGCGACCAGTGGTTCTTCGGCGACGAGTGGGCGTTCCTCGGTCCTCGTGGCGTGCTGCACGGCCAACCCGGGCTGTTCGCGCCTCACAACGAGCACTGGTCGACGCTGCCCGTCCTCGTCTACAGGGGGCTGTACAGCCTGTTCGGCGTGCGCAGCTACCTGCCATACGTGCTGGTGCTGGCGGTGGTGCACGTGGTTGTGGCGCACCTCCTGTGGCGGGTCATGCGCCGGTCGGGGGTGGACGTCGCCGTGGCCACCGCCCTGTGCACGCTGTTCCTGTTCCTCGGGGCGGGGTCCGAGAACATCCTGTGGGCCTTCCAGATCGGCTTCGTCGGCTCCGTCGCCTGCGGGCTCGGTGCCCTGTTGCTGGTCGACCGCGACGGGGCTTTCGACTGGCCGCCGGGCCGGCGGGAGGTCGCGGTCTGGGCGGTGCTCGTGCTCGGGCTCATGTGCTCGGGCATCGGCGTGCCGATGGTGGCGGTGGCCGGTGTCGCGGTGGTCCTGCGGCGGGGGTTCGGGCGGGCGGGACTGGGTCGGGCCGCGCTCGTCGTGTCCGTCCCCGGCGCCGTCTACCTGGCGTGGCTGCTACTGGCCGGTCGGGACGGCATCGGCGACCGGTCCATCGAGCTATCGAAGCTGCCTGCCTACCTCGGCACCGGCGTCTCCAACGCCTTCTCCACCACGCTTGGCTCGCCGCTGCTCGCGCTCGTGGCCGTTGCGGGGCTGGTGGGTTGGATGGCGTGGCGCCGCCGGCTGGCAGTGACGAGCGCCACGCCGGCGTTCGCCTGCGCGGTGGGAGTGGCCCTGCTGTTCGCCGTGCTGGCGCTGGGCCGGGCCGGGCTCGGCACCGCCCAGGCCGAGGCGTCGCGCTACGTCTACCTCGCCATCGCCCTGGCCCTGCCGGTCGTCGGCCTGCTGCTCACCGACCTGGCCGTGCGCAGCCGGGCCGCCGGGGTGGCCGTCGTGGCGCTGGTGGTCGTGCTGGCGGCCTACAACCTGCTGCTCCTCGACGACCGGGCCGGCGAGGAGGCGGCCAGGGAGCGCCGGAATCCGGGGGACGGTGCTGGCCGCCGCCGACATGGCCGTTCGCGGCGAGCCCTTCCTCGCCTTCGCGCCCGACCCCACCTTCGATCCCGACGTGACGACCGGCATCCTCCGCCGCATGGCCGGCGACGGGAAGCTCCCCAACGGCGGCTTCGACGCCGGCGATCGGATCGTGGCCGCCAGCTGGCTCCAGATCCGACTCGGCGACGAGCCGATCCCCGACGTGGAGCCGCCGCGGCTGGGCCCCGTCACCGCCGCGACGGCTGCTCGGATGCCCGCCCCGTCGGACACCTGCGTCACGGTCACCCCCGACGCGCCGCGGCCCCAGGTCGTCCTCGACCTCGCCGGTCGGACGTCGGTGGCGGTGCGGTCGTCCGCCGGGGGGACGCTGCGGGTGACCCTGCAGGACGCTGGTCCACCGCCGGTCACCGGCGAGGTCCGCTCGTTCACGCTGGATCCCGGCAAGGTCGTGAACGTCAACGTCGTCGCCGACGTCGACCAGGTCGTGCTGGCCGTGCCCGCGGCCGGGACGACCGAGGTGTGCGGGCTCTGATCCGGGAGGTCTGCACCACTCCGAGGGGGTGCTAGCCACACTTCAGCCTCGCGGGTGGAACAAATGGGTGCCCCGGCGCGTCTGATCGTGCGTGAGGCGAAACGTCATCCGTCTGCTGGCCGCTCTGGCTGCGCTCTTCGTTGGCTCTGTCATCGGCCAGACGCTGACGCCGGCGATGTCGGCGACCCCCCCGTCGACCGCCACCTCACCCGTCGCCGTCTCTCCCATTGCCGCCTCTCCCATGGCCCTGCCGCCCATGCCCGATTCGACAACGCCGGAGCCGACCACCACCCAGCCGACCACCACCCAGCCGACCACCACCCAGCCGAGTTCCACCGAGCCCGAGGCGCCCACCTCCACGACCGTGGCGCCGGCGACCGATCCTGCGGGCACCGATCTGGCCGCCATCGAGCCGGCAGGCACCGAGGTCGGGCCCGACACGTCGATCAAGCCGGGCGAGAGCGGCGACCGGGTCTCCGACCTGCAGCACCACCTCCGCGACCTCGGGTACTGGCTCGGCACGCCCGACGGTACGTACGGCGATCTCACCGTCCAGGCCGTCATCGCCTTCCAGAAGATCGAGGGGCTGGGTCGCGACGGCATCGCCGGCCCGTCCACCCAGGCCGCTCTCGACAACGCCGGGCGGCCGTCCGCCCGCAGCGACGCCGGCGACCTGATCGAGGTCGACAAGGCCCACCAGGTGCTGCTCGTCGTGCGTGACGGGCGGGTGCAGTGGGTCCTCAACGCCTCGACCGGGACCGAGAAGCGCTACGTGGTCGACGGCCACACCGAGCTGGCCGACACGCCCCCCGGCCGCTGGCAGGTGGGGCGGGTCGTCAACGGCGTCGACAACGGCCCGCTGGGCGGCCTGTACCGGCCCCGGTACTTCCACCCGGACGGGATCGCCGTGCACGGCTACCACTCGGTGCCCGCCTACGCCGCCTCCCACGGCTGCGTGCGGGTCAGCGAGCCGGCCATGGACTGGATCTGGTCGACCAACGTCATGCCGGTCGGCTCCGCCGTCTGGGTCTACTGACCCTCGCCCGCTCACCACCAAGCGATTTGATGCGACGACAGCGTCGTGATTTCGGCCGAAATCCGCTAAATGGTCGAGCAGGGCCACGGCCGACGCGTAGTGCAGCGATCGCAGCATCCCGGCCACGTCGCGCAGTGGTGACGTCGGCCGCCTGCGCTCGTCCAGCGGGCGGGCCGGCTCGCCCTCGAAGTCGAGGACGTACCAACCGGCGTCGGTGCGCATGACCTGGCCCAGGTGGTAGTCGCCGTGGACGCGGATGGCGGGGCCCGGGTCGACGCCCGGCAGCCGGTCGAGGACGTCGGGCAGCCGGCCGGCACCGAAGAACGGCCGGATCTGGCGCTCGATGTCGTCGGCCCACGCCCGGGCGTCGCCGGGCGCGCGGCCGAACGCCTCGGCCAGGGCCCCGTGCATGCCGGCGGTGGTCTTCCCCAGGCGGCGGGCCTCGGCCGCGAAGTCACCGCCCGCCTGGGCCGGGTCGGCCGACGCCGACGTGGGCGGCGGGGCGTTGGGATCGAGCACCGGGATCGACTGGGTGTCGAAGACGCCGAACAGATCACGCAGGGAGGTCAGCGCCAGTGCCCAACCCTCGACCGCGCCGGGGAGGAACGGCTGCAGCAGGGCGAGGTCGAACCCGGCCGCGGACTCGGTGCCCAGCGCCGGCGCGATCCACGGGAACCCCACCCGGCTGAGCCCGGTGGTGACCTCCACCTCAGGGTTGGGCCCGAGCTGCAGCCTGCGGAACAGCTTGAGGATGAGGCGCTCGTCGTAGACGAGGGAGGTGTTGGACTGCTCGGTCCCGATGGGCCGGGACCAGGCCGCCGACTCTGCCCCGCCGGAGACCCGGTCGAGCATCACGAGGGCCAGCTCAGGGTCGAACGCGGCGTCGTAGGCGGTCGCCGGGCCCTCGCCCCAGTCGACGACGCCCAGCACCGCCCGGTCGTGGCCCCTGAGGAACTCGGGCTGCTCCCACTCCGGCCGCAGGCCGACGACGACCTGGTAGGCCACCCCGTCCGCCTGCACGACCATCCGGGTCAGCTTGGGCCAGTCGTGCCGGATGACGTCCTCGTGGACGACGGCCAGCTCCTCGGGCGCTTCCTGTCCGGCGTACCAACGCTGCCGAGGGAGGTGGTCGCGCAGGACCTCGATCGGGATCACTGGCCGTGGTCGGGGTCGACCAGCTCGAACCAGTAGAAGGCGTGTCCTCCCAGCGTGAGCAGGTAGGGCCACTCGCCGATCTTCGGGAACGGCACCCGGCCGGCCAGCTCGATCGGGGTATGGCCGGCGAAGCGGGTCAGTTGCAGCTCCACCGGCTGGGCGAACCGGCTCAGGTTGTTCACGCACAGGATGGTCTGGGGGCCGAGCTGGCGGATGAAGGCGAACACCGAGGGGTTCTCGGCCGAAAGGACCTCGAGCGACCCCGACCCGAACACCTCGTGGTGGGCCTTACGGATCTGTAGGGCGCGCTGCATCCAGTGCAGGAAGGAGCCGCCGTCACGCAGCCCGGCCTCCACGTTCACCGCCTGGTAGCCGTACACGGGGTCCATCAGGGGTGGCAGGTAGAGCTGGGCGAAGTCGGCCTTGCTGAATCCGGCGTTGCGGTCGGGCGTCCACTGCATGGGAGTACGTACCCCGTCGCGGTCGCCGAGATAGATGTTGTCGCCCATTCCCAGCTCGTCGCCGTAGTACAGGACCGGGCTGCCGGGCAGGCTGAACAGCATGGCGTGGAGGAGCTCGGCCACCCGCCGGTCGTTGTCGACGAGGGTCGCCAGGCGCCGGCCGATGCCGATGTTGCGCTTCATGCGCGGGTCCTTGGCGTACTCGGCGTACATGTAGTCGCGCTCTTCGTCGCTGACCATCTCGAGGGTCAGCTCGTCGTGGTTGCGCAGGAAGATGCCCCACTGGGCCCCGTCCGGGATGTCGGGCGTCTGGGACAGGATCTCGGTGATCGGGTACCGCTGCTCCCGCCGCACGGCCATGAACATGCGGGGCATCAGCGGGAAGTGGAAGCACATGTGGCACTCGTCGCCGTTGCCGAAGTAGTCGACGACGTCGGCCGGCCACTGGTTGGCCTCGGCCAGCAGGACGGTCTTGGGGTGGGTGGACTCCACCTCCTTGCGCAACCGTCGCAGGAAGTCGTGGGTCTCGGGCAGGTTCTCCCCGTTGGTGCCGTCCCGCTCGTACAGGTAGGGCACGGCGTCGAGGCGAAAGCCGTCGAGGCCCAGGTCGAGCCAGAACCTGACGACCTCGAGCATGGCTGCCTGCACGTCGGGGTTGTCGAAGTTGAGGTCGGGCTGGTGGCTGAAGAACCGGTGCCAGTAGTACTGCTGGCGCTGCGCGTCCCAGGCCCAGTTGGAGCGCTCGGTGTCGACGAAGATGATGCGGGCGTCGGGGTAGCGCTGGTCGTCGTCGTTCCAGACGTACCAGTCGGCCTTGGGGTTGGTGCCGTCCTGCCGGGACTCCTGGAACCAGGGGTGCTGGTCGCTGGTGTGGTTGATGACAAGGTCGGCGATGACCCGGATGCCACGGCGGTGGGCCTGCTCGACCAGCTCGACCACGTCGGCCAGGTCGCCGTACTCGGGGAGGATCGCGTAGAAGTCGCTGATGTCGTAGCCACCGTCGCGCAGCGGGGACTTGTAGAACGGCAGCAGCCACAGGCAGTCGACGCCCAGCCACTCGAGGTAGTCGAGTTTCTCGGTGATGCCCTTCAGGTCGCCGCTGCCGTCGTTGTTGGCGTCGTAGAAGCCCCGGACCAGGACCTCGTAGAAGACGGCGTGCTTGTACCAGCGCTCGTCGAGCTTGGAGAGTGCCTCGATCTGCTGGCTCACCTCACAGGGCTCGCAGGTTGAGGACGTGGGCGGGCTCGATGGAGGGGTCGAGGCGGATGAACGGGGTGGCGCCGTACCAGATGTAGGTGGCGCCGGTGATCTCGTCGTGGGCCTCGACGGCGCTGTACCAGGGCAGGCCGAGGGCGCCGAGGTCGAGCTGGAGGCTGTCGTAGTGGGCGTTGAACGGGTCGAGGTTGACGACGACCAGGATGGTGTCGGACCCGTCGACCGACTGCTTCGAGAAGGTCAGGATTTCGGGATTGGGATTGTCGTGGAACAGGATGTTCCCCAGCTCGGCGAGGGCGGGATGGCGGCGGCGGATGTCGTTCAGCCGGGTGACGAATGGCGCCAGTGACGTGGGGGCGTCGTGGTCCCTGTCCTTGACCTCGTACTTCTCGGAGAACAGGTACTCCTCGTTCAGGTCGGACGCCGGGGCGTTCTCACCCAGCTCGTAGCCGCTGTAGATGCCGTAGGACGGGACGGCGGTGGCGGCGAGGACGAGTCGCATCTTGAACGCCGAGAGGGGGCCGTTGCGCAGGGGGCCGGAGAGGATGTCGGGGGTGTTGGGCCAGAAGTTGGGGCGCATGAAGTCGGCCTTGGGCCCCGTCGACACCTCCTCCAGGTAGTCACGAAGCTCATCCTTGGTGTTGCGCCAGGTGAAGTACGTGTAGCTCTGGGTGAAGCCGACCTCGGCCAGCGCCGCCATCCGCTTCGGCCGGGTGAAGGCCTCGGCGAGGAAGAGCACGTCGGGGTGCTCGCCCTGGACGGCGGGGATGAGCCACTCCCAGAAGGCGAGGGGCTTGGTGTGGGGGTTGTCGACCCGGAAGATGCGGACGCCGTGGCCGATCCAGTGGTCGAGGATGTCCTTGCACGCCTGCCACAGGGCTTTTCTCTGGCCCTTGCCCTCGGGCCAGAAGTTGATGGGGTAGATGTCCTGGTACTTCTTGGGCGGGTTCTCGGCGTACTTGATCGTGCCGTCGGGGCGGTGGTGGAACCACTCGGGGTGCTCGGTGACCCACGGGTGGTCGGGCGAGCACTGGAGGGCGTAGTCGAGGGCGATCTCCATGTCGAGGTCCCTGGCCGCCGCTATGAGGAACTCGAAGTCCTCGATGGTGCCGAGGCTGGGCTCGATGGCGGTGTGGCCGCCCTCGTCGCTGCCGATGGCCCACGGGCTGCCGGGGTCGTCGGGGTTCGGGTCGAGGGTGTTGTTGCGACCCTTTCTGTATGTGCGGCCGATGGGGTGGATCGGCGGGAGGTAGAGGATGTCGAAGCCCATGGCGGCGACGGCCGGGAGCCGCTGGGTGGCCGTTTGCCTGAAGCCGCCCTCGGACCGGGGGAACAGCTCGTACCAGGCCCCGAACACGGCCCGCTCACGGTCGACCCAGAGCTCGAGGGTCTCGCCGGTCGTGCAGTCGGTGGGGTCGGGGACGTCACTGAGGGCGGCTGTGAGCTCGGGTTTCGTGGCCGCCGCCAGCCTGGTCTCGGTGGGGTCTTCCGCCCTGCGCAAGCCGGCGATGGCGAAGTCGACGAGGGCCCGGTCGCCCGTTGGGAGCTGGGTTCGGCGGGACTCGAGGATCAGCGAGCCCTCTTCGAGCTCGAGCTCGATGTCCTGGCCGGCGGCGTGCTTGATGGTGACGTCGTGGACCCAGGTGGCGAACCTGTCGGTCCAGGCCTCGACCACGAACTGGTGCAGTCCCAGGTCGGTGGGCTCGAGGACGCCGGTCCAGAGATCGTTGTCGACCTCGGCCATCGGCGCCGGCCGCCACTTCGACTCGCCCTTCGGCCGCCACCTGACGCGGGCGGCGAGGATGTCGTGGCCGTCACGGAAGATGTCGGCGGACACGGTCGTCGGGTGCCCAATGACGGCCTTCGCCGGGTACCGTCCGGTAGTCGTTCGAGGGCGCGCGCCCACGATCACGATACGACCGGTCACTCCTACAGGTGTACCACCGCTGGGCCAAGTCGAACCTTGGCCACCGCCGCCGGCCCCGCACGCCAGAGTGCAAAAAGGTCGCCATTTGCGACCTTCTTGCACAGTCGACCCGCCCGGCGGCGTTCTGCTCGCGATTTGACCCCCTCCAACCGGGACTTGCGCGAGCAGAAAGTTCGTCAGCGGTACCGGACGGCCTGGATCTGCTCCACGGGGAAGTCGTCGATGCGCCCAGCGGTACGAAGCTCGTTCAGCGTGCCGGACTCGGGGCCGAAGTGCCAGGTAGCAGTCCACCGCTCCGTCACCACGACGTCGTACTTGCCGACTCGCAGGTACTCGTGCTTGATCCGCCCGTCCGGCCATGGCCCACCCTCGTGCGGGTGCGGACCGGTGGTGGTCCCGTCACCCCAGTCGACGTAGTACCTGCCAGTCGCCACGATCTCGAGCGGTCCGAACGGCGTGTCGTCTTGGGTGAAGGTATGGGACGTAGTGGCTCGGGTTTCGAGGTACGCGTACTTGCCGGTGATCGCCCGCCCCGGCTGGATCTGCGGCTCAGGCTTTGGAAGAGGGACGTCCTGCCAAAATCGCAAGGCCACACGCTCCGGGGTTTCTGCGTCTGGCGACCCTGGCTGAGTAGGACACGGTGGATAGCTCGAGAAAATGCCGGGGATGTTCGAGTCGGAGATCCCGCCGCCCAAGGCCGACTCGACTCCCGGAGGTACCTCTCGGTAGGCCATTGACACACATGCCTCTCCGTTGGGCCCACCGCTCCACCAGATGCTCGGATACGGAACATATCTCTTTCCGCTCGACGATGAATCCCTATTCGAACCTGACGAAGGGTCAGCGGACTCAATCCTCTGGGACTCCGTACTTCCCGCACAGCGCGCTACTCTACCCGGCTACCACATCCCAAGAGTGGCACGCCACTAGGACCGTGCGTTGTATCGGTGTCGCTCGACGCCTGACCAGCATCAAGCGGATCCCATGGACAGAACCAACACGGAAGAGCCGCGACCAGAGATATGAAGATTGATGTGAGTACTAGGAAAACTTTACGCATGGATCCTCCGGCTGAGATTGGTCTGGAGTGAAGCCGTTGTAAAGATAGGCCCACGGCGTCCGGTTATAGCGGTTTGGATCGGCGTCGGGGTCGACGGGAACCAATCCCACCCATTGCTCAGCGAGACGAGGATCAGGCGACGAGACGACCTCAGAGAGGTCACGGGATGACTTGCGCAAAAATGCAGGTAGGTTTAGCAGTAAGCAGACGCGCCACTGATGTCCGTTGGTTGCCAAGGTCGGGTCGATAGCCCTTCAGGCCACTGAGTACGTCCTGCTGGAGAATATCTATCTGCAGTTGGAGGAAGTCACCGACATATAGCGCTTTGAGTCTCTCTACCGCTTCAGGCGGAACCGTTCCCGTACGGGCGACCAGCCGCGTTACGTCACCGTCCGCCTGATCCAGCGCCGCCAGAACTCGATTCACGTAGGCCTCGTCGATGACGGCTGGCACCGCGTACGGGTCGGGCGGCACCGTCGGCCTCGACGCCGTCGGCCCGTCGGCGCCCGACGATCCACCACGTTCGCACCCCGCCAATCCCACGACGGCCACCGCGACGACCAACCCCACAACACCGACCCGTGCCACCACACGACCCACGGCCGCAATGCATATCATGCCCTTCCACCCGCCACAAGCGTGACGCGAATTTCAGCCCGAAGGCCCTCTCCCGGTACCTCGCGCACCCAATGAGGGCCTATCGAAGCTTCACGGTCCGGCCGAGCCTGCCGCCGGCCCTGGTACCCCTGCAGGCACTCGCCATGAACCTGCGGTGGTCGTGGGACGAGCGAACCCAGGACCTGTTCCGGTGGGTCGACTCCAGAGGCTGAGACTGCGTCACCCTTGAGGACCTGACCTGGCTCCTCTGGATTCTGCTCGCGATTTGACCCGCTCTAACTGGAACTTGCGCGAGCAGAAACTCCGTCAGCGGTACCGGACGGCCTGGATCTGCTCCACGGGGAAGTCGTCGATCCGTCCAGTGGTGCGAAGCTCGTTCAGCGTGCCGGACTCGGCCCCGAAGTGCCAGGTAGCAGTCCACCGCTCCGTCACCACGACGTCATACTTGCCGACCCGCAGGTACTCGTGGGTGATCCGCCCGTCCGGCCAGGGAGCCCCCTCGTCGGGATGCGGACCAGTCGTGGTCCCGTCGCCCCAGTCGACGTAGTACTTGCCGGTCGCCTCGATCTCGAGCGGCCCGAACGGCGTGTCATTCTCCGCAAAGGTGTGCGAGGTTGATCCGCGAGTCTCGAGGTACGCGAACTTGCCAGTTATGGCCCGCCCTGGCTGGATTTGCGGTGACGGCTCGGGTAGCGGAACGTCCTGCCAGTAGTGTGCCGCAAAACTCGACGGCGTCTCGACCGGCGGTACGCCGGCCTCGGTCGGACAGTGGGGATAAGAGTAGTGGACCAGGAAAACATCCCTCAGTACACGATCCGGGCCGCTATCGGCTCCGATAGGGACCTCCTGATATGCCGTGGTTGTGCACGGTTCACCATTAGGACCCTCGGCCACAACTCTATCATAAGGGATATAGCGGACGTCAGGACTAGGCGAACTGGAGCGAGACCGTGAGCCACTAGTGGCCACCCGAGAAGGGACATAGGATTCGGAGTCGTTTCCGCAGCGTGCGGATGTAAGCGTGTCCGCGGCTGCACAGAGTTCGCGCTGGGAGGCGCTGGCGCCTTCAGCTTCCAGGTTCAGCGTGAGGAGCGAAACCAAGAAGATTAGCGAACACACGGATCTGCGGGAGCTGACAGATCTCGTTGAAATCCTTTGTAAGTATAGGCCCATGACGTCCTGTTATAGTTGAGATTCTGCTTTTCTAGTGGGACGGGAACAATGCTGATCCATTGCCTGCCGAGAGCAGGGTCAGGCGCAACAGCGACCTCAGATGCGTCCACCTGCACCTCAGCAAAGATGCAGTCCTTATTTACGGAAAGCGCCTTCGTTACAGAAGTCTTTATATTCCCAGGTGGACTCTTGAGGCCGTCGAATCTGGAGTAAAGAGCGTCTTGTAGGAGATCAACCCGTAGCTGCAGCAGATTCGAATCGTCGTACAACGCCTTCAACCGATCCAAGGCCTCGGGCGGGACTGTTCCTGTACTCACGACCATCCTGAGTACGTCCCCATCCGCCTGATCCAGCGCCGCCAGAACCCGATTGACGTAGGCCTCGTCGATCACGGCCGGCACCGCGTACGGGTCGGGTGGCACCGTCGGCCTCGACGCCGTCGGGCCGTCGGCGCCCGACGAGCCCCGGCCGCCGCACCCCGCCACCCCCGCGACCACAACCGCCACCGCCACCGTCAGAACCACGTTCCGTGCCACCACGCGACCCACGGCCGCAATGCATATCATGCCCTTCCACCCGCCACAAGCGTCATGGTCCGGCCGAGCCTGCCGCCGGCCCTGGCACCCCTGCAGGCACTCGCCATGAACCTGCGGTGGTCGTGGGACGAGCGAACCCAGGACCTGTTCCGGTGGGTCGACTCCAGAGGCTGAGACTGCGTCACCCTTGAGGACCTGACCTGGCTCCTCTGGATTCTGCTCGCGATTTGACCCGCTCTAACTGGAACTTGCGCGAGCAGAAACTCCGTCAGCGGTACCGGACGGCCTGGATCTGCTCCACGGGGAAGTCGTCGATCCGTCCAGTGGTGCGAAGCTCGTTCAGCGTGCCGGACTCGGCCCCGAAGTGCCAGGTAGCAGTCCACCGCTCCGTCACCACGACGTCGTACTTGCCGACCCGCAGGTACTCGTGGGTGATCCGCCCGTCCGGCCAGGGAGCCCCCTCGTCGGGATGCGGCCCAGTCGTCGTCCCGTCACCCCAGTTGACGTAGTACCTGCCAGTGGCGACGATCCGCAACGGCCCGAACGGCGTGTCGCTTTGCGTGAAGGTGTGGGAGGTCGTACCACGAGTTTCGAGGTACGCGAACTTGCCCGTTATGGCCCGGCCCGGCTGGATCTGCGGCTCAGGCTTCGGAAGTGGGATGTCCTGCCAAAAACGAATTGCGACTCTGTGTGGGGTTTCTACGAGTATCGACCCTGGTTGAGCAGGACACGGTGGATAGCTTGCGAGAATATTGTGGGTGTCCGTTTCGGAAACCCCGGCAACTATCGTCGGATCGATATCCGGGGGCACCTCCCGGTAGCCGACTGTTACACATACCTCGCCATTCGGACCCCGTTGGGTACTACCCTCTCATAGGCTGCATATCGCACTTGGGATGCCGGATCCGATCGCGGAGCGGACGTTTCAGATCCGCTGTCGGCGGAATGACCTGGTACGTTACCCACAAGGTCGTTGCCACATCGCACCGCATCAAGCGCGATTCCATATTTGCAAGGATCTTCCTCAGACGTGGTCGTCTGCGCAAGAATGGGTTCAACAGATAATTGCAGAAACAGCGCAACCAACAAGCCTATCGTGCGCATGGATCCGATGGAGCCGACAGGTCCCTGCGGAATCCTTCGTAAATGAAGCCCCACATCGTCCTGTTGTAGATCGAACTGGGTTCGGTAACTGGCATAAGACTAATCCACTCTCTGTTTCGATCCGAACCCGCCTTCAGTGCGATTTTTGATTGATCGCTGTTCACTTCGGCAAAGATGCAATCTGGCGTCGCCGTGATGATCATCGAAACGGTTGTCCTCCGATCCCCTGGCGGGACTTTGATTCCCGCAAACTTCGCAAAGATAGCGTCTTGAAGCAGGTCGACCTGAAGCTGCAGCAACTTGTCGTCCAGGTACAATGCTTTCAGGCGATCCACGGCCTCTGGGGGAAGCGTCCCAGAACTAACGACCAGTCTCAGCACCTCACCATTTGCCTGATCCAGCGCGGCGAGCACTCGATTCACGTAGGCCTCGTCGATCACGGCCGGCACCGCGTACGGATCGGGCGGCACCGTTGGCCTCGACGCCGTCGGGCCGTCGGCGCCCGACGAGCCCCCACTGCCGCACCCCACCATCCCCGCGACGGCCACCGCGACGGCCACACACACAACACCGACCCGCGCCACCACACGACCCACGGCCGCAATGCATATCATGCCCTTCCACCCGCCACAAGAGCGACGCGAATTCAGCCCGAAGGCGCTCTCCAGGTACCCTGCGCACCCAATGAGGGCCTATCGAAGCTTCACGGTCCGGCCGAGCCTGCCGCCGGCCCTGGCACCCCTGCAGGCACTCGCCATGAACCTGCGGTGGTCGTGGGACGAACGAACCCAGGACCTGTTCCGGTGGGTCGACTCCGAGGGGTGGGAGATCACCGGCCAGGACCCCGTGCGCCTCCTCGGCCAGGTCGGCCGCCAGCGCCTCGAGGAGCTCGCCGCCGACCGACCCTTCGTCTCGTTCCTCCGAGAGGTCCACGACGATCTCCGCCGCGACCTCGAGGCCGACCGCTGGTTCCAGGGCCGCCACACGCCGCTGCGGTCCGTCGCCTACTTCTCGCCCGAGTTCGGCATCGCCAAGGCCCTCCCCCAGTACTCCGGCGGCCTCGGCGTCCTCGCCGGCGACCACCTCAAGGCGGCCAGCGCCCTCGGCATCCCCCTGGTCGGCATCGGCCTCTTCTACTCCCACGGCTACTTCCGCCAGGAGCTCAACGGGGACGGCTGGCAGGAGGAGCGCTACGTCACCCTCGACCCCCACGCCATGGCGCTCACGCCGGTCGAAGGCGACCCCGTCGAGGTCGACCTCGCCGGCTCACCCCTGCTGGCCCGGCTGTGGCGAGCCCAGGTCGGCCGCATCCCCCTCTACCTGCTCGACACGTCGGTCGAGGACAACTCCGAAGTCGGTCGCAACGTCACCGACCGCCTCTACGGCGGCGACATCGAGCACCGTCTCCAGCAGGAGATCCTGCTCGGGATCGGGGGCGTCAGAGCCCTCGACAAGGTCGTCGCCTCCCCGCAGGTCTTCCACAGCAACGAGGGTCACGCCGGCTTCCTCGGTCTGGAGCGCATCCGCCGCTGCATCCTCGAGGACGGCCTGACGTTCGAGGAGGCGGTCGAATCCATCCGGGCCAGCACCGTCTTCACCACCCACACGCCGGTCCCAGCCGGCATCGACCGTTTCCCACGGCCGCTGATGGAGCGCTACTTCAAGGGATGGGCCGACGAGTGCGACGTCGGCTTCGACACCCTGATGGCCCTCGGTCACGAGCCCGGCGAGTCGCGCGACGCCCCGTTCAACATGGCCGTGAAAGGCCTTCGACTCGCCGCCTTCAGCAACGGTGTGTCGAAGCTGCACGGCAAGGTGAGCCGGCAGATCTTCCAGACGGTCTGGCCCGACGTGCCCGTCGACGAGCTCCCGATCAAGTCGGTCACCAACGGCATCCACTCCCGCACCTGGGTCTCCCCCGAGGTCCAGGCCATGTTCGACCGCCATGTCCTGCCCGAGTGGCACGTCGCCGGCCCCGACCGCTGGGCGCGGATCGACGCCGCCAGCGACGACGAGCTGTGGCGGGCTCGCCAGCAGGGCAAGGAGCGGCTGATCGCCTTCGTCCGCCAGCGCCTGCGCGGGTTGGCGCTGGCCAAGGGCATGTCCGAAGGGGAGATGGCGTGGGTCGACGACGCCTTCGACCCCGCCTACCTCACCATCGGCTTCGCCCGCCGGTTCGCGCCCTACAAGCGGGCCACCCTGCTCCTGTCCCAGCAGCAGCGCCTCGCCGACCTCCTGAAGTCGACCGAGCGCCCCCTCCAGCTGCTCTTCGCCGGCAAGGCCCATCCCGCGGACCACCCGGGCAAGGAGATGATCCGCGACGTCGTCCAGTTCGCCCGCCGGGACGACGTCCGTCACCGGGTGGCCTTCCTCGAGGACTACGACATCGGCGTGGCCCGCATGCTCTACCAGGGCTGCGACGTCTGGCTGAACACCCCGCGCCGACCGCTCGAGGCGTGCGGCACGAGCGGCGAGAAAGCCGGGCTGAACGGTGCCCTCAACCTCTCGATCCTCGACGGCTGGTGGGACGAGCTCTACGACGGTGGCAACGGCTGGGCCATCCCGTCGTTCGAGAGCGTCACGGACATGAACCGCCGCGACGAGCTGGAAGCCGGGAGCCTCTTCGACCTGCTCGAACGCCAGGTCCTGCCCCTCTACTACGACGCCCGTCCGGGACGGCCCCCCAGTCACTGGCTGAACCGGGTGCGGCGGTCCCTGCGGACGCTCGGGCCGGTGGTCACCGCCAGCCGGATGGTGCGCGACTACGTCGAGACGATGTACGAGCCGGCTGCGAGCCACGGCGACCGGCTGGCCGACGACCATCACGCCCGGGCCCGGGCCCTCTCCGAGTGGAAGCGCCGCGTGGCGGCGCACTGGGGCCAGGTCACCATCGAGACCTTCGACAAGGACAGCGCAGCGTCGGATCTGGGTCTGGCCCGCACCGTGACGGCCGTGGTCGGCGTCGGCAAACTCGAGCCCGACGACGTCAGGGTCGAGCTGATCCACGGCCCTGTCGGACCCACCGACGAGATCGTGGAGACCACCGTCGTCCCCATGGAGATGGCCGGCCCGACCGACGAGCCCGGCCACTACCGGTACGAGGGCGGCTTCACGTGCGAGCGACCGGGGCGCTACGGCTTCACCGTGCGGGTCGTGCCGTTCCATCCCGACCTGCTGACCTGGGTCGAGGTCGGAAGGATGACGCTGGCCTGAGCGAGCCGAGTGGGAGGCTGGGACGATGCGTCCGGCCCCGGTGACCCAACGCCCCGCCGCGCCGACCCGACGGTGGGCCCAGGTGACTGCCGTCGCGGCAGTCGTCGCCCTGACCCTGGTCCTGGCAGGCTGCGGCAGCGGGGGCGGCCGCGACGATGCAGCCGACCCGCCGCAGGCCGACCCGCCGGCGTCGGTCACCACCGCCCCGCCGAAGCCGGCGGCCGACCCCGGCATCGAGGACCTCATGGTGTCCACCGGCATGACACCCAGGGCGAGGCGCACGTTCACCAAGGCCGACCCCCGCATCGAGGACGCATCGACCCTGGCCCAGACCTGTGCCGACGTGATCGACAGCGCCCCGGGCTCGTCCCGTTCGCACACCTATGGCTGCGTCGTCGACGGCACCATCCACGTGCGGACCTTCTCCGAGCCCGAGGTGCAGAACCTCATCTACGTGTCAGCCGCCCACGAGCTGCTGCACGTGGTCTACGTCCAGCTCCCCCGAGGCGAGCGGGAGAGCCTCGATAGCGAGCTCAACGCCGCGAGAGCGGCCAACCCCGTCCTGGAGGAGCGGCTCGAGGTCTACAAGAAGGCGGGGGAGGACACGCCCGACGAGGTCCACTCGCTGCTCGGCACCGAGTTCCCAGGCCTGTCCCCCGCCCTCGAGGCCCATTACGCCAAGTACTTCGACAGGAACCTGGTCCTCGACGCCTTCCGTCGCAGCCTGGGCGACAGGGAGGAGGAGATCCGCGCCCTCGAAGCCAGGATCGACGACCTCGCGGCCCAGCTCACCGACCTGAAGGCGACGATGGACGCCCAGGAGATCGACGGGAACCTGCGCGCCTACAACGCCAACGTCTCCCGCTACAACGACCTGGTCAACGAGCACAACGACGCCGTGGCCCTGTCGAGGGAGAAGGTCGAGACCTACAACCACATCACCGACTGAAAAGGCTCCCGCCGCCGTCGAGGGGTCAGTGGGAGAGGTCGAACAGCTCCGGCTCCTCGCCGACGGAGTGGACGGCGGTGACGCCGTCGACGCGGTCCTTCAGGATCCGCTCGATCCCCGCTTTGAGCGTCATCGTCGATGCCGGGCAGCTCCCACAGGCGCCGACCAGCTCGACGTCGACCACGCCGGTCTCCTCGTTCACGCCGACGAGCGAGATGTCGCCACCGTCGGCCTGCAGGACTGGCCTGATGGCCTCGATGGCCTCCATCACTTCGGCGTGCATACGGGCTACCTCCATCGGTTCGACTCGATCGTACCAACGCCTGTCCCGGTCCCAGGCTTCCCGGGCGCGCCCGGTAGGCTCCCGCCCGCCGTGGCCCGCGTCGTCGCCCGCTCCGTCGTCGACTCGGCGGGCCTGGAGGCCATCCTCCGGCCCCGCACCGACCTGGTCCTGGAGACCGAGCGGGGTGGAGGACGCTACGAGGCCGGCCACGGCCCGCTGCGGGACTACTCCCGCCAGGTCGACGTCGAGGCGGCTCCGGCGGAAGCACTGGGGCCGGGAGCCGAAACCTCGTGGCTGGTGACCCAGACCATCTCGTTCCAGGTCGGGATCCCCTACTTCGGATGGATGTTCGTCCTGCCCCTGAAGCGGTCGCTGGCCCGGCCGGGCGGCGACAAGGCGCCGTGGTGGGCACCACCCGAGCGCCTCGACGACCGGGGCGCCAACGCCCTCGGTGCCCTCGGCGTGCTGTCGATCGTCTTCGGCTACCTCAACACCCTCTTCACCCAGACGATCCCCTTCGCCGGCGAGGAGTTCGGCGCCGGCAACAGCGCCCAGGGCGTCGCCGGCAGCGTCGTGCGGGTCGGCGGCGTGATCGCCCTGATCGTCGTCGCCGCGGCCGACCGGCGGGGACGGCGCAAGGCCCTGCTGTTGTCGGCCGCCGCCGGCTGCGTGCTGGCAGCCACCGGCGCGCTGGCCCCGTCGCTGCCGTGGCTCACCGCCAGCCAGCTGCTGGCCCGGGCCTTCGGCACCGCCCTTGTGATCCTCGTTGCCATCGTGGCCGCCGAGGAGATGCCGGCCGGCTCCCGCGCTTACGCCATCAGCCTGATGGCGATGTGCGGCGGGCTGGGCGCCGGCGCCTGCGTCACGGCCCTGAACCTGGCCGACACCGGGCCCCGCGGCTGGCGCCTGATCTACCTCATCCCGCTCGTCGCCCTCCCGGCCGTCGCCTCGGTGCGCCACCGGCTGGTCGAGAGCCGACGCTTCCTCGCGCCCCACGCCGTCGTGAAGGTGGCCGGCCACGGCGGCCGCCTCCTGCTGCTGGCCGCGTCGGCCCTGCTGGCCAGCATCTTCGTCGCCCCCCAGTCCCAGTTCGGGAACCGGTTCCTGCAGACGGAGCGGGGCTTCAGCGGTGGGCGCATCGGACTGCTCTCGGTGGTGGTCGGGACGCCGGCGGCCATCGGCATCGTGGCCGGCGGGAAGCTGGCCGACGTGAAGGGCCGGCGCATCGTCGCCGCCATCGCTCTCACCGTGGGGACGACGTGCACGCTGGCCTTCTTCTTCGCCCAGGGCTGGGGGCTGTGGGTGTGGGCGATGCTGGGCAACGTCGTGTCGGCGGCGTCGATCCCGGCCCTGGGCGTCTACGGGCCCGAGCTGTTCCCCACCGGGCTGCGGGGCAAGGCCAACGGCATCGTGGGGCTGGCCGGGCTGGTCGGCAGCGCCATCGGCCTCATCGGCGCCGGCGTGCTGTCGGACCGGTACGGGGCCATCGGGCCGGCCATGGCCATGCTGGCGGTGGCACCCTTCTTGCTGGCCGTCCTGGTCATCACCGTCTATCCCGAGACCGCCCGGCGCGAGCTGGAGGAGCTCAACCCGGAAGACCGAGCACCCAGTCCCTGACCACCTCGGCCACCTGCCGGTCGGTGCCGCGCAAGCCGTGGCCGCCGCCCTCGATCCACACGTGCGTCACCGCTCCCGGGATGGCGGCGGTGGCGTCCTCCAGCTCGGCCGGCGATCCGAAGGCGTCCCGGGTGCCGGACACGAACAGGCACGGCACCGACAGCTGGGGAAAGTGATCGGTGCGGGCCTTCTCGGGACGACCCGGGGGGTGCAGCGGGTAACTCACCAGGGCCAGCCCCAGCGCCGGCAGGCCGTCGGCCACCGCCATCGAGCACATGCGCCCGCCGAACGACCGGCCGCCCAGGACGATGCGGCCGGGAGCCAGGTCGGTGCGGGACGCCAGCGCCGCGGCCTCCTCCCTCACCGTCGCCAGCACCACGCCGGCGGACTTCCGCGACGACAGCTCGATGCGCTCGACCGGCACGCCCACCGGCACGAGCGCCTCCTCGATGGCGACCAGCGACGGATGGTTACGCGTGGCGCTGGCGCCCGGCGCCACCAGGACGGCCCTCCCCGTGCTCATACCGAAGCCATCAGGATGCGGCGGGCCTCGGTCAGCTCGAGGATGCGCAGGCCGGCGCCCTCGCTGTCGGCACCGTGGTCGGGATGTGAGTCCCTCAGGAGGGAGCGGAACCGGCGCTGGACGTCGCCCCGCCCGGGCTCGCTCTCGGGCTCGAAGCCGAGGACCTGGCGGGCCCACCGCTCGTCGGTAGGGAACCGCCGCCACGACAACGGCGGGGCGCTGGCGGGGTCGGACAGGTAGGTGATCAGGCCACGGTCGAGGTCGCCCTCCCACAGAGTCGCCTTGCGGATGGCTGCGAACACCGCCGGCCTGGCGCTGGAATGCACCCGCGCCGCGGCGTACACCGCGCCCAGCAGCTGCGGCACCGACCGGCCGAACCCGCCGACCTCGAACTCCATGGCCTCGGTGCTGGTGCCGGCCAGCTTGTGCTTGGTGCGGTCGAGGCCGACGATGTCGGTCTGGAACCGGTGCCGGAGCTGGGGCTGGGGGATGCGGGCCCCCATCTCCAGGTCCTCGGCCAGGCTGAGGAACTCGGCCCGCAGCTCGACCTCGACCTCGCCCAGGTGGCCGGCGACGATCCCCCCCAGCAGGATCCCGCCGTAACCGGGCGCCGGATCGGTGGGCAGCCAGAGCTGGCCGAGGGCCACCCGGCACGTCGGCGCCACGGCGCGCGAATGCCGGATCTCCAGCTCTGCCAGCAGCACGAGTGCAGGGTAGACGGGGCCAACCAGGCCCTCCGCCGCGGCTGCCGCGGCCGCCCCTCACCGTACTGGTTCCACAGAACGGGGCATGGCCCCGCTGTGTGGAACCAGTTCGCCGAAGGGGCTACACGTAGGGGCGGAGGGCCTCCCGGAGGGAGCGGGCCTCGAGCATCACCGTCTCGTCGGTGCCCTCGGACTGGAGCACGTCGACGACGCCGGCCGCCAGCTCCCGGATCTGCAGCCAGGCCACCGGTTCGAAGCCGTACGGCGGGGCCGAGGCGGAGACCACGGCGGTGGCGGAGATGAGATCGTCGGCCACCCGCTCGTCGCCCGGCCCGTGCATGAGTCGGTCGGCGGCCACGAACAGGTCGGCCATGGCCGCCTGGGCCCGCTCGCCGCCGTCAGCCTCGCCCCCGCCATCCCCGCCGCCTCCCCCCTCGTCGTCGTCGCCCTCGTCGTCGTCATCATCGTCGACGCCTCCGGCGCCGCCGCGGTCACCGACCCAGTCGTCGTCGCCCTCGATGTCGTCGAGCAGGGCGTCGACCTGGGCCTCGTCGGACGCCCGTACCACCAGGACGAGTCCGGGCTCCCAGCGGTAGTCGATCCCCCGCCCGCCCAGGCTGGCGGCCAGGCCGCCCCGGTCGGCGGCAGACCACTCGTCCAGCTCGAAGCCCACCTCCTCGTCGGGCTCGGTCTCGGGCAGCGTGGCGGCTGGCGGCTCAGCACCGAGGGCCAGCTTGCAGTCCCAGCACCGGGTGGCGGCCACGCCGTACTCGGCGCCGCACCACGGGCAGCAGGCGACGGTCACAGCGGCAGGCTATCCCCCACTCCGACCGCCGCGGGTCGGACAACTACGCTCCCAGCCATGCCCACGAATCCCTCGCGAACCATTGCCATGCTGGTCGGTGGCGGCCCCGCCCCCGGCCTGAACGGCGTCATCAACGCGGTGACGCTGAGCGCCCGGGCCCGCGGCTGGCGCGTCCTCGGCGTCCCCAAAGGCTTCTCGCAGCTGATGGCCGGCGACCTGTCGGGCGTACGGGAGCTCACCGAGAACGACGTCGCCGGCATCGAAACTCGGGGCGGCAGCGTCCTCTACACCGCCCGCGCCAACCCCACCAAGCGCCAGGAGGACCTCGACGCCGTCATCGCGGCGTTGGCCAAGCTGGAGGTCACCGATCTCGTGACCCTGGGCGGCGACGACACCGCCTCCAGCGCGGTGAAGGTGGCCGCCACCGCCGGCGGCAACATGCGGGCCGTGCACGTGCCCAAGACGATCGACAACGACCTGCCGCTCCCCCTCGAGGCCCCCACGTTCGGCTTCGAGACGGCCAAGTACTGGGGCGCCGAGCTGCTGAAGAACCTGCTGGCGGACGCCAAGACCACCAGCCGCTGGTACCTGGTCACCGCCATGGGCCGCTCCGCCGGGCACCTGGCCCTGGCCATGGCGGTCGGCTCCGGCTCCCAGCTGGTGTCCATCCAGGAGGAGTACCCCGCCGGCCAGATCACCCTGTCCGACATCGCCGACCTGGTGGAGGCGGCCATCCTCAAGCGCATGGCTCAGGGCGAGGGCTGGGGGCTGGCGGTGCTGGCCGAGGGCCTGCTCGACCAGATGGACCCCGAGGAGATGTCCAAGTACGTCACCGAGTACGACGAGCACGGCCACCCCCGGCTGAGCGAGATCGACCTCGGCCGCGTCGTGCGCGACGTGGTGTCCGAACGCTTCAAGGCCCGCGGCGTGAAGATGGCCTTCATCACCAAGATCATCGGCTACGAGCTGCGCTGCGCCGACCCCGTCGCCTTCGACGTGCAGTACACCCGCACCCTCGGCTTCGGCGCCGTCGAGTTCCTGGAGTCGGGGTCCGGCAACGCCCTCATCTCGCTGCAGGCGGGCAAGCTCGTGCCCATCCCGTTCGACGAGCTGAAGGACCCCGCCACGGGCAAGGTCCGGGTACGCAAGGTCGACGTCGACGGCGGTCTCTGGCAGGCGGCGCTGGCCCTACAGGCCCGTCTCCGGCCCGAAGACCTCGAGGGGCCCGGCCTGGAGGCCCTGGCGGCGACGTCCAAGGAGGATCCCGACGAGCTGGTGGCCCGCTTCGGCCACCTCGTCAAAGGCGCGTAGGCCCGGGGACGAACGGGGCACCCGGTCCACCCAGCAGCAGCTGGAGGGCTCGGGGCGTCACCGGCAGGAGGGCGGCCATCGACCGCTCCATGGCGTCGTGCTCCTCCGCCGCCTCCGCCAGCCTCACGAACAGGGCCGGCCCCGACGAGCCCGGCGTGGCCAGGTCGAAGCGCCGCAGCTCGCCGGTGGAGAGCAGCACCTGGGGGACAGGGACGATGTTCTCCGTCTGGTACGAGGCGAGGAGCTCCGGAACCGCGGCCAGGGCCTCGGCCAGCCACCGGTCGAGCGTGGGCTTGGGGTCGATCGCGCCGCCGCCGCCCGGGTGGATCTCGAAGTGCACGTGGGGCGGGCCGCCCTTGGCGTTGCCGGTGTCGCCGTTGAATCCCACGATCTGGCCCTGCGTGACCGACGAGCCCGACTGGAGGTCGGGTGCGAAGGCCTCGAGATGGCACATGAAGTAGTAGGTGCCGCCGGGCTCGGTGACGTAGGCGGCCTTGCCCCCGGTGGACTCCTCCCCGAAGCGCACGGTGCCGTCGGACGGCGCCCTGACCGGCGTGCCGAAGGCGGCGAAGATGTCGTTGCCCTGGTGGCTGTGCGGCGTGGGGTTGTTGCGAGGATCCCCGAAGCTGTCGGTCCACGTGGCCAGGCCGGCGACCGGGAACTTGCCCATGCCCTTGATGGCGGCGTCGGTGGGTGACAGCCCGAACTCGGACAGCGGGGCCAGCGCCTCCATCAAGCCCCTGGTGCTGCTGGCGCCCGAACGCTGGAGCGAGTCGATGGCGGCGTCGACCGCGGCCGAGCTCAGGCGGGGTGCGTCGGGGGCGGGACCGGCGTCGCCCTGGGCCGCCGGCGCAGGATCGACGAGCGGCACGGGCGGGGCGTCCGCAGTGGGAGGAGGCGCCATCGTCGTGGCCGATGAGGGCGGAGTCGGCGCCAGCGTCGTGGTCGGCTCGGTGGACGGAGGCGTGGTGGGGGGGGCGGTCGTCGGCGCCGAGGTCGTCACGGGAGGCACCGTCGTCGTGACGGCAGCGGGGGCGGCACCGGCCGCGGCGACCGCGGCGAGCAGGGCGAGGGTCACGGCCCCCGCCAGCCCGCGTCCGACGTGGCGTCGCATCGGTACGACGTGGCGGTGCATCGGGGGGGGATTCGGCATCTCGGCTCCGTCGGCACCCGCAGTGCCGGCCCGAACACTACCCGCCACCGTGGCGCCAAACCCCTCGCTTGGCCGCCCACGAGTCGAAGGCGGCCACCAGGTGGTCCTCGGTGCCGAGGTCGCGCTCGCCATCGGCGACGACCAGCTCGCTCAGCTGGGCCGATTCCGTGGTGGCCCACCCGCGGGCCACGCCGACAATGCTGCCGTCGCGCCGGGCGGTGATGGTCACCGGCTCGTGCTGCCCGGCCCCGCGCACAAACGCCCGCACCGAGGGGTCGGCGTCGTCGGTGACGGTCAGCTCCACCGGCAGCCCGCCCCTCCCGATGACAGCGGCCGCTTCGAACGGGAAATCGGCAATCGGCCCCCAGACCCGTCCGGCGCCCTCCTGGAGGAGGTGGACGCGACCGATCTCCATGTCGGTCGTGTACCCCGCCAGCGCCTCCTGGGCGGCGACGATCCGCTCCGGCGAGCACTCGTCGGCGACGGTGACGTGGGCCACGAACGGCCAGGTCAGGGGGCGGGCCAGCGGGTCGACGAAGACCCTGTCGCGCACGGCCTGAACGGCCTCGTCACCAGCGGTAACCGGTAGGTACAGCACCGGGTTGTCGGGCAGGAACGTCGTCGGCGGGCCCAAGGACACCCGGAAGGGCCGGGTCCGGGCAGCAGCCTCCCGCAGCACCCTCAGGGCGTCGTCCAGCCGGCCGACGTTGACGTTCACCGGGGGCACCAGCGTCAGGTGGGCGGGAACCCGCCCGTAGGTGCCGTCGCCCACCGCCCGGCGCAATGCGTCGATCTCGACGTCGAGCGGCGGCGGCACGAGCAGCGCCACGCCGAGGCGCAGCCGGGCCACGTCAGGCTCTCCGTTCCCGCCTGCGTCCACGTCCGCGCCGATCCGACCCGGAAGGCGTCCGACGCTCGTCAGCGTCAGCGACTGCGCTCGGCGGCGGCCAGGCGGGCGTTGGCCCGGCGCAGGGCGGCCTCGGCCTCGGCGTCGTCCATGCCCGACTCCTTGCGCTCGGCGGCCTCCTTGGCCCTCCGAGCCCGTTCGACGTCGATCTGGCTGGCCAGCTCGGCGACGTCGGACAGCACGATGACCCGGTTGTCGCGCACCTCCACGAAACCGCCGTGCACCGCCGCCGCCTCCTCGCCCCCGTCCACCGTCTTGATCCGCACCATGCCGACGCCCAGCGCCCCCAGAAACGGCGCGTGACCGGCCAGGAAGGCGATCTCGCCTCCCTCCAGGGTGCGGCACACGACCATCTCGGCATCGCCGGAATACAGGATCCGCTCGGGCGAGACAAGCTCGACATGAAGGGGCATGGGCTAGGCCGCCGCCTCCTCCTTCTTCTCTTCCTTGGAGAGCGACTTCGCCTTCTCCAGCACGCTGTCGGCGCCCCCCACGTTGTAGAACGCCTGCTCGGGCACGTCGTCCAGCTCGCCGTTGATCAGCTTCTCGAACGAGTCGACCGTCTCCTCGACGGTGACGTTGACACCCTTGATGCCGGTGAACTGCTCGGCCACGAAGAAGGGCTGGGACAGGAACTTCTGCACCTTGCGGGCCCGCTGGACGACGACCTTGTCCTCCTCGGCCAGCTCGTCGAGGCCGAGGATGGCGATGATGTCCTGGAGCTCCTTGTAGCGCTGCAGGACCTCCTGCACCCGGCGGGCCACGCGGTAGTGGCGATCGCCCACCACCTCAGGAGCCAGGATGCGCGAGGTCGACGCCAACGGGTCGACGGCGGGGTAGATGCCGAGCGACGCGATCTCACGGGACAGCTCGGTGGTGGCGTCGAGGTGGGTGAAGGTGGTGAACGGGGCGGGGTCGGTGTAGTCGTCGGCGGGCACGTAGACGGCCTGCAGCGACGTGATCGACCGTCCCTTGGTGGAGGTGATCCGCTCCTGCAGCTCGCCCATCTCGTCGGCGAGGGTGGGCTGGTAGCCCACCGCCGAGGGCATGCGGCCGAGGAGCGTGGACACCTCGGAGCCGGCCTGCACGAACCGGAAGATGTTGTCGACGAACAGCAGCACGTCCTGCTGGGCCTCGTCCCGGAAGTACTCGGCCATGGTCAGCGCCGACAGGGCCACCCGCAGGCGCACGCCCGGCGGCTCGTCCATCTGCCCGTAGATGAGGGCGGCCTTCTCGATGACGCCGGTCTCCTGCATCTCCAGCCAGAGGTCGTTGCCCTCACGGGTGCGCTCCCCCACGCCGGCGAACACCGAGACGCCACCGTGCTGGGTGGCCACCCGGTTGATCATCTCCATGATGATGACGGTCTTGCCCACGCCGGCCCCGCCGAACAGCCCGATCTTGCCGCCCTTGACGTACGGCGCCAGCAGGTCGATGACCTTGATGCCGGTCTCGAACATCTCCGACCGGGGCTCGAGGTCGGCGAAGGCGGGCGGCGGGCGGTGGATGTCCCAGTGGTCGACGATGCCCTCGGTGACCTCCTTGCCGTCGGTGTCGAGCGGCTCGCCGATCACGTTGAACACGTGGCCCAGCACGCCGGGGCCGACGGGGACGGTGATCCCCTTCCCGGTGTTGTGGACGGGTGTGCCCCGGCGTAGGCCGTCGGTGGGCTTCATGCAGATGGCCCGCACCCGGCTCTCGCCGATGTGCTGGGCGACCTCGGCGGTGATCCTGATCGTCTCGCCGTCGAGCTCGACCTCCATCCACACCGCAAAGTTGATCTCGGGCAGGCTGCCGCGGGGGAACTCGATGTCGACGACCGGGCCGGCGATGGCGACGACCTTGCCGTCCTGCTCGGAGGCCGGTGCGGTCGACTCGGCCGTCGTCTCGTCGTCGGCGTCGGGGGCCGTGGGGACATTGGTGTCGATGCCGGCTACGGCGGCGGGGGCTTCGGTCTCGCTCATCGGCGGGCTCCTGATTTGTCGAGAATGTCGGGGAGGACGTCCTGGCTGACCAGGGCGTCCCGGAAGTAGTCGGGCTTGCCGTCCGACTTGGCGGCGCGAAGAGCCTCGGCCCCGCCCACGATCTCCATGATCTCGGTGGTGATGCCCGCCTGGCGCACCTTGTTGGCCGTGATCGAGAGGGTCTTGATCAGCTCCTCGGCGTTGTCGGTGGCCGCCTTCATGGCCCGCTGGCGGGCGGCCTGCTCGCTGGCCGACGCATCGAGCAGGGCGGCGAAGATCCGGCCCTCGACGTAGCGGGGCACGAGCTCGGTGAGGATCTGGCTGGGCTCGGGCTCGAACTCGTAGTCGGCCTTGGGACCGCCGTCATCCGAGGACGACGACGAGGACGACGACGAAGCCTCCTCGAGCGCCGCCTTCTCCAGCGGCAGGAGCCGGACGGTGACGACCTTCTGCGAGCCGAGGGAGAGGAACCGGGTGTAGACCAGGTTGACCCTGTCGAGATCCCCCTCCTCGTACCGGCGCATCGGGCCTTCGGCCAGGCGACGGGCGTCCTCGTAGGACGGCTGCTCGCTGAAGCCGGTGAAGGAATCGTCGATCTCGTAGCCGCGGTAGCGGAAGTAGCCCTCGGCCTTGCGGCCGGCCAGCGTGAGCGAGTACCCCTGATCCTTGGCCCGGACCTCCTGGATGGCCCGCTCGGCGGCCCGGATCACCGCGGAGTTGTAGGCGCCGGCCAGGCCCTTGTCGGCGCTCAGCACGATGAAGCCCACGTTGCTCACCTGATCGCGCTCGCCGAGCAGGGGATGGTCGAGCCCCGCTCCCCCGCCGGCCAGGTTGCGCATGACCTCGGTGATCTGCTCCGAGTACGGCCGCGCCGCCGCCACCCGCTGCTGGGCCTTGACGATCCTGCTGCCGGCGATCAGCTCCATCGCCCGCGTGATCTTCTTGGTGGACTTGACGCTGGTGATGCGCCTCCGGAGCGCCCGCTCCTTGCCGCTGGCCACGCCTAGCTGGCCGGCTCCCCGCCGGAATCCTCGCTCGACTCGTCGGCAGCACCCTTGGCGCCGGAGGCCGGCGCCGCCTTGTCCCCAGGGGCGGCGGCCTTCTTGTCGACGTCGAACCGCTCCTTGAACGTGTCGACGGCCGACCTCATCTTCTGCTCGTCCGGCAGCTTCCCCGACGAGCGGATCTCACCCAGGAGGTCCGAGTAGCGGCTGCGGAACTCCTCCAGCAGCTCGGCCTCGAACCGGCCGACCTCGGACTGCGGGATGTCGTCGAGGTAGCCCTTGGTGCCGGCGAAGATCGACACGACCTGCTCCTCCACCGGCATCGGCGAGCGCAGCGGCTGCTTGAGCAGCTCGGTGAGCTTGTAGCCGCGGTCGAGCTGGGCCTTCGACACCTTGTCGAGCTCGGACCCGAAGCTGGCGAACGCCTCCAGCTCGCGGAACTGGGCAAGGTCGAGCTTCAGGGTGCCGGCCACCGACTTCATGGCCTTGATCTGGGCGTTGCCGCCCACCCGGGACACCGAGATGCCCACGTCGACGGCGGGCCGGATGCCGGAGCGGAACAGGTCGGTCTGAAGGTAGATCTGACCGTCGGTGATGGAGATGACGTTGGTCGGGATGTAGGCCGAGACGTCGCCTTCCTTGGTCTCGATCACCGGCAGGGCGGTCAGCGAGCCGCCACCCCGCTCGTCGGACAGCTTGGCCGAGCGCTCCAGGAGGCGGCTGTGGAGGTAGAAGACGTCGCCCGGGTAGGCCTCGCGGCCGGGTGGCCGGCGCAGCAGCAGCGACAGCTGGCGATAGGCCTCGGCCTGCTTGGACAGGTCGTCGTAGATGATCAGGGCGTGCTCGCCGTTCTCCATCCAGTGCTGGCCCATGGCCGACCCGGAGTAGGGGGCGAGGTACTTGAACGGGGCCGGGTCCGACGCGGGGGCGGTGACCACGACCGTGTACTCCAGGGCGCCGGCGTCGTCGAGGGCGGCGACGACCTCGGCCACCGTCGAGCCCTTCTGGCCGATGGCGACGTAGATGCACTTCACGTTCTGGCCGCGCTGGTTGATGATCGTGTCGACGGCCACCGACGTCTTGCCCGTCTTGCGGTCGCCGATGATCAGCTGGCGCTGGCCCCGGCCCACGGGCGTCATGGCGTCGATCGACTTGATGCCGGTCTGGAGAGGCTCCTTCACCGGCTGGCGGTCGACGATGCCGGGGGCCTGCACCTCGAGGCGGCGGCTCTCGCTGGAGGTGATCTCGCCGCGACCGTCGAGGGGCTGGCCCAGCGGGTTGACCACCCGGCCGAGCAGGCCGTCGCCGACCGGCACCGACAGGATGCGCCCCGTGGCGGTGACCGGCTGGCCCTCCTCGATGTGGCCCATCTCGCCCAGGACGACGGCGCCGATGGACTCCTCGTCCAGGTTCAGGGCCAGGCCCAGGGTGCCGCCCTCGAACTCGAGCAGCTCGTTGACGGCGGTGTCGGGCAGCCCGGCGATGCGGGCGATGCCGTCGCCGACCTCGATGATGTGGCCGACGCGGTGGGTCTCGATGCTGGGCTTGAACCCTTCGAGGTGCCGCCGCAGCGCGCTGGTGATGTCGGAGGGCTCGAAGTTGAAGTCGAAAGCTGCGTCAGACAAGAACGTCTCCTAGAGCGATGCTCACATGGCCTCTTTGAGAAGTTCGAGGCGGTGGCGGATGGTGCCGTCGATGACCACGTCGCCGACGCGGGCGAGGATGCCGCCCATGACCGAGGGGTCGACGATGACCCGCACCTCGACCGGCTTGCCGAGGCTGGTGGAGAGGGCCTCGGCCAGGCGGGTGCGCTGGTCCTCGGTCAGCGGGATGGCGGAGCGGACCTCGGCCACCTCCTTCTCGTGCTCGGCGGCGATGCGCTTGACCAGGTGATTGGCGATCTCGGAGAGCTCACGCGCCCGGCCGGTGGCCACCACGAACGAGACGAGGGAGGAGGTGAGGCGTGAGACCTTGCCGTCGAGCAGCTCCTCGATCAGGCCCTGGCGCCGCTCCGCCGGCACCGACTCGTCGAACAGGGCCTTGCGCAGCTCGGCGTTGTTCTCCAGCGCGTAGGAGAACCGGTACAGCTCGTCGCCGACGACGTCGACCGCGCCCTCGGCCCGCGCCGCCTCGAAGACGGCCGCTGCGTACCCCTCGATCCGATCAGTCATGTGTGTTGGCAGCCATGGCTCAGTTCGCCGGCTGCCGGTTGGCCTGCTCGATGAAGGTCTCGATCAGGCGCATGTTGGTGTCCTTGTCGAGGTTGCGCTCGACCACCCGTTCGGCCAGCTCGATCGACAGCCGGGCCACCTCGGACTGCAGGCCCGCCTTCACCCGCTCGACGTGGGAGTTGATGTCGGCGAGGGCCCGCTGGCGCAGCTCGGCCACCTCTTCCTCGGCCTGGCGCTTGAGGTCCTGGCGGACCTTGTCGGCGTCCTGGCGGGCCGACTCGATGATCCGAGCGGCCTGGGTCTTGGCGTCGTTCAGCTGGCTCTTGTACTCGTCGAGGATCGAACTTGCCTCCTCGCGGGTCTTCTCGGCCTCGTCCAGGCTGGCCCGGATGCGGTCGGCCCGGGCGTCCATGCCCTTCTTGACGGCGGGGAAGCCCCACTTGACCATCAGGAACAGCAGGACGAGGAACGACAGCGCCCCCCAGACGATCTCGTTCAGGGCCGGGAGGATGGGGTTGACCGTCTCGGTGGCGTGCTCCGCGCCGCCCTCGACCTGGAGGTAGATGGCGCTCAACAGCGGCATGGGCAGCGGCTCCTAGGTGAACTTCAGAAGGATGAAGACGACGAAGCCGATGAGGGCCAGGGCTTCGGTGAAGGCGATGCCGAGGAACATGGTGGTTCGCACCATGCCGGCGGCCTCGGGCTGGCGGGCCATGGCGGTGATGGCGTTGCCCACCACGATGCCGATCCCGATGCCGGGACCGATGGCTGCGGCCCCGTACCCGATGCCGGCGCCTACGGCGCTGAGGCCTTTGAGGAACTCGTCGGGTGCGGTCTGGGCCAGGATGTCTAGCAAGAGCCCTCCTAGTGCTCGGGATGCATGGCGCCGCCGATGTAGACGGCGGTGAGGATGGTGAAGATGAACGCCTGCAGGCCCGCCACCAGGATTTCGAAGCCCGTCAGCAGGACGAGCATGGCGAAGGGGAGGGGCAGGATGATCAGCAGGAATGTCTTGCTCCACAGCGCCGCGCACAGCACCGCGAAGGTGACGAGCAGCAGGTGGCCGGCGAGCATGTTGGCGAAGAGTCGGACTGCCAGCGAGAAGGGCCGCACGATGAAGGTCGAGATGACTTCGATCAGGGCCACCAGGGGCAAGATGGCGACGGGCACGCCGGGCGGGATGGCCACCGACTTGAGGTAGCCCCCGAGGCCCTGGTGCTTGATGCCGACCACGTTGTAGATGGCCCACACCGAGAGAGCCAGGAAGGCGGGGATGGCCATCCTGGCGTTCACCGGGAACTGCACGAACGGCACGACCTCGTAGATGTTCAGGAAGAAGATGAAGAAGAACATGGTGGTCAGGAACGGCATCCACCCCAGGCCGTCCTTGCCGATCGTCTGCAGGACGACGCTCTCCCGTACGAAGTCGACACCCGACTCGACCACGTTCTGCACGCCGGCGGGCACCAGGTCGCCCGTGGCCGCGCCCTTTGCCGCCCGGCGGCCGGCGGACCAGAAGAGGCCGAACACGATCGCCACCGACAGCCACATCAGCAGCACCGTCTTGTTGATCTCGAAGATCGAGCCCTTGAGGAGCAGGCCCTCCCACTCGACCAGGTGACCGATCGGGGGGAACTCGAGGCCGAGGATCGTCTGGATCATGCCGTCCCTGCGGGTCGGGCCGCCTGCTGGCGCTTGGCGGGTTTGGCGGCCTTGGGCTTGAGCGCCGGGAACGCCAGCGAGGCGGACACATGGCGGGTCTCCCAGATCAGCAGGCCGAGGTGGGTGACGATGAGAGTGAGACCCAGGGGCACGAGGTCGACCCAGGGCTGATCCTTCACCGCGATCACGATCGCAGTCAGGAGGAACAAGCGGACGACGAAGCCGCCGAGGGCGGCGATCATCAGCAGCGGGAGGCTGATGCGGGCGGCCCAGGCGAGCATCGCGGCCGAGGCGGCGAGGTTGGCGAGGACCAGGACCACTGCGAACGTCGCCGAGGCGGCGCCGGCCCAGCCCCAGACCAGCCCCGACACGATCACCAGCACCGGCACGGCAGGAAGGACGCGACGCGCCATGTCGAGGGCCAACTGCGGCTCGACGGCGGGCCCCGGGTCAGCACTGAGCAGCGGTGATTTGGGCAAGAGGGGTTTGGTCATGGGGGCGGACATCAGTCCTCTACGTGCTTGGCCCACGGGCCGTCCTGCTCGTGGACCTTCATCTTGGCGTTGTAGCCGTACCACATGGTCGCCGTCAGCCCGACCATGGCGACGAGGAAGAAGACGATCGTGAGCACCGGGACGATCCCGATCCAACGGTCGAGCAGGTAGCCGAGCCCGGCGAGCACCATTGGGCTGAGGGCGAGCTCGAAGGCCCGCGACGTGCTGTTCCCAAACCCCCGATACAGCTCACTCTGCTCGCCTTGCTCGCGCCCGACCAACCGGCTGCGTCCCCTTGTGAAACAACGCACAACCTACGAGACACACGCCGGAAACCGCAAACCAGGCTGGTAGCGGCGCTGTATGGGGCGCCGAAGGCGGGTCCTGCCGGTAGGATTCGTGACAGATGGGCTGGTGCCACGATTTCGAGGTCGAGATCGGTGCTGGGTGCGACCACCCGATGAGACCCGGCGTCAACTACTGCTCCTGCGCGGAGTGCGGGGTCGTCTGCTACGGCAAGTTCGACACGTGCTCGGACGTGTGGCTCCAAGACCCCCACGTCCGCATGAAGCCGGCCACGACCCCCGCTGAGCGACGGATCAAGGAGCCAAGCCATCTTCCGAGCCCCCTCTTACCCCGGAGCCCGACAATCCGGCTAGCGGAACCCATCGAGCTGCCGGACAACCAGGCGCGCCCGCCGAACCCGGCACCCGTGCCGGTCAGCCCGGACGACGTCGAGCAGCTGGCCGTGGACTCGCTGGCCGGAATGGTTGCCACGGAGGTGCGGGCTGCGGGCGCCGAGCAGCCCTCCGCGGCCGACGATGTCACCGACGCACGTTTCGCGGAGCTCAGCGAGGAGATCAGGAATCTCCGGGAGGAGTCGAACGCCGCCGCCACACGGTTGCTCGACGGCCTCAAGGCGTCCCTGGCCCGGCGGGACGACGCGATCGAGGCCCGCCTGGCGTCGTACCAGGTCGTCCTCGACGGCCTGCAGGAGGCGGTCATGGAGGTGGTCTCGAACCCGCATCACGACGACACTGGCGGAACGCAGCCCAGCAGCGCCTTGTCCGACAGCGGCATCGACGAGGTCCGTAGGGAGGTGGCGGCACTGCGCTCGGACGCCCAGGCGGCCGATGAACGGCTACGGCGATCGCTCGAGCGCAGCTCCGAGGCTCTTGCCGAGCGGGATTCGGAGCTCGAAGCCGTGTTGACCGCTCACCAGTCCGTGCTCGAGGAGGTCGGGCGGCAGGCATCGGAGGACAACCGCGGCAGGCGGGGTCCGCGGGACGACCGGCTGCTCGCCTCGCAGCTGCAGGCTCGCCTCGATGCCCACCAGGCTGCGATCGACGACCTGCAGCAGGCGGTGGTGGACCTGGCTGGTACCAGTGCCGGCAACGAGTCACCGGGCCCAGCCGTCGACGATGGCGCAAGCGCCGGGACGACCCAGCAGGTGGTTGGCGACCTCCAGGCGTTCCGCCAGGAGCTCGGACGGCTCCGGGACGAGTCCAGGGCACGCGCCGACCGTGACCGTCGGGCGATGAACGAGAAGGCGCGAGCCTCGGCCAGCCGTGACGAGCAGATCGAAGCCCGGCTGGCCTGGCAGCAGGCATCCCTCGACAAGATGGAGAAGACCGTCATCGACCTTGGCGCAAACCTCCCCCGCGCTGTCGCCGAGGACACCATTCCCAGGATGGTGGCCGAGGCTGTCGCCTCCGCTCTCGGTCCGATCCTGGAAGATCTGCGCACGACGCAAGCCGCCTGGAACGAGGCGCTCCAGACGCTGCGCGCTGACTCGTCGACTACAACCCGTAACGCAGGGCACGACCACGATGGCATGCCCCGTCCCGCGGAGCTCAACGAGGACCTCGACAATCGGTTCGCCGCTCAGTGGCGTGCCCTCGACCTCGTCGGGGCCAGGGTCTCCGGGCTCTTGGCCGACGCCAGGGCCAAGATGCCCAGCGTCGAGGAGGACGCGACGAGTGACGAGCCCGCCGGCAGAGAGCTCCACTCGGACTGGCCCGGCCCCGAGGCCAAGAGGAGTGACGTGCCCGCCCGCCTCGGCGGTCTCTTGCGACGCCTGCCGGTAGTCGATCGAGCAAAGCCGACCGAGGCCGGAGTCGAGTCGGGGCGATCGGACGGCTGAGTCGACCGCGACACCCGCAAGCTGCCGGCGCCACTCCCCAGCGGCGGCCGCAAGCGTTGACGGCCTAGCCTGGCGAGCGGACGTGAGCGCCCAGTCAAGCGAGCTCCGCTCCTTCGGCCCGCCCCTGGTCCGCGGGTGGAGGTGTGCCTGCGGCGACCGACTGACATTCTCGGACTTGGCCCAGGCCCGCTGTCCCTCCTGCGACCGGGCGTACCGCCGGCCGGACGGGTTGGGCGCACCCGACCGGTGAGGATCGTCACCGTGGTCGGCGCCCGGCCTCAGTTCGTGAAGGCGGCCGCGGTGAGCAGGGCGATTACCGCCCACAACGCCGCCTGCCCCGAGCAGGTGGTGGAGGAGGTGGTGGTCCACACCGGCCAGCACTACGACCGCGAGGCGTCGGACGACCAGTTCGCGGACCTCGGCCTGGACCGACCCGCCGTTGTCCTGAGGGTGGGTTCGGCCTCGCACGGGGTCCAGACGGGCACGATGCTCGTGCGCCTCGAGCCCGTGCTCCAGTCGGTGCAGCCCGACGTCGTCGTAGTCTATGGCGACACCAACAGCACCCTCGCCGGCGCCTTGGCGGCGGCCAAGCTGGGACTGGCGGTGGCCCACGTCGAGTCCGGGCTCCGGTCCCGCCGCCGGGACATGCCCGAAGAGATCAACCGGGTCGTCACCGACCAACTGTCGACGCTCCGTTTCTGCTCCTCCGCCACCGGGGCGACCAACCTGGCCGCCGAGGGTCTGGTCGCCGGGGTGGAGGTGGTGGGCGACGTGATGCACGACGTCCTCCGCTGGGCCGTGGCCGCCGGTGGGCCGGTCGCCGACGTCGGGGCTCGAACCGCCCTTCGGCGTGGCGACCGTCCACCGGGCGGAGAACACCGACGACCCCGACCGCCTGCGTGCCATCCTCGATGGCCTCGGCCGGCTTGCCTCCGACGGTTTGCCGATCGTCCTTCCCCTCCATCCGCGTACCGCGGCGGCCCTGGGGCAATGTTCGCCCCCTCCGGGCGTGGTGGTGGGTCGCCCCACTGCGCTACCGCTCGATGATCGGGCTGATGGCTCGGGCGGAGGTGGCGATCACCGACTCCGGCGGCCTCCAGAAGGAGGCGTACTGGCTGGGTGTGCCGTGCGTGACCCTCCGGGACGAGACCGAGTGGGTCGAGACGGTGGCTGAGGGCTGGAACATCCTCGCGGGGGCGGACGCCGATGCCATCGTGGCTGCCGCGACCCGCCCGCCGCCCATGGGTCCCCGGACTCCGCTCTACGGCGACGGTCACGCCGCCGACCGCATCGTGCGCCGGTTGGCGCAGCCCCTCGAGGTTTAGCTGTCATGGCCCCCGGGCGGGGCCGCCCTCGCAGATGAGAATCGGGGTGGGTCGGACCGGGCAGGACGTCGCTCGCCTATGGAGTATGGCGCTCGGAGCCCGTCGTGGGCTTGACGCGGGGGTCTCGGGCGTTCCGTCCTTTTGCCTCGAGCACGCACCTCAGACACTTCATGACGAGGCCCCCATCGGGTCCTGCACATCGTTGGTGGCCGAGCGGAAGGGGGACGAGATGCAAGTGGGTGATCGAACTCACAGCAGTGATTCACGCTTCAAGCGATCAGGTCGAGCAGCTGCTGCTCGAGGCGGTTGGCGATCGCCTCCCGGTCGAAGTTCTCGGCCACGTATTCCCGGGCCCTCGCCGCGCTTTCCCCCCGTGCCGTGTCGTCCCGCCCGAGGAGGCTGCGGAGGGCGTCGGCGAGGGCCCGCGGGTCCTCGGGGTCGACCGTGACCGCCCCGCCCGACGCCTCCGCCAGCCGGGCCCCCTCCCCCCTCCCGCAGTAGACGAAGGGAACGCCGACCGCCATCAGCTCGAACATCTTGGGTGACGACGAGTAGGAGTTCGGCGACGGCGAAGTCGACGTTCCGGCGCCGCGCCACCCAGGCGGTGACTGTCACCCGGCGAGGCTGCCGACGAGGACGTTGCACACGGTGTCGACGTCGTGGTCGGCCATCCCGATGTGGAGGGGAAGGCTCAGCGCCCGCGCTGCCAGCCGGTCGGCGACGGGAACTCCACCGGGCCCGATCTCGGCGTGGTCGCGGAACCAGCGGAGGTGGTGAAGCGGCCGGAAGTGGATACTCGTCTGCACGCCTTCCCGGGCCAGCGCGGCCCTGACTGCGGGGCGGGTGCCGTCGGGGAGCAGCACCACCAGCAGGTGGTCGCTCCCTCCGGCCGCCAACCGGTCGGGTACCAGGTCGATGTCGCGGACCGGGCCCAGCCGATCGCGGTAGCGCTCCACCAGCGCCCGCCGACGGGCCTGGAGCTCGTGGATCCGGGACAGCTGAGAGCGGGCCAGCGCCGCCAGCACGTCGGAGAGGTTGGCCTTGGCGCCGGCCACCGTGCAGTCGTAGCTGTGCTCGGCGTTGTGCCCGTTGTCGGCGGGGCCGCTGGCCGACAGGCCGTGGAGGCGGTAGGTGCGGGCGAACGATGCCACTGCCGGGTCGTGGGTGGCGAGGGCCCCACCCTCGGCCGAAGTCAGGTTCTTGGTGGCGTAGAAGGAGAAGCCGGTGCCGACGCTGCCGCGGCCCGAGAGGCGGCCGCGGTGGTGGCTGGCGGAGAAGGCGTGGGCCCCGTTCTCCACCACGGGGACCCCGGCCGAGGCACACAGCCGGTGGATGTCGGGGTCGACGGGAACGCCACCGAAGTGGACGGCGACGACCGCGTCCAGCCCTGTTGCCAGCGCGGCCTCCAGTGCCGGGGGCGAGAGGTTCAGCGAATCGGCGTCGACGTCGAGGAGGACGGGGATTGCGCCCAGCCGGGCCGGCGCCAGGGCGGACGCGGCGAAGGTCCACGTCGGTACCCCCACCCGGGCCCGCGGCGGGAGGTCGAGGAAGGCGAAGGCGATCTCCAGGGCCGCCGTCCCCGAGGACACCACGACCACGTCCGGCGCGTCGAGGTAGTCGGCCAGCTCGTTCTCGAGGGCTCTGACCTGGGTGCCGGAGGTCAGCCAGCCGCTGCGCAGCACGGCCACGACGGCGTCGATGTCGTCGTCGGTGATGCTCGGGGGGGCGAAGGCGACAGCCCGATCAATGGGCGTCTCAGTGACCATCCGACGCCCCACCCCGGTCCTGCGCCCGTGTCATGGGGCGCCACTCGACCGGTGCTCCACACCCAGGGTGGGCGTCGAGTGTTCGCGCTTGGTGCGGCGGGCGGAGTGCTTGGCGTCGTTTCTCCCCTTGCCCGACGACCGGCGTCCGGTCGCAGGGCTGTCGGCTGCGTAGTGGGAATAGTCGTCGTAGTTGCGGGCGTCGGCTCGCACCCGGACGAGCACCGTCCCGACCAGGGAGGCGTGGACCTGACCGAGGAGCTCGGCCGCCCGCCGGATCTGCCGTTGCCGGGTGCGGCCGGCGGCCGCGACCAGAAGCACGGCGGTGACCCGCCCGGCCAGCACGCTGGCGTCGGTCACGGGGAGCAGCGGCGGTGAGTCGAGGAGGACGATGTCGGCCATCTCGGCCAGGCTGTCGAGGACGTCGGCCGTGCGGCGGTGGAACAGGATTTCGGACGGGTTCGGGGGGATGGGGCCCGAGGTCAGGACGTGCAGATGGCCGGCGCCGGTGACCTGGTGCAGCGTCGTCCGATGGGTGAACCGCCCATGACGATCGAGGTGAAGCCGGGCTCCATCGGAAGGTTGAGCATCTGGTGGACCCGAGGCCGGCGGAGGTCGCAGTCGACCAGCATCACGTTCATCCCCGCTCGAGCCAGCACGATGGCGAGATTGACGGCGGTGGTGGTCTTGCCCTCGGCCAGGGTGGGGCTCGTCACCTCCAGCAATCGGGGCCCCTCCAGGCCGACGAACTGGATGGATGTGCCAGCGCCCGGAAGGCCTCGGCCGGGCGGGATCCGGTTGCGACCACCCGTCCGGAGGCCGATCGGTCGAAGTCGGCGTTCTCGATCTCCGGGATGAGGCCTAGCGTCGGGACGCCAGGGCCGATCGCTCGCTCGAGATGCTCTTTGGTCTTGATCGAGTCGTCGAGATACTCGAGAAGGAAGGCGATGCCGAGGGCCAGGATGACACCGACCACGGCGGCGGTGAGCCCGTCGCTCACGGGCGACGGCTCCACGGGAATGTCGACGGCACCGCCGGATTCACGACCTCCGCCCCGCCCGTCGTGAGGGCGCTGTCGACCTTGAGCTGGTCGAGCTTCTGCTTGAAGGCACTCCGCTGCGCGGTGAGAGCGGCGAGCTGGGAGGCGACGACCGGTTGGCCGGCGATCCGGTCGACGGGCCCGCCGGTGGAGTTTTCGACCGCGAGAGCCTCGATCTCCCGCTCCACGCTGTCGATGCGCCCCTGGATCTGGGTGCTGGCGGCGAGGATGTCGTCGATCGCTCTCGTGAGGCGGAACTCGATGTACCCGTCGGCATAGGCGTTGGCGATCGCCGCGGCCCGGATGGGGTCGACGTCCCTCGCCTGGATCTCGATGATGTCGGCCACGCCGCTCTGGCTCGTCTCGATGGCGGGGGCCGAGCCCAAGGTTCGAGTGACCAGCTCGCGGACCGGCTGGCTCTCGATGACCTTCATCTCCGTCTGCCCCAGGCGGCTCGGATCGCGGATGTCGTTCAGGGCGTTGAACAGGTTCTCGTTGCTCCGTGGTTGGAGGAGGACCTCCGCCTGGGACTGGTAGATCTTCGCCTGGTTCAGCGACCATGCGAGGGTCGCGCCGACGCAGCCCAGGATGACGACCAGGATCACCCACTTCCACCGCTTCAGAACCCGGAGGTACTCCTGGACGACGAGACCCGGCGCCTCCGGCGTGGCTCGCGGAACCGCGGGAGCATACCGCCCGTCCCACCAGGCACAGCAGCCAGCAGGGGGCGCCGAGTGCCCAGACTCACGGGGGGAGGTTCACGTAGACCCGGTTCAGGATGGCCAGGTGGTCGTGCTAGCTGCCCGCCACGCCCTCCAGTCAAGCAGGAGGCCGGTCTCGGCTGAGGATCGCCCGAATGGACGCCGCGGGTGACGGCTGGACAGGGTTGGCGCCGTGAAAGTTCTCGTCACCGGCGCCGCCGGGTTCATCGGCTACCACGTGAGCAGGGCGCTCCTCGACCGCGGCGACGAGGTCGTCGGCTTCGACAACCTGAACCCCTACTACGACCCCTCCCTCAAGGAGGCCCGCCTGGCCCGTTTGGCCCCGAGGGCCGGCTTCGAGATGCTCCGTGGCGACCTCGTCGACGCCGGCGAGGTCCGGGCCGCATTCGACCGCTCGCCCGACACGGTCGTCCATCTGGCCGCCCAGGCCGGCGTGCGGTACTCCCTCGTCAAACCCCAGGCCTACGTCGACGCCAACGTGACCGGCACCCTCAACGTCCTCGAAGGGTGTCGCCACCACGGCACCGACCACCTCGTGTACGCCTCATCCAGCTCCGTCTACGGGGCGAACACGGCCATGCCGTTCTCGGTGCACCAGAACGTCGACCACCCCGTCAGCCTCTACGCCGCCACCAAGAAGGCCACCGAGCTGATGTGCCACACCTACAGCCACCTCTTCGGCATCCCTACGACGGGGCTGCGGTTCTTCACCGTCTACGGGCCGTGGGGCCGGCCCGACATGGCCCTTTTCCTGTTCACCAAGGCCATCCTGGAGGGCCGGCCGATCGACGTGTTCAACGAGGGACAGATGCAGCGGGACTTCACCTACGTGGACGACATCGTGGAAGGGGTCCTGCGGGTGCTCGACACACCGGCGTCGCCCGACCCGGCCTGGTCAGGGGCCGACCCTGATCCGGCCACGAGCGACGCTCCATACCGGCTCTACAACATCGGATCCAACAACCCGGTCGAGCTCACGGTCTTCATACGGGCCATCGAGGCGGCGGTGGGCGTACGGGCCGAGCTCAACCTGCTACCCATGCAGCCCGGCGACGTGCCTGCGACCCACGCCGACGTAGAGGCGCTGGTCACGGACGTCGGCTATGCCCCGGCCACGCCCATCTCGGTCGGCATCGGCCGCTTCGTCGACTGGTACCGCACGTACTACGGCGTCTGACCGTTCGTGCCAGGCAACCACGTTCGTGGGTGCTGCGCGTCTAGGATCTGCGGATGGCGTTGACGGGGAACCGTGAGGAAATCACGGATCAGCCCGCACGGACCAGCATCTCAGATCGTTGGGTCTGATCGACAGCCACGGTGCGGGTAACCCATAGTTCTCATGGCGTTGGCTCGCTCATACGATGCACATCGCCCCGAGGACCGCGAGTCTGCGGGATCTCAGCCCGTTCTCGATTAGCCCTCTACTGAGAGGTTGGCGGCGAGATGTGCGGGATTGCGGGAGTAGCGGCGCTCGGTTTCTCAGCGCGACTGGACGACTCGACCGTCGGCGCACTTCGGCATCGGGGCCCGGACGCACAGTCGAAACGGGCCTGGCGCGGTGAGAGGTCGTCCTGGGACCTGGTCCACACGAGGCTGTCGATCGTCGACCTCACCGCGGCGGGGGACCAGCCGATGGAGAACGAGGACGGCTCGCTCGTCATGGTCTTCAACGGTGAGATCTACAACTCGCCGGAGCTGCGACGCTACTGCGAGGCCAAGGGCCACACGTTCTCGTCGTCGATGGACGGCGAGGTCATCCTTCACCTGTGGGAGATCGAGGGCGCGGCCTGCCTGAGTCGATTGAATGGCATCTTCGCTGTTGCCATAGCCAGCACAAAGACCGGCGAGGTGGTCCTGGCCCGAGATCCGTTAGGCGTGAAGCCTTTGTTCTATTGCCGGGGGCCAGACCGATCGCTCTGGTTCGCCTCTGAGCTCGCCGCTCTCCGGGCGTCCGGCGCAACCATGGGTAGTGCAGACCCGGTCGCTTTGGCGCAGTTCCTGTCGTTCCTCTGGATCCCCGACCCCCGCACCCCCTTCGTCGGAGTTCGGACACTCGAGCCTGGGCAGGCTCTGCGCTGGACCACCGACGGCGACGATGTCTTCTTCTACGGCGATCCGCTGGTGCCAGCCCCTGAAGCCGACAAGCGTTCCACCGAGGATCGGGTAGGTGACGTCCGAGACCGGTTTGCGGCTGCTGCGCAAAGGCAACTTCTCGCCGACGTGCCGATCGGGCTGATGGCGTCGGGCGGCGTCGACAGCGGATTGCTGTGGTGGGCTACTCAGAAGTCGCTCGACATGGCCTACACGATCACCTGGAGCGCGCCAGGAGACTTCGAGGGTCTCGACGACGACCGGCGAGCGGTCGTCGAGCTCGAGGCACGCTTTGGCACACAGGCCACCTATTTGCCGGGGGAGACCGCAGGCGACGTCCTCCCTCCGAGCGGCGACCTCTTCGCCGATCCGGCATACGACCTCACCCGCCTCGTGGCCCGCACCGCCAGTGAGCAGGGCTACAAAGTGCTGTTGTCCGGGCAGGGGGCCGACGAGATCTTCGCCGGCTATCGCCGCCATGCGATGGCCCCGCTGGTGGCACGCCTCCGCCTTGGGCGGGTCGGTACGAGCCTGGAGCACCTGCTGCTTCGGCTTCCCACCGGTCGGCTCTCGAGTGAGTACGCGGCGAGACTGGCCCGCGCTTGTGGCGAGCCCGACCCCTTCCGGGCTTACATGCAGATGTGCACCTACTCGACCGGCGTTGAGCGCGCCGAGGCGCTCGACTGCGACGAGGTCGAGGTGAGCAACGACGTCGTATGGCAGCGTCATCGCGAGGTCTTCGAGAGGCTTCCGCCGGGCTTGTCGTTCCTCCGCAAGGCGCTCGCGCTCGACCTTGCCGTGTACCTTCCGGGCCTCGGGCTCGCCTACGTCGATCGCGCTGGCATGGAGTTCGGTGTGGAAGTTCGCGTCCCCTGGCTCGACCTTGAATTCGTCCGGTGGGCGCTGACGCTCCCCGACGACGCCCTTGTCCATCGAGGCCGCGGCAAGTGGATCACCCGCCGTCTGGCCGGCCAAGAGCTCTCTCCCAGGATGGCCCACCGCCCCAAACGAGGATTCACTGCTCCGGCCAGCAGCGTGAGAGGTGACGCCGGCCACACCGGCCAGCAAGGATTCCGGCAGGGTGCCTATTTCGCCCGGGCCAAGCGGATCCTCGGTACCTTCCTGTCCAACGAGCCAGGTCGTTCCAACCCCGAGCAAGCCGCCTCGCCGTGACCCGATCCCTCGGGGACCTGCGACGAGTCGATTTTCGTGCTCTCGGTCCGGCTGTCACAGGGTGGGGCGTCGCTGCCGACATCGAGGCCGGTGCCGATGAGCGGGTGACGTCGGCACCTCGCACGCGGTGTCGCCAGCGCGGCCAGCCGGCCTGAGGGGTCTGCTCGGGGGTCTCCGGTGCGGCACGGTCTGCTTGGCCGCCGTCCGACCTTCGATGGACCGAAGGTCGGTCGTCGGGGATGCCCTGGTCGGTAGCGTACGATTCTCGGTATGAACGTCGTTCGGGTGGACCTCGACGCCGAGGTCGTAACCGTGGAGAACGACGGCGACATACAGGAACTCCCCTTTTCGAGTCCCGCCGCCTTCGCCGCAATCTCGCAGCTGTGGTTACGGCTTGGGTGGGACACCAAGTATGTCTACAGCTTCGCCTGGATGGGCCGCCCGATCATCCAGCTTCCCGAAGATCTACTTCGGATGCAAGAAGTCATCTACCGCGTCCGTCCCGACGTTCTCGTGGAGACAGGCGTGGCCCACGGGGGGTCTTTGGTCTACTACGCGAGCCTCTTCCGGGCCATGGGCCACGGGCGCGTCATCGGTGTCGACCTGGAGATACGGCCGCACAATCGAGAGGCGATCGAATCGCACGAGCTCTTCGACCTCATTGAACTGGTCGAAGGAGATTCGATCGCGCCCGAGGTGGTCGAACACGTAACCTCGCTTATTGGCGAAAGTCACCGCGTCATGGTGTCACTCGACAGCAACCACACCAAGGCCCACGTGCTCGGTGAGTTGGACGCATACGCGCCGATGGTGACCGAGGGCTCCTACATCATCGCCGCCGACGGCATCATGGGCGACCTGGTCGGTGCCCCACGCTCGAACCCCGACTGGTCTTGGAACAACCCACGCGAAGCGGCGGCCGAGTTTGCCCGGACTCATGACCAGTTCGTGCTTGACCCCCCTCGCCCTGTATTCAATGAGGGAACCGTCTCCGACAGCGTCACGTACTGGCCGGGCGGTTGGCTGCGCCGAGTGCGATAACTCCGCCCGTGCTCTCCGCCTGGGTCGAGATCCGGTGACGTGACGCACCTAACCGTCCTCGGCGGATCCGGTTTCATCGGCCGCTCTCTCACCAGACGACTCGACGAGTTGGGAATTGGCTACTCGGCACCCGGACGAGGTGCAGACCTCGTTGGGCGCGACCTGGGCTGTGTCGTCTACTGCGTGGGCGTGACCGCCGACTTCCGGACCCGACCGTTCGCGACCGTCGAAGCTCACGTCTGCCACCTCCTCCATTGCATCAAGACCGCGAGGATCGAATCGCTCGTCTATCTCTCCTCCACCCGTCTCTACCGTCGTTGCCCGTCGCCGGCCACCGAGGACACCTTGCTCCCATTGGACCCAGCCGTCCCGGACGATCTCTACGACCTGTCGAAGGCCATGGGCGAGGCGGTGGCGCTCGCAGCGGGCACGCCTGTCCACATTCTGCGTCTGTCGAACGTCTATGGCATCGACGTGGACTCACCTACCTTCCTGTCCAGCGTCCTTCGCCAAGCTCTCGATGCCGGAACGGTCGTGCTTCAAACCTCCTCGGCGTCGGTCAAGGACTACGTCTCGGTCATGGACGTAGTACAAGTCGTCATTCGGCTGGCGACGGAGGGGGGCCGACAGGCCATCTACAACGTGGCCAGTGGGACCAACGTCCCTCACTGGCGGCTGTTGGCGCGGATCGAGGAGCTCACCGGCTGTCACGTCACATGGGCCGCTGGCGCGGAAACGTTGACGCCTCCGTCGATCAGTGTCGAGCGGCTGGTCAGCGAGTTGAACTTCCAGCCGAGATCCGTGCTGGACGATCTTCCTGACCTCGTTCGGTCCTACCGGCAGGAACTGGAGGTGCGGGCGCCCGGTAGGCCGTCGGTAGGGTGATGCAAGGCTGGGTCCCTGTCGACGAGCAGCTTCGGGCTCACGCCCTCCACGATTCTGAGTCCCAGCCGGTCGAGTAGTCCGCGATCCTTGACCGCTAACACATTGAATCCGTGCGGAGGCCCCTCAAGGTACACATTATCGATCGGAACGACCTCGATTGGAAGGTCGCCCATCGGGTAGTTGTTATGAAAGTCGCGGATCGCGAACAGATAATACCCACGTGACCGTAGAAACCGGACCACATTGGTGTTCTCGAGGCCGTCCGTCCAATCGACGAACTCGCGGTGGATCTCGAAGACGATGTTCGGCGCAGAGCCGGCGGGACGGTCAAGCACATTTGCCGCTCCCACAAGAGCCCGCTCCTCCCCTCCTTCGGTATCAAGAGTGATGAGGCCGATCGAGGAGAGGTCGGCGCGCCGTTGGTAATCGTCAATCGTCACGGCGGTGACGATCTCGTCGTCCTCGCCCGCCACTCCGTCGAGCGTCGACGTAGACGCAAGTGCAAGCTGTCCCGAGAGTCGAACCTTGACATCACTGCTGTCCCAAAGAGACATCCGGTGTGGAATCACATTCTCCATGGAGTTGAGCTCTATATTACGCATGAGACGCTGATGAGCAGCTTTCATTGGCTCGAAGGCGTGCACAACCCCGGTGGCCCCCAACACACGGGCGATGAGCAAAGCCTGGTCGCCAATGTACGCCCCGCCGATGATCACATTCGCAGCACCCTCCGCCAGCGCGACGACCAAGCGCGTCGTTTGCGGTTCCCAGACGTGGTCAGGATGCAGTTCCATGCTGAGGAGGAGTGCCTTGTCAATTCGGCTATCCGGAACTACCTCGAAGACCACACCGTTCGCAAGGACGACCTCGTGCTTTTTGGCGTCTTGCAGGAGAGCGAGAACAAGGGGCCATCGCACCTTCTCGCTGAAGGAGGTGGCGTCGGCGGCGGTCGCGTGGGCACGGCGTAGCGTCTCGAACACCTGGGTCCGAACCGCCACGTCTCGGCCCGCCATGGCGAGTGCTTCGGCTAGGGCGGCACTGTCCAGGACGATTTCGCTGGTCATCGTAGGCCGTAGCCATCGCCACGGCGAGGATCTCCAAGCCCGGGGAGCCAGGAGGGCAGCAGAGGCACGGGCTGCTCGCAGACGCCAGACCCGATGTCGTCCATGACCTCGATGCTACACAAGCGTGTCCGGCGAGCTTGGCGTCGGCTCGGTACGACGCTCCCCACCCGAGGTCGTCGGAGGGGACGCCAGTCGGCCGGAGGCAAGATCGAGGGGTGCGCAGTCCGACGACCGGATTGCTGCCGACTGCCGGCGAATCCTCCTCGAGACGCAACGGCGAAGCCTCCGAGGATCTGACGCTCATCGACGCTCGTCCGCCGAGCAGGATGGCACCGGTTGTCAGGTCGTTCCTGCGCAGTTGAGCGGGTCCCAGCGAACAAGTAACGTCCATCGCATTATGGCCTTGCATCCGACCTGGTTCGACGGCACCGGTCACCTCCGGTCATCAAGACTCGGTCGGCACATCGCCAGGTGACTCCGTACGCAAGATCGTGATGACAGCAAGCCAGTGTGTGATATTGGCAGGTGGTCGTGGCACGCGGATCAGCGAGGAGTCGCACCTACGCCCTAAGCCGATGATTGAGATCGGTGGCCGCCCGCTTCTATGGCATATTATGAAGACCTACAGCTATCATGGTGTGAATGACTTTATCATTTGTCTCGGCTATCGCGGGTACATGATCAAGGAATTCTTTTTTAACTACTTTCTACACAGCTCGGACGTTACAATCGATATTGCGACCAACACTTCTACCTTCCATGATAGCCGCACCGAGCCATGGAAAGTCAGCCTCGTTGACACCGGCGAGTCCACTCTTACCGGGGGTCGAATTCTACGGATTCGTAAGTATCTCAAGCCTGACCAGCCATTCTTTCTCACCTATGGTGATGGCGTAGCAGACGTGGATATATCGGCTCAGCTGGCATACCATAGTGACCATGGCCACCAGGCCACTATGACTGTCGTAAGACCGCCGGCCCGCTTCGGAAGGACGAGGCTCGAAGACGATCGAGTAATGGCCTTCGAAGAGAAGCCGCAAGCATCGACTGGATTGATCAATGGGGGCTTCTTTGTGTTGTCACCGGCCGCCCTCGACACCATCGACGGCGATGACACACCTTGGGAGACCACTCCGCTCGAACGCCTGGTCGCCATGGGCGAGCTCCGAGCTTGGCGCCATGATGGTTTCTGGCAGCCGATGGATACGCTGCGGGAGAAGGAGCTGCTCGAAACGCTCTGGGTGGCGGGGCGCGCTCCCTGGAAGGTCTGGCCGTGACAGTCGAGTCATGGGCAGGTCGTCGGGTGCTCGTGACCGGGCATACCGGATTCAAAGGAGCCTGGCTCTGCCTTTGGCTCGAATGCTTGGGTGCCGAGGTAACGGGATTGGCACTTCCTCCAGAGGATCCCGCCTGTGCGTTCACGGCTCTCGGTCCCTGGCCACGACTCCGGTCGGAATTCGTCGACCTCCGGGACGAGGCGTCTGTCACGAAGGTGATCGCCAACACGGATCCCCAGGTCGTCCTTCACCTGGGCGCCCAAGCAATCGTTCGGCGAGGCTACGCAGATCCGGTCGGCACCTGGGCTACCAACGTGCTCGGTACCGCCAACGTGCTCCAGGCCTGCCGGGCTGCACCTTCTCTGCGATCGGTCGTCGTTGTCACGAGCGACAAGGTGTATGCAAACACCGGCGACGGTCGAGCCTACCGAGAGGATGATCGTCTGGGCGGGCGTGACCCTTACAGCAGCTCGAAAGCCGGAGCCGAATTGGTGACAGCGGCCTGGCGAGACAGCTTTTTCGGCGACCGACGGGTGGCCCTGGCAACCGCAAGGGCCGGCAACGTCATCGGGGGCGGCGACCGTGGTGACGACCGGTTGCTTCCGGATACATGGCGGGCGCTCGAAGCGGAGCGGCCCGTGCGGCTGCGCTATCCGGAGGCGACCCGGCCGTGGCAGTTCGTCCTCGAACCGATTCTGGGCTACCTCCTCCTGGCTGATCGGCTGGTGACGGACCCTCAGGCCACGCCGTGCGCTGTGAACTTCGGACCCGATCCATCGGACTGCGTGCCAGTCGCCGTCATGCTGGATCGAGTTCTCACGCTCTGGGGACAGGGAAGCTGGGAGTTGGAGCGGGGTCAACAGCCATACGAAGCCAAGGCATTGCTCCTTGACGCAAGCCTGGCGACGGTCAGCCTCGGTTGGAAACCTCGACTCGACCTCCACGCTGCCCTCGAATGGACAGTCGCCTGGTGGCGCGAAGCCGCTGAGGGGCGCGACCTGCGGCAACTCGCTGTCGCCCAGATCGAGGCGTATCAGACGTTGGCCAGGTGACTGTCGCATTGAGCTCGGTTGAGTGTCGGCTGTGTGGAGCACGGGTCACCAGGACCTTCGTGGACCTCGGGAACATGCCTTCTGCGAATGCGTATCGCGTCGACGGGAATGATGGCGACGAAAGTACGTATCCTCTCCACGCCCTGGTGTGTGACGAATGCTTCCTCGTACAGCTGGAGGCGCTGGTCTCACCGGAGGAACTCTTCGTCGAATATGCGTACTTCTCGTCATACTCGGATAGCTGGGTGGACCACGCCAAGAGATTCGCGACAGAGGCCACGGCTGCACTCCAATTGGCCCACGACGATCTGGTGGTTGAGATCGCGAGCAACGATGGATACCTGCTGAAGCATTTCCTGAAATTGGGAATTCCGGTCCTTGGCATCGAGCCGGCAGTAAACGTGGCCAGAGCAGCAATCGCCAGCGGTGTGCGAACAGAGACTCAATTCTTTGGCACCGTTACGGCGACCCGCCTTGCACAGGCTGGTATGCGCGCTGACCTCTTGATTGCCAATAACGTGCTCGCACACGTACCTGATCTTCACGACTTCGTTGAAGGCTTGGCTGTGGTGCTCAAGCCCACAGGAACCCTGAGCATCGAAGTTCCCCATGTGTTGCAACTCATCGAGAACACGCAATTTGACACCATCTATCATGAGCACTTCTCGTACTTCTCATTCTTGACCGCAGAGCGGGCACTCGCCGAACACGGCCTCCTGGTTGTCGACGTAGAACAGCTTCCGACCCACGGTGGGAGTTTGCGGATCTGGGCTCAGCTGGAACGCGCCGCTGCACCACCTTCTCCGAGGGTGGCAGAGGTTCGGAGTCTCGAGGAGGCGGCCGGGCTTCAACGGATCGAGACCTATGCCGGCTTTGGGGCGCGCGTCGACAAGTGCCGCCAAGAGGTCGTCGAGTTCCTAGCGACGGCTCGAATGGAGGGCAAGACAGTGGCAGCCTACGGTGCTGCCGCCAAGGGCAATACTCTGTTGAATTATTGTGGTGTCTCGACTTCTGACATCGCCTATGTGGTTGACCGGAATCTCTCCAAGCAAGGTCGATTCCTCCCCGGCTCCCGTCTCCCCGTGCATGCGCCGGAGCACCTCTTCAAGACTCGGCCCGATTACGTTGTGGTGCTTCCCTGGAACCTTCGCCAGGAAATCGCAACTCAGCTCGCGGATATAGCCGAATGGGGCGCGCAGCTGGTCACATTTATCCCTGTGCTTCGCGTGGACTCGTGATCTTCCACGACACCGACCTCCCCGGTTGCCATATCATCGAGTTGGATGCGCACGAGGACGACCGCGGCTTCTTCGCCCGTGCCTTCGCGGCCGAGGAGTTCGAAGCCCGAGGCCTGAATCCGTGCGTCGCCGAGTGCAGCATCTCGTTCAACTCTTCGCTCGGGACGTTGCGCGGCCTTCACTACCAGGCTCCACCGCATGCCGAAGCCAAGCTGGTCCGCTGCACGCGAGGACGCGTGTTCGATGTGGCCGTGGACCTTCGACGCAAACGCTGGACGGCTGTGGAACTGAGTGCCCAGAACAGGCTCAGCCTATATATCCCCGAGGGCTTTGCACACGGGTTCCTGACTCTGGAGCCGGAGTCAGAGTTGCTCTACCTCATATCGACCGCGTATGTCCCAGCTTCCTCAGAGGGAGTGCGGTGGGACGATGCCATGCTCGGAATCCTCTGGCCGCGGGTACCGACACTGACCATCTCCGAGCGGGATCGATCACTCCCGACGCTCGCAGCGCCGAGCCCATAGCCATCCGCACCCACCTGTCCGTCGAACAGCCGGCGCCAACCCGGTGCAAAGGTCTCCGGCCAATGTGGCAGTCTGGTCGGGTGCCGAAAGTGAGCGTTGGGGTTCCCGTGTACAACGGCGCAGAATACCTGGAAGAGGCGCTCACCGCCATCGTGGGCCAGGATTACGATGATTTCGAGGTCATCATCTCCGACAATGCGTCCACTGACAGGACGCCAGCGATATGCGCTACGTTCCTCGGGGACCCTCGTATTACCTATCACCGCAACGACACCAACGTGGGAGCCTTGGCGAACTTCACCAGAGCTTTTGATCTGACCCGTGGGGATTTCTTTTGCTGGGCGGCACACGACGACCGTATGCTCCCGGGCTTTTTTCGCCGCTGTGTGGATGCCCTCGAGGCGAATCCCGACGCAGCAATGTGTGTTACCTCGATCACGTTCATAGGAGCCAATGGCGAAGAGGTGGGACGGTTCCGGGAGGGCCAAGGTCTCGCCTCGATGCACCTGGGCATTCGTTTGCGATGCTTCCTAGAACGACATAATTGGTTCATGGTCTATGGGCTCTATCGCCGGGAGATCCTCCTCGAAGGTGGCCTACTCGAGGCGGTCGCCGGTACCGATGTACTCTTGCTGTGGCGGGTGCTTCTCCGTCATCGACTGTGCGTTGTCGAGGAGGAGCACTTCGCGTACAGGACTTTTCTTGCTTCCGGGCGATCAGCCCATCTCGCAGGCAACTTGACGCCTGGTGATGACTCTCGGTTTTGGCGGTTTGTGGCTATTCGACTTTGGCGCGAGATGTGGGCAGCCACCGCAAGCGACCAGATCTCGTCTGAAACACGACGGATTGCGCGGCGCGAGCTCTGCCGCTGGCTGATGACCCCCTATTGGCGGACAGTTCTCTACAACGACTTGGCCGGTGAGGTGGCCATGGCGGTCAAATCGCGGCGTTGGCCGTTAGCGGTGGGTGCCGCGGTTGCCATGGGCTTTATTCGACCGGTGCGCTCGCTCAAGCACCTCACGGATCGAGACGTTGTCGTCGCGCAGCTACGTAATGCCGCCAGAGGGAACGCTACGCATTCGGTTCGCTGAACCGTATCGTTTCGCGGCTGCTCTCGGCGCGACTGTGTTGTTGCGGCCTGCGCAAACGCCGCAATTTCGTACATTGCCAGAAAAGGAGACGTGACCGTGCCCATCCTGCGGGAGACCGATCTCGAGGTCCTCCTCGCCTGCCCTCAGTGTTTGTCCGCTCTCGACCGCAGCGAACAAGGCTACCGTTGCAGCTGCGGATTTTTCGGTCCGAGGGTTGGACGATGGCCAGTCCTCGTCGATTTCAATTCGAGTATCCTGAATCGGGAGGAGCTCATGGGGCGGGCTGGTGGCAGTGCCGTCCCACGAGCACGCGCACGGCTCCTAAAGCGTGTCGGTGAAGTCGTCAGTCGCCTTCGTCCGCCAACGCCAACGGCGCAGATCGACCGGGTCATACATCTCTTGCCGCCCTCGGCTTTGGTGCTAGTTGTCGGGGGTAGTGCTGCACAACCCGGGCTTGCACCGTTGTACGCTCAGCCCTCAGTGAGCATCATCGGATTCGACATCTACGGTAGCGACCTGGTGCAATTCATTGCCGATGGACACTCGATCCCGTTGATGTCAGGGTCCGTTGACGCCGTAGTCATTCAGGCAGTTCTCGAGCACGTCCTCGATCCACCGCGGGTCGTTCAGGAGATTCACCGGGTGCTTCGCCCGGATGGGATCGTGTACGCCGAGACAGCCTTCATGCAGCAGGTGCACGAAGGAGCGTATGACTTCACGAGGTACACTGAGAGCGGCCATAGGTGGCTGTTTCGAAACTTCGAACTCGTCGAGGCCGGTTCGCTGACTGGCCCGGCGACTCAGTTCATATGGACGGCCGATTACCTTTTTAGGGCTCTGGTTCGGTCTCAGACCGCCGGCCGGGTTCTGCATCGACTGCTCTCGCCGCTGTCCATCGCCGACCGCCTCTTCCCCACCAGCTACTCAGTCGACACCGCGCCCGCAGTATTCTTCCTCGGACGTCGATCGGAGTCGAGCCTGACGCCCCATGAAATGGTGGCGTACTACAAGGGCGCGCAGTGATGCCTGTAGATTCAGCCGTTCGCAGGTCGTCAAGCACTGCAACCACCTGTCGCGTCACCTCGTCCCACGAGAACATCGCAGCGCGAATTCGTCGCTTCTCCTCCGCAACCCACGTTGGGTGCTTGAGCTGCTCGCCGATAACTGCTACATCGCCGTCATCGATCAGCGTGGCAGCGTCGCCCAGAATCTCGATCGTCAGCGGCTGGCGTACGGCTACCACCTGGCACCCGGCAGCCAACGCCTCCACCCAGGGTAAGCCAAAACCCTCCTCCGTCGACGCCGAAACATAGACGCTTGCGCGGCGGAACAACTCTCGCATCAGGTTGTCATCCACCCCGTCGAACCGTTCGCACGACTCCGGCCCAAACTCGTCCGTCAGTGTCTGAACAGCCACATCGCTGACACCCACACACAGGAAGCGCGCCGCCCATTCCGGCCGAGCCTGAACCAGCGCAGCTGCGATCAGCTCGTTCCGCTTGTACAGGGTCCCCCCGATCAGCAGGACGACACCTGCCTCTCCACTCACGAAGTCGGCGTCGGTCACGAGGCCTGGGCCAAGGTGCAGAACTCGGCACTTTCCGCCGCTTCGTGGGAAAAGCTCCATCATCTCCGCTCGGACACAACCACTGATCGTGAATACCTGATCTGCTCGACGAACCGTCCACCAAAGGTCAAGGTAGCGGTACAGCCGTACCACCCCGCTTCGAGTACGCCGCCACCGCAGGTCGTAGACGACAGCGACCACGGGTACCCGCAACCAAAGGGGAGCCGGGGTAGCGCATACCAGTGCGGCGACATGTGAGGGCCTGACTACCTGCGTTAGGGCATGGAGCGGGCGCACCACCCAATGCCTTGGTTCCGGCACGGAGTCCACAGGGAAGCCGCTAGCGGCCAGACGGCTGTACACTTGGCTTTGGAAGACACCGACACCCGTGTTCGCCGGTCGGATGGCAGATGCCCATACCGTGCCTCCGCTCGTCTGATGTCTCCTTTCAGCCATAATCGGACCCGACAGGCACTTGCGACAGCCGGCGACCGCAATCCAAGCCGGACCAATGAGGCCGCCCCGGTGTCGCTGTCGGTGATGCTCCCGCGTACGGCCGCGACGGGATGTGAGGTGCTGCGCGAACGAGTGACCTGTGCCTAGCTCGCAATGGCGACCGGCTCCGGTCGAGCGCGCATCTCGCCCGGCATCGATCGTCCTCGGGCCGCAAACCGATAGACAATCTCGGTAAACGCTATCGCGAGGAACGACTTGTAAACGACGATTGGTGTGCCTTCTGAGAAGAACGTAGCGGCGGTATAGGCCAACATTGCCGTCGCGACCGGCCAGGTCCAGAGATGCCTGGCCACCCAGCGAGCTGCCAGGTCGAATCCGATAACGGTCAGCACAAGCACCAGCACCATTCCCCTGACGCCACCGACAAGCGCTCCGAGACCAAGTACGGTCGGTGCCTGGCCATTTGCGACAGTAGCACTCTCGGGTATGCCGATGACCTCGTAGGTGAAGTATCTCGTAAGTCCAGACGGTCGATACACGCGCTGTAACCCGTTCAGACTCAGATCGTCCACTCGATGCATTGCAAACATCAGCGAGCCGGCGCCGCCGACGCGGAATACGAAGTGCCCGAGCTCGTAGTTCAGCGATTCAGCGGACAGGGGCGACGGCGAGGGCGCTGAGCGCGCTCCACCGGTCATGGCTGTGACGCGGTCGAAGCGGAGCGCCGAGAGCACGGGCGCCGAGATCAAATAGAGCACAAAAGCGATGAGCACGAGTGACTTCCTGAACTTCGTAAAGCGTCCCGTCAACAGCCACAGAAAAATGAGTGGAAGACCGAAGCGGACAAGCGACCCCCGGCTAGTTGCACCGTAGGAAAGCATCACCGATACGATTCCGATACCGCCCAAGCAAAGATAGCTGAGCCTTGGCTGACGGCGATCATACGCCCACACTCCCAGGAGGAGCATCGCCGGAAAGAAGTCGCGTTGGTAAAACAACGTAATAGCAACCAGGCGGAATGGCAAAGGTCGGTTGTAGAGAGCGGCCTGACCGATCCCGAAGGCGAGCTGGAGAGCCGTGAAGCCGAGGTAGCCAATCGCGGCCCAAGTCATAAGAGTCGTGAGCCGTCCGAAATTTGTGAGAGCCGACGTGCGGCTGAACGGAGTGGCGACTGGCATGGCCGCGAGCACCGTGATCATCAAGCAGAAAACCACGAACGCCAAGGTCAAGAGTCCGTAGACCTGACTAATGTCGGCCGACCCGATCCAACCATGAAATGGAAGCTGTTCGCGGATAAAGTTTGGGTTCCGGGGAAAATTGTAGCTCAGCAGGTAAAGTTGAAAGATTCCGCCCATGAGAACCACGGCCAAGATACTTGCGTAGATGACGGGTGGGAGTCGGGAGTGGCGAAGGCTGGCCAATGCCAATGCCAATGCCATGGCGTTGGCGACCGTGAGCAGGAAAGTAGTAAGGCCGTCGTCACTCAGGTTCGCTCGTCCGACGTACCCTCCAACCAGGATAACGACTACCAGTGACCAACAGGCCACCGTGGCGGATACGCTTCGCCGCGAGGACCATTGGGTCTCTCCCTGGTCGGCGTCCCTCGCCCACGCCGCAAACCGACGCGATCGATGGTGGGGATTACTCGCCGCCACTTGGACCGGGGCGGCTAGCGATGGGCTCATGCTCTCGCCGTCATTCCATCGACCAGTAGTCCTGTGGCCGGAACTCCTGGATCTTCTGAACGATGAGTGTGCAGCTGATGACGGACCGGACGAACGGAAAGAGTGCCGCCTCCAGCGGCGGCGGAAGCATCGTTCCGGGCCGCTCCCGGCCGGCTAGCCGCCAGAGGCCCCTCTGGGCCAGCGTCGACGTGTGACCGTACGACACCCGAAAGCCGTGTCGATGAAACTCATCGCACACCTGGCGCCACGTCCGATATGTCGTAAATGTTCGGCAATAATCGGCGAGCGACCGGGCGAACGCCTGGACGCCCACGCCAGGTTGTGCATACGTGCGATGAAGACCAAACCTGCTCAAATGGGCGATCAGCCACGTGCGGAGCTCGTGGTCACGTACGCGATGGACGAGCGGCAGGCGCATGTGGGGTTCCAGCAGGATGTGCTTGAGGGGGAAAGCGTGGACTCCAAAGCCTCCCGGTCGCAGCACCCGGGCATTCTCGGCGCAGAACGTCTCCAAGTCGACCACATGCTCACCCACTTGATTGGAGACCACTATGTCGAACGCGCCGTCATCGAAGGGCCACGATCCGTCCGAGTTGGTGATGCGGATCTCGGCGGTGTCGCCCGCGAGCGATCCGACCTTCTCCTTCGCCTGGAGCCCATACTCCTCCGAGTCGAAGCCACTGCATGTGCTCGGCACCGTCGCGGCGATCAGAGCGAGCAGCCGCCCGTCCCCGCAGCCCGCATCGAGGATGGCCGGCCGGTCGAGGCCCCGTGCTGCAGTTTCGCGCTGGAGCACGCTGACGAGGTGGCGATGTGCGAGGCCGGTCACAGCGGCGAACCCTACCTGGAACGAGAATCGCCCTTCCCGTCACGCCCCGGCTCCGCTGGCCAGAACCGCCCAGTCTCTGCGAGGATCGTCCGAAGGAGATCGTCGGGTCAGTCCGCTGAGATCCTGGTCTGTCGGCCAGACGACCAACATGCGCAGGCGAGACCTCGCACCGTATCCGCGGACCGGAGCTGACGTCCCTTTGGCCACACGCGATGCCGAGGCACCACCGGCCGAGAGCCCCGGCCGCACCCACACGACGCCGGTGGTGTCACTCCGACGACGGTCTCCCCGCGGTCGCCGCTCGCCGGTCGGAGGACGATGACGATCGTCGCCGTGACCGGCGCGAACGGCTTCATCGCGTCCCATGTGCGGGAGGAACTCGCAGCTCAGGGGATCGATGTGCGAGCGCTCGTGCGTGCACCTCGCGTCGCTGATTCCGTCACACCGGCGTCATTCGTCGAGGTCGACTACGAAAGTACACCCAGCGTCCTCCGCGCCCTGGATGGGGCCGATGCCGTCGTCCACCTTCTCGGACACGCCCACCAATCGGGCCGAGATCCGGGCGTGTACCAACGGGTCAATGTGGAATACACGCGTCGGGTGCTCGAGGCGTCGGGACAGGTCGGTGTGCGGCGTTTCGTCTTTCTGAGCTCAGTGAAGGCCATCGGCAATGGGACCGAGAAGCCCTACAACGAGAAGACGCCGGCCAATCCAACGGACCCTTACGGTCGGTCCAAACTCGAGGCTGAGAATGTTGTGCGGACTCGGTCCAGGCACTTCGGCACCGACTTCGCCATCCTCAGGCCTCCGCTGGTGTACGGCGGAGGGGTCAAAGGCAACGTTCTCAGGCTGATCACCGCAATCGAACGCGGTCGACCGATCCCGCTGGGTCGCGCCGTCAGCAACTCCCGGAGCATGATCTCCGCCCGAAACCTCGCTTCGGCGATCGGCGAGGTCGTGGCGTGCGAGCGACGCATCGACAGTGCATACCTCGTGTCCGATGGCACCGACTTGTCGACCGCCGAGCTCGTCGACGCGATCGCTCGCGCCGCCGGTACCCGCGCGCGTCGTGGCCGTCCCGCCAGCGCTTCTCCGGAGTCTGGCGGTGCTCGTCCGCCAGGGCGATGCTGCCGATCGATTCCTGGGTTCCCTCAAGGTCGACGCAACTCTCTTCAGAACCCGTTTCGGGTGGCGTCCCAGACAGACTGTCGAGGAAGGCTTGCGTGAGGCGGTCGAAGGCGTGCGCGCCGCGCGGCAAGCGTCCGACAGCTAGGACGCCGCTGATCATCGCATCGGCCGCTTCGCGGCCGGGCTCCTGACCAGCGCACTTGCGTGCGAGATGCGGTTGTCAGGCGCCGAAGACGGGCTTGATCAGCAGCGTCCTAGCGGGTGTCGAGCATCGACCTAGCCTTCGTGCATGTCTGACGGCCAGAAGGTACGACCCGGAGACGAGGCTCCCCGGCTGGGCGGACCGTTCGGACAACTCAGGTCGTGGCGAGCATTGCTCCCCTTGTCGACTATTCGGTCGGGCGGCCAGCTCCTCCTGGGAGCCACCTTCCTCCAGCTCGGGATTTTCGCCGCAGGCGTGCTGGTGGCCAGATCGGAAGGACCTCCGTCCTTCGGGCTGTACTCGGCGGCGTTCGCGTTGGGTTCGGCGATCGTGGGAGGAGCGACGGCGGGTTTGCCCATGCTCCTGCTCAAGCGGGCATCGGAGGGAGACCTCGATCGGCATGTCCTGCGCCGAGCCGTCATGTTGCAGCTCTGCTTGATCGTGCCATCCGTCGTAGCCACCGCCGGCATCGGCGCCCTCGTCCTCGGGGGGGTGAAGGGCACACTCGCCGGTGGGGCCGGCGGGCTGTTGTTCGCGACCATCAACGTCGCCCGGTTGGGTCAGAATGTGCATTCAGGACGCCGGAGGTTCCACCGGGCTGCCGCCACCGAGGTCGTGGCAGGAACACTGTTCCCGGTACTGACGTATATCGCTCTGGAGATGGGGACGGGAATCGTCGGATCGCTCATCGCCACGTCCGTCGCCTGGGCGATCGCGTGCACGGTCGCATGGACCCGGCTACCAGACCTGGTCTTCGACCGCCCGCCTTCACGCCTGCGATTGATGGACGGCATGTCGTTCACCCTGCTCGGACTGATGTACACAGGGTACGGCCGTGTCGACACGGTGCTGGTGGTGCCCGTGGCCGGCGCCACCAACGCCGGGTTCTACTCCGCGGCCTACCGCCTGCTCGGACCGTTCAGCCTGATCGGCGCCGCCTTCTCGACCATGTACTTCTCGCGCCTCTGCGAGTACAGCGCGAATCGCGAACGTTGGATCAAGGTGCGGCGTCAAGGCACGCTCTTGCTCGTGGGGTTGGCGACCGGGGGGATGGTAGGGCTCCTGCTGGCCACGCCGACGGTGATCCACCTCTTCTACGGACCGAGCTTCGAGAGCTCGGTGGGGCCAGCGAGAATTCTGCTGCTGAGCATCATCCCCTGGTCACTGTGGTTGCCGAAGACCGCCGAGCTGGCGTCGCTGCACAAGGAAGGACGGGCCACCATCGGCCTGGCGATCGGAATTGCTCTCGATGTCCTGCTGGTGATCGTACTGGGGCGTCGCTACGGCGCCGCCGGTGCCGCGTGGGCGTGGCTCTCCTCCCAGTGCGCCCTCCTCCTTGTACTCAGCCTGATGACTCGCGGCATCGCTGAACGCGTAGGTCTTCCCGAGCAAGGCCCGACTGATCTGACCCCGTTGATCGGTCCACCCGCCATTTGAACCGCGGACGTTGATGGTTGGTGCCATCAGCGAGTCGGTCGGTGTGAGCAACCGACCGAAATGACGACCTTGGACGTTGTACCGCGGACCTGCCGTCGGCGAAGGACCGGGCATCCCAGAGGGTCTCCTCGAGGTCCTCCGCAACCCCCGGAAAGGCGTCGGGCGCCATCCACAGCCGCGTCGGCCTGCAAGCCCTGCTGCCGCTCAACACGTAGCATCACCTGTGCACTGCCGACCCCGCCCACCCTCACCCTCGGGAGGAGAACACAGACACATGACCACCGTCACAGACACCGTGGCGATCCGTCGGGCCGACTCAGAGTCCGCACCGACGTCGACCTGCGGATCGAGCGACGCGTCGACGGCGGGGGTGCGTGATGACTGACCACTTACAACACCGCGGCGACACCGCAGGTAGCTGGGTCGCGGTCCGCTGCTGTCGGCCGCAGCTGCCGACGCGGCTAGCTCACTGTCGGCCGTCGAGGACGCCGTCCTCGACCCGGAGATCCCCGGCTCCGGCGTGAAACGTCGGCGCTTCCTTGCCGTCGTCGCTGTTGCCGCGGGTGGCATCGCCCGGCCCTCCGCGGCCTTCGCAGCGGAGGACCTCTCCGGACCAGACGGCGCCAGTCTCGTCGGTGCTACTGCGTCCGGCGACCTGAGCGGCACCACCGTCGCCGCGCAGCTGGCCGAGCTCGACACAGAGAAGGTCGCCAAGGCGTCAAACCTCTCGGACCTCGACAGCCCCGACACCGCCCGCACGAATCTCGGTCTCGGCACCGCGGCGACCATGGCCGGGTTCATCAGCGATCTCGATTTCAACCTTGCCCTCGGCGATGGCGTGCTCGCCCTTACCAGCCCGGGAGACGGCGGGGTCCCTGTCCATGGGACGTTCAACGTCGGCATCGGTGTCGATGCCCTCCAGCGGAACACGGCCGGCTTCTACAACGTCGCCCTCGGTCCGCAGGCCCTAAGGGTCAACACCACGGGTGAGCAGAACATCGGCATCGGCCCGGGCGCCCTGTTGAACAACACGACTGGTAACAACAACATTGCTGTCGGCTCCACGGCCCTCGCCAACAACACCACGGGCAACCAGAACACCGCCGTCGGGGTGGACGCCCTCATCTCCAACGTCGCCGGCGGGGAGAACAACGCCTTCGGCCGGAGCGCCTTGTACTCGAACGTGTCGGGATCATCGAACGACGTAGTGGGTTACCACGCGATGGAGTTCGGGACCTCCCCCTCGAACAACGTGGCCATCGGGTACGCAGCCCTGCAGATGAGCAACGCCAATGACAACGTAGCCATCGGCTGGCGAGCAATGAACGCCAACACCACCGGCACCCAAAACGTCGGCGTCGGCGTCTCGGCCCTCGGCGCCAACACCACCGGGCGAACGAACACCGCCGTAGGTTGGCAGGCCATGAGGACCAACGTGACCGGCGGCAACAACACGGCGATCGGCTTCCAGGCTCTGGCATTCAGCGTCTCCGCGGCCAACAACGTCGCCGTCGGCTACCAGGCGCTGCTGGCCAATACAACCGGCCCCGGCAACACCGCGCTCGGCTTGTTCGCCCTCAAGGCCAACGTCAGCGGCGCCCTCAACGTCGCCGTCGGCTACAACGCCCAGGCCACCGGGACGGCCGTAAGTTACGCCACCGCCATTGGGGCGAACACCTCGGCCACGGGCAACGGCTCCGTCGCCCTTGGTGTAGACAGCGGCGGCGCACCGGCCACGACATCCACGTTCAACGAGATCAAGCTCGGCACCGCCCGGCACACCGTCAACGTCATCGGCAGTGCCCGACTCGGTGGGGCCGCCAATGCTCTCGGGTTCTACGGCGCCACCCCCATCGGCAAGCAGACCGGGGTGGACGTGACCGCCGTTGGCATTCATGCCGCCCTCGTTGCCCTCGGACTGATCGCCGCATGAGCCCCGACGTTCTCAACTTCCTGGCTGTGCTCCTCGGACAGGTGAGTGTGCCGGCGTCGGCCGCCGACTTCGACGAGCAGGTCGCGATCGTCTCCAAGGCTCGCAAGGAACTGCTGGCAGCCCTTGCCGAGGCAGAGGAGCTCGCACCAAGCCAACCCACGCCGAACCGAGCAGCCCGCCGTCATCCGCTCAAGAAGAGTGGAGCGTAGTGAGCCCCGACGAGGACGGGTCGGCGGCAATCGCCCGGTTGCGTATGTGGAAGCGGTAGCACGACCCGGCGGCTGCGCGGGCGAGCCGTGATCACCTTACGCGGTGCCGGCGCCGCCGAAGCAACGCCTCAGTCTCTGGCCACCAGAGCTCGATACGCTTCGAGGGTCTGGGCGACGACGTGCTCGACTCGGAACTCCCGCTCGGCGAGGGCTCGACCAGCGGCACCGTACGTCCTACGCAAACCCGGATTATCGATCAGCGATCGTACCGCGTTGGCCAGCGATGGCGCATGCCTGGGCGACACCAATAGTCCGTTCTCGCCGTGCCGAACGATGTCGCGGCAGCCGGGCGTGTCGGTCGCCACAATTGCACGGCCGGCCGCGGCCGCTTCGATCAGGATCTTCGGGACACCCTCTCGGTAGAAGGTTGGCAACACGACGACCGAGGCCATCGAGAGAACGGCCGCCATGTCGCTTCGTTGCCCCCACCATTCAATGAGCCCGATTTCGTCCCATTGGCGCAAACTGTCGCGGGGCACAGCCTGAGGACTGTCCTCGTCGGGAACGCCGACAACCACAAATCGCACATCGGGTGCTGTCCTCTTGATGATCCGAGCGGCTTCAACGAAGTCAGCCACACCTTTCTCCCAGATCAGACGGCCCGCGAACATCACCACTGGGTTTCCCGGTGGCTCCGGGTGAGGGACGAACAGTGCACAGTCGACCCCGGATCCCCGGATCAGCAGTGCGCTCGCTGGGCGGACAAGGCCCTTGTCGATGAACTCGTCCCGATCCTCCGAGTTCTGAAAGATGGTCAGGCTTCGCGGGTGGCTCAGCGCACCACGATATGCCGTGAGCACGATCGGCCGGAGTACTCTCCGTTCGTGGGAGCCGCCTAGAGCATACCCGAAGCCGCTGATACCATTGATGACAGCGACAGATGGCACAACCCGCGACGCAAGCGACCCATAAAGTACGGGTTTGATACTTACCTGGTGTGCAATATCTGGTCGAAGTCTACCGTAGATACGTAGCAACTGCCCAAACAGCATTGCCTCCTTGCCGGGGTTCATGCTCTTGCGGGATATCGTTAGCGGCACGAATCTGAATCCGTGTGATTCGATCTCGGATCGTCGATCGGTTTCGCCGGCCACGACCCAGACATCCATGCCTGCATCCCTCGCGGCAAGAGCTAGAGGCAACCGATGTGAGAGAAAGAAGTAGTCGACGTTCACTGAGAACACGATCCGAAGGCCCTCGAGGTCGCGCGGCGCGTCCAACGCCATGGGCGCCTTGTCCACTGTCACTCGATCGCGCTTGCTCATCCAGCTGCCGAAACTCGGATCAGGCGACACATGTCGCAGGTCACCTCACGTCCGATACTGCGTTGCTGGCCGACCTTCCGGGTCAGGAGGCTCGCGCCAGTCGACCCAGAACTCGAGGGGCATCGCACGAAGGATACTCAGACTCTCCCGATGCGAGGCGTTCTTGGGCCGCGGCTGGTCAGCCACTCCGGAGACAAGACATAGGCGACGAGGACACCGACCAGGAGAATGTCTCCTACGACTCGCACAAGAATTGGACCGACGAGCGAGAGGGCGCCAAACCCGCTGGTCGCCAGCATCAATCCACCCACGAAGAGAGTCGTCCGAGCGTGGCTCCAACCGAGCTGTACCAACCGCTGGTAGGTGTGGTCACGATGGGGGTGGAACCATTTCTCACCCCGCCGGAACCGCCGGATCAGCGTAATCGCGGTGTCGGCCAGGTAGAGCGAAAGTGGGGCGACGACTGCCTCCGGCGGTACTCCTGCGCTCAAGCCGACCACTGCGAGCGCTGCCAACCAGCCACCAAAGAAATAGCTCCCTGTGTCCCCGAGGAACATGCGTGCGCGTGGGAAGTTGAACGGCGCGAATCCGATGGCGGCTGCGGCGACGAGCAAGCTTCCAGCGCCCAAGATCGGCAGGTTTTCGACGCACCCGATAATCCACCAGCACCCCCCTGCGAGACTCGCTTGGGCAACCGACAACCCGTTGATGCCGTCCATGAAGTTGAAGGCGTTGACGTAGCTCACCAACCATAGAACCGTTCCGGCTGCAATAAGCATCAGCCACAGCCGAGCACCGTCGAACGAGGACAACAGCCACGGCAAGGACAGAAGCGCAATGGCTACTTGAAACAAAAGCCGGCGCACAACGGGAACGCCGATGACATCCTCGACTAGTCCGCTTGCTGCGTAGGCGCAGGCTATGACAAGGGTACCGACGCGGGCCGGCCCCACGAAGGAGGACGAGGCAATCGCCGCGATCGAGGCCCCGATCGCTGGCGCGAGCCCTCCGCCGCGAGGGGTGGGGCGGGCATGCGAGGATCGCTCGCCGGGAACGTCGAGTATTTCCCATCGGCGGAGACCGGCAAGAACCAGCGGACAGGATAGAAAGGTGAGAACGAAAGCGAGAATCACCGACAAACAACTACGTAGCAGCGAGGCATGCGACGGGCTATTGGTGTCGCCGTTCGGGGGGACGGTACCATCCGGGGCTCGAATCCCGATGCGCACGTTGCGCGCATGCGTCCGGCGCTCGGGTGTTGGTGCCTGACAGGGTGCCATCGCGCGGTCGACCTCGGACCGGGCCAGCGCGGGTTGGGCGATCAAGCGGGCACCGCCGGAGCAAGCGTTCGCCTGAGCCCGCCCGATGGAAGTGGTCGATTCAGCTCACGCAATGCCGTGACTCGGTTCGGCGCAAGCCTGTCACGCACTCGGGACGGCAATGGCCCAATGTCCGTCAAGGTCGGTGTCCAACTTGTGACTGGCCGGCGGTGAGGCGCCGTCCCAGTGCCATCTCTCCGGCAACTCGATCGTCAAGTTGAGCACGTCGCCCGTGTGGTCGGGGAGTCGCAGCCACCGCAGCGAGTAGTCCCAGAGGCCGTCGGGACGAGGCCGAGCCACGTTGGGTGCCTGCCACACCACTGTGACGACTGTCTCGGAGCTCGGTGCCAGGGGCTTGAACCACCCGACGGCCGGATGGCCTGCAACCGCTACCTCCGGTATACCGAGTGGGTCCGACGATGGATCAAGCTGCGCCGCGGCGGGGCCGTACATCGTGACGTAGGCAAGGCCGCCCTCGGGGTTCCTGATTGGATCGACGGGATCAGGATTGACAATCTTTACCCTCGTCGTTATCCGGGCCGATCCGTCAGGTCGGAGCACGACGTCGTGGTCGTAGGTCCGTCTCAGCTGCCGACCGTTCTTGGCTGAATACTCGAACTCCGCCGGGTAAACGAAGTCGCCTTCCGAAACCGGCATCGATGCGTCCCAGCCCCGCTTGGCCAGCACTCTCGCCACCTCTGCGTCGGTGGACGATGCCATTGCTTCTCGTGAGCCGAACGACTCGCCGAAGGCCTGTGCCAGGCGCTCCCAGGAGGAGGCGGGAGCGTTGAAGAGCCTCGTCATGACCTCCTGGGCAAGGACGGCGACGAAGTCTTTCCTGCCCGTCCCGGGCGCTGGTGTGGCCTGGTGGGTGTGGTAGTCGAGCCGTTCCACCAGGTTGTCGGCGGTGACGGTCTCGCCATAAGACTCAATCGTGACGGGGCCGAGCGCCCTCAGAATGCGGCCGAGAAACGCCGGAGAGAAGGAGACGACCCCCTGCACCGGCTGCTCCCCCGCTCGCTCCCACAGCTTGGCCGCCAACGCTGCGTTCTGGGGCCAGTCCGGGCTGGTGTTCACGTTGGCCAGGCCCTGTTGGATTCGGGTGTCGAACCGGAGGGGGGAGCCACGCTCGGTCGGCTCGGCGAAGATCCCCGGATGGGCGCTCGTCCAGCTCTCGATCGAGTCGTAGGTATCGAGGGAGAGACGTCCGCCGTCCGCCTGGAGCACGCCGTAGGTGCCGATGAACCCACCTGTCGGCCGTACCTCGTCGGGGTTCTGGGACAGAACGAGGTAGCGGCGGGGGCCGTCGCCTCCGGCGAAGGTGATCAGGGAGGCGAGGGCCTCGTCCGCGTCAACGGCCCTGGTCTTCATCTCCGGCAACCGTCGGGAGAGGTCGGTGCGCGCCCTACCCAGCGGTCGGATCAGGTGGTCGCCGTCGAGCGATTCGACGCTGGCGAACGCCGCCTCGAGGCTGGTGATGCCCGAACGGAGCAGCTCCTGGACATCGCGGAGCTGGTCGAGGGCGGCGGAAAGCTCGAGCTCCTGGTTCTCGGGGTCCACGATGGCGCCAGCGGCGTCGGCCAGGCGGACCCCGGCGTCGGACAGCTGGACGCCGGCGTCGGCGAAGACCTCCACCCCTTTGACCTGGGATCCGACCAGGGGGACGGCCTTGATACCCGGAAGGTAGCGAGTGAGGGTGTGAGCGGCCTGGCTGCTACGGGTGAACGATTGCTGGGCCCGCACCAGCTCGGCTCTGGCGTCGGACACCTTGCGCTGGCGCAACAGGCTCTCGGCCCTCAGAAGCGAGGCCTTCCCCTCCAGCGCGGCCTCGGCCGATCTGACCCCGTAGAACAGGCCGAACGCAGTGGCGGCGGCCAACAGGAGGGCGGCCAGCAGGAGGAGCGGTCGCCGACGCCTCGACCGGGGCGGGGATGGATCTGTTCGTTCGATCGTTCTCACATTTCACATCCGTTGGGCTTCCGCCTTGACTCCCCGCGACGGCTGCACGAAGATCATGCCAGGTCATCCGGAAAGTCGCGTTGCAGGACGCGAGGTGGCTATACTCCCGAGTGGGACTTTGGCGGGAACAACGATCGGAGAATCGTATGGTGGGAGACGTTGTGATTGTCGGCAGCCGAGGGCATGCTCCGGCACGACGGATCGTGTCGCTGCTGGTGGGGGTCGCCTTGCTGGCGACCATGCTCCTCCTCGTGGCTGACAAGGCGGAGGCGGCTCCGGATGCCGGACCGGCGGCAGCACTCGTCGTCACCGGGGGTGACTCCGCCCAGTTCAGCATCTCGGCGATCGTCTGCCCGATCCTGCTGTTCCTGCGTGCCGCGTTCGGCCCCTTCTTCGGCGGGATCTTCGATGCTCTCCTGGAGGCCTTCGGCTGCATCAACGTCTCGCCAGGGGGACCGATAGACGACGACGACGACGACGATTAACGGTCGACGTGCCTGAACGGGCGCGTCGAACCCAGCGGGAACCGAGGAAATTCTCCGAGCAAGGGTTTCCCGCGGTCGTTCTCATTTGGAAGTCAGAAGCCCCTGGGAGACTCTCCCAGGGGCTTCTGCTTCGTTCGGACCCCTGACATCGGCGACTGGACTTCGGCGTCCTCAACCTTGGGCGGGACGGCCGGAGCCAGGAGAAGTCCCCGACGCCGCGGCCCGCTCTCGCCCGAGTTTGCTGGTGCTCCTCACCGCCTCCGTGTCGCACCTTCAGTCAAGGCGCACCACGCTGCGCCCGTTCTGCCTGTTAGTCGGCGGACTCCGTCGAACGGTGAGACCCGGCGCCTGCGGGGGCCACTGGCGGCGGCGGGGATGCCTGGCCATGGGTCAGCCTGGCCAGGGTGGCCTGCTGCTGGATCAAGAGGTTGAGCACGCCGCGCAGCTCCCTGCCCATTCGGTCCACGGTCTCGCCGAGCTCCGACAGCTGATGATCGTCGGGAGCCGCGGCTGCCGAACGGTTCGGGAGCTGCTCTTGCTGCTGGTTCAGCAGCTTGACCAATCCCCGTAGCTGGCGTCCCATCCGATCCATCGTGTCGTTGAGTGTCTGGAGCCGTTCGTCAGCGAGCGGGGCGACCTGCAGTGGCCCGGAGGGCACAGCCGGGATCCCGGCGCCGGCGGTGGCCGCGATCGCCGGCAGCACGGTGGTCGGGCGATGGCCGGGCGCCGTAGAGACTCCCTTTCGCGCCGGGCGGGGCTTCGGTCCAGCTGCCCACACGTCCTTGCAGCCACCGAAACGGCCGGCACAACCGATGCCGCATACCTCGCAGGCGCAGGACTGCCGACCGGCCATCATCGGATGGTCGCAGCTCGGGTCGATCCGGCAGCCGAATTCGGAGCACCAACCCATGGGCGACGCTACCGCCGGGTCTCGTCGGCGCTCATGGCCGCACCTTGGCCTTGGAGGACTTCGAGGGCTTGGAGCCGTTGGATCCCTTGGTCTCGAGCACCGCCGGTTTGGAACTGTTGGGCCCGTCGGTGGCGTAGTAGTAGGCGTAGTTGTAGTTGCTGTAACCCTTCTTGAGGGAGACCCCGTTGAGGACGGCACCGACCAACGGCGCGTCAACCTGCTGGGCCATCTGCAGGGCGGTGGAAGCCTGCTTCCTCGTGGTCTTCCGGGCCGAGAACACCATGATGGCGGCGTCGGCCTGCCGGAACAGCACGAGGGCGTCGGTGACTGGAAGCACCGGCGGCGAGTCGATCAGCACGATGTCGGCTTCCGCCCTCAGCGCCGCGAACACCTCGGCGGTGCGCTCGGAGGAGAGAAGCTCGGAAGGGTTGGGCGGAAGGGGCCCCGACGGCAGGATCCGGAGCCTGCGAACACCAGGGGCCTGCTGGAGCACGGCAGAGATGGGGCTGTCGCCCACGAGCAGCGATGTGAAGCCCGTCTCGTTGGACAGTCCGAAGAAATGGTGAAGGCGAGGACGCCGCAGGTCGCAGTCGACGAGGATGACGCGTTGTCCGGCGGTGGCCAGGGCGACACCGAGATTGGTCAGGGTGGTCGTCTTGCCGTCGCCCGCACTGGGGCTCGTGATCTGCAGCGTCCCCATCGGCCTGTCGATGGCCACGAACTGGGTGGCCGTGCGCAAGGTGCGGTACGCCTCCGCCGGTAACGAGCGCGGCTCGTCCCGTGATACCAGCCAGGCCTCGTCGATGGTCTTCCACCTGTCCACCGACGGAATCAGCCCGAGGACAGGCACCGAGCCGGCGACACGCTCGAGCTCCTCCTTGGTCTTGAGCGTGTCGTCGAGGTACTCCACGAGGAACGCGAGGCCGATGCCGAGCAGCAAACCCACGAGAGTGGCCAGAACCGCACTTCGCGTCGGCGTCGGCTTGATCGGGGCCGTCGGAACTGTTGCCGTTCCCACGAGCTGGGCGCCGCCAGTGGCCAGGTTGGCGTCGACGGTCAGCTTGTCGAGAGTCTCCTTGAAGAGGGCCTGCTGTTCTACCAGCGCAGTTCGCTGGGCGCTCAGCGACTCACGGACCGCGGCCTGGTTGGGACTTGCGGCAGCCGCCACCTGGGCGTCCAAGTCGTCGATCTGCTTCTGGAAGCTTGTGACTTTCTCCTGGATCTCCTTGCCTGCGGTCAAGAGGCCGTCGACCGACTGTTTGCGCTTGAGATTGATGTACGCCGTGGCGTAGGCGTTGGCGACCTCGGCCGCTCGCTTCGGATCCGTGCTGTCCGCGCTGACAGTGACGACGTCGGTGCGTCCGAGGGGTGACGCCGTCACCGTCGGTGCCGAGCCGAGCTGTCGCCGAACCTCCTCCTGAACCATCTGACTCTTGAGGACCTCGATCTCGGTCACGAGTGCCCGGTCGGGATCGACGCGCTGGCCGGTAGAAGGGTCGAAGGGTGACTCCGAGGCGCGAGCCTGGAGAAGCAGTCTTGCCGTGCCCCGATAAATCGGCTCCTGGAGGAACGACGTCAGGAGCGACACTCCTACGACCACCAGCACCGTGAAGATGACAACCATCTTCCGGCGAGTGAGTACGCGCAGATAGTCGCGCAGCTCCAGCTCTGTTCCCGAACCTGCCTCCGGCATCGACCTATCCTACCGGCGAGCCTGATGAAGGGCGACACAGCGGCGTTTCGCCGTCGATCCCGAGCTACGCGTCGACGATCTCCAGGGTGCAGAGGTGCCGCAGGTTCCCGACCAGCTCCCCCTGGGCGCAGGTGACGTCGATGGCGCGGCTTCGCGCCGGGTCGAGCGGCGGGACCTCGACCTGCGAGATCAGCGGGTGCGCAGGCCGGACGTCGACCTCGCCGGCCCCCAGCAGAACCTCGTGCAGCTTCTCGCCCGGCCGCAGGCCGGTGAACTCGATGCTGACGGGCCGCTCCGAGCGAGCCGCGATCAGCCTGGCCACCTCTGCGATGGACACCGGCTTGCCCATGTCGAGGACAAGCGCCTCTCCCGGCCGCCCGATGGCGCCGGCCTGGATCACCAGCTGCACGGCCTCCTCGACGGTCATGAAGAAGCGGGTGACGTCGGGGTCGGTGACGGTGACCGGCCCGCCGCGCTCGACCTGGTTCTGGAAGGTGGTCAGCACCGAGCCGCGGCTGCCCAGGACGTTGCCGAACCTGACACTGAGGTACGCGGAGCCGGTGGTGGACGAGAAATGGCTGGTCAGGCGTTCGGTGATGCGCTTCGTGTAGCCCAGGACGCTGCACGGGTCGGCGGCCTTGTCGGTGGAGATGTTGACGAACCTGCTGACGCCGGCGGCTTCCGCCATCTCCAACAGGTCGAGCGTGCCCCACACGTTGGTCTTGACCGCCTCGGCCGGGTGGCGCTCGAGCATGGTCAGGTGCTTCAGGGCGGCGGCGTGGAAGACCACCTCGGGACGGTGCTTCAGCAGTGCCTCGCCCAGCGCCCGGCGGTCGCGGATGTCGACGAGTACCAGGTCAGGTGAGTCGAGGAGCGCCCGTCCCTCGATCCGGAGCTGCACGGCGTGGAGGGCGGACTCGTCACGGTCGAGCATGACGAGCTGCGCTGGCGCGAAACGGTAGATCTGGCGGCACAGCTCGGAGCCGATCGAGCCGCCCGCCCCTGTCACCAGGACCCTCTTGCCGCTCAGGTACTTGGCGATGGCGTCCAGGTCGGTGTGGATCTCGTGGCGCCCGAGCAGGTCGGCGGTGGTGACGTCGCGTATGTCGGCGACGTCGACCGTGCCCCCGAACAAGTCCCGGATGTGGGGGAGGACCTTGACGTCGAGGCCCGCCACGCGCCCCAGCTCGCTCAGCTCGGTGACCAGGTCGGCGCCCGCGCTGGGGACCGCGATGAGGAGGGTGTCGGCGTCGGTCTCCGCCGCCACCTCCACCAGCCGGGACCGGTCCCCCAGGACGGGCACGCCCATGATGCGCAGCTTGCGCTTGGTGGGGTCGTCATCGAGGAGGGCGACCGGCAGGTAGGCGCTCTCCGAATCGCGGAGCAGGGCGGGAATGACCTGACCGGCGCCCTCGCCGGCGCCGAACACCAGCAGCCGGTGGCAGCTCTCGCCCGACGGGCGCCTCCGGCGCTCCATGGCGAGGCGCCAGCAGTAGCGCAGGCCGGCCATCTCCACCAGGGCGGTGACCGCTCCGATGAACGGGACACTGAGCGGGGCGAGCCGCGGGTCGAACATGGGGCTGAAGCCCGCCAGGAACATCGAGGTGAGCGCCGTGGCCTTGACCAACGAGTTCACCTCGTCGAAGCTGCCGAATCGGGAGCGTCCGGTGTAGGTGCCGAACGCCAGACCGGCCAGAGCGTGGACGATGACCGCCGCCGGGATCAGTGTGAGGAGCCCGCTCAGCCTGGCGCTACTGTTGAAGTCGTACCGGAGGAGCGTGGCGAAAAGGAGGGCGCTGGCCCAGGCCACCCCGTCGACACCGGCTTGGACGAACCCGCGGTGATTGCCCAACCAGCGCATGGTCAGGTCCTGTGCTGCCGCCCTGATGTGTGGAGAGCGGGTCCGCTCACCGTCTGTGCCCATCGTCCTCCGCCATCCCGCCGATCATGCCGCGAACAACCGATGCTAGCGGCTCACCTGCGGACCTTACAGACATCGGTCATGTATGCCTGGAGCCTCGCCGCCGAATTCGAGAACTCGGGCGTCTGGAAGGTGGCCAAGGCGGCGGGCGGCACCTTGGTGAGGTCGTAGTTGGCGCCGGCGATGGCAGTCACCGCCGTGGTGAAGCTGTCGGCGATCACTTTGACGTCGGGCTTGATCTCGGCCGGGGCGATGTCGACAGCCCTGTGGATCGCCGCGTCCGCCTTCTCGAGGTCGGCCTTGAGCTGGGCTGTGCTACCGCCGGTGGCACCGCTGATGTCGGTGTTGAGGGTCTTGGCCAGGTCGCAGAACTCGGCGCTGCCCGCCCCCGTGAAGTTGGTGTCGATCGACTTGGTCGTGGTCAGCGGCGAGATGGTGGTGGTGGTGGCCTTCTTGTCCGAGCCACCGCACGCCGCCAGCGCGACCACGGCGACGATCCCCACCACGAGGAGGGTCAGGTCGGCCCGCCACGACCAGGGCCCTCTCACCGATGGCGAAGAGCTAGCAGACGTTGTTGACATAGTCCCGAAGCCGTCCCGACGACGCCTTGACCTCAGGCGCGAGCAGTGGTTGGAAGGCCCCCACCGAGAGCCTGTTCAGATCGTAGCCCGCAGCCTCCATCCCGACGAACAGCTGGCCGTAGGCGCCGACCAGGACCTCCACGTCGCCGAAGAGCTCAGGCGTGGAGGCGACGCGAGCAGTGTCGAAGGCCGACTGCGAACCGACGACGGCGGCACGAAGCTGATCGGGGCTCTTGGCCTCGCCCACCGCCACCAGCGAGGCGTCGAGGGCCTTGGCTGGAACGCAGAAGCTCGTGCCGGATCCGGTGCCGACGGGCCTGGTTGTGCTCGTGCCTGCCACTGCCGTGGTGGTGGGCCCGCCGGCGGGGTGACCGGGCTGGTCGGACTGGTTGCGGCAGCCCACCACGCCGACCGCGGCCACCACCAGGACGGCGACGAGCGCCGATCGTGCTCCGTTCACCGCCCCTCTCTACCATGCGGCATCCGAGCGACCCGGGCGGGGCCGGGTACCGTCGCCGGTGTGAACCGGGACCACGGGCCCGGCGACCACACCCTCGCTGCCGAGGTAGCCGCGGAGGCTGGCTCGCTGCTGCTCCGCCTCCGCCGGGAGCTGGGCGACGTGGCCCCTGTCGAGCTGGGCGGCCAGGGCGACAGGCAGTCGCACGCGCTGGTCGTCCGGCGCCTCGACGAGGTCCGCCCCGGGGACGCGGTGCTCTCCGAGGAGGCGGTCGACGACCCTGTCCGCCTCGGGGCGACGCGCGTCTGGATCGTCGACCCGCTGGATGGCACCCGGGAATACGCGGAGGGCAGGCACGATTGGGCCGTGCACGTGGCCCTGGTGGTCGACGGAGGGCTGGCGGCGGGGGCGGTGTCCGTTCCGTGCCTGTCGACGACCTTCTCGACCCGTCCCCCGCCGGTGGTCCCTCCCACGGAAGAGGGCAGGCCGCTGCGGATCGCGGTCAGCCGCACCCGGGCCCCGGCGGTCGCCACGGCCGTCGCTCGACGGCTCGGGGCCGAACTGGTGCCGATGGGGTCGGCCGGGTACAAGGCCATGGCCGTGGTGCGGGGCGAGGTCGACGCCTACCTGCACGCCGGGGGTATGTACGAGTGGGACAGCGCCGCCCCGGTGGCCGTGGCACTCGCCGCCGGCCTGCACGCGTCGCGCCTCGACGGCTCGCCTCTCCGCTACAACCGGCCCGACGCCTGGCTGCCCGACCTCGTCCTATGCCGGCCTGAGTTGGCCGGTATCGTGATCGAGGCAGCATCCGCCGCTTCCCAGGCCTGAGGGCCCGCCACATTGCCCGCAACATTTGACGAGACATCCAGCGCCACAGGCGACGCATTGACCATCAGGCCGTAGACCCGTGGAACCCTCGCCTGACCCCGCCGCAAAACGGAGCGAAGGCCACCGTCTGGCCGATGGCCTCACCATCTGGCTTACGGGCCTGCCGTCGGCGGGCAAGACGACGATCGCCGACGCCCTGGCCCGGCGACTCCTGGCCGAGGGCTACCCGGTCGAGGTGCTCGACGGTGACGTCCTCCGGGACCTGCTCGGCCGTGACCTGGGCTTTTGCAAGGCCGATCGCGACGAGAACGTCCGCCGGGTCGGGTTCGTGGCGAACCTGCTCAGCCGCCACGGCGTGATCGCAATTTGCGCCCTGGTCTCGCCCTACCGGGCCACCCGTGAGGAGGTCAGGATGCTGCACGGGCCCCGGTTCTTCGAGGTGCACGTGGCCACGCCATCGGAGGTCTGCGTCCACCGGGACGTGAAGGGCCTCTACGTCCGCCAGAAGGTGGGCGAGATCAGCTGTCTCACCGGCGTGGACGACCCCTATGAGGCACCCCTACACCCCGAGCTGGTGGTACCCACGCACGAACAGACGGTCGAGGAGTCGGTCGAAGCCGTCTGGGCGGCCCTGCCAAGATGATGGCGGCCAGACGAGCCCAGCTCGATGATCCCAGCTAGATGAGCCCAGCTAGATGAGCGTCTTCCCCCGAACCGACGTGCACCCCTACGAGCTGTCGCACCTCGACGCGCTCGAATCCGAGGCCATCTTCATCCTGCGCGAGGTGGCCGCCGAGCTGGAGCGGCCGGTGCTGCTGTTCAGCGGGGGCAAGGACTCCCTGGTGTTGCTGCGACTGGCCGAGAAGGCGTTCCGGCCGGCACGGTTCCCCTTCCCCGTCATGCACATCGACACCGGGCACAACTTCCCCGAGGTTCTCGACTTCCGCGATCGCAAGATGGCCGAGATCGGCGAGCGCCTGCTGGTGGCCAGCGTGCAGGATTCCATCGACGCCGGTCGGGCGGTGGAAGTCGGCGGTCCCCTGGCTTCGAGGAACCGGCTCCAGACCGTCACCCTGCTCGACGCCATAGAGCAGTACGGCTTCGACGCCTGCTTCGGCGGCGCCCGGCGCGACGAGGACAAGGCCCGGGCCAAGGAGCGGGTGTTCTCCTTCCGGGACGAGTTCGGGCAGTGGGACCCCAAGAACCAGCGGCCGGAGCTGTGGTCGATCTACAACGGGCGGGTCCACAAGGGCGAGCACATCCGCGCCTTCCCCATCTCCAACTGGACCGAGCTCGATGTATGGCAGTACATCGCTCGTGAGGACCTCGAGCTTCCGTCGATCTACTACGCCCACCGCCGTGTGGTCGTCCCCCGGGACGGGATGCTCCTGGCCGTGGGCCCCGTGGTCGAGCCCCTTCCCCACGAGGAGCCGGCCGAGATGATGGTGCGCTTCCGCACGGTGGGCGACATGTCCTGCACCGGGGCGGTCGCGTCCTCGGCCACCACCGTCGAGGCCGTCATCGCCGAGGTCGCCTCCACCCGGATCACCGAGCGCGGAGCCACCCGGGCCGACGACAGGTTCTCCGAGGCCGCCATGGAGGACCGCAAGAAGGACGGGTACTTCTGATGGATCTCGTGCGGGTTGCCACCGCCGGTTCCGTCGACGACGGCAAGAGCACCCTGATCGGGCGCCTCCTCTACGACTCCAAGCAGATCCTGGAGGACACGCTCGAGGCGGTCGAGCGCTCCAGCACGCAGCGGGGCTACGACTACGTCAACCTGGCGTTGCTCACTGACGGGCTGCGGGCCGAGCGGGAGCAGGGCATCACCATCGACGTCGCCTACCGCTACTTCGCCACCGGCCGACGCAAGTTCATCCTGGCCGACACCCCCGGCCACGTGCAGTACACCCGCAACATGGTCACGGGCGCCTCGACGGCCGACGTGGCCCTGATCCTGATCGACGCCCGCAAGGGCCTGCTCGAGCAGTCCCAGCGCCACGCCTTCCTCGCCACTCTGCTGCGGGTGCCGCATGTGATCGTCTGCGTCAACAAGATGGACCTCGTCGACTGGGACCAGCAGGTCTACGACGCCATCCACGACGACTTTCGGGCCTTCGCCACCCGCCTGGAGGTCGGCGACCTCAGCTTCTTCCCGGTGTCGGCCCTTCACGGCGACAACATCGTCACCAAGTCCGACAACATGCCGTGGTACCGGGGCGTGCCCCTGCTGGTGCACCTGGAGGAACTGCACGTCGCCTCCGACCGAAACCTCGTCGACTGCCGGTTCCCGGTGCAGTACGTGGTGCGCCCCCAGTCCGACGACCACCACGACTACCGGGCCTATGCCGGCCAGGTGGCGGGAGGAGTGTTCCGCCCCGGCGACGAGGTGGTGGTGCTGCCGTCGGGGATGACGTCGACGATCGAGTCGATCGACACCCATGCCGGGCCCGTGGACGAGGCGTTCTCGCCCATGTCGGTGGCCATCCGCCTCGCCGACGACGTCGACGTCAGCCGGGGCGACATGATCTGCCGTCCCCACAACCACTCATCGGTGGGCCAGGACATCGACGCCATGGTCTGCTGGATGGTCGACCAGCCCCTCATGGCCGGCGGCCGCTACGCGGTGAAGCACACAACCAGGACGGTGCGGGCCATCGTTCGGGAGCTGCGCTACCGGCTGGACGTGACAACGCTCCACCGGGACGAGACCGCCACCGGCCTCTCACTGAACCAGATCGGCAGGGTGACGCTGCGCACCACGGCGCCGCTGATGTTCGACGAGTACCGCCGAAACCGCCTGACCGGCAGCTTCATCGTCATCGACGAGGCCACCAACGCCACGGTCGGGGCTGGGATGATCCTCGGCCGGCCGGACTGAGCTAGGGAGCGCGCGACCCCAGGTCACGGACGGTGCGGGGCGGTGCAGGCAGCGCCCTCCTCCTCCGAGCGCTCAGCCACCTCGGCGAGAGCACGTAGGCGATGAGGATCAGCGCGATGCCGAGGTCGGCCACGACTCGGAGCAGCAACGAGTCGCCCAGGCTGACCATACCGAGCGCCCCGCAGGCGCCGAGACACACGCCGACGAACAGGGAAACCCTCATGTGCGACCAGCCGGCTGCCCCCAGGCGCTGATAGGCATGTTCGCGGTGGGGCAGGTACCAGCGTTCGCCCCGGAGGATCCGGCGGGCGAGTGTGATGCCGGTGTCGGCGAGGTAGCGAACGAGTGGCGCGAGGACCGCCTCCGGCGGCACTCCTTCACGCAGGCCTAGAACGGCCACGCCCGCGAGCCACGCACCTATGAAGTAGCTGCCGACGTCTCCCAGGAACATCCTCGCCCTCGGCACGTGAATGGCGCGAAACCGAGCGCGGCGCCTGCCACGATGGCGCCGCCGAAGGCCAGGACGGGGCTCTCCACTTGGGTTCCGACCAGGAGCCAGGCGATGCCGGCGGTGACCGCCTGCACCACCGAGATGCCGTCAACACCGTCCATGAAGTTGTAGGCGTTGACGAATGCCATGAGCCAGAACACAACGACGACCGCAAAGACGCAGCGTCACACGGTCGGTCCGGTCAGGTCGTCGCGGAGGAGGAACACGCCGACTCCGGCGGCGAGGAACTGGCAGGCGAGGCGGTGAAGCACCTTGATGCCGACAACGTCCTCCACCAGACCGATGAGGCCGAACATGGCCGCCGTCAGCCCGATGGCCCACCGATCGCTCCCTTCGACGGCCGGGGTGACCGAAAGAGCGGCGAGCGCCCCCAGCGCGAGGGCGACCCCGCCCCCTCGAGGCATCGGCGCCAGGTGCGAGGACCGATCTGAGGGTCGGTCGATGACGTTCCCTCGGCGCAGGAGAACCAGCACGATCGGCGACGCCGCGACGCTGACGCCCAACGCAAACAGCCCGCTCAGGAGCGTCGTGGTCATGGAATCCGGCTGCTCCGGCGCCTCTTGGGATGCGGATCTTGTGGAACGAGCGCGTAACCCAGGGTGGATCGACCCGGGCTCGTCGACGTCAGCGCCCGGCGACGCCGGGTAGGACCTGAATCTGGCCGGCGCGGATGACCGCCTTCCTCTCCCGGCCGTGTATCTTCCGGGCACGACGACGACCCCGCAAGGCTGTTCCTCGGCGGTAGGTCCAGGCGCCCAACCGTGGCCCCAGGTGGCAGGGACTGGGTACGAGGAGGCTCGGGACGCTTGACCGGGAAAACGAGCCGGCGGTGAGAATCGGCGTGGTGGGTGCCTCCGGCTACATCGGCTCGAACGTGGTCCTCCTCGGCGTTCGGTCGGGCGTCGACGTGTCGCCGGTCGAGAAGGTGCGGGTTTCGCCGACGGTCGGCGGGATGCGAGGCGACGCCCGGGAAGCCGCGAGGCGCTGGCGGCGGGCCAATGACGAGGCGTTCCGGCGCCAGGTCTCCGCCCTGGGGGGCTTCGACGTCGTGGTGAACGCCGTGGGCACCGCCGACTCCCGGGCCGCGAACTCCGAGGAGCTGCTCGCGGCCAACGCGGTGCAGCCGGCCGTCCTGGCCCACGCGGCCCGTCTGGCCGGAGTCCGCCGGCTGGTTCACGTCAGCACCGCCGCGGTGCAGGGACGGCGCGACCCGCTCGACGAAACCGCTGGTCACCAGCCCCTTTCGCCCTACGGGCGGTCGAAGGCGGCCGGGGAACGGGCCCTCCTCGCCGCCGCCGAGGAGGGTATCGAAGCCCCGACGGAGGTCGTCGTCTACCGCCCTACCTCTGTCTACGGCGACGGCCGCCCGGCCACCCGTTCGCTCGCACGGCTTGCGAGCCGGTTGCCCGTGCTGCCGGTCGCCGGTGGCCCGGACCGACCCGTCCCCGTGGCCCTGGCCGACAACGTGATGCTCGGGATCCTGTTCGCCGCGACCAGCCAGGAGGCGCTGGGGATCGTCCTCCAGCCATGGGAGGGCATCACCGCTCGCGGTCTGCTCGAGCTGTTCGGGACCCGACGGACGATCACCGTGCCGTCGAAGGTGGTCGACGTCGGCCTCGCCCCGCTGGCAGCCACGGCCGGCGCCGTCCCCCGGCTGGTGTCGCGGCTGCGATGGCTCGAGCTGGTGCTCCGGGGCCAGGGCGTCCGTTCCGAGAAGCTGCTGGCCGCCGGGTTCACGCCTCCGCGCGGCCTCGATGCTTGGCGTGCACTCGTCGAGCACGAACACGAGTCGCTGCGGCTGGCGCATCTCTCTCGGAACGGCACCCGGCCCGGCCGACCGTAGCCATGCCGGCGACGACGGTGCTGATCGACGCCCGGATGGCGGTGCGGGGACTGGGTATCGCCACGTTCCTCGACCGGCTGACAGCTGCCCTGGCTACGGCGCGCCCGTCGGTCGAGACACGACTGTGGCAGGGCCAGGGGGTGTGGGGCAGGGCGGCGGTGCTGTCCACGCTGGCCCGGTCGGGGCCGTTCGACGTCTCACCCCGGCTCGACCCGAGAACGTGGGGATGCGACGTCGTGCACTTCGCCTCCAACCTCGGACCGGTGTTCCCCGGCCGGCGCAGCCTCGTCACGGTGCACGACCTGATGTACCGGGACCGGCGCCGGGGACGCCCGCAGGACCGGTTGGCCGGGTTGCTGTTGGAGGCGTGCCTGCGGCGCGCCTCGAAGGTCGTGGCCATCAGTGACCGGACGAGGGCGCAGGTGGAGGCGGCCATTCCCCAGCTCGCCGGCCGGGTGGAGGTGATCCCCCACGGCATGCGTCGCCTGCCATGGCCGCTCGCTCCCCGGTGCCACATCCTCGCCTTCGGCGGTGCCGCCGACCCTCGCAAACGCGTCGACCTCATGGTCGCCGCCTACCGGGAGTACCACGCTGCCGCGCCCGACCCTCTGCCGCTCGTGGTGCTGGCCCGGGCCGGTCTCACCGCCGGCCAGCAGGGCCAGCTCGAGCAGCTCGGCGCGACCATTGTGGCCACCGCTACGGCCACCGAGGTTGATGAGCTGATGGCCGCCGCCGCCGCCCTGCTCTACACGACGACGACAGAGGGCTTTGGTCTGCCCATTCTGGAGGCGGCCGAGGTGGGCACCCGCGTGGTCATGGACACGAGGGCCGACGTGGCCACCGAGGTGCTCGGCCGGCACTGCCTGATGGTCGATGGGGCAGGCGCCCGGGCCTGGGCCGACGTACTCCGCCAAGCGGTGGCGGAAGGCCCGGTGCGCGGCGCCGTCGATCTTCCCGGATGGTCCACCGTCGCCGGTCGTTACGCAGACCTCTACGAGGAGCTGGCTGGCAGATGATGCCCATCGCCGGGCTCCGGGTAGACTTGGCCGCTCCGGCCGCAGCGGGCGAAGGTCGCGGTTCGAACGCCTGGCCGGCGGATAGGTGCGCATAGTGCCGAGTGACACCCCAGAGAACGGAAGCGTCCTGCTCGTCTCCCCGCGAGCCCCTCGCCGCGACGGCAGGGGTGACCAGCGCCGGGCGTGGGAGATCGTCGAGGCGCTGAAAGCGAACTGGGACGTCGAGGTGGTCTCGTGGCTGGCCGATCTCGACCTTCCCCGGCGGTCGCGCTGGGTGGAGAAGCCCCGGGGTCTGGTGCGGGGCGCGGCGCTGTCAACCGTGCGACCCGTCACCGTCGCCTACGTCCAGGGTCATATGCCGCGAGACCTGCGGCGCAGGATCGCCTCAGCCGACCACGACGTGACCGTCTTCGTGACCAACCGGGCCGTTCCCCGCCGGATACCCGCAGGTTCCCTGATCGATTTCATCGACGACCTCGGGGGCAGCAGCCTGGTGCGGGCGAACTCTTTGCCCGGGTTCCGCGGTCTGTTCTGGCGCCTGGAAGGACGGCGAATCCAGCGCCTTGACCGATGGATATCCGACACCGCCGCCGTTGCCGTCGCCCACAGCCAGGCGGATGCTGCCGCCATCTCCCCCAGCGTCGGTACCATCCCCCTCTCGCCGGGCACGCACCCGCTGCCCGACGACGGCACGCGGGTGGTGTTCGTGGGCAACCTGTTCTACGGCCCGAACCACGAGGCCGCGATGTGGGTCTGCTCGGACCTTGTGCCGGCGCTGGCCAAGCTGGGGATCAGCCCCGATTCCGTGGTCGTCGCCGGCCGCAAGCCCTTGGAACCACTGCGCGAGGCGGCCCGCCGGGCCGGCATCGACCTCAGGGCCGATGTCCCCGACCTCAACGCCGTCTACGCCGAGGCCGCGGTCGTGATGGCGCCGATGAAGCTGGGTGTGGGCGCCCTGTACAAGACCGTGGACGCTGTGGGCGCCGGCCGCGCCTGCGTGCTGAGCCCGGTCGCCAACGAGGGCCTCGGGCTCGTCGACGGGCACTCGGCGCTCGTGCGGGAGCGACGTGCCGGACCTTTCGCCGAGGCGGTGGCGGCCCTCATGGCTGACCCGTCCCTCCGTCGGCGCCTGTCGGCTCGGGCTCGTGAGCAACTCGCCGACTTCATGCCCGAGATCGTCGCCGCCCAATGGCGCGACGCTGTCGCAGTCGCCGACGGCCGGGGGCCCGCCGAAGGTCGTCGCTCTCCGGCCGTGGGTGAGGTGCAGTGAAGCTGGGCCTCGGTCCGAAGGCCCGGTGAAGTCGCGGGTCCGCGCGACGCCCGGCCCCGACGCCGCTGCGGCGCTCTGGCGCCTCCCGGCGGCGCTGCGCTCGGCCGGTGCGCACCGTGTCCGCTGGGGGATCGTCGACCAGGGCCTCTCCAGCATCACCAACTTCGGCGTCGCCGCGGTCGCCGCCCGTTACTCCAACCCCGAGCAGTTCGGCACCTTCAGCCTTGGGTTCGCGCTGTACATCCTGGCTCTGTGGAGTGCCCGTTCTCTCGTCGCAGAACCGTTCGTCGTCCGGCTGACGCGGGCGGACCCGGAGTCCCAGCGAGCGGAGGGCGTCAAGGCCCTGGGGGCCGCCGCCGCCCTGGGTGCCGCTGCGGGGCTCGTCCTGATGGGCGTGGCCGCCGTCATCGGTGCGACGCCACGCGTGGTGCTGGTCGTCCTGGGGCTCGGCATGCCGGCCCTTCTCGTGCAGGACACCTACCGCTACCTGCTCCTTGCCCGCGGACGCACCGCGGCGGCGGCGGCCAACGACGGGCTCTGGCTCGCCCTTCAGTCGATCGTCGTGGGCGGCCTCGTCCTGGCCGGGCGGCCGGGGGTCGTCGGACTTGCCGTCGCGTTCGGCGGCGCCGCGGTCGTGGCGTGCGGCGCCGGATGGGCACAGACCGGGCTACGCCCGGCGCTGGGCGCCGCTTGGGACTGGCAGCGCCGGTACCGGGACCTCGGAGTCCCGTACCTCTACGAGCTGATCATGATCAACGGCGTCATCCAGGTGACGGTCCTGGTCATCGGCCTCGTCGGCGAGGTCCTCACCGTGGGCCAGCTCAGGGCCGGCACCCTCCTCTTCAGCCCGCTGACGGTGATGTTCGCCGGCCTGCTCCTCGTGGGGCTGCCCGAAGCGGTCAAGGTGGCGGAGACGCCGAGGAGGGTCTCCCGGCTGGTGCTCGCCTTGGGCCTTGTGGCGTCGCTGGCCACCGCGCTCTGGGCGCTGGCCGTCAGCCTCGTGCCTGCCCACCTCGGCGAAGCCGCCCTCGGCGACAACTGGGCCGCCGGCCGCGATCTGCTGGTGCCGATGGCGTTCCTGACGACGGGAGCGGCGTGGATGCTGGCCATCGCGGTCGGGCTGCGCGCGCTCGGCGCGGCCCGGCGGAGCCTGCCGTTGCGATCGCTCGGTGCACCCCTGATCCTCGTCCTCGGTCTCGCCGGCGCGGTAGTGGAGGGCTCGGTCGGTGCCGCTTCCGGGCTGGCCGCCGGATCGTTGGTCGGCGCGCTCCTGGCCTGGATCGCCTTCCGACGGCACGGCCACTCCACACCCGCCGTGAAGACTGGCGGGGAGATCGTCTCCGGTCGTGTCGGCTCTGACGCCGATGGGGATCGTACCGACCAGCCAGGCTCGGCCGCAGGGGTGGCCTCCTACCGTGACCCATTCGGCGGGGTGACGAGACCACGACTCCAATGAGCGTTCGAACCCTGTCCCGGGTGAAGTACTGGGCCAGCCGATCGGTCAGTCCCCGGCTCTACTGGTATCTCATGGGTCAGTTCAAGCCCGTTCCCGCCGTCACCAGCGAGTACGACAACGTCGACGACTGTCTGGCGTCAGGCCGGCAGGTCGTCGACCTCCTGCAGGACTTCGGTGTGCTCCGTGCCGACGCCGTGACCCTGCACATCGGCGCCGGGCTCGGCCGGGTCGAGGCCCACCTCCGCCATCGGGTGGCAATGTGTTACGGAGCCGACATCAGCCCATCGATGGTGAGGCGGGCGCGGCGACTGGTGCCGTACGAGAACGTGAGGTTCTTCGTCATCGACGGCACGGGTCTGTCGGGTTTGCCGGTTTCGGGGTTCGACGTGATCTACTCGTTCCTGGTGTTCCAGCACCTGCCGCGGGCCCAGTTCTCCCGTTACGTCGCCGACGCCCGGGCCCGCCTCTCGCCCGGCGGGCACTTCGTGTTCCAGCTGATGATCGACGAGTCCGGTACGCATCCCGATCCCCCCGCCAACCATCCGTACGGTCTCCGGTACTACACCAGGGCCGACGTGCATGCCCTGCTGAAGGCCGCCGGGTTCGCGCCCGTCGAGCGTTACACGCTCGACGGCGCCGTCGACGACGGATCGGTCGAGTCGGGCGACATCGTGTTCTGCACCACCCGGCAATGACCGACGCCACCGCGGGTCAGAGGCTCGGCCGATCTCGCCTACGTGCCGGCCTGACGGGCTCGGCCGGGCGGATCTCGCGGCGCATCCACCGTCAGGTCCCGGTACCACCTGCGGCGAGCGGGGCCGTCCGCCTCGCCGCCCGGCGGTTGGCCGCCTCGGGCGTCTACGCCTATCGCAACGCCCACGGTCACGTGGTCGTCGCCGACCTTTCTGACTACATGGAGAGGGCCGGCTTCTTCGGAGCCCACAGCTCCAAGCTCCTCCGGTTCGTAGCGTCCCACCTGCGCCCCGGCGACTGGGCCATCGACGCCGGCGCCAACGTCGGCCTGATGGCCAGCGCGATGGCGGCGGCGGTCGGCCCCGAGGGCTGCGTCTGGGCGGTCGAGCCGGTACCACGCAACATCGGGCGCCTCCGGACGCTGAAGGAGGCGAACGGGCTGCGCCAGCTCGAGATCGTCCCACTGGCGCTTTCGTCCGAGCGGTCGACTGCTTCGCTGCGGCTGCCGGCCCTACCGGGGGGCAGTGGCTTCGGCTCCTTCGTCGCCACGTGGGAGCGGGCCGAGGACATCGAGGTCGACGTGTGCCCGTTGGACGAGCTGGTGGAGGCGTCGGCCCCACAATCGCCGCTGACGCTCGTCAAAATGGACGTCGAGGGCTACGAGGGACAGCTATTGGCCGGAGCCAAGGCGACCTTGACCGGTCGCCGGCCGCTCGTCGTGTGCGAGGTCCACGACCCGCTGCTCCGGTCTGCGGGAACGTCCGCCGCCGAGCTGCTGGACCAGTTCGAGGCCTACGGCTACGAGCCTCGTGCGCCATTCGGCGTTCCTGGAGGACCGCTGGACGGTGTCGTCTGCGACATCTTGTTCGCGCCCCGCTGACCCCTCGGGGCGAGCGCGGACCGACAGTAGGATCGGCGGATGGGCGCCGCGCCGATCACCGTTGCCGCCGAGCTGCGGGCTGCGTTGGGCCTGTCCCGGGTCATCGAGACCGGCACATTCCAGGGTGAGGGGGCCCGTGAGTTCTCGAAGATCTACCCCGCGGTCGTCACCATCGAGCTCGACGAGGACATCTACCGGAGGACGAAGGCCCGCCTGGGCGGCATCGCCAACATCGAGTTCGTCATGGGCGATTCGGGCGACGTCCTCTCCGAGTGGGTCAACCCGTCGATCCCGACCTTCTACTTTCTCGACGGCCACTGGTCCGGGGGGCCCACCGGGGGCGCCGTCGACCAGTGCCCGTTGCTGTCGGAGCTTGCCGCCCTGAAAGCAGGGCACCCCGCCGACTCCATCGTCATCGACGATGCCCGTCAGTTCCTCTCTGCCCCCCCGCCGCCGTACAACCCGGACGACTGGCCGACGATCGTGCAGGTGATCGACGCCCTTCGCGACATCCACCCCGACCACCACATCACGATCCTCGACGACCAGGTGTTCGCCGTACCCCGCGAAGCGCGGGCCGTGGTCGACCGCTTGGGCCAGCGCCTCAACCGGTCGGTGGTGCGGAGCGCGGCCCGGGGTGTCCTCGGTGACCGCCTCGCACCCTGGTCACCGGCACGGGTACGGCTGCGACGGTGGACCGAGTCGGCGCAGCGGCGTCTCGTGAGAGCGTCGGGCTAGATCCCTACGGAAGGATCTCCCGGCTCTCGCTCTGGTCAGGCCCGAGCCGGCGGAGGACTCTGGCGGGAACGCCTGCGGCGATGACATTCGACGGGATCGGGCCCGTCACCACGCTGCCGGCACCGATGATCGAGTTGTCACCGATGGTCACGCCCTTGAGGATGATCGAGCCCACGCCGATCCAGACGTGGCGCCCGATGGACACCGGCTCGATCTCCTCGGTCGCCGTCGGCGTCCAGCGGTCGCCCGGAGGCCATTGCTGATGGAAGTCCGAGTCCATGATCACCACGTTGGCGGCCACCATGGCCCCCTCACCGATCTCGATACGTCGCCGACACGTGATCGAGGTCCCGTTGAGCCCGACGTTGTCGCCGATGAGGAGCTCGGCGCCGGCCATCGTGCGGAGCTTGCAGGGGGAGTACAGGGCGATGCCCGCACGCCGGGCGTCGGAGACGGCGTGGAAGCGGCCGCCGATCGTGATCGAGCTGCCCGGGTCCATCACGACGAGCAACCTCCCCCAGCACCGGGCGCCCGGGCCGCAGGAGAACCGCTTGTAGACGGCCTGGAAGAACCGCAGGGAGAGGTAGCCGCGGACCAGCGCGCTTCCCGACACCACGACACGTCCGTAGACCCATGCACACAGTCCGTCGGACCGCCTGGCGTCGGTGAGCTCCCGGGTCGAGGCCGGCGGGAAGGTCGGCCCCGCCATCCGTCGGATGCTAGCCAAGAGAGTCTCGCCGGGTCGGCTGCCTCAGCGGTGCGGGCTCAGGCGCACGGCTGGCGTCGCCGGCGGCCGCTGCTCGTCCTGCCCGATCGCATCGCTGCCGGCGGGGACGCGAAAGACGCGGTCGGCGATCCACAAGACGGACAGGGTGAGCAGGATCCCGGCCAGGCTCTCCGACATGGGGTACCGGAGGACTCCATAGAAGTTGGCGAAAGCCAGGAGGAACCACGAGAGCCGCCTCGGATCGCTCAGCTTGTAGCCGAGGTCGAGCCGCGCGGTCACCATCCCGAGGACCAGGGACAGGGCGATCGCGCCGCCGAACCCGAAACTGAGGTAGGCGTCGCCGAAGAAGGTCGGGGGGAGGGCAAAGCCGGCAGCGAACTCGCCGGGACGGACGACGGACATGTAGTAGGCGCCGGAGTTCAGCGGTTTGTCCGGATACCACGCCCTGGGAACTGCCTTGAAGACGGCGGGCAGGACGATGGTGCGCCCGTAGGGATGCCCGAGAACGTTGATGTTGGCCTTGATGTCGGCGTACGCCTGAACGGGAGAAAGCTCGCTGGTGAGCAGGCTGAGGTTGCTGGTCCGTCGGTCTCCGCTGGTCCGTCCGAAACCGCTCCGGAGGTCGGCGATGAAGAGACCGGTCGTGGCCGCGAGGATGATGCCGACGGCAATGGCGAGGCCTCGCGTCATCCCGGGGCTCGACGGTGCGGCCGGCGCCGCTCGGGTCGGCGCAGCCGGAGCCGGGACCGACCGGCGACGCTCGCTCAGCCGGCCGTCGCTGGCGAAGATGGCCAACGCGGTGAGTGCGCCGACCAGGGCGTCGAACCGGTTGAGGGAGATGATCGGGAGGACGACCAAGACGACCATGGGGTACTTGTATTTGATCTTGATGCTGGATTCGAAGCAGGCCCGGACGTACAGGACGACGAGTGCGATCCCGCTGAACTTGAGGCCGAACCGAAGGATCTGCTCGGCCCCACCTGCGGCGTCCGCCGTCCCGTAGCTGAGGGCCTGGTCCAGGAGACCCGCGCCCCGGTAGAACCCGACGATCCCGTACTTGTAGAGCTGCAGCGCAAGGAACAGCAGGTTCAGGCCGATCAGCAGGAGCAGGCACCGCTCGATCGCCTCAGCATTGAGCCTGCCCCTGCGGCGGGCCCGGGACGATTCCCGGCCGGCGCCTTGACGCCCCGTGTCCGTGGTCGAGCGCAGGGAGGCGAAGGTGTATCCGGCGAGGAATGCCACGAGGTAGGCGGCGACGTCACCGAAGATCGACGGTGGGCTGAAGTGAAGCACCGCCCCGCCGATCCCGAAGACCACGAGGATGTACACGATCGTGAAGTTCTTGAGCGTCAAGATGTTCCTGGTGTCGATCGCGAACACGCCCACGACGAGCACGACGACCAGCCAGAGGTTGGACGGCGAGCTGATGTACGTGAGGGCGCCGAAGACGGCGGCGACCGAGATCCTGAGGGCCATGACCGCGAACAACGCCCGATCCTCCGGTACCGGGGCGGAGCCGGCCGGAGGAACCGGCGCGGTGGGTCGACCTGGCGTGGTCGTCAGGGCCACGGTGTGCCCGCCGCCGCGCTAGCTCGTCGCCGGCTCGGGCTTGCCGGCAGGCTGCGGCCGCTTCTCACCGGCCAGGGCGTCGCGGAGGATGCTCCTCGGTCCCCTCCGGATCTCGGGCTCGTCCCGCCGGTAGTACTCGTAGCCGTACCGGTCGGAGCCCTCCTGCTCGACCCCGTTGAGCACCGCGCCGACGAGGGGGGCCTCCACCTGCCGCAGCAGCTCCACCGCCCGGCCTGCCTCCTTGCGCGTCGTCGCGCCGGCTACGGCCACCAGCAGCGTGGCGTCCACGTGGCCGGAGAGCACCAGGGCGTCGGTGACGGGCAGGATCGGCGGCGAGTCGATCAGGACGATGTCGTAGGAGGCCCGGAGGGTGGCCAGTACCTCGGCCGTGCGTTGTGAGGCCAGCAGCTCCGAGGGGTTGGGCGGAAGGGGGCCCGACGCCAGCAGGCTCAACGACGGCTGGCCGGGCACGGCCTGGATCGCTCCGGCCAGGGGCACCTTGCCCAGCAGGGCGGAGGTGAAGCCGATCTCGTTGTCGAGCCCGAAGAACTCGTGCACCCGCGGGCGTCGCAGGTCGCAGCAGATCACCAGCACCCGCTGGCCGGTGCTGGCCAGGGCGATGGCCAGGTTCGACAGGGTGGTGGTCTTGCCCTCGCGGGGGTTGGCGCTGGTGACCTGCAGCGTGCCCATGGGGTGGTCGAGGGCCAGGAACTGGATGGCGGTGCGAAGGGTGCGGTAGGCCTCGGCCACCGGCGAGCTCGGTTCGGCCACAGAGATCAGGAAGGCGTCCTGCTTGGCCCGCCACCCGGTGACCACCGGTACCAGGCCCAGCACCGGCACGCCCGGGGCGACCCGCTGCATGTCGTCCTTGCTCTTCACCGAGTCGTCGAGGTACTCCACCATGAAGGCGAGGGCGACGCCGGCGGCCAGTCCCAGCATCGCCGCCACGATGGTGTTGCGCGCCGGCTTGGGTGACGAGGGCGACGGGGGCACCACCGCCGGCGTCACCATCTGGGCGCCCCCCTGTTTCAGCGCGGCGTCGACCTGGAGCTCGTCGAGCTTCTGCTGGAAGAGGGTCTTGGCGTCCACCAGGGCGCCCCGCTGCTCGGGAGCGGCCTTGTCGATCTGAGTCTGCAGCTCGCTGATCTTGCCCTGGACCTCCTGGCTGGCGGCCAGGGTGTCGTCGACGGCCTGCTTGCGCCGGTAGTCGATATAGGACGTGGCGTAGGCGTTGGCGACCTCCGCGGCCCGCTTCGCGTCGGTGCTCGTGGTGGTGACGCGGATGAGGTCGGTCTGCAGGATCGAGGTGGCTTCGACCTCGGGGGCATCGCCTACCTGCTGGCGGACCAAGGCGCGCACCGGCTCGCTCTCGATGATCCGGATCTCGTTCTGGACGACCCGGGCAGGATCGTTGCGGGCGCCCGTGTTCGAGTCGAACAGTGTTTCGCTGGAGCGCTGCTGCAGCAGCAGCTCGGCAGAGGCCGAGTACTTCGGCGTCTTCACCAGGGAAAGGACCAGGATCGGAACGGTCAAGGCCAGCATGGTGAGAACGACGATCTTGCGCCGGGACCGCAGGACCGTCAGGTAATCCCGCAGCGCCAGCGCGCCGGCGGGCTCAGCCTGGATCACCCGCAGATCCTACCTTTGGACACCCCTACCGACAGTAGGATCGGAACGGCATGGGGTTGTGTCACGATTTCGGCTCGAGGATCGCGGTGGGATGCGACCACCCCATGCGGGCGGGCTCCGACTCCTGCAGGTGCGACCAGTGCGGCGTCGTCTGCAACGGCCGGTTCGACGCCTGCCCCGAGGTCTGGGCCCGGGGCCCGCACCCGGCCGCCCTCGTCCCCCCGACCTCCCAGGTACCGCCGGCAGCACTCGCGGCACAGGCGTCCCCCGGCCGCTCCGCGCCCGCCGCGGCCCCGGGGGATCCAGCCGGGCGTCAGGGCGCCAACGGACATCTGCCGCCCACGCCGAACGCCGGGAACGGCCACGGGTCGGCCTCGCCCGACGATTCCCGGGCAGAGGTGCTCCGGTGGTTCCAGGGCGCGTTCGACGAGCTCCGCCAGGAGGTGCAGGCCCTTCGCCGGGCGCTGTGCCAGCAGCAGGACGCCCTGGTCGAGAGCCGCGACGGCGGCCTCGGCGCCGACCCTGAGGCTCTCAGGGAGCTGGTCGGCGGCGCCATCCACAACGCGGTGTCCCGCCAGGCCGCGGACCTGGAGGCCTCGGTCGCCTCCGCCGTCGACGGCCTTCGTCGCGACCTGGAGGCCTCGGTGACCTCCTCCGTCGAGGGCCTTCGTACCGACCTGGACGCCATGAGGGTCTCCCAGGAACGGGAGTCGGCCGCCGTGCAGCAGGCCATCGCCGCGGCCAGCGGGGAGTGGCCGTCCGTGCTGGCCCGGCGCGACGCCGCCAACCGCAAGGCGTTCCAGACCACCCTGGACAAGAAGCTGAAACCCCTCGAGGAGGTCGTGACCAAGTCCGCCGGTCAGTCCGACCGCGAGCTGGAGGCGGTGGAGACGAAGCTGGAGAGGCTCAGCCACTCGGGAGCCTCGGTGTCGGCCGCCCTGGCCGAGGTCACCGCCTCTCTGGCCGCCCTGGCGGGTGCCCGCCGGGACACCCCCGCGGCCGACGCCGACGACCGGGACGACGGGAGGCCCGGTTTGCGAGTGTCTTTGCGCCTCCCGCCTCCGCCCGCCGACTGACCCAGCCCCGGCGGATCGGCTCCGCGGTTACCCGGGCGCGGTGTCGTCAGTCGACCGCACCTGCGTCGATGAGAGCGCGGAGTCGACCGTCGGCACGGGCGGCGAGATCGGCCCACGTGCCGCTTTCGACGACACGGCCCGCATCGAGCACGACGATGGTGTCGGCGTGGCTGACGGTCGAGAGACGGTGGGCGATGACGAGCATGGTGGTGCGGCCGTGGAGGCGGGCCAGCGCGTTGCGGATGGCGAGCTCGTTGGCGTTGTCGAGGGCGCTGGTGGCCTCGTCGAGCACGAGCAGGTCGGGACGGCGGAGTAGCGCCCGGGCCAGAGCGATGCGCTGACGCTCACCGCCGGACAGCCGGGTGCCTCGGTCGCCGACGACGGTGTCGAGCCCTTCGTCGAGCCCGCTCACGAAGTCTCGGGCGGCGGCAGTCGCCAGCGCCTCCCACAGCTCGTCGTCGCTGGCATCGGGACGGGCCCACAGGAGGTTGGCCCGCAGGGTGTCATGGAACAGGAAGGCCTCCTGGGGGACGAGGCCGATGCTCGCCCGCCATGCCAGCAGGTCGGACGCCGTCAACGGGTGCTCGTCGACGACCACCCGGCCGGACGTGGGTGCCAGCAGCCCGACGACGATGTCGGCGAGCGTCGTCTTGCCGGCGCCGGACGACCCGACCAGAGCGGTCGTGCGCCGGGCGGGTATCTCGAACGCGACGTCGTGCAGCACGGCCACGTCGGCCGGGACACCGGCGTAGGAGAAGCTGACACCGTCGAGTCTCACGCCGCTGACCAGTCCGATCCGCCCTCGTGTCCCGAGCTCGGGTGGCTCGGCCGCCCCTTCGCACCCCTCGATGACTTCAAGAAGGTCGCTGAAGGCCGGAAGGGACTGGGCCACCTGATGGGCCTGCTGTTGCGCCGACGTCATCTGCGGCACCAGCCGGCTGAAGATGAAGGCCACCACCAGCAGGCTGGCCATCGCCAGGTGGAGACGCTCGACGGCGATGTACACGACCACCGCGAGCACGGCGGCGGTCACCACCACCTGGACGGCAGTCGAGGTGGACTGGACGGTGTTGAATGCGACCTGGGATCGGCGCGAGCGCCGGATGGCCCCACTGAAGGTCTCGACGTGGCCATCCTCCAGGCCATGGGCCTTGGCCAGCTTGAGACCGTCGAGAAAGCCGGTCACCGCGGCGAGCACGCTGTAGTTGTGATCGGTGAGCTCACGTCCGAGGCGTCGACTGCGAGCGACGAGGGGCGACGTGACGGCGATCAGGATGGCGCCGGTACCGGCGGCCAGCGCGGTCATCCACGGCGAGATGCGCAGGGCCACAGCCACCTGGACGACGACGAGGATGGTGGCGACGCACAGCTGGAGGAAGGCGAAAACGCCCATGGAGACCCAGTTGACGTTCACCGTGATCGTGCTCAGGACGTCGGACCTTCGGAGCGCGGCGAGATGCTTCCACTCGGCGGCCGCCACTGCTCCGTACAGTCGCTCTCGCAGGGCGTCGACAAAGTCGAGGCGGTACCGCAGGAGCCGCACCGAGGCGTAGGCACCGAGGGACGCGGCCACCGCCACAATCACGACATAGGCGACCAGCAGTGTGCGCAGTGTCGGCGTCAGCCCCACGATGCCCAGGAGCGACTGGGCGAGACCGGCAAGCCCGTCCGACGCGCCCGGCTGCCCGCCGCCGTCCACGCCGGCCACCTCGAGGAGGGGCACGAGCAGCAGGAGGCCGAGGCCCTGGGTGGCGGTGGCCGCCAGTTGGACCAGCGCCACCCAGGCCAGCGAACGCCGGTTCTGGCTGGTCAGGGCCCGCACGAAGGTCCGGACCTCGCCCGGGTGGGTGTTCAGGCGCGCCGACATCGTCGGCCGGTCAGCTGTCGGCAACTGGTCTGAGTCGAGGCCGGGCCGTTCGGCGAGCCGGAGCGCCGTCGTCGGACCGGCTTGGGCGCCACCTCGGCGGCGAGCCCGAACGGGCGTGCCCGAGCGGGCCCACGTCGAACGAGGCGACGGGCGTGAAGCTCTGGGCAGCGGAGGCGCCGATGAGCACGGCGTCGCCACATCTCAGCCAGGCGTGGGCGTACAGCCCGGTCCGCCCGCGGAGGACCTTGGCCACGCCCAGGTCGATCGTCGACGGGATCCGTCGCCGTGCCAGCATCGCCGATCCGGCCAGGGCGCGGGCCAGACACTCCGCCGGCAGCGGCATCTTGGCCGCGGCGACCTCAACGGCCCAGACCGGGCGGGTTGCGACCGGAGGGGCCCATCCCGGTCGCGCGGGTCGTTCCCTCGCCGGCGAGGCGTGCTCTCGCAAGCCGAACAGCGTGGCGGTGCGCCGGAACGGCAGACACTTCAGCGATGCCTCCGCCAGGACGAGGAGGACACCGGCCTCGACCAGCAGAGCGCGGTCCGAGCGACTCAGTGCTCGCCACCTCCGCCAGTCGTTCCAAGACCACCTCGACAAGACCTCGTCCTCCACGTCCGGCCCCGCACACCTCACGTCTGGCGGAGCCTCACGATTCTCGCAGGAAAGTGTCCCGACGCCCGGTAGTCGGTTCCGTCGGCGCTGGGGATGGTGTCGGCGAGCCGTACGACGCTCGAATCGGAATCGCCCGTACCCTGGAGGCGTGAGAACCGTCGTTCTCGGCGCTCTCCCTGAGGAGCTGGAAGCGCTGATCCGCCGTCGGCGGGCTTGGGCCTCGACATGTTCGACGAGGTGTGGGAGGGCGAGTACCACATGTCTGCGGCCGCCCATCCGGCCCACGGTTACGTGGACCACTCATTGGCCGTGGTGCTCGACCCGTACGCCAAGGCTGCCGGTCTCGTCGCCACCGGGCCGTTCAACCTGGGCCGACCCGAGGACTAGCGCGTCCCTGACCACGGCTACCACCGGGGCCTTCCGGACGACGTGTGGGTGCCGAGCGCCGCAGAGGTGGTCGAGGTCGTCTCGCCGGATGACGAGACCTACGCCAAGTTCGACTTCTACGCCGCTCACGGTGTCGAGGCGCTGATCGTCGCCGACCGCACGAGCGGATCGTCCGGTGCTTCCGCCGGGACGGGCTCCGGTACGTCGAAGCGGCAAATAGCGAACTTCTCGCGGTGGCGGCCGACGAGCTCACCCGCAGCATCGCCTGGCCGCCGACCCGGTAGTCCGGCACCGCGCTAGCCCGGCGGCGGCCCGCCCTTGGCGGCCACGCCGGTGGGTTCCGACGATGCCGTGGCGGTCGTCGCGCCGACCTCCTCCTCGAGCTGGCGGGCGGTCTGGCGGACCCCCGGGTGGAGCAGCGTGTAGAGGACCACGGCCAGGCCGATGACGGCGAACGGAACCACCGCGTTGCCCTGGTTGGTGTAGGTCGGCACCAGCACCACGCCGGCCAGGATCGCCGTCCAGGCCCACAGGATGAACACGGAGCGGCGGGGGCCGTGGCCCTGGTTCATCAGCCTGTGGTGGAGGTGCTCCTTGTCGGCGAGCGACAGGGCGGTGCGGCGACGGGCCCGGCGGACGATCGCCAGGGCGGTGTCGACGAAGGGGACGCCCAGGATGACGAAGGGGATGATCAGGGGGGCGAAGAAGAAGAAGGTCTGGCCGCTGAACTGGTCGGCGGTGCGCCCCCCCACCGAGATCGTCGTCGCCGCCAGCAGCAGCCCCAGCAGCATGGCCCCGCTGTCGCCCATGAAGACCTTGGCCGGGTGGAAGTTGTGCGGCAGGAAACCGACGCACAGGCCACAGGTGATGGCGACAACCATCGGCGCCATGTTGTCGGGCGCCAGCAGGCCGACCTCCGACAGCCGGTAGGCGTAGACGAAGAAGGCGCCGGCGGCGATGGCCACGACCCCCGCGGCCAGGCCGTCGAGGCCGTCGATCAGGTTGACGGCGTTGGCCATGGCCACCACCCAGACCACGGTGACCAGGAACCCCAGGTCGGGTGAGAGGACGTAGAAGTCGGCGAAAGGGACCCGGAAGTAGAACATCGTCACCCCGGCCAGGCCCAGGACCGATGCCGCGAGGACCTGTCCCGCCACCTTGGCCGGCGCCGACACCTCCCGCAGGTCGTCGAGGAAGCCGACGGCGAAGATCACGGTGGCGGCGAGGGCCACGCCGACCGGCTCGGAGGACGACTGGAAGACGGGCCGGAACTGCGGCATCCACCAGGCCACGACCAGGGCGGCGTAGAGCGCCGCCAGCATTGCCGCGCCGCCGAGGGTCGGCGTGGGCTTCAGGTGGATCCGCCGTTCGCCGGGCTGGACGACGGCGCCGAAGTGGATGGCCAGCCGCCAGACGGCAGGCGTCAGGACGAAGGTGACGGCGGCCGCCACTCCGAACAACATCAGGTAGGGGGCCATCGGAGCCCTGCCCTCAGAGGTCCGGGTAGGGGGTGAACTTCGAGCAGAGGGCGGCGGCCGCCTCCCGCACCTCGGCCGGCACGGCCGGGTCGCTCCTGCCGCGCAGGGCGCGGGCCATCAGCGAGGCGATCTCGCCCATCTCCGGCTCCCCCATGCCCGCCGTGGTGACCGCGGCGGTGCCCACCCGGAGCCCGCTGGTGACGAACGGCGAGCGGGGGTCGCCGGGGATCTGGTTCTTGTTGAGCGTGATCCCGGCGTCGTCGAGGGCCTGCTGGGCCTCCTTGCCGGTGAGGTCGGGGTCGAACGGGCGGAGGTCGACCAGCATCAGGTGATTGTCGGTGCCGCCCGAGACCAGGCGGAAGCCCTCCCCCGCCAGCGCCTCGGCCAGCGCCCTGGCGTTCACCACGATCTGGGCCGCGTAGTCCCTGAACGACGGTTGCGACGCCTCCCTGAAGGCGACCGCCTTGGCCGCGATCACGTGCATGAGCGGGCCGCCCTGCAGGCCGGGGAACACGGCTTTGTCGATGGCCTTGGCGTGCTCCTCGGTGCTCAGGATGCAGCCGCCCCGTGGCCCCCTCAGGGTCTTGTGGGTGGTGAAGGTGACCACGTCGGCCACCGGAACCGGGTTGGGGTGGGCCCCGCCGGCGATCAACCCGGCGATGTGGGCGGCGTCGAAGATGAGCAGGGCGCCCACCTCGTCGCAGATCGAGCGCAGCGGGCCGGGGTCGATGACGCGGGGGTAGGCGGTGGCGCCGGCGACGATCGCCTTGGGCCGGTGCTCGCGGGCCAGGTCGCGCATCTGGTCGTAGTCGAGGCGCTCGTCGCTCTCGCTCACCCCGTAGGACACGAAGTGGTAGAGCCGACCGCTGAAGTTCACCGGCGAACCGTGGGTGAGGTGGCCGCCCTGGTCGAGGCGCATGCCCAGCACCGTGTCGCCCGGCTCGAGCAGCGCCAGGTAGGTGGCCATGTTGGCGTTGGCGCCCGAGTGCGGTTGCACGTTGGCGTGGTCGGCACCGAACAGGGCCTTGGCGCGGGTACGGGCCAGCTCCTCGGCGTCGTCCACCACGTAGTTCCCGCCGTAGTAGCGCCGCCCCGGGTAGCCCTCCGAGTACTTGTTGGTCAGCACCGACCCCTGGGCCGCCATCACCGCACGGGACGTGAAGTTCTCCGACGCGATGAGCTGGATGGTGGTGTTCTGGCGCTCCACCTCCCGCCGCAGGACGTCGAAGATCTCCTCGTCGCCGTCGGGGCCCACCTCGTAGGAACCCGCCATTTCCTCGAGTCAGCCGGCCCGCTCGAGGCGGGGCGCCCAGAGGAGCCGGACGAGGCGGTCGAGGAGGTGTTGGAGCTCGCCGACCATCTGCTCGTAGGCGGTCCTGGGCAGTCCGATCGGGTCGGCCACGTCGTCCGCCGACGAACTGCCCAGCAGGTCGCGCGACACCCGACCGGCGTGGACCCTGGCCAGGTAGGCGGCCAGGTCCTCGTTGGCATGGCGGGGGCCGATCGACTCGCCCCGCCGGACCAGCTCCTTCAGGGTGAACGACTTGGGAAAGGCCGGCGGCACCAGCACGACCGCCTCCCGGACGTGCTCGCGGGCCATGCCCAGCACCAGGTCGGCGGACCGCACCGCGTCGGCGGTGATCGTGCGGCTGCGATGCCGGGACAGGTCGACCCCCCGTTCGGCCAGCAGGGTGACGCTGTGCTCGGCCGCCCGGCGGCCGTCGTCGAGCAACCCCGCCGACCTCACCCGCACGTCGACGCCCAGCGTCTCGGTTCGGTGCCGGAGGAGTGCCTCGGCGGCGGGCGAACGGCAGATGTTGCCGGTGCACAGCATCAGGACCTCGATGGGCCGAGTCTAACGGCGGCGCACCTCGGGCGGTTTCATCCCCGGGACCGGTCGGGCACCGATCTCGCCGGTAGCATGAGCCGAGCGACCCGGGCGGAAGGGTCGAGCTGGGAGACGGAGATCGATGTCGGATCGGAACGGGGCGTCCCTGAAGGTCGTCATCGTGGGCCAGGGGTACGTCGGCCTGCCGCTGGCCATGCGCGCCGTGGAGGTCGGCCACGTGGTGGTCGGCTACGACGTGGCCGACGAGCGGGTCAAACGCCTCGGGGCCGGCGAGTCCTACGTCGAGGACATCTCCGCGGAGGCCCTGGCCGCCGCCATGAACACCGGCCGCTACCTCCCCACGGGCGACGCCGACAAGTGCGCCGGGTTCGACGTGGCGGTGATCACGGTGCCGACCCCCCTGCGGGAGGGGGTGCCAGACCTCTCCTACATCGAGGCGGCGACAAAGACGCTGGCGACGCACGTGCGACCCGGCGCCACGGTGGTCCTGGAGTCGACGACCTACCCCGGCACCACCGAGGAGCTGGTGCTGCCGGTGCTCGAGGCCGGCACCGGCCTGGAGGCGGGCGTCGACTTCTACGTCGGGTACAGCCCCGAGCGGATCGACCCCGGCAACCTCACCCACACGCTGGTCAACACGCCCAAGGTGGTGTCCGGCGTGGGGCCGGCGTCGTTCGAGGCCGTCGAGCGGTTCTACGGGTCGCTGGTCGAGCGGACGGTGGCGGTGTCGAGCCCGCGGGTCGCCGAGCTGGTCAAGCTGCTCGAGAACACGTTCCGCCACGTCAACATCGCCCTCGTCAACGAGGTGGCGATGTTCGCCGCCGAGCTGGGCGTGGACGTCTGGGAGGCGATCGACGCGGCGTCGACCAAGCCGTTCGGGTTCATGCGCTTCACTCCCGGCCCCGGCGTCGGAGGCCACTGCCTCCCGATCGACCCCAGCTACCTGTCCTGGCGGGTCCGCCGGCTCCTCAACCAGCCCTTCCGGTTCGTGGATCTGGCCAACGACGTCAACGACCACATGCCCGACTACGTGGTCAACCGCCTCGTCGTCGCCCTCAACCGGGAGCGCCGGGCGGTCAACGGCAGCCGCATCCTGCTCCTGGGGCTGGCATACAAGCGCAACACCGGCGACGGCCGGGAGTCCCCCGCGGTGGCGGTGGCCGAACGTCTCCTCGCCCTGGGCGCCGACGTGCGGGCCGCCGACCCTCACGTGGTGGAGGACAGTGCCGACGCCGGGATCCGGCGGGTCGAGGCCACCCGGGACGAGGTCGCCGGAGCCGACGCCGTCGTCGTCCTCACCGACCACGACGCCTTCGACTTCGACATGGTGGCCGAGGCCGCCACCTTCGTCCTCGACACCCGCCACCGCGTACCCGCCGGCGACGGAGTCGAGTACCTCTAGCCCTCCGGCGGGCCCTTGAGCCGGACGGCCAGGCGCCTCATCATCGGCACGGCGGCGCGGGACGACGCCGTTCCGGCGGACGACTTGGCCCCGCCGGCACCGTTCGGGCTGTCGTAGCCGTACCTGGCCCCGTGGTCGGACTCGCTGCCGTCGCCGTTCAGGACGACCCCCACCACGCTCGCCTCCACCTGGTTCAGGGCCTCCAGCGCCTGCGCCGCCTCGGCGGCGGAGGTGCGACCGGCGGCGCACACCAGCAGGGTGACGTCGGCCAGGCCGGCGACGACGAGGGCGTCGCTCACGCCGAGCACCGGCGGTGAGTCGATCAGCACGATGTCGGCCTCCAGCCGCAGCGAGCCCAGCACCTCCCGCGCCCGGCGGGAGGCGAGCAGCTCGGACGGGTTCGGCGGCAACGGGCCAGAGGCCAGCACGTACAGCCGGTCCTGACCGGAAACCTCCTGGAGAGCGGCGGTGAGAGGCACCTTGCCGAGCACGACCGACGTGAAGCCCACGTCGTTGGTGACGCCGAAGAACTCGTGCAGGCTGGGCCGGCGCAGGTCGCAGCACACCAGCGCCACCTGGTGGCCGGCCCGGGCGAAGGCCACTCCCAGGTTGGCCAGGGTGGTGGTCTTGCCGTCGCCCGCCACCGGGCTGGTGACCTCGATGGTGGAAGCTCCCTGGTCGGGCGCGAACTGGAGGGCGGTCCGCAGCGAGCGATAGGCCTCGGTGGCCGGCGACCGGGGCGTGGCCAGCGACACCACGGGTGGGCGGGGGCCCGAGGCCCATCCCCCCACCACCGGGATCGAGCCCAGCACCGGGACGCCGAGGGACTGCTCGAGGTCGTCCTTGCTGCGCACCGAGTCGTCGAAGTGCTCGAGCACGACGGCGACGCCGAGGGAGAGGACGAGGGCGACGATGGCCGCCAGCACGCCGGCACGACCGGGTTTGGGCGAGATCGGGTCCGTGGGAACCGACGCCGGCACCACGACCTCGGCGGCTCCGTTCTTGACCGCCTGGTACACCTGCAGGCGGTCGACCTGCTGGCGCAGGCCGGCCTGCTGCTGCACCAGGGCGTCCCTGGACGCCGGCTGGGAGTCGATCTGGCGCTGCAGCTCGTCGATGCGGACCTGGGTCTCGGCGATGGCGGCCTTCATCTCCTCCGCCGTCTGCTCGCCACGGAGCTTCACGTAGGCGTCGGCGTAGGCGTTGGCGATCTCCGCCGCCTCGGTGGCGATGCCGCTCTCGGCGATGACCTCGACGACGTCGGCCTTGCCGGCGGGCGTGGCCGAGACCGGTGGGGGCTGCCCACCCAGGGTGGTCCCGGCCGCGGCCCGCACCGCGCTGCTGCCGAGGATGCGGATCTCGGTCTCCACCAGCCGGGCGGGGTCGGCCCGGGGCCCCGTCTCCGCTCCCAGCGCGCCCTCCACCCCACCCCTCTGGATGAGCACTTCGGCTTTGGCCTCGTACACGGCCGCCCGGGACGAGGCCACGACCATCACGATGCCGACGACGAGCATGACGGCCAGCAGGATCGCGACCTTCCGCCGCCAGATGCCCTCCAGGTAGCGCGACGCCGCGGGGCGGTGCTTCTCGGCGTGCGCCTCGGTGGGCATCAACTCGATGCTACTTACAGCGAGGTCGTTTTCACCCCGGGTAGGCCAGCACCACCGCAGGAAATACGTATCAGCAGGCTTTGGTCGGAGGTCTTTACTGCCGACAATGCATGTGCACGACCCGAGACGAAGGGAGGATCGAACGTCATGACTGCAGAGCAGCACAGAGAGTTGCGGCGACTCCAGGGCCGGACGGTCGGTCTGTCCCTCGCCGACGGATCCCGGCTCGACGACGTCATCCTGGTTTCGGCCCGCCCCAAGACGGTGTGGGTCTTCGACAACGGCGAGGACGTCTTCCTGCCGACTCGCGACGTCGTCGACGCCTGGGAGACGATGACAGCCCGCTCCGCGGCCTGACGGTCTTTCCATACCGCCCCGCGGGCCTGGCGGCGGTCCCTTCCATCCCTGCCGGGTGCTCCCGATCTAGGCTCTGATCGCCGGCACGACGGGACAGGGAGGCGGCTCGTGGGCCAGTTCCATCGCTGCATCCGCGACCGGTGATCCTCTACTGCCCCCGCTGCGGCGCCGCGCTCCCCGTCGATTTCCTCGGTGAGTGGCTCCGCACCAACGCCCGGTGCCTCGAGTGCGGGGTGGCCCTCGATCGTCCCGCCGCCATGCTGGCGGTCTCGGACGAGGAGCTCGTCTACGCCCTCGACGAGTGGCTGGTGGCTGACCGCGTGGCCCTCACCACCGCCCTGGCCACCGACGGCATCCCGTACCGATGGGAGGCCGACATCGCGCTCGTGGTCCCGCTGGTGGCCGAGGAGGAGGTCGACGCGCTCCTGGGCGACCTGGAGGGGGACGGGAGCGTTGCCGTGGACGGTCTCGGCGTCGGGGTCGAAGGTCCCGACGGCGGTGAGGAGGCCATGCGGGCGATGGGAGAACTGTTCGTCGCCGCCGACCGGCTCTGGCACGCACCCCTCGACCAGGTGGTGGCGGCCGACCTGGAGGTGGCGGCCGATGTCGTCGGTGCCAGTCTCCCGCCGTACGGCCTCGACCTGGTCGTATGGCAGCGCATCCGGGCAATGGCCGAAGCCACGGTATCGAGCGTGGTCGACGGCGACGACGAGGACGTCATCGCCCGGCACGCCAGGGCGCTGCGCGACCTCCTGCGTCAATACGTCTGACCGCCTGTGAGCTGTATCGCCCCAGCTGTATCGCCCCAATTCCGGGCGCGGCCGGTACAATGTGGCGGCCATGGGGCTCTGTCACGAGTTCGGCTCCCAGATCAACGCCGGTTGCGACCACCCGATGCGAGCCGGGGCCTCGGCGTGCAGCTGCCCGGAGTGCGGCGTCGTCTGCCAGGGCCTGTTCGACGGGTGTGCCGACGTGTGGGCCCGCGGCCCCCGGCCCGTCACCATCGCCGCCACCCGCGCCGTCTCCGGCGCCGGCCCGGCCGCCCGGCTCGCCGCCAAACCGGCCGACCCGCCCGAAGACAAGGGGCGCCCGGCACAGCTGGCGGCCGCAGCGCCCCGGCGGGCCAACGGCAACCGCGGCGGCATCCGGGCCCGGGTGCAATCCGCCGCCTCGTACGGAAAGACCGACCTTCCGGCGCCGGAACCGGGCGAGGCCGACCCCCGCCGGGAGATGTTCAGGTGGTTCGAGGAGGCCTTCGTCGGGGTGCGCTCCGACCTCCAGACGCTGATCGCGTCCATGACCCACCAGCAGGCCATGCTGGCCGAGCTGATCGACAACCGGCAGGCCGAGCTGCGGCTGGTGCTGGCCGCCGAGACGCTGCCCGACATCGTCGCCGACGCCGTCGCCACGGCCATGAGCGCCCACACCGACGCCATGACCGAGTCGTTCTCCGACGCCCTCGGCACGTTCCGCGAGGAGATGGACAAGACCCAGGCCGGCACCGCCGCCACCGTCGACAGCCTCCGCGACACCTTCGACACGTTCCTCAACGCCCTCGCCGTCCACGACGAGGGGGCCGAGAAGCGGGAGGCGGCCCGCCTCCGCACCGTGAAGGGCAGCATCACCCGGCAGCTGGCGCCGCTGGCCGAGGCGGTGGCCCTGCTGAACGCCCAGGCCGAGGGATCCCGCCCGTCCCGCCGCCAGGCGGCTCCGGCCGCCAAGCCTCCTGCCGCCGCGGTGGTCGCCGACGACGGCGACGGCGGCGAGCCCGCCGAGCCGGAGGCGCCACATGCCGCGCCGGTGCGTCAGCCCGCGTCCCGAGCCCCTCGGGTCGTCACCGGCTCCAGGGTGCCTCAACCCCGCTCGCCTCGGGTGGTCACCGGTCCCCAGGTCAAATCGGCCCAGGTCAAGCAGGGCGCGGCCAAACCGGCCCCCGCGGGCTCGGCACCGCAGCGGGGGCCACGCGTTGTCACCGGCCCCGGCGTGAAGGCGCCCCCCGCGACGGCGACGACACGGCGGGCCGCCCCGACCAAGCCGATCCCCAAGACGGTCGCCGACCAGTCGCCCCTGCTCCGCACGATCCGCAGCTCCCGCAGCAAGCCCTGACCCGCTACTCGTCGATGTCCACCGCGCTCGGTGTGAACGAGGCGAGCTGGAAGGCGTCCAGGTAGGGCTCCGGGTCGACGCTCCACGCCAGGGCGGCGAGCTGGGCACGGCTGCGGCGGCCCGTCAGGCCACGGAACAGCTCGAACTCCGACGCCTCCACCGACGCCTCGACCGGTCCCCTGGCGGACGCCTCCGCGGCGTCGACGCCGACGACCCAGGACCGGTCCGGGGTGCGGACGGCCAGCGGCCCGAGTGACCTGGCGCACAGCGATCCGTGGAGGGCCTCGCCGGCGAGCAGGCCAAGGGCGACTCCGACACCCCTGGCGTCGCGGGCGCCGGGTCGGCCCAGGGCGGTGCGGATGTCGTGCTCGTGGGTCGTGAGATCGAGGATCCAGACAACGCCCAACAGCGGAGGGAACCGGTCGGCCGCCGCTTCGAGGCGGGAGGCGGCACCGGACCACTCCTCCACCAGGGCGGCCATGGGGCGCCCTCGCCGCTCGGCCACCTGGGCGTCGGCCCAGGCCGGGGTGGCGATCCCGTCGGTCCTGCCGGCCAGGACATCGTCGCAGCTGCCGGCCAGGTGGGCGACGACGTCGTGCACCGACCAGCCGGGGCACGTCGGCACCCGCTCCGCGCTGGCCTCCGGCGAGAGGTCCGTCACCAGCTCGAGGATCCGGCGACGGCCCTCGGCGTAGGTCGAGCCGACTTCGTCCACGGCGCGAATCTAGGCTGGGCCTACCACTTCGGCTCAGCCCAGGGCCGCAGCGATCTCCCGCCACGGCACCCTGCCCTCGCGGAGGAGCTTCGGCGTGACGCCGGTGCAGTCCACGACCGTCGACGGGCTTCCCGCACACAGACCGGCGTCGAGCACGATCGGGACGGCGTCGCCGAAGGCCGCCGCCACCTCCTCCGCCGTGGTCAGGGACTCCTCGCCGTGCACGTTGGCGCTGGTGGTGGCCAGCGGGCCGACGGCCCGGCACAGGGCCAGGGGCACAGGGTGGGCCGGGCAACGAAGGCCGATGGTGGCCTCGTCGTCGCCCAGGTCGGCCCCCAACTTCGGCCGGGCCGGGAGCACGACTGTGAGCGGTCCGGGCCAGAACCGCGCCATCAGGACCAGGGCGCACTCCGGGACGGCGGTGGTGAGGGCCAGGGCCTGTTCGAGGTCGGACACCAGCACTGGCAGGTTGACGTCGCGGGGGCGGCGCTTGGCCTCGAAGATGCGATCGGCGGCGGCCGGCACGAACGGGTCGGCGGCAAGGCCGTAGACGGTGTCGGTCGGCACCCCCACCGGCCGGCCATCGGCCAAGGCCGCCACCGCCTGCTCGATGGCGGCGGCCGGCGGCGGCTCGCCGAAGCAGGCGACGATCACTGCCGGTTCCCCGCGTCTCGTCCGCTTCTCATGTGCACTGCTCCTACCCAGCGGACCGGGCCACCAGGACCCTGGACCGGCCGGCCAGGTCGTCCCGCACCTCGACATCGACCAGCCCGGCGTGCCGGGCCATCGTGATCGCCGCTTCCGCCTGGTGGGGAGCCACCTCCACGACCAGCGCCCCCGGCCTCGACAGCCACGTGCCCGCCCCGCCCACCACCTCGCCGATCGCCTCGAGCCCGGTGGAGCCGGCGACCAGGGCGGGACGGGGTTCCCACTCGGCCACCTCCGGCGGTAGCTCCTCGGCTTCGGCCACGTAGGGCGGGTTGCTCACGATCAGGTCGACCCGTCCGCGGAGTGCGTCGGGCAGGGCCTCGAACCACCTGCCGGGAGCGAGTCGAACGCGCGGGCCGACGGCGCTGCCGGAGCCGGCCAGGTTGGCGCGGGCGACGGTCAGGGCGTCGTCGGAGAGGTCGGTGGCCCACACCAGGGCGTCGGCGACCTCCGTGGCGATGGCCAGGGCGATGGCGCCCGAGCCGGTACCCAGGTCCACCACGAACGGCGGGCCCGCGGCCCGGTCGCCGGCGGCCGCGAACGTCCGGCGCAGCTCGGCCAGGGCCACGTCGACGACGGTCTCGGTCTCGGGGCGGGGGATCAGCACCCGCCGGTCGACCATGAGGTCCAGGCCGCGGAAGCCCCACCGCCCCAGCACGTACTGGAGGGGCTCGCCGGCGACGCGGCGGTCGACCATCGACTCGGCGTAGGCGGCCAGCCGCTCCGGCACCGGCTCGTCGAACCGCAGGACCAGCTCGGCCCGGTCCCAGCCCGACGCCTCCTCGCCCACGAACCACGCCTCCTCGGCGGGGACCCGGGCACCGGCCCGAGCGACCACGTCACGCCAGGTCACACCAGGACGCCAGGTGGGCTCGGACACCTACTCCGGGCCCTGCAGCTGCCTCGCCCGCTCGTCGGCGGTCAACCCCTCGACCAGGTCGTCGAGCTCGCCGAGCAGCACCCGGTTGAGGTTGTAGAGCGTGAGCCCGATGCGGTGGTCGGTGACCCGGTTCTCCTTGTAGTTGTACGTCCGGATCTTCTCCGACCTGCCGCCGCCGCCGACCTGACCCCGCCTGGCCTCGGACTTCTCGGCCGCCTGGCGGTCCTGCTCGGCCTTGAGCAGGCGGGCCCGCAGCACCTGCATGGCCTTGGCCCGGTTCTGGATCTGGCTCTTCTCGTCCTGCATGGCCACCACGATCCCCGTGGGAAGGTGGGTGACCCGCACCGCCGAGTCGGTGGTGTTCACCGACTGCCCGCCCGGCCCGGTGGAGCGGTAGACGTCGACCTTGAGGTCGGCCGGGTCGATCTGGACGTCGATCTCCTCCGCCTCCGGCAGCACGGTGACGGTGGCCGAGCTGGTGTGGATGCGGCCCTGCGATTCGGTGACGGGCACCCGCTGGACGCGGTGAGGTCCGCCCTCGTGCTTGAGCTGGGGCCACACGCCGTCGCCCTTGACCAGGAAGGTGACCTCGTTGAAGCCGCCCCGGTCGGTGGGATCGGCGCCCAGCACCTCCAGCTTCCACCCCTGGCGCTCGGCGTACCGGGTGTACATCTCGAACAGGTCCTTGGCGAAGAGGTTGGCCTCTTCCCCGCCCTCGGCGCCGCGGATCTCGACGATCACGTTCTTGTCGTCGTTGGGATCACGGGGCAGCAGCAGGTTGCGCAGCTCGACCTCGAGCCCCTCGATGAGCGCCTCGTTCTCCTCGATCTGGCTCTTGACGAAGTCCCTGTCGGCACCGCTGGAGTCGCCCAGCATGGCCTTGGCGGCGTCGAGGTCCTCGGCGCTCGACCGCAGCTCGCGGAAGGCCTTGACGATCGGCTCCAGCTCCTTGAGCCGCCTCGACAGCTGCACGTAGGCGCGCTGGTCGGCGAAGACGGCGGGGTCGGACAGGCGGCCCACGATGTCCTCGTACTCCGATTCCATCAGCGCCAGCCGGTCGAGCATGTCGTTCTCAGGCTACCGGCGGCCCGCCCGCAGCCGGACGCCGGCGTTTTGATGCAGTGACAGCGCCCCAGATCGGGCCCAGATCGCCGAAATAGGGGCGCTACGAACGCAACGAATGGCTCAGCGGGCCGGTTCCGACCGCCGTGGTCAGCGCTTCTTGGCTGCTGCCGCCGGCGCCGGCGCCGCCGGCGGCCTTGCCTCTGGCGCCGTAGCGGCGCTCGAAGCGCTCGACCCGGCCGCCGGTGTCGACGAGCTTCTGCTTCCCGGTGAAGAACGGGTGGCACTCGTTGCAGAGCTCGACGCGCAGCTCGCTCCGGGTGGAGCGGGTGGTGAACGTGTTGCCGCAGGAGCACCGGACGCTGGCGTCCTCGTACTTCGGTTGGATGTCGGCGTTCATGGTGCAGATTCTCCTTCTTGGGGCCTCAGGTCCCGGCGGGCGTGGGTGCTTTTGCGATCTCGGCGAGGAACTCGTCGTTGCTCTTGGTGGTCTTGATCTTGTCCATCAACAACTCGAGCCCCGCTCCGCCTTCCAACGCATTGAGGACCCGGCGCAATTTCCACACCTGCTGGAGCTGGCCCCGCTCGAACAGCAGCTCTTCGTGGCGGGTGGAGCTGGCGTTGACCTCCAGGGCGGGGTAGATGCGGCGCTCGGCCAGCTTGCGGTCGAGGCGCAGCTCCATGTTGCCCGTGCCCTTGAACTCCTCGAAGATGACCTCGTCCATCTTGGACCCGGTCTCGATGAGGGCGGTGGCCAGGATCGTCAGCGACCCGCCCTCCTCCAGGTTCCGGGCCGATCCGAAGAACTTCTTGGGCGGGTAGAGGGCGTCGGTGGCCAGTCCGCCGGACATGATCCTGCCGCTGGCCGGGGCGGCCAGGTTGTAGGCCCGGGCCAGGCGGGTGATCCCGTCGAGGACGATGACCACGTCGCGGCCCATCTCCACCAGCCGCCGGGCCCGCTCACTGGCCAGCTCGGCCACCTGGGTGTGCTCGTCGGACGGCCGGTCGAAGGTGGAGGCGATGACCTCGCCCTTCACCGACCTGCGCATGTCGGTGACCTCCTCGGGCCGCTCGTCGACGAGGAGCACCATCAGGTGCACGTCGGGGTTGTTGGCCTCGATGGAGTGGGCGATCTGCTTGAGGACCGTGGTCTTGCCCGCCTTGGGCGGCGACACGATCAGGCCGCGCTGGCCCTTCCCGATGGGGGAGATGAGGTCGACGATGCGGGCGACCATGTTGTTGGAGTCGCCCGGGATCTCCAGGCGCAGCTTCTCGTCGGGGAACAGCGGGGTGAGGTCCTCGAAGCGGGGACGGTTGCGGGCGTCGTCGACGCTCATGTCGTTGACGGTGTCGATGCGCAGCAGGGCCGGGTACTTCTCGGTGCTGCCGGCGGGACGGCTGGCGCCCTTGACCACGTCGCCCTTGCGCAGGCCGAACCGCCTGACCTGGCTCAACGAGACGTAGACGTCCTTGGGGCCGGCCAGATATCCGTTGGTGCGCAGGAACCCGTAGCCCTCGTCGCGCAGGTCGAGGAGGCCCTCGGCCGGGATGGGCTCGCCCGAGTAGGCGACCTCCTGCTGTCCCTGGCCGCTGCGCTCCTGGCCACCGCCCTGGATGTCGCGCTCGCCCCTGTCCCGGCCCCGGCGACGGCGGCTGCGACGGTTGCCCGGCTCGCCGGAATCGCCGCCCTGGGGGTTGCGCTGCTGCTGCTGGTCGCGCTGGCCCCTGTCGCGGTCCCTGTCTTTGTCCCTGTCTTTGTCTCTGTCGCGGTCGCGGTCACGCTGGCGGTCATCGGGACGAGGCCCCCGGTCGGTGGTCGGTGCCGGCCCGGCGGCGACGGGCGTGCCGGTGGAGGGTGTAGCGGTGGCGGGCGACGCCTCTTCGGCGGTGCCGGCGGACCCGTTCGCCGGTGTCTCGGCCGCCGCGGGAGCGGGATCGGCCGCAGCGGCGGCTGCGTCGGTGCCGCCCTCGCCCTTCGCGGACTCCTTCACGGCGGTGGGGCCGTCGTCGGCCGGGGCCGGCTCGTCGGCCGGGGCCGTGACGGCCGCGGGCTGTGCCGTCTCCTCGGCCGCCGGCGCCTTGTCGGTGCCGGCCGCTTCGGCCACGCCTGCGTCCGCCGGGTTGGCGTCCGCGGCCGCGGCGGCGTCGACCGGGGTCTTGGCCGCGCCGTTGCGTGCGCTGGTACGGGGAGCCCGTGCCTTGCGGGGACGCTCCTCGGGGGTTACCTCGATGCCCGCCTGTCGCAGTATCTGGTCGATGATGCTCGCCTTCGATGCACGCGACGCGGGCTTGACGCCCATCGCCTCGGCGATGACGGCCAGCTCCTCGCGTTCCTTGCCCTCGAGGACGGATCGCTCGAGCGCCTGCGGCGCAATACTCATGGTGCTGCCTCCCAGCAGGGTGCCATCAGGCTCCCCGCCTGTTCGATCGGTTGGTTTCGGTAGGGCTGCCTGCCAAATCAGGTCGACCGGGCAGGTCGGGCACCGCCTCGAACGCCTGGCCCACCACCAGGTCGATGACCTGGGAGAGGGTGGCGTCGAGGTTGTACGACGGGATGATCGCCACGTTGTGCTCGAGCGCCAGCGACCTGATGTAGCGGTGGATCTTGCGGATGTTCTCGAAGGACTCCAGGTACCTCTCGGCGGGGCGGTTCCGGATCTCGTGCGATCGCTGGAGGAAGTGGCTGCGGTGCAGCTCCACCTCGTCGACCGTCACCACCATCGGTACCACGACCGCCTGGTCCCCGAAACGATCGAGGTCCACGAATCCTGGCACGGCGTGAGCCCCCTCGATGACAAGGTCGGTGCCCTCGTCGACGGCCCGCTGCACCAGGGCGGCGATTCCCACCGAAACCGCCGACACCTGCTCGCGAAACCCGATGATGACCGGGTCGACGCTGCGGGGAAGGGGATGGCGGACCAGGCTGGCGGCGTCGAACGACGACGTGTGGAGGCTCGGGTAGAGATCGGGGGTGAACATCGACCGCATGACCTCGCGGATGGCGTCGGTGGGGATGACCCGGGTGATGCCCAGGCGGCTGGCCAGCATCGTGGCAATGGTGGACTTGCCGACGCCCGTGGCCCCTCCCAGCAGGACGATCAGCGGGCGGTCGAGGCCCTTGACCTTCTGCCACTTGGCGAACGACTCCGCGTAGCGGTCGCCCACCTCGGAGCCGAGGACCTGCCACGCCAGGTGGTTGAGCTCGGCCCGGGAGATGGCGGTGACCCCCGACGCCTCCAGCTGCTCCTCGATGACCTCGGCCACGTGGAACGCCCGTCCCGGCGCCAGGCCCGTCGCCATGATGGCCGAGGCCATCAGGCCCTTGGAGTAGGGGAGCTCGTCCTCCTGGTCGCCGATGAGGATGTGCCGCGAGGCCAGGGCCCTCATCGCCGGCCCCCATCCGGGCGCGTCGACGAGAAGCGGTCAACGGCCAGGTCGGCCGTGCGCAGTGCCAGGTCGTCGAACGTGCCGTCACCTCCGGTGGAAACCACCCGGTTGTCGCAAAACGTGACCTTCATCCCCCGCTCGAGGGCGATCCTCGCCGCGAGGTCCATCGCCGCCGCCTTGAGCTCGACGAGCATCACCTCGGCGTCTGGCGCCGTCTCCAGGTCCGACGCCAACGCTGGCCGGTTGGCCAGGTGGTGGGAGGACCCGACGACCGAGCAGCCGTGCTGTCGTTCGAGATGGTCCACCAACACCTCGTTGGCCGAGGCCGGTGCAGTGGTGACGTAGAAGACCCGTTGACCGGAGACGGATTCAAGAGGAAAGGGTCGAAGCACGGCTTGCACGACCGGGACCCCAGGTACCAGCCTCCGGACGCATTCCTCCAGGAAATCAGGACCTTTCGGAGCGCCTGCGCCCAGTTCGGCGGACGATGGCTCGCCCATCGTAACCACAATCAGGTCACTCAGCAACAACCGGTATGCCCCGAGGTACCCGGTGACCAGCTCGGGGTCGGCCGTGGCCGGTACCGCGCAGATGGTCGCGTCTGCGTGGACCGGGGGGATGGAGGACCCACTTCCTTCGAACACGAGAAGCGTCTCGGATCTTCCATCGGCCAGCTTGACCCCCGCCACGAACGTGCTGTCGAACGGTGCGCCCGCCAGTCCCCCGCCGCACCGCCGGGTCCCGACGGTGACCACGCCGGCCATCAGGGCGTCCTCCAGGTGGTCGCTGGCGGCGTGGCGGCCCGACGCCGCCAGCGCCGCCAGCCCCGCGGGTGTGAGGTCGAACGTCGCCGGATCGACCAGCTCGGGCTCCGGCGGGCCCCCCCGTCCCATGGCGACGACCACCGGCGGGGTGCCCCGCTCGGCGAGCAGCCGGGACAGCGACGCCGACAGGGCTGTCTTCCCCGTTCGCTTGCCGCTGCCGATGATCGCGATGGACGGCTTGGTGGCCACGCGCGGCCGGAGGGGGGGGTCGAAGCGGAAGTCGGCGCCCTGGTAGGCGGCGCCAGCGACCAGCGAGCGGGCAGCCAGCTCCATGCGCTGGCGGGGGTCGAGCACGGGCTCGTCGGAGAGGTCGACAACGACATCGGGGCGGAACCGGCGCAGGCCCTCGGCCAGGGCCGCATGGCAGCCGTCGCCCCGGACGACGGTCAGGCCGAGGCCGAGGTCATCGGCGAGCGTCGTGGCGAGCTTCTCGCCGCCGCCCAGGAGCGCGGCGCCGACGACGTCGGCCCCGGGAAATCGGGTTGGGAGCGTTTCGATGGTGGCGCGCACGACGGGCGGGTAGTGCTCTCCGTCGATCAGCACGAGGATCTTCATCGCACGGGCCTCGTGGAGGCCCTCCGTCACCCCTTCGGGCGGACGAGCCGGCTCATCAGGGTGTGCCCGGCGAGCGGCGTTGCCGACGCGGTAGCCGCCTCGGTGTAGACACCACCCGGTCCTGGAGTGGCGGAGTCCACCAGTAGATAGGGCACCGCGTCGGACGTGTGCGTCCGCAGGGCCAGCGGCGTCGGGTGGTCGGGCAGCAGGAGGAGCCGCCACGGGCCGATGTCGTCGAGGCCTTCGACGAGGGGGCCGATGATCCGGCTGTCCCAGTCCTCCAGGGCCTGGACCTTGGCGGCCACGTCGCCGGCGTGGCCCGCCTCGTCGCTGGCCTCCACGTGGATGACGAAGAGGTCGAGACCGTCGGCCAGCGCCTGCAGGCAGGCGTCACGCTTGCCCTCGTAGTTGGTGTCGTACCAGCCGGTGATGCCCTCGACCTCGGCCGCGGGGATGCCGGTGAGCACGCCGAGGCCCCGCACCAGGTCGACCGCCGAGACCAGGCCGGCATCCAGGCCGTAGACCGACGTGAACGAGGGCAGGACGGGCTGGGGGCCCTGGCCCCACAGCCAGATCTGGTTGGCGGGCAGCCCGAACCCGGCGACGACGGCCCGGGAGGCGTCCATCAGCTCCCTCAACTTGGCGCCGGCGGGGCCGGTGGGCCAGACCGCGGGGACGCCGATGATGTCGTGAGGAGGGGTGCAGTCGGCGTCGGCCCAGGTGTCGGGCGTCACGAGGATGTGGCGGTACTGGACGCCGGGGTGGAACGACACCTCGCCGCCGCCCAGCTCGGCCTCCAGGGCCGCGACCACCTCGGCCGCCTCCCCCGACGACGGGTGGCCGCCGGCAAAGTCGACCATCGTGCCCTCGGACGAGACCGTGACCAGGTTGCACCGGTAGGCCACCTGGTCGGCCCGGAGCTTCAGCCCCATGGCCGCGGCCTCGATCGGCGCCCGACCGGTGTGGTGCACCGCGGGGTCGTAGCCCAGGATCGACAGGTTGCCGACGTCGCTGCCCGGCGGCATCCCCGCGGGGATGGTCGCCGCCCTGCCGACCTCGCCCCGAGCCGCCAGCTTGGCCAGGTTGGGCATGGCCGCGGCCTCGAGCGGGGTCAGCCCGCCCAGGTCGGGCACCGGCTCGTCGGAGGCCCCGTCGGGCACGCACACCACGTACTTCATGACGTCAAATAGTAGGGGCAGGTCGGTAGCCTCCGGTGGGGATGCCGATCCGCAGCCGATTCCTGGCCGTAACCGCGACGGCCGTCGTCCTCGGCATGCTCTCCGCGGCCTGCTCCGACGGGGGTGCGGGCTCGACCGCGTCCACCACCGTCCCGGGCCCGACGTCGACGGCCGCGCCAGCGACACCCGACCCACCCAGCACGACCACCGCCGGAACCACCGCTGCGCCGCTCGGATCGGTGAACGTCCGCCCGACCCGGGTGGCGACCCTCGCCCAGCCCCTGGCCCTCGCCGTCCGGCCGGGCGACGACACCCTCTACGTGGCCGAGAAGGGCGGCAAGGTGGTCGGCGTCCACGAGGGGGCCGACCCCACGACGGTGCTGGACCTGACCGGGAGCGTCGCCACGGGAAGCGAGCAGGGGCTCCTCGGCCTGGTGTTCTCCCCCGACGGCGGCCGTCTGTACGTCAACTACACCGACCCCGCCGGCGACACCCGGATCGTCGAGTACGCCTACGACGGCAGGGCCGACCCGGCCTCCGCCCGGGAGCTTCTGATCGTCGACCAGCCGTTCGCCAACCACAACGGCGGAAACCTGGTCTTCGGCCCCGACGGCATGCTGTGGATCGGGCTCGGCGACGGCGGCGGGGGCGGCGACCCGGCCGGCAACGCCCAGTCCCTCGGCACCCTGCTGGGCAAGATGCTGCGCATCGACCCCCGCCCCTCCGGGCGCCTGCCCTACACCGTGCCGGCCGACAACCCCTTCGTCGGCACCGACGGCGCCCGGGGGGAGATCTGGGCCTTCGGGCTGCGCAATCCCTGGCGCTACTCGTTCGACAGGGCCACCGGCGACCTGTGGATCGGCGACGTGGGCCAGAGCTCCAAGGAGGAGGTCGACTTCACGCCGGCCGGCTCGGAGGGAGGGTTCAACTTCGGTTGGCCCCTGATGGAGGGCGCCAGCAGCTTCTCGGGCTCGGCGCCGAGGGGGGCGATCACCCCGATCCTCGACTACTCCCTCGACGGGTCCAACTGCGCCGTCACCGCCGGCTACGTCTACCGGGGCTCGAAGATCCCGGGCCTGACCGGTGCCTTCCTCTACGCCGACGTCTGCGGTGGCTGGATGCGTGCGATCCGCCAGGAGGGAGGCAAGGTCGTCGACGAGGCCGAGCTCGACGTGCCCCTGAACCAGGTCGTCTCCTTCGGTCAGGACGCCGCCGGCGAGCTCTACGCCATCTCGCTCGCCGGCGGCGTCTACCGCATCGACCCTGCCTGAGCTGCCCCACCCGCCCGAACTGGTGACACGGAACCGCGCCATACGCGGGTGAGCGTCACCAGTTCGATGGCCGGGCCCAACCACGCCGAACTGGTGACACGGAACCGCGCCAGGCGCGGGCGAGCGTCACCAGTTCGCGGGACTTTCATGGGCTGGCGATCGCCGCCAGGACGTCGAGGCGGGCGGCCCGCCGGGCGGGACGGAGGGAGGCGAGCACGCCGGCCAGCCCGCCGGCGACCAGCACCACGGCCAGCGGCCCGAACGGGGCGGCGAACGTGGTCAGCACCTCCGCGTTGGACGCCGCCTGCACCAGCGCCCACGCCAGGAACACGCCCAGGCCGAGGCCGCCGACCGTGCCGAAGACGGCGATGATCACCGACTCCCACCGCACCATGGACCTGACCTGCGCCCTCGTCTCGCCCACGGCCCGGAGCAGGCCGATCTCCCGCCTGCGCTCGTGGATCGACAGCGACAAGGTGTTGGCGATGCCCATGAGGGCGATCAGGATGGCCAGGGCCAGCATGACGTAGACGATGCCGAGGGCCGAGCTCAGGAACGACGTCGTCTCCTCGATGTACTCCGGCCCGGTCAGGACGTCGGGGTTGCCGAAGCCGGCGGCCACGCCGTCGACGGCGGCGCGGCCCTCGGGCAGCCCGACGCCGTCGGCCAGGCCGATGAGCACCAGCGTGTCGATGTCCTGGACGGCGTGCGGCCGCCAGGCATCCCTCGACAGCAGGTAGTTGCCGGCCACGTCGGCCCGCTCGTAGACGGCGCCCACGGCGAACGGTGTGATGGTGCCGTCGACGAATGTCAGCGGCACCTCGGTGCCGACCGCCCACCCGTGGTCCTCGGCCACCGACCGGGACACCGCCAGCTGCGACGGTCCGAGCGTGGCAACGGACCCCGATCGGACGTCGAGGTCGATCAGGCTGTCGAACGCCGCCGGCTCGACCACGCCGATCTGGCCGCCTCGCCCGTCAACCAGGGCCACCCCGGTCCCCAGGCCGACCGCGGCACCGACCTCGGGCAGCGCCGCGATGTCGGTGGCCAGGCGGGGGCTCAGCCCGCCGCCGCCGAACTGCCCGCCGCTGATGACCAGGTCGGCGGTGACCGACTGCGTCACGCGGTCGTCCACCGACGCCTTCAGTGATGCCGCGAAGACGGTGAACAGGGTGACGACGCTGACGCCGATCATCAACGCGGCCGCCGAGCCGGAGGTGCGCCGGGGGTTGCGCACGGCGTTGCCGCGGGCCAGCACGCCGGTGATCCCGCGGAACCGGGCCAGCGGTGCCCCGATGGCGGCGCTGGCCGGGCCGGCCACGACCGGGCCGGCGACGACCACCCCGACCAGGGTGAGGATCGCGCCCAGGCCGGCGGGGCCGAGGGTGTCGCCGCCGCCCATGAGGGCCAGCAGCACGACCGCGATACCGGCGGCGACGACGACCGAGCCCACCACCGCCCGCCCGAGCGACGAGCCGGTGCTGTCGACGGCCGTCTCCCTGAGGGCGGCCATGGGCGCCGTCCTTGACGCCTTCAACGCCGGCGCCAGCCCGGAGACGACGGTCACGACGACCCCGATGACGCCGGCGGCCACCAGGCCCGTGGCCCCGATGGCCAGGCCGCCCGCCGGCAGCGAGAACCCGAAAGCGTCGAACAGGCCCTTGAGCAGGCCGGCGATCAGCAGCCCGCCGGCGGCGCCCGCCGCCGACGCCACGATCCCGACCGCGGCGGTCTCGGCCAGCACCGACCAGAGGATCTGGCGCCGGCTGGCTCCCAGCGCCCGCAGCAGGGCCGACTCGCGGGTCCGCTGGGCCACGATGATCGAGAAGGTGTTGTAGATGCTGAAGGTGGCCACCAGCAGGGCGATGCCGGAGAACACCAGCAGGAACGTCTTGAAGAACGACAGGAAGTCGGCGGCCAGGTCGCCGACGTTCTCCTCGGTCAGCCGCTCGCCGGTGATGGCCTCGAGCCCACCCGGCAACCCGTCAAACTCGAGAAGAACAGGGGCGACACGGGCCGCCAGCTCGTCCTGATCGATTCCGTCGGCGGCCTGGACCAGCACGCTGCTGACCTGGCCGGGGGCGGGCGTCAGGTACCGCTGGGCCGCCTCGTAGGTGAAGGCGGTGAAGGTGGAGGCACCGAACCCGTCGGCGGTGCCGAACGTCGACAGGCCGACGATGGTCGCCTGCACCGGGTCCGGCGTGCGGACCGTGACGGTGTCGCCGAGGGCGAACCCGCCCGTCTCGGCCGCGCCACGGTTCACGACCACCTCGTCGAGCCCGACGGGCGCCCGTCCCGCGGCGAGCTTGTACGGGTTCAGGGTCGCGTTGTCGATCCAGTTGCCGGCCACCGTCGGGGGACCGTTGCCGCCGATGGCGGTGCCGTCCTTGCCGATCAGCTGGCCGTAACCCTCGATGTTGGGCTCGGCCGCGGCCACCCCGTCCACCGCCGCCAGCCGCTCCACCAGCGAGGCGGGGATCAGGCCCCGCCCGCTCTGCAGGTCCTCGGCGGGGATGTCGACGGCGGAGCGGACGACCACGTCGGTGCCGGCGTTGGCGTCGGCGAAGAGGCGGTCGAAGTTGGCGGTGAGGGTGTCGCCCAGCACGAGGGTGCCGGACAGGAACGCCACGCCGAGGAAGATGGCGAGGAACGTCCCGATGAAGCGGCGCCTGTGGGCGCCCAGGCTGCGGATCGTGAGCTTCAGCATGGTCAGTCCCCCAGGGCCTTGATGCGGTCGAGGACACGCTCGGCGGTCGGGTGGTGGAGCTCGTCGACGACCCTGCCGTCGGCGAGGAACACCACGTCGTCGGCGTAGGCCGCGGCCACGGGGTCGTGGGTGACGATCACGACGGTCTGGCCCAGCTCGTCGGCGGCGTGGCGCAGGAAGGCCAGCACCTCGTTGCCGGCGCGCGAGTCGAGGTTGCCGGTGGGCTCGTCGGCGAAGACGATGTCGGGCCGGCTGGCCAGGGCCCGGGCCACCGCCACCCGCTGCTGCTGGCCGCCCGACAGCTCCGACGGACGGTGGGCCAGCCGGTCGCCGAGACCCACCGTGGAGATGACCTGGTCGAGCCACCGGGCGTCCGGGGCCCGGCCGGCCAGCGCCGCCGGGAGGGTGATGTTCTCGAGGGCGTTGAGGGTCGGCACCAGGTTGAAGGCCTGGAAGACGAACCCGATGCGGTCTCGGCGCAGAAGGGTCAGCGCCTTGTCGTCGAGCGACCCGACCTCGGTCGCACCCACGTACACCTGCCCCGACGTCACCGTGTCCAGCCCGGCCAGGCAGTGCATCAGCGTGGACTTCCCGGAGCCCGACGGGCCCATGATGGCGGTGACCAGCCCGGCCGGCAGCTCGATCGAGACCCCGTCCAGGGCCCGCACCGCGGTGGCGCCCTCCCCGTACACCTTCACCACGTCCACCGCCGCCGCCGCGACCTTCGTCCCCATGTGTGTTGTCGTCATGGGGTCCATGCTGACGATCGGAGGGCGGTCAGGTCGTCGGCCCCACACCGGCTTCTCGACTACCGCCCCGGGTGACCCGAGGCCGCTGGCGACTACGGCAGCGGTGGTAGCTACTCCAGCCAGCCGGGCCGCACCAAGCCCGATTCATAGGCCAGGACGACGAGCTGGGCCCGGTCGCGGGCGCCGACCTTGGTCATTGCCCGGTTCACGTGGGTCTTGGCCGTGGCCGGGCTGACGTACAGCTTCCCGGCGATGTCCTCGTTGGTCAGACCCGCGGCCACCAGGCCCACGACCTCGCGCTCGCGGTCGGTGAGGACGTCGAACCGCTTCGACGGCGGTGGCTGGCGGGCCCGGGCCGCATATTCGCTCACCAGTCGGCGGGTGACGCTCGGTGACAGGAGGGCGTCGCCGGCGGCCACCGCCCGCACACCTCGGAGCAGCTCGACGGGCTCGGTGTCCTTCACCAGGAAGCCGCTCGCCCCCACCCGCAGCGCCTCGAACACGTACTCGTCCAGCTCGAAGGTGGTCAGGATGACGATCCGTACGCCACCCAAGCGGTCGTCGGAGGCGATGCGGCGGGTGGCCTCCAGCCCGTCGACGCCGGGCATGCGGATGTCCATCAGGACCACGTCGGGCGAGAACTCGCGGGCCAGGCGGACGCACTCCTCTCCGTCGGCCGCCTCCCCCACCACCTCGATGTCGGCCTCGGCGTCGAGCAGGGCCCGGAAACCGGCTCTGACCAACGCCTGGTCATCCGCCAGCAGCACACGGATCATGTCGAGACCCCGATGGGCAGGCGGGCCGTCACCCGGAAACCCCCGGACGGCCCGGGCCCGGCGTCGAGCCGTCCGCCGAGGGCGACGGCCCGCTCCCGCATGCCGACGATGCCGTTGCCGCCGGCGACAGAGACGTCGCCCGCCGGTGCCCCCCGCCCGTCGTCGTCGACCTCCACCACCAGCTGGTCGGGGTGGTAGGAGAACCGGACCAGGGCCCGGGACGCCCCGGCGTGGCGGGTCACGTTGGTGAGCGCCTCCTGGGTGATGCGCAGGGCGGCCAGGTCGACCTCGGGCGGGAGCTCCCGGGCCGCGCCCTCGGTCTCGACCCGCACGTCGAGGCCGGTGGCGGCGGCATTGGCCACCAGCCGGTCGAGCTGGTCGAGCCCGGCCGTCGGAGCCCTGGGGGCTGCCTCGTCGGTGCCGCGCAGCAGGTCCAGCACCGACCGCAGCTCTCCGAGAGCGTCCTTGCTGGCCTGCTTGATGGCAACCAAGGCCTCCCGGGCCCTGTCGGGCTGGTCGTCCATGAGGTGGAGCCCGACCCCGGCCTGCACGTTGATGAGGCTGATGTTGTGGGCCAGGACGTCGTGCAGCTCCTGGGCGATCTGCAGCCGCTCCTCGCTGGCCCGCCGGCGGGCGACCTCGTCGCGCGCCCGCTCGGCTTCCGCCACCCGCTCGGAGCGGACCCTGCCGATCTCTCCCACGACCAGCACGACGATCAGCCACCCGGCCACGCCGGCCGTGTGCACCGCCGTCCACGCCGGCCCCCGGCCCACCCAGGCCTGGAGGACGAGAGCGGAGGCGAACCCGACGCCGGCGATCGACCACCCGGCCAGCCGCCGGCCCGCCCCGATGACCCAGTAGAGGGAGATGGCCACGCTCACGAACACCGGCCCGTAGGGGTAGCCGGCAACGAGATAGGCGACGGTGACGGCCATGACCGTCGCCGCCAGCGCCACCGGCCTCCGCCGCAGCAGAGCCAGCGCCACCGGCCCGGCCAGCAGCAGCACTACGGACAGCGCGTCGACCGACCGGCGGTCGGGCTGCTCACCGGCGGCACCGAGGGTTCCGACGACCTGCAGGAACGCCACGAACGCGGGCCCGGCCAGGCGCGGCAACCCGTCGGCGACCTGGGCGACGGTCTTTCTCACGACATCACGCTACGGATCCGCCGCTGGTTTCGCAGCCATCCAGCGTTGGCTTGCCGCGTACCACGAACGCAGTACACCCACGCCGCGGACCCCACCCCCAGTGGGGCCGCTCAACCGCGCCATACGCCGCTACGCCGCCCCGGTTCCGGAAACCCTCGGCGCGATCCCGGGTTACAGCCCGAGCTCGGCTCGGACCGCGTCGATGTCGGCGTCCACCGGGGACGGCACCGCGATCTGAGCGATGGCGCGGTCGGGGTCCTTGAGGCCGTGGCCGGTGAGCGTGCAGACCACGCTGGCGGCACCCTCCGGGACGCCGTACTTGAGCAGTCCCGCCACCGACGCCGCCGACGCCGGCTCGCAGAACACCGCCTCGGTCGACGCCAGGAACCGGTAGGCGTCGAGGATGTCGTCGTCGGTCACGGCGTAGATCCCCCCGCCCGACTCCGACGCCGCCGCGGTGGCCCCGTACCACGACGCTGGGTTGCCGATCCGGATGGCGGTGGCGACGGTCTCGGGGTTCTCGACGGGGTGGCCGAGAACGATGGGGGCGGCGCCGGCGGCCTGGAAGCCCATCATCGCCGGCAGCCGGGTCGAGAGCCCGGCCTCGCGGTACTCCAGGTAACCCTTCCAGTAGGCCGAGATGTTCCCCGCGTTGCCGACCGGGATGCAGTGGGCATGGGGGGCATCGCCCAGCACGTCGACGATCTCGAACGCCGCCGTCTTCTGACCTTCGATCCGGTACTTGTTGATCGAGTTCACGATCGTCACCGGCATCCGCTCCCCGAGCTCCTTCACCAGCTCGAAGGCGTTGTCGAAGTTGCCCCGGATCTGCAGGACGCGGGCGCCGTGGATCAGGGCCTGGGCCAGCTTGCCCAGAGCGATGTAGCCCTCGGGGATGAGAACGGCGCAGGTCAGCCCGGCCCGGGTCGAGTAGGCGGCCGCCGACGCCGACGTGTTGCCCGTCGAGGCGCACACCACCGCCTTGGCCCCGTCCTCCACCGCCTTGGAGATCGCCAACGTCATCCCTCGGTCCTTGAACGACCCTGTGGGGTTGGCCCCCTCGACCTTGAGCCACACGTCGGCGCCGACCCGCTCCGACAGCCGGGGCGCCGGCACCAAGGGCGTCGCCCCTTCCTGCAGCGTGATCACGGGCGAGTCGGCCGTCACCGGCAGGAACTCCCGGTACTCCTCGATCACTCCGCGCCAGCCGGGCCCACCCACGTCGGCGCCTACTCCGGCCCGACGACCCGGAGCAGCGTGCCGACCCTGTCCACGACGTCCAGGTCCCGAAGGGCGGCGACGGTGGCCTGCATGTACCTCTCCTTGGCGGTGTGGGTGACCAGCATCAGCCTGGCCTCGTCGCCCATACCCACCTGCAGCACCTGGACGATGGACACGCTGTTGTCGGCGAAGGCGTGGGCAACCCGCTCCAGCACGCCGGGCCGGTCGACGACGTCGAGGGTCAGGTAGTACTGCGACTCCAGCTCGTCCATGGGCCGGAGACGGGCCCTGGCCAGGCCGGCCACGCCCGCCGACGTCCCCTGGCGCAGGTTGGTGGCGGCGTCGACCACATCGCCCAGCACTGCAGACGCGGTCGGCCGCCCGCCGGCCCCGCGGCCGTAGAACATCAGGTCGCCGGCGGCCGCACCCTGCACGAAGACGGCGTTGTAGGCCTCGCGCACCGCCGCCAGCGGGTGGGCCACCGGCACCATCGCCGGGTACACCCGCACCGCCACCCGGTCGCCGCCAGGCTCGTGCACCGAGTCGGCGACGGCCAGCAGCTTCACCACGTAGCCCAGGCGGGCGGCCATGGCGATGTCGTCGGCGGTGAGGCTGGTAATGCCCTCGCGATACACGTCGGCGGCCCTGACGTCGACGCCGAAGGCCACGCTGGCGATGATGGCGGCCTTGGCCGCGGCGTCGAAGCCCTCGACGTCGGCGGTGGGGTCGCGCTCGGCGTAGCCCAACGACTGGGCCTCGGCCAGGGCTTCGGCGAAGGACTGGCCGCTCTCGCTCATGCGGGTGAGGATGAAGTTCGTCGTGCCGTTCACGATGCCGAGGACCCGCTGGATCCTGTCGCCCGCCAGCGACTCCCGCAGGGGCCGCATGATGGGGATGGCCCCGGCCACCGCCGCCTCGAACAGCAGGTCGACACCGGCCTTGGCCGCGGCCTCGAACAGCTCGGCGCCCGAGTCGGCCAGCAGCTCCTTGTTGGCCGTCACCACCGGTTTGCCCGACTTCAGGGCGGCCAGCACCAGCGTCTTGGCCGGCTCGACCCCGCCGATGACCTCGACGACCAGGTCGATCTCCGCATCGGCGACGACCGCGGCGGCGTCGGCGGTGAAGACGCCGGCCGGCAGGTCGATGGAACGGGGTTTGGCCGGGTCCTGCACCGCCACCCGGGTGACCTCCAGCCGCAGGCCGGTGCGGGCCGCGACCGCGTCGCCGTTCTCGGCGATCAGCTGCACCAGCGCGGCACCGACGTTGCCGCAGCCGAGGAGCCCGATCCGCACCGAGTTCCCGTTCATGGGTTTCCGTTCATCGCCGCCACCGTACCTATTGATCCAGGCGCAGAAGGTCGTCCGGCGTCTCCCGGCGCACGACGACCCTGGCCTGGCCGTCGCGGACGAAGACCACCTCGGGCCTGGGCACCTTGTTGTAGTTCGACGCCATCGAGTGCCCATAGGCGCCGGTGACCGGCGTGCAGAGGATGTCGTCGACCCGAAGGTCGGCGGGGACCCTGGCGTCGCGCACGACCACGTCGCCCGACTCGCAGTGCTTGCCGACGACGTTGACGACGGCCGGTCGCTCGGCGTCGACCTCTCGAGGCAGGAAGGCCTCGTACCCGCTGCCGTAGAGGACCGGACGGGGGTTGTCGCTCATGCCGCCGTCGACCGACACGTACGTGCGGACGCCCGGCACGTCCTTGACCGTGCCCACGCGGTACAGGGTCAGGCCGGCGGCTGCGGCAATCGCCCGACCGGGCTCGGCCGTGACCCGCGACGAGATGCCGGCGGCCCGGCAGGCGTCCTGGAGCACCTTGGCCCACTGGCCGATGGTGGGGGCGTCCTCGCCGGCGACGTAGGGCACGCCCAGGCCCCCTCCCAGGCACAGCTCGGGGAGGCCGAGCGGCACCACGAACCCGGCCAGCACCTCCACCGCCTTCTCGAAGGAGTGCAGCAGGAATATCTGGCTGCCGATGTGGGCGTGCAGCCCCACCAGCTCGAATGCCGGCGACGACCCGATCCGCTCGACGGCCCGGGCGGCGTCGCCGCTGGCCAGCCCGAACCCGAACTTGGAGTCGACCTGGCCGGTCATGACGTACTCGTGGGTGTGGGCCTCCACGCCCGGAGTGACCCGCACCATTACCGAGGTGGCCCGTCCGTCCTCCTTGTGCAGCGCCTCGAGCCTGTCGATCTCGTCGAAGGAGTCGACCACCACCCGCACGCCGAGCTCGTGGGCCTGTCGCAGCTCCGCCGTCGACTTGTTGTTGCCGTGGGCGACGAGCCGCTCGGGAGGAACGCCCGCGGCCAGGGCGACGTGCAGCTCGCCCCCCGTCGCCACGTCGAGGTGCATGCCCTCCTCGTGAACCAGTCGGGCCATGGCCAGGCACAGGAACGCCTTGGACCCGTATGCGACGCCCGGCCCGAAAGCGTCCACCGCCTCCCGGCAGCGGGCCCGCAGGTGGGACTCGTCGTAGACGAACAGCGGTGTCCCTCGCTCCTCGGCCAGCTCGACGAGGTCGACGCCGCCCACCGACAGCCGGCCGTCGGCGCCGGCCGCGGCGGTGTCGGGCAGCAGGTAGCGCGCCAGCGCGGTGGTCACGGCAACCCTCCGCCGACTACGTATGGGACTTGTCGACGACTGCGTTCAGGCGTTCGATGAGCTTGATGGGGTCGAACGGCTTGGTGATGTAGTCGTCGGCCCCCAGGTCGAGGCCGTGCTGGACCTCGCTCTTCTGGGCCTTGGCCGACAGCAGGATGACGGGGAGATCCTCGGTGCGGGGGTCGCCCTTGAGGTCGCTCAAGAGCTGAAGGCCGTCTCGGCGGGGCATCATGATGTCGGAGATCACCACGTCGGGATGGTTGGACTTCGCCAGGTCGAGGCCCTCGTCGCCGTCGCGGGCGGTCAGCACGTCGAATCCCTCGATCTCGAAGTTGACCCGCAGCAGCTCGAGGATCACCGGATCGTCGTCGATCACAAGGACCGTCAGCTTGCCCACCTGTGCATGGTACCGGCGAGAGGCTGGCGCCCCGCTGGCGGTAGGATCGCGACAGGTCCGCCCTCGTAGCTCAGGGGATAGAGCACCGCCCTCCGGAGGCGGGTGCGTAGGTTCGAATCCTACCGGGGGCACGTTTTCGGCCAGGCGGCCGCCGGCGCCGGTGGACCGGGTGATCAGGCAGGGGGCGCCTCGAAGGCGGCCCGGAACTGGGCGAACACCGGCTGCATGCGGTCCCAGTCCGACGTCCGGCTCTGGGCGTACAGGGCGAAGCCCCGTGTCGGGGTCACGAACCCCAGGTCGGAGGCGTGCAGGCTCGCTCCGCCCCCCGAATAGGTGAACTCCCAGATCGCCGCAGGGAAGCCGGCGAAGGTCGTCGGCGTGATGCGGATGCGCTGGTAGCCCTCGTTGCTCGCCGAGAAGCTCTTCTCCAGGTCGTACCAGGCGCCTTCCGGCGATGGCCCGGGCGTGTCGGTGTGGTCGACCCGCATGTAGGCGCCGCTGTCGGGGTCGGTGAAGTCGGTTCGGGTGCCGTTGCGCCTGATCGTCCAGCCAGGTGGATGGGAGATGGCGAAGCCGGTGTCAGGGTCGGTGTACGCCACCCAGTCGCCGGGCACGGCGGCGTCCGAGGTGGCCGAGGGGTCGACGGGCGCCGCCTGGGTCGTCTGCGGAGCCGTCGGCGTGGTCCCGGGCTCCTCGTCGTTCGCCAACGCCAGGACCAGCGCCACCAGCAACACCGCCGCCGCGATTCCGGCGACCACAAGGAGCGGCTGGCGACGGCGGCCATAGCTGTCGGCACGGTGCCCCTCCCGCCGCACGACGGGCGGCGCCGGCAGGACGAGCTCGCCCTCGACGGCCCGATCCGGCTTCGCCTCGGCCGGCGGCACGATCTTCGCCTGGGCGGGCGGCACCACGTCGGGCTCGACAGGCCGGACAGGCTCGGGCTCGACCGGCGGGACGACCTCGGGGTGCGACGGCGGCGCGGGAACGGGGGTGGGCTCCACCGGCGGCTCCACCGGCGGCTCCACCGGCGGCACGATCTCGGGCTCGGCCGGCGGCACGATCTCGGGCTCCACCGGCGGCACGATCTCGGGCTGCGCCGGCGGGGCCGGCACCGACGTGGGCTCCGCCGGCGGGACAGGCTCGGTCGGTGTCTCGGGCTCGGCCGGCCCAGGCCTGGGAATGACGGTCGGGCCGGGGCCACCCGGCACCACCGCCGGTCCCTCGGGCCCTCCGGGCAGCGGCGGGACGGTGACGGCCCTGGGCGAGACCGGGAAGTCCGCGGTGTCGGTCTCCACGGGGTCGCGGTCGTCGACCCCCCATGGCTCGAACGGAGGGGTCGGGGCGGGCCCGCCGGCGGCCGCCGAACCCGCCGCCACCCGCACCAGCATCTGCCGCAGCTTGTAGGCGCTGGGCCTGGCCCGCGGCGACACTGCCAGCATCGCTTCCAACACGGTCCCCAGCGACCCCGAGCGAACCGTCGGCCTCGGGCGCCCGGCGTCGGGAGGACTGCCCTCCGTCGCGAAGTAGAGCGTCGCCCCGAGCGACCAGATGTCGGACGCCGGCCCCACCGGGTCGCCGCTGCGTTGCTCCGGCGACGCGTAGGGGGACGTCGTGACCCCATCCGGGTGCACCGCCGCCCCCACCCCGAAGTCGGAGAGCCGCACCCGGCCGGTCTCGGACACCATTACGTTGGAGGGCTTCACGTCACGGTGGACGATGTCCGTCTCGTGAGCCGCCACCAGCGTGTCGAGCAGCTCCACCCCGACGGCGGCGGCCCGCCGGGGAGGCAGCGGGCCCTGCGCCTCGACCAGCTCGGCGAGGGTAGGGGCGTCGACGAGCTCCATGACGATGAGGGCCGAGCCGTTGTCCTCGAGCACGTCGAAGATGGTCACCGCTCCCGGGTGGTTCAGGCTGGCGGCGGCTTGGGCCTCCCGGAGCAGCGCCTCCCGGAACCTGTCGCGCTCTGGGGCACCACCGTCGGAGGGGAACCGGACCTCCTTCACCGCCACGTCGCGGTCGAGCAGGGTGTCGCGGGCCCGGCGCACGACGCGGTTGGCGCCTCCCCCGAGTGCGTCGCCCAGGACGTAGCGCCGTTGGACCGTCTGTTCTGCGCCGGAGTTCGATGCGATTCCCAGTAGCTACCCTCCCCGCCGCCAAGCAATACCGCCGGCCATACCGCAATCGACCGGGCGACCCCAGATCAGGCCCGCATTTCGATCCAGTGCGGCGAGCGGGAGCCCGGGCCGTACGGGCTGTCCAGGCGCTTGGCGATCACGCCGGGAAGCCCCTGCTGGCGGGCGAGCCCGAGGAGCGCCCCGCCGTCGCCCACGTGGAACGCCGGCACCTGCCAGGCCGCTCCGGCCAGCCCGAGACCCTGGAGCCGTTCCCGTCTCTCGGCGTAGGGCAGGTCGACGGTGAGGCGGCCGTCGAGGAAGAGCAGGTCGTAGGCCATGTAGGCCACAGGAACCCGCTCGGCGACGCGCTTGACGGCGGCCTCCGACTCGGCTGCCCGTCGGGCCGACAGCCGCTGCGGGTCGGGGCGCCCGTCCTCGCCCAGTGCCACCAGCTCGCCGTCGAGCACGGCCTGGGTGGCACCCAGGGCGGCGCCGAGCGGCCGCACCTCGGGGAAGAGGGCGCCGAGGTCGCCGATGCCGTCACCCTCGAGCCGCACGCGTCCGCCGTCGCTGTAGGCCAGCACCCGCAGCCCGTCCCAGAGGATCTCGAACCCATAGGCGGCCTCGTCGGCAGGCAGCGGTCCCGCGGTGGCCGACATGGGCTCCAGGCCCTCGGGGAGCGGCCGGCGGTCGGGATCCTGGGGCGGGTCCATGCGGTGGATCATCCACTGGTCGTCCCTGGTCCTGAACAGGACGTACCGACCTTGCACCCGCTCGCCGTGCAGCACGACCTGGACCTCGTAGGACTCCCACTTCAGGGCGTCGTAGGTGCCGTGGTCCCAGACCGACATGGTGCCGGCGCCGTAGCTGCCCTTGGGGATCTCGCCCTCGAAGTCCAGGTACATGAGCGGGTGGTCCTCGGTGCGGACGGCGAGGTGGTTGGTGCTCGGGTCGGCCGGGATGCCCTTGGGCACCGCCCACGACGCCAGCACGCCGTCACGCTCGAGGCGCAGGTCCCAGTGCAGGCGCCGGGCGTGATGCTCCTGCACCGCGAATCTCGGGAGGTCCGCCTGACCTGGTGCCGCCGGCGGTTCGTCGCCGGACGGCTCCGGCGTTGCCGCGAAATCGCGCTTGGCCCGGTACTCCTCGAGGCTCACGGCCCGACGACGGAGCGGAGCGCACCTTCGATCTCGGGATGGGCGAAGGTGAAGCCGGAGGACGTCAGCACCGCCGGGAGCACCCGCTGGCCTGCAAGGAGCATCTCCGCCACCATCTCCTCGCCGAACATGGCGTGCAGCGCGACCTTCGGCGTCGGGAACACCGTCGGCCGGTGCAGTGCCTTGCCCAGGGCCTTGGTGAACTCGGCGTTGGTGACGGGGTTGGGCGCGGTGACGTTCGCCGGGCCGGCCACGTCCTCCGCCGTCAGCAGGTGGCGGATGGCCGCGATCTCGTCCTCGAGGGTGATCCAGCTCAAGTACTGGCGGCCAGAGCCGAGTCGGCCGCCGAGCCCCATCTTGAACGGCAGGAGCTGCTTCTCGAGGGCGCCGCCCTTCTCGCTCAGCACCACGCCCGACCGCAGCCGCACGACCCTGATCCCGGCGTCGGAGGCAGGGGCGGCGGCCGCCTCCCATTTCTGGACGACGTCGGCGAGGAACCCGCGTCCCGGGCCGCTCTGCTCGGTCAGCTGCTCGTCGCCACGGTCGCCGTAGAAGCCAACCGCCGAGCCGGAGGCCAGCACCTCGGGCGGGCTGTCGAGGCCGGCCAGCGTGGAAGCCAGCAGCGACGTCCCCTTCAGCCGGCTGTCGAGCACGGCCGCCTTGTGCTCGTCGGTCCAGCGGTGGTCGCCGATGCCGACGCCCGCCAGGTGGACGGCGGCGGCGTGTCCCTCGAGGGCGGCGGCGTCGATGGTGCCGGCGGCCGGGTCCCACCGGACCTCGCCGTCGCCCTTGGGCTCAGCGCGGACCAGCCGGGTGACCTCGTGACCGTCGGCGACGAGCGACTCGACGAGGGCGCCGCCGATCAGCCCATGCGAGCCGGTGACAATTACCCGCATGGGCTCGATCGCCGGACCTCCGGCCTAAGCCGCTACCTGCCGGGAGCGCTCGATCACGTGGTCGATGATGCCGTAGTCACGCGACTCCTCGGCGGTGAACCAACGGTCGCGGTCGGAGTCGATGAGCACCTGCTCCACGGTCTGACCGGTGTGGTGTGCGATCCGCTCGGCCATGATCTTCTTGGTATAGATGATCTCCTTGGCGTGGATGGCGATGTCGACGGCCGTGCCCTGCATCTGGGCCGACGGCTGGTGCATGAGCACCCGGGAGTGCGGCAGGCAGTAGCGCTTTCCCGGCGCCCCGGCGCAGAGCAGGAACTGGCCCATCGAGGCGGCCAGGCCGAGGCAGATCGTGCCGACGTCGCAGCTGACGTACTGCATGGTGTCGTAGATGGCCATGCCCGCCGACACCGATCCGCCGGGCGAGTTGATGTAGAGGTACACGTCGCGCTCGGGGTCCTCGCTCTGCAAGAGCAGGAGCTGTGCGCAGATGAGGTTGGCCGAGACGTCGTCGACCTGGGAGCCGAGGAACACGATGCGCTCCTTGAGCAGCCGCGAGTAGACCTCGCTCGACCGATCACCGACGTAGGTCTGGGCGCTGACGGGGGGATCGAGAAGCTCAGATGACATGGGATAGAGGCTAGCGCCAGGCCCGGCCCTATCAACCCGCCCTCAGCGTCGGGGACAGGCGGGGGGCGCAAGCGGTGGGCGCGGAGAGACTCGAACTCTCATGCCGAAGCACTGGCACCTAAAGCCAGCGTGTCTGCCAATTCCACCACGCGCCCGGCTGAGCCCAGGCTACCGCCGGCCCGGTCGGCGGGGGTCAGGCGAGGGCAGGCCCGGGTACGAGGACGGGACCGGTGGGGTCCACCGTCGCCGCGCCACCGTCGAGCGCCGCCATCGCCGGCTCCGCCGTCATGCCCGCCGCGCCCGTGTGCGTGCTCGAGCCGGTGGGTGTCGCGACTGCGGCTGCGACTGCGGTGGGCGCCGGCTGAGGGCGCGGCCGGTTCTCTACCGCGAGGCGGATCGCTGTCCGGCTCTGCCCGTCGATCTGGATGTCGGCGAAGGTCGGGATGCACACGAGGTCGATGTTCGACGGCGCGACGAAGCCGCGGGCGATGGCGATGGCTTTGATCGCCTGGTTGAGCGCACCGGCGCCGACGACCTGGACGTCGACCGCGCCCGTCTGGCGCAGCACGCCCGCCAGCGCGCCGGCGACCGAGTTCGGGTTGGACTTGCCGGAAACCTTCAGTACCTCGACCACTGCTCCCCCAAGTACGACGATGGTGTTCCAACCAGTTCGACGGCGACCATGTCCATTCCTGCGTTTCGGGCCGGTTCCGGCGTCGGTGTCGTGAGCCGCCAGGTAGGGTGACGGCATGGCCAGGTTCGGCGCGGTGGTCACCGCCATGGTCACACCCTTCGACGACGAGGGACGGCTCGACCTCGGTGCGGCCACCGAGTTGGCCCAGTGGTTGGCCGACCACGGCAGCGACGGCCTGGTCGTCGCCGGCACCACCGGCGAGGGCTCGGTGCTCACCGACGACGAGAAGCTCGACCTGTGGCGGGCCGTGTCCGAGGCCGTCTCCATCCCCATCGTGGCCGGGACGGGCAGCAACGACACCGCCCACTCCGTCGAGCTGACCCGGCAGGCCGCCGGCTGCGGCGTTGCCGGCGTCCTCGTCGTCACGCCGTATTACAACCGTCCCTCCCAGGCCGGCATCGAGGGCCATTTCCGCGCCGTCGCCGGCGCCAGCGACCTGCCGATGTTGATCTACGACATCCCGGTGCGAACCGGCCGCAAGGTGTCCCACGACGTGCTGGTCCGGCTGGCCCACGACGTCCCCACCGCCGTCGGGGTGAAGGATGCGGCGTCCGATGTGGCCGCCTCAGCACGCCTGGTCGCCGCCACGCCGGACGGCTTCGAGCTCTACAGCGGCAACGACGACCTCACCCTGGCCCTCCTGGCCGTCGGTGAGGTGGGCGTCGTCGGGGTGGCCACCCACTGGGCCGCGCCCCACTTCTCCGAGATGATCGCCGCCTTCGCCAAGGGCGACACGGCCAGGGCCCGGGAGGTCAACGCCACGCTGTTCGACTCGTACGGTTTCGAGACCGGCGACGCCGCTCCCAACCCGATCCCCGCCAAGGCCATGATGCGCGTGCTCGGCCAGCGGGTGGGCCAGTGCCGCCTCCCGATGGGCCCGGCTCCCGAGGGCCTCGAGGACCGGGCCCGCCAGGTGCTGGCCGGTCTCGCCGGCGACGCAGACTCGCCACGCGCTTGACGCCCCCGGTCCGGATCACCTTCCTCGGCGGCCTCGGCGAGATCGGGAGGAACTGCGCCTGCGTCGAGCAGGACGGTCGCATCCTCCTCCTCGACTGCGGGCTGATGTTCCCCGACGCGGAGATGCCGGGCGTCGACCTCGTGCTTCCCGACTTCACGTGGCTCCGGGCCAACGCCGACCGGGTCGAGGGCTGCATCGTCACCCACGGCCACGAGGACCATATGGGCGGGCTGTCGTACCTCCTGCGCGACCTGTCGTTCCCGATCTACGGCTCCGCCCTCACGCTCGGGCTGGCCCGCAACCGGATCGAAGAAGCCGGCCTGCTCGACCGGACGACCCTGATCACCGTGGCCGACGGCGAGCGGCGACGCATCGGGCCCTTCGACTGCGAGTTCATCCCGGTCACCCACTCGGTGCCCCACGGCTTCGCCACCGCCTTCCACACCCCGCAGGGCGTGATCCTGCATTCCGGCGACTTCAAGATCGACCTGACGCCGGTCGACAACCGGGTCACCGACCTGGCCCGCATCGGCGCCCTCGCCTCGGGGCCCGGCATCCGCCTGCTCCTCGCCGACTCCACCAACGCCGAGGAGCCGGGCCACACCGCCAGCGAGCGGTCGGTCGGCAAGGTCATGCGCGACCTGTTCCGTGACCACCAGGACAAGCGCGTCATCACCGCCTGCTTCGCCAGCCACATCCACCGTGTCCAGCAGATCGCCGACGCCGCCGTCGCCAACGGGCGGCTGGTGGCCACGCTCGGCCGCTCCATGGCCAAGAACGTCGCCCTCACCCGTCAGATGGGTCTGCTCACGATCCCCGATTCGTCCCTCGTCGACATCGAGCGGATCGGCGACTACGACCCCAGGCGGATCTGCGTCATCTCCACCGGCTCCCAGGGCGAGCCGATGTCGGCCCTCTCCCTCATGGCCGCCGGCGAGAACAAGTGGCTCAAGGTCGGCGAGGGTGACGTCGTCATCATCAGCGCCCACGCCATCCCCGGCAACGAGTACAGCGTGAACAAGGTGATCGACGGCCTGTACCGGCTCGGCGCCGAGGTGGTGCACGCCGGCCTGGCCGCGGTCCACGTCACCGGGCACGCCATGGCCGAGGAGCTCAAGACCCTGCTGACCCTGGCCCGCCCGGACCACTTCATCCCCGTGCACGGCGAGTTCCGCCACCTCACCCACCACGCCCACCTGGCCATGGAGATGGGCGTCCCCGAGGGCAACGTCCTGCTGGCCGAGGACGGCGACGTGATCGAGCTCACCGACGACGGCGTGGACTTCGTCGACACGGTGCCGGCCGGCTACCTCTACGTGGACGGGATCGTGGGCGACGTCGGCCACGGTGTCCTGCGGGACCGGCGGGTCCTGGCCGAGGAGGGCGTGATCGTCGTGGTGGTCACCGTCGACGCCAAGTCGGGAGAGCTCCTGACCAGGCCGGAGATCATCACCAAGGGCTGGGTCTTCGCCCCCGAGGCCGAGGAGCTCCTCGAGGAGGCCCGCCAGCGGGTGGTCGAGACGCTCGAGCAGGCCGCCCACGAGGGCCCCGCCGACTTCGAGACCCTGAAGCGCCACGTGCGCCAGGCCGTCGGTAGGTTCGTGAACGAAAAGACCCGGCGACGCCCTATGATCGTGCCAGTGGTGATGGAGGCCTGATCGGCCCCATTCGAGTTGGTTGGGAGTGTTCCAGATGGGAGTGTGCCAGATGGAAGTGTGGCCGTGACCCGCGAGGAACTGTCCGACAGCCTGCGGGCGGCCAAGCCCGAGCTCGGCGACTCGCTCTACATCGAGCGCCGGGGCGAGGAGTACGCCTGGGCCGAGGGCATGGGCCTGGAGTTCACCGCGCATCTGCCTGACGCCTGGATCTCCTACACCGGCAAGTGGCCGGTCGAGGACGACACCGCCTGGTCACGGTTCTTCGACGACCTCATCGCCGAGCTCGAGTCGATGACCGGCGACGCCGACCGCTGCCGCTGGCCGCTCGACGACCCGCTCAGCCACCACCACTAGGAGCCTCAGAGGGGGGCGGGCCCCCCTCCGAACCTCCCCCCGGCGGCGGCGCCTTCGGCACCGCGCTCGGCGCCAGCCATGCAGGCGGCCTTCGGCCGCGCCCAGTGGCCGGCGCAAACCCCCGCTCCCGCTCGCTACCGCTTCCTGCATCGGCCGCTCCTTGTGGCCGGCGGACACCCCTTTTTCTCACTCGTGGTGGTCGTCCCTGCGCCTTGGGTGGTAAATGACCTTCGGCCCCATTCTCCTCAACTCCTCCCGTTGCGCCTTGCTACGTGGCTGATACACTCCCGGAAAATTCGAGAGGCGGGGGAGGCCCACTGAATGGAAGTCACCCTGACCGGCTGGTATGTCGGTTACATCATCGCAGCGGTAGTGATCGTCATCGTGGTTGTCATGGTGGCGTTGATCTTGTCGCTGGTGCGTCGTATTGCGTTGGTGGCGGGCGACATCGTGCTGGCGCTCGATGACATTCGTAAGAACACAACGTCGGTCCCGGCGATCTCAACGCTGAACACGGGGCTCGGCTCAGTCGTCGACCACGCGGCCACGGCCCGCAAAGCCCTAGGAGGTTGAGGATGGCGCTCGCAGACGAACACGTACTCATGTGGTGGATCACCCTTGGTCTCGGCGTCGTCGTGGCGTCGGCCGTGATCCTGCTGCTGTTCCTGCTGCTCCAGTACGTCAAGGACGTCGACAAGGGTGTGCAGGAAGTCTGGGACATGGCCGGTCGGGTCGCAGCCCAGACCGTCACCACCTGGATGCTCCCGCAGACCGTCGAGCTGTGCGGCGCCCTCCGCGACGAGCTCGGCCTCCACGTCAAGCTCCTCACACCAGCGTCGAAGGCAGGCTGACATGATTGCTCTCCAGGTAGTCCTGACCTGCGTCGAGATCGCCCTCCTGGCGATCGTGCTGGTGTACTTCCTCCGCAAGATCGACACCGTGCTCGCCCACGTGGTCGAGAACGTGGAGCGCATCGCCAAGGGCTCCAAGGCGATCGAGGACCACGTCTCGATCATCGGCCCGGGCGCCGACCAGGTGAACCGCATCCTGGGCGACGCCGCCGGCGGCCTGACCCAGGCCTGCGTGCTGGCCGAGGGCCTCACCAAGTAGCAGCCGAACAGGCACTCGAGATCCGAACGGCACCCCCGGGGAAACCCGGGGGTGCTTCGCGTCCGGGGGGGCCCGTCCCGCCGGCGATTCGCTTGCTCCACGGCGGACATGACACAAGATGGCCCGCTCCCCGGGAGCCTCGTCTGGAGGATTCGTGCGGCGGCAGCACGGGTGTTGTCGGGCGTCGGGGGCCGGGTCGATCCACGGCCCAGCTGCCGGTGGACACCCAGGCTCTGACGCCCGTGTGGTCGGGGCACGATGACTCCGGGTCAGGCGACGGAGCGCCGGCCGGGTGTCGGATCTGGTACCCGAGCATGACGTCCGATCGCGACGTCGCTCGCCCGCAGCGGGTACGTCGTTGTGGCGCCGAATCTCGGCGGTGACGACGGACAGCTCAAACTCCCGGTAGGCGGACACCAAAGTCCCGGCTGACGGACACCAGAAATCCCGGTGGGCGGACAGCGGATCTCCCGTTCGCATCCACCACAGCGGCCCCGCCGGCTCGCTGCTACCGCCGCCACTCGAGGTCACGCCGAAACAGGCTCCCCTCTGCACTCGTGCACCTGCGTGGCTTTACCGACATGGCGGATGACAGCGCCGAGTGTGCCGGCGTGAGCAGTTGGCGAACCAGCTTCACGACCGACACGGGGTCGGCCACGTTTCCGTAGCCGTGGCCTGCGTCGTCGCACGATTCGGGTGCGAGTAGGGGTCGCTCGCATCCGCCAGGACAGTTGGCCCGCCGTCCTGGCGGCCTCGGGGCCATCCACGAGGCAGGAGAACACCGTACAGCCGGTTTCCTGCACACTCACAGGGCATGTCGGCCCTATCGCCCCGAAGTGGGTGACTCGAGGCGCTGGGGCCGCCTGAGCGTCCCCTGGAGGGCGCCGCCTGCCGGCCCGTCGCGGCGAACTGGGGTCACCTACCGGCGTATGGCGCGGTTGCGTGGCCCCAGTTGGTGCGGCGGGTGCGGCGGGTGCAGCCTCGGGGGCGCGACCCTTCGATCGAGCGCCCTTCGGGTTCCCCCCCGACTTGCGAACTCCGCCTCGGACCCCGCCCGGTCCGCCCGCCCGCCTCTTGCTGCGCTTACGGGCGGGCCGACGAATCGGCCCGCCCGGGCGCTCCCCCTAGTACAACCAGATCTTGTCTATCGACCGCGTGCGCGTGCGACTGCCTCGCGCATGGCGGCATTCCCGCCTGCTCCGCCGCCGGCGGCGGCACGCGGACGAGCCGCGGGTGCCGGTGCCGGTGCCGGCTTCGGCTTTGCGCCGCTGGCCTTGGCCGCCAACGCCGCGCCCACCAGGCCGAGCAGGCCCTCGAGGTCGTCGTCGATGCCCAGGACGTCACCAGCGATGCCGCCGACGACACCGTTGACCGGCGCCGTCTGCCTAGCGATCTCCTGCAGCGCACCGAGGATCGTGGTGAGCTTCCCAATGACCCGGCTCAGGCCGGCGGCGATGCCGATCAGGTAGACGGCGATAGCCGCCACGATGATCGCCACCACGACCAGCAGGGCCACGGTTTCTAGTCCCATGGAACTCCTTCTTCTTCTCGAGGTTGCCGGGGAAAACTACAGCGCTCGGAGGAGCGCTGCGCCGTACCTGCCGACCAGGCCGCGGGCGGCGCTGGTGAGTGACTTCGTCTGGACCAGCTTCGGGATGGCCTGCAGCTTCTGGCTGATGCCGCCAGCGTTCTGAATGATCGTGTCTGCCATCTTGTCGATCGTGTTGATCTTGCCCAGCACCGCGTTGGCGCTGGTGACGATCAGGGGTGCAACCACGACCAGCAACGCCAAGATGCCAATCCAGTACAGGACTGTAGCGATGGTGCTCATCTCAGTGTCTCCCTATCTCGGACGGATGCCGCCGCGGCGGCCCTCGTGCAATTCGTCGGCAGGACGCTTCCGGTAGGAAGCTTCCAGCACGACCTCCACATCGGATCCCTCGTTCATTGCGATGCAGGGTGGCCGATACGCACAGACGCCGCAAGTTTCCGGCGATGGGTTGGGGTAGACGTGCTCCGCCGTGATCATCTCCAACACCTCCTGCGCAAGGTGCCGGCCCCAGTGCTCGGCTTCGACCGCCGAGATCGGCACCCACGTGCGCCGGATGGCGCCCGCCTCCTCCTGTTGTACATCTGGTCCCGGCCCGCCACTGCTCTGGGCGTACATCCGCCGATGCCCGCCCTCCACCACCGGGCCGGCCGGGACCAGGGCCGCCTCGGGGTCGATCTCCGCGTACAGACGCGGGTCGTCGAACAACTCGTTGTAGATCACGCCGACCACCCGCATGCCCATGTAGAACCGCTCCCACGCCCAGCAGTACGTCGCCGCCCGGGGGTCGAGGCGCAGCAGGTCGAGCGGCACCGGTTCCGGTATCGCCAGCTTGTGCTCGAAGATCCAGTAGCGGTCGGACTCGTCGATGACCAGCATCGGAATGGTGCCGCGGTACCGCAGCTCCTGGCCGGTGGGACCACGGAGATCCTTGTTGGCGGTACGGGGGTCGGGCACCGGGATGTCGAACTCCGCAGCCAGCTTGACCGGGGTGAACCGGTCGAGGCCGCGAGCGTGCTGCAGGTAGTGCGTGAGCATGAGGCGGCCCCGGGCCGACGCCTGCTCCCACTCCTGGTCGGTACCGGCGTCGCCGGCGGCCTCGGCCGCGACACGCTGGTCGTGCAGGGTCGAGTCGAAGCCGCGGAGGATGAGGGGCAGCACGATCGTCCGGTTCCACTCCCACATCCCTGGGAAATAGTGGACCGACAGAGCGGCGCGGAGCGCGGCCGCGACGTCGGGGCCCCTCGGCGGGGATGATCGCGGTTCATAGTTCTGCCTCTGCCTAGACCCGAGGTCCCAGGCGCGTCTGCACCACTTGAACGCCTCCCGGTCCTCTTGGCGTATGGCGTAGGTCACCCTCGCCGCACATCGCCTCGGCCTACGAGGCGATCCGTGAGCGAAGCGCCGACAGCTGCTCGGTCGCGCCGCGACCGGTCTTCACAACCTCGCCGACAAGACCCATCCCTTGTCCGAGCAGGTCCTTGACCTGACCTGAGGACCCGATGGACATCATGGCGCCCTTGAGGTCCCCGAGGCCCGTCGCGCCCGACCTCATCCCCAGCGCGTACCCAACCACCACTCCGACTAGTGCGCCCATCGTGAAACCTCCAGTGATCGTTCAAAAACCAGCGAATTCGTCTTCGCCGTCGTCGGCCGGACCTCGCATCATCATGAGGCCCTGCCTGGCCAACTCGGCTTCGGCGGCGTCGATCTTGGTCATGGCGAACCCGGAGTGGAGCATGACCCAGTCACCTGGGACGACGCCACCTTCAATGAGCCCGATGTTCACCTTGGTCTTCTCGCCGAGGACATCGGCGGTGACCACGTGCTCGTGCTCGGGCGAGAGTTCGATGACCTTCGCCGGCAACCCGAGGCACATGTGCCCTCCTTAGGAGCTGTGCTTCCTGGAATCTTGTGCGCTTTGCATGGGGTGTCGACCGAGGGAGCCACCCGGGCGTTCAGGGATGCGCATGAGCGACTGCCCCACACGCATCCCCACGCACGCTGTGCCCCCCTCGTCGACGCGTCCATCTGCTGCGAACACTCTCGCAGCCACGTCCGGCCTGGCTGGCTCGAAGGCCGTTCAGTACTTCCGGATCCGGAGGTACCGCGCGATGTCCGGAAGGGACGAGACGATCGCAAACAGCGCGGCAAGCAGCAGGACGATGCCAATCACGAGTGCGACGATGCCAACTATTTCCATAGGTTGCTCACATCTCCCTGATCTTGAGGTACCGCTGAATGTCCGGGAGGGACCCGACGATCGCTGCGGCCACGACTGCCACCAACACGCTCTTTACCAACTTGCTGATCATGTTCAACTCTCCTTTGCGACTACTGCCGACATTTCCTCTTCGAGTAGCTCCTTGATCACTTCAATCGCTCTGTCAACCGCTTCGGCCACTGCCGGCGAAAGAGCGATGTCCTCCTCCAGCACAGCCGGTTCGCAACCGACGATCAACAGCCGCCGAACCTTCCCCCCGAGATCGTCGAGCAAGGCTAGCACCGCGAGGGGATTCATCCCATGGGGATCTACGGCAACATCTTCTCTGGCGAAGTCGAGATCCGGCTCGAGCACGTAGACCGTGCCGGGCTCGTCTCCTCGGGGGAGGGCGTCGACGAAGATAACCAGGTCATAGTCCTCCAGCAGCTCGTAGGCAAGGTGCATGCCCCGGATGCCGAAGTCGATCACGGTGACGCCCTCGGGGAGCTCCTGGGTGGCCATGCGGCCGGCCACCTCGGACCCGAAGGCGTCGTCACTCAGGAAGATGTTGCCGATGCCGGCTATCAGAACCCTGAAGCCAGGCAGAGCCCTGACGGCGGGCAGCACCTCGGCGGCGGGGTGCACTTCGGAGGCAGGCAGGGCCTCGGCCGCAGGCAACACTTCGGAGGCAGGCATCAGCCGAGCACCTCTACCTCGTTGAGGCGGAAGTAGCGGTAGCGGCCGTACCAGTTGGGAAGCTCTGTGGTGGCGGGGTCGTCGTCGACCGACACCGCCAGGTGGATGTCGCCGTCGATGTCGTTGAAGACGCCCTCGACGGTCGCGGTGAGGCCCACGAGGAACATGTCCTGGGCGTCGGAGCCGCCGGCCGGCCGCAGCCTGACCTTGGTGCCCTTGCCGACCTCGATCCCGTTTACGACCGTGGTGTCCTCGAACGGCTTGTACTTGCCGTCGGTCTCGGCGTCGAGGCCGATGCTGAGGTTCTGGGTGTTGCCGTCGGGGTCGGTGGAGTAGGTCTGCCAGGGGTCGCTCTCGCCCTCGAACGGGCTGAACGGCGCCATCTCCTCGGGTACGGGCACTGCCACATCAGGTACAGAAACAGCGCTCATCCTGGGTGACTCGTCCTGGTCCCGCTTGTTGAGCGGGATCGGGCGCAGTGACCGGATGGCCCCGTGCAGCTTCTCCATCATCTCCGGCGGCAGGGTGTCGACGCGATCGATGATGTCCGCCGCCCGGGGGTCGGTACCCCTGGCCTCGCGCTTCTCCTCGTCGCTGAGGCTGTTGACGAACAGGTGCAGCATCTCGTCGACCTCGGTGGCGTCGTAGAAGTCGCCGTCGCTCTCGGGCGCCACCTCCGGGAAGTCGGAGAGGGTGATGGGCGACGAGAGGATCACGTTGCGCTTGTCCTCGTCGCCGATGAGCACCGGCCACGTGCCCTCGTTGCGGCAGGACGCCACCGCCGGGAGGGCGAACTCGGGCGGGTCGGCCAGGGAGATGAACGAGCCACCCCTGACCTCCATGAGCGTGTGGACCGCAGCCAGCGAGCGACGCACCAGGTCGTCGCGGGTGGTGGCGCCGTCGCTCCCCCAGTCGGTGAGGTTCTCGATGAGCACCGTCACCTTGACCATCGAGATGGGGCCGATCAGGCGCTCGGCGGAGATGCGGGCGACGGCCGAGATCGGCCAGGTCTGGCGCACGAACCGTCCGACCACGACGCCGCCGTCGCTCAGGAGGTCCTCCGTCTGCGCCGTGGCCTCGAACTCGAGCGGGACGTCGTAGCTCTTCTCGACCAGGTCGGCGAGCGACAGGGTGAGGTCGTGCTCCTCCTCGATCGCCTCCTGCCACGTGCTCACGATCTTCTCGTCGTACTCGAGCGCCTCCACCAGCACCCAGCCGCCGTCGACGGCCTGCTCCACGGTGCGGTCCTGCACCCGGAGGAAGCGGAACTTGACGTCGATCTCGGTGTCCTTGCCGACGTCGATCAGGCACTCGGTGCGCATGGCGGACCGCTCCGACGGGTCGAACTGGGTGTAGGCCTGCGGCACCACCACCCCGAACTGCCACCGGATCTGGTTCTTCATGGTGCCGGCCCGGTACGGGAACAGCACGTAGCCCTCGTAGAGGACGGCGTCGGCCACCTTGCGGGCCATGGCCAGGCTCATTGGTGCACCATCCCTTCGGATGGTCCACCAACGAGGACCGTGACATCCGGCCTACGGCCGGACGAAGCGCGCCACATTGGTTCGCTCGCCTTCGGCTCGCTCACCGGACGAGCCTCTCCTTGCCCGGTACCGAGGGCACTGCAGGCTGGTTGGCCGCCTCCAGCGCTTCCGCCGCCCTCTGCGCCTCGTCCTTGGCCTCCCCCTCGGTCAGCAGGTAGTCGAACATCTGCTCCCAGCTGTACATGCCCCTGACCGTCTTGAACCGCTCGAGCCGGTCGAGGGTGGTACGCGAGATCCGGAGCCAGCCGGTGCCCGGGAAGAAGAAGTCCATCATCGTGCGCCACGTCGACCCCGGAAGCCCGAAGCGGGCCTCCTTGTTCCAGGCGATGGGCTCGGCCTTGAAGCCGTTCTCGGTCTCGGCGAACACCATGCCGGAGAACAGCAGGTTGAGGGGCACCTCGCCGCTCTCGACCGCGTGCATGTACTTCGACGAGGCGATCTCGAAGTCGTACGTGCACTGCACCGGGAGGTTCACGTCGATCGTGCCGGTGAAGCCGGGCAGGATGGTGGTGGCGTGGGTCCAGAGGAACGGCTTGACCGTGCTGCCCCACCTCGGCGTCTCGCCGAACATGGCGAGTAGGCGGGCCTCCTCGTCGTGGGTGTAGCGGCGTCGCTGCGGCTCGATCATGATCTGGCAGCGCAGGCTCACCGACTGGATGACCTCGCCCTCGTTCTCCTTCACCCGGAGCTTGAAGACGAGCACGGGGTCGGCGGCGTAGCGATCCGGCTCGGCGCCCAGAACCTCGAAATCGAGATCGCTCACGGCAACTCGGTGGGAACGGGTTCTGCCTGGTCGCGCACTCGGTCGAAGAACGCTTCCATCTCCGAGTGGGCCTCGTTGCCGCCGTCGAAGCCTCGCCACAGCCGGCGCAGGTGGCCGACAAGCTCGTAGCAGGCGTCGATGGGGACGATGAACGACTCGTTGGGACCACCGCGGTTGTCGGCGACCCGGACCAGCAGCGCCTCGACGTCGGGCTGGAGATGGAACAGTGCCGGGTTCGCCGTCGAGATCTCGGCCCATGTCTCGAGGCGGAGCAGCGACTCGGTGGCGCCGGCCGGGCTCGGGTAGAACGCGACCATCTGGTTGGCGCGGGAGTTGAAGAAGAAGAACGCCACGCTGACGGGGATCTGCAGGTCGTCCCACTGAGCGGGCGACATGGCGAACTCTTCGAGCGCGAGGTACCGGCTCGGGACCGCCCGGTACCGGCCGCCTCCTGCCCCGCCACCCACGAACAGCAGGTAGCAGGGACGGCACGCGCACATCAGGCTGCGGGTGTCGAGGTTGACGATGTGGGAGTGGTCGTCGTCCACGTCGACGCCGCACATCTCGCACTTCTCGCCGGGCCGGGGCCGGGCCGGCGGCCGCATCAGCTTCTCGAGGACGCCGAAGGCCGCCGATTTCTCGTCGATCTTTACGAGCGGTTCGGCTTCCGGTGCCGCGTCCGCGGCGTCCTCGGACGTCTTCTCCGGCGCATCCGGTGTCGGGGACTCCCGGAACTGCTTGGTGAGAGCGGTCAGGAAATCCGGATTCTGGCTGCTCACCGGGACGCGCTCACCGGTTTGACGCCGAGCGCGATGGGAGTGCTGGCAACCGGCGGAGGTGCCGGCTCCTCGTAGCCCTCGACATCGATGCGCGTCACCTCGGGAGCGGATTCATGAATGGCCTGTTCGACCGACAGCTTGAGAGTCACAGACGACGACGGGCATCCGTCGCAGCTGCCCAGGAGCCTGACCTGGACGACTCCGGTTTCTTCGAGTACCCCGAGCAGCTCGACGTCGCCACCGTGCGACGCCAGGTAGGGACGAACCTTGTCGAGGGCGAACTCCACCCTCGTCGGCATGTCATCGGGATGCAGCCCGTGGAGCAGAAGGAGGCTGCTCACGAGCTCGTCGTGGACGATGTCGCCAAGAACCTGAACGTCGCCGGCTTCGACGACGATCTCCAATATCCGGTCCAGGACTCCGCCATACAACTGGGTCATCTTACCCAGCGCTTCTTCGGCCAGAGCCCAGGCCGCCGGCGTAGCCGACGACCTGAGCTCGGTGACCAAATATTCAATGCGGTCGCCAACCGCACGTAGGTTTTCGCTGATGGCTGGTTCCTTAGTTCTCGACAGTGTGAATCATGGTGGGCGAGTGCTGCTTCTTCAGAACCTTGCCCTTCCCGAGGTACATGTGCACACCGCAGGGGAGGCAGGGGTCGAAGCTACGCACGGCCCGCATGATGTCGATGCCCTTGAAGTTCTCGCGCGTGTTCTCTTCGAAGATCGGCGTGTTTTGCACGGCGTCTTCGTAGGGACCGGGGGTCCCGTAGATGTCACGCGGGTTGGCGTTCCAGGGCGTCGGGGGGTACGGGTGGTAGTTGGCGATCTTGCCACCACGGATGACCATGTGGTGGGAGAGAACGCCACGAACGGCCTCGGTGAAACCGCAACCGATTGCCTCATCGGGGACCGTGAACGGCTCCCAGGTCTTGGTGTGGCCGGCGCGGATCTCCTTGAGGGCTTCCTCGACGAAGTACATACCGCAGGCGGCCGAGTAGGCCTGGAAGTACGTGCGGGCCCGGTGACGCTCGATGCAGTTGGACCACTTCGGCACGTGCCACTCGAAAGTGCACTCGGGCTTCAGCGCCGTCTTGGGCATGTTCATGATGATGCTGGTGCCAGTGGCCTTGATCCAGCCGATGTCCACGATGCCGGAGAGCGCGATGGCGAAGAGACGGGCGAGGGGCCCACCACCGGTGTCGGTGGAGAGGTGGTCCCGGCCGTCGTACCAGCGGGGCGACATGACCCAGCTGTACTTGCCGTCGAAGTCACGCTTCTGGGGCTGGGGGATGGTGTGCTGGTTCCAGGGCTGGTCGACGGAGACCGGGTTCCCCAGGGGGTCACGGTCGACGAAGACTTCCTGGCCGTGCCAGCTGTCGTAGTACGAGCTGCCCAGGAGGATGCGGATGCCGAGGTTGATGTCGACCAGGTCGTTGGTGACCAGCTTGCCGTCGACGACAACACCGGGGGTGACGAACATCGCACGTCCCCACTCGGTCATGTCGCGGTACTTGAAGTTGCACACGTTCGGGTCCTGGAAGGCGCCCCAGCAGATCGTCAGGATGCGACGACGGCCGACCTCTTCGTAACCAGGCATTGCCTCGTACACGAAGTCGAACAGGTCGTCGTGGATCGGGACGATCTTCTTCATGAACTCGCAGTAGCGCATGAGGCGCGCCATGTAGTCCGTGATGAGCTGGATGCTGGCCGTGGTGCCCACGCCGCCCGGGTACAGGGTGGACGGGTGAACGTGACGACCCTCCATGAGGCAGAACATCTCACGGGTCCAGCGGCTGACGGCCAGGGCCTCGCGGTAGAGGTCACCCGAGAACGGGTTCAGCGACCGCATGATGTCACCGATGGTGGCGTAGCCGTGCTCGGCGGCACCGGGTGCCTCGGTGTCGTTGGCCAGGTCGAGGACGCCGGGGTTGGTCTCCGCGAACATCTTCTCGCAGAAGTCGACCCCGACCAGGTTCTCCTGGAAGATGTTGTGGTCGAACATGTACTCGGCAGCCTCGCCGAGGTTGAGGATCCACTCACCCAGGTGCGGTGGCTGCACGTCGTAGGCCATCTGCTGGCAGTAGACCGAGGTTGCGCAGTGGTTGTCACCGCAGATGCCGCAGATGCGGCTGGTGATGAAGTGCGCGTCCCGCGGGTCCTTGCCCTTCATGAAGATGGAGTAACCCCGGAAGATGGACGACGTGGAGTGACACTCCACGACCTTGCCCTGGGCGAAGTCGATCTTGGTGTAGATGCCCAGGCTGCCCACGATTCGGGTTACCGGGTCCCACGCCATCTCGACGAGGTCGCCACCAGCGGCACGTGCCCTAGTCCTTGTCGGCATATGTTTTCCTCTCTCCTTAGATCTCGTTAGTCGCGAATGTTAGCGCCAGCTGGGGGTGTAGCCGGTAAGCAGTGAACTTCCCTTGGAGCGCCACTTCGGCTCCTTGTCCACGGTCTTGCCGGTGATGTCACGCAGACCACGGATCACGGACCCGTACAGGCCGCTGGCTGCGGTGGACACCTTGCCGCCCGGGGGCTCGTCCATGAACGGCATGAACTTGTCCGGGAAACCGGGCATGGTGCAACCGATGCAGATGCCGCCGACGTTCGGGCAGCCACCCACTCCGTTGACCCATCCCCGCTTGGGAACATTGCACTTGACCACCGGACCCCAGCAGCCGAGCTTGACGATGCACTTGGGCGAGCCGTACTCGGTGGCGAAGTCGCCCTGCTCGTAGTACCCGGCGCGGTCGCAGCCCTCGTGGACGGTGTTGCCGAACAGCCATGCGGGACGCAATGCCTCGTCCAGCGGGATCAGAGGTGCCTGACCCGTGGCCATGTAGAGCAGGTACAGGATGGTCTCCGACAGGTTGTCGGGGTGGATCGGGCAGCCCGGGACGTTGACGACCGGCAGACCGGCCTTCGAACGCCAGCCCCAGCCGAGGTAGTCGGCGACGCCCATGGCGCCAGTGGGGTTGCCGGACATGGCGTGCAGCCCGCCGTAGGTGGCGCAGGTGCCCACTGCGAGGATGCCGGTGCACACGGGAGCGAGGCGGTCGAGCCACTCGCTGGTGGTCATCGGCTGGTCGGTGGCGGGGTTGTTGCCGAACCCACACCAGTAACCCTCACGCTTGATGGCCTCGTTGGGGATGGACCCCTCGACGACCAGCACGAAAGGCTCGAGCTCGCCGCGCTCGGCCCGGAAGAACCACTCCAAGAAGTCGTCGGCGCCGCCGACGGGACCGCACTCGAAGTCGATGAGCGGCCAGTGCACCGCGATCTTCGGCAAGCCCGGGAGCGCCTGCAGGGCGATCTCCTCGATGCTCGGCTGGGTGGCCGCGGTAAGAGCGACGGAGTCACCGTCGCAGCTGAGACCGGAGTTAATCCACAGGATGTGGATGACCGGCTCGGTCATATGGTACCCCCTCATTAGGGCGCGCTAGCGCCAACTTCCGCTGGGAACCCGCTGCGCTATCGCCAACAGCGTTCTGCGGTGCCCATAACTACTCCTTCCCCACGGGCGTGTAAATAGGTGTCTTGGCCAACTAGGTGGGTCTGCGCACGGTGTCTAAAACATCTACCGCACGTCGCCTGGAACGGTATGGGCGATCGAGGGGGGCAAGGGGTGGCCCGACGGCCACCCTCCGGGGTCGAAAGTGTTGCTGGTGTTACTGTTGTTGCCATTGTGGCGACGCGAACGACCCGCCCCAAGGCAGGCACCGGCCGGCGGCCGGCGGGGAAATCTGTGACAACTTCCACTCGAAGGCCCCTCGACAAGGGTAGACGAGCCCCGTCGGGGGCGCGGACGGAGCCCCGAAAGGGCCCTCGGCCGGCACGGAAACCCGCCCGAAACGCCGGTCCGGCCCTCGGGGGCCACGGCCGGGACCTCGCCGGGCTGGCCGTCGTCACCGCCGCCCTGCTCTCCGCCCTCGCCATCTACGGGGGACTCGCCGGCCCGGTCGGCAGGAGCCTCGCCGACGGGACTTCCACAGGTTTCGGGCTGGCGCGGTACGGCCTTCCCGTCGTTCTCGCCGGCGGCGGGGCGTGGGTGCTGCGTCGCCAGCCTGGCCAGTCGCCGGCCAGGCTGGCCTTCGGGCTCGCCCTCGTCACCGTGGCCGCCTGTGGCCTGCTGTACCTGGCCCGGGGCGGTCCCGGGTTCGACGCCAGCCTGGCCCAGGTCCGCGGCGCGGGTGGGGTGGTCGGCCAGGCGGTGGGTGAGCCGCTGCGCTGGGCGCTCGCCAGCTGGGGCGCGGCCGCCGTGCTGATCTCGGCCCTGGGCATCGGGTTCCTCATCATCGGCAGGACCACCGTGAAGGACTCCGCCGGCCACGCCTCGTCCTGGGCCCGCAGCGCCGGAAAGGTCGCGGCCCGGGCCGGGCGGGCGGTGGGAGCCGTCGCCGCCACCCTCGTCCCCGCCCCAAGGCCGGCGGTGCCCGAGGACGAGGGGCGCGAGCGGGCCCCGCACCGTGAGGTGACACCTGCCCCGGCCGTGGAGCGGGTGGGCGAGCCGGCCGTGGGCGAGACAGCGGACGGGCCCGGCCCCGGTGGCGCCTCGGCGGTGATCGGGCGGCCTCCGATCCCTCCCGCCGTCGTCGAGGCGCTTCCCGAGCCGGGCCCGTCGGAGCAGCTGGAGATCGAGCTTGGGCCGGGAGCCCAGGCCAGCCCGTGGAAACTCCCGCCGCTCAAGCTCCTGGAGCGGGGCGAGGTACACGAGGTCGACCGTCACCTGCTGGAGGCCGAGGGTCGCACGCTCGAAGCGGCGCTGGCCGCCCACGGCGTGGAGACCACCCTCGTCGGGATGACGGTGGGGCCGACGGTGACCCGCTACGAGCTGTCGCTGGGCGCCGGCGTGAAGGTGGCCCGGGTCACCAACCTGCACAAGGACATCGCCTACGCCATGGCCTCGGCCGACGTCCGGATCCTGGCCCCCATCCCCGGCCGATCGGCCATCGGCGTCGAAGTGCCCAACAAGGCCCGCCAGCTCGTCCTCCTCGGCGACATCCTGTCCTCGGCCGAGGCAGCCCGCGCCAGCCACCCGCTCGAGGTGGCCCTGGGGCGAGACATCGCCGGGCGGCCGATCCTCGTGAACCTGGCCGAGATGCCCCACCTGCTCATCGCCGGGGCGACAGGCGCCGGCAAGTCGTCGTGCATCAACTCCCTGGTCACCTCGCTGCTCGTGCGGACGACCCCGGACCAGGTCCGGCTGATCCTCGTCGACCCGAAGCGGGTGGAGCTCGGCCAGTACAACGGGCTCCCCCACCTGCTGACCCAGGTCGTCGTCAACCCCAAGAAGGCGGCCAACGCCCTGTCGTGGGCGGTCCACGAGATGGAGCGGCGCTACGACCTGCTGGCCGAGGTGGGCGTGCGGGACATCACCGGCTACAACGCCGCCTTCGACCGGGGCGACCTGGGCGACGGCACCCAGGCCGGCCACGCCGATACGGGCTCCGATCCCGACAAGGCCTTCACGCGGCTGCCCTTCGTGGTCGTGGTGGTCGACGAGCTCAACGACCTGATGATGGTGGCGGCCCGGGACGTGGAGGAGTCGATCTGCCGCATCGCCCAGATGGCCAGGGCCGTGGGCATCCACCTGGTGATCGCCACGCAGCGGCCGTCGGTCGACGTCATCACCGGGGTCATCAAGGCCAACATCCCGTCCCGGCTGGCGTTCGCGGTCTCGTCCCTGGCCGACAGCCGGGTCATCCTCGACCAGCCGGGCGCCGAGCGCCTGATCGGCCAGGGCGACATGCTGCTGGCCATCGCCTCCTCGAACGTGCCTCGGAGGGTCCAGGGGTCGTGGGTGAGCGAGGACGAGGTGCACAAGATCGTCGCCCACTGGCGGCGGCAGGCGTCGCCCCAATACGTGGACGGCGTCGAGGGCGAGGAGTCGGCCGGCGGGGGCGTCGACGGCGTGGGCGACGACGACGAGGAGCATCTCGAGGCGGCCATGGAGCTGGTGGTCCGCTCACAGCTGGGCTCGACGTCGATGCTGCAGCGCAAGCTCCGGGTCGGCTTCGCCCGGGCCGGGCGGCTCATGGACCTGCTCGAGCGCCGCGGCGTCGTCGGTCCGTCGGAGGGGTCGAAGGCCAGGGCGGTCCTCATGTCGCCCGAGGAGCTCGACGAGCTGAAGTCCCGCTCGGAGTAGTCCTGGCCTCTTGCCGCGGACGCGGCGATGGCGCCTCCCCTTTGAGGCGCCATCGACGATCTGGTGGGTGGGCAGGAGGTCTAGGCGGCGATGCGGTGACGCCTGGTCGAACCGGTGTCCTCGGTGGTCCGGGCCTCGGTCCATCCGAGCCAGGCGAAGACGGCGCTCCAGGCGGTGGCCAGGGCGCCGGCGACCAGCCCGGTGGCGACCGTTCCCATCCAGTCCTCGCGCAGCCCGATGCCGAAGCCGGCGAACAACGAGTAGTCCAGGGCGACGGTCGTTCCGATGGCCAGCACGAACGTGAGTAGCGTTCGGGTCTTGCCCAGCGACGGCACCAGGTCGATCAGCACGTCGGCGATCTTCAGGATCGCCAGACCCAACAGAGCAACTACGGCGAAGTGGTACATGCAGCGTCCTCCGATTCGAGCGGCTTGTGTGTGTTGCGCCTTGCTCCTGTTCGACCACTGAACCTGCCGGCGCGTGACAACGAGAGCGTGAGAGGGAGAGACCATGGCGACCTATGAGGGTTACTGCGTGAAATGTCGTGAGAAGCGCGAGTTCGACGGCACCGAGGTGGAGCTGGCAAACGGCCGGCGGGCGGCTCAGGGCACGTGCCCGACCTGCGGCACCAAGATGAACCGGATGCTCGGCAAGAAGTGACCCCAGGGCGGGCCAGGTAGCTTGGGGGGAGTGAGCGAGCCGAAGGCCAGCGAACCAATGTGGCGCGCTTCGTCCGGCCGGAGGCCGGATGTCACGTCCGTCATTGGTGGACCATCCCGAGGGATGGTGCACCGGTGAGCGAGCCGAAGGCGAGCAGCTACTGGCTGGAGACCCTGGGCTGCCCCAAGAACCAGGTGGACTCCGACAAGCTGGCAGGGACCTTGGTGGCCGACGGCATGTCCGCGGCCGGGCGGCCCGAGGACGCCGACCTGGTGGTGGTCAACACCTGCGCCTTCATCGAGGCGGCCCGGGAGGAGTCGATCGACACCATCCTGGCCCTCTCCGAGGCCCGCCGACCGGGCGCCAAGCTGGTGGTGACCGGGTGCATGGCCGAGCGCTACGGCGACGAGCTGGCCGCGGCGCTGCCCGAGGCCGATGCCGTCAGCGGCTTCGGCGTCCCCGTGACGCTGGGCCGCCGTCCGGGGTCGGCGCTCCCCGATATGGAGCGGCCCGTCCCCGAGCTGGATCTGCTGAACCTGCCCCGGCCCAGGGCGTCGGCTCCGTGGGCCTACGTCAAGGTCGCCGAGGGCTGCGACCGGGCCTGCGGGTTCTGCGCCATCCCGTCGTTCCGGGGAAAGCAGCGGTCCCGACGTCCGGACGACATCCTGGCCGAGGTGGACGCCCTGGAGGTCGCCGAAGTGGTGCTCGTCGCCCAGGACCTGGCCTCGTACGGCCGTGACACCGGCGACAAGGGGGCGATCGTGCCGCTGGTGCAGGCCGTCGCCGAGCGGGTGGCGAGGGTGCGGCTCCTGTACCTCTACCCGTCCGAGCTCGACGACCGGCTGGTCGACGTGATCTGCTCCACGGGAGTGCCCTACTTCGACCTCTCGCTCCAGCACGTGTCGCGGCCGCTGCTGCGGCGGATGCGGCGTTGGGGCGACGGCGAGCGGTTCCTCGGGCGGATCTCCTCGATCCGCGCCCGCCAGCCCGACGCCGCCTTCCGGTCGTCGTTCATCGTCGGGTACCCGGGCGAGACCGAGGACGACCACGACCTGCTCCTGCGCTTCATCGAGGAGGCCGACCTCGACTGGGCCGGCTTCTTCGCCTACTCGCCGGAAGAGGGCACCTTCGCGGCCGGCCTCGACGGCGGGGTGGCGGCACCGCTGGTGGTCGAACGGCTGCGGGAGCTCCAGGAGCTGCAGGACACGGTCACGGTCGGCCGGCGGGAGGCGCTGGTCGGCGAACGGGTCGAGGTGCTGGTGGACGAGCCGGGTGTGGGCCGCAGCCACCGCGAGGCGCCGGAGATCGACGGCGTCATCTCTGTGCCCCGGGACCTGGCGGTGGGGACGATCGCACCCGTCACCGTCACGGGTGCCGTCGGCGTCGACCTCGAGGCGGCGTAGGGGCACGGAGGTGTCCGAGTCCGGCTTCGGGCCGTCCGCGCTGGCGACGCCGGCCAACGCCATCACCCTGGCCAGGGTCGTCGCCCTGCCGCTGCTCGTCGTGCTCCTCCTGGACACCGGCTCGGAGTGGTCGGCGCTGGTGCTGTGGGTGGCGCTGGTGCTGAGCGACCTCGTCGACGGCTGGCTGGCCCGGCGCCAGGGGACGACCCGGTCGGGGGCCTTCCTCGACCCCCTCGCCGACAAGATCCTCGTCCTCGGGGCCATGACCGCGCTGGTGGCCAAGGGCACGATGTGGTGGCTGCCGGTGTCGCTGATCGCCACGCGGGAGGTGGCGGTGAGCGCCTACCGGTCCTACGTGGGACGGCGCGGGATCTCGGTGCCGGCCCGGCTGTCGGGGAAGGTCAAGACCTGGGCCCAGGCCGTCGCTGTGGCGATGGCGATCGCGCCCCTCACCTCGGACCTCTACCGGAGCCTCTCCGTCGGGGTGCTGTGGGTGGCCGTCGGGCTGACGCTGACGAGCGGCGTCCAGTACCTGCTGGAGGGCCGCCAGGTCGTCCGTGCCCTCTGAGGCGCAGGCCGCCAGACCCGACGGTGGCAGACCCGACGGTGGCAGACCCGACGGTGGCAGACCCGACGGTGGCAGACCCGACGGTGGCAGACCCGACGGTGGCAGCCCCGGCCACGAGAAGGCGGGCGGCTTCTCCTGCGAGGTCGTCGCCGTGGGCACCGAGCTGCTGCTCGGGCAGGTGCTGGACACAAATTCCGACTTCCTGGGCGAGCAGCTCGCCCGCGCCGGCATCGACTCCCACTTCCAGACACGTGTCGGCGACAATCAGGGCCGGATCGCGGCTGCCGTGCGCCTCGCCCTCCTGCGGAGCGACGCGGTCGTGATGTGCGGCGGCCTCGGCCCGACCCAGGACGACATCACCCGGGAGGCCATCGCGGAGGCGCTGGGCGTCCGCCTCGAGCGCGACCCGGACATGGTCCGGCGGATCACCGAGATGTTCGAGCGGCGGGGCCGGCGGATGGTCGAGTCGAACCTGCGGCAGGCCGACAGGCCGGAGGGCGCATCGTTCATCCCGCAGGAGACGGGGACGGCGCCCGGACTGGTGTGCCCGACGCAGGATGGCGGGGTCGTCTACGCCGTGCCGGGGGTGCCGGCGGAGATGCGCGAGATGGTCGAGCGAACCGTCATCCCCGACCTCATTGGACGGGCGGGGCCCCGGTCGGTGATCGTCAGCCGGATGCTGCGCACCTGGGGAGCGGCCGAGTCGACGGTGGCGGAGATCGTGGCCCCGCGCGTCGACCGTCAGACCAACCCGACAATTGCCTTCCTGGCCTCGGCCGTCGAGGGCATCAAGGTCCGCATCACCGCCAAGGCGCCCGACCAGGAGGCGGCGACCCAGTTGCTCGACCGGGAGGAGGCCGAGCTGCGGGCGTTGCTCGGCGACCTTGTCTTCGGGGTGGACGACCAGTCCATCGAGTGGACCGTCGGGCGCATGCTGGTGGAGCGGGGACTGATGCTGGGGGTGGCCGAGTCGCTCACCGGCGGCCTGGTGGCATCCCGGCTGGCCGAGGTGCCGGGCTCGAGCGAGTGGTTCCGGGGCTCGGTCGTGGCCTACGCCAGCCAGGTCAAGTACGACGTGCTCGGCGTGCCCGAGGGCCCCGTGGTCAGCGCCGACGCGGCTGCCGCCATGGCCAGGGGCGTGCGCAAGGTGCTCGATGCGGACGTGGGGCTGGGGGTCACCGGCGTGGCCGGGCCGACGACCCAGGAGGGCCAGCCGGTGGGCACCGTGTTCACCGCGGTCGACCTGGAGGGCGACGTCACCGTGTCCGAGTCTCACTTCCCCGGTGACCGCAGCCTGGTCCGCCAGCTGTCGGCGGTGTCCCTCGTCGACCAGCTGCGCCGTCGGCTGCTCGAGCGGCGCTGAGGCCGGACCGTGCCCAGGCTGTTCGTGGCGGTGCTCCCCCCCGAAGATGTCCTCGACACCCTCGAGGGGCTGAGCCGGCCGGAGGTCCCGGGGGTGCGCTGGACGGCCCGCAACCAGTGGCACGTCACCCTGCGGTTCCTGGGCACGACCGAAGTGGCACCCGTCGTCGAGGCGCTGAAGTCCGAGCCGCTGGCCCGGTTGCCGCTGCAGGCCGACCTCGGCCCCGCTGTCGGTCGGTTCGAGAACAGGGTGCTGATGGTGCCGGTGGCGGGATTGGACACCATCGCCCGGCGGGCGGTCGAGGCCACCGCCGGCCTGGGCCGACCGCCCGAGACCCGCGCCTTCACCGGGCACCTGACCCTGGCGCGGGTACGGGGAGCGTCCCGGGTCGACCTTCGGCCGCTGGCCGGCGAACCGGTGGAGGAGCGGTGGTGGGTGGACGAGGTCTGCCTGGTCGAGAGCCGCCTCGCCACCTCTGGCCCCCGCTACGACGTGATCCAGAAGTTCGCGCTGGCCTAGGACTCCTTGGGTCTGACGGTCCTAGCCGCCCGTGTCTTCTGGTAGCGGCGTCGTCGGGTCGGCGCCGTGGGCCAGCAGGAGGTCGGCGATGGCGTCCTGGCCGGCGTGGCGGGCGGCGGCCAGGGGCGTCCAGCCCCCCTGCTGGCGGGCGTTGGGGTCGGCGCCGGCGTCGAGCAGGAGCGTGACGGTCTCGGCGTTGCGGGCCGCGGTGGCGGCGTGGAGCGGCTGCACCTGCATGGCGTTCCGGGAGACGGCCCCGACGTCGGCCCCCCGCCCCAGGAGCAGGGCCACCGCCTGCGGCTGTCCGAAGAAGGCGGCGAGGCTCAGGGGCGGGAAGCCGTCGGTGGCCCACGCGTTGGCCTGCGCGGGGTCGGCGTCGAGGAGCTCGGCCAGCCGGTCGACCCGTCCCAGGGCGGCGGCGTCGAACAGGTCGAGCTCGGGATGTGCCTCCAGGACGGCGTCGACGAGGTCCTGGTTCTGGCGGTAGCGGGCGCTCATCACGACCGAGAGCCCGTCGGGATTGCGGCAGCCGGCCAGGTCGGGCTCGCCGGCCAGGATCTGGCGGACGTGGGCCACGTTTCCGGCCTCGATCGCGTCGAAGAGGTCCTTGGCGGCCTCGAAGAGGTCCATAGGTTTGGTAGCCTACCTATCTATGCCCTCTCCGGCAAGGTCCGAGGAGGTCGCCGACCGGCTTCACTCCGCTTCGATCCACCTCCTCCGCCGGGTCCGGCGGCAGGACGAAGCGATCGACCTTACCCCTGCTCGCCTTTCAGCGCTTTCCGTGCTTGTCTTCGGCGGACCCATGACGGTGGGCCAGCTGGCCGCCGCCGAGCAGGTCCGTTCCCCGACCATGAGCCGCCTCGTCAGCGATCTCGCGGCCCGCGGCCTGGTCACCCGCACGACGCCGGCGACGGACCGCCGGGTGGCCGAGATCAGGGCCACGCCGAGGGGTAGGTGGACGCTGCAGGCCGGCCAGCGGCGACGGGTCGCCACCCTCGCCTCGCACCTGAAGGACCTGGAGCCCGAGGACCTCGACGTGCTCGACAGGGCGGCCGAGCTCCTCGAGGAGATCGTCGCGGGGTGGCGAGGCGCCTGAGTTCTGCTCGCGCCAATGCCGGCAGGAGGGGGGTCTTGCGCGAGCAGAACGCGGATCCTTGACCCGAACGTGCGTTCGGAACTACGCTCGTGAAGTTACACGGAAGGGACTCGGCAGTTTGAGCGGCATGTAGGCGAAACTGTCACACCCCCTTCGTAGGGTGGGTTGCCGTCCGATCCGACGACAAGAAGGGACCCCGTGGTGGAACGAGACAGGTCGCTCGAGGGCAGGGCTCTCGACATGGCCATGAGCCAGATCGAGAAGACCTTCGGCAAAGGTGCCGTCATGCGCATGGGCGAGAAGAGTTCGATGGACATCGGGTCCATCCCCACCGGTGCCCTCGCCCTCGACCTCGCCCTAGGGGTCGGCGGCCTGCCGAGGGGCCGCATCGTGGAGGTCTTCGGGCCGGAGTCGTCCGGGAAGTCCACCCTCGCCATGCACGTGGTCGCCGAGGCCCAGCGCAACGGCGGCACGTGCGCCTACATCGACGCCGAGCACGCCATGGATCCCGTCTACGCCCGGGCTATCGGCGTCAACGTCGACGAGCTGCTCATCGCCCAGCCCGACACCGGCGAGCAGGCGCTGGAGATCGCCGACATGCTGATCCGCTCCGGCGCCCTCGACGTGCTGGTCGTCGACTCCGTCGCCGCCCTCACCCCCCGGGCCGAGATCGAGGGCGAGATGGGCGACAGCCACGTCGGCCTTCAGGCTCGCCTGATGTCCCAGGCGCTGCGCAAGCTCACCGCCACCCTCAACAAGACCGACACGATCGCCCTGTTCATCAACCAGCTCAGGGAGAAGATCGGGATCGCCTACGGCAACCCCGAGGTGACGCCGGGGGGCCGGGCCCTGAAGTTCTACTCGTCGGTCCGGCTCGACATCCGCCGGATCGAGTCGATCAAGGACGGCGTCGAGGTGGTCGGGAACCGTACCCGGGTGAAGGTGGTGAAGAACAAGGTCGCTGCGCCTTTCCGCCAAGCGGAGTTCGACATCATGTATGGCAAGGGCATCAGCCGGGAGGGGTCGCTGCTCGACGTGGGTGTCGATTTCGGCTTCGTCAAGAAGTCCGGGGCCTGGTACACCTACGACGGCGAGCAGCTGGGCCAGGGCCGGGAGAACGCCAAGACCTTCCTGATGGACAACCCGGAGATCATGGTGGAGATCTCCGAGCGCATCCGCCAGAAGGTCGCCGGCGTGGTGCCGGAGCCGCAGGCCGACGCCGCCAATGCCGAGGCCAAGCCGGTTCAGATCGACTGAGGACTTCCCCGTCGGGGTTCGAGCGCCGACCGGCCGGCGGCCGGTCGGCGACCCCCGACCCTGGCGGCGGGCCTCGGCGGGCCTCGGCGGGCCTCACTGGCCCGGCCCTGACCGTCAGCGCAGGCAGGATCCGGTGTCGACGGCGCCGCCGCGGGGCTCCGCCAGCACCGCCGTCAGCTCGTTGCTGGTGAGGGCGTAGGCCGTCGACGGGCGGTCGGGGGCGATGGCGAAGACCACGCCCACCACCACCCCGTCGGCGTCGGTCAGAGCCCCGCCGGAATCCCCGGGCTCCACGTTGGCCGAGAGGATGAACACCTCCCGGCGGGTGGTCGCCGTGCCGTACAGGTCGCGGCCCGTGGCGTTCAGCCGGTTCTGAATCCGGGCCGGAGTGATCTCGAGCTCGCGTTGGCCGCCGGGGTAGCCGAACACCGCGCCTTCGGTGCCGACGTCGGCGGTCCCGATGTCGAGCGCCGCCTGGCCCAGGCCGGGTACCCGCAGCACCGCGAGGTCGCGCCTGGGGTCGAAGACCTGCACCGTGGCGTTCAGCTGGCGGCCGTCCGGCCGTATGACGGTCGGCCGGTCGACGCCGGCGACGACGTGGGCGTTGGTGACCACGGTTTCGGCGTCGACGGTGAACCCGCTGCCCGAGAGCACCCGGCTGCAGGCCCGGCCGCTCAGCCGCACCGTGGAGGCGGCCACCCGGGCCTGGACGGCCTGCGGCAGCACCGAGGCCTCCGGCGGCGGCCCGGTGTCGGGGGCCGGTCGCAGCCCGGAGAAGACCTCGGGGAAGTTGGCGTCGACGACCGCCTTCCGGAGGTCCTGGAGGGGCTTCGGGGCTCGGGGGGCGGCGGACTCCACCGTCTGGGCGATGCTCGAGTTGCGGACCTGGGACGAGATCCCGCCCGGTATGTCGGCGAGGGCGGGCAGCAGGAGCCAGAGGAGGAGCAGGACGCCGGCCGCTCCTGCCAGCGCCCCTCCGGTGTGGTCGGCCTGGCGAAGGGTCCCCGTCGGGAGCAGCTTCCTCAGCCGCAGGCCGACCATCTCGCCGACCGCGGCACCGATGCTGGCCACGGCGAGGAACCCCCCGATCGCCAGCAGCATCCGCAGCTGGGAGTCGACGCCGTCGATGCGGTCGAGGACGACAGGGGCGACGGCGGCGGCCACGACGATGCCGAACACCCATCCGCTCCAGCCCGCCAGCCGGGCCAGGAGCCCGACCCGGTACCCGCCGACCGCGGCAAGCGCCATCATCGCCACGATCGCCAGGTCGAAGGCGTTCACCTCGAGGGGCCGGTATCAGGCACCGGCGAGTCGGCTGGGAGCCTGGGTCTTCGCTGTCAGATGCCGCGTCTTCACTGTTATATAGGGCGTGTTTCCGGCCGGCTCCCTCACCACGCCGAACGTACGCCACGATCGGTGCCGACGGAGCCCGCCCCGGGCGACCTCGCCCGCCGTCCGGGATGGTTGCCGGCGTCGACGGCCGGCGGTCCGCTAACTTTGCCCACAACAGCAACAGCAGCAACAGGCCGCGAGCGGATTTGGGCGGGCCACGGCCCGGCGGGCGAGTGAGGAGAGCGGGCACTGAGCGCAATCGAGCAAGTGGTGGGCAGGGAGATCCTCGACTCCCGGGGCAACCCCACCGTCGAGGTCGAGGTCCTGCTCGAGACCGGCGCCCGGGGTCGGGCCATCGTGCCGTCGGGTGCGTCGACCGGGGCCCACGAGGCGGTCGAGCGCCGGGACGGCGGGGGCCGGTACCTGGGCAAGGGGGTGCTCGGCGCGGTCGCCAGCGTGAACCTCGAGATCCGCGACGACGTGCTCGGCTGGGAGGCGCTCGACCAGCGGGGTCTCGACCTTCGCCTGGTGGGGCTCGACGACACCGACAACAAGGGACGCCTCGGCGCCAACGCCATCCTGGGCACCTCGCTGGCCACGGCCAGGGCGGCCGCCGACGAGCTGGGCCTGCCGCTGTACCGCTACCTGGGCGGCACCAACGGCTGCGCCCTCCCGATGCCCATGCTCAACGTGCTGAACGGCGGGGCCCACGCCGACAACCCGCTCGACGTCCAGGAGTTCATGCTGGTCCCGGTCGGCGCCGCGTCGTTCTCCGAGGCGCTGCGCTGGAGCACCGAGTGCTATCACGTCCTCAAAGGGGTGCTGGCCGGGCGGGGACTGGCCACCGGGCTGGGCGACGAGGGCGGCTTCGCCCCCGCCGTCGGCAACGAGGAGGCGGTCCGTCTGCTGCTGGAGGCGGTCGAGCAGGCCGGTTATGCCCCCGGGCGTGACATCGCCATCGCGCTCGACGTGGCTGCCACCGAGCTCTACGACAGCAAGGCGGGGGTCTACACGCTCGCCGGCGAGGGCAGGACGCTGAGCCCCGACGAGATGGTCGGCTTCCTCGCCGACCTCACCGAGCGGTACCCCATCGTCTCCATCGAGGACGGCTTGGCCGAGGACGACTGGGCCGGCTGGAAGGCCCTCACCGAAGCCATCGGGGACCGGGTGCAGCTGGTCGGCGACGACCTGTTCGTCACCCAGTCCGAGCGGCTGGAGCGAGGCATCGCCGAGGGGATCGCCAACGCCATCCTGGTCAAGGTCAACCAGGTGGGGACCCTCACCGAGACCCTCGACACCATGGGCGTCGCCGCCCGCGCCGGCTACCGGGCCGTGGTCTCGCACCGCTCCGGCGAGAGCGAGGACACGACCATCGCCGACCTCGCCGTCGCCACCAACTGCGGCCAGATCAAGACGGGGGCGCCGGCCCGCTCCGAGCGGGTGGCCAAGTACAACCAGCTCCTCCGCATCGAGGGCGAGCTCGGCGAGGCGGCGGTGTTCTGGGGCGGGGCGGCGCTTTCGGCCCTCGCTGGCCAGGAGCACCGGTGAGACGCCGGCGACAGGCGAACGCGCGGCCGGAGCGAACAGGGTCGCCCTCGCCGCCGCCCGCATCGCCCTTGGCACCGGCGGCGCGGCCACGAGGCCGGCGGCCTGCGGTACGGCAGCGAGCGGGGATCGCGGCCGCCGCCCTGGCCCTGGTCGGCGTGCTCGCCCTCGCCGTGTTCCCGACCCAGGCCTACCTGGCCCAGCGCCGTCACCACGACGAGCTGACCGCCCAGGTGGCCGACCTCGAGGGCTCGAACCAGGAGCTGCGAGAGCGGGCTGCGCAGCTGCAGACCGACGAGGAGATCGAGCGGCTGGCCAGATTGCAGTACCACCTCGTGCGCCCCGGCGAGGAGGCCTACGTGATCCTCCCCGACGACACCCCTCCCACGACGACGGCGCCCACGCCTCCGGCTGACAACGAGCCCGCCCGCAGCTGGCCCAGCCGGGTATGGAACCGCATCACGTCCCTGTTCTGATTCCGTGTTCCTGTTCTGAGCCGTGTTCCAGTTCTGACCCCGTAGCCTGGCCGGGTGGCCGAGGTCAGGACCGGGACGAGCGGGTGGTCCTACCCCGCGTGGGTCGGCGGCTTCTACCCGCCCGGCACCAAGCCGGCGGCGATGCTGGGCGTCTACGCAGAGGCGCTCGGCGCCGTCGAGGCCCATGCCACGTACCGGCGGCTGCCGTCCCTCGCCGCCCTCGAGCGCTGGCGGGACCAGGTACCGGCGCGGTTCCGGTTCGTGCCCAAGGCCCACATGGGCATCACCCACCGCCGCGACCTCGACGGCGTCGAGGACCGGGTGGCCGCCTTCCTGGCCGCTGTCACCCCTCTCGCCGACCGGCTGGGCCCTGTGCTTCTCGCCCTCCCCCACCACGAGCCCGACCTGGTCCGGCTCGACCGCCTCCTCGCCGCCCTTCCCCGACCACCGGCCGGTCCCGTAGCCGCCTTCGAGCTCGGGCCCCGGTGGCACATCGGCCCGGTGCTCGACCGCCTGGAGGCCCACGGCGCCACCCTGGCGGTGGTGGACGACGACTCCGGCCACGCGCCGGGGCCGCTGACCGTCGGCCCCGCCGTCTACCTTCGCCTGCGACGCGCAGACTACGACGACGGCGCCCTGGCCGCGTGGGCCGAGCGCCTGGCCAAGCAGCGGGCCGACGGGCGGGACGGGTACGTCTTCCTCAAGCACGACGACAGCGGCGCCGGCGCCGCCTACGCCCTCCGGCTGGCGGCCATGGTGGACGAGACGTGAGCGACCCGCAGGGGAGCGAGCCAGTGTGGTGCGCTTCGTCGGGCCGAAGGCCGGATGTCACGGTCGTCATCAGTGCACCATCCGAAGCGATGGTGCACCGGTGATCCCTTCCGCCGCCCAGGACACCGCCATGGTCGCCTCGCTCCTGGGCCGGGAGCCGCAGGGTGACTTCGAGGTCGTGGTGCGGGACGACGACGGCCACCCGGTGGTGATCCGCAACGCACCCCTCCTGGCCGACGGGACGCCCATGCCGACCCGCTACTGGCTGGTGGACGGCGATCTCCGCCGGCGGGTCAGCTGGCTCGAGGCCGCCGGCGGCGTTCGGGCCTCCGAGGCCGCGGTGGACCCCGTCGAGTTGGCCGACGCCCACGCCCGCTACGCCGCAGCCCGCGACGCCGCCCTCGACCCCGACCACGTCGGCCCCAGGCCGTCGGGTGGCGTGGGCGGCACCCGCAAGGGCGTCAAGTGCCTGCACGCCCACTACGCGTGGTTCCTCGCCGGTGGCGACGACCCGATCGGCCGCTGGGTCGCCGTTCATCTCGAGCAGGAAGGGACGAACCCGTGAGCGACGTGAGCGACGCGAGCGACAAGGCCGCTCGCCGCCTGGCAGCCATCGACTGCGGTACCAACTCGACGCGCCTGCTGGTGTCCGAGGGGCCGGGACCCGAGGGGACGGTCGAGCGGCTCATGCGCATCACCCGCCTCGGGCAGGGTGTCGACGCCACCGGCGCCCTCGCCCCCGAGGCGATCGACCGCACCATCGACGTGCTGCGGGAGTACCGCCAGTCGATGGACCGCCTGGGCGTGGTCGACCTGCGGATCACCGCCACGTCCGCGGCGAGGGACGCCTCCAACCGCGAGCGGTTCTTCGACGCCGCCGAAGAGGTGATAGGTCGCCGGCCGGAGCTGCTGACCGGGGAGGAGGAGGGCCGGCTGTCGTTCGTCGGCGCCACCTCCGAGCTCGACCCGGAGGACGGCCCCTTCCTGGTGGTGGACATCGGCGGCGGGTCGACGGAGCTGGCGGTGGGCACCACCGAGCCCGAAGGCGTCATGTCGCTCGACATCGGCTGCGTCAGACTCACCGAGAAGTTCCTCCACTCCGACCCGCCCGCCCCCGAGGAGCTGAGCCAGGCCCTGTCGGTGTCCCGCGACTATCTCGACGACGTGGCCCGCCAGCTGCCGGCGACGGTCGAGGCCGCCACCTTCGTCGGCCTGGCCGGCACGGTCACCACGGTGGCGGCCGTCGAGCTGGGCGTGGACTACCACCGCGACACCATCCACCACTTCCGGCTCAGCCGGGACGCGGCCGAGGACGTCTTCCGCACCCTCGCCACCGAGACGCGGGCGCAGCGGATCCACAATCCCGGCCTGGAAGCGGGCCGGGCCGACGTTATCGTCGGCGGCACCGCCATCCTCGTTTCCATCCTGCGCTACTTCGGCTTCTCCGAGTGCCTGGTCAGCGAGGCCGACATCCTGGACGGTCTCGTCCTCAGCCTGACCCGGTAGGGTCGCTGGCGATGGCCCTGAGCGAGCGTGTCCCGACTCAGCTCCGAGGGCGTCGCGTCGTGCTCCGGCCGCTGACCGCCAACGACTTCGACGTCTGGCGAGAGGTGCGGCGCAGGAACCGCGGGTGGCTCCTGAAGTGGGAACCCACTCCCCCGCTGGGCCAGCCCGACGACACAGAGAGCCGGCCCGCGTTCGTGGCCCGCTGCGGGGCGCGGGAACGTGAGTGGCAGCTCGGTACGGGCTACGGATTCGGGATCTTCGTGGACTCCAGGTTCGCCGGCGAGATCAACCTGTCCGGCGTGCAGCGCGGCCCGTTCCAGAACACCTACGTGGGCTACTGGATCGACGAGGCCGAGGCCGGAAACGGCTACATCCCCGAGTCGCTGGTCGTGGCCGCCCGCTTCGTCTTCGAGGACCTCGGCCTGCACCGCCTCCAGGTTGCGATCATCCCCCGCAACCGGGCCAGCCGGCGGGTCGTCGAGAAGCTCCAGCTGCGGGAGGAGGGCGTCGCCCAGCGCTACCTCGCCATCAACGGCGTCTGGGAGGACCACATCAGGTTCGCCCTGACCGCCGAGGAGTGGAAGGAACGCCGCGCCGAGTTGCTCTACCGGTGGGCGGGGGAGACGCAGCACCCCGCCGAGGTGCCGGTGCGCCAGAGGCCCTGACCGAGGGGAGCAGTTACACGTAGTTCATCGGGTTGACCGGGGTGCCGTCGACCCGGACCTCCCAGTGCAGGTGCGGCCCGGTGCAGGTGCCGGTGCAGCCCACCCGGCCGATCACCTGGCCCTGCTTCACCGTCTCGCCCTCCGACACCAGGATGGCGCTCTGGTGGCCGTACAGGGTGGCCAGGTTGCCGGCGTGCTCGATCACGGTGGCGTTGCCGTAGCCTCCCATCCCTCCGGCGCTGGCGACGACGCCGTCGGCGGCGGCGAGGATGGACGTGCCCGTCGACCCGTTGATGTCGACTCCGGTGTGGATGCGCACGTCACCGTAGACGGGGTGCACACGGGGGCCGAAGCCCGACGCGATCGACGCGCCGGGTATCGGGAACATCATCTGCCCGTTCCCGGGCGGGATGGCGGGAGTGTCCGACCCCCCGTCCCCGCCGCTCGGCGGCGGGTTCGCCCGTTGGGCGGCCCTGGCGCGGAGGGTGGCGGCGATCGAGGCCGACTCCTGTTCGAGGGACTCCAGCTCGCCCTGGAACTCCTCCTTGCGGCTCTGGGCCTGACCGTGGAGGCTGTCGCGCTCGGCGACCTCGGCCACCACCTGGCTGCGCACCACCTCCTGCTCGTCGCGCGCCCCCTGCAGGGCGGCCCGCTCCGAGGCCACCGTGGCCCGCTGGCCATCGGCCTCGGCCTGCGACGCCTCGAGCGCGGCACCCAGGTCCTTGACCTCGTCCCGGAGCTTCTCCTGGACGCCGATGGCCTCGGACTGGCTGCCGACGACCGCCTTCAGGTATGACCGCCGCGATGCGAGGTCGCCGACGGTGGCCGAGCCGAGCAGCATCGTGGCGTAGCGGGCGGCCTCGGACTGGCCGGTGTAGGCGGAGATGGCCTGGCGGGCCAGCTCGCCCTTGGCCACCTCCAGCTCGGTGGCGGCCTCGGCCAGGCGGGCCTCGGTGCGGCGCTGTTCGGCCTCGATGGCCGCAAGCTTCGACTCGGCGGCCTCGAGTCGGCTCTGGACGCCGCCGATCTGGCGGTCGATGCCGGCCACCTTGGCGTCCAGCTCGGACTTGCGGGCCGACGACGCCGCCAGCAGGTCGTAGAGGCGACCCTCCTCGGCCGACACCTCGGCCACCTGGCCCTGGACCGACTTGATCTGCTCGTCGACCCGCTGCTTGTCGGAGTCGGTCTGCGCCAGCGCCGGGCCGCCGGCCAGTGCCGCGAGGGTGGCGGCGAGCAGCGCGCCGAAGGCCAGGAGTGCCCTGGCGCCCCTCCTGCCGCTCACTGCGGCCACGGTAGCAACGCCGTCAGCACGGACCGGGGACTGAACCTTGGCCCCAGCCGGCTACACGTCGAGGAAGCGACTGACAGCAAACGCCGAACCCACCGTTCCGACGAGGACGCCCACGATCAGCAGGAGGATGCCGGTGCCGGCGACGTCGCTGCTGGTCACGAGGAACTGCTTGAAGAGCTGGATGTCGTTGCGGGCCCCGGTGATGCGGTTCTGGATCAGGTCGCGGCCGATCCACACGATGCCGTAGGCCAGCAGGGCGCCCATCAGCCCCTGGATGAGCCCCTCGAGCATGAACGGGACGCGGATGAACCAGTTCGTGGCACCCACGAGTTTCATCACCGCCACCTCCCGGCGTCTGGCGAAGATCGCCATGCGGATGGTGTTCAGGATCAGCAGGGACGCAGCCGCCAGCAGCACGATGGCTACCGCCCACAGCATGATCTGGAGGAAGTTGGTGACCGACACCAGGGCATCGACCTCCTCACGGGCATAGCTCACGCGGAAGACCCCTGCCGTGTTCTCGAACCGGGCCCCGATCAGCTTGGTCTGCTCGGCCTGTTTGGGGACGACCCGGTACGACGGCGGCACCTGTTCGACGGTGAGGCTGTCCCTGACGTCGGGCTCGTTGGCGAAGATCTGGCGGAACTCGTCGAACGCCTCGGGCTTGTTGACGTACCGGTACCGATTGACCTCGGGCATGGCCTTGAGCTGGCGGTCGATCGCCGCCGACTCGGCCTCCGCCGCCTCGGGCTTCATGAAGATGGAGAGCTCGACGTTGCCCTTCCACTGCACGGTGGCTCTGTCGACGCCCCGCTTCACCAGCAGGGCCCCGCCGACCAGCGTGAGCGAGACGGCCACGGTGAGCAGGGCGGCCGACGCCATGGAGATGTTGCGGCGGAGGTTGGTGGCGGTTTCCTTGGCGACGTAGCGGAAGTTGACTGCCATTACGACCTAGACCCCGGCATTACGACCTAGACCCCGGCATTACGACCTAGACCCAGGCATTACGCGGTGGCTCCAGGCATCAGGCGGGAGTCATCTAGGTGAAGGCTCCGTACACGCCTCGGGCCTGGTCGCGGATGAGTGACCCGCGATCGAGCTCGATGACCCTTCGGCGCATCGTGTCCACGATTCCCGCATCGTGGGTGGCCATGACGACGGTGGTGCCGGTGCGGTTGATGCGGTCGAGCAGGCGCATGATGCCCACCGACGTGTTGGGGTCGAGGTTGCCGGTGGGCTCGTCGGCCAGCAGGATCAGCGGCCGGTTCACGAACGCCCTGGCGACCGACACCCGCTGCTGCTCCCCGCCGGACAGCTCGCTGGGGAAATGGTCGCGCTTCTTGGACAGCCCGACGAGGTCGAGCACCTGGGGGACCTGGGCCTGGATGACATGCGTCGGGCGCCCGATGACCTCGAGGGCGAAGGCCACGTTCTCGTAGGCCGTCTTGTTCGGCAGGAGCTTGAAGTCCTGGAACACGCAGCCGATGTTGCGCCGGAGCAGCGGCACCTTCCACGAGCCGAGCTGCCCGATGTCCTTGCCGGCGACCCAGATGCGGCCGGAGTCGGGCTTCTCCTCCTTGAGCAGGAGGCGGATCAGCGTGGACTTCCCCGAGCCGGTGGGGCCGACGAGGAACACGAACTCCTGCTTGGCGATGTCGAGAGACAGACCCTTGAGGGCCGTGACATTGCCCTTGTAGACCTTGGTGACATCGCGGAGTCGGATCATTGATGAGGGGGACGCTGCGTGTGGCGGGCACACGGCGAAGACCGAATGCTAACGGCTCCGGACGCCGCGATGCCAGCACCCCTGCTCAGCGGGGTCCGTGCCCCACCTACGGCCCTGTCGACCCCTCAGGGCTCGGGAGCTCCCGGAGGGGATATTCTCCCGCTCGGAGGGACCGGGGATTCGGCGGGGGGACAGGCGATGGCCGACGACGAGACGACGGATCCGAGGAGCGCACCGCCGGCCGACGGCCCGGAGATCGAGGGCTACGAGATCGTTCGGATGCTCGGCCGCGGCGGCATGGGAGTCGTCTGGCTGGCGCGGCAGGTGTCGCTCGGTCGCCTGGTGGCCCTCAAGGTGCTGCGACGCCATTTCGGCGACGAGCCCGAGGCCGTCGACCGGTTCACGCGGGAAGCCCGGGCGGTAGCGGGACTGACGCACCGCAGCATCGTCGCGGTGCACGACTTCGGTCACAGCGACGGTCACCTGTGGCTCACCATGTCCTATCTCACCGGGGGAAGCCTGGCCGACCGCCTGCGCGGAGGCGCCGTGCTCGATGCCGGCGAGACGATCGGCCTGGGCGGGTCGATGGCCGAGGCGCTCGCCTGCGCCCACGACCACGGGATCATCCACCGGGACGTGAAGCCGTCGAACAGTCGACCGGGTCGACGTGCCAGGGGGATATCCGGCGTGCTCCAGCGGCACGCTCTGCGACGGCGCCACCGGCGCGGCGTTCTACGGGCGAACCTCCGGCGAACAGATGTGCTTCTGGCTCACGGCGGTGTCCGCGTCCGGCGAGTCAGGCCGGTCGGCGACGCGGTGTGTGACCTGGTGATCGGACGTCCGGATCGGACGACCAGCTACCGGTTCCGCGGCTTCCAGCGCAGGTAGGCCTCCATGAAGCCGTCGAGGTCGCCGTCGAGGACGGCGCTCACGTTGCCGACCTCGTAACCGGTGCGCAGGTCCTTGACCATCTGGTACGGCTGGAGGACGTAGGAGCGGATCTGGCTGCCCCACGTGACCTCCCGCTGCTCGCCGGCGATGGCGTCGAGCTCCTTGCGGCGCTCCTCGCGGGCCCGCTCGGCCAGCTTGGCGGCCAGGATCTTCATGGCCACGTCCTTGTTCTGGTGCTGGCTGCGCTGGTTCTGGCAGCTCACCACGATGCCGGTGGGCTCGTGGGTGATGCGCACCGCCGAGTCGGTGACGTTCACGTGCTGGCCACCTGCCCCAGACGAGCGGTACGTGTCGATGCGGAGGTCCTTCTCGTCGATCTCCACCTCGGCGGAGGCGTCCTCCAGGTACGGGACCGCCTCGAAGGAGGCGAACGCGGTGTGCCGCCGCGACTGCGAGTCGAACGGGGAGATCCGCACCAGCCGGTGGACCCCCTTCTCCCCGTTGAGCAGCCCGTAGGCGTACCGGCCCCGCACGATGAACGTGGCCGACGTGATGCCGGCCTCGGTGCCGGCGAGCGACTCCTCCAGCTCGACCTTGTAGCCGCGGCGCTCGGCCCACCGCAGGTACATGCGCAGCAACATCTCGGCCCAGTCCTGGGCGTCGGTGCCGCCGGCACCGGAGTGGACCTCGCACACCGCGTCGAGCTCGTCGTGCTCGCCGGAGTAGAGCGACCGCAGCTCGAGGCCCGACAGGGCGTCCTCGAGCTCGGCCACAGCGGCGTCGAGCTCGGCCTCGACGGAGTCGTCGCCCTCCTCCCGGGCCAGCTCGTACAGGACCTCCAGGTCCGACAGCCGGCGGTCGAGGCCCTCGAGCTGGTCGACGTCGTCCTTGACCTGCGACAGCTCGAAGGTCACCGCCCGTGCCGCGTCGGGGTCGTCCCACAGCTCGGGGTCGGACGCCTTGGTCTCCAGTCGGGTCAGTGTGGCCCGCTTGCCATCGAGGTCGAGGGCCTGCTGCATGCCCGAAAGGCGGCCGCGCAGCGACTTGATGGGGTCGGAAAGGTCCTTCATCGAATCGACGGCGCCGCGGGGATCGCGGCTACTTCCCGTGGCACATCTTGAACTTCTTGCCGCTGCCGCACCAGCAGGGCTGGTTGCGCCCGATCTTCTCGTGCTCGCTGCGCACGACGGTGGCAACCGTGCCGCCGTCGTCGTCGGGGGCCGCCGCCGGCAGTTCGCCCGCCGCTTCGACCGGCTGGCGGGCCGCCGCCTGGCGGACGCTCCCCGAACCCTGCACCGGGTCCTCGGGCGCCGAGTACTGCACGTTGCGCAGCAGCTGGGCGTCGGGGTTCTGCTCGACGACCACCTCGAGGTGCATGACGAACTTCACGAAGTCGTCGGAGATGCCGTCGATCATCTTGCCGAACATCTCGTAGCCCTCCCGCTGCCACTCCGAGAGCGGGTCCTTCTGGCCCATGGCCCGGAGGTTGATGCCTTCCTGCAGGTAGTCCATCTCGTAGAGGTGCTCGCGCCAGCGCTGGTCGATGATGGAGAGCATCACCCGGCGCTCGATCTCGCGCATGTGGTCGGCACCCAGCTGCTCCTCGCGCTGCTCGTAGTAGCGCAGGGCCTCGGCCAGCAGGCTCTCCTGGATCTGGTCCGAGCCGGATGCCTCCTCCAGCTCGGCGGCCACGAAGCTGGTCGGGAAGTAGGTGCGGATGTCGTGGAGCAGCCCCTCGAGGTTCCAATCCTCGGCGTAGTCGGTGGGGCAGAAGGTGCCGACCACCCGCCCGACGACGGTCTCCAGGTGGCTGAGGGCCTCGTCGCGGAGGTCGGCGCCGTCGAGGATCTGCTGGCGGCGCCGGTACACCACCTTGCGCTGCTCGTTCATCACCTCGTCGTACTTGAGGACATCCTTGCGGATCTCGGCGTTGCGGGACTCGACCGTTCCCTGCGCCTTCTCGATCGCCTTGGTGACCATCTTGGCCTCGATGGGCACGTCGTCGGGCAGGGCCTTGCCCATCACCCACGACATGGCGCCGGTGGCGAAGAGCCGCATGAGGTCGTCCTCCAGCGACAGGTAGAACCGGCTGGCGCCGGGGTCTCCCTGGCGCCCGGCCCGGCCCCGGAGCTGGTTGTCGATGCGGCGGCTCTCGTGGCGCTCGGTGCCCAGCACGTACAACCCGCCCAGGGCCCGGATCTTGTCCCCTTCGGCGGAGCACTCGTCCTGGTACTGCTTGTTGAGCTCCTCGAACCTGGCCTGGCCTTCGGGGGTGTCGAGCAGGAGGCCCTCGGCGAGGGTGTCGAGGCTGGCCAGGCCCTCGGCGTTGCCCCCGAGGATGATGTCGACGCCCCGGCCGGCCATGTTGGTGGCGACGGTGACGGTGTGCAGGCGCCCGGCCTGGGCGACGATCACCGCCTCCCGCTCGTGCTGCTTGGCGTTGAGGATCGAGTGCGGCACGCCCCGCTTGTCGAGCAGGCGGGCCAGCCGCTCGGACTTCTCCACCGACACCGTGCCCACCAGTACCGGCTGGCCGGCCTCGTAGCGCTCGGCGATGTCGTCGACGACGGCGTCGAACTTGGCCTCCTCGGTCTTGTAGACCAGGTCGGGGTGGTCGGCGCGGATCATCGTGCGGTGGGTGGGGATGGGCACGACGGCCAGGTCGTAGGTGTGGGCGAACTCGGCCGCCTCGGTCTCGGCGGTGCCGGTCATGCCCGACAGCTTCTTGTACATGCGGAAGTAGTTCTGCAGGGTGATGGTGGCGAGGGTCTGGTTCTCGTGCTTGATCCGCACCCGCTCCTTGGCCTCGATGGCCTGGTGCAGCCCCTCCGACCAACGCCGGCCTTCCAGGATGCGGCCGGTGAACTCGTCGACGATCTTGACCTCACCGTGCTGGACCACGTAGTCGACGTCGCGCTTGTACAGCTCCTTGGCCCGCAGGGCGGCAGCCAGCTGGTGGACGTAGTTGGCCGACAGCTCGTCGTACAGGTTGTCGACGCCGAGGGCCCGCTCCACCTTGTCGATCCCGACCTCGAGGGGGACGACGGTCTTCTTCTCCTCGTCGACCTCGTAGTCGGTGTCGCGCACGAGAACCCGGACGATCCCTGCGAACTTGTAGTAGAGGGCGGCGGCGTCCTGCACCTGCCCGCTGATGATCAGCGGGGTGCGGGCCTCGTCGACGAGGATCGAGTCGACCTCGTCGACGATGGCGAAGGCGTGGCCCCGCTGCACCATGTGCTCGAGTGACATCGCCATGTTGTCGCGGAGGTAGTCGAAGCCGAACTCGTTGTTGGTGCCGTAGGTGATGTCGGCCCCGTAGGCCTGACGCTTCAGGAGCGGGTCCTGGTAGGCCGGGAGGACCAGGCCGATGGTGAGGCCGAGCCAGCGGTGGATCTGGCCCATCCACTCGGCGTCGCGTCGGGCCAGGTAGTCGTTCACGGTGATGAGGTGCACGCCTCTGCCGCTCACGCCGTTGAGGTAGGCGGGAAGGGTGGAGACGAGGGTCTTGCCCTCGCCGGTCTTCATCTCGGCGATCCAGCCGAAGTGCAGCGCGGCCCCACCCATGAGCTGGACGTCGTAGTGGCGCTGGCCGATCACCCGTCGGGAGGTCTCCCTGACCACGGCGAAGGACTCGAGCAGGATGTCGTTGAGGGCGTCGTCGATCTCGTCGGGCTCGGCCCGGGCCATCTGCTGACGGAACTCCACGGTCTTGTGGCGCAATTGGTCATCCGTCAGCGCCTCCATCTCCGGCTCGAAGGCGTTGATGTCCGGCACCAGAGAGGTCAGCGCCTTCAGTTTCTTGCCCTCGCCGGCGCGGAGGACCTTGGTGAAGATGGACATGGAACGAGTCTACCGGTGGGGCCGGTCGGACTCAGGGCCGGGGCCGCCCTGCCACCGCGCCTCCCGCCGGGCCGGCGCCGGGACAAGATAGGGCGTGGCCCGCACCCAGGACGAGGCGAAGGTCGCCGTTCACCACGTAGGCAGGGAGGGCGAAGCGGAGCGCGACCGCGACTCCGTCGACCTCACGGCGCTGACCGACTGGCTGCGGCGTCGCGGCGTCCTCCGACCGGTGCGGACACCGGCCCCGGTCGCGGGCGGCAACGGAGCGCAGGCCGACGCCGAACCGGACCGGCACACCGACCAAGACAGGCCCACCGAAACAGACAGGGACACCGTCGACCTCAGCGCCGTCACCGGTTGGCTGCGGCAGCGGGGCGTGATCAGGCCCCGGCGGCCGCCGCCTGCGGCACCGGCGCCCGGCGACCCAGCTCACCCTGGGCCTCCGGAGTCCACTGCCTCACCTGCTCCCGCTGCGCCTCCGGAGGCCATCGCCTCGCCGGGGCCTGAGGCCGGCGACGGCCAACTCGCCCTGTTCGACCTCCCCGACGCCGACCTCCCCCCCGCCCTGCCGAGCTGGCGGGACGCGGGGCCGTGGCGGGACTGGGACTGGGTGCCCGATGCCGACGGCCGCCCGATCCTCGCCGACACCGCCGCCCGGGTGGTGCTGGTGGCCGCGACCGTGGCCTACATCTGGTTGTTCTCCTACTGGACGATGCGCCACCACGACGGGTACGGCACCCAGGCCTTCGACTTCGGCATCTACGACCAGGGCCTGTGGCTGCTGAGCCGGTTCAAGAGCCCGTTCGTCACCGTCATGGGCCGCCACCTGTTCGGCGACCACACGTCGTTCATCCTGCTCCCCCTCGTCCCCGTCTACTGGATCTTCCCGTCGGCCAAGGTGCTGCTGTTCGCCCAGGCCGCCGCCCTCGGGTCGGCGGCGGTGCCGACCTTCCTGCTGGCCCGGGAGAAGCTGCGCGACGAGCGCCTGGCGGCGGCGATGGCGGTGGTCTACCTGCTGCACCCGGCGGTGGCCTTCACCAACCTGGAGCAGTTCCACCCCGACGCATTCGAGGTCCCCCTCCTGCTGTTCGCCCTGTGGTTCATGGTGCGGAAGCGGTGGGTGGGGTTCCTCCTGTGCGTGGTGGCAGCCCTCCTGGTGAAGGAGGACGTCGCCCTGCTGACCATCGGACTCGGCATCTACGTCGCCGTGCGCCACGACCGTCGGGTCGGCCTGGCGACGTGTGCCGTGTCGGGGTTGGCGATGGCGGCGGCCCTGTGGTGGGTGCTCCCGGCCCTCAACGGCGTGGGCAGCCTGAACGCCTGGCGGGTGCCCTTCGGCGGGCTCCGCGGGCTGATCACCACGACGCTCGTCCGCCCGTGGGAGGTCGTCGCCTACGCGCTCGGCCCGGGTAGGCCCTGGTACGTGTGGCAGATGTTCAGCCCGGTGGCGTTCATGCCCCTGCTGGCGCCGAGGTTCCTGCTGGTGGGACTGGCGCCCCTGGCCGCCAACGTCCTCAGCACCTTCTACTACCAGTACGACATCCACTATCACTACGGCACCCTGACCCTGCCGGTGCTGATCGGGGCGACGATCCTCGGCATCGCCCACGCCCGGTCGATGGCCGGCCGGCGGGTGCTGGTGGGAGTGGTCGTCGCCTCGTCGCTCGTGACCGCCTACCTCTGGGGGCCGACGCCCCTCGGTCGGCACCAGGCCGGCATCGCCGACCCGGGCGGCAACAGCGTGCCCCACCTGGCCAGGATGCAGGACCTGATCCCTGACGACGCGGTGCTCTCGGCCTTCTACGGCTACGTGCCGCACTTCGACCACCGGGAGGAGATCTACATGTTCCCCAACCCGTTCAGGGGCTCCTACTGGGGGACGTTCAAGCAGGAGGGCCAGCGCCTCCCCCAGGCCGACCGCGTCGAGTACATCCTGGTGCCGACCATTCTCGACCCCCAGCCGAGGGCCGTGCTCGAAGAGATCCGGGGCGAGTTCGACACGATCTACGAGGAGGGCAACGTCACCCTGCTCAAGCGGCGCCTGTGAGGACACGCGGCGGGCGCCCTGACCCTCCGTCCTACCCCGGTGGGATGCCCATCTCCTGGCGGACGCCGCCGTCCACCTCCTCCACCGACGCCGGGCACCTGCCGTCGCTGAGGTGGTCGTGGCGGCGGTCGGGGACGACGGTCCGTCGCCCGCGGTCGTCGGCGGTCGGGGTGCCGAAGACGGCTTTCGAGTGGGCGAGGTCGGCGCAACGGCGCAAGGGTGGTCCGTAGTACTCGGTCCACATCACCGACCAGCAGCCGAGGCCACGCCACTCCCCCGGCACCCGGATACGCCCGATGTCGCTGACCACGCCGGAGCGCTCGTCGGCGACGGTGGCCGCCCACCAGCCGTCGCCGTCGGTCCACACCCGCAGGCGGTAGGCGTCGCCGGCGACCCAGTGGTACGGGATGCGGCAGCTCCACCCGGTCCCCTCGCCGCCGAACCGCACCGTGCCGGATCCTCTTGGGCCGAATCCCTTTGGTCCGGATCCGTCGGCCTCCTCGGCGTCCCAGATCGAGAAGATGGCCATCTTGCCCAGGCTGCCGTCGGCGCGGTTGCCCTTGGTCTGGAGGCCCAGGTAGCCACCCTCGCCGCCCTCGAGTTGGAACTGGTGGGCCCAGAAGTACATCGAGTGGGGCCCCGGGTCGAGCTCGGGCACGAGCCGGTGCTCAAACCCCGAGTACCCGAAGACCGGGAACCCGCCGGGAGTCGCGGGCCAGAACCATTCGGAGTACGTCCCCCGGGGGGTGACGGTCAGGTCGCGGCCTCGATCTGGGCCCGCAGCTGGAGCTTCACCAGGATGTTGGCCACGTGGTTGCGCACCGTGTTCTCCGACACCTGCAGCTGCCCGGCCACGTCGTGGTTCCCCAGGCCCAGCGCCACCAGCTTCAGGATCTCGAGCTCGCGGTCGGAGAGGCGGGGTGTCGACGACCCCCCGACGGCGGCGTCGGCGGCCGATCCGACCTGGCCGGAGAAGTCGCTCAGCAGCTTGGACGCCAGCGACGGCGAGATGAGGCTCTGGCCGGCGTAGACGGCCCGGACGGCGTCGGCCACCTCCTCGATGGAGACCTCCTTGAGGAGGTAGCCGTTGGCGCCGGCCTTGACCGCGCCGTAGAGGTCGTCCTGCTCGTCGCTCACCGTGAGCACGATGATCCGGGTGGAGGGGAACAGCTGGCGGATCGTGCGGGTGGCGTCGATGCCGCCCATCCGGGGCATCCGGACGTCCATGAGCACCACGTCGGGGGCCAGCTCCTCGACCCGGGCCACCGCCTGCTGGCCGTCGGCGGCCTCGGCCACCACCTCGATGTCGTCCTCGGCCTCCAGCACCATGCGGAGACCTTTGCGAAACAGGTCGTGGTCGTCGGAGATCAGCACCCGGATGGGCTCGCCCGGCCCACCGCCCGGATCCGTCATCTCGCCGTCCTCACGCCGGCGGACACCTAGGTGGCATCGATCAACCCGACGTCACCGTCGCCCCGGCGGTAGACCACCGCGGCGACGCCGGTGTCGGCGTTGGTGAAGAAGTAGAAGCCGTGTCCAAGCATGTCCATTTGCAGTGCGGCTTCCTCGGGCGTCATCGGCTTGATCTCGAAGCGCTTGGACTTGACGATCCTCGCCCCGCCCGCGGCGCGCTCCTCGTCCCAACTCTCGCTCGGCTGGTCGTGATCGGACGAGTCTACCGATCCACGACGCGGGTGGGACTTGGCCTGCTGCCGGCTCTTGAGCTTCTCGATCTGGTGTTCGAGCTTGTCGATGACCTTGTCGACCGACGCGAACATGTCCGGCGACGCCGCCTTGGCCCGGATGATGTGGCCGTGGCCCCGCAGGGTGACCTCGCACACCTCCTTGGCCGAGATCCTCGGGTTCTTCTCCTCGGAGAAGTGCACCTCCGCGTGTTCCCAGCCGTCCAGGTGACGGCTCAGGCGCGTGACCTTGTCCGTCGCCGATGCCCGGAGGGCGTCGGACACGTCGACGTTGCGGCCTCGGATCGTCACATCCATGCAAGCTCCCCTGATCTGGAATCGCACCGAAACCTAGAACACCGCGCCACGTGACTACGGCGACGCCGGCCGAGGCTCGGCGGCACGGCAGTCGACGATGGGCGTGGCCGTGCGTGGCTGACCTGGTCTTTGCCCCCACACTCGCCTGCCGGGGAGCTGTCGGGCCCGAACGATGGCGGCCGGTGGAGCAGGCCCAACACCGTCTGTCGTGCACGTTTCCCCCCCTCTCCCGAAGGTGCCCGCCAATCGGGCTCCCTGCGGGGCAGGGCTTACTCCTAAGCCGCACCATGCTCAGCAACCACGGGTTGCCTTACGTGGGTCGTTTCGCCTGCGACTGGCCTCGACTTTCAACCACAGACCCACGCACGACCACCGTCGCAGTCTACGCCGGTGGTCCGTTCACCGGGACGCCCGGCAACGGGGCGGCGTGCGGGCCACGGCCACCACGTGCACCTCGACCGCCCCCGCCGCCCGCAGCGCGCGCGCCGCCGAGGTCACCGTGGCGCCGCTGGTGATCACGTCGTCGACGACGAGGACGCACTGTGGCGACGGCCGGATCGGGTCGAACGAGGGACCGCTACGGCGGGCGGCGAGGGGCTGGCCGGTCTGGACGGGACCAGGCCGGCGCGTGAGCAGCGACCTCGCCGGCACCCGCAGAAGGCGGGCCACCGAGCGGGCCAGGAGCTCGGCCTGGTCGAAGCCCCGCCGACGACGGCGGGCCGTGGTGGTGGGCGCCCACGTGACGGCGTCGAGCGCGACCGGCGGGGCGAGGGCGGCCAGGGCCCGGGCGAGGAAGGCGAGCGACGAGCGGGCGTTGCGGTACTTGAACCGGGCCACCAGCTCCCGGCCGGTGTCCTCGTAGGCGAGGAAGGCGGCGCAGGAGTCGACCCCCGGCGGCACCGGCAGCGCCGGCGCCCGCCGAAGCGAGGCCGCACACGCCGGGCACGGCGCGGCCCCTGTGGCGCCGCACACCGGGCACGTCAGAGGCAGGAACACGGGAGCCGAAGCTACCGAGTGGGTGCGACAGCGGGCCCGACCCCGGCCCGGCCCGGCGAACTGGGGCGGCCTACCCGCGCCTGGCGCGGTTGAGTCGCCCCGGTTCGGTGGGGGGTTGGCGCCCAGCCCCGCTTCACCCAACTGGTGACACAGAACCGCGTGTGGCGCGGTTTCGTGGCACCAGTTCGGCGAGGGCGGGGGGTGGTCTAGGTCCCTACCGTCCAGCTCGTGAGGTACTCGACCTGGGCGGGGGTGAGGACGTCGAGCTGGACGCCCATGCTGTCGAGCTTGAGGCGGGCGATCTCGGCGTCGATGTCGGCCGGCACGTCGTACACCTTGGGCTCCAGGCCGGCGCGCTGGCCCAGGACCCACTCGGCGCAGAGGGCCTGGTTGGCGAAGCTCATGTCCATGACCGCCGCGGGGTGGCCCTCGGCCGCGCCCAGGTTGACCAGGCGGCCCTCGGCCACCACCAGGATCCGCTTGCCGTGGTAGTCGAACTCCTCCACCGACACCCGGGCCTGGCGGCGCCCGTCGGACGCTTCGGCCAGCGCCGTCAGGTCGATCTCGATGTCGAAGTGGCCGGAGTTGGCGAGGATGGCGCCGTCCTTCATGGCCTCGAAGTGCTCGGACCGCAGCACGTCGCGGTCGCCGGTGACGGTGATGAAGATGTCGCCCTCCCTCGCGGCCTCGATCATCGGCAGGACGCGGAAGCCGTCCATGACCGCCTCGAGCGCCCGCAGCGGGTCGACCTCGGTGACGACGACCTGGGCGCCCATGCCCCGGGCCCGGCTCGACACGCCCTTGCCGCAGTACCCGTAGCCGGCCACGACGATGACCTTGCCGGCCAGCAGCACGTTGGTGGCCCTGATGATGCCGTCGAGGGTGGACTGGCCGGTGCCGTAGCGGTTGTCGAACATGTGCTTGGTGTTGGCGTCGTTGACGGCCACGATCGGGAACTTCAGGGCCTTGTCGGCCTCCATCGCCCGGAGCCGGATGACGCCGGTGGTGGTCTCCTCGGTGCCGGCCAGGACCTCGCCCACCTGGTCGGGGCGCTCACGGTGCAGTCGTGACACCAGGTCGCAGCCGTCGTCCATCGTCAGGCGGGGGTGCGCGTCGAGCACGGCGTCGATGTGGCGGAAGTAGGTCTCGGTGTCCTCGCCCTTGATGGCGTAGGTGGCGATCCCCTCGTCCAGCGCCAGCGAGGCGGCGACGTCGTCCTGGGTGGACAGGGGGTTCGACGCGCAGTTGACGACGGTGGCGCCGCCGGCCTTGAGCGTCCGGAACAGGTTGGCCGTCTCGGTGGTGACGTGCAGGCAGGCGCCGATCACCACGCCGTCGAGGGGGCGTTCCTTGGCGAAGCGCTCGCGGATGCTGGCCAGCACCGGCATGTGGCTGTCGGCCCAGGCGATGCGCTGGCGGCCCAGGGCAGCCAGTTCGGGGTCCGCGATGTCGTAGTCCCCATTGGACAATGTCATGTCAGATTCCTTCCGGTGTGCCGTCGCCCGCCGAAGTGGCCAAGGCGCGTTTGACGTCTTCCTGGACCGGGATCGGTCCGGGGTCGATACCCTCCTGCATGGCAAGGTTGATGGCGGTGACGCCCCCCACCAGGATGAGGTCGAGCAGCTGGGCCAGCTCGCCCTCGCCTTCGGCCGCCAGCTCCTCGATGCCGGCGACGACCTCGTCGAGCACCTGGTAGGTGAGGTCGAAGCGCTGCATCACCTGGGGGTGCTCGAAGTCGTGCCGCAGCCCGACGAGGGTGATGATCTGCCTGGTGACGTCGCCGTGCTGGCCCCACCCCGAGAGCTCGTTGTGGCACAGCTCGGGCTGGGTGTTCCAGAAGGCGGGCACCTTGGCGTTCTCGTTCAGGTCGGTCTTCCATCGGTAGGCGGCGGCCGCGCCCAGGGGCCCGCCGCCGTAGATGAGGGGGATGGTGCGGCCGATGGCCCGGGCCATGGCCTCGGCCGGGTTGCCGGGCTTCAAGAGCTGGTCGCGGCGGATATTCAGCTGCTCGATGGCCGACTCGATCCACGACCGGGCGCCGGGGAACAGGCCCATGTCCTCGAGGACGACGAGCGGCGGGACGGCCAACGCCCCGAGGGCGGCGCGGGGCTGCGGGATGCCTCCGCCGACCCGGACGACCGGCACCTCCCACGACTCCGCCAGCCGGGCCAGCTCCCCGCCCAGGGCGGTGACGGCAACGACCTTGGCCCCGGCCAGGGCGGACTCGGTGACCGCCTCGATCGTCTCCTCGGTGTCGCCGGAGAACGAGATGGCGAACACCAGCGAGCCGTCGCCCACGAATGCGGGGACCTGGTAGCTGCGCACCACGGTGATGGGGACCGGCAGGAACGCGCCCGCCGACGCCACCAGGACGTCGCCCGCCGCCGCGCTCCCGCCCATGCCCAGCACGACCACGTTCTCGATGGCGGCGCGGTCGGGAAGTCCGTCGAGGCCCGACGACGCCGCCAGCGACTCGGCCAGCTGCTCGGGCATGGACAGCACCGCGTCGAGGACGCCCTGGCTGTCGAGGCCCACGCCCGTCGCGGTCATGCCTCGCCCCCTGTCTCGTCGCCCGGCGTCTGGTCGCCCGACGCCTGGTCGCCCGATGTCTGGTCGCCCGATGTATTGGTGAACGTCGGCTCGATGCCGTCGGCCTCGGCCTTGGCCGTGAGCCTCCCGTGCTCGGCGTCGTCGACCGTCTCGGCCTCGTCGATGAGCATGATGGGGATGCCGTCACGCACCGCGTAGCGGCGGTGCAGGCGGGGGTTGTAGAGGCTGTCCTCGTCGGCGAAGTACAGCAGGGGGCCGCGGTCCTCCGGGCACGCCAGTATCTCGAGCAGCCGGGAATCCAGACCCATCAGATCTTGCCTTTCATGAGAGCGAGGACCTCGTCGACGTGGGCCCGGCAGGACTCGTCGTCGGCGGCCTCGAGGTTGAGGCGCAGCACGGGCTCGGTGTTCGACGGCCGGACGTTGAACCACCAGTCCCCCAGGTCGACGGTGAGGCCGTCGGTGCGATCCAGGTCGGCCCCGGAGTATGTGTCGGCGATGCCGTCGATCACGGCGTGGGGGTCGTCGTCCACGGGGACGTTGATCTCCCCGGAGTCGGAATAGCGCTCGAAGGGCTTGCGCAGCTCCGACAGCGGCTCGCCGGCCTCCGACAGCAGCTGCATCACGACCATCGAGGCGATCAATCCCGAGTCGGCCCGGTAGTTGTCGAGAAAGTAATAGTGGCCGCTGTGCTCGCCGCCGAAGATGGCGCCGGTGTCGGCCATGACCGCCTTGATGAACGAGTGGCCCACCCTGGTGCGGATCGCCTTGCCTCCGCGCTCCTCGACGATCTCGGGCAGGGCCTTGGAGCAGATCAGGTTGTAGAGGATGGTCGCGCCGGGGGTCCTGTCCAGCAGCGCCGCCGCGACCATCGTGGCGGTGGTCGAGCCGGACACCGGCTGGGCCTTGTCGTCCACGAGGAACACGCGGTCGGCGTCGCCGTCGAACGCCAGGCCGACGTCGGCGCCGGTCTCGAGCACGCGGGCCTGGAGGTCCTTCAGGTTTTCGGCCTCGATGGGGTTGGGCGGGTGGTTGGGGAATGTGCCGTCGAGCTCGGCGTACATCATCTCCAGGTCGAAGGGGAGGTCGCCGAAGACCTCGGGCACCACCAGCCCGCCCATGCCGTTGCCGGCGTCGGCGATCACCCTGAGCGGCCGGAGCTTGGACAGGTCGATGAAGGAACGGACGTGCTCGGCGAACTCACCGAGCAGGTCGAGGGAGGTCACGGTGCCCCGCTTGGTGTCCCCTGCATCGCCAGGCTCGGTGCCGGCGCCGGCCTCGACCATGGCCTGGATCTCGCCCAGTCCGGTGTCCTGGCCGACGGGCCGGGCACCGGACAGGCACAGCTTGATCCCGTTGTATTCCGCAGGGTTGTGGGACGCGGTGAACATGGCGGCGGGGGCGTCGAGGGAGCCGGCCGCGAAGTACACGAGGTCGCTGGAGATGAGCCCGAGGTCGACCACGTCGACGCCTTCGGCGGTGACTCCGTCGGCGAAAGCGGCGGACAGGGCCGCCCCCGACGCCCGCATGTCACGGCCCATCAGGATGCGCGGCGCACCGGTGAAACGGGCGAACGCCACCCCCACCGACCGGGCCACCGACGGGTCGAGTTGGTCGGGCACGATGCCGCGAATGTCGTAGGCCTTGAAGATCGCGGCAATCGTCATCGGGCAACCAATGTAGTTGGGGCAGGATGAGGACCTTGATCTCGGTGGTCATGCCCGCCCACGACGAGGAGGACTTCCTCGCCGCCTCGGTCGAAGAGGTGGTGCTGGGCCTTCGGGGACGGCGTGATTTCGAGGTGGTGGTGGTCGAGAACGGCTCGTCGGACGCCACCGCCGCGGTCGGGGCGAAGCTGGTCGGCCGTTTCCCCGAGGTCCACTGCATCTCGCTGCCCCAGGCGGACTACGGGGCCGCGCTCCGCCAGGGCTTCCTGGCGGCCACCGGGCAGTCGGTGGTGATCTTCGACGTCGACTACTACGACCTGGGGTTCCTCGACCAGGCCCTCGCTGTGCTCGAGCGACCCGGTGGTCCCGCCATCGTGGTCGGCAGCAAGCGGGGCCCCGGCGCGAGGGACACCCGAGGATGGAGCCGCCGGCTCGTCACCTGGGTGTTCTCCAGGACCCTGCACCTCGGCTTCGGGCTCGGCGTGTCCGACACGCACGGGATGAAGGTCCTGCGCCGGCAGGAGATGGTGGCCCTGGTGGAGGGGTCGAAGTTCGGCACCGACCTGTTCGACACCGAGCTGGTGATCCGGGCCGAGCGGGCCGGCCTCCGGGTGGAGGAGCTGCCGGTGCTGGTGGAGGAGCGACGGCCGTCGCGCACGTCGATCGCCCGCCGCATCCCCCGCTCCCTGGTCGGCCTCGCCCGGCTGCGGGTAGTGCTGTGGCGGGAGCGCGAGACATCGAAGGCCGACTGACCGAACTGTCCGGCCGGCTTCGGCGGGAGATGGGCTAGCGGCTAACCGGCCACCTCGTCGGGCTTCTTGTCCTTCTCCTCGTGGTAGACGGCCTCGACGTTGACGTTCCAGATGTCGTGGGGCGGGTCGGCGCCGAGGATGTTCCGCACCGAGAGCATGGCCGTGTACATCGAGTGGTCCTGGTTGTTGTAGCGGTGCATCCCGTTGCGCCCGACAGGGAACACGTTGGGCGTGTTGGCCTGGATCCAGTCCCGGAGGGTCTTCACGTTGGCCTTGTAGGAAGCGTCGTACATCGGGTACGCCTTGGGCATCCGCACCACGTAGCCGGACTCGACCTTCGACGGGTCGACCAGCCCGAGGACGCCGAGCTCCTTCTTCCCCAGCTCGACGAGGTCGGCGTCGGCCATTCTCCAGAGGTCGTCGCCCTCGAACACGAAATACTCCAGCCCGAGGCACGTCCGGCCCTCCTTCACCAGATACGGCGACCAGGAGCCGAAGTTCTGGATACGGCCGAGACGGACGTCGGGCGAGTGCACGTAGATCCAGTTGTCGGGAAAGCCGCAGGACTCGGGAACCACCAGCGCGATGGTGAGGAAGTCGCGGTAGTGCAGGCCGTCGGCGGCGGCGAGGACCTCGGCCGGCGGGGGCGGGTCCATGATCTTGAGCAGTGTCGAGATCGGCATCGACGAGATCACGTGGCTGGCCGGGTGGCGACTGCTCGGCGTCGACACGGCGACGGCCCTGCCCCCCGCGTGGTGGACGGCAGTGACGGGTGACTCCATCTCCACCTTCGTGCCCCTCTCCTCCACCTTCTCCCGGCACCGCTCCCACATCATCCCGGGCCCGTATTTCGGGTACTGGAACTCCTCGATGAGGCTGGTGATCTCCTTCTGGTTCCGGCTGGGCAGGATGGCGTTCGTGACGGCCTTCATCAGGGACAGGTTCTTGATGCGCTGGGCCGCCCAGTCGGCCTGGATCTCGGTGGCCGGCACCCCCCACAGCTTCTCGGTGTAGGTCTTGAAGAAGATGCGGTACAGCCGGTAGCCGAAGCGGGCGGCGGTCCAGCCCTCGAACGTCGTCTGGTCCTTCGGCGGCCGCACCCGGGCCCACCCGTAGGACGCGACGCAACGCACCGACTCGACCACGCCGAGGCTCTTGAGCGCGTTCCCGGGCTTGAGCGGGTAGTCGAAGAACTTGCCGTTGTAGAAGATCCGGCTCATCCGGGGCCGGAGGAGGAACTCGTCGTCGGTGAGGATCTCGTGCCAGACGTCCTCGACCGCCTGCACCTTGGTGAAGAACCGGTGGCCGCCGATGTCGAATCGCCAGCCGTCGCGCTGGGCGGTCTGGGCGATGCCGCCGACCACCGAGTCGGCCTCGAGGATGGTGGCGGTACGGCCGCTCTTGGCCAACTCCCACGCCGCGGTGAGCCCGGCCGGGCCGGCACCGATGATGACGATCTCGAGCTCGTCCGGCGCTACCAGTTCGTCCGGCGCTTCTGGGACTGGGTCAGGCTGTGGGTCGGTCGACTGCTCGGGTGACACCGATCGGCTCCTTTGTCGGCGTCGACCCTATCGGTGCGGGTAGAGGGCCAAACCCGGCCGCTCGAAGTTCGTGGTCGAGACCTTGACCAGCCGCACGTCGGCGCCCCGGGCCCGGCGCAGCTCGTCCATCATGAGCTGGCACTTCACTCCGAACGTGCGGTAGCTCGGCGCCCACACCACCCACACGTCGTGGTCGGGGCCGGCCCGGTCCAGCACCATCCGGGCGAAGTCGGCGGGCTGCGACGCCTCGACCGCCGCCTCGTATCCGATCCAGTCGACGAACTCCGGTGGGGTGCCCCGGGGATAGGTGAGCTGTACGAGCCCGTCGTCATCCAGGAGCCGGCTCACTCCCGGCCCGAGCTGGTCGGGGCAGTACGCGACGACGTCGCCGGGCCGGGCCCGCTCCCGCAGGACCTCGGCCACCGCGCCCGCCGACGTGCGGTCGCCGGCGGCGAAGGGGATCGACACGGCGAACCCCAGCACCACCGCCAGGCCGAGGGCCCAGGGGCCGACCCGGCTGGGCGCCAGGACGGCGTAGCCCAGGCCCGCGATGAGGACGACGAGGGGGAAGACCACTGCCGCGTAGCGCACGGCGAAGGCGGCCCCGGTGGCCCGTCCGACGGCCACGCCGGCGGCGAGGGTGACGACCGCCAGCAGCGCCAGCGCCCGCCCGGGCGGCCTTCCCCGCAGGTCCAGCCCCACCATCCCGGCCACCGCAGGCAGGCCGAAGATGCCCAGGACCACGAGGGCGTAGACCAGCAGTCCGAGGGGCAGCGACAGGTCGGGCACGCCGGCGGCGAACTGGAACACGACGTCGAAGGGCACGCGAGGCGGCGGCAGGCGACCCCACGGAGTGCCGGTGTTGGCCGCCTGGTAGAGGAAGTCCGGGATCCAGGGGAGGAACAGCAAGGAGCCGGCGGCGATGGCCAGCAGTGCCTGGACGGCGCCGGCGCGGCGCGCCTGGACGGCACTGTCGGCGCCGGCGGGGGGGGTGTGGCCGCCGGCGGTGTCGGCCCGGTGGGTGTGATCGCCCCGGCGACGGGCCCGCAGCGCCCGGACGACGAGGGACCCGACGACGGTCGCCACCAGGAAGAACGACCAGTAGTGGGTCAGCAGCAGGGCGCCGGTGATTCCCGCGACGAGGATCGAGGCCACCGGCGATCGTCGCTCGAGGACGGCGTCGAGGGCCAGGAAGCCGCCAAGCACCAGCACGATGACCAGCGAGTACATCCGGGTCTCGGTGGCGTAGCGGATGGCGAACGGCGACGAGGCGAGGAGCAGCAGGGCGCCCCATGCCGTCTGGCGCCCGCCGATGCGGCGGCCCGCCAGCCAGGCGAGAGGGAGGGCGGCCACCGCCAGCAGCCCCGAGAAGGCCCGGACCGCGACGTCGCCGTCGCCGAACACGGACATCCACGCATGGAGGGCGAGGTAGTAGAGCGGCGGTGAGCCGTCGTGGCGGAGTGCCTCGGACATCTCTCCCAGCGGCAGCCGGGCGATGTTGACGGTGAGGGCCTCGTCCAGCCACAGGTGGGCCACGGTGGCGAACCGGGCGACGACGGCCAGCACCAGGGCGAGGCCGACCGCCACCGCCAGAGCCCGGCCGGCGGGGCGGCCGCTGGAGGGCGCGGCGGCAGGATCCGCGTCGGGGGTCGGGGCGGACGGCGCCGGCAGGCGAAGATCGTCGAGGGTCAACGGGGTCGGCGGGCGACCAGGCGGATCAGCCGCCGCGGTCCGGCACCGGCAACGGCTCGGGCTCGACTGTCGGATCAGGTGGAGGCGGATCAGGTGGGGGCGGATCGGGTGGCGGCGGATCAGGTGGGTCGGGTGGACCGCGTGGGTCGGGCGGGTCGGGTCGGTCGAACAGCGTGGCGTCGTCCAGCGTGCCGTCGTCGAGGTCCAACTCGGACCGGGCCGATACGTCGACCGGCGGGTCGAGCACCACGCGGCCCCGACGGGCCCAGGCCACGGCCAACGCGACACCGGAGAGGGTGAGCAGCCACCCGACGATGTCCGGCGTCGTCCATCCGTACTTCAGGGTGACGTGGGTCGACGTCGGGATGACCACCATGAGGTTCGGCGTCACCCGCCACGGTCCCTCGGCACCCCACGCCTTCCAGTTCGGGAAGTAGGAGGCCTTCACCAACACGGGTGACCCGACCTTGTCCACGTCGAAGGTGATCCGGTTGTCGGACGTCTCGATGTTGCTGACCTGGACCGGCTCGACCGGCCTGCGCTCGGGCTGGTCGACCGTCACGTCGGAGCCGAAGACCTTCGAATCGGTCGGCACGGTGTGGACCGCCACCCTCTGCCACTCCTCCGGCCCCGACTGGGCCAGCGGGACATCGTGGCTCTCGGGGTCCATGTACCACTGGGCGGACACGTCGAGCCAGCCCCGCTCGCCCTTGCCGCCGTCGGTGAGGACCGCCGGCTGGAACGCCAGGGGGGAGACGAGCTCGGAGCCCTTGACCTCGTACACCCGCCAGTTGTCGGCCACCGCCACGAGGTCGAGGTCCGGGCTCCGCTCCGCCTGCTCCGTCGCCTCCGGCGAGAAGACCAGGTAGTAGCGGGTGCCCATCATCTGCAGGTGACGGACGCCCGCCTCCACGTCGAGGCTGGTGTAGGGGAGGTCGCGCTGGGGGTTCGACGGCGCCTTCGACAGCTCGGCGGCGGTGAGGAAGTGGTAGGGCACCGAGGCCGAGGACTCGAAGTAGAGGCCCTCCATCGACCCGATGCAGCCGTCGGTCCAGTAGGGCAGCAGCATGAGCGCCATCGGCGTGCCGAAGCGGTCCTGGCCCGACTCGTACTCCCAATGGGTGCGCCCGCAGCCCTTCGTGCGCCCGACCTGCTCCATCATGTCGACGACCTTCTTGTACTCGGGATAGGCCGGCTTGCGCTCGTATCCCGAGTAGTTCCACTTGGCCCAGTCGTCGATGTAGCTGGTGTCGGCGGTGGCCGGCTTGGGCAGCCAGCTCGGCAGCACGCCGAGGGGCAGGCCGACGAACATCCACACCGCCAGGGCCGCCGCGATCGGCGTCACCCGGGCCGCGAACGCCGGCGGGTGCTCGGGGTCGCGGGCGAACACCCGGCCGAGGGCGGGGCCGATCTCGGCCAGCGCCACGCCCGCCAGCAGGTACAGGCACAGGTACCAGAAGGGCAGGACCCTGGCGTTCCACAGCCGGCCGGGCGGTGCCACGACGAACAGGGCGCCGGCGATCGTGGCCATGCCGACGAGGAAGAGGCCGACCCGCCGCCGGTAGACGAGCGCGCACAGCGCGCCCGTGGCCGCCAGGATCGGGAGCCACCACCGGATGCTGGCGGGGAACAGGTTCTTGTTGTACTCGGTGATCTTCTCCCAGCCCATGTTGTTGGCGTACGGCAGCCGGATCAGGAACGGGAACGACCAGAACCCGGCGAGGAGGGCGCCCACGAGCAGGATGCCGCCGAGGAACTTCAGCCTGGACTTGCCCGGCCGCAGCAGGAACAGGAGCACGGCCCCGATGACGGCGAAGATCGTCGGCAGGAGGTGGCAGAGTCCGGTGACGGCGAGGACCACGCCCGCCAGAACGCGGTTCCTGCCCGTGTCCAGGCCGCGGGCGACCAGGCCCAGGAACAGCAGGGCGAACGACAGGCTGATCGAGAACGAGAACTCCCCGGCCAGCGTCGAGGCGATGTTCCCGCCGTAGATCGTGAACGACCGGTCGAAGAGGAACGGCACGGTGAGCACGGCCAGCAGGGCCGGACCCGGGAAGCGCATGCCGGCCAGCCGGCCGAAGGCCCAGGCGGCCAGTGGGAGGGTGACCACGCCGAGGACGGTGATCAGCTTGAGGGCCACGCCGTAGGGCAGCAGCAGGTCGAGCACCACGACCATCAGGGCGGGCAGCGGGAAGTAGAAGTGGTAGGCGGGGAAGCCGTCGTACCAGTCCGGCGCCCAGCCGGTGAGTCGGCCGTTGGGCAGGAGGTGGTGGCGCATGTAGTCGGGCCCCCACACGTGGGCGCCCATGTCGCCGCCGGCCGGTGTGGTGTCGGCGAGCAGCAGAGACGGCTGGAGCTGGAGCAGCACGAAGAGCATCGCCGCCCCGACGGCGCCGAGGGTGATGATCGTCTCCGGGGAGATCCTCGAGAGCCAGGCCCTGAGGTCGTCGACCACCGGCGGGGAAGGCCGGGCGGCGCGAACCGGCGACTCGCGCACATCGGTCATCTGAATATCTTGTCATCCCGCGGCTCGCCGGTCGTGTCGCCGGACGGGCCTCGACCCCGCCGGCCAGGCTGACAGAGAGGACGACCTCCCCGGACCCTCATGGCGCGCTCACACTCCGCTCACATCGAGGCGTCACCGTGTCCCCAGCCGTCGAGAAGGAGCAGTCGGCCGTCAGAGGAGGAGCCGATGCGCCCGTCCGCCCGTCAAACCGCAGTCGCCGCCACACTCGCCTTTTGCCTGGTCGGAGCCATTGTCGCCTCGACTCCGGCCTTCGGCCGGCCCAACGGCGCCGGCGGGGCCGCCCGCACCGGCAACTTCGTCAGCGCCTGCCCCTACAGCCACAGCGCCCCGGACGACCCGATCGTCTTCCCGGGCCAGCCGGGCGCCTCGCACGCCCACGATTTCTTCGCCAACATCACCACGGACGCCGGTTCCACCCTGGAGTCGCTGCAGGCGGGCCGGACGCTGTGCAACCGTCCCGGTGACGAGGCTGCGTACTGGGTCCCGACGCTCTCCGACGGCGGCGAGGTCGTCCGGCCCACGAGGGTCCTCGCCTATTACCTCGTCGCCGGGCGCGACGCCACGTCGATAGAGCCCTTCCCGGTCGGCCTGAAGGTTGTCACCGACCGCAACGCCGGCGTGGTCAGGTGGGCGTGCATCGGCGGGGGTCAGGACACTCCGGAGCAGTCAGGCACACTCGAGCAGGCAGGTCCGCCCGACTGCCCGGCGGGGACGCACCTCGTGCAGCGGATCCACGTCCCCGACTGCTGGAACGGCCACGACCTCGACAGTGCCGACCACCGCAGTCACATGGCGTACGCGGTCGCCGGTGCCGGTGCCGGTCGCCGCGCCTGCCCGGCCACCCATCCTGTCGCCGTGCCTCACCTGCGGCTCGGCGTCCACTACCCCGACGGGGTGGGCGGTGCCGACGTCACCTTGTCGTCCGGGGGCCCGGAGACGTCCCACGCCGACTTCTTCAACGCCTGGGACCCGGCGGTGCAGGCCCGGCTTGTACGGCAGTGCCTCAACGCCGCCAAGACGTGCGGGGCGACGGGCCCGTAGGCACTGGCGTCCCTACCGGGACGCCACCGACGCCCGATGGCGTCCTACCGGGACGCCACCAGGTCGAGGACGGAGCGGAGGCCCACCTGCTGCCCGTCACGGTCCCACCAGCGACGCTCACATGCCGGGCAGGAATGCATCATCACGTGGTCGCCGTTCAGTTGCATCCCGATCTCGACCAGGCTGTGCGAACGACAGAACGGACAGGTCATCGCTGGACTCCCTCTGTTGGTGCCCTCCCAAGGCTCCCTTGGTATCGGCAGTTTCGGCACCGACCTGAAGCCCTTCCCTGGGTTGACTGACGCCCTTTCCCTGAGATGACAGGGGTCGCCCGAGGTGATCTGCCCGAACTGATGTGGTCTGACCTGCCGCAATCGGGCAGGGAACTGTGCAACGATGTCGCCCACCCGGGAGTCAAGACCGATGGTGAGCGGACACAACAGAGTGGCGGTCCGACGGCTCGTCTTCGGCGCGCTCGCCGGTCTCATACTCGCCGGCTGCGGCACGAGCGAGGAACGGGGCAGCACCAGGGGGCCGATCAGCACGCTTCCGCTGCCGCCGGTGTTCGAGGCCCTCCCGGAGCCGACCACCACGGCGGAGCCGACGGGCGGCGCGACCAAGGAGGCAAAAGCCGACGAGGATGCGGGCAAGGGGTCCGACGACGTCCGGGCCCTGCAGCGCCGCCTGGCCGAGCTCGGGTATGACGTAGGCCCGATCGACGGGGGCCTGGGCGGGCGCACCGGCTACTCGATCATGGCGTTCCAGAAGGTCGAAGGCCTCGACCGCACCGGCACCGACAACGCCGAGGTCAGGGAGGCGTTGGACAAGGCCACCCGCCCCGGGCCGATGGTGCCGGGCGGCGCCGCCACGAGGGTCGAGATCGACCTCAACCGCCAGGTCCTGTTCCTCTGGAAGGGCGGTTCCCTGGCCCGGATCCTGCCGATCTCCAGCGGGAACGGGAAGGCCTACTGCGTGAAGGGCGACTGCGACGTGGCGGTGACGCCCCCCGGGTCGTTCAGCATCGGCCGCAAGGCCACCGGGCTCGAAGTCGCCCCGCTGGGCGAGCTGTGGTGGCCCATGTACTTCAACGGCGGCATCGCCATCCACGGCTCCTCGTCGGTGCCGGCGTACCCGGCGTCCCACGGGTGCATCAGAGTGCCCATGTACGCCGCCCCCACGCTCTTCGACCAGGTCGACCGGGGCACGCCGGTGATCCTCGTGGGCGAGGGCCCGGGCCCCAAGGGCGCCAGGGTCGTCCCTCCGCCCGAGCCGCCGCCGGCCCCGCCGAGCACCGACAAGAAGACGACCACGACGGAGGCGCCTCCCACCACCGAGACGCCGACCACCGAGGCGCCCACCACGACGGAGCCCGAGGTCACCACCACGGTCGAGAACACCGAGACCTGAATCAGCGGTAGGCGAAGATCAGGCTGACGGCGTTGAACGTGGCGTGGGCGACGATCGACGCACCCAGGCGCCCGGTGCGGACCGCCAGCAGGGCCAGGATGACGGCGAAGGCGGTGAGGCCGGCCATCACGATCACCGTCCCGCCCGCGCTCAGCGGCTGCGGGTGGGCGAGGCCGAAGAACACCGACGAGAGCGCCACCGCCCCGCCCGTTCCCAGCCGTCGCTCGAGCGAGCGCAGGAGCAGGCCGCGGAAGAACAGCTCCTCGACCAGGGGCGCGAACACCACCGCCACCAGCACGAGCACCAGGGCCTTGGGCCCGCTGGCCTGCTGGACCAGGTCCTGGACGGGTTTGGAGACGTTGGGGTGGCCGAAGATCGGCCGGAGGGCGAGCGCCACGACGGGCACGACGACGAACGTCGCCACGAGGGCGCCGGCGACGCCGACGCCCAGGTCGGACCACCTGGCGGTGAAGCCGAAGTCGGCGGCCAGGGTGCCGTAGCCCTTGCGCCGGCTGGCAAGCACGGCGATGCCGACGAGCCCCACCCACAGGCCCACCTGGCCGGCGGTGCGGGCGCCGAGGCCGTCCTTGCTGCCGCCGAAGACGGCGAGCCACACGCTGCCCACGACGGAGGCGAGCACGATGGCCAGGACGAAGGCGGCGGCCGCATCGCCGAGGCCCCAGCGCGGCTGGACGGGGACGCCGACGGGCTGGCCGGGTGGGGTCTGGTCGGGTGGGGTCTGGTCGGCTGGGTTCTGGGGGTCCACCGACGAAGGATATGGCCGGGCCGCCGCCCGCTTCTTACAGGACGCGGTAGCGGAGGTGCACGACGCCGTTGCTGAATCGGCGCTCGTCGAGGAGCTCGAGCTCGACGCGGGTGTCGGTGCGCAGCGCCGGCTTGCCCCCACCGAGGAGGACGGGCCAGATGAACAGCTGGCACTCGTCCACCAGCCCGACCTCGAGGGCCTGTGCCGCGAGGTTCGGACCTCCCACGATGAGATCGCTTCTGGCCGCGGCCTTCAGGTCGTGTACCGCGCCGGGGTCGAAGCGGCGTTCGAGCCGGGTGTTGGCGGTCGACACCGCGGCCAGGGTCGTGGAGTAGACGACTTTGTCCGCCGCCTGCCAGGCGTCCGCGAAGTCGCCCATGAGGTCCGATTGCGCGGCCAGGGCGGCGTCGGTCTCCCAGACGGCCATCAAGTGGTACATGCGCCGCCCGTAGAGATAGGTGCCCGCGGACCGCATGAGGTCGGTGATGAACGCGAACACCTCGTCGTCAAGTGGGGCCCAGTCGAAGGCGCCCCGTTCGTCCTCGGTACAGCCGTCGAGGGACATGTTCGACGCGTAGATCAGCTTGGCCATTTTTCCGCTCCTGCCATCGCCTCCGGGCTAAGGACGCCTCGGCCCGGAGGGCTAGGACGCCTCGGCCCGGAGGGCTAGGACGCCTCGGCCCGGAGGGCCGGGTCAGGCGACTCGGCACGCTCGTCGGCGCGGCGCGTCGACGCCATCCTGCGGTCGTGGCCGGTCCAGCCCATCGGCGGTGCCGTGCGGTCGGCGTGGGGGGCGCAGAGGTCGATCGAGAAGGGTTCGTTGACCCCGATGTCGTCGAGGAACACGGCGCGGTTGCCGTACTGGAAGGTGAGGGCGGCGGCGGCCGGCGCCGCGCAGCCCGGCCGGGCACAGAGTCGTGAACGCTGCATCGGGTCACGGTACCCGGCCCGCCCCGGAAGACCGAGGATGGTGGGGGAAGTTACGGGGCCTGGGGGCCTACCATTGGAGCGTGAGCCCCCAGACGCCCAATCCACGCGGCGCGCCGAAGGAGAAGTCCGGTCCGGGCCTGCCGGGAGCAGGGTCTTCGTGGCCCCGCCCGCTGGCCTGGGTCCTCATCGCCGTCGCCCTCATCGCCCTGCTGGCGGCACCGGCGATGACCCGCTCGGACGCCACCAAGATCGACTACAGCACCTTCATCGAGAAGGTGAAGGCCGACGAGGTGCAGTCGGTGAAGGTCACCAACGAGACGTCCCGCATCGCCGGCACGTACAAGAACAAGGGCGAGTTCACCACCACCGCGCCCACCGCCATCCCCGACACCGACCTCGCCCTCATGAGGGAGAAGGGCGTCCAGATCGAGTTCCTCCCGCCCAGCTCCAACATCATCGGCTCGTTGCTGGTGTGGCTGCTGCCGATCGGGCTGCTGCTGCTGTTCTGGTGGTGGATGGGCCGGCGGGCCCAGGGCCAGATGGCGGGCCTGATGTCGATAGGCAGGTCGAAGGCCAAGGTGTACTCCACCGAGAAGCCCAAGACCACCTTCGCCGACGTCGCCGGCTACACCGGGGTGAAGCAGGAGATCAACGAGGTCGTCGACTTCCTGAAGGCCCCCGAGAAGTTCCGCGAGATCGGGGCCCGCATTCCCAAGGGTGTCCTGCTGGTGGGCCCCCCCGGCACGGGCAAGACGCTCATCGCCAGGGCGGTGGCGGGCGAGGCGGGCGTGCCGTTCATGTCGATCACCGGCTCGGACTTCATGGAGATGTTCGTCGGGGTGGGCGCGGCCCGGGTCCGTGACCTGTTCCAGTCCGCCCGCAAACAGGCCCCCTGCATCATCTTCGTCGACGAGATCGACTCCATCGGCCGCAAGCGGGGCGCCGGGCTCGGCGGCGGCCACGACGAGCGGGAGCAGACCCTCAACCAGATGCTGTCGGAGATGGACGGGTTCGAGACCACCGAGGGCGTGGTGATGATGGCGGCCACCAACCGGCCCGACATCCTCGACCCCGCGCTGCTGCGCCCGGGCCGGTTCGACCGCCAGGTCGTGGTGCCCCTGCCCGACCTCGAGGAGCGCCTGCCCATCCTTCAGGTCCACTGCAAGGACAAGCGGCTGTCCGACGACGTCGACCTCCAGGTCATCGCCCGGGGCACGCCCGGCATGAGCGGCGCCGACCTGGCCAACCTGGTCAACGAGGCCGCCCTCCACGCGGTGCGGGCGGGGCGCAAGGAAGTCCACATGGAGGACTTCGAGTCGGCCCGTGACCGGGTGCTCATGGGTCAGCGCCGGGAGTCCATGGCCCTGTCCGATGCGGAAAAAGAGATCATCGCCTACCACGAGGGGGGCCACGCGGTGGCCGCCTACGTGCTCGAGCACGCCGACCCGGTGCACAAGGTCACGATCCTGCCGTCGGGCATGGCCCTCGGCGTCACCCAGCAGCTGCCCATCGAGGAGCGCCACATCTACCAGCAGTCCTACATCCAGGACTCCCTGGTCGTCCGCCTGGGCGGGCGCATCTCCGAGGAGCTTGTCTTCGGGATGATCTCCACCGGTGCCAACAACGACCTGGTGGGATGCACCGAGCTGGCCCGCAAGATGGTGCGGGAGTGGGGCATGAGCGAGCGGGTGGGCCCGATGGCATGGGGCTCCCAGGGCATGGTGTTCCTGGGCGACGACCTCATGCACAGCCGCGACTACAGCGAGGACACCGCCCGGGTGATCGACGAGGAGGTCGAGCTCATCCTGCGCCAGCAGGAGGACCGCTGCCGCGTCACGCTGAAGGAGCACAGGGCCGGCCTCGACCTGGTGGCCAAGGCCCTGCTGGAGAAGGAGACCATCGACGGCGCCGAGGTCCGGCGGCTGGTCGACCAGGCCGCAGGCCGCGAGGTCCGCCCGCCGCTGCCCGACCCGGTCGGGGTCGAGGCCGACCCGCCCGAGGCGTCCACCAACGGCGACGGCCCGAGCGACGAAGGTGGCGGTGACGGCACCGGGCAGGACCAGGTTGCCGAGCAGGCGAGCGGCGCCCACTAGCATCGGTACGAGGCGCGTGCCAGCGCACGCCCACCTCGGCCACCGGATTACTGCTGAAAGACCCCCACGCCTTGAGCCGTTTCACCACTGACGCCGCCGTCGCCCTCGAAGGCCCCGCATGGCTGCGGGCCCGCCGGGCGGCCGCCGCCGAACGCTTCGCCGCCACCAACCTGCCGACCGAGGCCGAGGAGATCTGGCGCTACAGCCGGGTGTCGCGGATCGACCTCGACGCCTTCTCGCCGGTGAACGGCTCCGCCACACACGGTTTGGGCGGCAACGGCGTCGGCCCGACCAGCCTCCCGGGCCCGATCGCGCAGGTCCTCGCCGTCGCCGGGCCGCGCGCCGCCCTGCTCGTCGTCCACAACGGCCGGATCGTCCACCGCGAGCTCGACCCGGCCCTCGCCGCCCGAGGCGTGGTCGTCGGCGACGCCCTGGAGCTGCCCGACGCCGAGGGCATCCTCGACGCCACCGACACCGGCGTCGACGCCTTCACCGAGCTGAACACCGCGTTCCTGCGGGGCACCGCCGTCGTGTCCGTGCCCCCGGGCGTGTCGGTGGACCACCCGGTCCTCGTCCTGCACTGGTTCGACGGCGAGGGCACCGCCGCCTTCCCCCGCACCGTGCTGCGGGCCGGCGCCGACAGCGAGGTCACGATCGTCGAGCACCAGACGTCGGCCGACGTCACCGCCCTCGTCGACCCCGTGGTGCAGATCGACGTGTCCGACGCCGCCCGGCTGCGCTACGTGAACGTCCAGAGGCTCGGGCCCCGGGTGTCCCAGGTGGGCTACCAGAACAGCCGGGTCGGCCGAGATGCCAGCCTGACCTCGTCGGTGGTGGCCCTGGGCGGCGACTACGCCAGGGTCCGCACCGATTCCCTCATCGACGGCAAGGGCGGATCGGCCCAGCTCAACGCCGTGTACTTCGCCGACGGCGACCGCATGCACGATTTCCGCACCCTCCAGGACCACGCCGCCCCGTCGTCCACCAGCGACCTGCTCTTCAAGGGAGCGGTGCAGGACCACGGCCGGTCGGTGTACTCGGGGATGATCCGGGTGCGGAAGGAGGCACGGGGCACCAACGCCTTCCAGACCAACCGCAACCTTGTGCTCTCGGAGGGCGCGTCGGCCGAGTCGGTGCCGAACCTGGAGATCCTCACCGAGGACGTCAAGTGCAGCCACGCCTCGGCCGTCGGCCCGGTCAACGAGGAGCAGCGCTACTACCTGGAGAGCCGGGGGATCCCGCCCGAGGCGGCGGAGCGCCTCATCGTGCTCGGCTTCCTGGGCGAGGTCCTCGACCGCCTGCCCACGCCGACGCTCGTCGCCGGGCTGCGGGCCACGATCGCGGCGCGGCTGCTGGCCCGGAGCGACGGATGATGACCACCCTGGAGAGCCTCTGCGCAGTTGACGACATGGTCCCCGGCACCGCCCGGAAGTTCGTCGTCGGCCGCCATCGCATCGCCCTGGTTCGCATCGGCGACGACTTCTACGCCGTCGGCGACACGTGCAGCCACGCCGACTTCTCGCTCAGCGAGGGCGAGGTGTGGCCGGAGGAGCGGGAGATCGAGTGCTGGAAGCACGGCAGCACGTTCTCGCTGGTCGACGGCTGCCCGCAGTCGCTTCCGGCCACCAGCGCCATCCCCGTCTACAAGGTGCGGGTCGAGGGCGACCACGTCGTCGTGGAGGTCCCGAAGTGAGCGTGTTGGAGGTAACCGGGCTACGGGCCGGCGTGGGCGGGCAGGACATCCTGCGCGGCATCGACCTGTCGGTGTCGAGCGGCGAGGTCCACGCGGTGATGGGGCCGAACGGGTCCGGCAAGTCGACCCTGGCCCACGTGATCATGGGCAAGCCCGGCTACCACGTCACCGGCGGGTCCGTCACCCTCGACGGCGTGGAGCTCACCGGCATGCCGACGTGGGAGCGGGCCCAGGCCGGCCTGTTCCTCGCCATGCAGTACCCCACCGAGGTGCCCGGAGTGTCGCTGGAGAACGCCCTGTCGGCGGCGCTGGAGGCCCGTGACGACGACCTGGCCGGCCTGCGGGAGCGCGTGGCGGCCGAGGCGGGCCGGATCGGCCTCCCGCCGGCCCTGCTCACCCGAGCCCTCAACGTGGACCTGTCGGGTGGCGAGAAGAAGCGCAACGAGACCCTGCAGCTTGGGATCCTCGCCCCCAAGATCGCGGTGCTCGACGAGATCGACTCAGGACTCGACGTCGACGCCCTCCGGGACGTCAGCCGGCGGGTGGAGGCCATCACCCACGAGATGGGGGTCGGCGTCCTGGTCATCACCCACTACAGCCGGCTGCTCAGGGAGCTGAAGTCCGACAAGGTGTCGGTGCTGCGTGGCGGCCGCATCGTCGCCTCAGGCGGCCCGGAGCTGGCCGACGAGCTCGAGAAGACCGGCTACGCCGGCTACGAGCAGGACGAGCGCGAGGTCACGGCCCCCTCGTAATTACGGAACCGACGTCGTTGGCGACAGCAGGTCGATGATCGACGGGGTCGACGACGGCGGCGCGGAGGGGTCGGGTTCGGCGGTGCCTGCGGGCATGGGTTCGCCGGGGGCCGGGGCGGGTGGAGGCACGTTGATCTGGTCGCCCGGACCGAGGACGTACACGGCGGTGCCGACGCCGACCTTGGACGGGAACCACTCGGCGGCGTTCATCGGAATGCGGACGCAGCCGTGCGACGCCGGCCCCGCGGGCACCGACTGGGCGCCGTGGATGGCCACGCCGCCGTTGAAGTAGAGCGGGTTGTAGAGGCCGCCCAGCGGCCCGATCTCCCAGCCCCGGCCGGCCCGGTAGACCTCGTACGAGCCGCCTGGTGTGACCGCCTGGCGGCACCAGCCCTCGGAGCAGAACCGCGTGTTCGAGCCGGTGGAGACCGGCAGGATCTTGTAGACCTGCCCGCCCTCGTAGAGGAACAGCACCTGGCGGTCGATGTCGACCTCCACCCGGCTGGGCGGACCGCCGGTCACCAACGAGGGAGGGGTGCCCTCGGTGGTGTTGAGCGCCGCGACCACGTCGTCGGTGGCCCGGCCGGTGCGGTCCATCCCGTGCACCTTCTGGAAGGCCATCACCGCGTACCCGGTGATCTTGTCGAACGAGCCGTCCACCTCTCCCGGGTCGTACTTGAGCGCCTCCAGCTTGCGCTCGAGGGCCATCACGACCTCGCCTTCGTCACCTGGGCCCAGCCCGGGCGGAGGCGGCGGCTCGGGGCCGGTGGTGGTCGGTTCCGCGGTGGTCGTGGGGGCCTCCGTCGAGGTCGTCGTGGACGGCTCGGTGGTGGTGGGGTCGTGGCGGGCGACGGCGGCCGCCGGCTGCGCGGACTGGGTGCCGACCGAGGACCAGCCGGCCACGGCCGCCAGCACGAGCACCACCACCGCGGCAAAGCCGGCGGCGACGATGCCGAGCACGCGGGCCGAGAACACGCGGGCGGAGGTCTTCGAGGGGCTCAATGCGGAACCGCCTCGGGGCCCTTGTTGACGTACTGGTCGACGAACTTGTCGAGGCTGGCCACGTCGGCGTCGCCGCACAGGAGCCGGGCGTGCCAGGCGGTGGCCGCCACCGGCTGGGCGAGCGAGGCGCGGGGCACGAGCAGCACGTCGCGGGTATGGCGCTTGGTCAGCTCCTGGAGAGCGGCCAGGTCAGGCGCGGCCAGGTCGGGGCGGTACCAGATGATCACGTAGCCGTGCTCGAGGCTGTGCACGAGCTGGCCGTCCGGAGGCGTGTCGGCGGCGGTGTAGACGCCGGCCGGAGCGGCGGTGGGACTGTGGTCGCCGCCGGCCGGCGGGTCGACCTTGTAGGTCGGGTCGGGGACGTGGTTGCGGCCCAGCCCGGCGTCGCCGTCGCTGTTCCGGTCGAAGTTGCAGGAGCCGGTCTCGAAGCCGGCCGCCTCCTGGGCCTTGTTCCTGTTGTTGGACACGACGAGGAAGCCGACGACGAGCAGGATCAGGGCCACGCCACCGGCGACCGCCGCCCGGGACTGCAGTGCCCGCCGGTGGCGGGCCTTCTCGGCCGCGGCCAGCCGCTCGGCCCGGGTGGGCCCACCTCGGGGCCGGGTCGCGGGGCTGGGTTTCGACGTCGGCTTCGCCGGCGCGCCGGGCTTCGTGGTCGATTTGGGCACCGTCCTGGGCACCGATTTCGGCGATGTCGGTGTCGACTTCGACGATGTCGGGTTCGATTTCGGTGAGGACGGCGTCGACCTGGTGGCCGTCTTGGCCCCGGCGGGCGATGACGGCGCCGCCTTCGGCGTCGAACCCGTGGCCGGGCCCTTGGCCCCACCTGTCGAGGACGGTCGGGACGCGGCCGGTTGGTTCCCGCCGGGCCGATTCGTCCGTCCGGATGTCTTCTTCTTCGCCATCAGTCAGGCGAACAGTAGCGTCCTGAGCTGCGCGTTCGCCGCGGCGGGCGCCGGTGTCAGTGGGTCGACGTCTGCGGGCCTTTGCCGGCGTGGGTGGTGACGAAGGTCTCCAGCTTCGTCAGGTCGGCCGAACCGCACAGCAGGCGGGCGTGCCAGGCCGTCGCTGCGACCGACTGGGCCAGTGACGCGCGGGGCACGGTGAGGACGTCCTTGCCGTGGCGGAAAGCGAGGTCCTGGAGGGCAGCCAGGCCTTCGAGGTCGAGGTCGGGGCGGTACCAGAGGACGACGTAGCCCTGCTCCATGGCGGCGACGAGCTCTCCGTCGGCCGGGAGGTAGTCGACGCCGTACGCTCCGGGTCGCGCGGCCTGAGCCACGTGGTTGCCGCCGGCCGGGGGGTCGACCTTGTAGGTCGGGTCGGCCACGTGGTTGCGCCCCGGGCCGTCGTCCTGGTCGAACTTGGTGTCGGCGCGGCAGCCGGTACCGGCCCCCCCGAAGCCGAAGCCGTTGCCCCGCAGGATCCCCAGTCCGGCGACGGCGAGGGCCAGACCGACGACGACGACGATCGCGCGCCGCCGGGAGATCTGGGCGTGGCTGGGGCGCGGGGAACGGGGCAACGGCCGCTCAGGCGCATCGAGCGGCGCCGGGGCAGGGTCGGGGGCGAGCGCAACCGCGGTCCTGGCCGGCTCGCCGTGCCGTGCGCCCGGCGGCACGGGAGTCGGAGTCGGCGCCGGCACGGGGGGCCGCGGCCGGCGGTCGCGCTTCGACGGTGGCCGGGTGGCGGGCGGGATGCCCTCGTTCCCTGCCGGTGCCTCGACGGCGGGCGGGGTCGGCTGCCGCGGTTGCGGCGCAGGCTTGGCGGACCCAGGCGGGGGCGGCGGGGGCGGCGGGGGCGGGGGCGGGGGCGGGGGCGGTGGGGGCGGGGGCGGTGGGGGCGCAGACTCGGGCACCGGCACCGGCACCGGCACCGGCACCGCGGCTGCGGCTGCCGGCCACGGCGGGGCTGTCACGGGCTCGCGCTGGCTCGGGGCCGTGGTGGGCTCGGACCGGGTCGGCGACGCCGGGGGCCTGGCCTGGGTCGGGGCCGTTGCTGGCTCGGGCTGGCTCGGCGGCGCCGGTGGCCTGGCCTCGGTCCGGGCCGTGGTGGGCTCGGGCTGGCTCGGCGGCGCCGGTGGCCTGGCCTGGGTCGGGGCCGTGGCTGGCTCGGGCTGGCTCGGCGGCGCCGGTGGCCTGGCCTTGGTCGGGGCCGTGGTGGGCTCGGGCTGGCTCGGCGGCGCCAGTGGCCTGGCCTTGGTCGGGGCCGTGGCTGACTCGGGCTGGCTCGGCGGCGCCGGTGGCCTGGCTTGGGTCTCCGCCGCCGCGGCCGGCGGCTGCCATTGGCGGTCGGAGGGCGGCCGGTCGGCGAGGAGGGCGTTGGGGTCGGCCAGCTCCGGGAAGGCGTCCGAGACCTCCTCCGACTCGACGTCCGCTTCCGCCGGCGGTGCGTCCTCCCCCACCGCCGCCAGGGGGTCGACAAGGTCGCCTTTGGGCGCAGCGGTGTGCGGCGGGCGCGTTCCGGGCGCCGACGGTTGGCGGGTCAGCCATTTCGGCGGAGTGGGCATCGGCGGCCGGAGGGCGTCGGTGGCGACGGGCGGGGGCGGGAGGGGCGGGTCCGGCATGGGCGCCGGCCCGGGCACGACCGGCGACGCCGACACCGGGGCGGAGTGGGCCACCACGACGGACGGCTCCGGCGGCGGCGGGTCCACCACTGGCCGCGGGTTCTCTGCGACCGGCGGCCGAGAAGGGGGTGGCCGGAGGATGGGAAGAATCCGGCTGCGCGGGGCGGGTGCCGTCGAGAGCGTTGGAGGGGTGGTCGCCGGTGCCACGATCGTCACCGCCGGAGGTCGAGGTGCGGCCAGGCGGGCGGGGGCGGTGGGGGGCGGCCCGGGAGGTTGCGGCCTCAGGGGTGGCGGCGTCACAGGGGGCGGCGCCGGCGCGGCCTTGCCGTCGGACGCCAGGAGCGCGGCGCGCTCGGCCAGGCTGGAACGGGGCGGTGCCGGCCGCGGCGTCGACGCCCCGCGCCGCGCCCCGTCGGCGGCCAGCTGCGCGGCCCGCTCGGCCAGCGAGGCCACCCTGTCCGGGGCGGACGGGGTCGGGCTGTCACCGCCCTCGTCGCCGAGCAGCTCGGCGGCGCGCCCGGCGAGCGACGCCCGGCCGGAGCGGGACGGGGTCGCGCCTTCCACGTCGGTCGACGTGTCGTTCTCCGGAGGACCGCTCACCGCCGAACGGTCACCCCGCCACGAGTGCTGATGCCGCCATGTCCGGCCGAGGCTACCGCCCGGGCCTGCCTAGCATGTGGACCCATGCTCACCACCGGGGATCGAGCGCCCACGTTCCTCCTGCCCGACATCGACTCGGGCGAGCGCGTCTCGAACCCCTGGGAGGGTGCCGGGCCGGCGGTGCTGGCCTTCTTCAAGGCCACCTGTCCGGTCTGCCAGATGGTGGCGCCGAAGGTCGACGCCCTGGCCCGGTCGGGAGCGCGGGTCGTCGCCATCGGCGAGGACCCGGTGCCGACGCTCGCCGCGTACCGCACGAGCCACGGCCAGGACGTCCCAACCCTCAGCGAGCCGGCGCCCTACCGGGTCTCGGGCGCCTACGGGCTGACGACGGTGCCGACCATCTTCCTGGTCGACGGCGACGGCGTCGTGCGGGACGCGGTGGCCGGCTGGGACCGTGACGGGTGGAACCGCCTTGCGGTGGCGGCCGGCGGGGCGCCGGTGTCCGCGGCCGGCGACGGGCTGCCGCCGTTCCGACCCGGCTGAGGCAGCCGGAACCGCCACTGACCCGGTCGGGCCAGCTCAAATGCCGCCGGACACCCCATCGGCCGCCCTCGGGTCGTCGAGGGTGGCGACCAGGCCGGGGCGGGCGACCCGGGTGGCCACCACCAGCAGGCCGAACGCCACCGCGCAGACGGCTGTCACCGTTCGCAGCCCGAAGCGGTCGCCCAGCGCTCCCTGGACGACGGCGCCGATCGGGTAGATGGTGCCCAGGGCGACCATGTAAAGGCTGAGGACCCGTCCCCGGAACGCGGTCGGGGCCCGTAGCTGCACCACCGTCGCCAGGCCCGAGAGGATCCCGATGTAGGCGGCGCCCACCGCGGCCAGGGCGAGCGCGGCCACCGGCAGCGACGGGGAGGCCGCGTACAGCACCAGCAGCGCCGGCAGCACGATCAGGTTCACCATCAGGGCCCGAGGCCGGCCGAACCGGTGGGCGACCCAGGTCAGGGCCAGCGCGCCGGTCACGGCACCGACACCCTGGGCGGTGATCAGGATCGACGTGCCGCCCTCGCCCTTGCCGAACAGGTTGATGGCGACCGCCGGGATGAGGGCGATGAACGGCGACAGCAGGAAGGCGGCTACGCCGATGGTGAGGATCGCGGTGCGGCACCCGGGCTCGGCCCAGGCCGCACGCGCCCCAGTGGCGATCCGTCGCCCGAGGCCACCCTCCTCCCCGCTGACGACCGGCGCCGGTAGCCGCACCAGGTAGAGGGCGACCAGCACCGCCCCGAACGACACCGCGTTGACGGCGAAGGCGAAGGAGTACGAGCCGAACACCAGCGCCAGGCCCGCGATCGCCGGCCCCACGACCCTGCCCAGGTTGTACTGGGCCATGGACAGCGACATGGCGCCGAGCAGCTCCTCCCGGGGCACCAGGTCGGGCAGGGCGGCCTGGTAGGAGGGGAACCCCAGGGCGGCCATGCAGCCGCCGCCCAGCACGACCAGGCTCACGTTCAGCGGGGTGGCGTGGCCCGTGGCCGTCAGGATGACGAGCAGGGAGGCGAAGAGGGTTTCGCCCACGGTCGTCAGGCGCAGCAGCAGGCGCCGGTCGACCTTGTCGGCCAGGACCCCGCCCACCGGCGACAGCACGCCGATGGGCAGGAAGCCGGCGGCGGCGACAAGCCCGGTCCAGCGGGCTTGGCCCGTCATCTCGGTGACGAGCGCCCCGACCGCCACCGTCTGCACCCACGTCCCGACGTTGGAGACCAGCGCCGCCGACCACAGCAGGCCGAAGTCACGGTGACGCAGCGGGCGAAGGGACCCGAACCGGCTCAGACCCCGCGGCCGACCCGGCTGCGGACCGTCCGGGACCAGCTGCTCCTCCGGGATCACTCCCCGTCCGGCGCCTGGTAGCGGGCCTCCATCTTGTAGTGCTCGTCGAGCTCGACGACCCGGTTGAAGTCGTCGAAGGTGGTCAGCAGGTCGGTGTCGTCGCGCAGCGAGCCCTTGGCCTTCAGCACGCCGTAGGCCGTCGCCAGCGACCTGGCGACGGCGAAGAGGCCGGTGAGGGGCGACACGATCAGGTCGAACCCGAGGGCATGGAGCTCGTCGGGTGTCAGCAGGGGCGTCCGTCCTGCCTCGATCATGTTGGCCACCCGCACCACGCCTGGGGTGGCCGCGGCCACCGCCTCCAGCTCCTCGATCGACTCCGGGGCCTCCACGAAGATGGCGTCCACGCCGAGGTCGGCGGCCATGCGAGCCCGCTCGCACGCCTCGTCCAACCCGACCGCGGACCTGGCGTCGGTGCGGGCCACGACGAACAGCGTGTCGCGCGTGTCGACCGCGGCCGCCAGCTTCGACAGCCACTCCTGCCGCGGCACGACGCGCTTGCCGGCCATGTGCCCGCACTTCTTGGGCCACACCTGGTCCTCGAGGAAGATGCCGGCCCCCCCGGCGGCCTCGAACAGCTCGACGGTGCGTCGGGTGTTGAGGGCGTTGCCGTAGCCGGTGTCCCCGTCCACGACGACGGCCACGTCGGGCGCCGCCCGGCAGACCCGCCTGGCGACCTCGGCCATCTCGCCCTGGGTCAGGTACCCGAAGTCGGGAAGCGCCAGCAGGGTGGCCGAGGTGGCGTACCCCGAGAGGAAGGCGACGGGGAAGCCCGCCGACTCGACCATCCGCACCGACAGGGCGTCCCAGACGCCCGGCATGAGCACCGTCTCGCCGTCGGCCAGCAGCGACCTGATCCGGTCACCGTTCATTCGGTGCCCGTCGCGTGCCGAGGTTCGGAGTCAGGGTGCGATCCCGCAGACCTCCCGGCCGTAGCGGGTGACCCGGTCGGCCGACGTCTGGAACTGCGGGTCCGACAAGGTGGCGATGTCGATCTGGGTGCCGGCCTCGAGGCTGTCGCGGATCTTCTTGAAGGAGCTCGCGAGGAACTCGATGTCGGGCTTGATCTCGCCGGGCGCGTTGTCGACGGCCCTGGCCACCGCCGGCTCCACCTCGGCCAGCACGTTCTTCAGCTGGGCGGGGTTGGTGATGTTGGCGCCGACGGCGCGGATCTGGGCGGTGTAGTCCCGGGCCAGCTTGCAGAAGTCCTCACTGCCTTTGCCGCTGAACCCGGACGGCGTGGTGGAGGTCACGCCGGACGAGGTGTCCGAGGCTTTGTCGTCACCATCGCCACACGCTCCCAGGACGGCGATGGCGGTTACCGCCAGGACGGCTGCGATCGATCGGCGCATCGGTGCTCCCAATTCGTTAAGGCGTGGCTGCGGCGGCCTCGTCGAGGGCCTGTGCCAGCGTGTTCCAAGACAATGTTGCGCATTTGATGCGCACGGGAAACTTCACGACGCCCCGGAGAGCCTCGAGGTCGCCCAGCGGCACCGCCGGGTCGGGGGCCACCGCCTCCACGACCGCCTTGCCGTCGCCGTCGAGGCGGTGCTCGTGGATCGACATCATGGCCTTGAAGGCCCGGATCAGGCCACGCGCCTCGGGCGCGGTGCGGCCCTTCACCACCGCCGTCATCATCGACGCCGACGACTGGCTGATGGAGCAGCCCTGGCCGGAGATCTTGATGTCGGCGACCTCGCCGTCGGGGCCCACCTCGACGTAGAGGACCACCTCGTCGCCACACAGCGGGTTGAAGCCCTCGACCCGCAGGGCGGGCGGGCTGGGCAGGTCGCCACGGTTCCGCGGGTTGCGGTAGTGGTCGAGGATGATCTCGCGGTAGAGGTCTTCGAGCGACATGGGCTGGGAGTGTCGGTCCTTACGCGGGAAGGAAGATGTCGGCGGTCGCCAGGAGGGCGTCGGACATGGCGTCGACGTCGCTCTCGTCGTTGTACAGGTAGAACGACGCCCTGGCCGTCGAGTTCACGCCCAGGCGGCGCATCAGCGGCTTGGCGCAGTGGTGGCCGGCCCTGATGCACACGCCCTTGGAGTCGAGCACCTGTGACAGGTCGTGGGGGTGGATGTCGCGGTAGGCGAACGACACCACGCCGCCGCGGGCCTCGGGGTCGGAGGGGCCGTGGACGGCGAAGTCGTCGCCATGGCGCTCGGCCAGGACCCGCAGGGCGTAGCGGGTGAGGGCGATCTCGTGCTCGCGCACCGCGTCCATGCCCAGGCTCTCGAGGTAGGAGACCGCCGCCCCCAGGCCGACGGCCTCGGCGATGGGCGGGGTGCCGGCCTCGAACTTCCACGGCAGCTCGTTGGGCGTCCACCGGTCGAGGCGCACGTCGGTGATCATCTCGCCGCCACCCAGGAACGCCGGCATGGCGTCGAGCAGGTCCTCCTTGCCCCACAGCACGCCGATGCCGGTGGGGCCGCACATCTTGTGGCCGGTGAAGGCCAGCAGGTCGCAGCCCAGGGCGGTCACGTCGGTCGGCAGGTGGGGGACGTACTGCGACCCGTCGACCAGCACGACGGCGCCGACGGCGTGGGCGGCGTCGGCGATCTCCCGAACCGGGTTCAGGGTACCCAGCACGTTCGACATGGCGGTGAACGTGACCAGGCCGACACCGTCGAGCAGCCGGGGGAGGTCGTCGAGCACCAGGACCCCGTCGGAGTCGAAGGGAAGGAACCGCAGCTCCACGCCCGTCTCCTCCCGCAGCATCAGCCAGGGCACGAGGTTGGCGTGGTGCTCCATCTCGGTGAGGAGCACGGCCTGGCCGGGGCGCAGGAGGTGGCGGCCGTAGCTGTGGGCGACCAGGTTGATCGACTCGGTGGCGTTCTTGGTGAAGACCACGCCCCGGGCCGAGGGGGCGCCGATGAACCCGGCCACGGCGGCCCGGGCGCCCTCGTAGGCGGCGGTGGCGGCCTCGGCCAGCTGGTAGACCCCCCGGTGGACGTTGGCGTGGGTGGTCTCGTAGTACCGGTCCATGGCGTCGAGCACGGCCCGCGGCTTCTGGGAGCTGGCGGCCGAGTCGAGGTAGACCAGGCGGGGTTCGCCGGGGCCCCGCTGGAGGAGGGGGAAGTCGGCCTTGGCCCCGACCAACGAGTGTGACGTCAGGTCGTGCGCCACGCGTCGTAGCCCTCGGTCTCGAGGCGGTGGGCCAGGTCGGGCCCGCCACGGTCGACGATGCGGCCGTCGACGAGGATGTGGACGACGTCGGGCTCGAGGTACTGCAGGATGCGCTGGTAGTGGGTGATGAGCAGCACGCCGAGGTCGGGGCGGTCGGTGCGCACCTCCTGCACGCCGTTGGACACGACCCGCAGGGCGTCGATGTCGAGGCCCGAGTCGGTCTCGTCGAGCACCGCGAACTCCGGCTCGAGGATCGCCATCTGCAGGACCTCGTTGCGCTTCTTCTCGCCGCCGGAGAACCCCTCGTTGAGGTACCTGTCGCCGAAGGACGGGTCGATGCCGAGCCGGGCCATCCACTCCATGATCGCCAGTCGCAGCTCGAGCACCGACAGGTCGACGCCCTTGCGGGCGGAGAGGGCCTGGCGCAGGAACTGCACCACGGACACGCCCGGGATCTCCTCGGGGTACTGGAAGGCCAGGAAGATGCCGGCCTTGCCCCGGACGTCGGTGCCCCAGTCGGTGATGTCGTCGCCCTTGAACAGGACCCGCCCGGCCGTCACCTCGTAGTCGGGATGGGCCAGCAGGGTGTTGGCGAGGGTGGACTTGCCGGACCCGTTGGGCCCCATCAGGGCGTGCACCTCGCCCGGCATGACGGTGAGGTCGACCCCCTTCAGGATCTCCGTACCCTCCACCGAGACGTGCAGGTTCTCGATCTGAAAGAGGGGCTCGGCCACCTCTCGACATTACCACTACGGTCATAGTGCTAATTGGAGAGGACGACGGGCATCACCACCGGCATCGCCACTGCCAGCGCCTACCTGCTCGCCACCGTCTTCGTGGTGGCGTCGGCCTCGAAGCTCGCCGCCGGTTCCCGGACCGCTGCCACGTTCCACGCCCTGGGCCTGCCCGCGGCCCGGACGATGGCAAGGGTGGTGCCGGGCGTGGAGCTGCTGGTAGCCGTCGCCCTGGTGGCGGCGCCCGCAGTCGGGGGCGTGGCCGCCCTCGTCGTGCTGGCCGCCTTCAGCGCCGTCCTGGCCAGGGCCGTCGCTTCGGGCATCGGCGCCCCGTGCGCCTGCTTCGGACGGCCCCGCACCGACCCGGTGTCGGTGGTGGACGTGGTCCGCAATGTGCTGCTCAGCGTGCTGGCGTTGGCTGCGCTCGGCAGCGGCCACCCGACCCGGCCGTCGGCCGGCGACGTCGCCGTGGTCGCCGCCGCGTTCCTGGGCGGCACGGTCGTGCTCGCCCTGCTGCGCCGGATCCACGACGCCCGGCACTCTTCGGGCTGGTAGCACCAGGCACTCTTCGGGCTGGTAAGTGCAGGCTCGCTAACCTCGCGCCCATCGCCGACCCCTGGACCTTCTCGGGCGCCAGCGCCCCGTTCGGCCAGGCCGAGGGTGCGGTGACCCTGGTGCAGGGTTCGTCGTTCTGCATCTCCGACCGCAGTGGCGACGTCCGGCCCACGTCGGCCCAGGGCCTGTTCTTCCGGGACACGAGGTTCCTGTCCCGGCTCGAGCTGATCGTGAACGACGCCCGCCCCGAACCCCTCGCGGCCGAGTCGACCACGCCGTTCTCGGCCACCTTCGTGTTGCGGGCCCAGCCCCGCGGGAGGGTGGCCGACAGCTCGCTCATGATCTTCCGCTACCGCTACGTGGGACGGGGGATGCGCGAGGACATCGTCGTCCACAACTACGGCGAGGAAGCCGCCTACTGCACGGTGGAACTGGGCTTCGGCGCCGACTTCGCCAACCTCTTCCGGGTCAAGGAGGGCTCGGTGCAGCCCGAGGGCGAGGTGCGGCTGACGGCGTCGTCGTCGGAGCTGATCTTCAACTACCACAAGGGCCTCACCCACAAGGGACTGCGCGTCGGCACCGAGCAGGCGGCCAACGTGACCATGCTGTCGACCCTGCGCTTCGAGGTGGTGGTGCCGGCCCGGGGGACGTGGCAGACCTGCCTGGAGTTCACGCCGGTGATCGAGGGCGAGGAGATCGAGCCCCGCTACCGGTGCGGCGAGCCGGTCGAGGACGCCACGCCCAAGCGGCGTCTCGACCAGTGGCGCAGCGTCGTCCCGTCGGTGGACACCGACTACCCGGGGCTGAAGGCGGTCGTGGCCCGCAGCGCCGAGGACCTGGGCGCCCTGCGGATCTTCGACCCCGACCATCCCGAGCGCACCGTCGTGGCCGCCGGCGCCCCCTGGTTCATGACCCTGTTCGGGCGCGACTCGCTGCTGACCTCGTGGATGGCACTGCTTGTCGACCCCGACCTGGCCAAGGGCGTCCTCCAGACACTCGCCCGCTTCCAGGGCACCGAGGTCGACCCCCGCCAGGACGAGGAGCCCGGTCGCATCCTCCACGAGATGCGCTTCGGCGAGGCCCGGGGCCTGTCGCTGGGCGGCGGCGACGTCTACTACGGCTCGGCCGACTCGACACCGCTGTTCGTCATGATGCTCGGCGAGCTGCGGCGCTGGGGACTGGCGCCCGACGCCGTCGACGCACTCATGCCGGCCGCCGACAAGGCCATGGCCTGGATCGAGGAGTACGGCGACCGTGACGGCGACGGCTACGTCGAGTACCAGCGGGCCTCCGACCGGGGGCTGGCCAACCAGGGCTGGAAGGACTCCTGGGACGCCATCCGCTTCGCCGACGGCCGCCTGGCCCGGCCGCCGATCGCCCTGTGCGAGGTCCAGGGCTACACCTACGGGGCCTACCTGGCCCGGGCCCACTTCGCCGACGAGGCCGGCGACGAGCTGACGGCCACCCGCTTCCGCTCCAAGGCGGCCGACCTGAAGGACAACTTCAACCGGGACTTCTGGCTCCCCGACAAGGGGTGGTACGCCATCGCCCTCGACGCCGACAAGCGGCCGGCCGACGCCCTCGCGTCCAACATGGGCCACTGCCTGTGGACCGGCATCGTCGACGAGGAGCACGCGCCGCAGGTGGCCGAACGGCTCCTGTCACCCGAGATGTTCAGCGGGTGGGGCATCCGCACGCTGGCCACCGACATGGCCGGCTACAACCCGGTGAGTTACCACGTCGGGTCGATCTGGCCCCACGACAACGCCATCATCGCCGCCGGCCTCATGCGCTACGGGTTCGTCGACGAGGCCCACCGGGTCATCAAGGGTCTCCTGGAGGCGGCCGCCCACTTCGACCACCGCCTGCCGGAGCTGTTCTCCGGCCTGGCACGCGACGACGTGCCCTTCCCCGTGACCTACCCGTCGTCGTGCTCGCCACAGGCCTGGTCCGCGGCGTCGCCCCTTCTGTTCCTGCGCACGCTGCTCCGCCTCGACCCGTGGGTCCCCCACGGCAAGGTGTGGGTGGACCCCGTGCTGCCGGAGTGGATCGGCCGCCTGCGAGTCGGCAACATCCCCCTGGCCGGCCGGCTGGTCACGATCGACGTCGACACCAACGGGACCACGATCGAGGGCCTGGAGTCCGACGTCGAGCTGGTCAGGGAGCCGCGGGAGCCCCTGACCGCCTAGGACGCTGACGGCCTAGTCGCGTTCCAGGCGACCCGGCGATGTTTCGATCGATCGTAGCGCCCCTATTTCGCCTCCTCGACCCCCTCTGGGGGCGCTACCGGCGCATCAAACCCCTGCCGGTGCCTGCTCCAGGCCGAGGGCTTCTCGCAGGAACGCCACCTGGAGGTTCAGCAGGTTCTCGGCCACCGACTCGTCGGTGGCCATGTGGGTGATCCCCGACAGCGGTAGGACGCGGTGCGGCCGGCCGGCCTCGAGGAGCGCCCGCGACAGGCGCAGGGTGTGGGCGAACACCACGTTGTCGTCGGCCACGCCGTGGATGAGCAGCAGCGGCCGCTCCAGGCGGGCGGCATCGTCGAGCAACGAGCTGCGCCGGTAGGCGTCGGGCGCCTCCTGTGGAAGGCCGAGGTAGCGCTCGGTGTAGTGCGTGTCGTACAGGCTCCAGTCGGTGACGGGGGCGCCGGCGACGGCGGCGTGGAAGACGTCGGGGCGGCGGAGGACGGCGAGGGCGGCCAGGTAGCCGCCGAACGACCAGCCGCGGATGGCGACCCTGCCGAGGTCGAGGCGGTCGTCGGCGGCGGCCAGCGCCTGGAGGGCGTCGACCTGGTCGTCGAGGATGGGCCCGGCCAGGTCGCCGTGGACCTCCCGCTCCCACTCCGGCCCGCGCCCCGGAGTCCCCCGACCGTCGACCACGACGACGGCAAAGCCCTGGTCGGCCAGCCACTGCGACGTCAGGAAGGGGGAGCGCGCCCGCAGTACGCGCTGGCCGTGGGGCCCGCCGTAGGGGTCCATGAGCACCGGGAGGGGGCCGTCAGGCGTGCCGTCGGACGGCAGGAGCACGGCCGCGCGGAGGTCCCGCTTCCCAACCACGTAGAAGGCCGGACTCGGTCGCACGAGCGGGGTATCGGCGTAGGAGCGGACGGTCGTGACCACCATGTCGTTTCGCACCTCGACGAGGGCCCCGTCTCGTTCCGTCGACCTCGACTGGACGACCACGACGCCGCCGCTGGCGGCGAGCGCGACGTGGACGCCGTCGCCATCGCCGACGGTCAGGCGTTCCACCCGTCCGTCGGCGTAGGCCCGGTGGACATGCATCACCGTCGGGTCATCCTCGGATGCGGTGATGACGACCCCTCGACTCGAGCCCGCCGGGCGGACGACACCGCGAACCTCCATTCCCGGAGGTGTCACAGGGTCGCCCCCTACCGTCAGGCGCAGAGCTCCGTCGACGTTCTCGGTCGTCACGAGCCGCCCGTCGAGCCACGCCGGCGTCCCCGGCACGATGTCGACCCAGTCCTTGTCCTCCTGCCGCCACAGGCGCGATGTCGCCCCGCTCCCGGGGTTCACCCGCAACACGTCCATCGTCCGCTGGTCCCGGGTCTGCACCGACAGGATCAACCCCTGCTCCGACCAGTCCACCTGGGCGAGATACGGGAACCGGTCGTCGTCCCAGTCGACCGACGTTCTGCCGCCGTCCAGGTCGAACAGCCACAGGCGCACCCGGGCGTTGTCCGTGCCCGCCGCCGGGTACCTGATGACAGCAGGGGTGGCGCCGGGATCGGCGAGGTCCGACACGTGCCATCGCTCGACCGTCGACACGTCCACCCGTGCGACGGCGACACGACGACCATCGGGCGACCACCAGTGGCCGCGGGTCCGTTCCATCTCCTCGGCGGCCACGAACTCCGCAGACCCCCATGACACGTCGTCGTCGTCGGACCCGACGAGGAGGTGGTCGTCGCCACCGAGTCCGGTGACCCTCAGGGCCCGACCTGCGACATAGGCGACGTGGTCGGCGGTCGGCGAGAGGCGAGGATCGTAGGCTCCTTCCGCCGCGTGCAGCTCCCGGACGGGCTCGTGCCCACGCAGGTCGACGAGGAACAGACGGCCACCGAGCGCGGCGACGGCCGTCGTGCACGCCGGGTCGGCGTCGTAGGCCACGAACCCGCCGGCGGCCTCGCGCGTCCTTTCCCGGCGAGCCCGCTCCGCGACCGGCATCTCATCGGGGCGCTGGCCCAGCAGCACCCTCGGATCGGCAACGAGACGTTCCACTCCCCGCTCGACGTCGAGCACCCACAGGGCGTTCTGAGGGTCGTCACCGGCCGACGACCGAAGGAACACGACCCGGCTCCCGTCGCTGGCCACCTGGAACGAGCGCGGCGCGCCGAGCCTGAAACCCAGGGTGCGCGCCGACTGGCGAGGGAATGTGAGCGGTGCCGATTCCACCGGTGAGCACCGTATACGCCTCCGCGAAGCTTCCGGGGCGATGCGGAGCTGTCAGCGCGGCAGGAAGCGACCCGGGCGTAGGGGTCCCTGAGGGCGCCAGCGGGGGGTCTCGTCGAGGTCGTCCTCGTCGGGCAGCGGATCCGGGACGCCCAGGTCCGGGTACTTGGGAATCACGCGCTTGTGGGACTGGGCCACGCCGCCCAACACGTATGCCAAATAGACCGCCAGCAGGAAGATCACGAGCGCGACCGAGACCACCCCGATGACCATGAAATGGTCGCGCCAGGGACCGGAGAGCAGCGCGACGAACTGACCGGGGTAGTAGAGGAGACCGTCCCATTTCTTTGCAGCCTTTTCGATCTCGCCCTTGTTGATCTGCCCGACGACGAGGCTGAGCGCGGTGACGCCGGCCAGCGCCGCCAACGCGTAGCCGAGCACCCGCTGGTGTCGGGTACTCCGCTCGTCACCCTCCCGCCGCTCCAGCGCGACCGCGGCATCGAGGAGGGTCGACAGCTTCTCGGATTCCTCGCTCAGGCCGGTGATCGACCGCTTCGCCTTGTCGATCCGCTGCATGGCGACGCGCGCCACTGGGCTGGACGGAGCCGGTCGCCGGTGAGGGGTCGAAGCTCACCCAGGGCACGAAAGATCAGGGCCTTCTCGGTCTCTTCCGCCACGTCGTCGAGGGTCTCCCGCAGCACTCGCTCGAGTCCGGCGATGTGGCGCACGGCGGCGATGATCTCCGGTCGCCTGCGGAAGAGCTCCCATACGATGCCTCCCAACTCCTTGAAGGTCTTACGCCGGGCTCCCTTGCCTGCGGTCACCGCCGCTCGCTGGAGCGCCGTCGTGTCAGCGTTCATCTCCTGGAGCCTCGTCTCCAACTGCCTCGCCTTGCGGGCGTACTCGTCGGCCTCGGAGGCAGCCCCGGCAAGGCGGACACCGATCCTGATGTCGAGGAGAGACAGCCGCTGGGCGGCGAAGCAGAGGTCCCATTCGACCGTGCTAGGACCGTCCGGGTCGTCGCTTCGGTGCCAACCCAGGCAGAGGTACTGGTTCTCCGTGCGGCGCCCGCTGGCGCCGCTGTATTGCGGCGCTTCGACCGGGAAGACGAACTCGCGACGGAAGAGGGCGAGATTGCCCTCGACGACCAGTCCCGACATCTGTTCGCTGTAGGGGTCGTCGCACGCCAGGATCTTCCGAGAGAGAAGGCGGACGGACGGAAGGAGCTCGGATCCGAGGAAGTCGTCGGGGCTGCGCGGAGGGGTGACCGGGGAACGTGGAATAGAACGCCGGGGGGCGCAGGTCGTAGCGGTGGATCTTCATCTCTGCCGGAACGATGCCCGCCTCGGAGAACAGGAGCTGTGCTGCGTCGTCTGCGGTCAGCCAGAGGGAGTCGTTGAGCAGTTTGGCCGTCCGCTTCGCCGACCGTCTCGTCAGCTTCGGTCGAGTGACCGGCTTGGGGGCCAGCTGGCGGTTCCGCGGCCAGTAGTCGGAGAGCCGCAGCTGGGGGACAAGCCACTCGTCCCCGGCTATGCGGGTCACGTTGAAATCGAGGCTCATGTACGTCGTGGCCGCGAGCGGCCGGAACGCCTCGCATTTCTCGGTGCCGACCGGCAACAGCTCCAGCAGCCGGTTCCCGGTCATGAAGAGCGTGCCGAGCAGCGCATGGGTGGCGGGTTTCCGGAGGCGGGTGCCGTCGAAGGTGTCGAACGGCTTGGACCAGTTGGCCGCCTTGGTCGGAAGCGTCGGATCGACCAGCAGCGCCTGCGCCTTTGTCGTGATCGGCCCGGCCCACGCTGCCGCGCCGGGTGCCGCATCGGTTGAGGCGTGGCGGACGAGGGCCTCCCACTTTGCCCGCTCGGCGGCGTCCCACCCGTAGAGCCGTGTCACCAGCACCATGCATCGGTGGAACCGCTGCTGCATCCTCGCCACCCCCGCCTACCCCACACGCTGCCGCCGGTCCAACTCGTGGCGCACCGAGTCTAGGAGCGGCCGTCCGCAGCGTCGAGGCTCCTACCAGCCGCGGTCGGCCCACTCCTGGAGATGGGGGCGCTCGGTGCCGACGGTGGTGTCGGCGCCGTGGCCGGGCATGACGATCGTCTCGGTCGGGAACCTCGAGAACAGGCCGTCGATCGAGCGGATGATGGCGCCGAAGTCGCTGTAGGACCACCGGGTGGCGCCCGGGCCGCCTGGGAAGAGCGTGTCGCCGGAGAAGAGCACCGGCGACCCCTCGACGGCGAAGCTCATCGACCCCGGCGTGTGACCCGGCGTGAGGATCGTGCGCAGGCGCAGCCGGCCGACGGCGATCTCGGCGTCGTCCTCGAGCACGAAGTCGTACGACGGCAGCATCGCCGCGTCCTCGGCCGTCACCCCCACCTCGTAGCCGGCGTCGCGCACCGCCGGCACCGCCTGGATGTGGTCCCAGTGGCCGTGGGTCTCCAGCACCTTGCCCACGTCGAGGCGACGGCACAGCTCGAGCAGGCGGTCGTGCTCGTTGGCGGCGTCGAGCATCACCGACTCGCCCGTCTCCCGGCACCGCACGACGAAGACGTTGTTGGCGATCGGCCCGACCACCAGCTTGGTGATCTCCACCTGGGAATCCTCGTAGTGGAGCGACGGGGCGCCCATGGGGTGGAGTATGGCCCGTGCGCTTCGACTCCACGCCCGCCCAGGACGAATTGCGGGCCCGGGTGCGGTCGTTCCTCGCCGAGGCGTCGCCCATGGCCGAGGTCCGCCGCCTCATGGAGACCGACCTGGGCTTCGACCCCGCCGTGTGGCGGGCCGTGGCGGACGAGGGATTCGTGGCGCCGGGGCTGTCGTTCGCGGAGCAGGCGGTGGTGCTGGAGGAGGCCGGCGCGGCCCTGCTGTGCACCCCGCTGCTGGGCACCGTGGCCGCCACCGCCGCCGGCGCCCCGCGCGGGCCCTCCGTCGTGGCCCTGGCCGTGGCCGAGGACGCCGGCGTGTGGGACGAGGCGGGCGTCGCCCTGCGTGCCACCGCCGACGGGCGCTCGTGGCGCCTCGACGGCCACAAGAGCTTCGTGCTCGACGGTCACGCGGCCGAGACCCTTGTGGTGGCGGCGCGGTCGGACGCCGGGCTCGGGTTCTTCCTCGTCGACGGCGACGCCCCCGGCCTGGCCCGAGCGCCCCTCCCCACGCTGGACCTCACCCGCCGGCTGGCCCGCCTGACCTTCGAGGCGACGCCCGCCCGGCTCGTCGGCGCCGATGGCGGCGGCGCGCCGGTGCTCGCCCGGGTGCTCGACCTGGCGTGCGCGGCGCTGGCCGCCGAGCAGGTCGGAGGGGCCCAGCGCTGCCTCGACATGACCGTCGACCATGTGCGGGCCCGGGTGCAGTTCGGCCGGCCGATCGGAAGCTTCCAGGCCGTCCAGCACCGGTGCGCCGACATGCTGCTGGAGGTGGAGTCGGCTCGCTCCGCCGCCATGTACGCGGCGTTCACCGCGGAGCGTGGCCCCGACGACCTGCCGGCGGCGGCGGCCATGGCCAAGGCCACCTGCTCGGACGCCTACGCCTTCGTGGCCGCCGAGACCATCCACCTGCACGGAGGCGTCGGTTTCACGTGGGACCACGACGCCCACCTGTACTTCAAGCGGGCCAAGTCGTCCCGCCTGCTGTTCGGCGACCCCCGCCACCACCGCGAGCAGCTGGCCCGGCACATCCGGATCTGACCCGCCGCGGTCCCGAAACCGGGCGGTCTACGCTCGGGACCGTGGCCCTGGTCCTGGTCGTCCTCGCCATGGCCGGCGTGTTCGCCATCGCCGCCGTCGTCATCGGTCGGGAGGTCCGCCGGCTGTCGAAGCAGGCCCCCCAGCGGTCGTTCGACTTCGAGGAGGCGGTGACCTGGGTGTGCGACCACGTCGGGCCCGAGGTGGCGGCGGTGCTCAGCCCCGACGACGTCCGGCGCATCCTCGACTGGCACCTCGAGTACTTCCGCAACCGGGGGGTCTCGGCCAACGGCGACCGGCCCCACACCGAGGGCCCCGTGGTCGTGAGCGGGGCGGAGACCGTCGACTTCGTGCTCATGCGGGCCGAGCTCAGCGGCGCCCCCTACACGCCCGAGCAGGTCCACGCCGTGCTCGACGCCCAGATGGACTACCTGGAGCGGATCGGCGCCGTCGACCCGGTCGCCGACCCGGACGAGGAAAGCCCCCTGTAACCGTCGCGAAATGACCCCACTTGGCCCTCCGGTTGTGCTTTCATACGTAGACCGAAGGAAGGAGGTGGTCCAACTGAGCGAAAGTTGTCTTGGGACCTCGGAGGTGGCTGTCCGCTAGCGGTCAGCTGGGCCACGTCTGGCGAATACTGCCAGTCACCGCTCGAGACGACGTCCGGGGAATGGTCCCGCCCGGTGATTTCCGTTGCTCTCGGGTTTCCTTTCCAGCTAGAACTGATACCCGAGGGGGCGCATGAGCGCCCCCTCGGTCGCGAGAGGGGGTAGTGACCTGCCCACCGTCATCGATTCAGAGGGCCTGCAGCTCGCCGGGCACCTGTCCCGGCCGCCCTCGGCGACCACCCCTTCATCGCACGGATTGGTGCTGTGCCACGGGTTCCCCGCCGGGCCTGGAGGCGCGGCCACGTCCGGCCAGACCTATCCGGAGTTCGCCGAGCGGCTGGCCGAGGACACCGGCTGGACCGTCCTGACCTTCAACTTCCGGGGCACCGGCGGCTCCGAAGGCGACTTCTCCCTCGGTGGCTGGCTCGCCGATCTGCGGGCCGCCATCGACCAACTCGCGTCCGTCGACGGTGTGGGCGACGTGTGGCTGGCCGGAAGCAGCACGGGAGGAGCCCTCACGATCTGTGCCGGCGCCGAGGACGAGCGCGTCCGCGGCGTCGCCACCCTTGCCGCGCCGGCCGACTTCCGCGGGTGGGCCGAGGACCCCGACGGGTTCCTCGGGCACGCCCGGTCGATCGGCGTCGTGCGCCAGCCGGACTTCCCCACCGACGTGGGCACCTGGGCGCGGGAGCTGGCCGAGATCCGTCCCACGGTGGCCGTCGGCAAGCTCCCGCCCCGGCCCGTGCTGCTGATCCACGGCGACCACGACGACGTCATCCCGGTCACCGACGCCCGCGCCCTGGCCGAGGCAGCCCTGGGCCAGGTCGAGCTGCGGATCGTCCCCGGGGCCGGTCATCGACTGCGCCACGACCCCAGGGCGGTCGCCATCCTCATCGGCTGGATGGAACGGCAACCGGCGGCTTAGATCTCCGCCTCGACGGCCTTGTCGACAGCGGCCCGCAGCCGTCGGGCGGCCTCCTGGGGATCGTCGGACTCGGTCAGCCAGCGGACGACCACGAATCGCCTGGCGCCTGCGGCGACCATGTCGGGCACAGTCTCGGGGGTCACCCCGCCGGTGACGAACCACGGCAGGGCGGTGGCAGCGGCTGCGTGGCGCAGGTAGCCCAGGCCGGTGCCCGGCCGTCCCGGCTTGGTGGGCGTTGCCATCACCGGGCCGGCGGACAGGTAGTCGACCGGCTCCCCGACGGCGGCGTCGATCTCGGCTGGGGCGTGGGTCGACAGGCCCACGACGGCGTCGGGGCCCAGGATGCGCCGGGCCAATGCCGCCGGGGCGTCGTCCTGGCCGACGTGGACACCGTCGGCGCCGCACTCCAGGGCCAGGTCGGGGCGGTCGTTGAGGATGAACGGCACGCCGTGGTCGCGGCACACGGCGGCCGCCAGCCGGGCCCGGGCCAGCAGCGCGCGGGCGTCGAGCACCTTGTCCCGGAGCTGGACCAGGTCGACGCCCCCGGCGATGCAGGCGGCCAGGAACCGCTCGAGGTCGGGACGGTCGGCGGTGCAGAGGTAGAGCCGGCGCCCCTCCAGGTCTGCGGCGGCTTCGGCGGCGGCGGTCACCCGCCGGCGACGGCCCTGACCAGCTCCAGCCGGTCGCCGTCGGCCAGCTCGGTGGTGGCCAGGTGGCGGCGCTCGACCGGCTCGCCGTTGCGCTCCACCAGCACCCAGCGCCCACCCAGCCCGAGGATGCCGAGCAGGTCGTCGACGGTGGCCCCGCCCGGCACCTCGACCGATTCCCCGTTGGCCGTCACTCTCAATGTGCGACTCGCACCGTCACGCGGGTGGGGTCTTGGCCGCCGCCTTCATCGCCTTCTTGTACTGGCGGACCTTGGCCAGGCTCTCCGGGTCGACGATGTCGGCCACCGAGAAGTAGCCGTCGACGGCGTAGGGACCGGCCGCCTCCTGCCACCCGGGAGGGGCGACGCCGAGGCGCTTGGCCAGCAGGGCCAGGAAGATGCGGGCCTTCTGGTCGCCGAAGCCGGGCAGGGCCTTCAGCCGCCGGAACAGCTCGTCGCCGGTGGCGGCCTCCTCCCAGATCCGGGCCGCCGACCCGCCGAAGTCGTCGACGATGGCCTTGGCCAACGCCTGGGTGCGACCCGCCATCGATCCCGGGAAGCGGTGGAGGGCGGGCGGGCCGGCGAACACCTTGGCCAGCTCCTCGGGATCCGCCGACGCGATCTCGGCCGGGTCGAGGCGGCCGCCGAGGCGCTCCTTGAGGTCGTAGGGGCTGTGGAACGCCTTCTCCATCGGCACCTGCTGGTCGAGCAGCATGCCGATGAGCAGGGCGAACGCGTCGGTGGACAGCAGCTCGTCGGCAGCGGGGTCGCCGGTGAGGTTCAGGCTCGCGGGGGCCATGGCCCGCCAACTGTACGCCCGGCGTCGAGGCAACCGGTTCGCCTATCCTGCTTGGTGCCATGAGCCAACGGGCCCGACGGATCGATCTGGTGATCGTCGCTGCCCTCGCCCTCGCCGGAGTGGGCCTCGCCCATGTGCTCGAGTACCTCCTGCTGGTGCCCGACCACCACCAGCGGCAGGAAGTCCTGGCCGGCACCGGCCATCAGTACCTGCCGTCGGCGCTGGGCACGGTCTCGTTCCTGGCCTGCCTGGCGGCCGCGGTCGTCTTCCTGGCCGCCTTCCGGAGGGGCGCGAGGCCGGGACCGGCGACGACCTCCCGCCACGACCTGGTGCGCGTCCTTCCCTGCGCCCAGGCGCTGGCCTTCCTCGCGCTCGAGGTCGGCGAGCGGCTGGCTGCCGGCGCGTCTCTGAGCGACCTCGGCCCGGTTCTGCTCCTCGGCCTTCCCCTCCAGGTCGTGGTCGGCCTCGCCGCCGCCACCCTCCTCGCCCTGCTCGACCGGGCGGGCGAGCAGCTGGGCAGACGCGTGGCCCACACCCGCTCCCGGGCTGGGCGCCGGCTCGCCACGTGCTGGTCACCGTCGCCGGATCGCTGTCCGCGCTCGACGCTCTCCTCTCGCCGGGCACCCGCCCGGGGCCCGCCCTTGCCGTTCGTCTCCGCCTGAACGAAGCACGCCACCCGTCCCGTCCGGACGGTAGGAGAACGACGAACAAGGAGATCCCATGAGAAGTTCGTACGCCCGTCTCGGCGCGGCCGCCATCGCTGCCGCCTTACTGACGATCCCACTGGCCGGCACCGCTTTCGCCCATGAGCAGCGGGCCGCCGGGCCGGTCAACTTCGTGGTCGGATGGTCGGTCGAGCCGACCTACACCGGCTTCCTCAACGCCGTCTCGGTGCGCCTCACCGACGACGCCGGCCCCGTCACCGACGTCGGCGACGGGCTGAAGGTCGAGGTCGTCTCCGGCGACCAGAAGGTCGGCCCCCTCCCGCTCGCCGGCGTCTTCGGGTCGCCCGGCGAGTACGCGGCGCCGCTCGTGCCCACCCGTCCCGGTGTCTACACCTTCCACTTCGTGGGCACCGTGAGGGGCCAGGCGGTCGACCAGTCGTTCACGTCGTCGGACACGACCTTCGAGAGTCCCAGGGGCGCGACCGACATCGAGTTCCCGACCAAGGACCCGAGCCGAGCCGAGCTCGCCACCCTCGTCGACCGGCAGACTCCTCGGCTGACGTCGGCCGCGTCGACCGCCGACGAAGCCAAGGACGCTGCCGGGACCGCGACGATCCTGGCGGTCGTGGGGCTCATGGTCGGCGTCGTCGGCGTGATCCTGGCCATGGTCGCCTGGCGGTCGAAGGCGAAGGCCGGCTCGTGACCCGATGAGGCGCGGGGTGGCGACGGCCGCCCTCGCGCTCGCGCTGGTGCTGGGGGTAGCCCCTTCGGCGACCGCTCACGCCGTGCTGGTCTCCTCGGACCCCGGGGACCTGGCCGTGCTCGAGCAGCCGCCGGCGGCCGTCACCCTCCGCTTCAGCGAGGTGCCCGAACCCGGGTTCTCGTCCGTGCAGGTCCTCGACGGGACCGGGCGGTCCTTCGCCGCGGGTCGCCTTGAGCCGGCACCCGGGAGCGGCGACACGGTGCGCCAGGACCTGCAGCCTCTGCCCAGGGGCGTCTACACGGTGAGCTGGCGTGTCGTGTCCCGCGTCGACGGACACCTGACCACAGGGTCGTTCGCCTTCGGTGTCGGCGAACCGGTCACCGAGGCGGCCCGACGGCCGGCGGCCGCCTCCGCCGGCCTGTCGCCGACCGGGGCCGCGGCGCGGACGGTCCTCTACGCCGGGCTGGCACTCCTGCTGGGCGGGGCGTGGGTCGGCCTGCTGATCGTCGGCGCGCGACGACGGGGTTCGGACCGGCTGCTGGTCGTCGGCTGGACCGCCGCCACCCTCGGGCTGGCGGCCCTGACCGCCCTGCAACTGGACGCCACAGGCGCTTCCCTGGGGACCTTCCTCGGCGCCCGGGCCGGCCGCGCCGTGATGTGGCAGATCCTGGGTCTCGTCGTCGCCGGCGCAGGGCTGGTGGCGGGGAAGGTCGGCCTGTCGGGGGGGACGCTCGGCCGGTGGCGGGCGGGAATGGGCCTGGTCGCGGCCGGCGCGGTCGTCGTCGTCGTCGCCCACGTCGAGGGCGGGCACGCCGCCGCCGCCTCCTGGCCCTGGGCCATGGTGAGCCTCCAGTCCGTCCACGCGGTGGCCGCCCTCGGCTGGCTCGGGGGACTGGCCGCCCTGCTGGTGACCGTCGCCCGGCACCCCGGCGAGGAAGCAACCGCCGGCCTGCGCCGGTTCTCACTGGTCGCCCTGATCGCCATCGGCGTGGTCGCCGCCACCGGCGTGGTGCGGGCCATCGACGAGGTGGGCGACTGGGGTTCGCTGGTGGACAGCACCTACGGCCGGCTCGTGCTGGCCAAGGCGTCGCTGCTGGTCGTGATCGCCGCCCTCGGGGCGGTCAACCGGTACCGCCACGTCCCGGCCGCCGACGCGTCGGTGCGGGGCCTGCGTCGGGCGGGCGTCACCGAGCTGGCCGTGGCCGGCGCCGTGCTCGTCGTCACGGGGTTCCTCACCACCGCACCGCCGCCCTCTGGAGCGGGCACGTCCCCGCCACGAGTCGTCGTCACCGCAACCGACTTCGGCACCACCGTCCGGGCCCGGCTGACCGTGACGCCGGGAGCTCCGGGACGCAACACGTTCACCGTCACCGTCACCGACTTCGACACGGGCGATCCGGTGCCGGCCACCGGCATCCTGGCCCGCTTCGCCCTCCCCACCCACACCGGCCTCGGCGAGACGTCGCTGCAGCTGCCGCCGAGTCGCACTCCCGGCAGCTTCACGGCGGCGGGCAACAATTTGTCGCTGCCGGGGAGGTGGCGGGTCACGCTCGTCGTCGAGCAGGGCGCCGGCTCGGTGGAGCTCGACCTGGAGGTTGCGGTGCCCGCCGCGCTACCGCCGCCGTCGGTGGCCGCGGCTCCCGGCCAGCCGACGGTCTACACCGTAGACCTGAATCAGGGCCGGTCGGTGCAGGTGTACGCCGACCCCGGGACACCGGGCGGGAACGAGCTGCACGTCACCTTCTTCGCCGCCGACGGGACCGAGGAGGACGTGGCCGGAGCCTCCGTCGATCTCGGCGACGGGGCCACCTCGTCACCCCGGCGGCTCGGACCGGGCCACTTCACGGCCGACGTCGACCTGGCCGCGGGCAGCGCGACAGTCGAGGTAACCGGCATCACCCGGGGCGGCGACTACCTGTACGCACCGATCGAGATCGAGGCACGGAGATGAGAGGAATGACCATGGGTCGAAAGGTTGGGACAGCCGTCGCGCTGCTCGGGCTGTTGCTGGCGGCGGCGTGCGGTGGTGGCGGTGACGGAGGGGGCGATGCCGGCCCGGCGTCCTCCGCCGTCGCCCGGCCGGCGTCGACCGCCACGCTGTCGATCGCAGAGCCGGTCAACGAGGCGACGGTGGCGCCTGGTCCCCTGACGGTGAAGCTCGACCTGCAGGGGGGCACGATCGTCACCGAAGCCACCCGCAACCTCGAGCCCGACGAGGGCCACATCCACCTCACGCTCGACGGCAAGCTGGTGTCGATGACCTACGGGCTCGAGCAGCCGATCGAGGCCACGCCAGGGACCCACTTCCTGGTCGCCGAGTACGTGGCCGGCGACCACGCCCCGTTCCAGCCGCGGGTGACCGCGACGCGGGCCTTCGTGGTGCGGTGACGGCACGGCAGTCGCCTCAGCGGACGCGGGGGTCGGCGACCTCGGTGTCGACGCTGTAGCGGGCCAGGGCGTCGGCCACCTCCTCGGGCTTGGCCTCGTCGACCTGGGCCAATGACTGCAGCACCGTGGTGACGATCGAGGCGGCGTCGGTCTCGAAGTGGCGCCGCAGGTTGGCCGACGTGTCGGACCTGCCATACCCGTCGGTGCCGAGAGGCGTGAACGGCCCCGGCACCCACCTCGCCACCTGGTCGGGCACCGACTTCATGAAGTCGGTGACGGCCACGAACGGTGCCTCCGACGCCGACAGCACCTGGGTGACGTAGGGCGTACGGGGCGTCTCGGTGGGGTGCAGCCGGTTCCAACGCTCGTCCGACAGGGCGTTCTCCCGGAGGGTCTTGTAGGACGTGGCGCTCCACAGGTCGGCGCCTACGTCGTGGTTCTCGGCCAGCAGGCGCTGCGCCTCCCGAGCCGCGCCCTGGGCGCTGCCGCTGAACAGGATCGTCGCCCGCCGGCTGGGACCCTCGGGTGCCTCGGCGAAGCGGTAGAGGCCGCTGCGGATCCCCTCCGCTATGTCACCGATACTTGGCCCCTCGGGCATGGCCGGCATGGCGTAGTTCTCGTTGTAGAGGGTGAGGTAGTAGAAGACGTCCTCCGGCTTCTCGCCGTACATCCGCCGCAGCCCGTCCTCGATGATGACGGCCAGCTCGTAGGCGAAGGCCGGGTCGTAGGCGGCCAGGTTGGGCACGGTGGAGGCCAGCACCAGGCTGTGGCCGTCGGCGTGCTGGAGCCCCTCACCGTGCAGCGTCGTGCGCCCGGCCGTCGCCCCGCAGAGGAACCCGCGGCCGCGGCTGTCGCCGAACGCCCAGATCAGGTCGCCGACCCGCTGGAAGCCGAACATCGAGTAGAAGATGAAGAACGGCACCATGGGCACGCCGTGGACGGCGTGCGCGGTGCCGGCGGCGGTGAAGCTGGCCATCGACCCGGCCTCGGTGATGCCCTCCTCCAGGATCTGGCCGTCCTTGGACTCCTTGTAGGACAGGAGCAGGTGGGCGTCGACCGGCTCGTACAGCTGGCCGGTGGAGGCGTAGATGCCGACCTCCGCGAACAGGCTGTCCATGCCGAACGTCCGGGCCTCGTCGGGGATGATGGGCACGACGCGGGCACCCATGGCCTTGTCGCGGAGCAGCTCCCTCAGGAGGCCGGCGAAGGCCATCGTGGTCGAGACCTCCCGCTTGCCCGAGCCGCCCTTGGTGCTCTCGAAGGCCTTGGCCGCGGGCTGGGGCAGCTGGCGGTTCCCGACCAGCCGCCGGGGCAGCGAGCCGGCCAGCGCCCGCCGCCGCTCCATCATGTACTCGAACTCGGGCGACCCCTCCGCCGGGCGGTAGTAGGGCGGCTGGTCGGCGTCGAGGGCGCTGTCGGGGATCTGGTCCTCGAGGTGCAGCCTGTCCCTGAACTCCCGGAGCAGCTTCTTCGACATCTTCTTGATCTGGTGGGTGGCGTTGCGGGCCTCGACCTCGGGGCCCAGCGTCCACCCCTTGACCGTCTTGGCCAGGATGGCGGTGGGGGCTCCCACCTGCTCGGTTGCGGCCCGGTAGGCGGCGTAGAGCTTGTGGTAGTCGTGGCCGCCGCGGGGCAGGTTGCGCAGCTCGTCGTCGGAGAGGTGCTCGACCATCTGGCGCAGTCGGGGGTCGGGCCCGAAGAAGTGCTGGCGGATGTAGGCGCCGCTCTCCACCGCGTACTTCTGGAACTGGCCGTCGACAGTGGTGTTCATCTTGTTGAGCAGGACGCCGTCGACGTCGCGGGCCAGCAGCTCGTCCCACTTCGAGCCCCAGATGACCTTGATGACGTTCCAGCCCGCGCCCCGGAAGACTGCCTCCAGCTCCTGGATGATCTTGCCGTTGCCCCGCACCGGGCCGTCGAGGCGCTGGAGGTTGCAGTTCACGACGAAGGTGAGGTTGTCGAGGTGCTCGCGGGCCGCGATCGAGAGCGCCCCGAGGGTCTCGGGCTCGTCGCACTCGCCGTCGCCCACGAATGCCCAGACCCGGGACTTGCTGGTGTCGGCGATCCGGCGGTGCATCAGGTAGCGGTTGAAGCGGGCCTGGTAGATGGCGTTGATCGGGCCCAGGCCCATGGAGACGGTGGGGAACTCCCAGAAGTCCGGCATGAGCCGGGGGTGGGGGTAGCTAGAGAGCCCGTTGCCCCCGATCTCCTGGCGGAAGTTGTCGAGCTGCTCCTCGGTGAGGCGGCGCTCGAGGAAGGCCCGGGCGTAGATCCCGGGGGCGGCGTGGCCCTGGAAGTAGACCTGATCGCCGGGCTGGCCGTCGTCCTTGCCCCTGAAGAAGTGGTTGAAGCCGACCTCGTTCAGCGCCGCCGAGCTGGCGTAGGTGGCGAGGTGGCCGCCGATGCCCGGCGCCTTGGCGTTGGCCCGGGTGACCATCACCGCCGCGTTCCAGCGGATGTAGGCGCGGATGCGGCGCTCCATGTCGACGTCGCCCGGGAACCACGGCTCCCGCTCGGGCGGGATGGAGTTGATGTAGTCCGACGAGACCATCGCCGGGAAGCCGACCTGCAGCTCCCGGGCCCGCTCGAGCATCTTCAGCACCAGGAAGCGGGCGCGGGGCTTCCCCCGGGTTCCCGCCACGGCGTCGAGCGAGTCGATCCACTCGGCGGTCTCCTCGGGGTCGATGTCGGGGAGCTGCTGGGACAAGCCGTCGAAGATCACAGGTCCATTTTCCCATTCCTCGGGCCGTTCGGGGTTACGTCAGTGTTTCGTGTGCCTGGTTTGCGTCAGTGCTTCGTGTGCCTGGTTACCTCAGTGCTTCGTGTGGTTGCGCATCGCCTTGTGGACCACCTTCGACTTCTGCTTGCGCTCGGCCTGGGCCCTGAGGTCGGACGCGCGGGCCGCGTGTTCGACCTCACCCTGGAGCTTCGAGTAACTCGCCATCCGCTCGCGGCCGATCGCTCCGGCCCCGATGGCCTCGATGACGGCGCATCCGGGCTCGCCGGCGTGGCGGCAGTCGCGGAAGCGGCAACCGGCGGCCAGCTCCTCGATCTCGGGGAAGGCCTGGGCCAGGCCGACCGCGGTGTCGCCGCCCAGGCCGAGGCTGCGGATGCCCGGCGTGTCGACGAGGACGCCGCCCGTCGGGATGACGAGCAGGTGGCGGGCGGTGGTGGTGTGGCGGCCGCGGCCGTCGTCGGCCCGGACCTCGCGGGTGGCCTGCACCTCGTCGCCCAGCAGGCGGTTGACGAGGGTCGACTTGCCGACGCCCGAGGCGCCCAGCAGCACCGCGGTGCGGTTGGGACGGAGGTGGTCGGTGACGGCGTCCATGCCCTCGCCGGTGCGGGCGCTGGTCGTCAGCACGTCGACGCCCAGCGCCCTCGCCTCCACCGTCTCGGCCGCCGCGTTGTCGCCGTTCTCGGCGATGGCCTGGTCGGCCTTGGTGAGCAGGACCAGCGGGCGGGCGCCGCTGTCCCAGGCGAGGACCAGCTCCCGCTCGAGCCGGTTGAGGTTGAGCGGACGGTCGAGGGCGGCGAGGACCATCACCACGTCGACGTTGGCGGCCATGACCTGGTCGAGGCGGGTGAGGGCGGACCAGCGGTCGAGCACGGCGACGACGTCGGCGTCGGAATCGGGCCCGGGCTCTGACAGCACGACCCAGTCGCCCACGGCGGGTAGGTCGACGGCGCGGGCGGTGCGGGTCTCGCCGTCGTCGGCGACGACGACGCAGCGGTCACGGTCGACCCGCACGACGCGGGCCGGCAGTTGATCAGAGGTGGCCGACTGGGAGAGGTTGGCGGTGTGGAAGAGGGTGGCGACGCGGTCGTCCCAGCCGAACGGGACGAGCGCGTCGAAAGTCGCACGGGAAGCCAACGGAGGAGCTCCTTCGGGAGGGTGATGCCCGGGGGACACGAACGGATGACGAGGGCGGCGTGAGCCGCTGACTACGCAGTCTCCGGTGTCATGGCGATCCTCCCGGGGCCACCTGCCCCGCTCCTGTCAGTCTACCCGGCCCGTGGACGGGTCACCCCGGCCTCGACCAGCAGGTCCAGCACCTGGCCGATGGTCCTCTCCCGCGCGACGGTCTCACGCAGCGGCAGATGCGCCTGGATCTCGTATCGGTTCCGTCGGCCGTCCTTCTCCTTCACGATGTAGCCCGACTCGGCCAGGTCGGTGACGATGGCGTAGGCGCTGCGCTCGGTGATGTCGAGCGACGCGGCGATGTCGCGCAGGCGGACGCCGGGATCGTGGGCGATGCAGACGAGGGCCCGGGCGTGATTGGTGAGGAAGCTCCAGTTCGCCATGTCGGTACCGTACGGATTCTAGATTCAAATTGCCAGTATTGAGGATCTAGCGTAGGATCTGCCTCGTAAGGGCGTGCACATCCCTCCCTCGACTACGGCGCCCTTCGAAGGAGACCCATGAAACGCTGCAAGCGGATCGGCGTGGTGGCCACGCTCACCGGCGCCCTCGCTCTCCCGGCCATGTGGATGATCGCCCCGGTGGCCGCCCACGCCGCCGTCGCGTGTACCCAGGTGATAACCGGTGCCCACAGCGGTGTCATCAATGTCGCCGGCAACCAGAAGATGTGCCTGGTGGGCGCCGTGCAGGACGGTGCGGTGAACGTCGCTCCCGGCGGCGGACTCTCGGTGCGCTATTCGACCATCACCGGGGCCGTCACCCTGAAGGCCGCCTTCACCGAGTTCGACTTCTGCGGCAGCAGGACCGTGCGGGGCGCGCTTTCGGTCACCGGCGGCAAGGGGACGGTGCTCATCGGCGGCAGCGGGCTGGGAGCGGTGCTGTGCCCGGCCAACATCATCGACGGTGCGGTGACCCTCGACGCCAACAAGGCAGGGGTGACGCTCGGCCGGAACTATGTCGCCGGCGCGGTGACAGCCAGCGCCAATCTGGGAGGGACGACCATCTCCGGCAACCAGATCGGTGGCGCCTTGACCTGCACCACGAACGTCCCGCCTCCCACCAACGCCGGCGTCAGGAACGCCGTGGCCGGCGGCAGGTCCGGCCAGACGTGTGCCGTCCTGACCTTCTGAGGCCCTGACTGGCGTTTCTGCTCGCGCAATTCCCGGTCAGGGAGGGGTCGATCGCGAGCAGAACTTCCGCGTCGGGTCTTGTCTCACCGCTCGGCTTCAATGGACCTCCGTGGGAGAGCAGGAGCTGGCACAGATCGCGGCGAGGCAGCTCAGTTTGGTGACGCGAGAACAGGCGCGTGACCATCTCACCCGCAAGGAGCTGGAGTATCGGCTGTCGACCGGCAGGTTGGAGGTGTTCCGCCGCTCCGTGTACCGGTTCACGGGTTCGGCGCCGCATCGATGGCAGGCACAGCTCGCCGCCTGCCTCGCGGCAGGCGAGTCAGCCGTTGCCTCTCACTGGGCGGCCGGAGAGCTGTGGGGGCTGCCCGGCATCGCAGCTCGAGTCCCGGAGCTCACGATGCCCTGGCCGGTCTGGACGCGGCTTCCGGGCGTGCGTGCCCACCAGTCGCGTTGCCTTCCGGATGAGCACCGCGCGGTCCGCCGCTCCGTCCCGGTCACCACCGCGGCCCGCACCCTCGCCGACCTGTCCGCACTGGCCGGTCCCCGGTTCATCGGTCGGCTGGTCGACGACGCCCTCCGCCGCCGGTTGATCAGGCTGGACGAGTTGCGGGCGGTGGCGGAGCAGCTGTCGACGCCCGGCCGACGGGGCCTGCCGGCGCTCCGCGAGGTGCTCGATGCACGCCAAGAGGGATTCCGGCCCGGCGACAGCCCGGCGGAGGTCGAACTGGCGCGAGTCCTCACCGACGGCGGGCTCCCCGCACCGGTCCACCAGCACCAGGTTGTCGCTGCTGGGCGGGTCTACCTGCTCGATCTCGCCTACCCCGACCGGCGGGTGGGCATCGAGTACGACGGCTGGGATGCCCACCGCACACGAACCGCCTTCGACGGCGACCGATCCCGTGGCAACGACCTGGCGTTGGCCGGGTGGACCGTCCTGCGGTTCACGTCGGCCACCCCGCGCCACAGGATCGTGGCCGCCGTCGTTTCTGCTCGCGAGAACACCACCTCCCACCGGCAATTGCGCGAGCAGAAAGTTGGGTTGGCGTGAACACCGTCGTCTACACCGATGGGGCCTGCCTTGGGAACCCGGGGCCGGGGGGCTGGGCGTGGGCGGTGCCGGGAGGGCGCTACCGGAGTGGGGCGGCGCGGGCTACCACCAACCAGCGCATGGAGGTGCAGGCGGTCCTGGAGGCGGTGACGTCGCTCGACGGGCCGCTCGAGGTGGTCAGCGACTCGACCTACGTCGTGAACTGCTTCCGCGACCGCTGGTGGGAGGGTTGGATCCGCAGGGGCTGGCTCAACACCGCCAAGAAGCCGGTGGCCAATCGAGACCTGTGGGAACCGCTGGTCGACGCGGTGCGGGCCGATCCCGGCCGGGTTGCGTTCCGGTGGGTGAAGGGCCACAGCGGCGACGCCGGCAACGACCTGGTCGACATGCTGGCCGTGGAGGCGGCCCGCACGCAGACGGGAGCCGAGGGCGAGGGCACGCCCTCCCAGCTCGATCCGGCCGACGGTGGCGACCACCGCGACCCCAGGCTCCCGCCCGGCCGGATGGTCGCCGTCGTCGGCCACAAGCCACCGGAGCTGGGCGGCTACGACGCCAATCCCACATCCGACCGGGTGCGCGACCGGCTGGCCGAGGTCCTGGCCGCGAAGTCCGAGCTCCATCCCGACCTGACGGTGCTCACCGGTCTGGGCCTGGGTGCCGAGCAGCTGGGGGCGGAGGCGGCGGCCGAGGCGGGGGTCCCCTACGTGGCGGTGTTGCCCTACCCGGATCCCGACGGCAAATGGCCGGAGTCGTCCCGGCGCCGGTTCCGCCGCCTCCTCGAGGGCGCCGCCGGGCAGGTGGTGATGCAGAACCGGCCCCCGCCCACCAAGCAGCAGGCCGGCGCCGCCCTGCGTCGCCGGGACGCGTGGATCGCCCGCAACGCCGACGAGGCGCTGGCCGTCTGGGACGGCGAGGAGGCCACGACGGGCCGGGCCGTACGGGCCCTCGAGGACGCCCTCGGCGAGGACGAGGTGTGGGTCGTCCCCGTCCCGGCCCCGGTGGTCATCGCGCCACCGGTCAGCCCGGCGCTCCCCCGGCCGCCGCCAGCCGGCTGACCAGCCGCCGGCCCAGGCCGACGTGCACGACGTCGTCGCGGACCTGGGCCAGGTGGTGCAGGAACGAGGCCCTCGACACGTCCTTCACGCCCAGGCTGGCCAGGTGCTCGGTGGGGATCTGCACGTCGACCACGGTGCCGCCCGCCTCCCGCCAGCGGGCAACGAGGTCGACGAACGCCACCTTGGAGGCGTCGGGCTCCCGATGGAACATCGACTCGCCGGTGAAGCACCGTCCGACCCGCACCCCGTAGAGGCCACCCACGATCTCCCGGCCGTCCCAGACCTCGACGCTGTGGGCCCACCCCAAAGCGTGCAGGTCGACGTAGGCCTGCAGCATCTCCGGGGTGATCCACGTCCCCCCGTCGGCCGGGCGGTCGGCGCAGGCGCCGATCACGACTTCGAAGGCGGCATCGACGGTGGTCGACCATCCGCACCGCCGGAGGCGCTGGCGCAGCGAGCGCGAGACGGTGGCACCGGACGCCACCGGCAGGAGGCCGCGTGGGTCGGGCGAGAACCACGGGAGCGCCATGCCCTCGTGTGGCCACGGGAACACGCCGCAGCGGTAGGCGTCGACGAGGGTCTCCACCGCCAGATCGGCGCCGAAGCCGACGAGCCCGGAGGCGTCGGCCTTGGCCGGGTTCCCGAGCCTCCAGATCGACGGCTCGACCGGCAGCGGGGCTGCCGCCCGGTCCTCAGGTGCCATGCGGGTCGGCGACGTCGCCATTCGGGTCGGAGAGGTCGGGCGGCTCGTGGCAGCCCAGCGCCGCCAGGTAGACGGCCCGTACCGCCAGGGCCTCTCGCATCTCCGTGAGGACGCCGTCGAGGAACTCGTGCCGGTAGGTGGCGTCGGTGAGCATGTAGACGGTGAAGTAGAAGCCCGAGAAGGCGGTGAGGAAGCCGGCCACCCGGAGCAGCTCGGTGGTGAGGGCGACCGGGCGGCCCCACACCTCCCACTCGGCCAGCACGACGACGCTGCCGCCGACCCAGGACGCGGCCGTCGTCGGCGTGACCGTCAGGAGCCCGAAGCCGACGAAGAAGAGCCCGATCATCAGGCTCACCACCACGATCTGCACCCCCTGGCTGAACAGCACGACCAGCCCGACGTTGCCCCACTGCCGTCTCGACATCCGCGGAGCCGGCGACAGGGCGGGCACGCCGAGGGCGGCGGCAGGGGTCCCGGCGACGAGGACGGTGGCGTCGCCGGTGGCCAGCTGGGCCAAGGGGCCGATCTCCCGGGGGATCCTCGCCACCAGGAAGACGATCCCCACGACCGCGAACAGGGCCATGGTGATGGCCAGGAACGGCCCGTCGAGGTCGGCGGCCACCTGCCAGACCTCGGTCGTGAGGAACAGGAAGGTCACGAACAGGAGCAGGAGCGGGAGGGCCCGCACCAGCAGCCCGAGCACGTCGCCCAGCTGGTGCCAGAACCGCCCCGCTGCCCACCGCGTCATCGGCACCAGCCCGTAACTGGTGGAGACGTAGATGACCCCGAGCAGCACCAGGTTGCCGGCCGCGGTGTTGACCGCGGTCAGCCACTGCCCGCCGGCGGCCAGGGGCAGGGCGGCAGGGGCCAGAACGAACAGGCTCAGCTCGGTGGGGCCGATCCGATGCGGTCGCGACAGCAGAGGCTGGTGGCGGAGGGCGTTGGTGCCGGCCCACACTGCGACGAGCGCGCCCAGGCCGGCCGCGGCCACGCCCACGTTCACCCACCACGCCCACGCGAAGTTCAGGGCGCCGACGAGCTCGAACAGGATGACGAGCGTCAGCACGGGGAGCGTGCGGGTGAAGACATCCCGGGTGGCGCTGTAGTCCTCGATGAAGTGAGGGATGCCGCGGCCGAGAAACCAGCGCTCGACGTCCCGGATGGCCTGCGGGTCCGCAGGCACCTCAGAGACGGCAGGCGTTTCGGGGACGGCAGGAATCTCGGGGTCGACAGGGGCCACGACGCGTAGTCTCGCTTGGCGATGCGATCCGGCGTCGACACGGGCGGCACGTTCACCGATGTGGTCGGCGACGACGGCACGGTGACGAAGGTCCTCAGTACGCCCGACGACCCCTCCCGGGCCGTGTCGGAGGGACTCGGTGGCGTCCGGCCCGACCTTCTGGCCCACGGCACGACGGTCGCCACAAACGCCCTGCTGGAACGGCAGGGGGCGGTGGTGGCCCTGGTGACGAACGAGGGCTTCGCCGACGTCATCGAGATCGCCCGCCAGGACCGGCCCGCGCTCTACGACCAGCACGCCGACCGCCCGGAGCCCCTGGTCCCCCGAGACCTGCGCCTCGAGGTCGGCGGCCGGCTCGACGCGGCGGGAGAGGAGATCGCCCCCGTGGACGTGGACCGCGTGCCCGACGTGCCCGACGGCGTGGAGGCGGTGGCCGTCTGCCTGCTGCACGCCGACCTCGAACCGTGCCACGAGCAATTGGTGGCCGGCGTCCTGGCCGAACGGGGGCTCGACGTGACCTGCTCGTCGGATGTCTCACCGGAGTTCCGGGAGTACGAGCGCACGGTGACGACCGTCCTCAACGCCTACCTGCGCCCCCGCTGCCGGTCCTACCTCCGGGACCTGGCCGGGCTGGCCGGCGAGGTGCTGGTGATGACGTCCGCCGGCGGGCTGGTACCGGCGGGCGAGGCCGCCGACCTTCCGGTCTCGCTGCTGCTGTCGGGGCCGGCCGGCGGCGTGGTGGCCGGGGCCGCGGCCGCGGCGGCAGCCGGGTTCGCCGACGCCGTCACGTTCGACATGGGGGGTACCAGCACCGACGTCTGCCTGGTGCAGGGCGGCATGCCCGAGCCCGCGCCCGGCCGGGTGGCGGGCGGCTTCCCCGTGCGGCTCCCGGCGCTCGACATCCACACCATCGGCGCCGGCGGCGGGTCGATCGCGTCCATCGACCCGGGGGGCGCCCTGGTGGTGGGTCCCCGCAGCGCAGGGGCCGATCCGGGGCCGGCGTGCTACGGGCGCGGCGGCACGCTGCCCACTGTCACCGACGCCGACCTGATCCTGGGCCGCATCCCGGCCGACGGCTCGTTCCCGGGCCTGGGCCGGCTCGACGTCGACGCCGCCCGGGCCGCGCTGTCGGAAGCCGGGGTCTCGGCAGAGGGGGTGGTCGAAGTCGTCGACGCGGCGATGGAGCGGGCAGTGCGCCGGGTGACGGTCGAGCGGGGGGTCGACCCGGCCGGGCTGGCCCTGGTGGCCTTCGGCGGGGCCGGGCCACTGCACGCCTGCGCCGTCGCCGGGGCTCTCGGGATGGAGGCGGTCGTGGTGCCACCTCGCGCGGGGGTGCTGTCGGCCGTCGGGCTGCTGTGCTCGCCCCGGCAGCGCGACCTGGTTCGGTCGTGGCCGACGCCCGGCGACCACGACGGGCTCGCCGACGCCCTGGCCGACCTGGGCGACGAGGCTGCGGTCGCCGTCGCGGTCGGTGACGACCCGGGCGAGGTCACGGTGACAACCTCTGTCGACTGCCGCTACGCAGGCCAGAGCCACGAGCTCACCGTCGAGTCGGTCGAGGACTTCCCCGACGAGCACCGGCGCCGGAACGGCTACGCCCGCCCCGGCGCGCCGGTCGAGGTGGTCGCCCTGCGGGCTCAGGCCCGCCGGCCACCGCCCCTGACCGTCGACGACCTGCCGGCGCCGGCGGGCGCCGAGCGCCGGGCCGCGTCCGGCCCCTGCGTGATGGCCGAGCCCGACTGCACCGTGTGGATCCCCGAGGGCTGGTCGGCGACCGTGGCCGGCGACGGCAGCTGGGTGGTAACCCGGTGAACCCGGCCGAGCTCCAGGTGCTCATCTCTCGGCTCACCGGCGTGGCCGAGGAGATGGGCGCGGTGCTGCGGCGGGCGGCATTCAGCCCGAACATCAAGGAGCGGGCCGACTGCTCGGCGGCCCTGTTCGACGCCGACGGTGAGCTGCTCGTGCAGGCCGAGCACATTCCGGTCCACCTGGGGTCGATGCCGGCGTCGGTGCGGGCCGCGATCGACGCCTTCGGGGATTCGCTGGGACCGGGCGACCAGGTCGTCCTCAACGACCCCTTCCACGGCGGCACCCACCTCAACGACCTGACCCTCGTCGCCCCCTGCTTCGTCGACGGCCGGCTGCTGGGCTGGGCCGCCAACCGGGCCCACCACGCCGACGTGGGCGGCATGGCGCCGGGCTCGATCCCCGCCGAGGCCACCGAGATCTACCAGGAGGGCCTGCGCATCCCCCCCGTCCTGCTCACCGGCGCCATCGAGGACGTGCTGTGCGCCAACTCCCGGACGCCCGACGAGCGCCGCGGCGACCTCGACGCCCAGCGGGGGTCGAACGTGGTCGGCGTGGAGCGGCTGGCGACGTTCGCGGGGGCGCCCCTCGGCGAGGTCACCGACTACGGCGAGCGCCGCATGAGGGCGGCGCTGTCTGACATCCCCGACGGCACCTGGTCGTTCGAGGACGTGCTCGACTCGTGCGGGCCGACGCCGGAACAGCAGCGCCCGGCCCGAGTGGCCGTCACCCTCACCATCGAGGGTGACACGGCCACGTTCGACTTCACCGGCACCGACCCGCAGCGGCCTGGCAACACCAACGCCGTCGAGGCGGTCACCGTCAGCGCGGTGTCGTTCGCCCTGCGCTGCGCCACCGACCCCACCATCCCCGCCAACGGCGGCGCCCTGCGACCGGTCACCGTGATCGCCCCGCCCGGCTCGCTGGTCGCGGCCACGCCGCCCGTGGCGGTCGGTGCCGGCAACGTGGAGGTCAGCCAGCGGGTGGCCGACGTGTGCCTGGGTGTCCTCGCCGCCGCCCTCCCCGGCCGCCTGGGCGCGGCCAACCAGGGGACGATGAACAACACGCTCATAGGCGGGGACGGCTGGGTGTACTACGAAACCGTCGCCGGCGGCCAGGGCGGCCGTCCGTGGCGGGCGGGCATGAGCGGAGTCCACACGGGCATGACAAATTCGTTGAACTCGCCGACCGAAGCGCTGGAACGGGCGTTCCCCATGCGGGTCCGCCGCTACCGCCTGCGCCAGGGAAGCGGCGGTGGGGGTGAGTTCGCCGGCGGCGAGGGCATCGAGCGCGACCTGGAGATGCTGGAGGACGTCACCGTGTCCCTCATCACCGAGCGCCGGTCGTCGCATCCCTGGGGTGCGGAAGGCGGCGGGCCAGGTGCCACCGGCGAGAACTGGCTCGTCCCCGCGGGCGACGAATCCCGCGCCCGACGCCTCCCCGACAAATGCACCCTCCATCTGCAGGCGGGCGACGTCGTCCGCCTCCTCACCCCCGGCGGCGGCGGCTGGGGAGTCGAGAGCTAGCGGTCGGGGTAGGTGAACGCTCCGTCGGGTCGTTGACGCGGGGTAGGTCATGGAAATGCATGAGAGGTGGCGCAGGACGACGAATCTCCTGTCGACAGTCCTGGTCGTGGCGGCGATGGTCGTGGCCGTCGAGGCCGCCCAGGGGGCTTATCCGGGTGAGAACGGCAAGATCGCGTTCGAGTCGACCCGTGACGGCAACCTCGAGATCTACTCCATGGATCCCGACGGCGGGAACCAGACGAACCTCACCCAGGACACAGCCGAGGACACCGACCCGGTGTGGTCCCCGGACGGCCTCCGAATCGCCTTCGTCAAGGCCGCCGAGGGCCATCGCAACATCTTCGTGATGGACGCCGACGGGTCCGGTCAGACGAGCCTCACTCCGGGACCGGACACGACCGGCCAGGCCAACGCCGGCGTCCAGCCCACCTGGTCGGCCGACGGCAGCCAGATCGCCTACAGCTACCAGAACGACATCTGGGTCATGAATGCCGATGGCAGCGACAAAACCAACATCACCCCCGGTGACGGCACCGGGATCGAGCCGAGCTGGGGTGTCAACGACAAGATCGCCTTCGCCCGCGGTGGCGACATCTGGGTGATGGACGCCAACGGCGGGAGTCCGCAGCCGTTGACCAGCCACGACGTCGCCAGCGCGTCCAAGAACTCGCCCGACTGGTCACCGGACGGGACCAAGATCGTCTACGTGTCCGGGCCCGGGTCCCGCCTGTGGGTGATGAACGCCGACGGGTCGGCCCAGACCATGCTCGCCGCTCCGGACGGGCTGACCGGGGAGAAGCCGGCCTGGTCGCCGGACGGGACCAGGATCGTCTACCACTCCAACGCCATACCGGCCCCCAACGGCGACGACATCTTCGTGGTCAACTCCGACGGGTCCGGGCGAACGCTGTTGCCGGTGCCGGTACCTCCCAACGACACCGACCCCAACTGGCAGTCGGTACCGACGGCGACGACCACTACGTCCAGCACCTCCACCTCCAGCACCTCCACGTCCAGCACCTCCAGCACCTCCACGTCCAGCACCTCCAGCACCTCCACGTCCAGCAGTTCCAGCAGTTCCACTTCGACGAGTTCCACCTCGTCGACCTCGACCAGCTCCACCTCGTCCACCACGTCGACGACATCCACCAGCACGTCGACGACCAGCACCACCGTGGCGCCGACGACCACCACGTCGACCACCCTCCCCCCGTCCGGCGGCGTGGAGTGCGCGTGGGTGGCGGCGACCATCGTGGGCACCGCCGGCAACGACGTCCTCACCGGGACGGAGGGGCCGGACGTGATCGCCGGCTTGGGCGGCAACGACGTGATCGACGGCCGGGGCGGTGACGACCTGATCTGCGGCGGAGACGGTCGGGACGTCCTCGCTGGCGGCGCCGGCCACGACGTCCTCCTCGGCCAGGAGAGCGACGACAGCCTGACTGGGGGCACGGGCGACGACCGCTTGGCGGGCGGCCCCGGCGTGGACACCCTCTTCGGCGGCGACGGCGACGACGCCGTCGACGGCGGGACGGCGTTCAACATCACCGACGGCGGCGACGGTTACGACGCCTGCAGCGACGGCCTCCTCGACGTTGGCGCCTGCGAGCGCAAGGCGCCTCTCCCACCGCCGACCACGCCCTCGTGCGGCGGGCGGGCGGCGACCGTCGTGGGCACGACCGCTGGCGAGGTCCTCACCGGGACCGGGGGGCCCGACGTGATCGTCGGCCTGGGGCGTGAAGACACGATCGACGGGCGGGGCGGCGACGACGTGATCTGCGGCGGCGACGGCAACGACGTCCTCCGGGGCGGCGACGGCGGCGACCTCGTCCTCGGTGGCTACGACGCCGACCAGATCGTCGGTGGGGCCGGTCCCGACGAGCTGTGGGGCGGCGCCGGCAACGACACCATCGACGGGGGGACCGCCGTCGACACCCTCGACGGCGGGCCGGGCACCGACGGCTGCGAGGGCGGGCCGCCGCTGTTCGTCAACACCATCCGCAACTGCGAAGGCGGCCTTCCCGGCACGCCGACGCCCCCCACCGGCGGGCTGCGGTGCGCGGGCCTGCCCGTGACAATCGCCGGCACCGATGGCAACGACATCCTCACCGGGACCGACAGGCCCGACGTGATCGTCGGCCTGGGCGGCGACGACACGATCGACGGCCATGGCGGCGACGACGTGATCTGCGGGGGCGACGGGAACGACCTGTTACGCGGTGGCGACGGGGGCGATCGCCTACGGGGCGAGGCGGGTGACGACCGCCTGGCGGGCGGCGCCGGCGTGGACAACCTCTCGGGCGGCGACGGCGACGACGCGCTCGACGGCGGAACGTCGGCCAACGTCACCGACGGCGGCGACGGCTACGACGCCTGCAGCAACGGCTTCCTCGACTTCGGCGTCTGCGAGCGCAAAGAGCCCCTGCCACCCCCGTCCACGGTGTCCTGCGGTGGACGGGCGGCTACCATCGTCGGCACGCCCGGTGCCGACGTCCTTACCGGGACCGGCGGGGTCGACGTCATCGTCGGCCTGGACGGCGACGACACGATCGACGGGCGCGGTGGCAACGACGTGATCTGTGGCGGCGACGGCAACGACCTGTTACGCGGTGGCGACGGGGGCGACCTCGTCCTCGGCGGCTATGGCGCCGACCAGGTCTTCGGTGGGGCCGGCGCCGACGAGCTGTGGGGCGGCGCCGGGAACGACACCCTCGACGGGGGCACGGCCGTCGACACCCTCGACGGCGGCCAGGGCACCGACGCCTGTGAGAGCGGCCCCCCGCTGTTCCTCGGCACGGAGCGCAACTGCGAGAGCTGAAACCGCGCCCGCCCGCATCCTCACCCCGGCGGGCGGGGCATCGAGCGCGACCTGGAGATGCTGGAGGACGTCACCGTGTCGCTCGTCACCGAGCGCCGGCAGAGCCGCCCGGCGGTGGCGACTGCGGACCGGGCGCTTCTGGCGAGAACCGGCTGCTCCCCGGAGGCGACGAGTCCCGGGCCGAGCGGCTGTCTGACAAGTGTGCACGCTCCGCGTCGGGACGGGCGACGTCCTCCGCGTGCTGACCCCCGGTGGCGGGGGTTGGGGCCGTCCGGTGTCGACCAGCGAGGGAATGGGAATCCCCTGAGCAGACGTCGTTCGGGCGAGCGGACCCTCGAGGAGGACCTGTGAGACGATTCGTGAGGCTTCTGGCGGCAGCGGTGCTGGCTGCGGGCGTGATGGGGGGCGTGATGGGCGGCGCGATGTCGTCCGCCTCGGCTGAGACCAGGCAGTCGGGCACCTGGGTCGGCGCGGTGGAACGCCACGGAAACCACTACGATTACGTCGGCCGGGCCTGCCCGGTCGAGGTCGACATCTGCATCGCGGCGGTGGTGCGCTACCGGATCGCACCTTCCAGCCGTGAGGCGGCGCTCGCCCTTCCGAGGGTTGCCGGCGGCCACGCCCGGCTCGAGGGCTACCTGATCGCCTACGGGGACCGGGAGCACCAGGGCGTCCTGGTCGTCCACCGGGTGACGCCCGCTCCGGGCCCGGTACCTTCCCCGGTCTGACGCAGGGCGCAGGAGCCGGTTCAGCGGGCTCGGCGGCGACGGAAAGCACCCCCGTGGCAGCAGGCGCGACCACCACGCCCGCGTGGCACGATCTCGAGGTCAGCGGGCGCGGCGCCGACCGAGGAGAGCGGCGGCCGGCGCTACCACCACGCCCACGGTCACCACGGTCTCGAGCGCCCGCCGGCCACGACGCCGCCGGCGTAACTGCCGGAGATCGGTGGGCCGGGGCGGCAAGGGCTCCGGCAGCCCGGGGCGGACCGGATCGGGTGTCGGCGAAGCCGGAGCCCAGCGAGGGGGCCGGTCCGCCCGTTCCGTGACGAATACGGCACCGGGGGTGGCGGTGCCGGACGGATCGCCGCCGAAGGCGTCGACGAACCACCATTCCGCCACCGCCCGATCGGCGGTGAGCTCGAGGATCGCATACCCCCGCTCGGTGAGGTCGGCCCACCGCACGTGGGGCAGACGGCGGACGGAGCGGTCGACCACCCGCCACAGTCCCGGTGGGTGCGTCCGAGCCATGGGAACCGACGTGGAGGAGGGCACCGTCATCTCCACGGCCACGGCCGGCGGATCGCCGTCGACATCGGGATCGGTCGGTCCTTCGAACGCCCATGACGAGTGGACGTCGCCCGAGACGACCACCGTGGCCACGCCCGCCGGTGCCCGGTCCCGCATCCAGCGGGCGACCCGCGCCCGCTCGGCGGGATAGCCGTCCCACTGATCGTCGTGGAGGACCCGCCCGTCGACGACGGCGTAGCCGTTGGGCAGGAGCGGGTTGATGGCGGCGACCGGGGGCAGGCGCAGCGAGAGCTCGCTGACGACCACACCGCTGTGGACGATCGCCCACGGACGGGACGTGTCGGCGAGCCGCTCGTGCAGCCAGGCCCGCTGGTCCTCCCCCAGGAGCGATCGACGGGGGTCGTCCCGGGAGATGGCGCCATCGTCGCCGGGCTGGAGGTCGCGCCCCACGATGCGTGTGTCGAGAAGGAGGAGCTCGGCGAGGTCGCCCACCGGGACCGAACGCCAGGTGTGCAGGAGTTCGCCCGGGTCGGGCAGGCGGGCGGGCAGCCACTCCTGGCGGGCCCGGGCGGCGGCCTCGACCCTGGCCGCCCACGGACCGTCCTCGGCGTCGTCGTGGTGCTTGGCCCCACCTTTCCAGGCGTTGTCGGCGAAGTCGTGGTCGTCCCAGATGGCCGTCATCGGGTGTCGCAGGTGGAGCGCCTGGCAGTCGGGGTCCTCCCGCATCTGGGCCAGGCGTTGCCGGTAGTCGTCCAGCGTCACCGCCGGCCGGGGCGGGCGATGACGGCGCGGTCCCCCCTTCCCGTCCTCCTCGTAGATGTAGTCGCCGAGGTGGACGACGAGGTCGACCTCCCGTTCGGCCAGGGCCCGGTAGACGCCGAGGGGCGCCACCGAGTAGCGGGAGCAGCAGACGTACCCGATGCGGAGCCGTCCGGTGGGACGCTCGGGCAGGGTGCGGGTGCGCCCCACCGGCGACCGTTCGCCATCGACGCCGAACCGGTACCAGTACGTGGTGCCAGGGGCGAGGCCGGCGACGTCGACGCAGACGGTGTGGTCCCGGTCGGCGCCGGTGCGCTCGTGCCCGCGGGCGACCACATCCCGGAAGTCGGCGTCGACCGCCAGCTCCCAGTGCGCCTGGGTTCGGCCGGGCGGCAGCCTGGTCCAGAGCAGCACGGCGTCGGACCTCGGCTCGAAGGAGGCGACACCCCAGGGAAAGGATCGGCACCAGGGAAACGATTGGCCCCGGGGGAAGCGTCGGGCGGCCATGCGTCACCTTCGTACCCACGCCCACCGATCTCCAACGCCGCTCCGGCAGCCGCCGCCCGGCGGCCCTCGTGGTCGTTGCCCTCGACCGGGCGGGTCGATGTCGAGGGCGCCATGATCCTGGCCCTCGACGATCTCGACCGGGGGTTCTTCCTCGCCAGGATCGACAGGAGCGCCCGATGTTCGATGCGGTTCGTCCGCCGTGCGCCGACCTAGGACTGCCCCATGGCCACCTGCCCCATGGCCACCGGGCCACCCGGTATCAGACGCCGACGAGTCTCTTGTCGTCCGCACCTCCGGGCACGCGGTCCGGCGCCGCGAACGTCGCGTCCCTCGGGGTCGTCCAGGCATGCACGAAGCCGGCGATGGAAAGCAGTGCCAGCAGCGCGGCGGCCAGGTACGCCACGGTCGCGACGTGCTTGCCCTTCACGCCGGAGACGCTGAACCCGTACGAGGTGAGCAGCAGGCCGCGGAGCGTCTCGCCCTTGAACAGGCTTTCACGCTGCGCCGTCACTGCTGCCAACCGCTTCTGCAGGTCCGGGAGCGCCGGGTCGTTGGACGCTTGGGCGGCGGCGACCTGGGCCCGAAGGTGCCCGGCAGTACGCGACCCACTGGAATGGTAATCTGTTGGGATGAGGACGACCATCGACAGGGCAGGACGGCTGGTTATTCCGAAACCATTGCGTGATCGGCTCGGACTGCACGCCGGCGAGGTCGAGGTGACGGCCGACGGCAGCGCTCTTCGCATCGAGGCCATCGTCGGCCACGGGGTGGAGGAGCACTCCGGTCGCCTGGTGATCCCGTCGACAGGGGTGACCATTGCCGACGACGACGTCCGGGCGCTCCGCGATGCCGACCAGCGATAGCGACGGCCCCGACCTACTCGTCGACACGAGCGTGGCGGTGGCGCTGGTCGTTGCGGATCACGAGCACCATGCGGTCACGCTCCAGGCCCTCGGCCAACGACGCCTCGGCCTGGCCGGGCACGCGGCGTTCGAGACGTTCTCGGTGCTGACGCGCCTGCCGCCGCCGGCCCGCCGCACGCCGGAGGTCGTCGCCCGGCTCCTGGCCGCGAACTTCCCGGAGAGCCGTTTCCTGTCGGCGGGTTCGGCGCAGGCGCTGCTCGGCCGCCTCGTCCCGACCGAGATCGCCGGGGGCTCCGTCTATGACGCCCTGGTCGGAGCGACGGCGGTGGAGCATGGCCTCGTCCTCGCCACCCGTGACCGCCGAGCGCTCACCACCTACCGCGCGCTCGGCGTGCAGGTGGAGATCCTGCCCGAACGGTAGCCGCCGTCCGCGGCTCGACGACCCGGCTGTCAGCCGGCTGCGGCTCGCACCACCACCGGCTCGTAGTCCTCGCCGGCCAGCCACGGGGGGGCGACGGCCTGGTACTTCTCGACCGGCACCGTGCCCGAATCCCGCTTGTTGAAGCTCCAGTCCCACTGCTTCAAGCGGTGGCGCTCGTCGAGCAGGGCGACACCACCGTTGATGTCGATGAGCTCGGCGATCAGCTCGGGCTCGCACGGGGGCAGCTTCAGGGCGGCGTGGGCCTCGAACTCGGACGCGAAGTGCTTGACGATGCTCCCCACGACCACCTGCTGCTGGGTGGCGAGGAAGCAGCGGGACCGGTCGGCGATGGTGGTCAGGCGGTGCCGGACGACGCCCAGGTCGTGGCTGCGGGCGGCGGTCGAGCCGAGCCGGGCGAGCGAGTCCGAGAGGGTGATGCCGTCGAGCTTGCAGGGCGAGCATTGCCCGCAGGACTCGACGGCCAGGAAGCGGGCGACGCCGGCGGCGACGGCGGTCATATCGGTCTCGTCGTCGAACACGATGAAGCCGGCCGACCCCAGCCCGCTGCCGATGGCGCTCAGCGACTCGTAGGTCACCGGCGTGTCGAGGTTGTCGGCGGTGATGACCCCGTTGGCCACACCCGACAGCACCGCCTTGATCGTGCGGCCGGGCAGCGGACCGCCGCCGATGAGCTCGATGACCTCGCGCAGCGGGGTGCCCATCTGCACCTCGCCGACGCCGTGGCGCTGGGTGCGGCCGGTGACCGTGCACACGATCGTCCCTGGCGACTCGACGGTGCCCATGGTGCGGAACCAGTCGGGCCCACGACCGACGATGCGGGCCACGTTGGCGAGGGTCTCGGTGTTGTTCACCAGCGCCGGCTCGCTCGGGGCGTCGTCGGGCTGGGGACCCCGCCGCAGGCCCCGGCGGAACGTCGGCACGATGCGGGGGAACGGCCAACGGCCGTCGATCGTCTCGAGCAGCGCGCTCTCCTCGCCGTAGAGGTACTCGTCGGGACCCTCGAACACGACGATCTCCACGCCGACGTTCCAGCCCGCGCACTCCACGTCCTCGATGGCCTCCCGGACCCTGTCGATCTCGCCCTCGAACGCCTCTTTCATGGCGATGACGATCAGGTCGGCACCCACTGCCCGGGCCGCGATCAGCGCGCCCTCGAGAACCACGTAGGGGTTACGACGCAGGATCGTGCGGTCCTTGAAGGTGCCCGGCTCGCCCTCGGCGGCGTTGACGATGACCGTGGACGGGGCCGTCGGCGAGTGGTTGGAGGCCACCGTCTGCCACTTGCGGCCGGTCGGGAAGCCGGCACCCCCCCGACCCCGCAGCCCGGACGCCAGCACCCGCTCGACGATGGCGGCGGGGGTCATGGCCCGCGCCGTCTCGATGCCCACGCCGCCCCCCCGGGCCAGGTACTCCTCCAGGGAGGTGATCGGCGACGGGAACAGGACGCGGTGCACGAGGCTCATGCGGAGAGTTTACCTCGCTTGTGAAAGCGTTCACAATCAGGCTCGGCCCAGGAGGCTACGCTGGACGGAGAAGCCCGCGAGGAGACCGTATGCAGATCGGACCGCTGACCACACGCGCAGTACTGACCGTCAAGGAGCAGGACACCCTCCGCGACGCAGCCATCGGGATGGTGGAGCGCGGCGTCGGGTCGGCAGTGGTGCTCGTCGACGGCAAGCCCGCCGGCATCATCACCGACCGCGACACGGCTCGGGCCGTCGCCCAGGGGGCCGACGGGTCGGCCCGCACGGTGGCCGACTACCTGTCCAGGAAGCTCATGACCGCGCCGCCCACCATGGACGTCCGCGAGGCGGCCCGGGTGATGCGGGAGAAGGGGTTCCGCCACCTCGTCGTCATCGACGACGCAGGCGCGCTGGTCGGCGTGTTCTCCATGAGAGACCTGGTGGTGGGCCTGCTCAAGGAGCTTCAGGCCTCCGCCGTCACCACCGCCTGAGCGTTACCGGCGGAGGTTGCCCAGCAGCCGCAGCAGCTCCAGGTACAGCCAGACCAGGGTGACGAGAAGGCCGAAGGCGCCGAACCACTCCATGTACTTGGGCGCTCCGGCCGCGGCCCCCCGCTCGATGAAGTCGAAGTCGAGGACGAGGTTCATGGCCGCGATGCCGACGATGACCAGGCTGAAGAGGATCGCCAACGGGCCGCCGTCGTTCAGGAACGACACGCGGACGCCGAACAGGCTGAGGACCATGGCGATCAGGTACACGACGAAGACGGCCCCGGTGGCACAGATGATGCCCGTCCGCAGCTTGTCGGTGACCTTGATGACGCGCGTGCCGTAGAGGAACAGCATGATCGACAGCACACCCACCGTCAGGCCCACTGCCTGGAGGACGATGCCGTTCCACTGCGCCTCGTACACGTGCGAGATGGCGCCGAGCGCGAGGCCCTCGAGCAGGGCGTACAGCGGGCTCGTGAACCGGGCCAGCTTGGGCTTGAAGATGGTGAGGATGGCGACGCCGAGCGCTGCCAGGAGCGGAATCAGCAGCCAGCCGGGGAAGTTCACCTCTCCCCCGACCGTCTTCACCTGGACCCAGCCGACACCGCCACCCATCAGCAGGATCACCAGCAGGACGGCGGTGGCGCTGACCGTGCCGCCGATGGTCATGGCCTGGTAGCCGGTGGGGGGCCTCGTGGGTGTCCACGGCGAGACGGTGTCGTCGACCGGCGGCCGGCTGTCGATGCCGACGGCCGCCGCCTGGGCGGCGCGGGTCTCCCGTTCGAAGATCTTGTCGTTCAGTGCCGGGTTCCCGGAACGCATGGTCAGACCCTCCGATTGCGACCGTATGTCACGGCCCACAGCCTACGGCTTGGCGCACCGCTGCGCTGGTCGACGAGACCCTTCTACTGTCTGGCGTCGATGACCATCCAGGCGGTCGTGTTCGACTGGGGCGGGACGCTGTCGGAGTTCGTCGACACCGAGCTGGTCGACGCCTGGCGGCTGGCCGCCCGACACCTGGCCCCGGACCGTGAGGACGAGCTCGTGGAGCGGATGCTGGCGGTGGAGGCCGCGTTCTGGGCCACGACTGCCAGCCACCAGCGCAGCGCCACCCTCGCCGACCTGCTGGCCGCCGCCACCGCCGACCTCGGCCTCGACGTCGCCGAGGCGCTGCTGGAGGAGGCCGCCGTCCGCCACCTCGACGCCTGGACCCCCCACGTCCGGCACGACCCCGACGCCCGCCCCACCCTGTTGGGCCTGCGCGCCGACGGGCTGCGGATCGGACTGCTGTCGAACACCCACTGGCCCCGGAGCTTCCACGAGCGGTTCCTCGAGCGTGACGGGCTGGCGGAGCTGATCGACGCCAGGCTCTACACCAGCGAGATGGAGTTCCAGAAACCCCACCCGTCCGCCTTCGTCGCCGTCCTCGACGCCCTCGGCGTCGCCGATGCCTCGACCGCCGTCTTCGTCGGCGACCGGCCGTGGGACGACATCTCGGGCGCCCGCAGCGTCGGCATGAGGACGGTGCTGCGGCCGAACCCGCTGGTCAACGAGCCGGGGCCCGACGCCGACGCCGAGATCGCGGCCCTCCCGGAGCTGCTGGACCTGGTCGCCGGCTGGTAGCGGCTCAGCGGACCGTGACGACCCCTCGCATGCCGTAGTCCCAATGGCCGGGCAGGTGGCAACCGAACTGCACCGAACCCGAGGCCGGGAATGTGAACGTGGTCGTGCGGGTCGCCCGGGCCGGCACCGACACCTCGCCCGGCCGGTCCTCGTGCCATGGCTCGGTCCCAAGCTCGTGGCGCTCCTGCACGCCCTCGTCGCCGACGATCAGCTCGTGGGCGATGGGGTCGAGGTTGTGGACCACGAACCGGACCGTCGCCCCCGGCCGCGCCCGGACCTCGGTCGGCGTGAACTTCGAGTAGCGGACGGTCAGCTCGACGGTGTCGTCGACAACGGGTGTTGGGGGCGGGCCGGCCTGGGCCGCTCCCCCGCAGCCGGCCAGCAGGACGAGGACCAAGAGCCCCAGTCCTGCCGGCACCAGCCGCCGGGGTCCCAGTCCTGCCGGGACCAGCCGACTGGTCATCGCCGGCGGCCGGCCACGGCCAGGGCTCCGGCCACCGCCAGCGCCGCTACCACGCCGAGGCTCACGAGTCCGGCCACCACCGCGCCGGTCGGGAACCGGTTGGGGACGTCGCCCTCCACGACGCCGGTGCCGGTCCCGGTGCCGACCAGCTCGGAGCCTTCGAGGCCGGCTGCCAGGCGGGACGGCTTGTCGGCGCCGGAGACGTCGACCGCGAGGTCGTAGGTCAGCTCGCCGGGGGCGGCGTCGACCCGGAGGAACGACAGGTACATCGACTCGGGCACCCACTCCATGCCTCTGTCGGAGCGCAGGTCGGCCAGCAGCGACTTCGACGCCTGGCCCTGGCGCTCCACGATCAGGCCGGGAGCGTCCTTCCCGGGCAGGAGCGCCGGCTTGCGCTCGGTCAGCAGGAACACGTCGGCGTCGATGCGCTCGGCCGGCTGGCGGCCCAGGCCGAGGATCCGCAGCGGGACCCACGGGTTGTCGGTGGGGATGGTGAGGTGGACCGGAGTGCCGTCGCCGAGGTTGACGCCCTTGGCCTGGGCGGCGTCGGCGTCGAAGCGGGCGGCCATGAAGATCTGGCTGCGCCGGGCGTAGAAGTCGAGGACCTCGGGGGCGTCGGGGCTCAGCAGGAAGCCGTTGGCGGTCGCCCACTCGCCCACCGACTCGGCCCCGCCCCGCAGCACGGTGATGTCCAATGCGTCGATGCGGGCCTCCAGCAGCACCTCGGCCGGCGCCGCCGCGGCGACTGAGCGGAAGCTGTCCGCGGCCAGCTCGGCCCGCGGCGGGCGCACTTCGCGCACCAGCCGCTGCAGGGTCCAGTCGCCCCCCTTGTCGACGGCCGTCGGCACGCCCGGCAGGGGGATGATCGAGCCGAACGCCCCGCCCGTGCCGGCGAACTCGAAGGCGGTCACGTAGTGCTCGATGCCTCCGGCGTAGGCCGCCAGCGTGGTGGTGCGCGTCAGGTTCACCGAGCCGTTGGGGCTGAGCAGCCCACCACAGGCAAGGGCCGGCGTGGCCGCCGCCAACACCATGCCGAACACAACTGCTGGACCGGCAACAAGGGTGAGAAGGAACCGTCGCATCGTCGACCTCCCGTCGAGCGTTCTGCCGGTTCGACGCACCGGGCGGCGCGGTGAGTTCCCGCCCGTAGCCTCTGCCCATGAGATTTCGACAGTGAGATATCGCGAGATCGGCGGGGCCAGGGTGTCGGTCGTCGGCCTGGGGACGTGGCAGTTCGGGTCGGCGGAGTGGGGCTACGGCGACGCCTACGCCGAGGGCGAGGCGATGGCGATCGTGGCCCGGGCCCTCGACCTGGGCGTCAACCTGATCGACACCGCCGAGGTCTACGGAGGCGGGCGGTCGGAACGCGTCGTCGGCCGGGCAATTTCCGGCCGGCGGGACGAGGCGTTCCTCGCCACCAAGGTGTGGCCGGTGGTCCCGCCCGTGGCGTCGATCGTGGAGCGCAAGGGCAGGGCCAGCGCCGAACGGCTGGGGATCGAGACCCTCGACCTCTACCAGGTGCACTGGCCGAATCCGCTGGTGCCGCTGCGCTCGACGATGGCAGGGATGCGACGCCTGCAGGACGCCGGCGTCGTGCGCCACGTCGGCGTCAGCAACTTCTCCCGCGACCGGTGGCAGGCGGCCGAGGAGGCCCTGGGGGCACCGGTGCTGTCGAACCAGGTCCGCTACAGCCTCGTGTCCCGCAAGCCCGAGGGCGACCTGCTGGCCTACGCCGCGGCCACTGATCGGCTGGTGATCGCCTACAGCCCCCTGGCCCAGGGCCTGCTGAGCGGGAAGTACAGCGCCTCGAACCGGCCGACGTCGCCGATCCGGCTGGCCAGCCCCCGGTTCCTACCCGAGAACCTCGACCGGGCCGCGCAGCTCCTCCGCACCCTTGCGGCCGTCGCCGCCGTCCACGACGCCACGTCGGCCCAGGTGGCGCTGGCGTGGATCCTCCGCCGGCCCAACACCGTGGTCATCCCCGGTGCCCGCACCGTCGAGCAGCTCGAGGCCAACGTCGCCGCCGCCGAGCTCGACCTCACCGATGCCGAGGACGCCGTGCTCACCGCCGCCGCCGACGCCTTCCACCCGGCGTCGGTCGTGAGGGCGATCCCCAGCCTCTTGCGACGGCCAATCTTCTGAGGCAGGGCAGCCTCGTGAGTGGGGAGCTCGAGCGCTACCGGGCGGCCCGGGTGTCGATCTTGGCGGCGATGTCGCGCGCCGCGTCCGGGGTGAGCTGGCCGAGGAAGTTGGCGGCCGCGAACACGTCGACGACCTTGCCCCGCCGCCACACGTAGACGGAGTGGTCGGTCTGGGCGTCGCCGCGCGCCACCTTGAACAGCACCCCGGGCAACGCCTGGTCGCCGACGGGGGGGACGGGCAGCTCGGTGACCGCAACCACCTTGGCCTGGCCCGTGGCCCGGTAGCTCTTGACCAGGATGTCGCGGATCAGGGGAAGCGCCCCCTCGGCGCCGGCGGCATCCTTGAACAGCAGGGCAAGGGTGCCGGCCAAGTCGGAATCGCCGGCCGCCTTGTGCTCGTAGGTGACTGCCTGGCAACCGATCAGGCCACGGGTCTCGATGTCCTTGGCCAGCTTCTTCTCGACGTCGTCCGTGGGGCGGAAGCAGGCCGCAGCGGTGTCCTCGGTCTGGCGTCGCAGCTCGCCGAAGCCGTCGGGCAGGTCGCCGGACGCAACCGCGTAGGGCTCGAGGTCGACGATCGACACCGTCTGCCCCGACGGCCCGGAGCCGGACTCGTCACCGCCGCCCCCGCACGCGGCCGTCGGCAGGCCCACGACGACGGCGAACGCGACGGCCACCACAAACCGGTGCCGCGTCATGCCCAACCCTCCTGCCTCACGTCCGACCCTGCCTGGCTCATGTCCCACCAGTCTGCCGGCGGGCGCCCAGTGTGTCCTTCCAGACCGCTTCGTACCCTGCCGCCCGGAGCATGGCCGCCACCTCGGACGGCGAGCGGTCGTCCGCCACCTCGAACTGCGGCTCGGCGTCGGACGCGGCGGCGTAGCCACCGGGCTCGGTGTGGGACCCGGCCGACATCGTCGTCACCCCCAGGCGGAAGAGGCCGTCGCGGAACCCCGCCGCCTCCCGCGTCGACAGCGAGATGCCCACCGCCGGCAGGCACAGGCGGAGGGCACACAGCACCTGCACCAGCTCGGCGTCGGTGACCGGGCGGACGGCGCGGAAGTCGCCGGCCGCCGGCCGCAGCCGGGGCAGGGAGATCGTCACCTCGCACCGCCACCACCGCCGCAGCAGGGCCGAGGCGTGGGCGCCGACGGCCAGCACCTCCCGCCGCCAGTCGGGATCCAGGCCGAGCAGGGCCCCGATCCCCAGGCTGCGCATGCCCGCCTCCGCCCCCCGGTCGGGCCCGGCCAGGCGCCAGTCGTAGTTGCGCTTCTTGCCCTTGAGGTGGGCGGACTCGTAGGCGCCGCGGTCGTAGGTCTCCTGGTAGACGACGAGGCCCTCGCAGCCGGCCTCGACGAGGCGCCGGTAGGTGGCGACGTCCCACACCTGGACCTCCACCGACAACGACGGCACGACCGGCGCCAGGGCCCGGACGCAGTCGACCAGGTAGTCCTTCGACACGATGCGGGCGTGCTCCCCCGCCACCAGCAGCACGTGGCGGAAGCCGCGGGCGGCCAGCGCCGTGCCCTCGGCCACGACCTCGTCGACGGAGAGGGTGCGGCGGACGATGTCGTTGCCGGCCGAGAAACCGCAGTACGTGCACGTCGACACGCACTCGTTCGACAGGTAGAGAGGAGCGAACAGCCGCACCACCCGGCCGAAGCGCTGGACGGTGGCCGTGGCCGCCGCCCCGGCCAGGTCTTCCAGCCGCTCGCCCGCGGCCGGCGACAGCAGCACAGCCAGGTCGGCGAGCGACCGCCGGGGCGTGCGCAGGGCGCGTTCCACGTCGGCGACGGTGGCGGAGGCCGCCAGCGCGATGAGCCCGTCGAGATCGGTGGCCAGTAGGTCGGCGGCTGCGGTCCCCGGCGGCACCCCGCCGGCGACGCCGACTCCGATCGGCACGTCGACCGCGGTCACGACAGGAAACCGGTCAAGGGCGACGAGGCGTCGGCCCGCCGGCCGGCCGCCGGCAGCCCGGCCACGTAACCGCGCCGGCCGGCTTCGACCGCCAGGCGGAAGGCGGCGGCCATGCCCACCGGGTCGCCGGCGGTGCCGATGGCGGTGTTGACCAGCACGGCGTCGGCCCCCATCTCCAGGGCCTCGGCGGCCTGCGACGGCGCCCCGATGCCGGCGTCGACGACCACGGGCACCAGCGACTGCTCGATGATGATCTCCAGTGCCCCCTTGGTGCGCAGGCCCTGGTTCGACCCGATCCACGAGCCCAGGGGCATCACCGTGGCGCACCCGACCTCCTCCAGCCGCTTGCACAGCACGGGGTCGGCATTGACGTAGGGCAGCACCGTGAAGCCGTCGGCACACAGGACCTCGGCCGCCTTCAGGGTCTCCACAGGGTCGGGCAGCAGGTAGCGGGGCTCGGGCGTGATCTCCAGCTTGATCCACGTGGGCAGGCCGGCGGCCCGGGCCAGGCGGGCCAGGCGCACCGCCTCCTCGGCGTCGTCGGCGCCGCTGGTGTTGGTGAGCAGCAGGATCCTCTCTGGGTCGATCGCGTCGAGGATGTCGCCGTCGGCCGCCCCCGGGTCCACCCGACGCAGGGCGACCGTGACCATCTCCGTCCCCGACGCCTCGATCGCGCCCCGCAGGGCGGCGTTGGAGGGGAACTTCCCGGTGCCGAGGAACAGCCGCGACCCGAACTCCCGGCCCGCAATCACCAGAGGATCTGCGACCAGCGGATCTGCGACCAGCGAATCTCCCAAACGTCCCACGCTCCCTAGGCCCCGCATTACCGGGTTGGTCGAGAGGGTCGCAGGCTGCTCGTGCCCGCCTCTCAGCCCGGCGCCCCGAGCTCCCCTGCGTCAGCTTCTAACTTACTCCCGTGAAGTACTGGACCGTGGACGAGGCCCGTGCCTTCCTGCCCCGCCTGCGCCAGCTCGTCCTGCTCATCCGCCACACCGACCAGATGCGCAAGGGCCAGGTCGGGTCGTTCAACGGCGAGCGGTCACCCATCGTCGAGGCCCGGGAGGCGTTCGATGAGCTGCGGGAGAACGACATCATCCTCCGTGACACCGAAACGGGGCTCATCGACTTCCACGCCAAGGGCGCCGACGGCGTCACCTACTTCCTGTGTTGGAGACTGGGGGAGGACGAACTGGCCTGGTGGCACCTGCCCGACGAGGGCTTCCCCGGCCGCAAGCCCCTCCCCCGCGACCCGGAGCCGCCCACCACATGAACGCCGCATGAGCACCCGCAAGCTGATCATCGCCGCCCTCGTCTGCGGGCTGGTGATCCTGGCCGCCTTCGCCCTCCAGGTCACCCTGGCCACTCGCTGACCGCTGCCGGTCGGAGGGCGAGCAGACCCCGGGCCGCCGGTAGGCTGCGTCCAGTGGCGGACAACAACTCCTTCGACGTCGTCGTCCTGGGCGGTGGCCCCGGTGGGTACGCGGCCGCCCTCTACGGCGCCGCCGCCGGGCTGAACGTCGCCGTCGTCGAGCAGGACAAGGTGGGCGGCACCTGCCTGCACCGCGGCTGCATCCCCGCCAAGCAGTTCCTCGAGACGGCCAGCGTGTTCCGCACGGTGGCCGGCGCCAAGGAGTTCGGCGTCCACGCCGACCAGCCCACGGTCGACTTCGCCACCAGCCAGGCCCGCAAGCAGAAGGTGGTCAACCAGCTCTGGAAGGGCCTGCAGTCCCTGCTCGAGGGCCGCAACGTCACGGTGTACGAGAGCCGGGGCTCGTTGCGGCCGGAGCGGACGGTCCGTCTCGCCGACGGCACCGATCTGGTCGGACGGGCCGTCGTGCTGGCGACCGGGTCCGTGCCCCGCACCATTCCGGGCTTCGAGGTCGACGGCCAGCTCGTGATGACGTCCGACGAGGTGCTGGCCCTCGACCAGCTGCCGGGGTCGGCCGTGGTCGTCGGCGGGGGCGCCATCGGCTGCGAGTTCGCCTCCATGATGAGCGACCTGGGCGTTCAGATCACCGTGCTCGAGGCCCTGCCCAAGATCCTGCCGGGGTGCGACGCCGACGTGGCCGAGGTCGTGGCCCGCTCGTTCAAGCGGCGCGGCATCGACGTCCACACCGGCGTGCCCGTCCACGGCCACGAGCCCGGCGACGGCCAGACCACCGTGAGCTTCGGCGACGGCGGGTCGGTTGTCGTCGACGCCGTGGTGGTGTCGGTCGGCCGCCGTCCCCTCAGCGACGGGATCGGCCTGGAGGACACGGCCGTGGAGGTCGACGGTCGAGGCTTCGCCGTGGTCGACGAGCTGATGCGCACCGGCGAAAAAGGTGTCTACGCCGTCGGCGACCTGGTCAACACGCCGCAGCTGGCCCACGTCGGCTTCGCCGAGGCCATCGTCGCCATCCAGGACATCCTCGGCGAGACCCCGGTGCCCGTCGACTACGGCGCCGTCCCCTGGTGCATCTACTGCCATCCCGAGGTCGCCTTCGCCGGGATCACCGAGGCCGCCGCCCGCGAGCGCGGCATCGACCTCGTCGTGTCCAAGCACCGGTTCGCGTCGAGCAGCCGGGCCATGATCATCGGCGACACCGACGGGCTGGTGAAGGTGGTGGCCGAGAAGGGTGCCGACGGCAGGGCCGGGCGGCTGCTGGGCGTCCACATGGCCGGCCCGTGGGTCACCGAGCAGCTGGGCGAGGCCTACCTGGCAGTGAACTGGGAGGCGACGCCCGACGACATGGCTCCCTACATCCACCCGCACCCGACGCTGTCCGAGACCTTCGGCGAGGCGGTCATGTCACTCACCGGAAGGGGGTTGCACGGCTGATGGCCGACATCACCATGCCGCAGTTGGGCGAAACCGTCACCGAGGGCACGATCACCCGGTGGTTCAAGGCCGTCGGCGACAAGGTCGAGGCCGACGAGACCCTGTTCGAGGTCTCCACCGACAAGGTCGACTCGGAGGTGCCGTCGTCGTCGGCCGGCTACCTCACCGAGATCCTGGTGCAGGAGGGCGAGACCGTCGACGTCGGCGCCAAGCTGGCGGTGATCTCCGACCAGGCCGCAGACGGCGCCGCCGAGACGGACGGGGACGACGGCGGCCGGGCCGAGGCCGAGGCGGACGGCCAGGGCGAATCCAACGGTCAGGGCGAGACCGCGACAGCGGCGAAGGAGGCAGGGGACGCACCGCCCGAAGCCGAGCCTGAGGCAACCGCCGAGGCCGAGGCGGAGGCAGTAGCGGCGCCCGAGGCGGAGCCCGACATTGGTAGGTCCGAGCCCGAGCCGGCACCCGAGCCCGAGCCTGCGCCGGCGCAGTCCGCCGAGGCGCCGGCCCCCCGGTCCGGTGGCCGCCGGGTGCTGTCGCCGGTGGTGCGCCGGCTCATCTCCGAGAACAACCTCGACGCCGACGACATCACCGGCACCGGCTACGACAACCGCATCACCCGCGACGACGTCCTCGCCCACCTCGACCGGGGGGCGGCCAGGGCCGGGCCCCGCCAGACGGCGGCGGTCGCTCCGAGGCCGGAGGCGGCTCCCGCCCGGCAGCCCGCGCCCGCAGCCGCGTCGCGCGACGAGCACGAAGTGATCCCGTTCTCCAACATCCGCCGGCGCACGGCCGAGCACATGGTGCGGTCCCAGGACACGTCGGCCCACGTGCTCACCGCCATCGAGGTCGACTTCGCCAACGTCGACAAGGCCCGCAAGCCGGCACGGGCAACGTGGAAGGAGGCGGAGGGCTTCTCCCTCACCTACCTGCCGTTCGTGTCGAGGGCGGTGATCGACGCCATCCGGGACTTCCCGCACGTCAACGCGTCGGTCGAGGACGACAAGCTCATCGTCCACCGGGCCGTCCACCTGGGCATCGCCGTCGACATCAACTTCGAGGGCCTCATCGTCCCTGTCATCCACGACGCCGACTCCAAGCGGCTGCGGTCGATCGCCAGGGAGACCGCCGACCTGGCCAACCGGGCGAGGACCAGGAAGCTGAGCGCGGACGAGATCTCCGGCGGGACGTTCACCATCACCAACCCCGGTGGGTTCGGCACGCTCATCACCGCGCCGGTCATCAACCAGCCCCAGGTGGCGATCGTGTCCACCGACGGCGTCAAGAAACGACCCGTCGTCGTCGAGCTGCCCGACGGTACCGACGCCATCGCCATCCACCCCGTCGGCATCATCGCCATGAGCTTCGACCACCGGGCCTTCGACGGCGCCTACGCTTCGGCGTTCGTGGCCCGGGTGCGCGAGATCCTCGAGACCCGGGATTGGTCCCAGGAGCTGTGACGCCCGGCGCCCTTCGATGCTGAGGGCCCGGTGGCTCGGACGGGCTCCCTTCGCCGACGCCCACGCCCTCCAGCGGGCGCTTTTCGAGCACGCCACCGACCCGTACCTGCTACTGCTCGAGCACCCGCACGTCTACACCCTGGGGCTGCGCGGCACCCTCGACCACGTGCTGGTGGACCCCGCGGACCTGGGTGCGGAACTGGTCCGCACCGACCGCGGGGGCGACGTCACCTACCACGGCCCCGGCCAGCTGGTCGGCTACCCGATCCTCTCGTGGCCGACCGGGCCCGACGCCACGCCCGCCTACGTCCGCTCGGTCGAGCAGCTTGTGATCGACGTGTGCGCGGACCTCGGGCTGCCGGGCGTCGGGCTGCCCGGCGTCGGCCGGGTGCCCGGGTACCCCGGCGTCTGGGTCGACCCCGACGGTCCTGATCCCCGGAAGGTCTGCGCTATCGGCGTGCGGCGCAGCCGGGGTCGCACCATGCACGGCTTCGCCCTCAACGTGGACCCCGACCTGGCCTGGTTCGACAAGATCGTGCCCTGCGGGATCCCGGGCCGGAAGGTCACGTCGCTGGCCGCCGAGGGTGTCGACGTGACGATGGCCGAGGTGGTCGACCGGGTGGTGGAGCGGGCGGCGGCGGCGTGGGACGGCGGGGCGGTCCAGTTCGTCGGCGTGGACGGCACGCGGCCGTCGGTGCCCGGCGACGCCGCCGGGTTGCCGATCGCGGCGCGCAAGCCCCAGTGGCTTCGGGTCCAGGCCGACATGGGGCCGGCCTACCGGGAGATCAAGCGCACCATGCGGTCGCTCGACCTGGTGACGGTGTGCGAGGAGGCCGGCTGTCCCAACATCTTCGAGTGCTGGAACGACGGCACCGCCACGTTCATGGTCAACGGCGACCGCTGCACCCGCGCCTGCAAGTTCTGCCTGGTCGACACCCGCCGGCCGTCGGGCCCCCCCGATCCCGGCGAGCCGGCCCATGTGGCCGAGGCCGTGGCCGAGATGGGGCTGGCCCACGCAGTTGTAACCGCCGTGGCGCGAGACGACCTTGCGGACGGCGGGGCGGGGGCGATGGCCGAGACGGTCCGGGCCATCCGGCGTCGGTGCCCGGCGACCACGGTGGAGGTGCTGATCCCCGACTGCAAGGGCGATCCTGCGGCCCTAGCCGTGATCTTCGAGGCTCGGCCCGACATCCTCAACCACAACCTGGAGACCGTCGCCCGCCTGCAGCGGCTGGTGCGGCCGTCGGCCTCCTACGTCCGCAGCCTGGCCGTGCTGGGTCGGGCCCGACGCGCCGGGCTTTTCACCAAGTCGGGCCTCATCGTGGGCATGGGCGAGTCCGACGAGGAGGTGCTGGCGGCCATGGCCGACCTGCGCAACGTCGGCGTCGACATCGTCACCGTCGGCCAGTACCTGCGGCCCACCGCCGACCACGTGCCCGTCGCCCGCTGGTGGACGCCCGACGAGTTCGCCCGGCTCGCCGACGCGGGGCGGGCGATGGGGTTCGCCCACGTGGAGGCGTCGCCGCTGACCCGGTCGAGCTATCACGCCCGCCAGGCTGCCGAGGCCGCAGCTGGGACGTCGCCGTAGGCGCATCGATCCTCTGGCTGCGGCGGGACCTGCGGCTGGCCGACCACCCGGCCCTGCAGGCGGCGCTGGCCGCCGCCGACGAGGTGGTCCCGCTGTTCGTTCTGGACCCTGCGCTGGTGCGGACGTCGGGTGCGCCCCGGCTCGCCTTCCTGGCCGGCTGCCTGGCCGACCTCCACGAGCGCACCGGCGGCCGGTTGGTGCTTCGGCGAGGGACGCCCGTCGACGTCGTGGCGGCGGTGGCGCGGGAGGTCGACGCCACCGAGGTGTTCGTCACCGACGACTTCGGCCCCTACGGCACCCGGCGGGACGATGCGGTCTCGGATGTCGTGGCGGGCGACGGTCGCCGGTTGGTGGGGGTGGACTCGCCGTACGCAGTGGCGCCGGGCGAGATCACGACCGGCGGCGGGACGCCGTACAAAGTGTTCACGCCGTTCTACCGGGCTTGGCGCGCCCACGGCTGGTCGACGCCGGCGGCGGCGCCGACGAGACCGCGGTGGGCCTCGGGGGTGGCCAGCGAGGCGGTGCCCGTGGCGCCCGACCTCGGTCCGACGACGATCATGCCGCCCGGCGAATTGGCCGGCCTGCGTCGCCTGGAGGAGTTCGCCGACCGCGTGGCGTCGTATCGCGAGGGTCGAGACGTGCCCGGTGGGGACCATACAAGCCGCCTCAGCCCGTACCTGCGGTTCGGTTGCCTGCATCCTCGACAGGTCCTGGCCGCGGTCGACGACGACCGCTTCCGCACCGAGGTGGCGTGGCGGGAGTTCTACGCCGCCGTCCTGGCCTTCTCCCCCACCTCCGCCCGCACGTCGTTCCGCCCCGGGATGGCCGCGTTCGAGGTTGACACCGGCCGCGACGCCGACCGCCGCTTCGACGCCTGGGTGGAGGGCCGGACCGGCTATCCCGTCGTCGACGCCGGCATGCGCCAGCTGGCCGCGGAGGCGTGGATGCACAACCGGGTGCGCATGATCACCGCCAGCTTCCTGGTCAAGGACCTCCACCTCGACTGGCGCCGCGGCGCCCGCCTGTTCATGGCCCGCCTGCAGGACGGCGACCTCGCGTCCAACCAGCACAACTGGCAGTGGGTCGCCGGCACCGGCACCGACCCCTCGCCGTTCTTCCGCATCTTCAACCCGACGGCGCAGGGCAGGAAGTTCGACCCCGACGGCACGTATGTGCGGCGGTGGATCCCCGAGCTGCGCGACGTCGACGCCAGGTTCGTCCACGAGCCGTGGAAGCTGCCCGGCGGTGCGCCAGGCGGTTATCCATCACCGATCGTCGACCACGCCGAGGAGCGCCTAGAGGCGTTGGCTCGTTATCAGCGGCTCCGAGATCGGCCGGCAGTGGAAACATTTGAAAAGATGTGAAATCTCCTTGCGGAGTCGAACATCTGTTCGGTACCATGGCGGGATGAGCACGGCGACGGAGCGGGAGGTCACCGCCATGGCCCTGGAGGCCGAGGTGGCCCAGGTGTGCGGGGTGGCCAACGCCGCCGCCGGCCGCCTGGTCGGCCTGATCGCCGACGTGCTGGCGACGGGGTCGTGGGAGGGGGCCGACATCCTCTCGCCTTGTCATTGGGTGGGCTGGAAGTGCGGGGTGTCGCCCAAGCGGGCTCAGCGGCTGGTCACCATGGCCCGGCGGCTGGGTGAGCTGCCCCACACCCGGGCCGCCTTCGAGGCCGGGGAGCTGAGCGAGGACCAGGTGGCGCTGATCTGTCGCCACGCCCCGGCGTCGGCCGATGCCTCGGTCGCCGAGTTCGCCCGCCAGGCCACCGTCAGCCAACTGTCGCGGGTCCTGTCCAAGTATGTGTTCGAGGCCGACAAGCCCGAACCCGAGCCCGAGCGGCGCCGGGTCGACTTCGGCCACGACGACGACGGCTGGTGGCGGTGCTGGGGGACCCTGGGGGCCGAGGAGGGGGCCAAGGTCGCAGCGGGCCCTGGAGCTCGAGCGGGAACGCCAGAAGCTGGAGTCGTGGGCCGACGCCCTGGTGGCGGTGGCCGAACGGGCCCTGGCCGCCGACCACGCCACCCGCGGTCATCACGACGCCCAGACGGTGGTGGTGCACCTCCACCCCGACGGCCGCGGCAACCTGCACCTGGGCCCGGGCCTGCCCGACGCCGTGCTGCGCCACCTGGGCTGTGACGGGCGGGTCAAGACCGTCGAACACGACCGCCACGGGGTGGCGGTCAGCGTGGGCCGGGCCCTGCGGCTGGTGCCCGAGCGCACCCGCATGGTGATCGAGGAACGAGACCGGGGCTGTCGGGTGCCGGGCTGCGACCACACCGCCTGGTTGCAGATCCACCACATCGTCCATTGGCTCGACGGTGGTCCCACCGACACCTGGAACCTGGTGGCGTTGTGTTCGCATCATCACCGCCTTCACCACCAGGGCCGATTCGACATCCGGGGCGACGCCGACGATCCCGACGGCCTGGTCTTCACCGACCGCAAGGGCCGACGGCTGATGGGCTGTGGCCGTCCCGCTCCGCCGCCGGGCGACGTGCGGATCACCGGCAACTGGACCCCGCCGTCGGGCGAACGCCTCGACTGGTGGATGGTGACGTTCCACGAGGTGCCGGTCGGCGCCTGACCGCTGGCAACAGCAGTCAAGTCGGCGGCCTCGCTGGCCGACATCTAACGGATGAAGTCTCGGCGGGAAAGCCTCGCGCGGAGTCGCAGCCCGGCCGCCGCCAGATGAGGCCTCGGCGCCGCTTCCTGTGCGCGCTTGTTCTTGTGGCCGGCGTTGTCGCGGCGGCCTTCGATCCCATCCCGGCCTTGGCCCAGGTCGAGTCGCACATCCAGACTGTCCCGACGGCCGTTTGGGGAGTGCCTACCTTTGACCGTCCGAACGGGATCGGTCAGTGGGTCTACGTGGCGCCGATCCCGGAGCCGGGCCCGGACCAAGCGCCGACGACCGGCTACGTCTACGGGCCGACGTTCTACGTCGAGCACCATCCCGGCGCCGTCGCGCTCTCGACCGACGATGAGGGCCCGATAGCCGCCATCGCCATCGCCAACGACGGGCCCGTTCCCTCGACCGCGGTCATCCGGTACGACTGGTCGCCGGGGAAGTTCTACTACCTGCTCGCCTACCACCTGGGCGACAAGCTGTGGGCTGGGTGGGTGTACGACCACGCAGCGTCGTCCTGGACAGTCGTCGGCGCCGCCGAAGCACCGACCTCCCTCCTCCTCAGGAACTTCAGCACCAGTGAAGTGCGGGGTGCGAGAGGGCTCCCCGGGCCCCCGTTCGGCGGATGCAGCTCGTCCCCCCGAGTCGACGCCTACTACTACCCGCCGATCTACTACTTCGGTACGACGCCCACATTGGCCCCGCTGGACTCGATCAGCCCAGTCGTCCGTGACGGCGAGTGTGCGACCGAGGCGACCGTCGAGTACGACTGGGTGCACTTCCGGCTGGGAGCTCCGGCCGGCTGAAATGCCGCCGCGACATGGCCTCCCCCGTTCACACGAGTGAAGCCAGCGAGCCCGCTGGAGTCTCACGACGAGGTGCCGTCGGCGCCTGAGCACGGCACCTGCACCTCTGGCTAGTCTGCCGCCGCCGGCTGGGTTGACTCCAGGAGGGGCGGAATGAAGATCCGACGTTGGACCGCGGCGGTCGTTTTCTCGCTGATCTGGGTGGCGGGGACCGCCCACCCGGCGCTGTCTGCCACACCGTCGTCATCCTCGACGCAATGCTCGGCCGCCGACTTCAGCGGCGACCCCCGGCTCGGGCCCGCCCAGCTGCCCACCGCCGGACCGGTCGGGCAGCAGCTGACTCGCTACGACCGCTTCGCCGGGCTGACCCCTGAGCAGTTCCTCTCGGTTTACTGGGACCCGACGGCGAACAACGGCCAGGGCAGCTGGCGCTTCCCGCCGGCCAACGGGTTCCTGTTCGGCCCGAACGGTCAGCCCATCGAGCAGATCCTGCCGCTGCGCCCGGGCCAGCGGATCGACCGCTATGGCAGCGAGTTCGGCAGATTCCTCGCCCCGGCCGGCACTCCGTACTCCTACCGTGCCCTCCCGCCCCAGAGCCTGGACAACCAAGCCCTGCCGGCGGCCTGCAACTACCACCTGTACCAGGTGATCAGGGAGTTCAGGGTCGACGGTGGGCCGATCGCCCCCGGCTTCGGTCAGCCCGGCCGCGGCGTCCAGTACCTGCTCGTCGGCTCTTTCGTGCCGGAGTGCGCGGCCCAGATCAACGTCATGTGTCTGGTCAACAACGGCTACCTGCAGCGGCTGATCTGACTCAGGGGTGCCAGTCGGCGAAGAGGATGGTGGCGTCGTCGGCCAGTGGGCCGGCCCGGTGGGCGCGAACGGCCCGCACCAGGCGCCTCGCCGTCTCGGCCAGCGTCTGCCTGTCGGCCAGCGCCCGGCGGGTGAAGTCGAGCAGCCGCTCGGTGCCGAAGCGCTCGCCGGCGGGTGACGCCGCCTCCACGATCCCGTCGGTGAAGAACAGAAGGGCATCGGTCGGCTCCAGGGACACCTCGGCCATGGTCGGCTCACCGCCGAGTCCCAGCGGAAGCGTCGGCTCGCACTTCAGCTCGAAAGCCACCCGTCCCTGGCGCAGGAGCAGGGGTCGGGGGTGCCCGGCGTTGAGCCACCGCATCCTGCCGGTGTCGGTGTCGAGGGTGGCCAGCTGGGCGGTGACGAAGCGCTCCTCGCCGAACTGGTCGGCCAGGGCCTCGTCCATCAGCCGGTACGTCGCCGGGAGGTCAAGGCCGCGGCGGCGGGCCATCCGGTAGGCGGCGATCACCAGGTTCGCCATCCGGCTGGCTTCCAAACCGTGACCCATGGCGTCCATGACGGCCAGGTGCAGGACGCCGTCGTTGATCGCATAGTCGAAGGCGTCCCCCGCCACCTCGTACGCCGGCTCCAGCACGCAGGCGATCCCCACCTTCTCGCCGCTGAAGGTGAGCGGCGGCACGATGGCCCAGCGCAGCTCGGCCGCCAGCGTCATGTCGCGGTTGCGCGCCGCCAGCTTCAAGGCGTCCCCGTACTGCGACTTCGAGACGATCAGCTCTGCCACCAGGCCGGCCAGGTCCTCGATGCGGCGCAGGAGGAGGGGCGACGTGGCCGGGCTCTCCAGGTAGATGACCCCCAGCCGTTCGGCGCCGTCGACCAGGGGCATCCAGATGCCCGAACGGCCGCCCTCGCCGTTGACGACGACCGGCCGCTCCAGCTGGAACGCCCGCCCGGCGACCGTGCCGTCGATCTCCTGGACTCCCAGACGGTGGTCGGGAGCGAGGGGCGTGAGCACCCGGTGCTCGAGGTCGGCCAGAAGGATCGTGGCGCCGTGGAGGCCGATCCGGCTCGTCGCCTCGGTGAGGCGCCGGGGGACGTCGTCGGGCAGCAGCTTGGTCGAGCTGCGGATGAGCCCGGTGATGACCCGGTCCATCCGGTCGGCCAGCTCGGCCGCGACGATCGCGTCCGGCGTGTCCGGGGCCTCGCCGTCGGCAGCGGCGGCCTGGAGGTCGCCGATGGGCGCGACGGCCTGGGAGCTGCGCAGGGCGATGGCGATCTGGCTGGCGAACTGGCTGCCCACCGCCACGGCGTCGTCGCCGGAGAACGCCTCCGGGCTGCGGGAGTAGAAGTTGAGGGCCCCTACCGGTTCGTGCCGGCCGGCGACCACGGGGAGCGACAGGACGCTCTGGAAGCCGTGGGCCACCGCCGCCTCGCTGAACGGTGGCCAGTGGGGGTCCTGGTCGAGGTGGTCACTGCGGGACAGGGTGCCGCTGCGGAGGGCGTCCAGACAGGGGCCGGTGCCCGATTCGTACTGGGCGGCGTCGATCTTCGGGGCCAGCTCGTCGGTGAACACCGTCGTGGCCGGACGCCCGCCGACGAACATGGTGAGCCCGGCCATGTCGGCGTGCCGCACCGCCTGCTGGGCGGCCCGGGCCACCTCGTCCAAGGCGGCGCGCAGCGTGACGTCGCCCACGACGAAGCGGGAGATGGCGTCGAGGCCCCTGCTCAGCGACTCCGCATCGGCTGGCGCGCGCACTCCCGGGGTGGTGGTCGAACCTGCCGCGCCCCCTGCCCCCTGAAGGACCGCCTACCGGCTCGACACTGTCTCGCCAGACTACCGGAGGGGCACGAATTCGTCACCTGCCGCCGCGGCACGGGGATCGGCGGGCGGCCCGGTGGGCGGTAGCCTCGGGCCGGTGACGACGACTCCGGTGCTCTCGGAACGAGCGACGAAGACGAAGGCCCGCATGGCGGACCTGGGTGTCGACGTCCTGCTCCTGTCCGTCGGTGCCGACCTGCCGTGGCTGACCGGCTACCAGGCGATGCCCCTCGAGAGGCTGACCATGCTGGTCCTGCCGGTCGAGGGCGACGCCACCCTTGTCGTCCCCCTCCTCGAGGAACCACGGGTCGCTCCCCACCCCGAGCTGTTCCGGATCAGGGCCTGGGACGAGACCGACGACCCGATCGCCCTGGTCGCTGGCCTGGTGGGGCCCGACCGCAAGCGGCTGGCCGTATCCGACCGCACCTGGGCCACCTTCGTCCTCCGCCTCCAGGACGCCCTCCCCGGCCGGGAGTGGCTTCCGTCCTCGACCGTCATCTCCCTGCTGCGGGCCGTCAAGGACGACGCCGAGGTGGACGCCCTCAGGCGGGCGTCGGCCGCCGCCGACGTCGTCGCCGCCCAACTCGTCGGGGGCGAGATACCCCTCATCGGCCGCACCGAGGCCGAGGTGTCGCGCGACATAGGCGACCGGCTCGTCGACGCCGGGCACCAGGTCGTCAACTTCGCCATCGTCGGCAGCGGGCCCAACTCGGCCAGCCCCCACCACGACGCCGGCGACCGCGTCATCGGTCCCCGGGAGGCGGTCGTCTGCGACTTCGGCGGCACCCTCGACGGCTACTGCTCCGACATCACCCGCACCGTCTTCACCGGCCCTCCCCCCGACGAGTTCGTCGAGCTGTACGGCATCCTGCGCCGGGCCCAGGCCGAGGCGGTTGGCGCGGCCACCGCCGGCGCCACCTGCGAGGCGGTCGACGCCGTCGCCCGGGGCATCATCACCGCCGGCGGGTACGGGCCCTACTTCGTGCACCGCACCGGGCACGGAATCGGCCTGGAGGAACACGAGGACCCCTACGTGGTGAGCGGCAACACGCTGCCGCTGCGGCCCGGCCACGCCTTCTCGATCGAGCCGGGGATCTACCTGCCCGGTCGGTTCGGCGCGCGCATCGAGGACATCGTGGTCGTCGACCACGACGGCGACCCGGAGTCACTCAACCGGGTCGACCACGCCCTCGCCGTCGTCGAAACCTGAGGGCGCATGGACCTCGGCCTCGCCGGCAAGGTGGCGCTGGTCACCGCCGCATCCAAGGGTCTGGGGCGGGCGTCGGCCCTGGCCCTGGCCGCCGAGGGTGCCCGGCTGGTGATCTGCGCGCGGGGCGAGCAGGCGCTGCGGGAGACCGAGGCAGGAGCTGGCGGCGTCGACCGACGTGCTGGCTGTGGTCGCCGACGTCACCGACCCGGCGACACCCGCCCGCCTGGTGCAGGCCGCGGTCGAGCGGTTCGGCTCCCTCGACGTCCTCGTGGCCAACGCCGGCGGCCCGCCTGCGGCCCGGGCCCTGGAGGTCACCGACGAGCAGCTGGCCGCCGCCCTCAACGCCAACCTCGTCACGTCCGTGCGACTCGTACGCGAGGCGGTCCCCCACATGCGGCGAGCCGGTTGGGGCCGCATCGTGCTGATCACGTCGTCGGCGGTGAAGCAGCCCATCCCGACGCTGGCCCTGTCCAACGCGGCGCGGGCCGGCCTGTACGGCTGGGCCAAGACCGCGGCGGCCGACCTGTTCGCCGACGGGGTCACCCTCAACCTGGCCCTGCCCGGCTACCACGCCACCGACCGGCTGCTGGCCGTCGGGGCGCCCGACGGCGTGCCCCTCGGCGATCCCGCCGACTTCGGGCGGGTCGTGGCGTTCCTCTGCTCCGCGCCCGCCGCCTACGTCAGCGGCAGCGCCGTCCTGGTCGACGGCGCCCGCACGCTCGGCCTGTGACGCGCCGACCCTGAACCGACTGGAGGTTCTCCGACATGCCGAGATCGACTGGGGGGAACGGCCGGAGCCGGCAAGCCACGGCCACGCCCACGGCTGACGCGCCCGACGGCGCCAACGGTCGGCCAAATGGTCGAGCCGACGGCTCCGACCCGCTGCTGGACGACCTGCTGGAGGCGCTCGACGCGCTCGGGCGGGGCGACTTCACCGTCCGCCTGTCGACCCGTCGCGCCGGGCGGGCGGGGCAGATGGGCCGGGCGTTCAACCGGGTGGCGGAGCTCAACTCCCACCTGGCCAAGGACCTCAACCGGGTGGGCAGGGTCGTCGGCCGCGAGGGCAGGATGTCGGAGCGGGTCGCCCTGGAGAACGCCAGCGGGTCGTGGGCACACTGCGTCGCCTCGGTCAACCACCTGATCGACGACCTGGTCCGCCCCACCACCGAGGTGGCCCGCGTCATCCAGGCGGTGGCCCAGGGCGACCTGACCCAGAAGATGGCGCTCAACATCGGCGGCCAGCCGGTGAAGGGCGAGTTCGCGAGGATCGGCGCTGTCGTCAACGGCATGGTCGACCAGCTCGGCAGCTTCGCCGACGAGGTCACCCGGGTGGCCAGGGAGGTCGGCACCGAGGGCAAGCTCGGCGGCCAGGCGAAGGTCAAGGGCGTGTCGGGCACGTGGAAGGCGCTCACCGACAACGTCAACGAGCTGGCCGGCAACCTCACCAGCCAGGTGCGCAACATCGCCCAGGTCACCACCGCCGTCGCCAAGGGCGACCTGTCCCAGAAGATCACCGTCGACGCCCGGGGCGAGATCCTCGAGCTGAAGAACACGATCAACACCATGGTCGACCAGCTGGGGAGCTTCGCCGAGGAGGTCACCCGGGTGGCCAGGGAGGTCGGCACCGAGGGCAAGCTCGGCGGCCAGGCCCAGGTCAGGGGCGTCTCCGGCACGTGGAAGGACCTCACCGACTCGGTGAACTTCATGGCCGGCAACCTCACCGACCAGGTCCGCAACATCGCCCAGGTGTCGGCCGCGGTGGCGCGGGGCGACCTGTCCCAGCGCATCACCGTCGAGGCCAAGGGCGAGGTGGCGGCGCTGGCCGACACCCTCAACTCGATGACCGAGACCCTGCGGGTCTTCGCCGAGCAGGTGACGACAGTGGCTCGGGAGGTGGGCACCGAGGGCAAGCTCGGCGGGCAGGCCGACGTGCCGGGAGTCGCCGGCACCTGGAAGGACCTCACCGACTCGGTGAACTTCATGGCCGGGAACCTGACCACCCAGGTCCGCAACATCGCCCAGGTCACCACCGCCGTCGCCCGCGGCGACCTGTCCCAGAAGATCACCGTGGCGGCCAAGGGCGAGGTGGCGGCCCTGGCCGACACCATCAACTCCATGACCGAGACGCTCCGGGCCTTCGCCGACGAGGTCACCCGGGTCGCGAGGGAGGTCGGTACCGAGGGACGGCTCGGCGGTCAGGCCGAGGTGGCGGGCGTCTCCGGCACCTGGAAGGACCTCACCGACAACGTCAACCAGCTGGCCGGCAACCTCACCAGCCAGGTCCGCAACATCGCCCAGGTCACCACCGCCGTCGCCCGGGGCGACCTGTCCCAGAAGATCACCGTCGACGCCCGGGGCGAGATCCGGGAGCTGAAGAACACCATCAACACCATGGTCGACCAGCTCCGGTCTTTCGCCGACGAGGTCACCCGGGTGGCCCGCGAGGTGGGAACCGAAGGTCGCCTGGGCGGGCAGGCCGAGGTGCGCGACGTCTCCGGCACCTGGAAGGACCTCACCGACAACGTCAACCAGCTGGCCGGCAACCTCACCAGCCAGGTCCGCAACATCGCCCAGGTCACCACCGCGGTGGCCAAGGGCGACCTGTCCCAGAAGATCACCGTCGACGCCCGGGGCGAGATCCTCGAGCTGAAGAACACGATCAACACCATGGTCGACCAGCTGTCGGCCTTCGCCGACGAGGTCACCAGGGTGGCGCGGGAGGTCGGCACCGAGGGCAAGCTCGGCGGCCAGGCCCTGGTCAAGGGCGTCAGCGGCACGTGGAAGGACCTGACGGAGTCGGTCAACTTCATGGCCTCGAACCTCACCGACCAGGTCCGGGACATCGCCCAGGTGACGACCGCCGTCGCCCGGGGCGACCTGTCCCAGAAGATCACCGTCGACGTGCGGGGCGAGCTGCTGGAGCTCAAGCGGACGATCAACACCATGGTCGACCAGCTCGGCAGCTTCGCCGACGAGGTCACCCGGGTGGCGAGAGAGGTCGGCATCGAGGGCCGTCTCGGCGGTCAGGCCGAGGTGGCGGGCGTCAGCGGCACCTGGAAAGGCCTCACCGACAACGTCAACCAGCTGGCCGGCAACCTCACCAGCCAGGTCCGCAACATCGCCCAGGTCACCACCGCCGTCGCCCGCGGCGACCTGTCCCAGAAGATCACGGTCGACGCCCGGGGCGAGATCCTCGAGCTCAAGGACACCATCAACACCATGGTCGACCAGCTCGGCAGCTTCGCCGACGAGGTCACCCGGGTGGCGAGAGAGGTCGGCATCGAGGGCCGCCTGGGCGGTCAGGCCGAGGTCGCCGGCGTGTCCGGCACCTGGAAGGACCTCACCGACAACGTCAATCAGCTGGCCGGCAACCTCACCAGCCAGGTCCGCAACATCGCCCAGGTCACCACGGCGGTGGCCAAGGGCGACCTCAGCCAGAAGATCACCGTCGACGCCAGGGGCGAGATCCTCGAGCTCAAGAGCACGATCAACACCATGGTCGACCAGCTCGGATCCTTCGCCGACGAGGTCACCAGGGTCGCGAGAGAGGTCGGCACCGAAGGACGATTGGGCGGTCAGGCCGAGGTATCCGGGGTCTCCGGCACGTGGAAGCGGTTGACCGACAACGTGAACCACCTGGCCGGCAACCTCACCAGCCAGGTGCGCAACATCGCCCAGGTGACCACGGCGGTGGCCAAGGGCGACCTGAGCCAGAAGATCACCGTCGACGCCAGGGGGGAGATCCTCGAGCTCAAGAGCACGATCAACACCATGGTCGACCAGCTCGGGTCCTTCGCCGACGAGGTCACGAGGGTGGCCCGGGAGGTCGGCACGGAAGGAAGGCTCGGCGGTCAGGCCCAGGTCAAGGGCGTGTCCGGCACGTGGAAGGACCTCACCGACAACGTCAACCAGCTGGCCGGCAACCTCACCGGCCAGGTCCGCAACATCGCCCAGGTCACCACCGCGGTGGCCAAGGGCGACCTGACCCAGAAGATCACCGTGGACGTGCGGGGCGAGCTGCTGGAGCTGAAGAACACCATCAACACCATGGTCGACCAGCTCGGCAGCTTCGCCGACGAGGTCACCCGGGTGGCGAGGGAGGTGGGCACCCAGGGAGAGCTCGGCGGCCAGGCCGAGGTGCGGGGCGTGGCCGGCACGTGGAAGGACCTCACCGACTCGGTGAACTCGATGGCCGACAACCTCACCGACCAGGTCCGCAACATCGCCCAGGTCACCACCGCGGTGGCCAAGGGCGACCTGTCCCAGAAGATCACCGTCGACGCCAGGGGCGAGATCCTCCAGCTCAAGAACACGATCAACACCATGGTCGACCAGCTCGGGTCCTTCGCGGTGGAGGTCACGAGGGTCGCGAGAGAAGTCGGCACCGAGGGCAAGCTCGGCGGCCAGGCCGAGGTGGCGGGCGTCTCCGGCACGTGGAAGGGGCTCACCGAGAACGTCAACCTGCTGGCCGGCAACCTCACCACCCAGGTGCGGGCCATCGCGGAGGTGTCCAGCGCCGTCACCCAGGGCGACCTGACCCGGTCGATCACCGTCGACGCCACCGGCGAGGTCGGCGACCTCAAGGACACGATCAACCAGATGATCGCCAACCTCCGGGGGACGACCCAGGTCAACGAGGAGCAGGACTGGCTCAAGTCCAACCTGGCCCGCATCTCGGCCATGCTCCAGGGCCAGCGGGACCTGCGGACGGTGTCGCGGCTGATCATGTCCGAGCTGACGCCGCTGGTCTCGGCCCAGCACGGCGCCTTCTTCCTGGGCGAGGCCCGGTTCTCGGCCAAGCACCCCGAGGGCGACACCGTCTTCCGGCTGATCGCCAGCTACGGCTACACGTCCCGCAAGGGCATCAAGAACGAGTTCAAGGTGGGCGAGAGCCTTGTCGGCCAGGCCGCGCTCGAGAAGAAGTCGATCCTCGTGGCCGAGGCGCCGTCGGACTACATCCGCATCACGTCGGGGCTGGGCGAGGCCCCCCCGGTCAACGTTGTCGTGCTGCCGGTGGTGTTCGAGGAGCAGGTGCTCGGCGTGATCGAGCTGGCGGCGTTCCGGCCGTTCAGCGCGGTGAACCGGTCCTTCCTGGAGCAGATCGTCGAGACCGTCGGCGTGGTGCTGTCGACGATCATCGCCAACAGCCGCACCGAGGAGCTGCTGGAGGAGTCCCAGCGCCTGGCGCAGGAGCTGCAGAGCCAGTCCGAGGAGCTCCAGGCCCAGCAGGACGAGCTGCGGCGCTCCAACCTGGAGCTGGAGGACCAGGCCCAGTCGCTCAAGGCGTCGGAGGAGCTGCTGCAGGTCCAGCAGGAGGAGCTCCAGCAGACCAACGCCGAGCTGGAGGAGAAGGCGGCCCAGCTGGCCGAGCAGAACCAGGCCATCGAGGTCAAGAACACCGAGATCGAGCTGGCCCGGCAGGCGCTGGAGGAGCGGGCCGAGCAGCTGGCCCTGACGTCGAGGTTCAAGTCCGAGTTCCTCGCCAACATGAGCCATGAGCTGCGGACGCCGCTCAACAGCCTCCTGATCCTGGCCAAGCTGCTGGGCGACGACCCCGACGGGAACCTGACGGCCAAGCAGATCGAGTTCGCCAGGAGCATCCACGGTGCCGGCGCCGACCTGCTGACCCTCATCAGCGACATCCTCGACCTGTCCAAGGTCGAGGCCGGCAAGATGCAGCTCGTGCCGGCTCCGTTCGACCTGGCCGGCCTGCTCGACGACCTGCAGGAGACCTTCCGCCCGCTGGCCGACCAGAAGGGCCTGGACCTGACCGTCGGCGTGGCCGACGGCATGGCGCCCACCATCGACACCGACCGTCAGCGCCTCGTGCAGGTGCTGAACAACCTGCTGTCGAACGCGGTGAAGTTCACCGACGCCGGCTCCGTCACGCTCACGGTGGCACCGCCGCCGCCCGGCATGGCCTTCATGTCGACGAGCCTGCGGTCGGCCGAGGGGGTCGTGGCCTTCAGCGTGACCGACACCGGGATCGGGATCGCCAAGGACAACCTGATGGTGATCTTCGAGGCCTTCCAGCAGGCCGACGGCACCACCAGCCGCCGCTACGGCGGCACCGGCCTGGGCCTCTCGATCAGCCGGGAGATCGCCCACCTGCTGGGCGGCGAGATCCACGTGAAGAGCGCCCCGGACCAGGGCAGCACGTTCACGCTCTACCTGCCGACGTCGCCGCCGGCGCCTGGCGCGTCCGTCCCGATCTCCGAGCCCGAGCGGGCGGAGCTGCCCGCCGCCGCGGCCGCGGCCGCCGCGACAGACGACGGCCCCCACGACGACCGCGACGCCATCGAGGAGGGCGACAGGGTCCTCCTGGTGATCGGTGCCGACCAGGCCCTGACGGCGACGGCCGCCGACCTGGGCCGGGCCCGGGGCTTCCGGGTGATCGTCGCCACCCGCGGCGACGCCGGCCTGGGGCTGGCCCGCCAGTTCCGCCCCGACGCCATCGTGCTCGACACCCAGCTCCCGGGCATCGACGGGATGGCCGTCCTCGAGGAGCTCAAGCGCATCCCCCAGACCCGGCACATCCCGGTCCACATCATCTCCGCCACCGGCCAGCGCCAGAGCGCACTGTCGGCGGGCGCCATCGCCTACCTGGAGAAGCCGGTGTCGGCCGACGACCTGGGCCAGGCCCTCAACCGCATCGTGGCGTTCATCGAGCGGTCGGTGCGGCGGGTGCTGGTGGTGGAGGACGACGAGCGCGAGCTGAACAGCATCATGGAGCTGGTCGGGGGCAACGGCGGCGCCGGCGACACGCATGGAGGGTCGAACGGGGCGATCGAGGTGGTGGGCGTCGGGTCCAGCGAGGAGGCCCAGGTCGCCCTGGAGGCCCAGCGCTTCGACTGCATGGTGCTCGACCTGAAGCTGCCCAAGACCAGCGGGTTCGGCCTGCTCGAGCAGGTCAAGGCCGACAGCCGATTCTCCGACATGCCGGTGATCGTCTACACGGGCAAGGAGCTGACCCGCCGCGAGGCCCTGCGGCTGGAGAAGTACGCCGAGACGATCATCGTCAAGGACGTGCGGTCGCCCGAGCGGCTGCTGGACGAGACCACCCTGTTCCTCCACCGCGTCGAGTCCCACCTGCCGGCCGACAAGCGGCGGATGATCGAGCAGCTCCACACCGCCGACGCCGTGTTCCAGGGTCGGCGCATCCTGATCGTCGACGACGACGTGCGGAACATCTTCGCCCTCACCAGCGCCTTCGAGGGCCTCGGCATGGAGGTGCTCTTCGCCGAGAACGGGCGGGAGGGCATAGAGACGCTGGACGCCAACACCGACGTCGACCTGGTGTTGATGGACGTGATGATGCCGGAGATGGACGGCTACGAGACGATGCGGGCCATCCGCCTCGACGAGCGGTTCGCCCGGCTGCCGATCGTCGCCCTCACCGCCAAGGCGATGAAGGGCGACCGCGAGCAGAGCGTCGCCGCCGGCGCGTCCGATTACATCACCAAGCCCGTCGACATCGACCAGCTGCTCTCACTCATGCGCGTGTGGCTGTACCGGTGACCCTCCTCCCCGACGCCGACCGGGAGGAGATCGAGATCGACGTCCTGCTGGAGGCCGTCTACCGGCATTACGGTTTCGACTTCCGCCAGTACGCCCGCGCCTCGCTGCGGCGCCGGCTGCGGCGGCGGGCCGACCTGGAGGGCGTGCGCAGCCTGTCGGGGCTGATGGAGCTGCTCCTCCACGACACCGGTTGCATGGAGCGGCTGCTGCTGGACCTGTCGATCAACGTCACCGCCATGTTCCGCGACCCGGAGTTCTACCGGGTCCTCCGCACCAAGGTGGTGCCGCTCCTGCGCACCTATCCGTTCATCCGCATCTGGAACGCGGGGTGCTCCACGGGGGAGGAGACGTGGTCGCTGGCCATCCTGCTGGCCGAGGAGGGCCTGCTCGACCGGTCCCGGATCTACGCCACCGACTTCAACGAGTCGGTGCTGGCGAGGGCCCGCGAGGGCGTGTTCCCGATGGAGAAGATGCGGGAGTACACCGAGAACTACCAGGCCGCAGGGGGTATGCGGGCGTTCTCGGAGTACTACCTGGCCGCCTACGACGGGGCCCGCTTCACGCCGTCCCTGGCCGAGAACGTGGTGTTCGCCCTGCACAATCTGGCCGCCGACCGGGCCTTCAACGAGTTCCACGTGGTGGTCTGCCGGAACGTGATGATCTACTTCGACACGCCGCTGCAGCAGCGGGTGCACGGGCTGTTCTACGAGAGCCTGGTCCGCCTGGGCATCCTCGGCCTGGGGCCGAAGGAGTCGGTCGGCTTCACGCCCCACGAGGGCGACTACCAGGTGCTCGACCGCGACCTGCGCCTCTACCGCAAGCTCCGCTGAGGCGCCTGGGCGGTGGCGGCGGCCGAGGACGTCGAGCTGGCGGTGGAGACGTACCTGGACGAGGTGCCCGCCGATCGGTTCGACTGCCTGTGCCGGCTGCGCCAGGCCTGTCTGGAGCTGCTCGACGGCTTCGAGGAGTCGATGGACTACGGAATCCCGTCGTACGCGCGCGACGGCGAGGTCGAGGTCGGCTTCGCCAGCCGCAAGCAGTACATCTCGCTCTACGTCCTGCGCCCCGACGTCGTCGCGGCCCACCGGGCGGAACTGGCTGGCCTCAGTGTCGGCAAGGGTTGCATCCGCTACCGTCGGCCCGACCAGGTCGACATGGACGTCGTCCGGTCGATGCTCACCGCCACCGTGACGACGGTGGGGCCGACGAAGGGGGACATGCCGTGACCAGACGAGTGTTCGCTCTCCTTGCCGTGGTGGCGATGGCAGCTGTGCTCGCCGGCTGCGGGACGAGCAAGAGCACCGCGGACGCCACCGTCACCGCGTGCGTCGCCGATCCGGGCGGGGCCCAGCCGACGGCGACGGGGACCGTGTTGAACAGCTCGTCGGAGAAGAGCACCTTCGTGCTGCGGATCGGCTTCTACGACAGCAGCGACAACCGGGTCTCCGACGCCGTGGTCAATGTCGGCGGCGTCGAGCCGAACCAGACCGGCCAGTGGCAGACCACCGGCCTGGCCAGCGCCAAGGGCCCGCTCACCTGCAAGGTCACGTCATTGAACCGGACGTCGGTCCTCGACTGAGGGGTTTGATACACCGGGGTCGATGGACGAACACGTCTGGCTGGCCGAGCGGTTCGAGGCCAACCGGGCCCACATCGGGGCTGTCGCCTACCGCACGCTGGGCTCGTACAGCGAGGCCGACGACGCGGTGCAGGAGGCCTGGCTCCGGCTCAGCCGCTCCGACACGAGCGGCGTGGAGAACCTCACCGGCTGGCTGACGACGGTGGTCTCCCGGGTGTGCCTGGACATGCTGCGCTCGCGCACGTCGCGGCGGGAGGAGCCCTTCGACGCTCAGGTCGCGGCCGGGCCGGTCACCGCACGGGGGGACGGGGCCGACCCGGAGTCCCAGGCGCTGCTGGCCGACTCGGTCGGGCCGGCGCTGCTCGTGGTGCTCGAGACGCTCGCGCCGGCCGAGCGGCTGGCGTTCGTGCTGCACGACATGTTCGCCGTGCCCTACGACGAGATCGCCCCCATCGTGGGGCGGTCCCCGGAGGCGGCCCGCCAGCTCGCCAGCCGCGCCCGCCGGCGCGTGCAGGGCCGGGCGTCGTCGGCGCCCGGCGCCGACCTCGCCCGCCAACGGGAACTGGTGGCCGCGCTCCTCGACGACTGACCGTCCTCAGCCGGCGAGCAGCCCGTCGAGGCGCTCGTAGCACTCGCGCAGGCCCTCCTCCATGCCGCTGGCCAGGAACGCGTCACGGCCCTCGAAGGTGTCGACCAGCGAGGTGGCCACCAGTCGGGTACGGCCGTCGCCGAGGTCCTCGAAGACGAGCTTCTCGAGGGCGACGCCGTCGGGGAAGCCCTCGAAGGTGAAGGTCTGGACGATCAGATCGGAGGGGCGCACCTCGTGGAAGCAGCCCCGGAAGCCGTACTCGTTGCCGTCGCTGGAGTGGACGTACCGGTAGGACCCGCCGGTGCGGCAGTCGAAGTGGTCGATCCGGATCTCGTGGCTGCGGGGCGACATCCACTGGGCGACGAGGTCGGGGTCGGTGTGGGCCCGGAAGACCTTCGCCGGCGGGGCGTCGAACTCACGCGTGATCCGCACGAGCGGCACCTCGGGGTCGGCGACGATCTCGGTCTGGTGGGTGCTGGTGGTGGTCATCGTGGTGCTCCTTCCTGGGGTCGTGGGGTCGGTTCGATGTCGTCCGGCATCGTGAGGAGGAGGTCGTCGAGGCGGCGGTAGCGCTCCTCGGCCTGGCGGCGGTAACGCTCGATCCACTTGGTCATCAGGTCGAAGACCTCCGCTTCGAGGTGCACCGGGCGGCGCTGGGCCTCCCGGCTGCGGCTCACCAGGCCGGCGTCCTCGAGCACCTTGAGGTGCTTGGAGACGGCCTGGACGGTGACGTCGTAGGGCTCGGCCAGCTGGTTCACGGTGGCGTCGCCGACGGCGAGCCTCGCCACCATGTCGCGCCGGGTGGGGTCGGCCAGAGCCGAGAACACCCGGGAGAGCGGATCAGCCACCACAGCCTTCCTCCTCATGTTCAACCATTCGGTTGAACACAATGTAGGAGGCGTCGCCGCTGTTGTCAACCAATTGGTTGAATAAGACCCCGGGGTCACCGATCTTCGCGGTGAGTGTGCAAAAAGGGCGCTATATGCGACCTTCTTGCACACTCGGTACGGCGAAGGCCCACTCGACGGGACTACCCGTCGGTGTCGGGCGGAAGTGGGTCGGCGAGGCCGGTGCCGACTGCACCCAGGGCGGCGCCGACGCCGAGCGCGCCCACCACCGCCGCCGCACCGCCCAGGCCGACGAGCTTGAGGACCAGCGCCACCAGCAGGGCCAGGGTGCCGCCGACCGGCAGGTCGGAGCGACGCAGGCGGGTGCCGCCGACGCGCCTGGCCCACCCCGGCGACGACGGCGACACGTGCGAGTGTCTGGTGACCTTGACGCCGGCAGCCAAGCCGGCGACGGCAGCGGCGAGCGAGGCGACGACGAGTCCCATCGGCGCAGCCTACGTGGCCATCGGCGGCCCCCGACCGGGGCACGGCCGACGCATCATCAGGACCGGGACAGGGAACAACGGCCCCATGATCGACAGCCAATCCACAGGAGCATCCGACTCGGAGCACGGCGTGCACGGCGCGCCCCGCGAGGACGGCGCCGCCCAGGAGGAACCGGGCTCCGCCGCCGCCCAGGACGAGGATGCGTGGGCCGAAGCCACCGAGACGGGCGGCGACGCCACCAGCTGAGGGCGGCGGCGGTCGAGCGTTTGGGTCAAACCTCAGAGCCCGAAGCCGTGACCCGGTTCGACGAGCTACTGCCGCGTACCGTGCGGCATGCCTGTCAAGCCCTTGCTGCCGTTCGAGTGGCCGCCCCCGAGGCCCAAGGACCTGCCGATCAGCTGGACCTGAGAATGGGTTCGGCGGCGGGGATCGGCCTCTTCGTGGCCCATCTCCTCGACCTGCAGTTCCCGATCTACGTGCTGCTTTCGGTGGTGACCTGCGTCGACCGAGGCCGTCGGCTCCTGGCTGCTCGTGGGCTACCGGATCATCGGCACGGTCGTCGGCGAGCTGCTCGCCATCCTCGTCGTCCACCACTGGTCGGTGACGCCCCTCTCCGCCGGTGTCGTGATGGGAGGCATGGTCCTGCTCTGCGGCGGGCTCGGGCTGCGCCACTCCACCCGGTTGGCGGCGCTGGTCTTCGCCGTCGGGATCACCGAGTTCGCCTCGGAGGTCGACACCTGGGCCGGCGGCCGGATCGTCGCCACGCTGGTGGGCGCGGCGGTGTCGATCGTCGTGAGCGCGGTGCCGATGCCCTTCGCCATGCTGCGCCTGCGCCACGACTACGAGTCCGACGTCCCACGGGGGTTCATCGTCGGCCAGGAGTGAGACCGAAAGTGCAGGACCATCGGGATGGACGGGCACGACCACGGGTACGTTCCCCCCGTGGAGCCGCTCTGCCTCGTCGTCGTCGGTAGTTCGTGGGGAGGCGCCGAGGCCCTGCGCCGGGTCCTGGGATCGTTGCCGGTCGACTCGGACGCGTGTCTCGTCATCGTCAACCACCGCCGCCACGACCCCTCGCCACTGGCGAAGTCCCTCAGCCGGGACACCCCGTGGCGGGTAGTGGACGCCGAGGACAAGGATCCACTCGTGCCCGGCACCGCCTACCTGGCGCCGGGCGGCTACCACCTGCTGGTGGAGCCCGGCCACCTGGCGCTATCCACCGAAGGTCCGGTGTGCCACTGCCGCCCGTCGGTGGACGTGCTGTTCGAGTCGGCGGCCGACGCCTACGGGGCGGACGTGACCGGTGTGGTGCTCACCGGGAACAACGCCGACGGGGCGGCCGGGCTGGCCCGCATCGCCGCCCGCGGCGGCACCGCGGTCGTGCAGGACCCGGCGACAGCTGAGCGCGCCACCATGCCCGCCGCCGCCCTCGCCGCCACGCCCGGCGCCGTCGTGCTGGACCTCGACGAGATCGCGCCGTTCCTCCACCAGGGCTGCGGCGCCCCATCCGAAGCGATGGTGCACCAATGAGCGCGGGGCCCAACGTCCTCATCGTCGACGACCGGCCCGACAACCTGCTGGCCCTGGAGGAGACGCTGCGGCCGCTCCAGGTGACGGTCACGAGGGCGGGGTCCGGCGCCGAGGCACTGCGCCACCTGCTGGTCGAGGAGTTCGCCGTCATCCTCCTGGACGTCCAGATGCCGGAGCTCGACGGCTACGAAACGGCGAGGCTGATCAAGAGCCGAGCCCGCACCGCCGGCATCCCGATCATCTTCCTCACCGCCATCAACCGCGAGATCGTCCACCAGCTGCGGGGTTACGGCGCCGGTGCCGTCGACTACGTGTCCAAGCCGTTCGAGCCCGAGGTGCTGCGGTCCAAGGTCGCGGTCTTCGTGGCGCTCCACCAGCAGGCCCAGGTGATCACCGACCAGAACCGGATGCTGGCTGAGCGGCTCGACGACCGCGACAGGGACAAGGCTGCCCTGTCGCGCCACGCCGCCGAGCTGCTGCGGTCCAACGCCGCCCTCGACCGGTTCGCGTCTGCGGTCGGCAACGAGATCCTCGAGCCGGTCCACGTCGTGTCCGGCCTGCTCGAGCTTGTCGTCGACCGTCACTCCGAAGAGCTCGACGAGGAGGGCAGGGCGCTCGTCGGTCGGGCCCGGGAGCGGTCGATCGAGGTGGGCGACCACGTCGAACGGCTCCTGACCGGTGCCCGGGGCAGCAGCGAGCCGAGCCGCCGCGACCCCGTCGAGCTCGACGACGTGGTGGCGGAGGTACGCCGCCAGCTGGCGCCCGCCCTCGAACGCACGGGAGCAACGGTCACCGCCGACCCGCTGCCGCGGGTGCTCGGCGACGAGTGGCAGCTGGTCCAGGTCTTCGTCCACCTGGTCGACAACGCCATCCGCGCCGGCGGCTCCGACCCCCAGGTCCACATCGGGCTCAGCCGGCGCCGCGACGACTGGGTGGTGAGCGTCACCGACAACGGGTCGGGGATGAGCCCCGACGAGCAGGTCAAGCTGTTCTCGACGCTCCCCCTCAACGGCGGGGATGGTGGCCTGGCCATCACCCGCCGGGTCGTCGAGCGCCACGGCGGGTCGATGACGGTGGAGTCGGTTCCCGGCCAGGGCACCACCGTCGCGTTCACGCTCCCCGTCGCCCCCGACCCCGAGTAGCCATGCTCTACCGGCTCCTGGTCGTCGACGACGACCCTGACTACCGCCTCCTCGTCCGGCTCGCACTGGACGGTCAGCGTGCACTGGCGCCGGCGGGCGAGGCGGCCACGGTGGAGGAGGCCGTCGACCTGGCCGCCCGGGAACAGCCGGACCTGGTCCTGCTGGACCTGCTGCTCGTCGGGAGCGACGGTCGGTCGCCCCTGGGCGACCTGGCGAGCGCGGCGCCGGGAACCACGATCCTGGTCACCTCCGCGTTCGCCGAGGGCGACGGCCAGGTGCGCCTGCCGTCCGGCCGGCCCGTCGGCCACCTGTCCAAGGCGGTCCCGCCCAGCCGCCTGCCCGAGGAGATCCTGCTCCTGGCCGGCATGCTCGACACCGTCGGGCAGGCCCTCGACGTGGCCGCCGCCCGCCTCTCCCCCGAACCCCCGAGCGCGGCGCGGGCCCGCCGCTTCGTCGAGGAGACCCTGGCCCGGTGGCAGTGCGAGGACCTGCTCGACACGGTGAAGCTGCTGGTCAGCGAGCTGGTGGGCAACGCCGTCGCTTATGCCCGTTCCGACGTCGAGGTGGCCGTGAAGCTGCTCCCCGACCGGCTGCGGATCGAGGTTGCGGACGAGTCGGCCGACTGGCTGCGGCGGCGGACGGCGGCGGGCGACGCCGTTTCGGGACGCGGCATCGACGTGGTGGAGGCCCTCGCCGAGTCCTGGGGAGTCGCTCCTCGCCGCGGGGGCAAGGCCGTCTGGTTCGAGCTGCCTCGCCCGGCCGCCCCTGCCGAGACCTGACGTGGAGCGGCCCGACCTCCCCGAGCCGTCCCGCCCCGAGCCCTCGCGTGTCGAATCGGTGCTGCTCCGGCTGCCGGCGATCCTCGCCGACCTGGATCCGATGCGGCTCTCGGTCGGTCTCACCGACGCCGCCAGGGAGCTCACCGGTGCCGAGTTCGGCATCTTCAGCGGCATCGACGAGGACGAGCTCAGGTTCGTCGGTACCTCCGAGGAGACCTTCGCCGAGCGACCCGCCCCCCACCGGGCACCCCTGCTCGCGCCCGGCCTGCGAACGGGCGATCCGCTGCGCATCGACGACGTCGCCCGGTGGGCCCCGAGCGAGGAGTCGGCCCGCCCGTACGGCTCGATGGCCGACGGCCGCATGGTCCGCAGCTACCTGTCCGCTCCGGTGCGGAGCCCGTCGGGCCAGCTTCTGGGGTCGATGCTCATGGGCCACCAGATGCCCCGCGCCTTCGACCGCGGGGCGGAGCGCCTGCTGGTGGGCATGTGCGACCACCTGGCCGTCGCCCTCGAGAACGCGGCGCTGTTCCAGGAGCGGACCCATGTGGCTCGCGCCCTCCAACAGACCCTGCTGCCGCCCCTGCTCCCCACCATCCCCGGTGTCGAGTTGGCCGCCCGCTACCGCCCCACCGGCGCCGGCAACCTGGTCGGGGGCGACTTCTACGACGTCTTCGAGCTCGGCGACGGCGAGTGGGGGGTCGTCCTCGGCGACGTCAGCGGTTTCGGGCCGGAGGCCGCCGCCCTCACCGGGCTGGCCAGGTACACGGTGCGGGCCGTGGCCGGCCAGGAGGATCCGGGCGGCGTGCTGCGGGTGCTCAACCAGGCGCTCTGCGGCCAGCACGCCGCCGACCGGTTCTGCTCGGCGGTCTACCTGCGGCTACGTCCCCGCCCCGACGGCACCGTCGTGCTGCGGGTGGCGGTCGGCGGCCATCCGCCGCCGCTGGTCGTCCGCGACACCGGCACGGTCGAGCCGGTCGTCGTCACCGAAAGCATGCTCCTCGGTCTCTTCGTCGACGCCCAGCTGTGCGACAGGGAGGTGGTGCTGTCGGCCGGGGACGCCCTGGTGCTCTACACCGACGGCGTGATCGAGGCCCGGGACCCGGACGGCGAGCAGTTCGGGCAGGAGCGGCTCGAGCACGTCCTCGTACGCGCCGCAGGACGCACCGCGGACGGGATCGCCCGGCGGGTCGACCTCTCGGCCCTCGACTTCTCGGACGGACGCACCCTCGACGACGTGGCCGTGGTGGTGATCCGGGCGTCGGCCCGTGACGGCCCGACCACCAGTTAGGAGCGGGGCTGACCGGCTGTCACAAGGTGCAGGTACGGGTCAGCGGTCGTCGGACAGGCGGCGCTGGCGCCGGGGAAGCGTGTCGCCCGACGAGGGGTGGTCCCGGCGCTCGGACGCGCACTGGGCGACCCACTGGTCGGGGACACCGTCGAGCTTGCGCACCTTGCGGTCGAACCGCCACATCCCGAACCGGCGTTGTACCCGGGCCCCGAGAGCCCGGTAGATGAGCACTGCGACGCCGATGCCAAGGCACACGTAGGCCGCTATTTCGAGGATCGTGTCGGTCATCGCCTCTGCCTCCAGATGATGTTCGTACAGCTCATGTATCGGCGGGAACGGCCGAATCCTTGAGCGCAGACAGTTCCTTCCATCGGGGGCCGGGCGCCAAACTCCGGCGCGCGCCGCCGTCAGGACGTGAACGGCGTGGCCGGTTTCCCGATGTCGACCGCACGCCAGCAGTACCAGGCAGCAACCGTGCGGAACGGCCGGTAGGTGTCGCCCAGGGCCTCCAGCTCGGCGGGGGCGGGCGGGGTGTCGAGCCCGTGGATGCGGGCGTAGCCGGCGCGGACGCCCAGGTCGCCGGTGGGCCAGACGTCGGGGCGGTTCAGGTAGAACATGAGGAACATCTGTGCCGTCCACGGCCCGATACCCCTGACTCGGGTCAGCCGCTCGACGATCTGGTCGTCGCCGAGGGCGCTCCATCCCCGGAGGCGAACCGTGCCGTCGAGTGCCTTGGCGGCCAGGTCCTTGATCGACGCCACCTTGGCCGCCGACAGCCCGACCGCCCGCAGGTCCTCCTCGGGTGTCGCCGCCACCGCCGCCGGCGTCGGCCGCCCGCCGTAGAGGGCGGCGAACCGGCCATGGATGGCGCCGGCGGCCGCCCCCGCCAGCTGCTGGTAGCAGATCGCCCGGGCCAGGGCGGCGAAGGCGCCGCCGGGCGTGCGCCCTCGGGCCAGCGTGCACGGCCCGTGCCCGGCCATCGTCGCGGCGAGGGCGGGGTCGGCCGCGGCGAGGGAGGCGAGGGCGTCGTCCCACTTGCCGGTGGTCATTGACTCACGCGCACTGCTCAGGCCGGAGGGGTGTCGCTCCCCTGGGCGACGAGGCTCCGAAGCCACGCCAGCGGGGCGGCCAGGTCGGGCTCGGCGTCGGCCATCTCCCGCAGGCGCTGGGCGAGGGCCGGCATCTGGGTCGGTCCGAGGACTGCTGCGCAGTTGGCGACGGCGCGCGCCGCCTCGTCGCGGTCCTCGGCGCGCAGGCTGGCCAGCATCAGGAGCAGCTGGGCCTCCGGCTCCTCCGGGAACAGGCCGGCCAGCACCCGTGCCCGCGGCAGCGCCCAGGCCGGGTCGCTCTTGCCGCTGGGGCCGGTGACCAGGTTCCGCAGGCGCTCGGGGTCGAGAAGGAGCTCGAAGGCCTTCTCCGGCCCGTCGACCTGGCACAGGGTGAGCAGGCCCCGGTGGACCAGCAGGTCGGGCTGGTCGGGGTTGTCGGCAGCCAGCACCGCGGACACGACCTCGGCGTCGTCGGTGAGCAGGGCGTCCTGGTGCTGCTCGAAGTAGGCGCGCGCCTCCTCCCACGACTGGGTGCCCACCCAGGCCACGATCAGCTCGGCCAGGGCGTGGCGGTTGCTCGACTCCAGCAGCGCCTGGTAGGCGGCGTCGATGCCACCTCCGCGCGCCGCCCGCAGAAGCTCCAGGTGCAGCTGCAGCACCTGCTCGTCGGGATTGTCGTCGATCAGCCTGAGCAGCGCGGCGTCGGCCTCGTCGGTGAACAGGTGGTCGGCGTGGTCGGCGAGGAACGCCCGCGACTCTTCCCAGTTCTCGGTTGTTATCCAGTCCACGAGTCGGCGGGCCACGCCCGGCTCGCCTTCGTGCTCGGCAACGCTCCCGTCGGACATCGGCCCACCCTAAGCGCCCGCGGGCGGTGTCCTGGTCGCCACCGACGGCTCGGACAGGTTCTTCAGGCGCTCCAGCTGCTCCCAGTGACGGGCGATCCGTTCCTTGCCAACCGGCGTGAGCGCCACGTTGGTGTTCGGCTTCTTGAGCACGAACCGTTTTTCGATCCTCACCAGCCCCGCCTCCTCCAGCTTGGTCAGGTGGCTGGACAGGTTCCCCTTGGTCAGCCCGGTCGTACGCTGGAGGAACACGAAGTCGGCGTCCTTCACCGACGACAGCACGGTCAGGATGGCCAGCCGGCCCGGCTCGTGGATGAGCCGGTCGAGGACGAGCTCGTCGTTACGCTCCGACATTGCTGTTCTCGGCGCGCCGCTCCGTCGCCGGCCCGAACGAGCGGACCAGGGCGAGGTGGTCGAAGATCCCGGCAACGATGCAGGCGGCACCCATCGGGAGCCAGGCGACGGACACCTTGTCCGACAGCCCGCCCCACACCGGTAGGAGCCCGACCACCAGCAGGGCGCCCCAGATGACCAGGTGGCGGCGCTTCAGCCCCACGCAGATGGCGAACCAGGCCAGCATGGCCAGGGCGAACCCGGCGGTGAACAGGCTGACCGGCAGGTCGAGGTTGAAATCGACGATGGGCCCGCCGACCATCGCCGCCCCGATCAGCACGCCGCCCAGCGCGTACCGCACCTGCCTGCTCCGCGAGGGGGTGGCCCGGCCGTAGTTGTCGTTGTAATAGAGGTAGGTGGCCAGGGCCGCGGCGGCGATGGCGCCGAGGCACGCCGCGTAGATCCAGGGGTTGCCCAGTGGGCCCCAGCCCAGGTTGCCGATGCCGGTGAGCATGAACAGCACGCCGATCGGGATGCCGAACAGTCCCCGCAGATAGGTGACCTGTGCCGCCGCCGACTCCAGCTCCTTGCGTTCCATCGTTCCGACCTCTCAAACTAGTTGGCACCGCAAACCGTATGCGTCCACGGCCGCCCTGTCAACTAGTTTGCGGCACAAACCTTGCGCCGTTGGCTACTGACCGGCAGGTTTCGATCGACGGAAGTTGTGCGGCTGGGGCGGCGTGTCCGACTCGGTTACCTGCAGATCGTCCTTCTCGCGGCCGGACCAACCGACGCCCTTTGTGGCGAAGGTGGTCGGCACCTCAGGTGCCAGCTCGTCGTCGCGGTTGTCTTCGTCCGTCGGTCGGTCTTCGTCGGTCATGGACTCCCTGTCTCCTTCGCAAGCACGAATGCGGAAAACGCCGGCGCGACACCTCGAGCCTGCGGGGCTTCCCGTCGTATCCTCTCTACCCGCTTTCCTGCCCCCATCACTTCCGGTCGGTGTCGGGCTCCGAGCGCTCACCTGGCCGCGGCATCATGCGGGTGTGACAGCTGGGAAGGACCGCGGCAGGCTGATCTTCGATCCTGACCGCTTCTGGCCCCGTCGGTGAGGTCCTCCCGATGCGCAAGATCTGGTTACACGAATGGCCGTCGTCCCGTCCGGGTGGTGGGAGTACGCCGTCTTTGTCATCACCGCGTTCGTGGGTGCTCTGTTTGTCGCAGCGACAGCGACGGCCACGGGATCGTTGGTGCTGGCATCCAGGCAGCTCTGGGCGTGCTCTTTCTCGGCACGTACGCCTCGTTCGCGGGCTGGCGAGGTAGCCGTCGTGGCTACTCCCACCTCGAACGTTGCATGCTCCTCCAAGGCGAGGTGCTCGTCGTCTCCGCGGCTCGGACGGCTTGCGCTCCATGCCGGCGTCATCGAGTGGCGCGGCGCCGCGTTCGTCGTTGCGGGCGTGCAGGGAGCGGGCAAATCCACGACCGTCACCGCGCTGATCCAGCGGGGCTGTGCGGCGATCAGCGACGACGTGGCCGTCCTCACCAGACAGACCCGCGGCTGGGCCGTCTTCCCCGGCATACCGGGCATCCGGCTGACGCCTCAGGCGCGGGAGGCACTCGGGATCCCAGCGGCAGCGGCGGCTCCCGCTCTGGCCGCGCTCGCCGCAACTCCCCGGAGTGGACTACGAGCGACTCGAGGACAAGGGAGTCGTCTCCTTCGCCGAGGGAGCGGATCACCCCGCCGGCGCCGCGCCGCTCCCCCTGGCGGGCATCTTCCTGCTGCCCCCACGCGCCGAACGGCTGCAGGAGCCCCTTGTATCGGCCCTTTCCGCAGCGGCAGCCGTGCCCCACGTGGTCGCCCAGCTCCTCACCCCGGCGTGGCTCGCCCCCACTATCGACGCCCAGCGGTTCTCGACCTTGGCCGATCTGGTTGGCGCGACGCCGGTCCGCACGGTGGAACGGCCCGACAGCCTGGCGGCCCTACCCCGCCTCTGCGATGCGATGCTGGACGAGATGGGCCGGCTGCGAGGTTGACCGCGGCGCTGGCGGACTACTGGCCCACGCTCTGTCCTGCCCTCCCAGCAGCCTGGGATACGCCAGTCAACCGACGGAATCTGGGCGAGCTGACACGGCGCTTGGCGCCCATCCCACGGATCGCCTTGGAGTGCCGGTTGGCCGACGCCGCGCCGACGATCGAGCTCCAGCAGTGCATTCGGCGACACGACGGTGAGCCCGCTCTGCTACGTGACTTCCTTCTCGCAACCCAGTCGGCGGCGATTGAGGGTGACGGCGCGTGGGCGCGGCTCCACCGCTTCTGTGCGGCCTGGGCCGACCCCACGACGTTGCTGCACCGCGGGGTCACCGAGGTGTTCCTGGAGCACGACCTCGACCCCGCCCCTCAGCCCGCCTTGGCATGCGTGGCCCGAACGCCACGGATGACACCGTCGGTCTTCCTCTCCGTCTCCGAGACCGATGGTGAAGCGGTCGCGGAGGCCGCCCTCGCGCTCCTGCTGCCGGCGCCATGGCCGCCCGGCCTGGCCGACAACCTGGCGGGCTGCTTTGCCGCGTGCCCCGCAGACGCCTCGGTGAGCTATCTCGGCGCCATGATGGGCCGCACGACCGAAGCCGTACGGGTGAACCTCAAGCGGCTACGGCTCGACGAACTCGTCCCGTTCCTGGAGGCGGTCGGGTGGAACGGTCCGCTGGGGGCCGTCGAGCACTGGGCCGGGTGGGCGTACGACCGCGTCGATCGGGTCACCGTCTGCCTCGACGTTGGCCCCGTCGTCTACCCGAACCTCGGCCTGGAGTGTGTGCTCGCCGTCCAGCCACCGCGTGACCCCCGCTGGCGCGAGCTCCTGGAGGAACTGTCGGAAGAAGGACTCTGCACGGCCGCGAATGCGGCTGCGTTGCTCGAAGTGCCTGGTGCGCTGAGTCCGCCCGAAGCGCACGGGGAGTGGCCGGCGGCGTGGATCGCCGCGACACTCGCCGCCCCAGCGGATCACTTCTCCACGACCGAGCGCCAGTTGTCCCACGTCAAGCTCACGGTCGCCGGGCAGCAGGTTGTCGCCAAGGGGTACTGGGGTGCGGGACATGTCTGGCGGACGCCTCGCCCGGGGACTCGAGCGGCAGGTCCAGGGAGCTCGGAGCGCCCGGTCACCCAGGCGCTGTCCGGTGCGATCGACTTCCTGCTCTCCCGGCAGGCGCACACGGGGCGCTGGTCCGACTTCGTCCTGCCGGCCGGTCCGAGCGACGAATGGGCGACCGCGTTCGTGGGCGCCTGCCTGCTGGACGCGCCGGGCGAGAAGACCTGCCGAGCAGCCCGACGGGCGTGGGAGGCGCTGCTCCGCCGGCGTCCCGACGAGCCGGGCTGGGGCTACAACCGGCTGACGCCCGCCGACGCCGACAGCACCGCTTGGGCACTGCGGCTGGCCGGCGGCCTTCGTATCGTCGAGGATGGACGTGTGGCTGCGGCCCGCGCCTTTCTCGCCGGGCATGTCTCGGCCGAAGGCGGCGTCACGACCTACGCCGAGCGGGACCCCATTCGGCGCTTCACGCGCCTACCCGAGGACGCGTCGTTTGCGGGCTGGCGGGCACCGCACGACTGCGTCACCGCCGCCGCGGCACCGCTCCTCGGCGCGGTGACCATCGACTACCTGGGCCGCAAGCAGGGCGACGCCGGCAGCTGGCGGAGCTACTGGTGGTGGGACGACGAGTACACGACCGCGCTCGCCGCCGAGGTGCTGCCTGCCTCCCGCGCCACTGCCGCCGGTTGGGCCCGGACCCGGCTCACCGCCGCCGGCGCGGTCCACAGCGTCGACGGAGAACCGTCGGCGTGGGCGACCGCGTGGTGCCTACGCGTCCTGGGGCACGACACAAGGTTCGGGGCGGACGAGGCGCGGGCGGTGCGGTGGCTCCTGGGCGCGCAACAGGTGGACGGAAGCTGGCCTGCCTCAGCGCGCCTCCGCGTGCCCATGCCCGGACAGCTCATCGCGGCCGGGCACGAGAGGACGATCGACGCGCTCGACCAGAACCGCGTGTTCACGACCGCGGCGGTGGCGGCTGCACTCGCCACCAGCGCCTACGTGAGGCGGTGACGCGACGGAATGCCGATCCAAGACGCCCTTGACTTCTTTCACCTTGTGCGCCAGCGCCCAGACGTCCAGGAGCAGATCGCGACCTGGGGGCCGGCGCCGTCACTCAGCCAGCTGATCGAGCTGGCGAGCCAGCTTGGGTGTGCGTTCTCGCAGGCGGAGCTGCACGCCGCGTTCCGTCACGACTGGACGATGCGGTGGCTCCAGCAGCGACACGCCGCCGGCTAGCCGCCTATGGGGACGAGCTCCACACAGCGCGCGCACCTCGGGAACGCGCCCTGCTCCCAGGGCAGCTCGGCCCACAGCCTGAGCGTCACGTCGGTCCCGCACACGGGCACCGTGCCGTTCGAGAGCACGGCGTGGCACAGCCCGCCGGGAATCTGTCTGCGCGCCCGCCGCCTGGACCCGGAACCTGTGCTGGAGGGACCGAACCAGTCCAGGCCCTCGGACCCGATCTGGTACTTCACGTTCCCCACCGTAATGACGGCTGTGGTCCGGTGCTCGGGCCCCCTCAGGTTCGGCCTCGAGACCGGTCACCGAACAGGACGAGGTTGAAGAAGACGAACTTCGCCACCCACACGATCCCGAACGAGCCGACGACCATGGCGCTCACGATCAGCGCCTGGGCGGCGCGGCTGTCGGTGACCTCCCTGGCCACCGACTCCGCCACCCCGGCCACCCACGTCGACAACACGAGCCCGACGACGGTGATGACCCAGAAGGGCACCACCTCCTTGAGCAGGTGCGACCGGCCCGTCTTGCCCCACGTCCACGTGCGGTTGAGCCAGTAGGACGGGATGCTGGCCAGCACGAAGGCGACCAGGTTGGCGGCGCGTGCCCGCCACCCGAGACCGGCGTAGAGCACGAACAACACGACCTGCCCGAACACCACCGTGATGACCGACACCAGCACGTAGCGCACCACCCGGCGGCCCTGGTCGGATCGGGCGCGCTCCAGCAACCCGCCAGCGCCCAAGCTCACCGGGTCACCCGGAGGAGTATCTGGGCCGGCCAGGGCACGGTCCGGCCGGCGAACGAGGCGATCTTGAAGTCGGCGTAGTACTCGCCGTGGGCGTTCCAGCCCCGCAGGATGCGGAGCCAGTGCGACCGGGTCAGCAGCCGCTCGTTGCCGACCAGGCCGGGCCCGACGTGGCGGACGTGCGGGTAGTAGACGCTCGGCACCGAGGCGTACACGACCGACCCCACCCGCAGCTGCTCGGCGACCATCGACCGCACGTCGTCGTCGTCGAAGTGCTCCAGCAGCCCCTGGGAGAAGCACGCCGAGAACGCCCCGTCGGGGAAGGGCAGGCGATGGGCGTCGCCCCGGACCGCCAGTGGCTGGGTCCCCGCCTGCGCCGAGAAGGCGCCCGCCGACGACAGGACGGCGGCGCTGTTGTCGACGGTGACCACCCGCTCGCACCACTTGCTGGCCAGGCCCGACAGCATGCTCGTGCCGGTGCCGACCTCCAGCACCGACCGGTACCGGATGAGCTCGTCGAACATGCGGACGTGGGTGACCCCCCACCGCAGCATGTCGGGAACCGACCTGGGCGAGGCGTAGACCTCGTCCCACGGCTTGACCCTCACGGGGCCCCTGTCCCCCGGGCCCCGCCCGTCTGGCACGCGGGCGACACCTCGAACACCACCACCTCGTCGTTGGCCATGGCCTGGGCGAAGCACCGCCGGCTGGCCAGGACGGGAGGCAGGCCGGTGGCCCGCCACGTGTACACGTACCGGAAGTCGCGCCGCTCGAGGATGTCCGCCTCGCGCAGGAGGGTGACCCGCCCCGTCTCCGCGTCCAGGCCGTCGACGTGGACCCGCAGGCGGACCCCGCCCTCCCCGCCCTCCAGGTGGAGCCGCGAGGTGCCCGACCGCACGTCCTCCTCCACCTGGGCCCGGGTGGGGGGGTCGGCCTCCAGGCGCACGTCGACCTGCTCCTCCCGGACCGTGCGGGAAAGCGTGCCCCCGCTGCCGTCGGCTTGGAGGGCCACGCCGATCGCGAACGGAGGTGGGTCCATTTCGACCGACACCGCGTCGGCCTCGCCCACGCGGACCACGTCGATGGCCAGTTCCCCCTTCTCGCCGGTGGCGGACATGGCGGCGCGTACCTCGAGGCTGCCGTAGTCGACCTGGAGGGTGCCGCGGCCGTCCTCCGACGCCTCCGCCTGGACCGTTGGAACTGGTGGGGAATCGACCCGCTCGGGGCCGACGGCCAGCGTCACCAGGGGGAACCAGTCGCCGCCGACCCGGCCCTGCACCTCGACGGGCGCGGCGGTGCCATCGCTGGCGCTGAGGCGCAGGCTGCCGCTCTCCAGGACCACGCTCCCGGCCATGAGCCGCTCGACGTCGGTGCTCTCGGCGTGGGCCTCCTCCAGCAGGTTCACGTACCCCTCCGCCGTCCCCAGGGCGTGCACGTGGGCCAGGCCCTCGATCATCCAGGCGTAGAGCGCGCCGGCGACCTTGTCGCCGCCCTTGGCCGACACCGCCACCGTCCCGGGCCGGGAGTCGAGCCAGCGGATGCCTTCCATCTCGTCGTCGGTGATGAGGTTGTAGTACGGCACCGCAACCGACAGGCGCTGGAAGTAGGAGTGGCCCGCCTGCAGGCTCAGGGCCACCACCGCGACCCCCACCAGGACGCTCACCGCCCGCCGGGCACCGGGACGGGTGGCCGCGGGCAGGCGTGAGAGCAGCCCGATCACCACTGCGACGGTGCAGCCGACTGTGACCGGGAGGGCGTACGCATAGCGCGTGGTGTAGGACTCGTGGCCGCCGCCGAGCAGCAGGTTGCCGACCGACACGACCCCGACCGCCGCCCCCCACAGCCCGAGGCGCAGGCCGGTGGTGCCGTTCAGCGCCCGTCCCCCGGGGATCAGCACGAGGATTCCGCCGAGCAGGAGCGGGACCCAGAGCAAGGGGTCCTCCCGGAAGGCCCAGTCGGGGAGGCTGGCCAGCCGGGACGGGTTGAAGGCGACGGTCACGGGGGTCTGGAGGCTCGTGTAGAAGGACGCGGCGGGCGCCACTGCCGCGAGGGCTACCGCCCCGACGCCGGCAAGGGGCAGCGCCGCCCGGTAGGCGGCCTTCAGCCCCTTCGTGCCCTCCTGCAGCAGGGGCGGGCCGATCGACGCCACCGCCACCAGCGCGCAGACCTCGGCCAGGAGCACGAAGGCAAGGGGGTGGGTGAGCCCGACGAGCCCGCAGAGCCCACCGGCCGCCACCACCCGCCACAGCGTCGGCTTGGTGACGACACCCTCGACCAGGCGCATGGCGAACAGGCTCAGACCCAGGCCGAGCATCATGGACGCGCCGTACCAGGCCACCCCCTCGGCGATGACCGGCGCCAGCACGAAGGACACGACGCCGACCATCTCGGCGAGGGGGGCGCCCAGCCGTCCCTTGACGAACACGTAGAAGCCGGTGGCCAGCACCAGCACGACCACCGCCATCCCCAGCACGACCGCCCCCAGGTCGTCGGTGGCCAGTCGCAGCACGCCGAGGAGCACCGGGAAGACGGGCAGGTGCCGGGACTCCCGCACACCGTCCCCGAAGAGAGCGTCGGCGTCGGCGAGGTAGTGGCCGGCGTCGGCCGACAGGTACAGTCGACCGCTGTGGCGCACGACGACAAGCGTCGCGACCACCAGGAACGTGCCGGCCGCCAGGGCGAGGACAGCCGCCGCCTGCGAGCTCGACAGGCCGCCGGGAATCCTGACCGGCCTGGCCAACCCGGGGACGCGGACAGGCTCGCTGTAGCGGCTCAGCCGGCTCTGACCCCGGAATCGCGGCAGGTGAAGGCGACGGCGGCGGGGAAGGCTCGCCGACCTTCTCCGACCCGAGGTCCGGGAGAAGCGTCGGCGCCAGCGGCTACGAGGGGACCCGTCCGGCCCGTCCGCTGGCGGCGGTTCGCTCGCAGGGTCGACGAGGCGTTGCACGGGTCCGTCTCCTCTGCGGTCGTGAAGCGGTCCGCGTCCTCCGGGGCGGGCGAAGCTTACCCGTGGGGCGCCGTCACCGGCCGCCACACCCCATCAGGCCCGCCGGCGCCGGCGGCCGCCCGGGGGTCCCGTGCGTCGATGCGGGTCGCGCTGGCCGGCCTGCTGGCCGTCGCCGCCGTCGGGTACGCCACCCTCCTGCGGCCCGACCCCCCGGCTCGCCAGCCCGTGCTGGTCGAGGACCTCTCCGTTCGGCACCTGGACGGCCGGCGCCTGGCGGTCACTGTGAACGTGCTCAACGAGCACCAGGAGGCGAAGACGGCGCGGGTCTGGTGGCTGCTGGCCGTGCCCGGCGACGGGCCCGAGTGGGACAGGCGGGCGTACCGGTCGTCGGTGAGGTCGCTGGAGCTGATGGCCGGCGACGAGGCCGACCTGGTGTGGGAGGAGGACGCGCAGGTGCCGGCGGGTCTGTACGCGGTGTCGGCGTGGGTCCACGTCGAGGGAGCCAACGGCTTCACCCACGAGGACGGCCACGTCGGAACCGACGTCGACATCGGCCCCGACACCGACGCTCCCCCCGGCGAGGGCCTCCTACGATCGGGACCGCCGCGCTTCGGCGTCGAGGTCACCAGCGTGGTCGCCCCAACCGTGCTGACGGCCGAGCCAGCCGCCGGCCAGGCGGGCCGGACCTCAGCGGCGGCCACTGCCGTCGTCACCAACCCCACTGGACAGACCCAACGAGGCCTCGTGCGTTGGGGCGTCTTCTCGATCGTCGAGAACGTCCCTATTGACTGGTGGCGCCACCCGGCGGCCTGGTGGGGGAAGCCCGTGTCGGTCGACCTCGCCCCCGGCGAGACGAAACGGATCGAGCTGGGCGACCTGGGGGTCACCGAGCCCGGGCGCTACGGGGTGCGGGTGCTGCTCGACACCACCGCCCGGGAGGCGGGTGGGCCGCTCGACGACGTGGCCGTCCCGATCCCGCTGGACGTGCCGGCCGCTGGCGAGCCGGGCTAGCCGGTCCCTTCCACCTCGACCTCCGCCCCTGCCTCGTGGCCGCGCACCTGGGCCACACGCTCCGCCTCGGCCTCGATCTCGGCCCGGACCGCCTTCGTCAAGGCCACCTTGGTCAGGCTCGCGAACGGCGTCACCCGTACCTGGTAGCGCCTGCCCTTGGCGGTGCCGCGCCAGGTCCCCACCGGACACGCCTCCTGGAGCACGACGCCGGGCCCGCCCAGTGTCGGGTAGACGGCCTTGCGGTCGGCGGGGTCGGGGAAGAGCACGTCGCGGTCCCGGACCTGTAGGAACGCGTCCTTGGCGGGGAGCAGGCGCACGCCGTTCGACGCCGGCGGCTCGTCGAGGGCGTCGAGGTCGTCCTCCAGCACGAAGCCCTTGGCGGCACCCTGCACCGGCACCAGGGCGGCGGCGACCGCCGCCCACCGCTGCTTGGCGTCGGGCCTGGTGATGCCCGCCCACTCGGCGAAGTGGCCCGACGTCGTCGGCGCGTAACAGCGGAGGTAACGCCGCAGCAGCTCGGTGCGGAGGATGTCGAGGTCGCCCTCGGCGTCGGTCCCCAGCCAGGTCTTTGCCCTGGTCAGCAGCACCGGGGCCGTGCTGGTCAGGACCAGCCGCCCGAGTAGCGGCGTCGCCCGGAACACGCTCTCCCGCGGGTGGTGCACCTTGCACCCCTTGCACCACGGAGCCAGCTCCGCCGGCACCGACGCGGTGACCGCCGTGCTCACCTCGCCCTTCGGCCGTTGCTCGGAGCCGATGGCGGCCACCATCGCCCTCTCGACCTCGACGAGGGAGCGCTGAGGTTCGCCCCACAGGGCCTCGAGGGTGTCGTCGGCGGGACGGGCACCGAGGGTGAAGACGGCGAAGTCCTCGGGCGGGAAGACGTGGGGCGCCCCACGGAGCGACCAGGCCAGGACCAGGTCCTTTTGGGCAGTGGCCTTTTTGACCACCGGGCTGTCGATGTCGAGGCGGGCTGCGAGGGAGACGTCGGCATTGCCGGGCGGCGTGTCCTGGACGCCGCAGGCGCCGGCGACGCCGGCCAGCTCCGTCGCCGGGCGGCGCCGGTCGAGCGACTGCGCCGCTGCGCGAAAGGCGAGCACCTGCTCCCTGGTCACGCGCCGCTCCGCCACCGTGTCCGCTTACCCCGGTGGAGGAGATCGGCGCTGCGGTTGCGACCTCACGAAGTCCAGGGCCTCACGAGCCAGTGCGACCCACGTCGTCCCATCGTCGACGGCAACGGTCACCCATTCCTTCATCGGCCGCCCCTTCCCACCGTCGAACGGCATCCCGATCCCACTGCCGATCAGGGTGTCGACTCGGTCGCATGGGAGCTTCACCACGAGTCGACCGCCGCTCACCATGGCGAAGATGGAGCCGTTGACCCTCAACGCATTCGAGCCGAACGAGCGCCGACTCGACACGCCGGAAACCTCGACACCGGGACAACCGGCGAGCTCCTCGACCAGCGCGGCGAAGCGCTCCTCGGTCTCCATGGGACCAGTGAAGCGTAGGACGCGATCCCTCCGGCCTACGGGGACCCAGGAGGGCCAGGCTGCGGGCCGCGACACGGGGGTGGACGTGTTCGTGATCCACGGTTGCCTGGGCCGAGTCGGCCTCAGGTGCTCGAAACGATCGGGTTCACGACCATCCAGCAGAGTCCCGGGGCGTTGACTTTGCGTATAGCTTGAGGTTAGAGTGCGCTTAGATCGTCTCGTTTGGACGCTGGGTAGGTCCAAGGCGGTTCGCACTGACGCAGAATCGGAAAGACCGCCGAACATCTCGCCTCGGGCGCCGGCTGACATCTGCAATGGGCTGGGACGGAGTAAGCACATGACCGGGGGGTTGGCGCTGCGGGTGCGCGCTCCCGTCACACGCATTGATCAGGCCGTCACTCCGCTACGTGCACAATCGAGTCAATGGTCATTAAGTCGGGGAAATGAGGATAGCTCATGAGTGCCAGCGATCAGGCTAAGCAGGATTTCGATGGGATCGACACCGACGGTGATGGCTACATCACCGCAAGCGAGCTCCTGAAGGCCATGCTTACCGCTAATCCCAAAACCAGCGACGACAACATTGTCGCGGTAGTTACGATGGCAGACGACGACGGGGACAATAAGATCTCCTACGAGGAATACGCCAAGTTCGTAAGGCCAAGTTCGTAAGGTTGTTTCGCTTGCCGCCAGTGCTATCAGCAGGTAGCGGTACTGTCAGCACGCACTCGGGCGGTAGGGCGGGACGACATGTACAGGTACGCATCGCCTCAGCTTGCGAACCTTGGCTCGGCCAGCAGTCGCCGTGCTCGGCCGAGACTGCCAACGAGATGGCAAGGGCTATGTTCTGTCAGCCGACCAGAGAGAGGACGGGTTTTTCAATATGGCCGCGTACTTCGCGTTCAAGCAGGAGCAAAACAGGGATTTCATCTTCGAACTCACCGACGAGGCTAAGATTGCACACGCCCGGCGAATCCTGTCGGGCGAGGAGACCTCGGAAGTGCATGTCTTGGGTCGGATCCGAAAGACTCCAAAACCGTACAATCCGGGCTGGAGTTATCACCTGGACCCCGGTACCATCAGCTTCTTTGCGGTGGCGATCGAGGTGTGTGACGCCAACATGGCATATCTCGAGGACCATCTCGACGAGGCCTGCGGGGCATTTCTTCCCGGTTGTGTTTGGTGCCCATGGAGTTCGAGACTTGCCTCAGAGATCACCAAATAGGTGAACCTGGAGACCGCTCGGTAGGACTGGTCCACCGTGGCGGGACTTGGTCGGCTGGTGCGCCGGCACCCCTGCCGGCGCGGATCTTCTAGCATCGCTTGCTCGACGAAGGTGTGGGCACGATGACGTCCGGTTGGATCGAAAACCCACGGCGCGACGCTGAGAGGCCCCAGATCTCGGTCGTCCTGCCCTGCCTCGACGAGGTGGAGTCCGTGGGCTCCTGCGTCGCCGAGGCCATCACCGCCATGGCCGATGCCGGCCTCACCGGCGAGGTCGTCGTCGTCGACAACGGCAGCACCGACGGGTCCGACGAGGTGGCGGTGGCAGCCGGAGCCAGGCTCGTCTACGAGCCCCGGTCGGGTTACGGCAGCGCCCTCGCCGCCGGCATCGAGGCCAGCCTCGGGCAAATCGTGGTGATGGCCGACGCCGACTCCTCCTACGACCTGAGCCGGATCCCCGCTCTGGCCGGCCCGGTGCTCGACGGCACCGCCGACCTGGTGATCGGCTCCCGGCTGGAGACGGCCACGAGGGACACCATGCCCCTGGCCCACCGCTTCGTCGGCACCCCCGCCATCACCTTCCTGATAGCCCGCGCCTCGGGCGGGCGGCTGGCGGCCAAAGACAGCCAGTCGGGCTTCCGGGCCTTCCGCAGGGACGACTTCGCCCGGCTGCGGCTCCAGTCCCCCGGGATGGAGTTCGCCTCCGAGATGCTGATCAGGGCCAGCCACGCCGGCTGGCGGGTGCAGGAGGTGCCCACCCGGTACCGGCCACGGGTCGGCAGGTCCAAGCTCAACACCCTGTCCGACGGGTGGCGCCACCTGTTGCTCATCCTCAGCCTCGCCCCCGACCTGCTCCTCGTGGGGCCGGGCGCGGCCCTGATGGCGGTGGGCGTCGCCCTGTCGGTGCTCAGCCTGCTCAGCCCCGGCGGTATCTCGCTGGGCTCCCTCCAGTGGCAGCCCGTGTTCTTCTCCACCATCGCCCTCGTGCTCGGCACCCAGGCCCTGCTCGCCGGCACCGTGCTCGCGTACCGGCTGTCGGTGATGTCCGGCAGCGTGTGCACCCGCTTCGGCTTCGCCGGCGGCAACCGCTTCGCGTTCCGGTGCGTGGTCGCGGGGTCGACGTCGATGGTGGTCGGGCTCGGCATCGACCTCGTGCTGTTCGTGGTCTGGTCCACCGGGCGCCCGGCCCTGTCCCGGAGCCTGGCCCTGGCCGCACTGGCCCAGAGCCTGCTGATCGTGGGTGCCTCGGTGGCCCTGTTCGCCCTGGTCAGCATGGTTCTGGTCGGTCGGGTCGGCGAGGTCCAGGCGCCGGTACAGGGCCAGGCGCCGGACCCCCCGAGCCGACCGGGGCTCACCGGTCAGGAGGACGACCCCGGCCAGCCGGTGGCCGGCCAAAGCTCCCTGTGACCCCGAATCCGTGACCTGGCTGCGCCTGTGACCTGGTGACCGATCCCGAGTCGGCCTCGCTCCGAGGCGTCCGGATCCTTGCCTTCTGCGACTACTTCACGGCCACGCCGAGCGGTGGGAGCGAACGCGTCGCCCTCGAGGTGTACCGGCGCATGGCCGAGCGGGGGGCCGAGGTGGCGGTGGTCACCGCCGCCGCCGACGCCGGCGCCACCGAGGTGGACGGGCTCAGGGTGTTCCGGGTGCCGACCGTCGACCTGGCCAGGTACGTGGGCGCAGAGATCGCCATCGCTCCCTCGGCCTTGAGGGTCTCCGCCAAGGCCGCCGCCGAGCTGCGCCCCCACGTCCTGCACGCCAACCACCTCATGTTCCAAACGTCGCTGGCCGCCGCCCTCCTGGCTCCCCGGCTGGGGCTACCCCTCGTGTCGACCGCCCATCTCGGCCCGCTGACGTCGCTGCGGGCCGGCCTGCGGCTGCCGGCCACCGTCCACGAGCAGTCGGTCGGACGGTTCATCCTCCGCCGCAGCCGACGGGTCATCGCCGTGTCCTCGTCGGTCGCCGCCCATCTGCGACGCCTGCGGGTGGACGAGGCCCGCATCGACGTGGTGCCCAACGGCGTCGACCACGGACGGTTCCACCCGCCCGCCGCCGGGCGGCCCCCGGCCGGCGCCGGCCGTCCGCCCACCGTCGTCTTCGTCGGCCGCCTCGTCGCCAACAAGGGCCCCGGCCTGTTCGTGGAGGCCCTGGGCACGCTCGCCGCCGCCGGGCTGGAGTTCACTGCCGACGTGGTGGGCGACGGGCCGCTGCGCGCCAGGCTGGAGGCGCAGGTCGCCCGCCTCGGCCTGACCGGAGTTGTCTCCTTCTGCGGCGAGGTGGCCGACGTCGCCGACCGGCTGCGGGAGGCCGACGTCATGGTGCGCCCGTCGCTGACCGAGGGCCTCCCGCTGACCGTGCTGGAGGCCATGGCCAGCGGCGCCTGCGTGCTCGCGTCCGACATTCCCGGCAACGCCGAGCTCGTCGAGCCGGGCGAGAGCGGCCTGCTGTTCCGGCCCGGCGACGCCGGCGATCTCGCCCGCCAGCTGAAGGCGCTGATGGCCGATCCCGCCCTGCGCCGCCGGCTGGCCGCCGAAGGATGCCGGCGGTCGGCCGCCTACTCCTGGGACGCCACCGCCGACGCCACCGCCAAGGTGCTCACCGGCGTGGCCGGCGTGCCTGCCACGTCCGGATGATCGGCGTTTCGCCGTGACAGTCAGGGTCGGCATCCTCGGCACGGGGTGGGTGGCCGTCGCCCGGCACATCCCGTCCTACCGCCGGCATCCCGGGGCCGAGGTGGTGGCGGTCTACGACCGTCGCCCGGAGCGGGCCGAGCAGACCGCGGCGGCCCAGGGCATCCCCCGCTGGTTCGCCGACCAGGACGAGTTCCTCGACCAGGACCTCGACATCGTCAGCCTCTGCACGCCGCCCATGAACCACGCCGAGCTGGCCATCGCCGCCCTCGGCCGGGGCAAGCACGTGCTCACCGAGAAGCCCATGGCCATGGACGAGGCCGAGGCCCGGGCCATGGTCGACGCCGCCACCGCCGCCGGGCGGCTGCTGTGCGTGTCGCACAACTTCCTGTTCTCCCGCGCCGTGAGAAAGGCCGAGCGCTTCCTGGCCGGGGCCGACGTCGGCTACGCCGCCGGGCTCCAGCTGAGCAGCCTGCGGCGGCGTCTCCCCACCTGGTACCACGAGCTGCCGGGCGGGCTCCTCCACGACGAGTGCCCCCACCTGCTGTACACGCTGGGCCACTTCCTCGGGCCGCTCCAGCTCGACCACGCCCGGGCCACCTGGGACCCCGCCACCGGCCAGCCCGCCACCGCCGAGATCCTCGTGCGCGGGCCGTCCGGCCTCGGTCAGATGACGATGGTCTTCGACACTCCGGTGTCCGAGTGGCACGTCGGGCTCGTCGCCCCCGACCGGGTCGTCGACCTCGACCTCTTCCGGGACATCGCCATGTGCGTCCGCAGCGACCGTGCCCACAAGGCCGGCGATGTCCTCCGGTCTTCGTTGGCCGGGGTTGGCGGCCACGTCGCCGGCTTCGTCTCGTCGGGGGCCCGCTACGCCACCCGGCGGCTGTTCTGGGGCCACGACGAGCTCGTCCGCCGGTTCGTCGACGCCACCCAGGGCCGGGGCGAGGTGCCGGTGCCGGTCGACGACTCGCTGGCCGTCGTTCGGCTCACCGCCGACATCGTCGAGGCCCTCGGGACGCCGCGCTGCTGACCATTGCCAGCCTCAGGGTGAGGGCGTGTAGTTCCCGGTCAGCTGGAAGGGGACGCCGGCGACCAGGTTGACGTTCGTGCACCCTGGCGCCACGCGGCCCGGCACCGGGCCGAAGCAGACCTGGTGGGCGCCTGCGGGGATGTCGGTCCACATGCCCCAGTCGTCACGGGGGATGCCGTCCACGCTGATGGTGCCGGGCACGGCCGGGTTGGTGACGACCCGCAGGGACGTCCGCTGCACGAAGTTGCCCTGCACCGTGGTGGTCTGGCCGGCCACGACGTTGACCGTCTGGGGGGCGGGCTCCGTGTACCCCTCGATGTGGGTGAAGCTCACCGTGTAGGCGCCCGGCGCCAGGTCGAGCCAGCTCAGCCCGAACGTGTCACGGGGTGTTCCGTTGACCAGGACCTGGGTCGGCAGGGCGGGCGAGGAGGTGACCCGCAGCTCCCCGACGCCGGTCGGGCCGGGTGCCGCCGGGTTGGAGGTGTAGGTGCCGGTGACGGTGGTGAGGTTGCCGGCGGTGAGCACGACGCTGTTCTGGCAGGGCGGGGCGTTGAAGCCCTGCACCGGTCCGAAGCACACCGCGTGGGTGCCGGCGGGCAGGTCGGTCCACATCCCCCAGTCGTTCCGGGGGATGCCGTCGACGGTGATCGTGGCTGGCAGCGCCGGGCTGGTGATCACCCGGAGCGACCCTCGCCGCACGAAGTTGCCCACCACCGTGGTGGTCTGGCCGGACACGACGCTGACCGACTGGGGCGCCGGGTCGGTGTAGCCCTCCACGTGGGTCCAGCTCACCGTATAGGTGCCGGGCGGCAGGTCCAGCCAGTTGAGCCCGAAGGTGTCCCTGGGCACGCCGTCGACGACGATCTGCGACGGCAGGGCCGGGTTGGTCGTCACCCGCAGCTCGCCCTTCGCCGGTGGGCCGGCGGTGACCACGACGGCAGCCGACGGCGCCGCGCACGGCGTGCGGGGCGTCCCGGCGTTGTTGACGTCGCCCTCGTAGCGGGCGGTCCAGCGCCACGTGCCGGGCGTGTTGGCGACGGAGCCGGCCGACTGGTAGCTGGCGTTCCCGCTGGTCACGGGCTTGGGGGTGGAGAAGGCGGGGGCACCGAGGCACGTGGTGTCGGACGGCGGGAACAGGTCGAAGACGATGTTGCCGGTCGGGGACGTGCCTCCGCCCAGGGTGGCGGTGGCGAAGATGGTCCCGCCCTGGGGCACGGACGGCGAGGCCTGCAGGGTCAGCGTGGGGGTGTCGCGGAATGCGTTCCTGACGAGGTAGTAGCTGGCCGTGCCGATGCTGCCCGACGGGTGGGTGCCGCGGGCGAACCCGACCTCGGTGGTCTGGATGCCCGGGCCGAGGGGGAGGGCGTCGGCCGGCATCTTCAGCACCGAGGACGTGTAGCCGATCTCGCACTTGGCCCCGAAGGCGAGGACGACCTGGCTGGCAGGGGCGAACGTCACCTTCCCGGTGGGATCGGGCGCGCCGATGGTGAACGTCTGACCGGCGCAGGCGGAACCGGCCTTTCCGGTACCGGTGGCGCTGAGGGCGAACACGCCGGGGTCGGGGGTCGGGCACGAGCCCGACGCCATCTCCACCCTGCACGAGGGCCAGACGCTGATCTCGCTCAGGGTCACGACGCCGGCGGCCTGGGCGTCGGTGCTGTTGTTGGTGACGTGGATCGAGCTCGGGACGTTGGAGTCGCCGACCGTGAAGGAACCCACCGACGTCGTGTCCAGGGCCAGCACGACGCTCGCCGACGCCGGGAGGGCGGGGACAACGACCAGCCCGACCACGAGGGCGGTCAGCCACACGAGCTTGCCCGAGATGCCACGCATGCCCATGTGGTTCCACTTCCCCTGCGCTGGTGCCGCTCCTCTCAGGGTACCGGCGGGGTTGGGGTACCCGTTTCACACACGGGGGAGCCGGCGGCCCGGAGCACGACCGCGTCCCGGTTGGAGAACACCACCGCTCCGGGGTCGTCCGAGGTGACCTCGGCCACGCCCGGCTCCGAGAAACCGGCCCACGCGGTGGCCACCAGCACGTAGTCGGCGCCGGCTTCGCACGCCCTGGCCATGCCCTCCGGCGACGGGAAGCTCACGTCGAAGATCTGGTTGGCGACTTTGGCCCGGCGGCGCTCGTCGGCGAAGTACAGCCACCGTAGGGCCGACGCCGGCAGCGTCGGGCGCCGACCCAGCCCCTCGACCCACCAGGCCAGCGGGACGTCGCGTATCGGGCCGACCGCCACCACCGACGACGCGGGTGTCTCCGAACGCAGCCAGTCGATGCCCGCCACCAGGCCGGGCGTGAGGATCCCGTAGTAATCGCGTTGGCGGCGGAACTCCCCGACCCCGGCCACCAGCTGCACGGCCAGGGCCACCGTCAGGGCGCCGACGGCGATCCTCCGGGCACGAGACAGGAAGCGTTCGTCGTTCTGGGCCAGATCCCAGAGCCAGAGGCCGACCCCGAGTGCGGCGGACGGCGGCAGGAGGTACAGGAACCGTCCCTCCCGGGCCAGGATGGCGGCGGCAACGGTTCCCACGATGCTCGAGGTGGTGACGATCCAGAGGCGGGTCCGCCGCCGGTCCAGGAGGAGGAGGGGGGCGGCGACGCCGGCCACCACCAGCACCAGGCCGATGGCGGCGATGTCGGGATAGAGGATGCGCAGCTGGCCCGGCAGGTCGCCCAGGCCCAGGGCGGTGGCCGGGTCGCGGCCGGCCACGCTGGTTGCCACTCCGGCCAGGCGGGCGTACAGCGGCACCAGCGGCAGCGAGGGCAGAGCTACCCAGCCGAGGGTCCGCGCCGTCGAGCCGACACCGCGCTCGGGGGAGGACCGCCGCATCCAGAGCAGATGGAAGGCGACGGTGGTCGCGCCGGCCAGCACCGCGACGACCGCCACCAGGTGCGACGTCGCCAGGGTGAGGGCGAGCAGGAGGCCGGCGACCAGGCCGGGCGCGGCGCGGCGCCCGCCGGCGCGCAGGGCGCCGTCGAGCGCCCACACGAACAGGATGGCCAGGCCGGTGGCCAGGAGCTGGGGGTAGCCGCCCCAGGCCGCCGGCTCGCCCACGACCGACGCGGCAAGGACCAGGCCGGCCAGCACCAGGGCGGGCCAGCGCAGGCCCTCGGACCGGAGCACGACGTAGACCGCCACTCCCGGGGCCAGCGACGTGAGGCCGGCGACCAAGGCGATGCCCCACACCGGCCCCAGCAGCCCGACGGCGGCGGTGACGAGGAGGGGAACGACCGGCGGGTAGACGATCGTGGACGACCGCACGTCGGCTCCCAGCAGGTCGCGGCCGAAGGCCAGCCAGTTCCCGCCGTCGATCCCGGCCGGTGCCCGCGGGTGGACCAGGATGACGACCCTCACGATGGCGACGACGCCACAGAGGGCGACGAAGGCCGCGTCGGTCGGGGTGCGGCGGCCGGTGGAGCTGGAGGCGGCGATGGCGGCGGGTGCCGCCGGGGGTCCGGCTAGGACCAGGAGGAGCGCTGCCGCCGGAACTGGCTCCGGCGGACGGCCACGACCGCCACGAACCCGACGGCGATCAGCAGGACGCCCCACATGATCAGCGGGCCGATGCTGGAGGGACCGGTGCGCACGAGCGGCTTGTTGGCGGCGCCGCCGATGGCCACGACCGTGACAGCGGCGGTGAGGATCCTGGCGCTGTTGTCAGGCGCCTTCCCCGACGCCGAGATCGTGTGCGGCCCGAGGGCGGCGTTGGCCGGGACGTTGAGGGTGGCGGTGAAGGATCCGGTGGCGTCAGTGGTGATGCTGGCCAGGACGACCGGGTCCGACGTGAAGGTGACCGTGACCGGCGAGATCGGCGCGTAGCCGCCCCCGCTGGCGGTGAAGGCCTGGCCGGCGGTGAGCGTCGTCGGGGTCACCGTCAGCGCGCCGGTGCCCGGGCCGTACTGCGCGTACGCAGCCGAAGGTGACGCCAGCCCGACCATCACGGCAATGACTGCCGCTACTCGCAACCGCCTCATTGGCCCACACCCGTCTTCGATTGTGATTGAGGGCACATTGTTGCAGTTCCGCGGAACCCAGTCGAGCATCGGGCGGCGGCGGGCCTGCCGGGGCGGGCTGCCCCCGACCGGCCGGTGGAAGACTCGTGGCGCCGTGATCCCCCTCGACGCCGCGACCGTGCTGCTGCAGTGGGCCACAGGCGGCCTGGCCTTCCTGTGGGTCACGACGCGCCGGCGGGAGGTGGGAATCGGCTACGGCTGGCTCCTCCGCGGCGTCTTCGGGCTGCTCGCGGTCGGGGCGGTGGTGGTCGGCCAGCTGACCGAGCCGGTTTTCGGCCGTGACGGTTCCTTTGTCCGAACTTCCGGCGCCGCCCTGGTGGCGACGGCCACCGCCGTCGCCCTGGGGGTCTCGATCGTCCGCCGGAAGGCCGGCGTGGCCGGGGAACGGGCCCGCAACGAGCGGAAGGCGGCCCGGGTGGCGACCATGCTCGGCACCGACGCCGACGGCGCCGGCCCGCCGCTCGACCGCCCTTCAGGCCCCCGCCGGGAGTTTCCGCCGGCCCTCGACCTGGTGGCTCCGGCCATCGGCTTCGTCGCCCTGGTGCTCGCCGCCGTCGCCACCGGCGGCCCGGCCGCGCTGGCGACCGTCCGCGCCCTGGTGGGGGCCGTGTTCCTCGGGGCGGTGACCGATGCCATGCTCCTCGGCCACTGGTACCTGGTGCAGCCCGGCCTCGACCGCGCCCCGCTGTTCGAGCTGGTCCGCTGGGTGGCGTGGGCCTGGCCGCTCGAGGTCGCCGCCCTCCTCTGGCCCCCCGGCATGGTCGACGTCCTCACCGGCAAGGTCGACGACGGCTGGGGCGGCACCCTCGGGTGGTTCTGGGTGGCGTGCGCCGTCACCACCATCGCCCTCGCCTTCGTGACAAGGGCCGCGCTCAAGGAACGGGCGTACTCGGCGGTCATGGCGGCCACGGGCCTCCTCTACCTGGCCATCCTCACCGCCTTCGGCACCGACCTCATCGCCCGCGCCGTGCTGTCGCCCTGACCCGCCGCCCAACCGGGGCCGCTCAACCGCGCCATACGCGGGTACGTGACCCCAGTTCGCTGGGGCGACATGTCGCCCCCGCCGCTGTCGCCCTACCGGGCGACGAAGTACTTCGCCTGGGGGTGGTGGCAGATGACGGCCGAGGTTGTCTGCTCGGGCACGTACTGGAAGTCCTCGCTGACCTCCACGCCGATGCGGTCGGCCTCCAGCAGCTCGGCCACTTTCAGGTTGTCCTCCAGGTCGGGGCAGGCCGGGTAGCCCCACGAGTAGCGCCCGCCGCGGTAGCCCTGGCGCACGAGCACGTCGACCAGACGCTGGTCCTCGTCGGCGAAGCCCCATTCCTCCCGGATCCGCTTGTGCCAGTACTCGGCCAGCGCCTCGGCCATCTCCACGCCCAGGCCGTGGAGCAGCAGGTACTCGGTGTAGCGGTCCTGGCCGAACAGCTCGGCGGTGGCGGCCGACACCCGGTCGCCGATGGTGACGATGTGGAAGGCGGCGTAGTCGACCTCGCTCTTGCGCTGGCCCGGGCTGCCGTCGGGCCGCCGGTCGACCGGACGGAAGAAGTCGGCGATGCAGCGCCACGGTGGCTTCCGCTCCCGGGGGAACGAGAACCGCAGCCACTCGGAGGTGCGGGTGTCGTCCTTCCAGATGACGAGGTCGTCGCCGTCGCCGTTGGCCGGGTAGTAGCCGTACACGACCTGGGGCACCAGCAGCCCGCCGGCGACGGCCTTGCCCAGCTCCTCCCGCAGGGTGGGGCGGATGCGGGCCTTGAAGTCGGCGTCGGACTCCCCTCGCTCGGGCCGGTACTGCCACTGGTTGCGGAAGAGGGCGGTCTCGTTCACGAAGGCGGCGATGTCGTCGATCGAGATGCCCTTGACCACCCGCGAGCCGAGGAACGGCGGCACGAACACCTGGTTGTCGTCCTCGATGGACGGCGACCGCGCTGGGATGTCCTCGGCATCGTCGCCCCGCTCGAAGGCGGGGAGGATGCGCCCTGTGGCCTCGCGCCCAAAGGTCGGGTCTTCGACCCCGGATCGCTTCATCTCCATGAGCTTGTCCATGGTTCGCAGTCCCTCGAAGGCGTCCTTGCCGTAGAAGACCCTGCCGTCGTAGACCTCGCGGAGGTCGCGCTCGACGTAGCGCCGGGTCAGGGCGGCGCCGCCGAGCAGCACCGGCACCTCGGACAGGCCCCTGCGGTTCAGCTCTTCCAGGTTCTCCCGCATGATGAGCGTGCTCTTCACCAGGAGGCCGCTCATGCCCAGGACGTCGGCGTCGACCTCCTGCAGCTTCTCGACCATCGACGCCAGCGACACCTTGATGCCGAGGTTGTGGACCTCGTAGCCGTTGTTGGTGAGGATGATGTCGACGAGGTTCTTGCCGATGTCGTGGACGTCGCCCTTCACCGTGCACAGGACCAGCCGGCCCTTCCCCCCGGTGCCCGACCGCTCCATGTGGGGCTCCAGGTGGGCGACCGCCATCTTCATGGCCTCGGCCGACTGGAGCACGAAGGGGAGCTGCATCTCTCCGGTGGCGAACAGGTCGCCGACGACCTTCATCCCGGCCAGGAGCGTGTCGTTGACGATGGCCAGGGCGGGGGTGGTCTGGAGGGCCTCGTCGAGGTCGTCGGTGAGCCCGTCGCGGTCGCCGTCGATGATCCGCTGCTCCAGGCGCCGCTCCACCGGCCAGCCGCTGCGGTCCTCCTTCTCCAGGGTGGTCGAGGACACTCCCTCGAACATGCCCAGCAACTCCTGGAGGGGGTCGTAGTCCTTGGTGCGACGGTCGTAGATCAGGTCGAGGCAGACCCGCCGCTGCTCCTCGGGGATGCGGCTCAGCGGCATGATTCGAGCGGCGTGGACGATGGCGGCGTCGAGCCCGGCTTCGACGCACTCGTTGAGGAACATCGAGTTGAGGACGTGGCGGGCCGCCGGCTTCAGCCCGAACGACACGTTCGACAGGCCGAGGATGGTGTGGACGCCGGGCAGCTCGGCCTTGATCAGCTCGATGCCCTTGATCGTCTCGATGCCGTCCCGCCGGCTCTCCTCCATCCCTGTCGACAGGGGAAGGGCCAGGGGGTCGAACAGCAGGTCGCCGGGCTCGAGGCCGTAGCGGTCGACGGCAAGGTCGTGGATCGCCTTGGCCGAGCGCAGCTTCCACTCGGCGGTGCGGGCCTGGCCCTCCTGGTCGATGCAGGTGCACACGACGGCGGCCCCGTACTCACGGGCCAGGGAGAGGAACCGGTCGAGGCGGGTGCCGGGGGCGTCGCCGTCCTCCAGGTTCACCGAGTTGAGGACGGCCTTGCCCCCGATCCACTGCAGCGCGGTCTCGATCACCGGCGGCTCGGTGGAGTCGATGACCAGGGGGATGCTCGACTGGGTGGCGAACCGGCTGACGACCTCGTCCATGTCGGAGACGCCGTCCTCGCCGGTGTAGTCCACGCAGACGTCGAGGACGTGAGCCCCCTCCTTGACCTGGTCGCGGGCCATGGCCACGCAGGTGTCCCAGTCGCTGGCCAGCATGGCCTTGCGGAACTTCAGGGAGCCGTTGGCGTTGGTGCGCTCGCCCACGACCAGGAACGACGTGTCCTGTCGGAACGGGACCGACGTGTAGATCGACGCCGCCCCGGGCTCGTGCACGGGGTTGCGGAGCGACGGCTGGAGGTCGCGGCAGCGCTCGACCACGGCCCGCAGGTGCTCGGGCGTGGTGCCGCAGCAGCCGCCGATGACCGAGACGCCCAGTTCGCTGACGAAGCCACGGTGGTACTCGGCCAGCTGCTCGGGCGTGAGGTCGTAGTGCATCTTCCCGTCGACCACCGACGGCAGCCCGGCGTTGGGCAGGCACGAGATCGGCACCCGACAGTGGCGGGAGAGGTGCCGCAGGTGCTCGTGCATCTCGGCCGGACCGGTGGCGCAGTTGAGGCCGATGACGTCGGGGCGCATGGCGTCGAGGGCGGTCAGGGCGGCGGCGATCTCGGTGCCGGGCAGCATCCGCCCGGTCAGCTCGATGGTGACCTGCACCTGGATGGGCACCTGGTGGCCGGTGGCGGCCATCGCCCGCCGGCTGCCGATGATGGCGGCCTTGGCCTGCAGCAGGTCGAAGACGGTCTCGATGATCAGGAGGTCGACGCCGCCGTCGAGGAGGCCCCGGGCCTGCACCTCGTAGGAGTCGCGCATGTCGGCGAAGCGGATCTGCCCGAGCGACGGGAACTTGGTGCCGGGGCCGATCGACCCGGCCACCCACCGGGGGCGGTCGGGGGTGGTGAACCCGTGGGCCACCTCCTTGGCGATCTCGGCCGCCGTGCGGTTGAGCTCGTAGGCCCGGTCGGCCAGCCCGTACTCGGCCAGGGTGATCGGCAGCGACCCGAAGGAGTCGGTCTCCACCACCTCGCTGCCGACCTCGAGGAACGAGCGGTGGAGGTCGGCGATCACGTCGGGCCGGGTGGCGACGAGGATCTCGTTGCAGCCCTCCAGGGCCGGCCCACCGAAGTCGTCGGCGGTGAGGTCGCGTAGCTGCAGGTTGGTGCCGGTGGCGCCGTCGTAGATGACGACCCGCCGGCGCGCCGCGTCGAGATAGGTGCTGGTCATTGGGCTCCAAGGCTACCGGCGCGGCCTGCGTACCGATCCCAATTGCGCCCGGCCTCCCACCGTGCTCGACCGCCTGGTCGACCGTGCTTGACCATTTGGCGCCCGGGCCTTAGGTTTCGCCTGGGATTTCCCTGTGGGTGGCGCGGCCGGTGCCACAGCGCTGGGAAAGGCGGGAGAGGGATGCGAGCACGCCGGATGGGCAGTCTCCGTTTTCGGGTCACCGCGGCGTTCGGGTCGTTTGTCGCACTTGTCGTCTTCGCAAACGTGGCCGGGGCGGTCAACCCCAACAGCGGCACGACGTCCTCGGGCCAGACGCTGAGCATCTCCATCGGCTCGCCGACGGCCGGCTCCACCGTCCCCCCGGGGTCTGTCACTGTCACCGGCCAGGCCGGCATCGGGTCGGTCGGGGGTGTCAGCAACGCCTTCTACGTGCTCGACGTGTCGGGTAGCACCTCCAGCCCGAGCGACCAGGACTGTGACGGCTCCGGGGTCGTCGACGCCGCCGACGACCTGAACGGCGACGGTTCTGTCGGCGACACGCTCGACTGCGAGATCAGCGGCGTCGTCGCCCTCAACAACAGCCTGGGCAGCGCGACTGCCGACGTCGGCCTGGGGATCTTCGCCAGCGACGCCGTCACCGGCGACGTCGACCCGGCGGCCGGCTCCCAGACCTTCACCACGCCGCCGTCGGCCGACAAGAACTCCAACGGTACGAAGGACCTCACCGAGGTGGCAAAGTCGGTCGTCCGTTCCGAGATCGGCCTGTTCACCACCACCGCGGACGCCGGCGTGTCGACTGAGTTCGATCCGGCCATCTCGATCGCCAACACCGCGTTCGCCACGCAGCCCACAGGCGAGGCCAATGTGGTCTTCTTCCTGACCGACGGCATCGGCAGCCTCTCAACGGGAGCGGGTTCGCCGCTGGCCGCCGCCGACGCCGCCGGCACCGTGATCAACACCTTCTCGGTCGGCGGTGGCGCGTCGGGGTGCGGGACGGGCACCGAGTTGCGCACGATGGCCGACACGACGGGCGGCACGTGCCGCGAGGTCGCCGACCCGAGCCAGCTCAGCGCCACGCTGGGCGGCGTCACGCCTGCAGGCATCACCCGGGTCGAGGTGTCGGTCAACGGTGGTACACCGGTCGTCGCCACGCTCGACGCCCTCGGCAACTACACCGCCACCGTTCCGGGCGTCACGTCGGCTGCCAGCACCATCGTCGCCACGGTGATCGCGGACGACGGCACCCGCGTCTCGGCCGACATCGTCGTCAACGGCACGGCCCCGCCGACGTCCGGTCCCACGACGACCGTCGCCGGTCAGGGCCCACCCGGGCCGCAGGGGCCGGCGGGACCTGCCGGTCCGCAGGGGCCCGCGGGGCCTGCAGGGCCGCAGGGCCCGGCCGGACCGCAGGGACCACCAGGGCCCGTCGGTGGGACGACGATCGTAAAGGTGGTCGATCATCACGGCGACGACCGGCGTGACGGCGAGGACGACAGGGGCAAGGCAGCCGGGAACAAACCGCTGGCCCGTACCGGTTCCGAGCTGGCGCCCCTGGTGGCACTTGCGGGGGCGGCGCTCGTCCTGGGCGCGATGGTGGCCGGGGGCAGCCGGCGTCCGTCCTTCGCCGGGGTGCTGCGCCGCCCCGCCCGCGCCCAGAAGGCCGAGTTCCGCCCGGTCACCGACCGCTGGCGCCGGCCGGACAGCGGTCCGCTCGACCCGGCAGCAGCCGACGCGTACCGCGAGGATCAGTAGCGACACCGCGGAAGCTGCAGCGCCGCAGCGGCTCGGTAGCCACCCGTCGCCGGTAGGATCGGTCACCACGACGCGGCGCACGAGGGAGGCACGATGGCGGGACCAGCAGGGACTCGACGTGCAGGCGCCAGCCTGACGAAGCTGGCGATGGCGGTGGTCCTCGTGGTCGCCGGCCTGGTCGTCACCGCCGGTACCGCGTCGGCCGCGCCATGTTGCGGGCCCGTCCCACCCTTCCCGCGTCTGTGACCGTCGGCGACACCGGCGTGGCCGCAAGCCTCACGGTCGTCAACGAGAACGACCGCCCCGGACTCGACGACCGGCTGGAACATCACCTCGCTGCGCTTCGCTCCATCCTGCGCGGTTTCGAACACGACCGCCTGTACGACGCCCGATCCCGGCGTGTTCTCCACCAGCGCCACAGGATCGGGCCGGGCGGGCACCGTGTGCGCGGGAATGGTGTTCACCTTCGGCGCTCCCGACGCGTCAGGGGTACAGACCATCACGCCGGCGATCTCACCTCGGGCCCGTCGGCGTCGTCGTGCATCATCGACTTCACCGTGAGCGTGCTCAAGCTCCCCGCTGACAACAATCCCGGGCTCGCCGGCGATGCAGACCGATGCCGTCGGTTTCGTGTCCGCCACCGCGGACAATGGCAGCGGGGCCTCCACCCAGGCGGTCTCGCGTCCGCGGCGTGACGGTCAACCCCGCCCCCCCGGTGACGGGCGAGCTGCGGGTGACGACCAACCCGGCCCTGCCGTCGCAGATCCTGGTCGACGGCGTACCCCGGGACAGCTTCGGGCTCAACTGGCTCGACCTGCCGCCCGGCTCCTACACGGTGAGCTTCACCCACGTCGAGGGCTTCACCGAGCCGGCGCCCCAGACGGTGACGGTGAACGCCGGGGCCACCACCACGGTGCAGGGCAACTTCGTCCAGCGGGGGTCGCTGCGGGTCATCACCAGCCCGGCCAAGCCCGGCACCATCACCGTCGACGGCATCCCCCGAAACGACTGGGGCATGTGGACCGACCTGCCGGTTGGCACCCATACCGTCTGCTTCGGCCCCGTCCAGGGCTTCAACGCCCCGGCCTGCCAGAACAACGTCGTGCTGACCGCCGGCAACCTCACCACCGTGACCGGCGTGTACACGGCGAATGCGGCAGCACCGGGCCCGACCGGCGTCGGCGAGCTGCGGGTCACGACCAACCCGGCCCTGCCGTCGCAGATCCTGGTCAACGGCACGCCCCGGGACACGTTCGGCCTGGCCTGGCTGGACCTGGCCCCGGGCAGCTACACGGTGAGCTTCACCCACGTGGAGGGCTTCACCGAGCCCGCTCCCCAGACGGTCAACGTGGTCGCCGGGGCGACCACCACGGTGCAGGGCAACTTCGTGCTGCGGACGTCGCTGCGGGTCATCACCAACCCGGCCGTGCCCGGCACGATCAAGGTCGACAACATTCCCCGCGACGACTGGGGCATGTGGACCGACATCCCCTCCGGCGCCCACCAGGTCTGCTTCGGCCAGGTACCCGGGTTCATCGCCCCGGCGTGCGCCAATATCAACCTCGTGCCCGGCATCGGCTTCCAGCTGACCGGGAACTACTCCGCCACCTGACGCCGCCGGCTCCTACCGCGACCGCCCGTAGCGCCCGCGACGGTGCCGGTGGCGGGCTACCGCGGCCTCGACCAGCCGGTCGATCAGGTCGGGATAGCTGACTCCCGACGCCGCCCACATCTTGGGGTACATGGAGATGGGCGTGAACCCCGGAATGGTGTTGACCTCGTTCACCAGCAGGCCCCTCCCCCCTTCCTCGAGGAAGAAGTCGACCCTGGCCATGCCGTCGACCCGCAGGGCCCGGCCGGCCGCCACCGCCATGGCCTGCACGTGCTCGACCACGTCGGCGGGCAGCGGCGCCGGTACGACCAGGGCCGCGGCCCCCTCGACGTACTTGTCCTCGTAGTCGTAGAACTCCCGGCTGGGACGGACCTCGCCCGGCAGCGACGCCCGCAGCTCCGGGTAGCCCAGCAGCCCGCACTCGATCTCCCTGGCGGTGACCGCCTCCTCCACCACCAGCCACTCGTCGTAGGAGAGCGCCAACTGCACGGCCCGGTCGAGCTCGTCACGGTCGTGGGCCTTGGTGACCGCCACCGAAGAACCCAGGTTGGCCGGCTTCACGAAGACCGGCAGGCCCAGGTCGTCGACAACGCGGTCGAGGGCGGCGGCGTCGATCTCGACGTCCCGTAGGGCCCGGTGGCGGACCTGGGCGATCCCGGCCTGGGCCAGCACCTCCTTCGCCACTGCCTTGTCCATGCACACGGCCGACCCCAGCACGCCGGCACCGACGTAGGGCACGCCGGCCAGCTCGAGGCGCCCCTGCACCGTGCCGTCCTCGCCGAAGGGGCCGTGGAGCAGCGGGAACACCACCGTGTCGGGGGTCAGCAGGGAGGCGAGGTCGACCGGCGGACCCTCGGCGAGAAGCGCGTCGGGTGTGGCCGCCGCCCTCACCCAGGCGCCGTCCCGCGTGATCCCGACCGCCGTCACGTCGTAGCGGGACGGGTCGGCCGCCGCCAGCACGTGGGCGGCGGTGACGCACGACACCTCGTGCTCGGCGGACCTGCCTCCGAAGAGAAGCACGAGGAGAGTCACAACGGTGCGAGTGTAGGAAGCATGAGGCTGGAGGCGTCGACGATCGCCAACGCGACCGGGGGCCGCCTGGTCGGTGCCGACGTCGCCGTCGAGGGCGCCGCCATCGACTCGCGGCTGGTCAGAGGCAGTGAGCTGTTCGTGCCGGTCGTCGCCGAGCGGGACGGGCACGACTTCATCGGCGACGCCCTGGCCGCCGGCGCCGCCGCCTACCTCACGGCTCGGGAACCGGTCGGTGGCACAGCGATCGTCGTGGCCGACACCCTGGCCGCCCTGGCGGCCGTCGGCGCCCTTGCCCGCGACCGGTTGCCCGAGCGGGTGGTGGGGATCACCGGTTCGGTCGGCAAGACGTCGACCAAGGACCTGCTGGCGTCCGCCCTCGGGCGTAGGTTCCGGACCGCAGCCAGCCTGAAGTCGTTCAACAACGAGCTGGGCGTGCCCTTGACGCTGGCCAACGCCGCCGACGACGCCGAGGCGGTCGTCGTGGAGATGGGCGCCCGCGGCCCCGGCCACATCGCCGCCCTGTGCCGGATCGCCAGGCCGACGGTCGGCGTCGTCACCCACGTGGGGCCGGCCCACACCGAGCTCTTCGGCACCGTCGAGGACGTGGCCCGGGCCAAGGGGGAGCTGGTCGAGTCGCTTTCGCCGGCGGGAACGGCGGTGCTCAACGCCGGCGTCCCCCTGGTGGCGGCCATGGCCGGGCGCACGGAGGCGACGGTCCTCACCTTCGGCATCGGCTGCGGCGACGTGCGGGGCACCGTGCTGGGGCTCGACGACGAGTTGCGGCCGGAGATCCGGCTCGACACGCCCTGGGGGTCCACGACGGTGCGGCTCGAGGTCCGGGGCGAGCACCAGGCGTCGAACGCGGTGGCGGCAGCGGCGGCCGCCCTGGTGTGCGGCGTCGACCTGGACGACGTGGCCGACGGCCTGCGGTCGGCCCGGTTGTCGGCGTGGCGGATGCAGCTCGACCGGTCGCCGTCGGGCGCGGTGGTGCTGAACGACGCCTACAACGCCAACCCCACGTCCACCGAGGCGGCCCTGCGGGCCCTCGCCCGGGTGCCGGCCGAGCGCCGCACCGCCGTTCTCGGCCTCATGCACGAGCTGGGCGAGACCGGCCCCGCCCAGCACCGCCGCCTGGGAGCCCTCGCCGCCGAGCTGGGCATCCGGCTGGTGGCGGTGGCCGCCCCGGATTACGGGGGCGAGCCGGTGGCGTCACCGGCCGAGGCCCTGGCGCGGTTGGGGCCGGTAGGCCCGGGCGATGCGGTGCTCGTCAAGGGCAGCCGGGCCGCCGGGCTGGAGGTCGTGGCCGCCGCCCTGATCAGCTGAGCCGCGCGCTGTCGACCCGTCAGTGGACGTGGGCGGCGCAGGCCGCGCCGTGGCCCTCGAGCCCGGAGAACGGGCCGCACTCGTGGGCCTTCGTCCACACGTGGAGCATCGGCGGCGTCGGCTTGAACTCGCCGCCCGGGAAGCAGTTGCCCTTCAGGAGGAAGCCGGCGATCCGGGTGCCGGACTCGTCCCAGCACAGGTTCTGGTGGTCGTGCCAGGTGGCCAGACCGCCGAAGGTCATGCCGGTCACGTCGGCGGTCGTCTTGCCGGTGCCCAGGATGTACATGGCCGAGGCCACCCGGTCGCCGGCGGACGTGCTCTCGATCACGATCGACTCGATGCGGCTCGGGTCCAGCTCGTGACCGTCGTCGATGTAGGCGGCGTTGATGTAGTGCTCGAAGGAGGAGATGGGGAAGCCGTCGCCGATCGACGTGTAGCCGGCCGCCTTCACCGCCGCCTCGTCCGGGAACCGGGCGGCGACGCTCGAGCGCGTCCCCTCGATGAGCTCTTTGGCCGCCTTCAGCTCGGCGTCGGTGGCGTGCCCGGTCTCGCCGCCGGAGAAGACGGGGTCGGTGGCCAGCGTCGGCGTGGGGTGGGCGTGGGCGTGGCCGTCGGCCGCCTCGTGGCCGTGGTCGCCGTGGTCGTGGGGGACCACCATGCCCACCAGGGCGGGGGCGAGGGCGAGGGCCAGCAGCGGGGAGAAGCTCGACATCGGCAGCCGGTCCGGGTTGCGGACGGCCACCAGACCGGCGGCGACGGCGGCCACCTCCAGCACGGTGGCCATGAGGTCCTGCAGACCGACGGCTTCCACCTGGGCCAGGCCGTCGATCATCGGGATGCCTGTCGTCCGTGAGACCAGCCAGCCGGCGGCCACGACGAGGTTGACGACGGCGCCGGCGGCGAGCGTGCGCCGGTCGGGTCGGCTGAGCTGGGCGGCCCCCAACGCCACCTGCACGACGGCGGTGAAGTGCGAACAGGGCGACGAGCGTGGTGTCGCCGGCATGGGTTCCCGCGGCGGTGGCGTGCACGAGGCCGGCGCCGAGGGTGAGAACGCCAGCCACCCCGGCGAGCGAGAACGGTCGGTCCAAACGCATATACATAGTTTCGGCGCGGCTCCAGGGCCACCTGAGGGCAGAATCTCCGATGAAGATTTACACCCGTGCGGGCGACGACGGGACCACCGGGATTGCTCTACGGCGGCCGGGTGCGCAAGGACGACGTCGGGCCGACCGCCTGCGGCGACGTCGACGAGGCCCAGGCCACGCTCGGCCTGGCCCGGGCCCAGGCCGAGCCCGGCTCCGAGCTCGACGTCCTCCTGATCGGCCTCGAGCGGGACCTGTGGGTGCTCATGGCCGAGCTGGCCACCAGCGAGGCCAACCGTCACAAGCTTGTCGCCGGCCAGACGCTGGTCACCGCTGAGATGGTCGGCGCCCTGGAGCCCGTCATCGACGACGTCACCGACCGTTTCCCGGCTCCCACAGAATTCGTGCTGCCCGGGCAGACGCCGCTGTCGGCGGCCCTCGACCTGGCCCGCACCGTCGTCCGCCGGGCCGAGCGCGCCGCCCTCGCCGCTGCGCCCGAGGGCTCGTACGTCATCCCCTACCTCAACCGGCTGTCCGACCTGCTGTGGGCGCTCGCCCGCTGGCAGGAGGGTGAGCCGCTCCCCGCCCGCCGACCCCGATGACTACTGGAGACCCATGACAATCGCCGTCACCCTCACCGACGCCGCCCCCGACGACACCCAGGTGCTGGGCGTACCCGTCTTCGCCGGCCGCACGTCGCCCCCCGGCGCCGGCGCCGCTCTGGACTGGGCCTGGCTGGCCGAGCGCAACTTCGACGGCAAGGTCGGGGAGACGGCGTCGCTGCCGGCCGACGACGGCTCGACCATCGTGGCCGTCGGCGTCGGACCGGCCGACGAGGTGAGCGCCGAGACCCTGCGCAAGGCGGCCGCCGCCTTCGTGAGGGCGGCGTGGAAGGACAGCAGGGCAGCGACCACCCTGCTGGCCGCGGCCCCGGAGAATATCGACGCCGCCAAGGCGGCCCAGTCCCTGGTCGAGGGGGCGCTGCTCGCCTCCTACAAGTTCACCACCTACAAGTCCGACCCCAAGGGCTGCCGGCTGGAGAGCCTGGCCGTCGTCGGCGCGGGCGACGGAGCCACCCAGGGCCTCGACCGGGGTGCCCGGGTGGCGGCGGCGGTGGCCTTCGCCCGCGACCTCGTCAACGAGCCGGCCGGGACGATGACGCCCCGACGCCTGGCCGAGATCGCCGCCCAGGTCGCCGAGGACGAGGGCCTGGCGTTCTCGGTGCTCGACGAGGTCGCCATCGTCAACGAGGGGCTCGGCGGGCTGGCCGGCGTGGCCCGGGGGTCGGACGAGCCCGCCCGGCTCATCGAGCTGGTCTACGAGCCCGCCGGTGAGCCCCAGGCCACGATCGCCCTGGTCGGCAAGGGGATCACGTTCGACTCCGGCGGGCTGTCGATCAAGACGGCCGAGGGCATGGAGACGATGAAGACCGACAAGTCGGGCGCCGCCGCCGTGCTCGCGGCGATGTCTGCCATCCCGACGCTGGCGCCTCAGGTCAAGGTCATCGCCATCATCCCGGCCAGCGAGAACATGCCCGGCGGCAGCGCGGTCAAGCCCGGCGACGTGCTGAAGATCCGCAACGGCAAGACGGTGGAGGTGCTGAACACCGACGCCGAGGGGCGGCTGGTGCTGGCCGACGGGCTGTCGCTGGCGGTGGAGGCCGGCGCCGACGTCATCCTCGACCTGGCCACCCTCACCGGCGCCTGCGTCGTGGCCCTCGGTCGCAAGATCGCCGGCCTCATGGGCAACGACCAGGGCTGGGTCGACCAGGTGCAACAGGCAGCCGAGCGGGCCGGGGAGTCGGTCTGGCCGCTCCCCCTCCCCGAGGAGTACCGCAAGCTCATCGACTCCGAGGTCGCCGACGTGAAGAACATCGGGGGCGGTCGCTACGCGGGCGCGCTCACCGCCGGCCTGTTCCTGAAGGAGTTCGTCGGCGACGTGGCGTGGGCGCACCTCGACATCGCCGGCCCGGCGCGCAGCGACGAGGACGAGGGCTACGTCACCAAGGGGGGAACCGGGTTCGGCGTCCGCACCATCCTGGAGGCGGTGACGGGCTACGTCCCGTAGAGGTCCAGGTCAGGAGTGCTGTCGAGGCGGCTCGACCACGGGGGGATGATCGAGCCGCCTCGAGAGCTGTGGAAGCTCAGCCGGCAACGCTGAGCTCCACCGGGGGGGATGTGAGGGCGGCGACGGCGGCGGCGAAGGCGGCCCGCTCCGACGCCCGGGGGGCGGCGATGCGCAGGGCTCCGGACGCCATGCCGTGCTTGGCCCCGAGGACGAGGACGTCGACGCCCTGGTTGGCGAGGCCGGCGGCCAGCTCGGCGGCATTCTCGGTGATCAGGCAGCGGAAGGGGCTGGCGATGGCGCCGACCACGACCCGACCCAGCGGCAGGACGGCCTTGGCCAGCCAGGCGCCGTCCTCGACCATCTGGCGGCGGATGTCCTCGGCCCACACGGTGGAGGTCATGGCCGCCTCGGTGGCGACGACGTCGAGTGCCGACACCGCCGAACCCGGCTGGGCACCGAACAGAGCCCGTAGGGTCAGGGGGTCGCGGCTCCAGGCCACGCCCGTCCGGATGGCTCCCATTCCTGAGAACTCGGCGGCGGACCGAAGCACGACGACGTTGTCGGCGTCGGTGCCGACCAGCGACACCTGGGACGGGCGGGCCAGGAACTCGACGAGGGTTTCGTCGACCACCAGCGTCGATGCTGGGTGGCGCCGGGCGACGTCGGCCAGCGCCTCCGGGTCGAGGGTGACCCCCGTGAGGAGGTCGGGGTTGGAGATCACGACCAGGTCGGCGCCCTCGAGGGCGGCTTCGACCTGGGCGAGGGTGCGGACGGGCCCGCCGTCGCTGGCGAGGCCACAGCCGGGGAAAGCCCCGAGGATCTCGGCCGGAGCCGGCAGCGGCACGGCGACGGAGCGCACGGGCACGCGGGCGGCGATGGCCCGCAGGAGCTCGCCGGGCCCACGCCCGGCCACCAGCTCGGCGGGGTCGACGCCGAGCAGCTCGGCGTAGCGGTCGACGAGGCGGGACGCGACGTCGGACGGGTCCGCCTGCACGTCGTGGGCGGAGACGCCGCGGATGGCGCGCATCACGGTTTCGGCCGGGCCGTAGCGGTTGACCTGCCCGGAAAGGTCGAGGCGGGCGGCCGATGCGCGGCGGCGACGCTCGTCCAAGGTGGTGGTGCTGCGGTGCGACCTGTCGAATGCCTGGCTGGCCATCGGCTCTTCCCCCTGTGCCGAATGAAACATCGAGTTCTTGGTGAGTATTTCGACACAAAACGGTTGAATCTGTAACTGATGCTGGCCGGTGTGTTGGGAGGGGGTGCCAGCACCCCCTTCGGGGGGCAAAGCGAACCGGGGCGACACAGTCGCGCCATACGCGCCTACCTCGCCCCGGTTCGGAGTGGGCCGGGTCGCGGCGGCCCCGTGACCCCTGCCCCCCTAGGCGGCGTCGGGGGGCGGGGGATCGGGGCGGCCGTGAATCGGGGACGGTTCGTGGGTCCCGGCCTCGGCGAGGGCGCGGCAGTGACGGTCCCACGCCCAGGTCGCCGACTCCCGGCAGAGCATTGGCTGGAACTTCCACCGCAGCAGTTGGCGCTCGGTGGCGTCCAGGTCTTCCCCCAGCTCGAGCAGGCTGAGGGCCAGGCGCCGGGCCCTCCGCCGTTGCTGCTCGACGGCCGGCGTGTGCAGCTCGCCGTCGAGCCACGCCTGGTGGGCGGCGGCCAGGTCGGCCGGCAGGCGCAGGACCTGTCGCCGGTTCAGCGGCGGCACCTTGCGGCGGACGGCCAGGGAGCCGTCGGGCCGGGCAACGGCCAGGTCGAACTGGCAACAGCGAGCCAGGGCCCGCATGAACGGCGAGTGCCGGCCCCCCTTGGCGCCGAGCCCGAGGGCGGCAGCGGTGGCGGGCAGGTCGAGGTCGAACCCGTCCGGCGACGCGTCGAGGGCGGTCGCCATGCGCCGCAGCAGCCAGGTGGTGGACGGGCCGAGGATGCCCAACCAGAACAGCTCGACGTAGGTGGACCTCGGGTCGTGGCCGAGGGCGTCGATGACGTCGTCGGGCCAGGGCCGGATGGGCAGGGTTGAGACAGGGGACGAGTAGGCGGGAAGCAACGGGAGCGTGCTCATGGGCATGCATCCTCCAGATACGGCGCGCGGGGCGAGGGGAAGCGCCGGCCGGGGAAGCGTGCCGAGCAGTTTCATGCTATTTCAGTGCTCGTCGTCCTGTCAACAGCCCAAGGGCGGTTGGGGAATCACGACCCTGCCGGTAGGGTTTGCTTTCGAGTACGCCCCACGTGGAGGACGATCCGCCAATGCCCAGCTTCCGAGACCTCCTGGCCCAGACCAAGGCCGAGATCCGCGAGGTCGACACCGCCACCGCCGCGGCGACACTCGACGCCGCCGCGCCCGGCGTCGTCCTGCTCGACGTCAGGGAGGCCGACGAGTACGAGCAGGGAGCGGTACCCGGCGCCATCCACATTCCCCGCGGCTTCCTCGAGAGCCAGGTCGAGTCCCGGGTCGCCGACCGTGCCGCCCCGATCCTCGTCTACTGCGCCGGCGGCACCCGGTCGGCGTTCGCGGCCAAGACGCTCACCGAGTTGGGCTACACCGACGTGGTGTCGGTGGCCGGCGGGTTCAACAAGTGGAAGAACGAGGGCCGTGCGTGGTCGACGCCTCGCACGCTCACCGCCGAGCAGCGCAACCGCTACCAGCGCCACCTGCTGCTCCCCGAGGTCGGCGAGGAGGGCCAGCAGAAGCTGCTCGACGCCAAGGTGCTGCTGCTCGGCGCCGGCGGCCTCGGTTCGCCCGCCGCCCTCTACCTGGCCGCCGCCGGGGTGGGCACGATGGGGATCATCGACATGGACGTGGTCGACGAGTCGAACCTGCAGCGCCAGATCCTCCACAACCTGGACCGGGTCGGCGAGCGCAAGGTCGACTCGGCCAAGAAGACGCTGGTCAGCCTCAACCCCGACGTCAACGTGGTCACCTACGACGTCCGCCTGGGCGCCGACAACGTCCTCGACATCATCGACGGCTACGACGTGATCGTCGACGGCACCGACAACTTCCCCACCCGCTACCTGGTGAACGACGCGTCGCTGATAAAGCGCATCCCCGTCGTCCACGGCTCGATCTTCCGGTTCGAGGGCCAGGCCACCGTCTTCGCCCCCTACGTGGGCCCCTGCTACCGCTGCCTCATCCCCGAGCCGCCGCCGCCCGAGCTGGCGCCCTCGTGCGCCGAGGCCGGCGTGCTCGGAGTGCTGCCCGGGATCATCGGGTCGATCCAGGCCATGGAGGCCATCAAGATCGTGCTGGGCCTCGGCGACCCCCTGATCGGCAGGCTGCTCGCCTACGACGCCATGGAGGAGAGCTTCCGCACCTTCAAGGTGAACCGCGACCCCGCGTGCCCCTCCTGCGGTCCCGACGCCGGCGAGATCGTCATCGCCGAGTACGACGAGCTGTGCATGCCACACGTGGCGGGCGCCGCCGCGGCTGCTCACTGACCGGCGCCCACGACGGGCGCGGCGCTAGCTTCTGGGAGATGCGAGCGCGGCGGCCCATCCTCGTTGTCCTCCTCGGGCTGACGCTCGCCGTCATCGGGCTGACGCCTGCCTCACCGGCGTCGGCAGGCACGCCTCCGGCAGCGGCAGTCACGCCTCCTGGGCCGGCAGTTGCCGCGGTCACGACCATCGCCGGACATCCGTGCCGTCTGCTCTCCGTCGCCGCGCCCACGGCCGCCTCGCGGGTCGCCGCTCCCTCGTGCCCAGGCGTGCGCCCGGGCGCCGCGGTCATCAGCCCCATCGGCCTGTGCACGCTGAACTTCGTGTTCCGAGGCAGCGACGGCGGCAGGTACGTCGGCACCGCCGGCCACTGCCTGCTGGAGGGCTCCGACGTGCACCAGGCGGTCTTCGGGGCGGACACCGGGCCAGTGGCCCTCGACGGGACGGGCACCCGCATCGGCACCTTCGCCTACGCCGCCCTCGACAACGAGCGCGACTTCGCCCTCGTCCGCCTCGACCCCGGCGTGGCCGCCAGCCCCGAGGCGTGCGGCTTCGGCGGCCCGACCATCCTCGACACCGCGCCGGTACCGCCTCTCACCTCGCTGCACTACGTGGCCCAGGGATCGTTCACCCGCGAATCGGTGCCGTCGCGCATGCAGCTGACCCTGAGCGAGGACGCCCTGTCGGTGACGTCGCTGGGCCTGGCCTCGCCCGGCGACTCCGGTGGGCCGGTCGTCCGCGCCGACGGCCGTGCCGTCGGCATCCTCGTGGCCACCGGCCCGGGGCTGCCCCTCGCCCTGCTCGGCGCCGGCCTCGTGTCCTACACGGTCAAGCTGGCGCCGCAGGTCGACCTGGCCAGCAGGGCAACCGGCGTCGCCTACACCCTCGAAACCGCCCCCATACGTCAGGGGCTGCTTCTCTAGTCCCGTACCGTGGTCGCCATGACCGCGGCGACCCGGTTCGTCATCATCGGAGGGGGCCCGGCCGGCCACTCCGCGGCCACCACCGCCGCCCGCCTCGGCGCGGAGGTCACCCTGATCGAGCGGGACGTGCTGGGGGGCGCCGCCCACCTCTGGGACTGCATCCCGTCGAAGGCGATGATCGCCAGCGGCGGGGCGATGGCCTTCGTCCACCGCTCGTCGGGCATGGGCCTGAGCGAGCTGCGGACCGAGATCGACCACGACGGGCTGAAGCGCCGGATCGCCGAGATCGAGGGCCGCATCCACCGCTCCGTGTCCGACCTGCTCCGTGACCAGGGCGTTCGCGTCATCGCTGGCGTCGGGCGCCTCACCGGGCCCCACACCGTGCAGGCCGAGACCACCGACGGCGTCGAGGACATCGAGGCCGACGCCATCCTGGTGGCCACCGGCAGCCGCCCCCGTATCCCCGACTGGGCCACGCCTGACGCCGACCGCATCCTGATCACCCGCCAGGCCTACCCTCCCCCGGTCCTGCCCCGTCACCTGGTGGTGATCGGATCGGGCGTGACCGGCGTCGAGTTCGTGCACATGTTCGCCTCCTTGGGTGCTGAGGTCTCCCTTGTCGTCAGCCGCCAGCAGGTGCTGCCGGGCAAGGATCCCGAGGTGGCGGCGGCCCTGGAGGAGGACTTCATCCGTCGCGGGGTCCACCTGCTGATGGGAGCCCGGGCTGTCGGCGTGGAGCGGTCGGGCGACGACGTGGTGATCAGCTGCAACGACGGCAGGGTGGTGCGCGGGAGCCACGCCCTGCTGGCCATCGGCTCGATCCCCAACTCCGACGGGATGGGGCTGGAGACAGCCGGCGTCGAGCTCGGCGGCGGCTTCGTGAGCGTCAACCGGCACTGCCAGTCCAACCTCAGCCACATCTACGCCGCGGGGGACGTCTCCGGCAAGCTCCCCCTCTCGTCGGTGGCCACCATGCAGGGCAGGAAGATCGCCGAGCACGTCATGGGCCTGCAGTCCCGCCAGCACCGCCACCTCGACTACGAGAAGGCGGCCCAGGCCGTGTTCACCGAGCCCGAGATCGCCGAGGTCGGCGTGGCCGAGTCGGAGGCATTCGCCGCCGGGCGGAAGATCCGGGTGACCAAGGTGCCGTTCTCGGCCAACGCCAAGGCCCTCATCAACAACGACTGGCGGGGATTCATCAAGGTCGTATCCGACCCGGCCACCGGGATCGTGCTGGGGGGCTCGATCGTCGGCCGCCACGCCGCCGAGCTGATCTCGGTCATCGCTCTGGCCGTCAATTGCGGCCTGCGGGTGAGCGACCTGGTCGACTGCCTCCTCGTCCATCCCACCCTGGCCGAGTCCCTGGCGGAAGCCGCCGAGTAAGCGCAGCCGGAGGCCGCCGAGTAGCGCGGCGCGAAATCGTCGGCGCGCGCACCTGAGAAATCGCGACAATGATCCGGGTCGCTCCCGGCGCGATGAGTTTCGGGGCCGCACCGAGTCTCCAGTTCGATACCGACAGTCGGCACCCGAGGAGTTCGATGACAACGCACACGCCTCTCGCCATCGAAGCAAACGGGCTCGTCAAAACCTTCGGCGAGACGCGGGCGGTCGACGGTGTCGACCTGGCCGTCCGGACCAACTCGGTGTACGGCGTCCTGGGCCCCAACGGCGCCGGCAAGACGACGACGATCCGCATGCTGGCCACGCTCATCCGACCTGATGCAGGCAGCGCTCGGGTCCTCGGCCACGACATCGTGGAGGAGGCCGACGCGGTCAGGGCGGCGGTAAGCCTGACCGGCCAGCTGGCGTCGGTCGACGAGGACCTCACCGGCAGGGAGAACCTGATCCTGCTCGGACGGCTGCTGGGCATGAAGCACTCGGCGGCCAAGGAGCGGTCCACCGAGCTGCTCGAGGCCTTCGGCCTCACCGAGTCCGCCGGCAAGCTGGTGAAGCACTTCTCGGGCGGGATGCGGCGCCGGCTCGACATCGCCGCCAGCATCGTCGTCACGCCCCGTCTGATGTTCCTCGACGAGCCGACGACGGGCCTCGACCCCCGCTCCCGGAACCAGGTCTGGGACATCATCCGGGCCCTGGTGGCCGGGGGGGCGACGATCCTGCTCTGCACCCAGTACCTGGAGGAGGCGGACCAACTCTGCGAGGGGATCGCCGTCATCGACAGGGGCAAGGTGATCGCCGAGGGGACGCCGGCCCAGCTGAAGGCGTCGGTGGGCGGGGGCGCCCTGCACGTGCGCCTGCTCGACCCGGAGCAGCGGGCGCGGGCGGCCGAGGTCCTGGACGGGCAGCTCGGCGCCGTCACGCTCGAGCCTGACCCCGCCCGGATGTCGGTGACCTGCTCGGACGGCGATCGGGCCGCGGTGGCGCTGGGCGAGCTGGCCCAGTCCGGCGTGGGGGTCGCCTCCTTCTCGCTGGGCCAGCCGAGCCTGGACGAGGTCTTCCTGGCTCTCACCGGCCACACGGCCGAGGAGGCCGAGGCCGGGGTAACCGACACGATCGACGAGGAGCAGGCGGTATGAGCGAGCAGAATGTGAGCGAATCAATGTGGCGCGCTTCGTCCGGCCGGCGGCCGGATGTCACGGTTCTCATCGGTGCACCATCCAGGACGGTGCACCGATGAGGGCCAAAACTGAGCAGGACGACCTTGTCACCAGCGCCGACGAGGCCGCCGTCCGGCGGGCCATCTCGTCCACCGAACGCCCTCCGCCGGCCGGCCGGCTCTCGGCCACGATCACCTTCGGGTGGCGCGGCATGCTGAAGGTGAGGCACGTTCCCGAGCAGCTTCTCGACGTCACGATCACGCCGGTGATGTTCGTGGTGATGTTCACCTACATCTTCGGCGGCGCCATCGCCGGGTCGACCGGCGAGTACCTGGACTACCTCCTCCCCGGGATCCTGGTCATGTCCGTGGTGTTCACCACCGTGTACTCCGGCGTGGCGCTCAACACCGACCTCACCAAGGGTGTGGTCGACAGGTTCCGCTCCCTCCCGATCTGGCGGCCGGCCCCGCTCTTCGGCGCCATGCTCGGCGACACCGTGCGCTACGTGCTCGCCGGCACGGTCATCATCCTCGTGGGCGTGATCCTCGGCTTCCGGCCCGACGCCGGCGTCGTCGGCGCGCTCGAGGCCCTGGCCCTCGTCGTGGCCTTCTCGTTCGGGCTCTCCTGGCTCTTCACCACGCTCGGCCTGGTGCTGCGAACGCCGACGGCGGTACTCAACGCCGGGTTCATGGGGATCTTCCCCCTCACGTTCCTGTCCAACGTCTTCGTCCAGCCGGACACCCTGCCGGGGCCGCTCGAGGCCTTCGTCAACGTCAACCCCGTCTCGATCCTCGCCACCGCCTCGCGGGGGCTGATGGCAGGCAACGCCGAGACGACCGACATCTTCATCGTGTTGGCGGTGGCGGCCGGGATCACCGCCGTGTTCGCCCCGCTGACCACCAGACTCTACCAACGGGGCTGAGGCGCTACTCCACCACGACGAGCACGTCGCCGGCGCCGACGGTGTCGCCGACGACGACCCGCACCTCCGACACCTGACCGGCGCACTCGCTGGGCACCTCGTTCTCCATCTTCATGGCCTCGAGCACGCAGACGACCTGGCCCAGCTCGACGACGTCGCCCACCGCCACCAGCACGTCGACGATCGTGCCCTGCATCGGCGCCACGATCCGGCAGCCGCCCGACGTCCCCCGTGGCCCGACGGCGGTCCGGCGCCGCTGGGGGCCCGGTGCCGGCTGCGATCCCGTGGCCTCGCCGACGGCCGGGCCGGCGGCGGCGCCCTCGGGCAGCCAGACCCTCACGTCGTAGCGCCGGCCCTCCACCTCCACGTGCACCGCCCTGGCCGCCAGCACAGGCGACACCGAGGCCGCCTGGGGCGGGCTGGGCGGGATGTCGGAGAAGTCGAGCCGCTCCTCGACCCAGCGGGTCGAATGCGTCCCTGCGATGAAGTCCGGGTGTTCGAGGATCCGCAGGTGGGCGGCCACGTTGGTGGTCACCCCGTCGATCGTCATCTCCCGGAGCACCCGCAGCATGCGCCGCCTGGCCTCCTCCCGGTCCCGGCCCCACGAGAGCACCTTGGCGATCAGGTTGTCGTAGTGCTGGCTGACGGCGTCGCCCTCGCCGTACCCGGCGTCGATGCGCACCCCGAACCCGCCGGGACGGGAGAAGCGGGTGAGGGTTCCCGGCGACGGCAGGAACCGGCCGCGGGCGGGATCCTCGGCGTTGATCCGGCACTCGAAGGCGTGGCCCCGCGGGTCGACGTCGTCCTGGGTGAACGAGAGCGGGTGACCGGAGGCGACCCGCAGCTGCTCGGCCACCAGGTCGACGCCGGTGGCCAGCTCGGTCAGGGTGTGCTCGACCTGGAGCCGGGTGTTCATCTCCAGGAACCAGAACTCCCCGTCCTGGTAGAGGAACTCGACGGTGCCGGCGTTCTCGTAGCCGCACGCCCGGGCCACCCTGACGGCGGCGTCGCCCATGGCTTGGCGGACCTCGTCGGGCAGGCCCGGTGCCGGCGTCTCCTCGATCAGCTTCTGGTGACGCCGCTGGGACGAGCAGTCGCGCTCTCCCAGCCAGACCACGTTCCCCTGCGAGTCGGCGAAGACCTGCATCTCCACGTGCCGGGGCCAGTCGAGGTAGCGCTCGAGGTAGACCTCGGGCCGCCCGAAGTAGGCCTGCCCTTCCCGCCGGGCCGCCTCCAGGGCGGCTTCGGCCGTCGCCGGGCCGTCGACCACCCGCATCCCCCGGCCGCCGCCGCCGAACGCGGCCTTGATCGCCACCGGCCAGCCGTGGCGCTCGCCGAAGGCGACGACCTCCTCCGCCGAGGTCACCTCGCCCTCGCTGCCCGGCACCACCTGCACGCCCGCCGCCCTCGCCGTGGCCCGGGACGACACCTTGTCGCCCATCAGCTCCATGGCCTCGGGCGACGGCCCGACGAAGGTCACTTCCTGGGCGCCGATGGCCCGGGCGAAGTCGGGGTTCTCGGAGAAGAATCCGTAGCCGGGGTGGACGGCGTCGGCTCCGCTGCGGGCGATGGCGTCGAGGATGGCGCCCGTGTTCAGGTAGCTCTCGGCCGCAGTTTGGCCGCCGAGGGCGAACGCCTCGTCGGCCAGCCTGACGTGCAGCGAGCGGCGATCGAGGTCGGAGTACACCGCCACCGTGGCGATCCCGAGCTCGCGGCAGGCCCGGATGACCCGCACCGCGATCTCTCCGCGATTGGCGATCAGGACCTTGGCGAACATGGGTTGGCCTTATCGTGCGGGCGTGCAGAGGGCTCTCGTCGAGCGAACGCGGTTCGCCGGTGTCCGGTGGGTGGCCCAAGTTAGTTCCACCAACGACGAGGTGGCGGCGCTGGCCCGGGCCGGGGCGCCCGAGGGCGCAGCGGTGGTGGCCGACCGGCAGACGGCGGGCCGGGGCCGGAGGGGCCGCAGGTGGGACGCGCCGGCCGGCTCGTCCCTGCTCGTCTCCGTGCTGCTCAGGCCACCGCCGGACGCCGCCCACCTGGCGCTCATGGCCGCCGGGCTGGCGGCGGTCGAGGCCTGCCGCACCGCAGCCGGCGTCGAGGCCTCGCTCAAGTGGCCCAACGACGTCGTCGTGGCCGACGGCAAGCTTGGCGGGGTCCTGTCGGAGGTGCACGACGAGGCGGTGGTGGTCGGGCTGGGGCTCAACGTCGACTGGAGCGGCCATCCCCTGCCGGACGGGGCGGTGTCGTTGGCGGGGCTGGCCGGCAGCCACCTCGATCGGCCGATCGAGCGCGGGGAGCTGCTGGCGGCGTACCTGGTCGCGCTGGACCGGCGGTGCGATCAGACGCCGGAGGAGCTGGTCGACGGGTGGCGGGCGGCGTGCAGCACGATCGGCAGGCGTGTGCGCGTCGAGCTCCCCGACCGCGCGCTGAAGGGCGTGGCCAGTGCGGTCACCGACGACGGCCGCCTGGTGGTCAACGAGGAGATCGTGTCGGCCGGCGACGTCGTCCACCTCCGTCCGGACGCCGATTTTGAGGCTTGACAAATGTCGAGTGTGCAAGAACCTGCATATATTGCTGGTTTTTGCACCTTCACGTGATGTATCGATGGATTTGCTGTCTCTCATCCTGTAACGGCGGGGCCGTTCGAGGGACGGAACGGATAGGTCGCACGCCGGCGGCACGAGGAGGTGCTCGAAATGGCTTTGAAGAGCGGCAGCCGGACCGATTGGAGCTCCGGAGCAGGCGGGGCCGGTGGAGCCGGTGGGTCGGGTCCTTCCCCAACGGGGTCGGGCGGCCTCGCCCTGGCCAAGTCGCTGGGACTGCGGCTGCTGTTCATCCTGGTCCCGCTGGCGGTGTTCGGCCTGCTCAAGCCCGAGGTGGTGAAGGCCAGCGTCTCCAACGGCCAGACCCTGCTCCGCGTGCTGGCTCTCATCGCCGGCTGGCTGGTGTTCTCGTGGCTCGTCGGACGCTTCGTGCCGAATCCGGCGCTCCGGGTCGTCGCCCTGGCGGTACCCGGGCTGGCCCTGGCCTGGATCATCGTGCTGCCCTACTTCCGCGACGTCATGGTCGACGAGCCCGTTCCGGTCACCGCCGCCGCGCCGGCACCGACCTCCACCGCGCCGCCGCCGACCACAGCTCCTCCCACGACGAGTTCCGCTACCGCGGCAACCACCCCCGACACCCTCCCGCCGGCCACCGTGGCGACGGTGCCGACGACCGCCGCCCCCGTCGCACCGGTGGGCCCGGCCGCCCTCCTCACCGGCCGGTTCAGCGGCCTGGCCGGCCATCGGGGCGCCGGCACCGCCAACGTGCTCCTCATGCCCGACGGCTCCCACGTCGTCCGCCTCGAGGACCTCAACGTGTCGAACGGTCCCGGCCCGCAGGTCTTCCTGGTGCCCGGCGCGGGCAGGACCGAGCCGGACGGCGGCACGTTCCTCGGCGCCCTCAAGGGGAACATGGGCAACCAGAACTATCCGGTGCCGGCCGGCACCGACGTCACCGGCCCGATGACGGTGCTCGTCTGGTGTGACCCCTTCGTGGTGCCGATCGCCGGCGCCACCGTCACCTGACCGCCCGGGCGAGGGCTACGGGTCGAGATCCCGCCCGACCAGGGCGGAGAAGGCGGCGGCCGCCGCGCGCGTCAACGGCCCCGGCGCCTCCGGCAGCACGGTTCCGTCGACCGCACGGACGGGGTGCACCTCCCGGGTGCTCGACGTGACGAACGCCTCGTCCACCGCGGCCAGCCGGTCCACCGGCAGGTCCTCCTCGAAGACTTCCACCTGCTCGGCCAGCAGGTCGCGGGTCACGCCGGCCAGGCAGCCGGCCGACAGCGGCGGTGTCAGGAGGCGCCCGCCGACGCCCACGAACACGTTGGTGCCCGTCCCCTCGCACAGGTTGCCCGCCAGGTTGGCGAAGATCGCCTCGCCGGCGCCGCGGTCGCGGGCGTAGGCGAGGGCCACCACGTTCTCTCCGTAGGACACCGTCTTGACGCCGACCAGGGCCCCCCGCTCGTTGCGGGGCCACGGGACGACGACGACGTCGGTGGTCCGGGGCCAGTCCGGCACCGTCCCGACAGCCACGATCAGGGTGGGGGCGCCGACGCCGCGGTCCGACCCGAGCGGTGACGGCCCGCCGGTGAGGGTGATCCGCATACGCCCCTCCTCCAGCTGATTTCCGGCGATGACCGCGTCCATGGCCTCCCGCACGAGCCCGGGGGCAGGGCAGGGCAACCGGAGGGCGGCGGCCGAGATCGCCAGACGTTCGAGGTGGCGACGGCTGGCGAAGGCGACGCCCCGGTAGACGCGCAGCGTCTCGAAGACGCCGTCGCCCGTGAGCAGGGCGTGGTCGAAGGCCGACACCCGGGCCTGGTCCGCGTCCACGAGGGCGCCGTCCAGCCACACCTTCACTGCCACACCTTCACTGCCACACCTTCACTGCCACACCTTCACTGCCACACCTTCACTGCCACACCCTCATGGCCGCGCCTTCATGGTCCGACGGTCCCGGCGACGACCGCAAGCAGCCGGCGGGCCTTGAGCTCGGTCTCCTCCCACTCGGCGTCGGGGTCGGAGTCCCACGTGATCCCCCCGCCGGTGCCCAGGTGCAGCTCCCCGTCCTCGACCCAGAAGGTGCGGATGGCGACGTTGAGGTCGCCTGCCTGTCGGTCGGCGTCGACCCACCCGATGGCACCGCAGTACAGGCTCCGTGGCACCGGTTCCAGGTCGGCGATCACGTCGAGGGCGGCGATCTTGGGCGCCCCCGTCACCGATCCCGGCGGGAACGTCGCCGACAGCAGATCGGCCCAGCCGGCGCCGGGCCGAAGCCGGCCCCGCACCGTGCTCACCAGGTGCACCAGGCCGGGGTGCTCCTCCACGTCGCACAGGCCGGGCACCTCGATCGAACCGAACTCGCACACCCGACCGAGGTCGTTGCGGACCAGGTCGACGATCATGACGTTCTCGGCCCGATCCTTGGGCCCCAACCCATCGGCGGTCACGGCGGTCCCCTTGATCGGTCTCGACTCCACCGTGTCGCCGTTTCGCCCCAGGAACCGCTCGGGCGACGCCGATGCGACCGCCATCCCCGCCGACGGCAGGCTCACGACCGCCGAATGGGGCGCAGCGTGGGCCGAACCGAGTGCCGCGCCCAACCCGAGGACGCCGAATCCCGGAGGCAGCGGCGCCGACAGGCGGCGGCACAGGTTGACCTGGTAGACGTCGCCGGCGGCGATCAGCTCCCGTATGACGCCGACCCTTTTGGCGAAGCCCTGCTGGTCCAGGCTCGAGGCCCAGCTCGTGACCGGCGGGACCGTGGCCGGGGCCCCGACGGCCGCCACCCACCCGCTTGCCGGTCGTGACTCGTCGAAGCGGGCGAGGACGGGTTCGCGGTCGAAGGGGAGCACCACGATCCACGTGCCGCTCCCGTCCAGGGCCTCGACGTCCGAAGTCAGGTCGACCAGACCGGTGAAGAGGCGGTCCCCGACGATGGCCACGTCGTCGAACCCCATGCACGGCAAGACTAGGGCGGGCCTGCCTCGACGGAAACGGACGCTCGGGGGGTGGACCAAATGCGCGGCCCGGCAGCGATAGCCTCCCGGCTGTGGGAACTGCCCCGAGGGGAGGACATCCACGGGTCTGGACCCCGCGACTATTGAAAATTGGCATCGCCGCCCTGGCGGTGTGCGTCGTCCTGGCCGGCGGCGGCTACATGTACCTCCGCTGGCAGCTGGCCAAGATCAACCGGCTCGCGCTCCCCGGGCTGAGCGACGAGGGCGAGGTCATGAACGTCCTCATGGTCGGCTCCGACAGCCGGGCCAGGGTCACCGGCGACCTGGCCGAGAGCACCGGCAAGGAGGAGGTCAGCGGCCAGCGCAGCGACACGATCATGGTGCTCCACGTCGACCCGAGGCAGAAGAAGGCGGCGATCTTCTCCATCCCCCGTGACCTCTACGTGCCCATCGTCGGTGAGGCCTTCTCCGACAGGGTCAACGCCGCCTTTTCGCTCCACGGAGCACAAGGCCTGATCAGCACCGTCGAGGCGGCGCTCCACATCCCCATCAACCACTACGTCGAGGTCGACTTCGTGGGCTTCCGAGACATCGTCGAAGCCGTCGGCGGGGTCAACGTCTACGTGCCCGCCCCGGTGCGGGACGAGGTCAGCGGGCTGTCCATCGATGAGCCCGGTTGCGTCCGCCTCGACGGCGATCAGGGCCTGGCCTTCGTCCGCAGCCGCTACTACGAGACCTACGAGTCGGGAAAGTGGGAGGTCGACCCCACCGCCGACCTCGGCCGCATCCAGCGCCAGCAGGACTTCATCCGCCGGATGCTGCGCAAGGCGGTGTCGTCGGGGCTCACCAACCCACTGAAGCTGAACCGCCTCATAGGCATCGGCGTCCGTGACGTCACGCTCGACGACAAGATGTCCACGACAGATATCGTCAAGCTGGCCAAACGGTTCAAGTCGCTCGACCCCGACACTGTCGACATGCTCACATTCCCCACGACGCCAAAGACGATCGCCGGAAAATCTGTGCTGCTGCTCAAGGAGGCGGAGGCCCAGCCGTACATCGACCGGCTCAACGGCCTGCTGCCCCCGGAGGCGCCCGCCCCGAGCGCGATCCGTCCCGAGGACGTGCGGATCCGGGTGCTCAACGGTTACGGCGGCGAGGGAGCCGCGAGCAAGGCCAGCACCGCGCTCACCGAGGTCGGGTTCAACGTGGCCGACAGGGGTGACGCCGACGCCTACAACTACCCCCACACCGTGATCCGCCACGCCAAGGGCGGCCGTCCCGCGGCCGACCTGCTGCAGCGGCACCTGAAGACGGCGGCCACGATCCAGGAGGACATCTCCCTCCGCACCGTCGACCTGACGCTCGTGCTCGGAGGTGACTACGCCGGGGTCGTGGCCCAACCGGCAGAGGCGGGGGCGCCCCAGGAGACGCCGACCACCGGCGCCGAAAACGCCGCCACGCCGCCGGACGCCCAGGGTGCGGCCGCCGGGCCCTCGTGCTGAACGGTCCCCCCGGCCCCGGAGCAGACGACCCGTCCATCCTGGCGCCTCGCGCCGGCGACGAGGTGCCGGACGGCGATCTGGCCGACGCCGAGGGCGACGAGGTCGAGGACGGCGAGGTCGAGGACGGCGAGGTCGAGGACGGCGAGGTCGAGGACGGCGAGGTCGAGGACGGCGAGGTCGAGGACGGCGAGGTCGAGGACGGCGAGGTCGAGGACGGCGAGGTCGAGGACGGCGAGGTCGAGGACGATGACTCCGGCGGGAGCGATGCGGACGAGGCCCAGGGTGCCGGAGACCTCGACCCGGAAGAGGATCCCCACCCGGAGGAGACCAGGGCGTGGGCCGCCTGGGTCGGTAGCGCCGACGACGGTGACCGCGCCAGCAGTGGGGACGAGGGCGAGCTCTACGACCTGGAGCTGGAGCCCACTGCCGCTCTCCCCCGGATCACCCCCGCCGCGACGTCCCTACCCCCACCGACGCCAGCCGCCCCTCCGCCGCCAGCCTCCCTTCCGCCGGCCGCAGGCGGAGCCGGGAAGGGCTCAGGTCCGGGCCCAGGGGGGCGCCGGGCACCGACGCGGAAGCCGTCCAAGGTGCCCCGTGCCGTGCTGCTCAAGCAGCGGGCCCGGCGGCGCCGGGCCATGATCGGCTTCACCTTCTTCACCGCCGCGTGCGTGATCCTCACCGGCAGCAGCTTCCTCTACCTGCAACACAAGCTGGGTCAGATCCAGCGGGTCACCCTCCCCAGCCTGGTGGAGGACCAGCCGGGCGAGGTCATGAACGTGCTGCTGGTCGGATCCGACAGCCGTGACCGGTTGGAGGGCGAAGACGCGCTGCAGGCGGGCAAGGGCCAGGAGGACGTCAACGGCCAGCGCAGCGACACGATCATGGTGCTGCACATCGACCCCGAGAAGGAACAGGCGGCCATCCTCTCGATCCCGCGCGACGTCGTCGTGCCGATCGCCGGCACCAACCTTACCGACAGGGTGAACGCCGCCTTCTCCTTCGGGGGGGCGGAGGGGCTGATCGCCACCATCCAGCAGTCCCTGGGCATCACCATCAACCACTACGTCGAGGTCGACTTCGTCGGGTTCAAGGACATCGTCGACGCAGTCGGTGGCGTCGAGATCTACCTGCCCCGGTGGGCCCGCGACTTCACCAGCGGGCTCGACCTGCCCAAGATCGGCTGTTTCTCCGTCAACGGCACCCAGGGCCTCGCCTTCGTCCGCAGCCGCCACTACGAGGAGCTCGTCGACGGCAAGTGGATCACCGACGCCACCGGCGACTTCGGGCGCATCAACCGCCAGCAGGACTTCATCCGCCGCATGCTCAAGAAGGCGCTCTCGACCGGCATCACCAACCCGATCCAGCTCAACAAGCTCATCAGCATCGGGATCAACGACGTGACGATCGACGAAACCCTCTCCACCAAGGACATCGCCCTGCTGGGCCGGCGGTTCAACAATCTCGACCCGGACAACGTCCTGCAGTACACGCTCCCGGCCGTCCCCGAATTCATCGACGGGAAGTCGGCGATGCGGCTGATGGAGACGGAGGCCGAGCAGTACATCGAGTTCATCAACGGCAACGTCTCGGCGATCCAGCCCGTGGTCGCCCCGCCCGGCGGACCGGCGGACACGACGGCCACGACGGTGGCCCATGGCGACATCGCGGTCCAGGTACTGAACGGCATCGGCACGGCCGGGGCGGCGGGCACGGCCTCGACCGCCCTGAAGGACGTCGGGTACAAGGTGACGGGCACCGGCGACTCGCCGAAACTCGCCCGCACCACCATCCGTCACCCGGCCGCGGCCGTCGCCAAGGCCCAGACGCTCCAGGCCGGGCTCGCCGCGGGAGCCGAGCTGAGCGCCGACGAGGACGTCACGGGCAGCGACGTCGTGCTCGTGCTCGGCGCCGACTACGAGGGCCTGAAGTCGGCGTCCGGCACGCCGTCGACGCTGGCGGGCGAGGAGGGGACCACGACCCCGACGGTCACCGGCGCCGCCCAGGGGCTGGCCGGGGTGAACGTACGGGTGTTGAACGGCATCGGCACGGCCGGCGCCGCGGCCAAAGCCTCGACCGCCCTGAAGGAAGCCGGCTACTCGGTGTCGGGCACCGGGGACTCGTCACGGGTCGGGCGCACCACCATCCGGCACCGGGTGGGGACCCTGCCCCAGGCGAAGCAGCTTCAGGAGTCCCTGCAGAGCGGCGCCGAGCTGGCCGTCGACACGACGTTGGGCGAGGGTGAGCTCGACCTGATCCTCGGCGCCGACTACGCCGGGCTGAAGGGGGCCCCCGTCGAGGGGCAGGTACCCGTGGCCACGACAACCACATCCATCGCGCCACCCACCACCGTCCCCAGGGACCCCGCCACCGACTGCTGAGCTCGCACCGCCGGGGAGTACCCGCTTCGCCGGTAGGCAGCCGGTTCCCCTACCGTGGGTCGCGTGAGACTTCTCGTGACCGGCGGGGCCGGCTTCATCGGCGCCAACTTCGTCCGCTACTGGTGCCAGGCCCATCCCGACGACCACGTCGTGGTCTACGACCTGCTCACCTACGCCGGGAACCCGGCCAACCTGGACGGGCTGCGGGACAGGATCGGCTTCGTCAGGGCCGACATCGGCGACCTGAAGACGGCCACCGACACGCTGCGGGAAGAGGGCATCGACGTGGTGGTCAACTTCGCCGCCGAGTCCCACAACAGCCTGGCCGTGCTCGACCCCACCAGGTTCTTCCGCACCAACGTGCTCGGCACCCAGGCCATGCTCGAGGCGGCCCGCACCGTCGGCGTGGAGCGCTTCCACCACATCTCCACCTGCGAGGTCTACGGCGACCTCGACCTCGACACCGACGAGGTCTTCACCGAGGACTCCCCCTACCGGCCCCGGACGCCGTACAACGCCTCCAAGGCGGGGGCGGACCACGCCGTGCGGGCCTACTACGAGACCTACGGCCTGCCGGTCACGGTCACCAATTGCTGCAACAACTACGGGCCCTACCAGTTCCCCGAGAAGGTCATCCCCCTGTTCACCTGCAACGCCCTCGACGACAAGCCGTTGCCCCTGTACGCGTCGACCCAGAACCGCCGCGAGTGGCTGCACGTGGTCGACCACTGCCGGGCCGTCGAGGTCGTGCTGTGCGACGGCAAGGTCGGCGAGACCTACCACGTGGGCAGCGGCGTGGAACGGAGCATCGCCGAGATCGCCGACGGGGTGCTGGCCGAGCTGGGCAAGCCGTCCACCCTCAAGACGATCGTCTCCGACCGGCCGGGCCACGACCGCCGCTACCTGCTCGACTCGTCGAAGATCGCCGCCGAGCTGGGCTGGAAGCCGACGGTCTCCTTCGAGCAGGGCCTGGCCGAAACGGTGGCCTGGTACGGCGCCCACCGGGACTGGTGGGAGCCGCTCATGGGCAGCTCGCCGGTGGAGGAGGGCACCGCCTGGGAGGACCCCGTGTGGGAGGACCCGGATCCCCTGGATCCCGGCGGATCCGCTCCAGAGGGCTGATGCGAATCCTTGTCACCGGCGCGGGCGGCCAGCTGGGCCGGGAGCTGGTCGACGCCTTCGACGCCCCTCACCGGGACGTGGTGGCGTGCGACCGCGGGGTGCTCGACGTGTCCGACCGCGACCAGTGCCTGCAGGTCGTCGCCACTGTCGCCCCCGACGTCGTCGTCCACGCCGCCGCCTGGACCGACGTCGACGGCTGCCAGACCGATCCCGACAAGGCCTGGCGGGTCAACGCCCTGGGCACCCGCCACGTGGCCGAAGCGGCACGATTGGCCGGGGCACGGGTCTGCTACGTCTCCACCGACTACGTCTTCGACGGCACCTCGCCGCAGCCCTACACCGAGTGGGACACGCCCAACCCGCTCTCCGTCTACGGGCGGTCGAAGCTGGGCGGCGAGTCGTCCCTGACCCCCGACGACCTCGTCGTGCGCACGTCGTGGGTATGCGGCCGCCATGGCCGGAACTTCGTCAAGACGGTGCTGACCAGGGCGGCCGCCGGCCAGCCTCTGTCGGTGGTCGACGACCAGCACGGCTGCCCGACCTTCGCCGACGACCTGGCCGGGGCCGTGCGCGACCTCGTCGTCAGCCGCCGCCCAGGTGTCTTTCACGTCACGAACCAAGGGCCGACGACCTGGTACCGCTTCGCCGCCGACATCGTGGCCGCCGCCGGACTCGATCCCGAACTGGTCCGCCCGATTGCGACGGCCGAGATGGATCCGCCCCGGCCCGCCCCCCGCCCCGCCCACGCCGTGCTCGACAACGCCGCCCTCCGCCTGTCGGGCCTCCCCCTGCTCGACGACCACCACGTCCCCCTGGAGCGCCTGGTCAAGGAGCTGGTGAGCACCTCGTGAGCACGATCGCCGTGATCGGCGCCGGGTACGTCGGGCTCACCACCGGCGCCTGCTTCGCGTCGATGGGCCACCGGGTCGTCTGTGCCGACGTGGTGGCGGAGAAGGTCGAGGGCCTGCGCCGGGGAGAGGTACCCATCCTCGAGACCGGCCTGCCCGAGCTGGTCAAGGCGGGCATCGCCGGCGGACGCCTGCGGTTCGTGCTGGGCGCGGCCGCGGCGGTGCCGGACTGCGAGTTCGTGTACCTGTGCGTGCCGACGCCCCAGGGCGCGGACGGGTCGGCCGACCTCTCCTACATCCGGGCGGCGGCGGCCGAGATCGGCCCGCACCTGGAGCCGGAGGCGATCGTCGTGAACAAGTCGACCGTGCCGGTGGGCTCGACCCGGGTCGTCGAGGAGGTGATCGACCGAGACGACATCCGGGTGGTGTCCAACCCCGAGTTCCTGAGGGAAGGATCGGCCGTCCGCGACTTCCTCAATCCCGACCGCATCGTCATCGGCGCCGAGGACCAGGCGGCGGCGGCACGCGTCGCCACGCTGTTCGAGTCCCTGGGCGCCCCGGTGCTGGTCACCGACCCGGCGTCGGCGGAGACCATCAAGTACGCGTCCAACGCCTTCCTCGCCGCCAAGGTCTCCTTCGCCAACGCCATCGCCAACGTGTGCGAGGCCGTGGGCGCCGACGTCCGCGACGTCCTGCTGGGGATGGGCTACGACAAGCGGATCGGGTTCGAGTACCTCCGTCCCGGCCCCGGCTTCGGAGGGTCGTGCTTCCCGAAGGACACATCGGCCCTGGTGCGCATCGCCAAGGACGCCGGGTACGACTTCGGGCTGCTCCGCGGCGTCAGCCAGGTCAACGCCGAGCAGTTCGAGCGGGTCACGGCCAAGGTCGAGCGGATGGCCGGTGGGTCGGTCGACGGCGTCGCCATCGCCGCGTGGGGGCTCACGTTCAAGGCCCGCACCGACGACCTACGCATGTCCCCGGCGCTCGAGATCATCGGCCGGCTGGTCGGGCGGGGGGCCACGGTGCGGGCCCACGACCCCGCCATCGCGGCGGGCCACGGCCGCCGGGAACTGGAGGGCATCGAGGTGTGCGCCGACGCCTACGGGGCGTGCGACGGCGCCGGGGTGCTGGTGGTCCTCACCGAGTGGGACGAGTTCCGCCGGCTCGACTTCGCCAAGGTGGCCGGGCTGCTGCAGCCGCCGCCCCGGGTCGTCGACGCTCGGAACCTGCTCGACCCCGCCGCCCTCCGCCGGCGCGGGTTCACCTACGACGGGATCGGACGCTGACCCCCGAGGCCGGGCCGGCCCGCCGCGTGGTCGTCACGGGGGGCGCCGGCTTCCTGGGGTCCCACCTCTGCCACCGGCTGATCGAGCGGGGCGACGAGGTGGTGGCGATCGACAACCTGCTCACCGGCACCCTCGACAACGTCTCGGACCTCTTCGCCAACCCCAACTTCACCTTCCAGCACCACAACGTCAGCAATTACGTCCACGTGGCCGGTCCTGTCGACGCCGTCCTCCACTTCGCCAGCCCCGCCTCGCCCATCGACTACCTCGAGCACCCCATCCCGACCCTCAAGGTCGGCAGCCTGGGCACCCACAACGCCCTCGGCCTGGCCAAGGACAAGGGCGCCCGCTTCCTGCTGGCCTCCACCAGCGAGGTCTACGGCGACCCGCTGGTGCACCCCCAGAACGAGAGCTACTGGGGCAACGTCAACCCGGTCGGCCCCAGGGGCGTCTACGACGAAGCCAAGCGCTTCGCCGAGGCCCTGACCATGGCGTACCACCACTCCCACGGCCTCGAGGTCCGGATCGTGCGCATCTTCAACACCTTCGGCCCGCGCATGCGGCCCGACGACGGGCGGGCGGTGTCGAACTTCCTCACCCAGGCCATGGTCGGCAAGCCGATCACCATCTACGGCGACGGAAGCCAGACCCGGAGCTTCGGCTACGTGGACGACGAGGTGCGCGGCATCCTCGCCCTCCTCGACTGCGACTACGCCGGCCCGGTGAACATCGGCAATCCCGACGAGCACACGATCCTGGAGCTGGCCACGATGGTGCTCGAGGTCACCGGCTCGACGTCGACGCTGGTGTTCGAGCCCCTTCCAATCGACGACCCGAGGGTCCGGTGCCCCGACATATCCCTGGCCCGGAAGCTCTTGGGCTGGGAGCCCGAGGTTCCACTGCGCGAGGGCCTGACCCGGACGGCGGAGTGGTTCGCGAGCCGTGAGCGATGAGCGATGAGCGATGAGCCGGTGGCGGAGCCGCTGCCGGCCCACCGCCTCCTGTCGGTCATCGTGCCCGTGTACAACGAGCGGGCCACCGTGGCCGAGATCGTCAGGCGCATGCGGCGGGTCGACCTGCCCTTGGACCTGGAGATCGTCATGGTCGACGACGGTTCGTCCGACGGCACCGAGAAGATCCTCGCCGCCCTGGAGGACTCCACCGTCCAGGTCGTCCGTCACGCCACCAACCGGGGCAAGGGCGCAGCCGTGCGGTCGGGACTGGCCGCGTGCCGCGGCGACCTCGTCCTGATCCAGGACGCCGACCTGGAGTACGACCCCCAGGACTGGCGGCTGCTGCTCCAACCGGTACTGGAGGGGGACGCCGCGGTCGTCTACGGCAGCCGCTTCACCGACAGCCGCCCAGGTGTCCGCCTGTCGACCCGGCTCGGTCGGCGGTGCATGTCGCTGGCTACCGACCTCCTCTTCCAAACCAAGCTGTCGGACATGGAGTGCGGCTACAAGCTCTTCGACCGCCGGATCCTCGACGGGATCGTCATCGAGTCGGACCGGTTCGACTTCGAGCCCGAGCTCACGGCCAAGGTGCTCCGGGCCGGTGGCCGGATCCACGAGGTCCCCGTCTCCTACACCCCCCGTGCGGCCGACGAGGGCAGGAAGTTCTCGTTCCAGGACCGGTTCCACACCCTGTGGGCGCTGGTGCGCTTCCGTTGGAAGCCGGAATGACCGAGCCGACAATGACTTGGCCGAGATGACTGGGCCGAAGATGAACGTCCCGAAATGAATGTGTCAGCGGTCCTCGTCAGCTTCAACACCAGGGACTACCTGCTGGAATGCGTCCGCAGCCTCCGCGCCGACGGTGTCGAGCGGGTCGTCGTCGTCGACAACGCCTCGGTCGACGGGTCGGTGGAGGCCCTGCGCCGGTCCGACCCGGACGCCGAGGTCGTCGCCACGGGGGCGAACCTCGGCTTCGGCGTGGCCGCCAACATCGGCGTCGCCGCCACCGACTCCGACGCGGTGCTCATCCTCAACCCGGACACCGTCGTCGAACCGGGGACGGTCAAGGCGCTGTCGGCAGCGCTCGAGCGCGACGGCAGCCTGGCCGTCGTCGGACCCAGGATTCACAGCCTGGACGGCACCCTCTACCCCTCGGTGCGGCGCTTTCCCGACCTCGGCGTCGCCGCCGGGCACGCGTTTCTCGGGCTGGTCCGGCCCGACAACCGCTACACCCGCAGCTACCGCATGCTCGACTGCGACCACGAGAGGGCCTGCCCCGTCGACTGGGTGTCGGGCACCTGCATGCTCGTGCGCCGCACCGCGTTCGACGCCGTGGGCGGGTTCGACCCCGCCTACTTCATGTACGTGGAGGACGTCGACCTCTGCTGGCGGCTCTGGCGGGCGGGGTGGAGCGTCGGCTACGAGCCGGGCGGCCTGGTGACCCACACCATCGGGGGATCCAGCCAGCTCACGCCCTACCGGATGATCCTCGCCCACCACCGATCGCTGTACCGGTTCGCCGACCGAACGACGGAGGGGCGCAGGCGCACCGTGCTGCCGCTGGTGGCCGCCGGCCTCGCCGTCCGCACCGTGTTGGCCTGGGCCCGGCACGGCATCGACCACACCGTCCCGGCGGCGCGCTGAGCCCCGCGGGCGGCGGGCGACCCGAGCACCACTCGCCCGACTAGTAGCTTCGGAGACCGTCATGGGAAAGGCATCCTCGAGCAAGAAGGTCGCCAGGGCGGCGCGCACCGGAGGCGGGCGTACCCGCCGAGGGGCGTCGTCGCTGGCCTGGCCGATCGCCATGGGCCTCGTCGTCGTGCTCGGCACCGCTGGCATCGTCTACTCGAAGAGCCAGCGCTCCCCCGAGGACACGCCCCCGCGTGCGGCCATCGCCGGCAGGGAGGGCGACCACTGGCACTCCGCCCTCGGATTCGACATCTGCGGCACGTTCGCACCGCCGCTCACCACGGCCACCGACCCGCTCGGCATCCACACCCACGACGACGGGGTGATCCACACCCACCCGTTCACCTCCCGGTCGGCGGGCACCAACGCCAGGCTGGGCCTCTACCTGGAGACGGCGAACGTCAAGGTGACCACCGACGAGATCGCCATCCCCGGCGGGACCAGGAAGAACGGTGACGAGTGCGACGGCAAGCCGGCCTCCGTCCAGGTGAAGGTGTGGCCCAGCCGTGATCCATCCGAGGAGGGAAGCATCTTCGTCGGCGACCCCAACGACATCCGGTTGGGCGACAACCAGCTGATCACCGTGGCGTTCGTCCCGGAGGGCACCGACATCCCCCGGCCGCCGTCGGAGGCCAACCTGGACAAGCTCACCGACCTCGGGCCCCAACCGACCACCACCCTGCCGGCCGAGGGTGCGACCACTGTCCCTTCCGAGGGCGCAACCACCACCGCTCCGGCCCCGTCGCCCGACCAGGCCACCACCACCCCGCCGCCGGCGCCCTGATGGCGGGGCGGGCGGGAGACCGCCTCGTCCTCGACGGCCTGGACAGACCGGCCGGCGCCCCGCAGGTCACCTGGCACACCGGTCATTGGCACACCGGTCATTGGCACACCGGTCATTGGCACACCGGTCATTGGCACACCGGTCATTGGCACCCCGGTCAGTGGGCAGGGTCGACCGAAGGCGGGCGGCTGATGGCCCTGCGGGCCGTCGTGCTGCTGGGCGGCGCCGGCACCCGGCTGCGGCCACTGACCCTTGCGGTGCCGAAGCAGGTCCTCCCGATCGTCGAGGTGCCCATGATCGAGCGGGTGCTCGACCACCTCGCCGCCCACGGCGTCACCGATGCCGTCCTGTCGCTGGGCTACCTCCACGACGCGTTCGTCTCGCTCTTCCCGGCCGGCAGCTACGGCGGCCTCACCGTCACCTACGCCATCGAGCCCGAGCCGCTCGACACCGGCGGCGCCATCCGCTTCGCGGCGGTGTCGGCGGGGGTGGACGAGCGCTTTCTCGTGGTCAACGGCGACATCCTCACCGACCTCGACATCACCGCCATGCTGGCCTTTCACGACTCCAGTGCCGGGGCCATGGCCACGATCGCCACCTCCCGCGTCGAGGACTCGTCGGCGTTCGGCCTGGTGCTCACCGACGGCGCCGACGGCCGCGTCACCGCCTTCCTGGAGAAACCGGCCGCCGCCCAGGCCGGCCCCGGCGACGTCAACGCCGGCACCTACGTGTTCGAACCCGGGGTGATCGCCGCCATCGACGACGGACGCCGGGTGTCCGTCGAACGTGAGGTGTTCCCCGGCCTGGTCGCCGGACGGGCCATCTTCGCCTTCTCGTCGCCCGACTACTGGACCGACACCGGCACGCCCGCCCAGTACCTCCAGGCCCAGCTCGACCTCGTCTCGGGGCGCCGACCGGGCATTCCCGCGCCGGGCGCAGTCGACGACGGATCGGGCGTGTGGACAATCGGCGACGTCGTCGTCGAGGGCCAGGTCGAAGGCCCGGCGCTGCTGGCGTCGGGAGCCACCGTCGCCGCCGGCGCGGTGGTGTCCAACTCGATCCTCGGATCCGGCACGGTGGTGGAAGCCGGGGCCCGTGTGGAGCGGTCGATCCTCCTGGGCGGGTCCACCGTCGGGCCGGAGGCGACGGTGGCCAACTCGATCGTCGGGCCGGGAGCGGTGGTGGGCGAACGGGCGGTCGTCAGCACCCACAGCGTGATCGGCGGCGGGGTGAAGATCGAACCCGGGCGCCGGGTGGACGGCGAACGCGTCCCCGACGGAGTCTGAGCCGTGCACGCCCTGGTCACCGGCGGCGCCGGCTTCATCGGGTCGACGCTCGTCGACCGCCTGCTGGCGGGAGGCCACACCGTCGATGCGGTGGACGACCTCTCCGCCGGATCGCTGTCCAACCTGGCCGAGGCCCGGGCGACGGCCGGCCACGCCCTCACCTTCCACCACCTCGACATCCGCGAGCCGGCGATCATCGAGCTCATGGCCCGGCGGAAGCCCGAGGTGGTCTTCCATCTGGCCGCCCAGGCCGACGTGCGGGTGTCGGTGGCCCGGCCCGTCTTCGACGCCGAGGTCAACGTCATCGGCACCCTCAACGTGGCCGAGGGGGCGAGGGCGGCGGGGTCCCACAAGATCGTCTTCGCGTCGAGCGGCGGCACCCTGTACGGCGAGCCGGACGAGCTCCCGGTGCGGGAGTCGGCGCCCCAGCGGCCCCTCTCGCCCTATGGGGTGTCCAAGAAGGCGGCCGCCGACTACCTGGCGGCCTATCGGGAGCTGCACGGGATCGAGTTCACCGCCCTCGCCCTCGCCAACGTCTACGGTCCCCGCCAGGACCCCCACGGCGAGGCCGGGGTGGTGGCGATCTTCGCCGGCCGGCTGCTGGCCGGTGAGACGTGCACGATCTTCGGCACAGGCGAGCAGACCCGCGACTTCGTGTACGTCGACGACGTCGTCGACGCCTTCGCCCGGGCCGCGTCGAAGGGCTCAGGCCTGCTTATGAACATCGGCACCGGCATCGAGACATCGGTCAACCGCCTCTACCAGGCCATGGCCGACGCCGCCGGCGGCGCCGCCGGTCCGCCGACGTATGCGCCGCCCCGCACCGGCGAGCTGGCCCGGTCATCCCTCGACCCAGGCCGGGCAGCGATCCACCTGGGCTGGGAGCCCTGGACGACGCTCGAACAGGGCACGGCCGAGGTCCTGCGCTGGTTCGCCGCCCGCCAACGCGCGGGCTGACATCCAGGTCTCCGTTCCTCGACCTCGATCGTTTCCCGGGTCACCCGCCAGTTACCCTGCTCGGATGACGGACCCGGCGGGGTTGCACCGATGAGGATGCTCTGGCCCTTGGTCCTTGTCGCTTCCCTCGCGGCGTTCGTGGTTCCGGGCCTGCTCGGTGCCGGGCTCCTGCGCAGGCGAGGGGTCTTCCCACCGTTCGCCACCGCCTTGGTGGTGATAGCGCTCTCCTGCGCCCTCGGCTACGCCGTGTTCTGGGTCTACTTCCTCGACCACACGGCCGGTCGAGCCGTGTCGATCGCTCTCCTCGCCGCGACCGTGCTGGCCGTCGTCCTCCCGAACACGGCGCGGCTGCTCGTCGAGACGGTCCGCTCCCGCCACGTCGCCATGCCTCTCGTCCTGATGTGCCTGGTGGCGATGTTCTACAACGCGGTCCTGTTCGCCCACTCCTCCGACGAGAAGGTCGACCTGCGGGCACAGAAGCACCTGACCGGCTGGCTCCTTCCGCCCGACAACGTCCTGCCGCTCATCCTCGCCAGCCACCTGTACAAGGGCACCGACCCGCGACCCCTGCTCGACCCGTGGCAGAGCAGCGACCGCCCGCCCCTCCAGGCGGCCGTCGTGCTCACCCAGATGCCGGCCGGCTACGGGTCGGGCCACCCGGGCATCCACTACCAGCTCCTCTCCACGGCCCTGCAGTGCTCGTGGATCCCGGCCGTCTGGGCCCTGTGCGGCCTGGCCCGGTTCGCCCGCCGGGCCACCGCCTTCGCGCTCGCCATGGCGATCTTCTCGGGGACGTTCTACGTCAACAGCGTCTTCGTGTGGCCGAAGCTGCTGGCCGGGTCACTCGTCGTGCTCGCCTATGTCCTCCTGCTCGGAAAGCAACGGCCCTCGGTCGCAGCCACCACGCTGGCCTCGGCCAGCGCGGGGCTCGCCCTGCTGGCCCACGCCGGCGTGATCTTCACCCTGATCCCGCTGGCGGCGATCGTCGTCGCCCGGCGCACCAGGCCGGCACCGTCGGCCGTGCTGGCGGGGGCAGCCGCCCTCGTCGTGCTCCTCGCCCCGTGGTCGGCGTACAAGCTCTTCTACGAGCCGCCCGGCAACCAGCTGGCGAAGATGCACCTGGCGGGCGTCGAGGACTTCGACGACACGAGGTCGTTGGCCCAGGCCATGTCCGGCGTCTACGGCTCTGCCTCCCTTGCCGAGCTGGCCGGCAACCGGGTGTCCAACGTGCTGACCTTGGTCGGTGGGTGGCCGCGGTGGCCGGCGCCTTCCACGACGGGCGACGAGCTGACACCGCTGCGCCAGCAGGAGTTCCTCCACCCCGTGCGGGCGCTGGGCCTGCTCAATCTGGCTTGGCTCGGGCTGGCCGCGGGGCTGGCCTGGTTCGGGCTGGCAGGGGGGAGGGTCGGGCAGGGGGCCCGGTACTGGCGGCGGAGGTCATTGCCAGCTGGCTCCGACGAGTCCTGGCCCGCCACCCGGCTGATGCTCGCCGTCGCCGGACTGAGCATCGTCGTGTGGGTCGTCCTCATGTTCCAACCGCACAGGGCGGTGATGCACCAGGGTTCGTTCGCAACCGTCATCCTGCTGTTCGTCGCCCTGGCCGGCATCATCGGATCCTGGTCGCCGGTGTGGTCGGTGGCCCTGGTCACGGTGCAGGTGGCGTGGTTCACGACCGTGTGGGCGGTAGCGGTCCCGCTGGACGGCCAGCGAGTCGATCTCGGCTCGGCCGCGCTGGCGCTGATCGCCGGTGCCCTGTGCGCCGCCCTCCTCGTCCGTGTCGCAGTGGTCGGGGAGCCACACGAGTCGCCGGTCGCGGTCCGGACGCCCCCGAGCCCGATCCTCACCCGCTGACCCGCCGATCGAAGCGACTGTCAGGCCGTCACCTCCCAGATCCCACCGTCGACGGGACGTATGACGAGACCCTGGGCGGTCAGGTCCGCGGCCTGTTCCGGGGCCACGATGAACACCCTCACACCCGGCGGCGCCGTCACCGCGGGGGCTCCGCGTGGCGTCGTCGGCGGCGGGAAGCGGTAGCGGCCAGGGGTGTACAGCAGGGGACCCCCCTCGCGCAGATACCCCGCCACCTCATCCGGGCTGTACTCGTGGGCCACGTGCACACCGCGGTTCCGTCCGAGCCCCTCGCCGATGAAGAAGTACCAGAGGTACTCAGAGGTGCTGTAATCGGAGGAGAGCACGACCGCCCGCTCCCCCACCGCGGCGACGATCCTCTCGATCCGGCGGGCGTCTGCGGTGTTGTCGCTCTGATCCACGTCTACGTAGCTGCGGGCCAGGAACGCCGCCGGCAAGAGGCCGAGCAGGGCCCAGGCCACCACCTGGCGGGTCGCCTCCCGCGAGATCCGACGGATGACGTGCTCGAGACCCAGACCGGCGAACACGGCGATCACCAGGTACGTGGGCAACAGGTACACCGCGATGTCGGGAATGTCGTAGTTGAGCGCCCAGGCGACGTTGGCGATGGCGAGGACACCGAGGAACACGGTGATGCGCGAAGGGATGCGCGCCACCGCGAGCCCGACGACGGCGACGACGACAAGAAGCGACATGTCGCTCCACATGAAGCCGAGAAACTGCGGGATCCGCTCGGTGAGCAGCTCGGCCGGGGTGAACCGGAACATGAGGGGCTTGAACTGCGCTCCGCTCACGACGTACCAGAGTCCCTTCACGCCCGTGGGCGCGTGCTCGAGATAGTCCGCCCCCATCCGGGCCCGGGCGATCAGGAAGAGGTACTGGGAAGCGCCGGCGACGGCAGCGACCACGGCGAAGATCGCGGTCGTGCGGCTGACGCCCCGGCCACGGTTGGCGAGGACGATGAACAGCACCGCCGGCACCAGCGTCACGGTGGTCAGGTGGTTCCCGAAGGCGACGGCCAGGATGGCGACGGCCAGGTACAGGTGAGCCTGTGACGCGCCTTCGGACCACGCCACGAGCAGATACACGATCGCCGCCACGAACAGCAGGTGCAGCGTGTAGACCTCGGCGATGACCGACTGCGACCACAGACCTGGAGTGAAGGCGAATGCCAGCGCCGTGGCACACGCGACAGTGGTGCGGACCCCCAGCCGGCGCAGCAGCGCCGTCAGAAGCACGATCGCGCCGGCGGCGAAGACCGCGGAGAGCAGGTTGGCCTTCGCCGCCGACGATCCGAACGGGAACAGGGTGACGAACAGGTGGTTCAGCACGACGTAGGTCGGGTAGCCGGTGGCGTGGGGGATGCCGAGAACCTTGCCGACGAACTGGAACTTGGCGGTGTCCCCGAAATAGCCGATCCCCGGCAGCAGGGTGAGGCGGTACACGGTGAGAACGACGCCCGCCACGGCCAGGTACGCGCCCGCTGCGCGGGCGAGGTCCGCGGGTTCGGCGGGATCGTCGTCCGCACGGATCGTCGCCGAGCTGCGGTTCCGGATCGTACCGACCCTCACCGAAACAGGTCCTCGGCCGGCGGGCGGACGATCTCGGCCCGCACCGAGCCCTCCCGCAGCCAGGTGGGGTCGACACCCCGCACCACCGCCGCCGGCACTCCCGACGACTTGCCCATGGCCAGCTCGGCGGCGGCCGCCAGCTGGTCGGCCACCGCCACCTCGGTCACGACCAGCTCGCGGCCGAGGGCGTCCTTCGTGCCCCGCAGGTCGACCACCGCGGCGATTCCGGCGCATCCGAGGGCCACGTCCACCACTCCCCTCCGCCAGGCGCGCCCGAACGTGTCGGAGACTATGACACCCACGTCCACGCCCGCCTTGGCCCGCAGCCCGTCGCGGATGCGCCGGGCCGAGCGGTCGGCGTCGACGGGCAGCAGCGTGGCCCACCCGCCGGGCACGTTGGACAGGTCCACGCCCGAGTTGGCGCACACGAAGCCGGCTCTGGTCTCGGTGATGACCAGGTCGCCCCGCCGCCGCAGCACCCTCACCGCCTCGGCCTCGGCCAGCGCCAGCCGAGCCTGGCGGTCCGACGGGTCGACCTCCACCATCCTGCCCTCCGCCTTGGACACGACCTTCTGGGCCACGACCACCACGTCACCGTCCCGCAGGGCCACCGACGCCGACGCCAGCAGGTCCGCCACCCTGTCGCCGGGCCGCACCTCGGGGATGCCCTCGACAGGGATGATCTCCAGCCGCATCAGCAGCCCAGCCGCCTCTAGGAGACCAGCACGGCGGCGGCGAGGGCGGAGGCTTCGTCCCGCCCGTGCATGACCGCCGGGGTGACCACGCACCGCATCCCCTCGGCCTCTACCGGCCCCGCCAGCCAGCCGTCGGCCTCGTCCACCACCAGCACCGACGCCAGCGACGCGTACATCCGAGCCACGCCGACCACCGACACGTCGTGGCCCAGGTCCGACAGGAGCCGGGCGGCCGGGCCCTTGAGGGCGGCGCCGGCGACGATGGGCGACACCGCCACCACCCTGTCCCGCCGGGCCGCCACCGCGTCACGGATGCCGGGCACGGCCAGGATCGGGTCGATCGACACGATGGGGTTCGACGGGCAGATGACGATGCGGTCGGCGGCGGCCAAGGCGTCGAGCACGCCGGGCGCCGGCACGGCCGACGCCGCCCCGGCGAACCGCACCGCCGACACCGGGACGTCGAATCGGCGCCGCACGAAGTAGTCCTGGAAGTCGATCTCGCCCTCGCCGGTCACCTCCACCCGCGTGGCCACGGGCGAGTCGGTCATCGGCAGCAGCCCCACGCCGACGCCCCATGCGGCGGCGATCTCGGCGGTCACCGTCGACAGCGCCGCGCCCTCGCTCAGCCGCCGGGTGCGGTACAGGTGCGTGGCCAGGTCGCGGTCGCCCAGGCGGAACCAGGTCAGGTCCGAGCCGTACCGGTCGAGGGCCGTCATCGCCGCCCACGTCTCGCCCGCCAGCCCCCACCCGGTCTCAGGGTTGACGGCGTCGGCCAGCGTGTAGGTGACGGTGTCCAGGTCGGGGCTGACGTGAAGCCCGTGGATCACGAAGTCGTCGCCGGTGTTGACCACTGCCACGATGGCCGCAGGATCGACGACTTCCACCATCCCCCGCAGCAACCGGGCCGCCCCGACCCCGCCGGCCAGGGCTGCGATGGTCATGTCCGAGGAGGCTACTGCCGGGCAACTATCGTCTCTGGACCGGGTCGCCACGCAAGATCGGGGACCCGCGACAGAGCTCGGGAGGGCTGTTGGAGTTCGGCTGCGACGTGGTGATCGTGGGTGGGTGTGGCCGGGTCGGGTTCCCTCTCGGCCTGGCCTTCGCCGACCGCGGCCTCGACGTCTGCCTCTACGACCTCAACGCGGCGGCGGTCGACGCGGTCAACGCCGGCACCGTCCCCTTTCAGGAGGACGGCGCCCCCCCGGTGCTGGCCGCGGTGGTCGGCCAGCGGCTGCGGGCCACCACCGACCCCGCCTCCGTCACCGCCGCCGAGCACGTGGTCGTGGTGATCGGCACCCCCATCGACGAGCACCTCAACCCCGACCCCCACGCGGTGGCCGACGTCGTCGAGGACCTGCTGCCCCGGCTCGTCGACGGCCAGCTGCTGGTCCTGCGCAGCACGCTCTACCCCGGCGTCACCGCCCTCGTCGAGCGCCTCGTCGAGCGCAGTGGCAAGCAGGTCGACGTCACCTTCTGCCCGGAGCGGATCGCCGAGGGCAAGGCCATGACCGAGCTGTTCGAGCTGCCCCAGATCGTGTCGGCCCGCGACGACAGGGCCCTCGAGCGGGCCACCAAGCTCTTCCGCAACCTGACCAGCCAGGTCGTGCCGCTCCTGCCCGAGGAGGCGGAGCTGGCCAAGCTGTTCACCAACACCTGGCGCTACATCCGCTTCGCCATCAGCAACCAGCTGTTCATGATCGCCAACGACGACGGGCTCGACTTCGAGCGCATCCGCCAGGCCATGGCCTTCGACTACCCGCGGGCGGCCGACCTTCCCCGGGCCGGCTTCGCCGCCGGGCCCTGCCTGTTCAAGGACACCATGCAGCTGGCCGCCTTCAACGACAACAACTTCGTCCTGGGCACGGCCAGCATGACCATCAACGAGGGGCTCCCCCTCTACCTGGTCCACCGCATCGCCCAGAATCACGACCTGGCGAACATGACCGTCGGGATCCTGGGGATGGCGTTCAAGGCCGAGTCCGACGACAACCGCTCGAGCCTGAGCTACAAGCTCAAGCGCATCCTGCGGTTCAAGGCCGAGGCGGTGCTCACCACCGACCCCTACGTCGCCAACGACCCCAACCTCGTGTCCCTCGAGGAGGTCCTGGAGCGCTCCGACCTGCTGATCGTCGGCACACCCCACCGGGCCTACGCCGACCTCTCCCCGACCCAGCCGGTCGTCGACATCTGGGACCTCTACGGCAACGGCGTCCGGGTGTGACCGGTTTGACGCGATGACCGAGCCGCGGATCTCGGTCGTGATCCCCGCCTACAACGAGGGGGAGAACGTGGTGGCCTGCCTCGATCGGGTCTTCGAGGCGGTCACGCTGCCGTGCGAGGTGCTGGTGGTCGTGGACACGCCGGAGGACACCACCCTGCCGTACCTGGAGAAGTACGCCCGGCGCGAACCCCGCCTCGTGCCGACCCTCAACACCTTCGGCAAGGGGCCGGCCGACGCCATCCGCACCGGAATGGACCAGGCCCGGGCCGACGTGGTGGTGGTCACCATGGCCGACGGCTGCGACGACCCCCAGCAGATCGACCAGCTGGCCCGACTGGTCGAGCGGGGCGTCGTGGTGGCCGCCGCGTCTCGGTACTCGCGGGGCGGCCAGCAGGTGGGGCCCCCCTCGCTGAAGAGCCTGATGTCGAGGATGGCCGGCCTGTCGCTGCACTGGTTCGCCCGGGTCGGCACCGAGGACGCCACCAACTCGTTCAAGGCGTACTCCAAGGGCTTCCTGGCCGAGGTCGGGGTCCAGTCCGACGCCGGCTTCGAGATGGGCATCGAGCTGGTGGCCAAGGCCCGCCGCCTGCGCCGGCCGGTGGCCGAGATCCCCACGATCTGGCTCGACCGCCACTACGGCGTGTCCAACTTCAAGGTCGCCAAGTGGCTGCCGCGGTACCTCCGCTGGTACTTCCTCGCCTTCGGGCCGCGGCTCACCCTCGAGCAGCTGCGAGCGCGCACCGCGGCCCCCGTCTCGTGACCGCGGAGGTCAAATGAGCAAAGTCTTGGTCACCGGATCGTCGGGGTTCATCGGCGGCTACGTCGTCGAGGAGCTGCTGGCCAAGGGCCACACCGTCGTCGGCGTCGACAACTTCTCCAAGTACGGCCCGGTGGCGAAGTCCTACGACTCCCACACCGGCTACACGCTGGTCGAGGGGGACGCGCGCGATGTCGGCCTGCTCACGGACCTGCTGGGTGACTGCGACCACTTCATCGCCGTCGCCGCCCTCATCGGCGGCATCTCCTACTTCCACACCTACGCATACGACCTGCTGGCCGCCAACGAGCGCATCACCGCCGCCGCCTGCGACGCCGCCATCGCCGCCGCCCGCCAAGGCCGCCTGCGCAAGGTCACGTACCTGTCGTCGTCGATGGTGTTCGAGTCCACCGACACCTGGCCGTCGGTGGAGGGCCAGCAGCTGGAAGTGCCGCCGCCCCGGTCGTCCTACGGGTTCCAGAAGCTGGCCGTCGAGTACTTCGCCCGGGCCGCGTGGGACCAGTACCAGCTGCCGTACACCATCGTGCGGCCGTTCAACTGCGTCGGCGTGGGCGAGGGCCGGGCCCTGGGCGAGGTCGAGGTGCTGTCCGGCAACGTCAAGCTGGCCATGAGCCACGTGGTGCCCGACCTGGTGCAGAAGGTGCTCAAGGGCCAGGATCCGCTCCACCTCCTCGGCGACGGCACCCAGGTCCGCCACTACACCTACGGCGGCGACCTGGCCAAGGGCATCGTCCTGGCCATGGAGCACCCCGACGCCGAGAACGAGGACTTCAACCTGTCCACCGCCACGTCGACGACGGTGACGGAGCTCGCCGAGCTCATCTGGCGCAAGGTCAAGGGCCCGGACGTGCCCTTCCGCTGCGTCCACGACGAGCCCTTCGAGCACGACGTGCAGCGCCGCATCCCCGACACGAACAAGGCCCGCAAGGTCCTCGGGTTCGAGGCCACGACCTCCCTCGACGACATCCTCGACGAGGTCATCCCCTGGATCGCCACTGCGGTGGAGGACGGCAGGATCTAGGGGCTCATTCACCGGAGGGGCTGGCGCCGCCCACGGTCATTTTGCGTCCAGGTGAGCATCCGACCTTGACGGTTCCTGTCCGGCGTGGTGTGGTGTCTCTGTCCATAAGCGTGCGCTGCCGGTGGTTCTCTTTGCCGTGTTCGTCACCACGGCGGCTCCGAACTGCGGTGGCAAAGGCTCGCAGGCCGCAGCCGAGGCAGCTCGGAACGCGATCCGGTCGACCCTCTCGTCCAGTGACGACGCGCTCGAAGTCGGGCCGCAACCTCGACGAGTCGTTGATCAGCCGCCTTTCGTCCAGCACCGACGAAGTTCGCCGCCTGGGAGACGGCCTGACGGCGGCGGACAGGCGACTGCTGGACGAGGCAATCGCAGCGCAGACGGCGCTGCGGGCGACGACGGCAGCCAGAGCGGCGGCAGACACGGCGTCGGCCCGGCTCGCCGCAGAGGCAAGCTCGGTGGCCAAGGCGGCAGCACCCCGCGGGAACGCCAAGTTCCTCGAGGATCTCGACGAGATATCGAGCGAGCTGGCCAAGGATCTGGCCTGCGACCTCGTCGGTGATGTGCTCCTGCCCGCGGAGGTGGCCGACGCGGACGCTGTCGACGACGCGTCCGAGGCACCGTCGCGGGATGCGTATGTCAACGCCGCTACGAAGGCGCTGGTGGCAAAGGGCTGGACCCCTGCCTCGATCGGCACCGTCGTGAATTGGGGGGTGTGGATCAATGGTCTGATCGAGACCGCCCAAAGAGCAGAGAACCAGACGCCGGCCGGCACGGTGACCGCGTCCTCGGTGACTCGGTCGCGAGCCTTCTACTACTACCTGAAGCTTTGTCACGCGCCTCCTAGGTGACGGCTCCCACGCCTGGGCGGCCGGGGTCGACGACGTACCGGTTCTACGGCGAGCTGGCGGTGTGGTGGCCGCTGATCTCGCCTCCCGAGGAGTACGAGGAGGAGGCCGCCTTCGCTGCGACCGTGCTCGGGTCGGCTTCGGTGCCGGTGCGCGACGTCCTGGAGCTGGGTAGCGGTGGCGGCCACAACGCGTTCCACCTGAAGTCCGCCTTCGCCATGACGCTGGTGGACCTCAGCGACGAGATGCTCGACGTGTCGCGGCGACTGAACCCGGAGTGCGAGCACCTCGTCGGCGACATGCGGACCGTCCGGCTGGGTCGGTCGTTCGACGCCGTGTTCGTCCACGACGCCGTCGACTACATGGTGACCGAGGACGACCTTCGCCTCGCCGTCGAGACCGCCTTCCTCCACTGCCGCCCGGGGGGTGTGGCGGTCTTCGTCCCCGACGCGACCCGCGAGACGTTCGAGGAGGAGACCGACCACGGGGGCAACGACGCCGCCGACGGGCGGGGCGTGCGGTTCATGGAGTGGACCTGGGACCCCGACCCCTCCGACACCTGGACGCTGACCGAGTACGCCTTCCTGCTCCGCGACCCCGACGGCTCGGTCCGGGCGGTGCACGAGACCCACCGGCTGGGCCTGTTCGGGCGGGACGACTGGCTCCGGGTGCTGGCCGAGGTCGGGTTCGAAGCGGAGGCGGTCACCGAGGTGACGTCGGAGGAGGACAGGACGCCACGCGAGCTGTTCGTCGGGCACCGCCCGGCGACAAGCGGCGACGGCAGCCACCACCGCGATTTGTTGTAAAAGCGTCGTGATTTGCCGATTCCGGCCGAAATCACGACGCTGCCATTACATCAAATCGTCAGGGCCTCGAGCGGTCCCGGCGGGCCTCGGCGGACGTACCACTCGTAGCCGTAGGCGTCGGCGAAGGCGGCCGCCGGCAGGCGCATTGCCGAGGCCGATTCGGGGATCTGGCTGGCGTGGACCGCCATCGCCTCCCGCTTTCGGTCGAGGACTCCCCGCACGTCGACGGTGGTGCTGAGCAGCACCGTGGGCACGCCCACGGGCGACGCGGCCAGACCGAGCGCCTCCGCGGACTGCCCGGTGGGCGCCGGCATCGTCGACGGTCGCCCGGCCTCTGCCACAAGGTGGGACTCGACGAAATGCAGGTACTCGCGGTCCACCGTCACTTCGTTTACCCGCGGGACGCCGGCCAGGTCCGCGGCCCGGATGCCCACCCGGTGCACCTTGACGTGATCGGGGTGGCCGTAGATGCCCCGTTCGTCGTACACGACCACCGCCTCCGCCGCCTCGTCGACGAGCAAGCGGGCCAGGTCGGCGGCCACGGCGTCCGGGTCGGCCGACCAGAACGCCCCCGGTGCGGTGTTGGCGGGTCTCCGAGCATCCCCGAGTCCTCCCAGCCGAGAAACTCCAGCCGTTCCACGCCCAGGATCTCGGCGGCCCGACGGGTCTCGTCGGCACGGTGGGCGGCGAGGGAGACGCCGGTGGCCATGAACGGCGACGGTGAGCCCAGCTCGCCCTTGGTGGCCACGACCAGCACCACCCGCCAGCCCTTGTCCGCCAGCCGGGCCATCGTGCCACCGGTGAAGATCGCCTCGTCGTCGGGGTGGGCGTGGAAGAACACGACGGTTCCGCTGGGCACGCCGTCAACCGTAGCCAGGGGTGGTCACGGTATGAGATTGCACCGTGGCGTGCAAGAAACCTGGAATGTATCCAGGTTCCTGCACTGTCGATGCGCCGTCAGTAGACCCAGACGGTGGAGCCGACCGGCATGACGTCGTTCGACCAGATCCAGTCCATTGCCGGCTCGCTGACCCGCACGCAGCCGTGGGAGGCGGCGTAGGCGGGGACGCTGTGGTAGCCGTGCACCGCGATCCCGTCCGGGTGGAAGTACCGAGGCCAGTACAGGCTGCCCAGCGGGCCGGTGTCGAGGCCGTTGACGACCCGTCCGACCTGCCAGCGGCCGGGGGGCGTGTCGGCCAGCTCGGTGCGACCGTTGACGGTGTAGGGCTTCTCGGTGCCGGTGGACGTGTTGACGACCCACTGCACCCGCCCGTCGCGGACCACCTTCAGCACCTGGTGGGCCTTGTCGACCTCGATCAGGTCGCCGCCGTCGCTGCGGGCGGAGGGTCGACCGGCCTGGTCCAGGGCCGCCAGCGTGGCCGGCCCGGCGATCCCGTCGCGCCCGAGCTCCTCGACCTTCTGGAACGCGGTCACGGCCTGGACGGTGAGCCCGCCGTAGGTGCCGTCCGGCGCTCCCAGCCAGTAGCCGAGGTCCCGGAGACGGCGCTGCAGGTCGAGCACCCGCTCGCCACTCTCGCCCGGCCGGATGGTCCCGTCCGAGGTTTCCCGCCCGCCGGTGCCCGGCCTCGGCCTCGGCCTTGGGCTTCGCGACCGGCGGCTCCGGAATCGCCGGCGCCCCAGGCTCGGCGGTCGGCGCGGTGGTGGTCGTCGTGGTGCTGGCCCCGGTCGTCGGAGGGGCGGAGATGGGTGAGGCGCCTGCGCTGGGCGAGGTGGGGCGGGTCGGGGGGGTCGCCGACATCGCCGGCGTCAGCGTCTGACCGATCACGGTGGCAACGAAGACCGCGATCAGGGCAACCAGCAGACGGATGACGTTTTGCCTCATGCCCGGTTAGACGCGCCGGGGCGTCCCTTTGATCCGCCGCTAGGGCAGAAGTGTGGGTAGCACCCCTATGGAGTGGTGCTCGCCCCCGAACACCGGGGTCAGATGCCGCAGACCTCGGTGGTCCCCGCCGCCGGCACCGCCAGCACGACCTGGTCGACGTCGGCCACGATGTCGACGTAGGCCACCTCGTCGGGCTCCAGGGTGAACGAGCGGCGCTCGCCCGTAGCTGCTGGTGGCCCGGCGTCCTGCAGCGTCGCCCGCAGCGCCCCGCCGGCCGACGACCGTACGCTCACCGACGTCGGTCCGGCGAGGTCGATCACGGCTTGCGGCCGCGGCGACTCGGGCGTGAGCACCACACAGCCGGCAGGCAGGCCAGACGCCGAGGCGGCGGCGGCAACGGATGCGCCGGTGACTGATGCACCGATGACTGATGCACCGGTGACTGGGCCGAGCCGCGCCGGCACCGCATCCGGGAGGGGCCGGTCGGAGAAGTCGAGCTGCAGCCAGCTGGCGGCGACGATCCGATCGGCCCGGTCGAAGCCCCCAGCCGGCAGCTTGCCGTCGAGCGCCATCCCGCGGAGGACGCGGGTGGTCGCGTCGGGCGTCAGGGTCGGGTCGGGAGCGAGGTTGAGGAACCGCTCGTCGTGCACGGCCATGTCGGCGGCGACCAGCAGCGTCTGCCGTATCCGGCGCTCCCGGGCCGCCTCCACGTCGGCGTGTTCGACGAGGTGGAGAAGGTTGTAAACCACCAGCACGCCCACCAGCGCCACCACGGCCACCTCCGCGGCCCGGCTGCGAACCGCCAGGTCGGTGAGCATCAGGCCGACGACGGGCAGGGCCAGGGCCATCGCCAGGTAGACGTACCGGGAGGCATCCGCCTGGGCGATGCCGAAACCGGCCCGGCCGAGGGCCAGCACGACGAACAGCAGGGCCACGCCCGTCGCGCAGGCGAAGGCGGGCGATGCGCTGGTGACCGCCAGCCTGCGACGCCACACCATCCAGGCGAGCAGGGCCACGATCGCCACGAGAGCGGCCAGCGACGACCCGAGCGTGGTGCCGAAGGCGTTGGTGACGCCGTCGGCGATGTAGGCGGGCACGAGCGACAGCTCGAATGAGCGCTCGCCGATGCCGTCGCGGCCGGCCAACACCAGCCAGCCCAGGTAGACGGCGCCGGGGACGGACACGACGAGCGCGGCCCGGGCCAAACCGGTCCGACCGAAGCCCCGACCCAGGAGCACCGCGATGGCGGCGACGGCCACCATGGGGACGCCGATGCCCGAACACATGAGGCCGACCACCAGCACCGCCCAGACGGCGACGTCACGGCCGTGGGGTGGCCAGTCGAACGCACCGTCGCGGTCGACGAGCAGCAGGGCGCCGAGCCCACACGCCACCGACCCGATGAAGCCGATCTGGAAGGCCCACAGGATGTTCTCCGAGCCCGCCCCGAGGAACAGGAACAGGATGCCCAGGGCGGTGGCCACGCCGATCTCCACCCCCGACCGGCGCATGACCCGCCACAGCAGGTGGGCGGCGGCCACGTGCACGGCGGCCAGCACCGCCACGTACGGCAGGTAGCTCCGCACGCCGAACAGGCCGTAGAGCCCCCGGTAGACGAGGACGGGCACCGTCGACCAGTGCTCGTTGTGAGGCACGAACAGCCCGTCCTGGCCGTGCAGCACCCCTCGCGTGCCGAGGAAGGCCCACTCGTCGCCGAAGAACCACTGGTTGCGGTTGACCCACACCACGACTCCGAACCCGACGACCATGCTGGCCAGGTGGACGCCGGTACCCACCGTGGTCCGGCGGCGATCAGCGTTGTCGACGCCGGGGAACCGGCTGGCGACGACGGCGGCCCCGGCTCGGGAAGCCGGTTCCCGGAGGGTCCGCCACCAGCGCTCGGGTGCGAAGGCGATGCCCAGGACGAGCAGCAGCGCCACCAGCGCGACGAGCCGGCCGCTCGATTCGGCCGGGTCGAGGTAGGCGAACGTCACCACGTGGACTCCGGGGGCCAGCTCCACGCCGCGGAACACGCCGTCGGCGCGCAACACGTCGGCTGGCTCGCCGTCGACGCGCGCCGACCACCCCTCGTCCCAGTTGCCGCTGACCCGGAGGAACCCGCCCTGAGGGGCGTCGACCCGCCACCGCTCCGAGCCGGCACCGGTGATGCCGCCGGTCACGGTGCCGCTGCCGCCCTGGACGGTGCCGGCCAGGCCGATGACCGCCGCGGTCTGGGCCGGATCCCAGCCGGGAGCGGCGACGTGCTCCCACATCTCCTCCTCGGTCACCGGCTGGGCCAGGGGCACCACCGCGGCAGGGCCGAGCGAGCTCCGTGTGTAGACGGACGGCGATCCGTCGATCACCCGCGGGTACTCCCCGGGTATCTCCACGTCGGCCGGCGCGATCACCGTGCGCACGTCGAGGGCGTCCAGGAGCGGCGACGCCAGCTTGGAGGCGTCGAGCAGCGGCGGGGCGGCGTTCAAATTGACGGCGTAGCCGCCGTAGTCGTCGACGATGCGCAGGTACCGGTCGTAGTCCTCGGGGTAGAGGGTCGAGAGCCCCTGGGCGTCGATGAGGCCGTACTGCATGGGCAGGTCGGGGGCCAGCGGCGGGAACGTGGTCCGGTCGCCCACATGGATCAACCGGCCCCCCTGCTCGGCGGCGACGTCGGCCACCGCCAGCTCGGGGTAGGCGCCCTTCTCGACGACGCTCGGATACCAGCGGGGCGTGTGGAACCCGACCTCACCCAGCACCGCCACCACCACGACGGCGAGGGCCACCTTGGGCCACCGCCCGGCCAGCCACAACGCGACCGCCACCATGGCGATCCCGACCAGGGCGAAGGCGGCCCGCTTGCCGAGATACGTGTGCACCTGGTCGCCGGGCCTCCTGAGGTACCACGCCACCACCACCAGCGCGGCCGAGCCACAGGCCGCGCCGGCGACCACTCGGGCCCGCCGCACGCCGTCGAGCACGTCCTGCAGGCCCAGCGCGGCAAGGGGGAGTATGAGGGCGGGGAGCACGAAGAGCCACCGGGGCGCCCCCCGGAACCGGTCGTAGCCGGGCACCAGCCGGTACAGGAACTGGTTGGACAAGGCGTTGAAGGCCAGGATCACCACCACTCCCGCCCCGACGGCCAGCAGGAGCCGCTGCGGCGCCCGCCGCCAGCCTGCGGCCACGCCGACGATGGCGACGGCTCCGAACAACGCCGCGACCACGCCGACGAACGGCGAGTCCATGCGCAGCTCGTCGGTGGAGTCGAGCAGCACCCCGTCGGCGGGATTGCCCAGGGCGTCGGGAATCAGGACCCGGATGCTCTCGCGCAGGGGGACGTGGTCCTGCGGCAGGGGCTCGTGGGCGCGCAGGATCTCGTCGGCGACCGAGAGCGTCGGCAGCAGCACCGGCGCGGCGAGAGCCGCCCCCAGGACGACGGCGGCGGCGAACCCGAGGGCGGGCTTCAGTAGGCCCCCGGTGGCCCGGCGGACGAGGAGGAGCCCGACTGTGTAGCAGGCGACGGTCAGCGTCCCGTAATAGGCGTACTGGGGGTTGGCGCCCAGCCACCACAGCCCGAGCACGACGGCCAGCGCCGCCACCCGTCTGCGACGGGGGTCGACAACGAGCAGGTGGGCGGCGGCCAGCGCCCACGCCAACCACACGAAGCCCACCAGGTGGACCATGTGCGTCGACCAGTGGACCCAGAAGGCGGCGGCGAAGCCGAGCAGCCCGATCGTCCAGGCCGGCCACGGTCGGGCGCCGACCACGCGGGAGAAGACATAGACGCCGAGCGCGCCCCACACCAGGTGCAGCAGGACGAACAGGTTGAAGGCGTCGAACGGCGCCAGAAACCGGACCAGCCAGAACGCCGGGTAGTAGGCGCTCACGAAGCCGTTCGGGGTCATCGCCACGCCCCCGAGCAGGGTCGGGTTCCAGGTGGGGAAGTGGCCGGAGCGGAGCGCGTCGCCCAGAAAGGTGAACCAGGGGAAGAACTGGAACGGGACGTCGGAGAGCAGCGGGTTGTGCGCCACCCCCCGTCCGGGCAGGGACGCGAAGGGCTCGACGACGGACAGCATGTCGGCCGCCACCAACGTCCGCCCGGGGCGGATCGAAGCGGCCAGCACGGCCACACCCACGACCAGGTAGGAGAGCCCGACCAGGACGCCGGGGCGACGGCGCGCCGCGGCGGTCAGGCGGGACACGCCGGGACGGTAGCGGATCGCCCCGTTGGAGCCGTCGCCGGCGACCTCGCCAGTAGGGTGAGGGCCATGCACCGCTACGAGGTCGACCTCGATCTCACGAACGCCAACACCAGCCACACGCTGATGCTCGACCTGGTCGGGGCCAACAAGCGGGTGCTCGACGTGGGGTGCGCCAGCGGCTACCTGGCCGAGGCCCTCAACGATCGGGGCTGCCTGGTGTCGGGCGTGGAGGCGGACACGGAGCTGGCCGAGCTGGCCCGTCCCCACCTGGACAGGATCGTCGTGGCCGACGTCGAGGCCTGCGAGCTGGTGGAGGAGTTCGGGCCGGGTTCCTTCGACGTGATCGTGTTCGGCGACGTACTCGAGCATCTGCGCGACCCGTTGCCCGTCCTCCGCCAGGCCCGTCCCCTGCTCGCCCAGGGCGGCACCGTCGTGGCCTCGGTGCCCAACATCGCCCACGGAAGCATCCGGCTGGCCCTCATGCAGGGCAGGTTCGAGTACCAGCCCACCGGCCTCCTGGACAACACCCACCTGCGCTTCTTCACCCTCGACACGCTCGAGCAGCTGTTCCGGGACGCCGGCCTGGTGGCGGTGGAGGTCCGTCGCACCACGACAGGGCCCTTCGACGGCACCCACGCCCTCGACGAGCAGGCGTTCAGCCCCGAGATCGTCGACATGGTGATGGCCGACCCCGAGTCCCTCACCTACCAGTTCGTCCTCCGGGCGGTGCTCGACGACGCCGGCGAGGCGGTCGTCGCCCTCCGGGCGAGGGAGGAACAGCAGCGCCGGGACCTGATCGAGCTGCAACGGGCGCTGGACCAGGAGACGCGCCGCCGCATCGAGGCGGAGACCCGTTCGGAAGAGCTGGAGAAGCGGGCCGACGACCTCGAGCGGCAGTTGCAGGATGCCCGGGAGGAGACCGCCGCTGCGAACACGGAGCTGGCCGCCCTCCGGGCCACCCGCACGATGCGGTGGTCGAGCGGTGCTCGCAAGGTCTACGGGCGATTACGGACGCCGGGCTGAGGGGCAGAAGTGCCCAGCCGGAGCCAGATGTGACCAGCCGGAGCCAGATGTGACCGAGTCGGCCGTCGTCGTCGACGGGGTGAGCAAGCGCTTCCGGCTGTACTCGGAGCGCAACCAGACGTTGAAGGCCGCCATCCTGCGCGCCGGTCGGGCCAAGTACCAGGAGTTCTGGGCCCTGCGGGACGTGTCCTTCGAGATCGAGAAGGGCCAGACCTACGGGATCGTGGGCGAGAACGGGTCGGGGAAGTCGACGCTGCTCAAGTGCCTGGCCCGCATCCTGCGGCCCGACGAGGGCACCGTCCGCACCACCGGCAAGGTCGCCGCCCTCCTCGAGCTCGGTTCGGGCTTCCACCAGGAGCTCTCGGGGCGGGAGAACGTGTACCTCAACGGCTCGATCCTGGGCCTGACCAAGCGGGACATCAAGGCCCGGTTCGACGAGATCGTCAGCTTCGCCGGCGTCGAGCGCTTCATCGACCAGCCGGTGAAGAACTACTCGTCGGGCATGTACGTGCGCCTCGGCTTCTCCGTCGCCACCCACCTCGACCCCGACGTGCTGCTGGTCGACGAGGTGCTGGCGGTGGGCGACGCCGCCTTCCAGCGCCGGTGCTTCGAGAAGTTCGCCGACTTCCGCAACGCCGGCAAGACGGTGGTGATGGTGAGCCATGCGTCGGAGTCGATGCGCACCATGTGCGACAAGGCGGCGTGGATCAACGAGGGCCGGCTGGAAGTGGTCGGACCGGCCGCCGAAGTCGTCGACCGCTACGTCGACCACTTCCACACCGACCGGGAGGAGGTCGCCGGCGCCACCACCCGGTGGGGATCGGGAGAGGCCCGCCTGGCGTCGGTCGAGCTCCTCGGTCCCGACGGGGAACCGACCCACCTGGTCCACACCGGCGAGGCGGTGACGCTGCGGATGTCGTGGCAGGCCGACCAGCCGGTGGCCAAGCCCGTGTTCGGACTCGCGCTGGAGACGTTGGAAGGCACGTGGCTGTGGGCCCACCACACCCGCGACGCCGGTTTCGTGCCCGACGAGCTGCCGGCGTCTGGGTCTGTCGACCTCCACGTCCCCCGCCTCATGCTCCAGCCCGGCACCTACGACGTGTCGGCGTCCATCGTCGACTACACGACCACCCACGTGTACGACTACCTGCGCCGCGGCCTGCGCTTCGACGTCGAGCACGGCGACCCCAGGGAGTCCGGAGGCTACGTGGCCCTGGGCGGCACGTGGCGCTCGGAGGCGTTCCCCTCATGAGGGGTGTGAAGAAGACCCGCCCCGGAGTGGTCTCGGTCGTCCTCGTCAACTACCGCGGCGCCGACGACACCATCACCTGCCTGCGCTCGTTCGCCGACGTGGCCTGGCCCGCGGCCAGGCTGGAGCTGATCGTCGTCGACAACGCGTCGGGCGACGACAGCGTGTCCCGCCTCCGGGCGGCGGTTCCCGGCGTGAGCATCGTCGAGTCGCCCACCAACGTCGGCTTCGCCGGCGGCTGCAACCTGGGTGCGGCGAAGGCGTCGGGGGAGATCCTGGCCTTCATCAACAACGACGCCCGCCCCGCCCCCCACTGGATCTCGGCCGCGGTCGAGGTGCTGGAGCGCGAGCCCGACGTGGCCTCGGTGGCCAGCAAGGTCCTCGACTGGGACGGCGACAACATCGACTACGTCGACGGGTCGCTCACCTGGTACGGCATGGGCTACAAGTGGGAGTGCGAGCGTCCGGACACCGGCGAGTACGACACCGCCCAGGACGTGCTGTTCGCCACCGGCTCGGCCATGTTCGTGAGGGCCGCGGACTACGCCGCGCTGGGCGGGTTCGACGACCGGTACTTCATGTTCTACGAGGACGTCGACCTGGGCTGGCGGCTCAACCTGCTCGGGCGGCGGGTGCGCTTCGTCCCCGGTTCGGTGGCCTACCACCGCCATCACGCCTCGATGAACTCCTACGGGCCGTGGCTCGAGCACTTCCTCCTCGAGCGCAACGCCCTCGTCAGCCTCTACAAGAACTTCGGCGACGAATGGCTGGCCCGGGCCCTGCCCGCCGCCCTGATCCTGGCTGTCCGCCGTTCGGTGTCCCGCGGCGGCGACGACCCCGGCGTGCTCGACCTGGCCCGCGCCGGCACCGTCACGTCGCCCGACGCCGCCAGCGTCGAGGTGTCCAAGGAGACGGTCGCCTCCACGTACGCCATCGACTCGTTCCTCGAGATGCTGCCGTCTCTCGCGGCCGACCGCCGCAAGATGCAGAAGGCGCGGGTGCGCACCGACCAGGACATGCTGCCCCTGTTCCGCAAGATGCTCGAGCCCGCCTACGGCGACCCCCGCTACCTCGAAGGCCACGGCGCCCTCGTCGAGGCGTTCGGGATCGAGGAGATGTTCAGCTCCCGCCGGAGGATCGTGGTGATCACCGGCGAGACGCTCTCGGCCAAGATGGCCGGCCCCGCCATCCGGGCCTTCGCCATGGGCGAGGCCCTGTCGGTCGAGCACGACGTGGAGCTGGTGACGCTCGGGAGCTGCAACATCGAGCACCCGCGCATGAAGTGCCGGTCGGTCAGCGGCGTCCACCTCCGCGCCCTCGAGCAGTGGTGCGACGTGCTGGTCGTCCAGGGCCTGGTGCTCTCGTTCTTCCCGTGGCTGTGCGACAGCCCCAAGGTCATCGTGGTCGACGTCTACAACCCCTTCCACCTGGAGCAGCTCGAGCAGGCCAAGGACAGCGGCGAGGTCAACCGGGCCCAGGTGGTGCGCGACTGCGTCACCGCCCTCAACAGCCAGCTGTCCCGCGGCGACTTCTTCCTGTGCGCGTCGTCGAAGCAGCGGGACTTCTGGCTGGGCCAGCTGAGCGCCCTCGGACGGGTGAACCCGGCCACCTACGACGCCGACGAGACGCTGGAGTCGCTCATCGCCGTCTCGCCGTTCGGGGTGAGCGACACGCCCCCGCAGCACACCCGCCCCGCGCTCAAGGGCGTCGTGCCGGGGATCGGCGCCGACGACAAGGTCGTCCTCTGGGGCGGGGGCATCTACAACTGGTTCGACCCGCTGACCCTGCTGCGGGCCATCGACAAGCTGCGCAACCGCCGGCCCGACGTCCGGCTCTACTTCCTCGGGCTCAAGCACCCCAACCCCGACGTTCCCGAGATGCGCATGGCGGTCGCCGCCAAGGAGCTGTCCGACGCCCTCGGCCTCACCGACAAGCACGTGTTCTTCAACGAGGACTGGGTCGCCTACGACGACCGCCAGAACTACCTGCTGGAGGCCGACATCGGCGTCAGCACCCACCTCGACCACGTGGAGACGGCGTTCTCCTTCCGCACCCGCATCCTCGACTATCTGTGGGCGTCGCTGCCGATCGTGGCCACCGCCGGCGACACGTTCGGGGCGCTCATCGAGGCGCACGGGCTGGGCATCACCGTCCCCGCCGAGGACCCCGACGCCCTGGAGGACGCCCTCTTCCGCCTGCTCGACGACGAGGAGCTGGCCGCCCGGTGCCGGGAAAACGTGACCGCCTTCGCGCCCCGTTTCTCGTGGGCCAAGGTGCTGGCGCCGCTCATCTCGTTCTGCCGGGCACCCCGCCGGGCACCCGACCTTGCCGCGGCCGCGGCGGCGGGTGGTCTTCGGGACGGGATCCAGATCGCGCCGGTGCGCATCGCCACCGTCGCCGGCGACGTCGCCCTCGTGCGGGAGTACTTCCGCGAGGGCGGGATCCGGGAGGTCGGGCGCCGGGCCAGGACGCGCGCCGGGCGCTACTGGGCGTCGCTGCGTGGTCCCCGCCAGACGTGACGACCCTCTCCGAGCTTGTCGCGTCCCGGGAGCTGCTGGTCAACCTCACCCTGCGGGAGCTGCGGGGCAAGTACAAGCGGTCGGTGCTGGGGTGGACGTGGTCGCTGCTCAACCCGCTCGCCACCATGGCCATCTTCACCGTGGTCTTCGCCTACTTCCTGAAGGTGGAGGCTCCTCGAGGCGATCCCAGCGGGCTGCACGCCTTCGGCCTGTACCTGCTGTGCGGCCTGCTGCCGTGGAACTTCCTTGCCAACGGCATCTCCGGCGGGATGGGCTCGCTGCTGGGCAACTCCAATCTGATCAAGAAGGTGTACTTCCCCCGCGAGGTCCTCGTCGTGGCCAACGTCGCCTCGTGGGTCGTGTCGCTCCTCATCGAGCTGGCCGTGCTGGCCGTCGTCCTGGTGTTCTTCGGCAACTTCGTCCTGCCCTGGCTGGTGCCCGTGCTGGCCCTGGTGTTCATCCAGACCGTCTTCGTGGTGGGCCTGGGCCTCATGTTCAGCGTGCTCAATGTGTACTTCCGCGACGTGCAGCACTTCATCGGGATCCTGCTGCAGCTGTGGTTCTACGGAACGCCGATCGTCTACCCGATCACCTACGTGCCCGAGGACATCCGGTTCGTCTACGGCCTGAACCCGATGGTGAGGTTCGTCGAGGCCTACCGGGACTGCCTGTACGACCTGCGCATGCCGCCGCTCCTCGACTGGGTGTACCTGGTGGGCGTGGCCGCCGTCACCATGGCCGTCGGTTGGGCCATCTTCGTGAAGCTCGAGCCCAAGCTCGCCGAGGAGATGTAGATGCTCGGGGGGCTCCGCCCCCCGAGTCCCCCCGAAGTCAAAGGCGGGCGCCCGAAGTCAGGGGCAGGCGCCTAGTCTTCGGCGATGCTGGTCTGTCCGGAGTGCGGGTACCAGAACGCCCCGGGCACCACGTTCTGCGCCAACCCGACCTCGCCCAACCACCCCGGGCCGTGCGGGGCGTTCCTCGACTGGGCGGCCTTCGAGCGGGAGCAGCAGCAAGCCCCGGCCGCACCCTTGGCCAGTCAGCCGGGGGTGCCGGCGTCGGCCGGTCGGGTGGAGGTGGTGGCCGTCATCTCGCCGACCGAGGTCGAGGTCGAGCCCGGCCGCGAGGCGACGATCGACGTCCGCGTCCGCAACCTCGGCTCTGTCGTCGACAGGTTCATCCTGGGCCTGGAGGGGCCGCCGGCGGAGTGGTCGACACTCGAGCCGGCCACGCTGGCCCTGTTCCCCGACACCGAGGGTGTGGCCGCCGTGAAGCTGCGCCCACCACGCAGCTGGCAGGTGCCGGCGGGGCCGGCGCGGTTCCGTCTGCGCGTGTCCTCGAGCGCCCAGCCCGGAACGTTCACCATGGCCGACGGCGTCGTGGTCCTCGGCGCCTTCTCCTCCCTGGCCGGCCGGGTCGTGCCCCAGACCTCCCGTGGCAGCGGCGGCGCCGAGCACCGCGTGATGGTCGAGAACTCCGGGAACGAGCCGGTGTCGCTCACCTTGGCGGCCAGCGACCCCGACGAGGTGCTCCAGATCGGCATCAACCCCACGTTCGTCACCGTCGACCCTGGCGCCACGGCGACGGTGGTCGTCCAGGTCCGCGCCAGCCGCGCCCTCGGCGGTCCGGTCGCCCAGCCGAGGCAGTTCACGGTGGCGGCGACCACCCACGGGGGCGAGCAGCTGCCTCTCACCGCCACGTTCGTGCAGGAACCGGTCGCCGCGCCTGCGCCCGCCGCCGCAGCGGCGCCACGACCTGCACCCGCCGCCCCGCCTCCCCAGCAGTGGGCGCAAAGTCCGCCGAAGCGCAGGAGCTGCCTGGGAACGCTCGTGAAGCTGTTCCTCGTCCTGGTCGTCCTCTTGGTGGCGGCCGGCGTCGCCGCCTACCTCCTCGGGGTCCGGATCGCCTCGGACGGATCCATCGTCTGGCCCAGCTGATGGTGGACGACCTCGATCGGGTCGGGGCCGGCGCCCGGTGATCGACAGGGCCGGCTGGCTGTCCTGGACCGAGGGCCTCGACGACGAGGCGGCCCGCAACGCCCTCGTGATGCTCGTCTCCCTCGGCCTGGCCGAGGCGGTACCCGACTTCGTCACCGCCGGGGCGCTGGCGACCCTCCACGAGGGGCTCCCGTACACCAGCCGCCTGCAGGTCTCAGCCGCCCACGACAGCCGGTGGGCCGTGCGGGAGCTGCTCGACGACGACCGGCTCGGCTCCGCGGTCGTCGTGGTCGACCGGCCAATCGGCTCCCTTCGCCGGCGGCCGTGGCGGTGGCCGCTGCGGATCTCCACCCTCGGCCTGCTCCCCGAACGGTTCGAGGCGGTTGGACGGGAGCTGGCGGCGGCGGCGAACCGGTTCCCGCCCGAGCTGGTCCAGCTGGCCCGCGCCGAGGACGAGCCCGGCGCCACCGACGTACTGATCGTGCCCGGCTCCCTCCACGAGGCAACCGTCGCGGTGATCGGCTCGGGCGTGGTCGCCAACGCGGTGGTCGTGCTGGAGAAGGCCGACCGGCAGTGGGCGCTCACCCTGGCCCAGGCGGCGAGCATCAGGGCCGCGACGTCGGCCGGCGTGGTTGCGCTCGCCGATCCGTCGGGGCGCCGTCCGCTCGGCGACTCGCTGGGCCAGATCGTGTGGGAGATGTCCCACGCGCAGCCGATCGACGTGGCCCTGACGCGCGCCTTCGACCGGCGAATCCTCGTCCTTGCCGAGGCCGACGCCCTCGACCGGTCGAAGCTGCAGGAGGTGGCCCGCCGGCTGGTGCGGGAGGTGGCCATGGCCGAGCCGCCGCCAACCGCCGAGCCGCCGCCGCCGTCGCCGCCGACGCGGGGAGGGGAGGTGGCGGAGGAGGCCGAGGCGGGGTTCCCAGAGGCAGGCCTGCTCGCCGACGCCGCCGAGGGGATGTTCCTGGGCGAGGTCCACGAGGCGTCGACCATCGCCGGCGCCGCGCCCCGGGTCGTCGAGGCGATCGAGGAGGCCGGCGGCGACCGTCGGCTGCAGGCCCTCGTCACCTCGCCCGGCGCCCAAGACAACACACTGCGGGAAGGTGCCGACCACGGCGTGATGGTGTGGATCGGTCCGGTCGAGGCCGGCGCCCTCGCCACCGACGTGGCCTTCCCCGACGAGGAGCTGCCGTGGGACGAGGCCGAGGCCTTCCGGCTGACTGTGGTCTTCGCCCCCACGTCGCCGATCGCCGAGCCCCAGCGGGCCGAGCTGGAGCTGCGGCGCACCGGAGCGAGCCAGCGCGTCCCGTTCGTCTGGCGGGTCCCGGCGGGCCTGACGTCGGCGGAGGCGCGGATCGTCGTGCTGTTCCGCAACCGCGTCCTGCAGACGGCGGTCCTGAGTGGCGACGTCGGCGGTGAGCTGGTCCTGCGGGAGTGGGTCGGGCTGCGGCAACGGATGGGCGATCTCGACGACCGCCAGCCGTTCGACGCGGCCCTCGTCCTCAACCACGCCGCCGACGGCACCAAGCGCCTGATCGGCAACGCCGCCGGCCACGCCTCGGTCGCCGACGGCGCCGACATCACCCCCATCGCCGACCGGCTGGCGGCCAAGCTGGAGGGGGCGGTCGCGCTCAAGCGGCCCAAGAAGCTCGGGGCGGGTGCGGTCAAGCTGCTGGCCGAGCTGGCCATCGACGGCCACGACCTGTTCGAGACGCTCGGCGAGAGCACGGCGGGCGTGGTGGCCGGCGCCCACCGCATCCAGATCGTGCGGATGCGCGCCGACTGGGTGTTCCCCCTCGAGATGACCTACGACCGGCCGGCACCGAAGCTGACGGCCAAGCTGTGCCCGACGTTCGAGGCGGGCGCCGCCTCCTGCACCGGCTGCCCCAACAACGGCTCGACCGACTTCGTCTGTCCCAACGGGTTCTGGGGCCTGAGCAAGTCGATCGAACGCCTGCACCTCGACCCCAAGGACGTGGACCAGGACGCCTCGGGGTTCCTCGTGGTGTTCGAGCCGACCCGGGGCCATCGCGACATCCCCGCCACGTCCGTCGCCTTCGCCGCCGCCAGCCAGGTGCCGGCTGCGGCCCAGGCCAAGGTGGTCGCCGCCCTGGCCGTCGGCGACGCCCACCCCGACACGTGGGACGCGTGGCAGGCGGCGTTGGCGGGCAAGGCGTTCGACCTGCTCGTGCTCCTGCCCCACACCGACTTCAGCCTGCCCAGCCTGTTCATCGGGAGCCAGGTCGAGCTGCGGCGAGGACAGATCGAGGCGCCGTTCGTCACCGGTGGCCACCCGGACCTGAAGCCGATGGTGGTGCTCTTCGGGTGCGAGACGGCGGGGACGGGCAAGGATCCGGCCGGGTTCGCCATGCGGTTCATGACCAAGGGGGCGGCGGTGGTGTTCACCAGCCTGACCAAGCTGCTCGGGTCTCACGCCGCCGAGCTGGCCGAGCGGCTGGGTGTGCTGCTGCTCGACGACACTCGGGCCAAGATGCCCCTGGCCGAGCTGCTCACCCGGTTCAGGCAGGAGGCGGTGCGCAGCGGGCTGGTGGCGGCACTCGCTGTGGGAGCGTACGGCGACGCGGACTGGAGGGTCTGAACATGTTCTCGATCGAGATGTTGCCGGCCGAGCGGGGCGACTGCCTGTGGCTCACCTACGGCGCGGAGGACGACCTGCGGCACGTGATCATCGACGCCGGCCCCAGCCAGACGCAGACGGTCGTCGTGCCGGAGCTGCGGCGGCGCATCAAAGATCTGGGTGCGAAGGCCAACTGCGTCGAGCTCCTGGTGATCAGCCACGTCGACCGCGACCACATCCAGGGCGTCGTGCAGCTGCTGGCGCCGGCCACGAGCAACCGGTTCTTCCGCGACATCTGGTTCAACGGCTTCCACCACCTCGGCGCCCTCGGGGCCGTCGAGGGCGAGCAGCTGACCACCGAGCTGAACCGGGACAAGGCCCGCTGGAACAAGGCGTTCGCTGGCCACGCCGTCGTGGTCCCTCCGGAGGGGCCGCTGCCAGTGGTGACCCTCCCCGGTGGGCTGAAGATCACCCTGCTGTCTCCGTCGCCGGCCAAGCTGGCGAAGATGATCCCCCGGTGGGAGAAGGAAGTCATCCGGGCCGGCCTGGTGCCGGGCAAGGGGGCGCCGCCGCCGCGGAAGCTGGTCGAGGACGGTGTCCTGGGCGCTCCCACACTGGAGGAGCTGGCGGCGTCGAAGTTCGTCTCGGACCCCGAACCGCCCAACGGTTCGAGCATCGCCTTCCTGGCCGAGTTCGAGGGGAAACGGGCGCTGTTGGGTGCCGACGCCCACATGAAGGAGGTCATCGGGGCTCTGAAGCGGCTGGGCACGGACCCGTTGAAGCTGGACGCCGTCAAGCTGCCCCACCACGGGTCGCGCAAGAACCTGAACGTGGAGTTCGTGTCGATGGTGCGGTGCCGGAACTGGCTGTTCTCCTCGAACGGGGCCCAGTTCAGTCACCCCAACCCGGAGACGATCGCCCGAGTCGTGTGCAACCAGCCGGCCAAGCCCACGCTGCACTTCAACTACGTGAGCGAGTTCACCGCCCCGTGGAAGACCCATCCCGAGAAGAACAGGTACAAGGCCGTCTATCCCAAGAAAGTCGGCGGCGCGCAGCAGGAGGGTCTCGTCGTCACGCTGTGACGTAGAGAGGATTATCCAGTGAGATCAGCGAGCTCGTCGGTGACATCGGCCAGCCGAATGTCGTTCGAGCTCGACGCAGGGCCATCGCGCGCGACAAGACGTGGTACCTGATGGGCTGCTCTCTCCGGCCGACGCACTGAGATTGTCCGGGCTCACTCCCGTGGAGTTCATCCGGCGCGTACGGACAGGACGCCTTCAGCCCGTTGACGCCGCTGGTGGTCATTTCGCGTTCCGAGAGGAAGACCTCCAGCACCTCCGAACGACCCCGTAGCCCACGAGTCATGGCGGACCCGGAGCGGCCCATCCGGTTTACTCTCGACGAAGGCGCCGCGCTGATAGAGGACTAGATGCGGATCGCAGACGACCTACTCGCCGGAGGCGATGAGGTGAACGGGTTCCTGGTGGATCAAGTCGTGAATCGCATACTCGATCGAGCCTTCGGGAACGAGCCATGAGATTCCGTCGGTAAGACCGGCGACGCAAGGTACGCAGATTCTCTGACCCCATCGGCGCGGAAGTCCTCAGTGGCCCATCGCACGCCGGGAGCGCCGTCGTGCACGCGACAGGAGACGGCGCGACCTTTGCCAACAGCCTCGCCGCGCTGCGTCCGTAGCACCGCTCCCCACGTCGGCGGTTGGAGACGCTGTCGCCTCGGACCGGCCGGGTGTCTCGGGCAGGAATGGACGGGGCGCCAACCCGCCCCGAACGACGGCTACGAACAATGGTGGGCGAGGACTTCCGGCGTCGGCCAGTGCACTACCGGCAATGTCGGATGGGTCGGCCACCCTCGACCCGAGAGTCGGGCCGGTTCGGAGCACCTGGCGTCCTGCGAGTGCAGGCTCGACTCTACTCCTCGGCGGGGTGGGTTCCAGGCAGGTAGTCGCGGAACTCCTCCATGGCCTTCCACTCGGGCTCCGGTGGCTGATGGCCGGGGGCAGGAGCGAACACGGACAGTTGGTCGAGCACCATGCGGTGGATGTACCTCGGGCAATTGGGAAACGCACGTACGACCGTGATGCGGACCACGGCCTGAGCGCCCTCCCACGTCGACAGCAGGGGGTCGGCGTCGGCCACCGACGCCGTCCCATGGACCCGCAGCCGGTCCGGCTGCTGGAAGTTCACGAACAGCAGGGCGACGCGGTCGTTGACCACGATATTGCCGAGCGATCGGAACATGCCGTTGCCGTCGTAGGACGGGAAGGCGATCGTGCGGCGGTCGAGGCAGCGGACGAAGCCGGGCCGGCCGCCCTTGTAGGACACGTCGGGCCACCCCTCACCGTCTGCCGTCGCCAGGAAGAACATGGAGCTCGCTTCGATGAAGGCGACGTCCCCGTCGGACAGGACGGCATGCACCGTGACCTGTTCCAGCCGGTCGGCGATACGACGGCTGTCGAATCGGTCCTGAAGCTTGCGGTGACCGTCGTTGTACATGGCCCAACACTGCGCTGCCATCGCGACGGGCGCAAGGGCCCCGCCAGGTCGTCGGCGATGACCATGAGGACCCGCCGTCGTAGGTCTGCGCTCCTGACCGAGCCCGACGCGAAAACAGTCGTCCGTGGCCATTTCTGGACTCGTCATCGCCTTCGTGCCCGCTCCGGACCGGCATTGAGCTGGCCATTGACAAACGCTGGGACAGATGGGGGTCGGTCGGCGGGACACTGGGCGTCGTTGGGAGCGCCCAGTCGGGGGTCGCCGACAGAGCAGGTGCTCGGGCGCCTCGCCGTGTCGCTCACCGCCGTTGGCTACTACCGAATCTCCGCTGGAAAGTCGCACGTTCTGGGACACTCTGGCGCACACCGCGCCGTCGTTCTGGGCGGCCGGAGCGGCGCCCTGCGCCCCAAGATGCTCGCGGCCGCGAGCGCCTCCCACCGGCACATTGAGGGCAGGCGGGTGCCGCGGGAGGCCAGTCTTCAAGCGGCCGTCGACCGGTGCAACGGCGATGTCGGATCAGGGCGACGGTTACGTCGTCTTCGTCGGCGGCTGGCCACCGCCCTCGCGGTGGACGTGGGCGCGCTCGCCATCGCGGTCGAAGATCATGATGAGTTCGGCTGCGCCGTCGATGGCTGTGATGGCGTGCGGCGTCATCGTCGCGAACTCGGCAGCCTCGCCGGTCTCGACGGTGATTTCGCGCTCGCCGAGCGACAAGCGCACCCGCCCCTCGATGACAAAGAACCAGTCGTGACCGGGATGGACGCGCAGCTCTGCGGCGCGACGGGTCGGTTCGAGTCGCATCTTGACGGCGATCGTGCTGCCCGTTGGTCGGCTCAGCATCCAGGTCGTGCGCTTCCCGGAGCTGTTCGGCACCGGCCGGATCACCACGTCGTCGTCACTGCGCACGTCTAGAAGGGCATCGAGGTCGACTTGGAGGGCTGCTGCGAGTGGCAGCAGTACGTCGAGGCTGATCGTCCGCTTGCCGGTCTCGACCCGGCTGATCGTGGACGGACTGAGGTTGGTACGGGCGGCGAGTTCGTCGAGCGACAGGCCCAGCGTGTTCCGGAGGCTCCGGAGCCGCGTGCGCACCACCCGCTCGATCTCGTTCAGTTCGGCCATCACTTCGTCATCCGTTCCCTTGCGGATATCGCAAACTGTCTTGCATTTCTTCGCCTGGACCGTATCGTCAAATCCATGAGCGAACACGCACCTCGCGTCGTCGAACGCCACTGCGACGTCGCCGTCATCGGCGGTTCAGCCGCCGGCCTCGCCGCCGCACTCCAACTCGCGCGCCAGCGTCGGTCGGTGATCGTCGTCGACTCCGGCGAGCCACGCAACGCACCCGCCGCCCACATGCACAGCTACCTCGGTCACGAGGGACTTCCGCCGTCGGAGTTCGCCGCGATCGGTCGCGACGAGGTCCGCAGCTACGGGGGTGAGGTCATCGCCGGTCGCGCCGTCGACGTGACCCGCACCGACGACGACCGCTTCCGTGTCGGGCTCACCGGTGGCCATTCGCTCGTGGCCCGACGAGTGCTTGCCGCCACCGGTCTCGTCGACGAGCTCCCCGACATCGACGGTGTTGCCGAGCACTGGGGCCGCGACGTCATCCACTGCCCGTTCTGTCACGGTTTCGAGGTCCGCGACCGGCGCATCGTCCAGATCGTCACCCACCCAATGGGGCTTCATCCCGCCGGGTTGTTCCGCCAACTGAGTAGCCGGTTCACGCTGGTTCTGCATGACGGCGTCGACGCCGACAGCGCCGAGGTCGAGGCCCTGCGCGTCGCCGGGGTGAAGGTCGTCGACGGGACCGTCCAGCGCGTCGTCACGGGTGACGACGGCCGCGTTGCGGCCATCTTGTTGGCCGATGGCAACCGCATCGACGCCGACGCAGTCGTGATCGGCCCTCGGTTCAGGGTGCGCACCGAACCGTTCGCCTCACTCGGCCTGAAGCCGGCGGAGCACCCGAACGGGCTCGGGGACTACGTCGAGACGGACGCGACCGGTGAAACCGCCATACCGGGCCTGTACTCCGCCGGCAACGTGACCGATCCGACCCAACAGGTGTTGCAGGCCGCAGCCGCCGGTAGCCGGATTGGCGGGATGATCAGCTTCAGCCTCGCCCACGACGACATCGCAGCCGCAGCGCGACCGTCCGCCAACGAGATCGACTGGGACCACCGCTACCGCGGCGACCAGATGTGGAGCGGGAACCCGAACGGCAGCCTCGTCGCCGAGATCAGCGGCCTAGCCCCTGGTCGCGCCCTGGACGTGGGGGCGGGCGAGGGAGGCGACGTCATCTGGCTCGCCGATCAGGGCTGGCAGGTGACGGCGAGCGACATCTCAGAGCGAGCGCTGGACCGGGTCCACGCCGAGGCCGAGCGCCGCGGTCTGCGCGTCGAGAGCCATCACGCGGACGCCAATGCGCTCGATGCCTTCGAGCCTGGAGCTTTCGACCTCGTGTCGGCGCACTACGCGTCGATCCCGCGCACCCCGGACGGCCGCGGTGTCCGCAACCTGATGGACGCGGTCGCTAGCGGTGGCACGCTGCTCGTGGTCAGCCACGACCTTGAGCCGATGCGCGCGCCGAGCGACACGCTGGCCCACAGCCGACCATTCGACCCGGACGCGTACGTGGCGGTCGACGAGATCGCGGCTGCGCTCGCGCAGTCATCGGACTGGACTATCGACATTCACGAGAAACGGCCCCGTCCCGCTGGCGCCGCCACCGCTGCGATCCACGTCGATGACATCGTGCTGCGTGCCCGCCATCGCGCCAGCTGACGAGATACGCCGCACTGTCTCATAACGCCGGCCCGGAGTCGCGCCCTCCGCTCCGTCGTGAGCATCGGTTAGGTCCACACGGAGGTTCTCCCGAATCGGCCTTCACTTTTCGGGCATCCGAGCCGACGCGAAACAGTGTGGGCATGGCCTTCACCAACGAGGAGCTCGATTATCTCCGATCCCAACCGCTGGCCCGCCTGGCCACCGTCGCCCCGGACGGCCAGCCCGATGTCACCCCGGTCGCCCTGGAGGTTGAGGGCACGACCCTGTGGGTATGCGGGGCGGGCGAGGCGGTGCTGCGCACACGCAAGATCCGCAACATCAGTGCCGGCCACCGTCGGGTCGCGCTCGTGGTCGACGACCTGCCGTCTTTCGAGCCGTTCGTCGCCCGGGGCATCCGGATCTACGGGACAGCGGAAGACCCAATCGACCGCGTCGGCATGGTCGGCCCTGGCCACTACGTCCGAGTGACGCCGACGATCTCGTGGAGCTGGAACCTCGAGGGCGCTCCCGTCGGTGACACCTGGTACGAGGCCCGCCGCACCGTCCACCAGCGAGCGTGATTGGCGCCAGCGCCGGAGAAGGGTAGGCGTTCTAATCGACATCCGGCCGCCGGAGGGGCGATCGCCTCAGCGGCCGTCCCATAAGCCCGGGGTCCCTCCGCTGGCGTGGTGTCCTCTATCGCCGGCTCGATGTCTCGCTCGCAAAGGTCTGGCAGCTGCCGCTGATCGCTCCAGCATGCGCGCCCAGATCCGTCGTTATACGGGTGATCCTGTCAAGCACCGTTTTCGTCGACCCGGTCCAGTAGGCGGTCGAAGAGCGCGGCGCGCTGGGTCTGGCCGTGCTCGCGGGCGTGGTCCCGTTGGCGTTGGAGCGTGGGCCTGAACTCGACGCTGGTCTGGAAGTAGCTGCACGTCTCGCAGGCGCTCTCCATGCGGCAGTCGAGCTCGACCGGTCGTGTGCAGAGCCCGTTGCCGAGCATGCGGGCGTGAGCTTCGCGGCGAAGCTTGGCCATCGTGGCGGTCTCCAGGTCGGCGGGCAGATCGAGCTCCTGGCCGTAGAGCGCGTCGACCTTCTCGCTGATGGCCTGGTACTCGTCGGCGACGACACGATCGGCGATGCGGGCGTAGACGAGCGTCATCTCCATCGACTTGTGCCCAGCAAGGTGGCGATCGCCTCGAGTCGCATCCCGCGGTTGATGGCCTGGGTCGCCAGCGTGTGCCGGAGTTGATGGGGATGCGCCTGGACGCCGGCCGCCCGGGCGACCCGCTGCACGACGCGCCACACCCCATGCCGGTCGATCGGTCCACGGTGGTCAGCCACGAGTCGGCGGTGACGCCGGATGTGGTCGAGATTGGACGCCGTCCACGCGCCGAGCTGTTCGACGAGCTGGGGGTGCAGCGGGACGTAGCGGTCGTTGCGGAGCTTGCCGACGGGGACGCGCAGCCAGTGCCCGTCGCCGATGCGCACGACCGCATCGGCCTCCAGGCCGCACAGCTCGCCGGCGCGCAAACCGGTGCGGGCCAGCGTCTCGACCACGAGGCGATCACGGGGATCGGCGGCGGCGCGTGCGGCGGCCATGATCTTGGCGGCGTGGCGGTCGTCGAGGAACTTGGGCAGCGGCTCAGGACGAGGCGGCAGGTCTCCGCCGATGACGGGGTTGCGGGCCGGCGCGTCCGGCCAGTCCCACTCGATGACCCTCTCGAAGAACGCCCGTAGCGTGCGCAGCCGCTGGCGGTGGGTGTTGGCCGACAGCCGCGAGCCGGGCTTGTGGCCGGGCTGGGCGGCGAGCCACACCTTGTAGTCCTCCACATGCGTGCGGCTGACGTCGGCGACGACCCGCGCATCGGTGTGCGCCAGCAGCCAAAGGGCGAACTGACGAAGGGCGTTGTCGGCCGAGTCGACGCTGGTCGGGGCCAAGAAGGTGGCGACCTGGTCGAGATAGCGGCCCATCGTGCGGGCGACGCCCGGCGCTCGACCGCCGATCAGGGCCCAATCGGCGGTCGCCTTGTCGGCGGCCTTCGGTTCGGGGAGCGCGCCCATCAGCCCACCGTCTCCTGAGCGGCGAGCATCTCGGCCACGGCTGTGGCTGGCGTCGATCAACTCGGCCGCCCGCCGGTACTCGGCGACCAACCAGTCGTTGGTGAGGTGCAGGTAGACCCTGGTCGACTCGATCGAGCGATGCCCGGCCTGGGCTTGCACCGCCTCCAGCGACATGCCCGCCTCCCGCAGCCGGGTGAGGCACGTGTGGCGCAACTCATGGCAGGTGGCGTGCTCGAGCCCGGCTCGCCGGCGGGCACCGGCGAGGATCTCGTCGACGCCTTCGGCGGACAGCGGCTGGCCACGCCGCGGGCCCTTCAACGCCACGAACACGGGGTCCGTCGCCGTCGCCGGCCGCTCCTCGCTTAGGTAGTCCCCCAGCGCGGTGAAGAAGGCGTTCGCCACCGGCACCACCCGCTGGTGGCCGCCCTTGCCCTCGGCGATGAACAACGACCGATCCCCGACGCGGACGTCGACGAGGCGCAGACCGAGCACCTCGCAGCGGCGCAGACCGCCCAGCAGCATCGCGAGCACCATCGCCCGATCCCGATGTGTGCGCAACGCCGACAACAGCGCAGTCCCCTCCGCCGGATCGAGGATCCTCGGCAGCGTCCGCGGCGTCCGCACGAGGGGCGTCGTGCGTGACCGCTTCGAGCCGCCCTGCCGTCTCGTCGACAGCCCGCGCGGCACCGGGTTCGTCCGCACCGGAGTATCCCCGCGGGCGACCAAACAGGCGTAGAACCCCGACACTGACGACAACCGACGGGCGATCGTGCGCGCCGACATGCCCGATTCGCGGTCCGAGAGGCGCACCACCCGCCGATCGCCGCGCTGGTGGGCGAGGAAATCGAACACGTCGGCCGCCTCCACCGCCTCCGGATCCTTGCCGACCACGGCGAAGAAGGTCTTCAGGTCGAACGCCACCGCCCGCAGCGTGTTGGGTCGAGCCCGGCCGGCGACGAACTCCAGATATCGATCGAGCATTGGGTGGCCGAGCGCGTAGCGGGACTCACCCGACGACGCCACGGCCCTAATCAGGCAAGGGAAGTAGGTCATCCGGCCAGGGTCCCAAAGCCGTGCGAGATACACGCGGATGCAAGATGGATCACCCGTGTATTAGGCGATCGGCTCGGCGGTGCGTGTCCCAGAACGCGCGATGGAAGCGGATCCCCAGCCATCCTCTTGGTGCTGATCGGGGCGTGGGCCCGCGCCAGTGCCCGACATTTTCGAATAGGTGTTCGGCCTCGGCCTGGCCCACAACGCCACGGCCAACGACCCCTCAGGGCCGCTCGCACCCATCCGGAACGTGCCGCTTCCGGATGCGTCGCCAGTCGCGACCCCTAAGCCGAAACCATTCCCCGAACGTGCAGTCCAGCGGGTCCCAGCAGCTGTCCATCTCGTGCCCGAAGGGGGCGTAGGGCTGGTTACGCCGACGCGCTGTTCGAGGCTTGGGAGCGGCCCGTCCGACGCGCCACCAAGACGCAAGGTGCACGAGATCACCTCAGATTCCCGTGTCGGACCGACGCCGCCTGCGACACCTCCGCCCGAAGGGCTCCTACGCTGGCCGCCGTGGGGGCAGAGCAGCAGCGACGGCGACGGATTGTGGTCGCCACGTGCGACACCCTCACCGCCAAGATGGCGGGGCCGGCGATCCGGGCGTGGCAGATCGCCTCGGCGCTGTCGGCCGAGCACGAGGTCCAGCTGGTCACCACCTCGAAGGCCGACCTGGACGAGACCCGGTTCGCCGTCCGCTCGGTGGGCGACCTGGAGCTGGCCGAGCTCGAGAAGTGGTGCGACATCCTGGTCTTCCAGGGCTGGCTGGTCCACCGGCGTGACTTCCTGCTGAAGAGCGACAAGATCCTCGTCGCCGACGTCTACGACCCGCTGCACCTGGAACAACTCGAGCAGGCCCGGGACGAGGGGCGGCGGGGACGGGCCATCGCCGTGCAGGAGGCGACGGCGGTGCTCAACGAGCAGCTGCTGCGGGCCGACTTCCTGCTGTGCGCCAGCGCCAAGCAGCGCGACTTCTGGCTCGGCCAGCTCGCCGCAGTGGGCCGGGTCAATCCCCGCACCTACGACGAGGACGAGACGATGCGGTCGCTGCTCGACATCGTCCCGTTCGGCCTGCCCGAGGAGCCGCCGGTGCGGACCCGCCCGGCGATCAAGGGCGTGGTCCCCGGCATCGGCCCCGACGACAAGGTCATCCTGTGGGGCGGCGGCATCTACAACTGGTTCGACCCTCTCACCCTGCTGCGGGCCGTCGACCGCCTGCGCAACACAGGCCACCCCGAGATTCGCCTGTTCTTCCTCGGCCTGACCCACCCCAACCCCGACATCCCCACCATGCGGATGGCCGTCGACGCCCGCCGCCTGTCCGACGACCTCGGCCTCACCGGCACCCACGTCTTCTTCAACGAGGGCTGGGTCGACTACGACGACCGCCACAACTACCTGCTCGACGCCGACGTCGGCGTGAGCACCCACCTCGATCACATCGAGGCCGCCCTCTCGTTCCGCACCCGAATCCTCGACTACATCTGGGCCTCGCTGCCCACTGTGGCCACGCGCGGCGACTCGCTGGCCGAGGTGATCGAGCGTCGGGGACTGGGGATCACGGTGCCGCCGGGCAGTGTCGAGGCCCTGGCCGCGGCGCTGGCCACAATGCTCGATGACGACGAGCGACGCGCCGTCTGCTCCGCCAACGCCGCCGCCATCGCCCCCGAGCTGGTGTGGTCGAGGGCGCTGGCACCCCTGGTCGAGTTCTGCCGGGCGCCGCGGCGGGCGCCCGACCTCGACGACGACGACATGGTCGCCGGCATGCGCCACGACCTCGTCGCGGTGGAGAAGCGGTGGCGCGGCCTGGCCTACGACGCCAGGGCCGGCCTCGGGTACCTCCGCTCCGGCGGGCCCCGGCTGGTCGCGGCCAAGGCCACCGGACGGAATCCGGCGGCTCGTCACCGGCGGCGGCGACTGAACCTCCCGGGTCGCAGGCCACCAGCGCTGCCGCCCATGACCCTCCCGGTCGTGGTCTTCCTGGCCACGACCTTCCTCCTCCTCCCTCTCGCCCTCCTCGGCCAGCGGACCTACGCCGCCGTCGACATGCTCGAGCCGACTGCGCCGTACCGGTCGGCGCTGGCCGGGCCGCCGCACGTCGTCTCCCCCATCCAGACCGACCAGGTGGAGGGCTTCCCGGGACCGGTGTCGTTCTACCGGGACCTGCGACGGGGCGTGTTCCAGCTCTGGAGCCCGGACGTGGCCGCCGGAGCGCCGACAGGCATCCTGCCGTTCAACGGGTTGCTGTCGCCGTTCAGCGCCGGGTACCTCGTGCTCCCGGCCTGGTACGCAGTCGGCCTGAAGGCGGCGCTGGCCCTGCTGTTCTGCCAGGCGTTCACCTACCTGCTGCTGCGGCGGCTGGGGGCGGCGATCGGCCCGTCGACCCTCGCCGCGGTGGCCTACACGTTCGCGGGGACGAACCTCGTCTTCGTCCACCGGGTCGGTGCCGTCTTCGTGCTGCCGTCCCTGCTGTGGGCCACCCACCGCCTGGTGGACAGACCGACATGGCGGCGCACCGCGGTGCTGGCGCTGCTCATCGCGTGGGCCTGGTTCGAGGGGTTCCCTGCCGGGTTCGTCTACTGCGTCTACGCCACCGCCGCGTGGGGGGCGTGGCTGGCCGTGAAGCGGCGCGAGGCCATCGTGCGGCGGCTGGCGGCAGTCGCAGGGGGGCTGGCGTGGGGGGTGGCGGTCTCGTGCATCAGCCTGGTGCCATTCGTCTCCGAGATCCTGTCGCGGGGGACGCTCACAACCCGGTCTTTCGACCGCCACCTTCCCGGCGTCCAGGCCTTCGGGTTGCTGGACCTGTCCCTCACTCGACCGCTGTTCAACGGCGGCGACACCTGGAGCGGCCCCAACGCCATCGAGAGCGTGTCGCACGTCGGCTGGATCGTGGCGGTGGCTGCGGTGGCCGGCCTGGTCGCCGCGGCCCTGGGACGCCTCCGGTTGAGTCGGGAGGGTTCGGTCGCCTGGCCGTTCTTCGCCGGGATGGCTGCGGTGGGGCTGGTGCTCACCTACGTCGGCGGACCCTTGCTCGACGTCGCCTACCTGGTGCCGGGCATCGCCGGCAACCCGATCGCCCGGTCGCGGTTCCTCATCAACCTGTCCACCGCCGTCCTCGCCGGACTGGCCCTCGACGCCTGGTGGCAGAGGACCGAAGGGGACGATCGGGTGAGGTCGTCGCGGGGCGTCTCGATCACGGTGCTCGCCGTCGTCGTCGCCGTCGTTCGGCCTCTTCGCCGACGACCTCTGGCGGTCGGCGCGGGCGGCGGGCCAAGCCGGAGACGTGGCCCGCTCGATGGCCGTCGGCCTGGGGATGGCGGCGGTGGCCGTGGCGATCGCTGCCGCCGGCCGCCGCTGGAGCCGAGTGGCACCGATCGCCGTGGCCGCGTTGGCGGCGCTGCTGTTCGTCCAGCTGGCCCTGCCGCTGCGGCAGTTCACGCCCCAGGCGCCGGTGGCGGACTTCTACACCGAGCAGGCCGGGCACCGGGTGGTGCGCGACCTGGTCGGCGACCGCTACCGGCTCCTCGCCAGCGGCTTCGAGTTCTACCCGAACTCCGGTCAGGCGCTCGGCATCCCCGACCTGCGCGGCGTGACCCTCCAGTCGCAGCGGTTCAAGGACCTCGTCGGAGCCGTCAACCCGGTGGCCTTCGAGCGTGACCCGCTCAAGCTCATCCTCACCCGGGACGAGATGAACCTGGGCTCGACGATCCTCGACGATCTGGCTGTGCGATATGTCGCCCTGGCCACCACCGACAAGCCTTTCGGGCGGGTCGACGCCGCCGACGCGGGATGGGACGCCATGAGGCCGGCGGGCGACGTGGTCGCCGAGGGGACGGCGCCGGGCCCGATCGGTGGCGTGGCCCTGGGGCTCGGTGTGTCCGGGGCGTGTGACGGCGCCGCGGTGCAGGTGACGCTGGACGACGGCGGCGTGACGGTGCTCGGCCGATCGGCCCGTCCCGCCTTCGACGTCGACGGCTGGACGTCGTTCGCGCTCACAGGTCAGGCCCTCGACGCCGGCGCGCCCTACCGGATGTCGGTGTCGTCCACCGAGCCCGGCTGCCGCGTCGAGGTGGGGATGACGGGCGACCGGGTGGCGCGCCAGGTCATCGTCCTCGACCGCGACGGTCCGGTGCGGCTGGTGGCCACCGAGGGGGCGTGGATCTACGAGCGGCCGACCGCGTGGGAACTGGTGAGCGCCCACACCCGCTGGCGGGCCTTCGCCGACCAGGCCGACCTGCTGGCGTGGGCGACGTCCCGGCTACCCGTCGATGCCGACGTCGCAGCCTTCGTGGGGACAGGACCGCCGCCGCCCACACCGGCATCGGTCGGCCGGGCAACTGTCGAGAGCTACACCGTCGACGGCGGACACGTGCGGGCCGAGACGCGCGCCGACGCCATGTCCCTCCTTGCGGTGTCCATGAACGGGTCATCGGGGTGGACCGCCACCGTCGACGGTCGACCGACCCCGATCGTGGCGGTGGACGGCGCCCTCATGGGCGTCTTCGTGCCGGCCGGCGACCACGTCGTGCGCCTCCGTTACCTGCCGCGGTCCTTCGTCGCCGGCGCCGCCGTCACCGGAACGGCGCTGGCCGCGGCCATGGTGGCGCTCGTCGCGCCGGTGTGGGTCCGGCGGAAGAGGTCGGGCGAGCCTCAACCCTCGACCCGAGCATGAGGGCTCCAAGGGCCGGCGACTCCAACAGTGCAGCGCCGTAACCCTCGAGTCCAAGATCATACTTCCTGACCCACGGCGTTCCATCAACCACGAACCGCGTTGGACAAGCGGCCTTCGGTTCGCCAACATGGTCGTGTCACGGGGTCACCCGTGGGCCACCACCCACCCCACATGCGCCTCCGAGCCCCCTCGTTCCTGCGCCGCTGGATGGCCCGGACGGCCCCCTTGGTGGCCGGCCTGAGCCTCGTGACGACCGGCCTCGTGCTCCCCGCCCAGCGGGCACCGTCGATCCCCGACGTGAAGGCCAAGGCCCAGGCCCTGGCCGAGTCGATGGTGGGTCCGGGATTCTCCCGTCAGGTGGAGACGGGCATCGAGACCGAGATGGTCGGCTTCGAGTGGGCCGGTCGCACGCCCGGTGCGGTCGAGGTCAGGACCCTCGACGGCGACGAGCCCGGCCCGTGGGTCGAGGTCCACGGCGATCCCTTCGAGGGACCCGACGTCGGGTCTCCCGAGTACACGGGCAAGACCACCGCCGGCCCCGTCTGGCTGGGGTCGGGCACCCAGGAGGTGGAGGTCCGGGTCACCGAGGGCGACCTGCCCGACCTCAAGCTGCACGCGATCCACAGCGAGACGCCGGAGGCGCCGTCGGGACCGACCACCACCAGGGCCGGGGCCGACATCGCCAGGCCCACCATCGTCACGAGGGCGGCGTGGGGCGCCGACGAGTCCTTCCGCACCATCAACCCCGGCTGCGATGGCAGCGCCCGGTACGCCGAGCGCGTCAGGTACGCGGTCGTCCACCACACCGCCACCGAGAACACCTACACCGCGGCGGAAGCGCCGGCGGTCGTGCGGGCGATCTACTACTTCCACACCCACACCAACGCCTGGTGCGACATCGGGTACAACTTCCTCGTCGACCGGTTCGGCACCACCTACGAGGGCAGGGCGGGCGGAATGTCCGAGGCGGTGATCGGCGCCCACGCCCAGGACTTCAACACCGGGAGCACCGGCGCCGCCATCATCGGCACCTTCACTACCCAGGAGGTGCCGAACGTCGCCTTCAGCGCCCTGCGTGACCTGCTGGCGTGGCGGCTGGCGTGGGCGGGCGTGGACCCCGAGGCCACGCTGACGGTGAACGGCAGGACGATCGCCGCCGTCACCGGCCACCGCGACGTCAACAACACCGACTGCCCGGGCGACAGGCTGGAGGCCATGCTGGGCGGTCTGCGCGGAGACCTGGCGATCACGCTGCAGGCCTCCATCGCCAAACCGGCCGTGCATCGGGCCGGCGACGGCACCGTCTACATGCGGAGCACGCAGACGTCGGGGCCCGCCACGTCGGCCTTCGCCTATGGGAACGTCGGCGACATCGCCATGATGTGCGACTGGGATGGCGACGGCCTGCCCACCATCGGCGTGCACCGCCAGGAGAACGGGCACTTCTACCTTCGAAACCGGAACACGACGGGCGTCGGCGACATCGAGTTCGTCTACGGCAACCCGGGGGACATCCCTGTCTGCGGTGATTGGGACGGCGACGGCACCGACACGGTCGGCGTCGTGCGGTCGGGGACGTGGTACCTGAAGAACGACCACACCGGCGGTTTCGCCGACGTCAGCCTCGCCTACGGCAACCCGGACGACCGCCCCTTCGTCGGCGACTGGAACGGCGACGGCATCGACACCCCGGGCGTCCAGCGCGACGGGCCGTGGTACCTGCGCAACAGCAACACCAGCGGCGTGGCCGAGCTGGCGCCGTTCGGGTACGGCAACCCCGGCGACACGCCGGTGGCCGGCGACTGGAACGGCGACGGCATCGACACCGTCGGCGTCGTCCGCGGCAGCACGTTCTACCTGCGCAACTCGAACACCACCGGTCGGGCCGACAGCTTCTTCACCTTCGCCGACCCGGGCGACCGTCCCATCTTCTGGCGCTAGCTGCGGCCGAGAGCGAACCCTGTGCCTCCGAAACCGTAGGATCGCCGGCCGAACGTCCCCTCCGGTCCGGAGCCTGCGCTGCGTCAATCCACATCCCACGACCCGACCACTCCCCATGAGACAGGGTCCGGTCGGGCTGGCCGCCGCCCGTGGGACGAGCTGCCCGAGGGCACGCTGGCGGTGGGCGTCGGGCTCCTCGTTCTCGGCCTCACCGCCTACGGCTTCCTCGTCATCTCCGCACGGGCGCTTGGACCCGAGTCGTACGCCCCCCTGTCGGCCCTGTGGGCCACCGTCTTCCTCATCTGCCCCGGGTTCTTCCTGCCCCTCGAGCAGGAGCTGTCGCGCAGCCTGGCCGCCCGGCGGGCGGCAGGGGTGGGCGGGGGACCCGTCGTGCGGAAGGCCGCATTGGTGGGCGGCGTGGGGGCGGTCGTGCTCATCGCCGGCTGCCTCGCCCTGGGCCTGCCCCTGCTCGACAAGCTGTTCGACGGCGAGATCCTGCTGCTGGTCGGTCTGCTCGTCGGCCTGGTCGGCTACTTCACCGAGTTCCTGGCCCGGGGGACCTTGGCCGGCAACGGCCGCTTCCGCTCCTACGGCCTGATCCTCGCCCTCGACGGCATCGCCCGCCTCCTCGGCTGCGTCGCCCTTGCCGTGCTCGGTGTGGCCACGGCCGGGCCCTACGGGATCGTGGTTGGGGCGGCCCCCCTCGTGGCCACCGCCGTCGCCATGCGGGGACAGCGGGACCTGCTCGGTGCCGGCCCCGAGCCCGACCGACACGAGCTGTCGATGGCGCTGGGCTGGCTGCTCGCGGGGTCGGTGCTGGCCCAGTCCCTGATCAACGCCGGCCCCCTGGCGGTGAAGCTCCTGGCAACCGACGCCGAGGAGGCGATAGCCGGCACGTTCCTGGCCGGGCTCATCGTGGCCCGGGTGCCGCTGTTCCTGTTCCAGGCCCTGCAGGCCTCGGCCCTGCCCAAGCTGTCCCGGCTGGCCGCGGCCGGCGAGCCCCACGCCTTCCAGACCGCCCTGCGGCGGTTGCTCCTCCTCGTCGGCGCCCTGGGCCTGGCCGGCACCTGCGGTGCGCTGGTCATCGGCCCGTGGGTCGTCACCGTGCTGTTCGGGCCCGAGTTCCGGCTGCCCGCCAGGGATCTCACCATCATGGCCGGTGCCACCGCCGCCTACATGCTGGCCATGACCATGGCTCAGGCCCTCATCGCGTTGGCCGGCTACACGCGGGTCGCCCTCGGGTGGATGGCCGGCGTGGTCGTCTTCGCCGTCGTGACCGCCCTGGGCTCGGACCTGCTGGTCCGGGTCGAAAGCGGCCTGCTGGCCGGCTCGTTGGCGGCGGCGGCAACCATGGCGGGGCTGCTCACGCCGCTGCTCCGGGCCCGCCGCCTCACCGCCGAGCCGGAGCCGATTCCCCCCGCTCCCCCGCCGGTGCTGTAGTCCAGTGCGACGGGTCACCGTGGTCATCCCCGCCTACGGCGACGACCCGTGGCTGGAGCGGGCCGTCCGCTCCGCGCTGGAGTCCACCGGCGTCGACGCCGACGCCGTCGTGGTGGACAACGGGGCCGAGGCGGCGGCGGTGGCGCGGCTGGCGGTGCTGGCGGGCGTGACCGTCGTGCGGCCGGGTGCAAACCTCGGATTCGCCGGCGGCTGCAACGCCGGCGCCGCGGTCGCCACCGGCGACGTCGTCGCCTTCCTCAACCAGGACGCCGTCCTCGACCCCGGCGCCCTCGCCGCCCTGGCCGAGGCGGCGAGCCGGCCCGACGTCGGCATCGCGACCGCCAGCATCCGCCTGGCGGACGAGCCCGACACGATCAACTCGGCCGGGAACCCGCTGCACTTCCTCGGCTTCAGCTGGGCCGGCGGCTACGGCGAGCCGGCCAGCGCTCACGACGAGCCGTGCGACGTGGTGGGCGCGAGCGGCACCGGGATGGCGCTGCGCCGGGAGGTGTGGGCCGCGCTGGGCGGGTTCGCCGAGGAGTACTTCGCCTACCTCGAGGACACCGAGCTCAGCCTGCGCTGCTGGCAACGGGGGCTGCGGGTCGTGTACGTCCCGGGCGCCGGGGTGGTCCACCGCTACGACTTCTCCCGGAACCCCGGCAAGTGGTTCCTGCTGGAGCGGAACCGCCTCCTACTCGTGCTCACCGCCTACGAGCCCCGCACCGTGGCACTGCTGCTCCCCGCCCTCCTGGGAGTGGAGGTCGGCATGCTGGGCGTGAGCCTCCGGGCCGGGTGGGGGCGGGAGAAGCTACGGGGCTGGACCTGGCTGTTCGGCCACCGCCGCTGGATCGGGGAGCGGCGCCGGCAGCTGCAGTCGGAGCGGACGGTCCCCGACCGGATCCTGGCCCCTCGACTGGAGGGGCGGTTCGCGGCCGCCCACCTCGACCTGCCGCGGTGGGCCAAGCCGGCCGACGGGCTCCTGGCCGGGTACTGGTGGGCGACGAGAACGATGCTCCCGCGCGGGCCATCGCCTTGAGCGGCGAGAGGGAGCACTAGCATCCCGGGTGGTTTGAGCACCCGAGGCCACATCCTCGTCCTTTTGGTCACGCTTTCGAGCGTCCTGTTCATCATCCGCCTGCTGCGGCGGCACCAGCTTCCAGCCAAGTACGCCTTGCTGTGGCTGTCCGTGGGCGTCGTCCTGGTGTTCCTCGCCGCCTTCCCCCGGGTCCTCGACGCCGTGTCCGACTGGCTCGGCATCTCCTACGGGCCCGCCACGTTCTTCCTCGGCGCCATCACGTTGCTCTTCCTGGTGGTGATCCACTTCTCGTGGGAGCTGTCCCGCCTGGAGGAGCGCACGAGGGTCCTGGCCGAGGAGCTGGCCCTGCTGCGCGCCGAGTCCGGCCACGACGCCCACCACGAGGAGCCGGCGCCGTGGTGAGCCGACGGTGGGCCGCGGCGGCCGTCGCCCTACTGCTGTGGGCGGTGGTCGGCCCCTCGCCTGCCGGCGCGGCCGAGGACGGCGAGACACCCACCGCGCACGACCCGGCCCAGGCGGCCGAGGCGGGGCTCCAGGCGGACGCGGTCCTGGCCGACGCCGAGCGCGCGCCGCAGACCGGGGCTTCGCCCGGGTTCCTCAGCTACCGCGTGTTCGCCACCCAGTACGAGCCCAACACGCCGGGGAGCGTCGAGGTGGCGGTGCCCGACAAGTGCGCCAAGTTCGCCGCCCTCGGCAACACCTCCGCACTCGCGAACAGCGGCTGCCCGGCCGGCTACGGCACCGGCCTCGACTACAGGGTCGTCGTCACCCTCGACAACGGGCACAGCGCCATCTTCCCGGTCAAGGACGTGGGGCCGTGGAACATCGACGACAACTACTGGAACAGCGCCGAGGCGGGCGTCCCGCGCCCGAGGCGCCTCTTCGCCGACCTGCCCCAGGGGCGCCCCGAGGCCACCGCCGCCTTCGTCGACGGCTACCACACGGTCACCAACTGCAAGGACGTCAACCACCAGCCGACCACCGAGACCAAGGGAGCCGACCAGTTCGACCGCTGCGTCCTGAACCCGGCCGGCATCGACCTGTCGGTGGCCGCGGTCGACCAGCTCGGACTGGCCCGCGGCCAGAACGTCTTCCTCACCGCCACCTTCCTCTGGGAGCCGGTGGTGGCCGGGTCCAAGCCGTCGATCGCCCGAGGCTTCACCCGCTACCTCCGCCAGACGCAGAGCAGCGGCGGCGCCGATTTCACCTACAACTACGGCATCGAAACCGACATCCCGGTGATGGGCGACTGGGACGGCAACGGCACCGAGACGCCGGGCATCTACCGGGACGGCAGGTACCACCTGCGCAACAGCAACACGAGCGGCGTGGCCGACATCGTCCTCGACTACGGCAACCCCACCGACCACCCCATCGTCGGCGACTGGGACGGCGACGGCGTCGACACCGTCGGCGTCTTCCGGGAAGGCATCTGGTACCTGCGCAACAACAACACCTCGGGGGTCGCCGACTCGGTCTGGGCCTACGGCGACACCACCGATCTGCCGCTGGTCGGCGACTGGAACGGCAACGGCACCGACACCTTCGCGGTCGTGCGGAACGGCACCTGGTTCACCACCAACTACTTCGACTCCGGCGTCGCCGAGGACGTCTTCGGCTACGGGAACCCCGGCGACCTGCCGATCGCCGGGGACTGGGACGGCAACGGCACCGACTCCCCCGGGGTGGTGCGCAGCGGCACGTGGTACCTCGTCAATGCCCTCCACCAGGGGTTTGCCGACATCAGCTTCGTCTACGGCAACCCCACCGATGTCCCCCTGCCCTGGAAGTGACCGCGGCCTGGTAGAGGTGACCGCGCCCTCGAAGTGACAGGGGCCGTGCGCCCCTAGACTCCCTTCACGATGACCCGGCCTGATCCCCGGCTGCTGGTCATCGTGCCCGCCCTGAACGAGGAGGCGTCGCTTCCGGCGGTGCTGCAGGAGCTGCGGGCGTGGTCACGCTCGGCCGACGTGCCGATCGACGTGCTCGTCGTCGACGACGGATCCACCGACACCACCGCCGCCGTGGCCCGCGCCGAGGGGGTGGCGGTGGCCCCCCTGCCGTTCAACCTGGGGGTCGGGGGGGCATTGCAGACCGGGTTCCGCTACGCCGTGCGCAACCGGTACGACCGGGCCGTCCAGTTCGATGCCGACGGGCAGCACGACGCGTCCCAGATCCCCGTCCTGCTGGCCGCCCTCGACGACGGCGCCGACCTCGTCGTCGGCAGCCGGTTCTCGTCGCCGGCGGGCTCCTACGACGTCGGCAGGATGCGCGGCGGCGCCATGCGGGGCCTGCGAATCACGGTCCGCCTGATCGGCGGCCGGTCCTTCTCCGACGCCTCGTCGGGCTTCCGCGCCTTCTCCGCCCCGCTCCTGGAGTTCTTCGCCCGCCGCTATCCCAGCTACTACCTGGGCGACACCGCCGAGGCCCTGCTGCTGGCCTGCCAGGCCGGCTTCAAGGTCGTCGAGGTGCCGGTGACGATGCGGGCCCGGACCGGCGGCACCCCGTCCAGCCGCAGCGTCAAGCTGGCCTTCCACTACTTCCGGGCCATCGTCAGCATGGCCAGCCGTGCGCCGCTGCGACGGCCGCGGAACGGGACCACGGGCCCGTGACCGACTCTGCCGGCACGCCGCGGATCAGGGTGGTGATCGTGAACTACAACGGCGGCGACGACACCTTGGCGTGCCTCGACAGCGTCCTCGCGTCGGAGTGGCCGGCCGAGGACCTCGAGGTCGTCCTGGTCGACAACGCGTCGGTCGACGGGTTGGCGGCCAAAGTCAAGGCCGGCATACCGCGGGTGAGCGTGGTCGAGTCGGGACGCAACCGCGGCTTCGCCGGCGGCTGCAACCTGGGCCTGCAGGACCTGTCGGAGGTGGACTACGTCGCCCTCCTGAACAACGACGCCACCGTCGACGCCGGATGGCTCGCGCCCCTTGTGGCGGCGCTGGAGGGCGACCCCGGACTGGGCGCCGCCAGTCCCCGGATCCTCTTCCAGGGATCGTTCGTCGACCTCCAGATCACGTCGCCGACCGGCGCGCGCGGGCGGGGTGACCGCCGGGAGATGGGGGTCCGGCTCAGCGGCGCCCGGCTCGACGGCCGGGACGCGCTCGGGCGCCTCCAGCTGGTGGACGGCTTCTGGGGCCCCGAGCACGGCACGGGGAGCGAGTCGTCGTTCCAGTGGACTGCGGGGGACGCCCACCTGCGGGTTCCGGTGCGCGCCGACGGCACCCTCCCGTCCCTCGAGCTGCGACTGGCCGCCGACGAGGACCGGGTGGCGACGCTCACGTCGGGCCCGAGCACGGTCGAGCACCGGGTCACGACCACGCCCGCATGGGTCAGAGCCCCTCTCGGCGGCACCCCGCACCAGGTCGTCAACAACGTGGGTTCGTTGCTCGTGGGCGACGGGTACGGCGCCGACCGCGGCTACCACCAGCCCGACGGGGCCAGGTTCGAGCAGCCCGACGAGGTGTTCGCCTGGTGCGGGGCGGCGGTGCTGCTGTCGCGGGAGTACCTGGAATCGGTCGGGCTGTTCGACGAGGAGTTCTTCCTCTATTACGAGGACTTCGACCTGTCGTGGCGGGGCCGGGCCGAGGGGTGGCGCTACGTCTACGTGCCGGACTCAGTGGTGCACCACGTGCACTCGGCCTCGTCGGTGGAGGGCTCCCGTCTCTTCGCCCACTACGTCGAGCGCAACCGGCTGCTCACCCTCACCCGCAACGCGCCTCTCGGGTTCACCGCCCGGGCTGCCGTCCGCTACCTGCTCATCACCGGTTCGTACGCCCGCCGCGACATCGTCAGCCCCCTGGCCCACACCCGCCCGCCCAACTTCGAGACGGTGGCCCGCCGGCTACGGGCCTTCGGCGGCTTCGGCCGCCGCCTCCCCGCCGCCCTCGCCGGCCGCCGCCGCCTCCGCCGCCGCCGCACCGTGGGCGACCCCGAGATCCTGGCCTGGCTGACAGAAGACTGACCCAGACTCCGGCGTCGCCGCCTCTGGCGGCGTCAGTCCTTCTCCCAACTGGGGCGGCTCAACCGCGCCGTCCGCCGGTAGGTCGCCCCGGTTCGGCTGGGCCCAGTTGTCGCTGTGGACAAACCCGCTTAGGGTGCCTGAAGTGGCTGGTGTTGCTAAAGGGTGTCAAGGGGCCAAAGTGGCAGGAGTCCGGGGTCGGCGGAGGCGCTGGACCGCGGCCGTCCTCAGCCTGGCCGTCGCCCTCCCGCTGACCTTCAGTGGCGCCGGCCCCGCCGCCGGGCAGGCCAAGCCGGTCGAGGACGAGATCAACGCCATCAAGGACGACGCCGGGCTGGCGTCGGTCGACGAAGCAAGGCTGGTCAACCTGGTCGAGGCGGCCTCCGCCCGGCAGAAGGAGCTGGAGGCCAAGGTGGCGGCGGCCAGCCAGCAGGTCCGCAAGGTCCAGAACGACCTCAGCAGCGCTCAGGGCAACCTCACCGCCCTGGAGGCCCGCAAGCGCACGCTCGACGCCCGGCTGGTGGAGACCAACCAGCACCTCGCCGACACCAAGTCCCGCCGGGTCCAGCTGGCGCTCGACGCCTACACGGGCCGGTCGAGCGCCCTCGGCTTCGCCGCGTCGATCCTCGACGCCCAGGACCTCGGTGCCCTGGCCGCCCGCCGCTCGTACGAGCACGTGGTCGGGGAGAGCCAGTCGGAGGCGGCCGCCAAGGAGGAGGACCTGCGGGACCAGGTCACCGACCTGCTGGAGGAGCTGGACGGCGTCCGGCGGCAGATGGAGGTCAAGCGGGCCGGTCTCGGCGGCCAGGCGGCCCAGATCGAGAAGCAGCAGCAGGTGCGCACCGGATTGCTCCAGCAGGCCGAGGCCGAGGTGGCCGAGCACACCCGGCTGGTCAACGAGGCGACCGCCCGCCGCGCCGAGTTCGAGGCAGACCTGGCCGAGCTGGAGGCAGCGTCGAGCTCGGTGGAGGCGACGCTCCGGCAGCGGGCGGGCGGCACCTCGGCGCTGGAGCCCGGCGACTCGTCCGGCGGCGACGGCGGCGGACAGCTCGGGCACCCGCTCCCCGGGCACAGACTCGGCTCGCCCTTCGGGCAGCGGGTGCACCCGATCTTCGGCAGCGTGCGGATGCACACCGGCGTCGACATCGGCGCCAGCACCGGCACTCCCATCCACGCCGCCGAGGCCGGCACGGTTGTCAGCGCCGGCGGGATGGGCGGCTACGGGAACGCCACGGTTATCGACCACGGCGGCGGGCTGGCCACCCTGTACGCCCACCAGAGCCAGATCGGCGTCTCGGCCGGCCAGCAGGTGACCCGCGGCCAGGTGATCGGCAGGGTTGGCTGCACCGGCACCTGCCTGGGCGCCCACCTGCACTTCGAGGTGCGGGTCAACGGGCGCCCGGTCAACCCGGCGCCCTACGTCGGCTGACCCGGCATCCACATCGCCCGACGCGGGCTACCTGTCGCCGACGGCGTAGAAGTGGCCCTCGCGGGTGCCGAAGTAGATCCTTCCCTTCCACACCGCCGGCGTGGACTCGATGCACCCGGGGACGTTGACGGTCCACAGCTCGGGAGGGTCGATCTTGGTGTCGCGCAGGTCGTAGGCGTGGAGGACGCCGTGGCAGTCGCCCTGGACGAGAACGTCGTCGACGACCACCGGCGACTGCCAGAGCGGGTGGGGAAGGTTCTTTGTCCATCGCACGGCGCCCGTCGCCTTGTCGACGCCGATGACCCGGCCGCCGTCGGTGGCGGCGACGACAAGGTCCTTGTGGATGGCCGGCGTGGCCCACATCCCGGCGACGCCGTCCACCCGGCCGACGCCCGGTACCCGATCGGGCACCGACCACACCAGGGGGTCGCTCTTGCTCGGATCCAGCTTGACCAGCTGGCCGACTTCCCGCCCCCTCGGCAGGTGCCGCTCCCATTCGGCCGCGACGTACAGCATCCCCTCGTCGTCGACGACGACCGTGGCGTCCACGTCGTCGCCCATCCAGTAGCGGAACACCTGCTCGGCGGGCTGGCCGGCTGCGACCTTGGAGACGTCCCAGCCCTGCACGAGGCCGCCGGAGTTGGCGAAGTAGACGACGCCCTTCCACATGGCGACCGAGCTCTCGATCGAGACGTTCTTGTCGGGCAGCGCCGACAGCAGCTCGGAGTCCCAACCCGGTGCGTTGAAGGCCAGATCCGGGTCGACCGCCACCCGCCCGTCGGCGCCGTAGGAGCGGTTGAGCTCGACCACGTGGAACTGGCTGTTCTCACCGCCCTCGTACAGGTAGCCGTCGTGCACAAGGCCCGAGCCGTCCCAGTCGTTGTTCCACAGGACAGGCGACACGTCGCTCGCCGCCAGGCGCCACAGCTCTTCGGGCGCCGACCGGTCGACGGCGATGACCCGGTAGTAGTTGTCGCGCGATCCCGTGTAGACCAGCGGGTACCCGTCGGGGTCGAACGTCACGCTGCCCTTGATGAGGTCGCCGGTGACGAAGTCGGGCAGCAGCCGGCGGCCGGACTCCCCGTCCAGGAAGTGGACGGCCTTGTCATAGGCGCCGAACACCACCCACGTCTCCCCCTTGCGCTCGACGACGGCCGGCTGGCCGGTCCACCCGGTGCCGCACCACCTGGTCTCGCCACTGCCGTCGATGGACAGCGAGCACATCGGGCCGTCATCGGGGAACCGCCACAGGATCTCGGGCTGCTTCGGCATCGGCCCGGTGCCGTAGAAGGTGCGGGTGGGGTTGCCCCGGAAGGTCAGGAGGCCCTCGGTGGCCGGGGCTTTGGCCGCCGCGGGGGCGGTGGTCGACGACTGCGCCGGATGAGGTCGATGTGGACGCAGTCAGCCGGCGGCTGGGCCGACGGGTCCGGGTCGGCGAGAGAGGCACAGGCGGTGCCCAGGACGAGGGCCGCCGCCGCCACCCAGGTCCGCCGTCGGTGCACCGGCCGGAGCGTAGCCAACCCACCACGGGGAGAGGTGTCACCAGACAGGGCATGATCGTCGGGTGACACCCACATCGGTCGACGCCGCCATCCGCAACGCCCACGCCTGGTTCGAGGTCAACAGCGGGTGGGCACCACCCGACGAGGAGACCGTCGCCGAGTGGGTGTCCGACGGCATGTGCAGGTGCCCGGACGACTGCCTGGTCACCCCACGGGCCTGGTGCCGGCACGGCCTGGCCTCGTGGGACCTGATACTCGCCGACATGGCCGAGGACGAGGACTGACGGCGCTTCGGAGATGAGCGGGGCGAAGGGCGACCCTGAGGACGAGGTCGCCGCCGCCCTCGTGGCCGTCGACGCCGTTGCCGCGCTGCTGGCCGGCGACGACCCCGTCCTGCGCGCCGGTGCCGCCTACCTCCTCGGCCGCGTCGGCCAGGCCGACCCGGCGCTGGCCGCGGCGGTGCGCTCCAGCCTCGTCGCCGCCGCCCAGGACGAGATCGACGACTCGGTGGTGCGGGCCCTCGCCGCGGCGGTGAGCGCAGCCGGCCTCAGCATGGACGAGGCCGCCGCCCTCATGCAGCGGGGGCCCACCCTCCGGCGCATCGGCGTCTACCACCTGGCCATGGTGGTCACGGCCCGGCCGGAGGACGAGCCCGTGCGGCGGGCCCTGGTGGCGGCCGGCGACGATCCCGACCCTCAGGTGCGCTGGTGGGCCAGATTCGGCCTGGACACGGCAGGCGTCGGCGGCGGGCTCGACAACGCCGGCGGCCAGGCGGCGCCCTGACCTGGCGGGTTTGGATCAGCGGGAGCGCCCCTGATCCGGCCGGATCCGCCCGAATTGGGGCGCTACGGACGAAGCAAATCGCCGAGGGGCGTCACACCCTGTCGTCCCTCCCGCCCGGGCGGACGCGGAACGGCTTGGTCCACGGGTGGTGGATGTTGTCGCTGGCCATCATGTGGATGCCGGCGTCGGCGGCCACGTCCCACCAGCCGTCCTGGATGAGGTACCCGCGGAAGAGGACGGAGGGATCGTCCCGGAAGGATTTGCACGCCGGCACCCACGTCTTCCTGTGGTCGCCGAAGAGGTGGTAGTTGAGGAAGAGCTGGTTGGGCTTGCCGTCGATGTAGACGGCCGGCGACACCTCGTCGTCGGTGCAGTCGATGCAGGCGAAGCCGAGGCGGTCCTTCGGTGACGCCGCGTAGTGGGCGAGGCTGGCGTGGAAGCCGGTCATGACCAGGACAAACCGCCCGCGCATCTCGTCGAGGGTCGCCCAACCCTTCTTTCTCGCCGCCGCCCGCAGGTCGTCGGCACGGGAGCCGGCGAGCAGGTCGGCCGGCCGGTACAGACGGTCGAGGTCGTTCCCGCACAGGAACTGGGCGATGTAACGGTCGAGCAGGTCGGGGAACGGGCCGCGGTCCACGATGCCCTTCAGGCAGATGAAGAGGGTGACGGGGTCGTGGTCGCGGGTGGCGTCCGACCAGCCGCGCAGCTCGGCGAGGAACTGCGACAGCTGCCGGAAGTGCAGGTTGTAGTCGCCGCCGTGCTGGACCGACCATTGCATCTGCCGGCCGGGATCCGGTCCGCCGTACTGCCCGATGTCGAGCTCGACGGCCCGGCACCCCGCCTCGTAGACGGGGAACGACCATCCCCCCGAAGCCGTCATCGTGGCCAGCGGCCAGTTGATGTCGTAGGTGTTGTGGGACGCCTTCATCGTCACGTCGCTGAACCGCCTGGCGTCGGCCATGTGCCCCCTTGCCCTCGCCGGTCCCGCGGTCAGCAGGACACCGTGGCGTCACGATAGGACCAGTCGTAGCCCGGCTGCGGGCTCTTGACCTGATCCCAAGCCCACGTCCGCAGCATGTGTCCACATACGGTGCCGTAGGCGAAGTTGAGCGTCCGCTTGTAGCTGATCTTGCCGTAGTTGTTGCACTCCAGACCGCACGGGCCTGTGCCGGCCTTCGTCCACTCGCCGTTGACAGCGCCGGTTCCCGCGGTCAGGTCCTGGAACGTGACGTAGACGTAGCCGCCGGGTGTGAAGTTGTTCCCGCCGACCGCCATGGTGACGTAGGTCCGCCAGCTGTCGGGCGTGACGCCGCCGCTCGACGTCACGATCGGCGGTGCGACGGTGACGACCGGTTTGTCGGCCGGGACCGCCCAGGCGGGCGATGCGGCGGACAGCGACAGGACAACCGCGACGGCGATCGACGTCGCCGCGACGAAGACGGCGGTACGGCTGGAGCGGACGGGGGTGGGGACGGTGGGCATTTCGGTTCCTCTCGGTCAGTGGCTGCCCTTCCGTCCCAGCGTGACGCTCCCGCGTTTCACGACCCGCCTGGTACCGTCGCTGCGTCGCGGTACCGGAAGGGGGATGCGTTGTCTGCTTCCGATCTGGACCTCATGCGCAGGGCCTACGACGCGCTTGTCTCGGGCGACATTCCCCTGCTGTTCAGCCTCATGGACGACGACGTCGCCGCCCACGTCCCGGGCACGAGCCAGGTGGCCGGTGAGTACGCCGGCAAGCAGGCGGTGCTGGGCTACGTCGCCACCCTGGGCGAGCTGTCGGGGGGCACCCTGCGCTTCGAGCTGCACGACCTCCTCACCGGGGAGGGCGCGGCCGGTCACGGGCACGCCGCCGCGCTGGTCACAGACAGCGCCGAGCGGGCCGACGGAAGGTCACTGGCCATGAACAACGTCCATGTCTGGCACGTGGCCGACGGCCGGCTGAGGGAGATCTGGATCTACCCGGGCGATTTGAACGCCTGGGACGCCTTCTGGTCCTGAGGCAGGCGGACCCGGGCCCGCAGGACCCGGGCGCCTAACGCCAGATCCGCGGCTGGTCGGTGGGGTTGCCGAAGAAGAAGAAGGGAACGTCGGCGACCCCCCCACCGGCGCCGTTGCGCAGGTACCAGGTGCCGTTGCGGAAGACGCCCGGCGTGAAGGTGCCGTTGCCGTTCCAGTCGCCGACCACCGGCGTGTCGCCCGACGCGTTCCCGTAGACGAACGGGGTGACGTCGTGGGCGCCGCCACCCTCGGCGTTGCGCAGGTACCACGTGCCGGCGCGGAAGATACCGACCGTGGTGCGGCCGTCGCCATTCCAGTCGCCGGCGACCGGCGTGTCGCCACTGGCGTTGCCGTAGTTGACGATGACGTCGGCGACGCCGCTGGTGAACGTGTTGCGCAGGTACCAGACGCCGTTGCGGTACACGCCTGGGGTCCAGGTGCCGTTGTCGTCCCAGTCACCCGTGAGAGGGGTGTCGGTGGGGTTGCCGAACACGAACGACGGCACGTCGGCGGAGATCCCGCCACTGGCGTTGCGCAGGTACCAGGTGCCGTTGCGCACGACACCGACGGTGATCGTGCCGTTGCCGTCCCAGTCGCCGGTGACGGGCCGGTCGGTGATGTCGCCGTAGCCGAAGCTGCTGTCGGCCTTCCCGGAGGTGAAGGTGTTGCGGAGGAACCACGCACCGTCCCGCACGACCAGCGGCTTGGTGGCGCCGGGCGGCGGTGGCCCGAGGGTGGTGGAGGTGGAGGTGGACGACGTCGTCGACGACGACGTCGTCGTCGGACCCGACGTGGTGCTCGTGGTGGGGGCCACCGTCGTGCTCGTGGTGGGCGGCGGCGGCCCGGCGAGGGCCTGCCAGTCGGGCGCCCTGGCCGCGGCGTCGTTCACCAGCAGGGCCAGCGTGTTGGCGGCGGGACGGAACCCGTAGATCCCGCTGCCCTGGGGCCCGCTGGCGAGTCGGAAGAGGATCAGGGCGCCGTCGGGCGAGTAGGCCGGGTCGGTGGCGCAGCCGGTGAAGTTGCCGACCTTCGCCGCCCCGGTGGCGTTGGCGTTCACGGTGAAGATGGCGCAACCGGATTCGAGGCCGTAGGTGACCTTGGAGCCGTCCGGCGACCACTTCGGGTTGACGAGCTTGTCGTACGGGCCGCCGCCGGGGGCCACCGCCCCGCTGGTCAGGCGCTGAAGGTCGGTGCCGTCGACCTTGACGCTGAAGATGTCACGGGCGCCGGCCCCGTCGGCGGGCACGCCCCGGGAGAACACGATGCGCTGGCCGTCGGGAGACCAGTCGGGCGAGGCGTCCTCGGACCCGGCGGGCAGCGCTCCCGTCGCGGTGACCGCCACAGGGCTGCTGCCGTCGGCGTTCATCCTCCAGATACGGAACTGGCCGCTGCGGTTGCTGGCGAAGGCGACCTTGGTGCCGTCCCGGCTGAACACCGGCTGGTTGTCGACGGCGCTGGTGTTGGTGAGCTGGACCACGCCGGCGCCGGTGGCCAGCATCTTCCAGATGTCGCCCGTGCGGTCGAACGTGAGATAGATGCCGTCGGCCGACCACGCCGGGTTGTCGCCGACGCCCTTCGGCGAGGCCTGGGTGCCGTCGGGGCGGGCGGTGAAGAGGACGGTGCCAGTCGTCCACGCGATAAGCCCGTTGGTGCCGGGGAAGGTGGCCTCACTGCGGGGAAGCAGCACGAGCAGCGACGCCGCCACCACCACCCCCACCGCGCCGAACTTCCACCCAGTCTTGAATGTCCGCATGAGTACCCCCTGCAGGCCCGTGGATGACCGCCGACGACCGGACCGAGAGCGACAGACTATCGACCAGCCTGGTGGATCGCCACGCGGCGCGAGCTGCTGGCCCTTCTGGCCCGGCCGCTACCCCTTGTTGGCCCCGTTGGCCCGGACGTGGTCGTTTACCTCGTAGTAGGCGTCGATCGACTCGCCGGCGTCGCCCCAGAAGCCCTCGAGGACGTCGTAGTGCATGGTGCCGCGCTCGACGTACCAGTTGTTCACGTCGGTGATCTCGAGCTCGCCCCTGCCCGAGGGAACCTGCTGGGTGATGGCCTCGAAGACGGTGCAGTCGTAGAAGTAGATCCCCGTCACGGCGAAGTCGCTGGCCGGCACGTCGGGCTTCTCGACGATGCGCACGACGCGCCCGTCCTCGTCCAGCTCCGGCACGCCCAGGTGGCTCAGGTGGGCCGGATCCTCGACCTTGGACAGGACGATGCGGGCGCCCGTGCCCTGGGCCCGGAAGTTCTCGACCGCGGGGCGGATCGTCGAGCCCACGATGTTGTCGGCCAGCATGACGAGGACCTGGTCGCCGTCGACGAACCGCTCGGCCAACGAAAGGGCCTCGGCGATGCCGCCGGCCCGTTCCTGGTAGGCGTAGGACAGGCGCTGGATGCCCCACTCGTTGCCGCTGCCCAGCAGCCGGAGGAACTCGCCGGCGTGGGTGCCACCGGTGACCATCATGATCTCGTCCACCCCGGCGGTCACCAGGGCCTCGATGGAGTAGGTCACCATCGGCCGGTCGTAGATCGGCAGGAGGTGCTTGTTGGTGATGCGGGTCAGCGGGTGCAGACGGGTGCCGCTGCCGCCGGCGAGGATCACGCCCTTCACGGGAGTGGGACGTTAGTCCAGCTTTCCAGTCCATCGGTTCCCCCCAGCCACGCCCCGTGGTCCCGGTGGACCTCTGGCGGGCACAGCTAGGCTTCGCCCAATGGACCTGCCGCCGCCCGTGCAGGATCCCGAGCCTCGGACGCCCGATTTCCGCAGGTCAGGGACCGAGGACCCGTTGGCGCGCCGCCTCGACGCCGTCGAGGCCCGGCTGGTGGCGCTCGGCGCCAGTTTGGAGCAGATGGAGGCGTCGCTGCACCAGGTGATCCGTGACGAGGGCCACACCGTCTCGACCGAGATCCGGTACACGCTGAGCGAGCTCGGCCGGCGCCTGGCCCTCGATCTGCCCCAGACGCTCGACCGTCACCGCCAGATGATCGTCGCCGAGCTGCGTCCGGCAGGGGGCGACGAGACCCCAGGCGCGTCGGGCCCGACGGCGGCCGCGGCCGCCAGGGTGGAGGCGGGAGCCGGGACCACCGGCCAACCCGACACCGACACCGGCACCGACACCGATGTCGCCGGCGATCACGACAGCGATGCCGGCGACGAGGACGACGGCGGCACCGACGGCACCGCCGCAGCAGACGGCAGCTCTTCACCAGACGGCGACATCACCGATTCCTCGAACGCCGGCGGACGACGCAAGCGCCGCCGGCGCCGGGGGGATGCGTAGTGCTCCGTTCCGCAGTTCAAGCGGATGTATCGGCGAGCTCTCGGTGTCGCTGGCAAGGCGCACCGCAGCCAGGCGACTCTTGCCGTCTCCGGGCGAGGAGCAACGCAGCCAGCGGCGGCGAGAGCCGGCGAGACGCCGCTGGAACTTGCGGAACGGGGCACTAAGTGCGGATCGGGTTCGACGGGACGCCGCTGCTGGGGCGCAAGACCGGCGTGGGCTGGTACACCCACGAGCTGATCGACGCCGTCGCCCAGCTGTCGCCGGACGACGAGATGATCGTGTTCCCGATCTCCTGGCGCACCGCCCGCTACCTCAACCTCGACCCGCCCCACCGACCCAACGTGGGCGTCGAGCGCAAGCTGGCGCCGGCCCGGCCGCTGTGGGCGATGTGGGACCGCGTCCCCTTCCCGCCGGTCGAATGGCTGGTCGACTGCGACGTCTTCCACGCCACCAACTTCATCGCCCCGCCGTCCCGCAAGGTGCCGGTGGTCGTCACCGTCCACGACATCGGCTTCGTCCACCACCCCGAGGAGGTCCAGCCGGGTGTCCGGCGCATGGCCCGCCTCCTGCCGACGATCCTCAGCCGGGCGGCGGCGATCGTCACCGTGTCGGAGTTCACCCGCCGGGAGCTGCTCGACTGGCAACCGCATCTCGCCGACCGCATCACGGTGATCCCCAACGGCAGCCACGCCAGGGACCTGGTCCCGAAGCCGGCCGGCACCCCGTCCGGACCGCCGTACGCGCTCATGCTCGGTACCCTCGAGCCCCGCAAGAACCTCCCGCTGGCCCTCGACGCCATCCGCATCCTCCGCGAACGCCGGATCGACGTCCGCCTGGTGCTGGCCGGGGGTCGAAGCAACCTGATCGATTTCCCCGCCATGCTCCGCGAGCGCAACCTGGCCAGCCCCGAGGTCGTGTGCACGGGCTATGTCGACGACGCCCGGATCGCGTCCCTGCTGGCCGGCGCCCGCCTGCTGGTGTTCCCGTCGCTCTACGAGGGCTTCGGCATGCCGCTCCTCGAGGCCATGCAGGCCGGCGTGCCCATCGTCGCCGCCCGGGCCGGCGCCACACCGGAGGTCCTGGGCGACGCCGGGCTGATGGTCGACCCCGACGACGCCGAGGCCTTCGCCGACACCATCGCCCAGGTCGTGGTCGACGAGGAGCTGCGGGCCACGCTGATCAAGGCCGGGTACGAGCGCTGCCAGGAGTTCACCTGGGCCAGGGCCGCCGAGACGTGCCTGCGCCTGTACCGCCAGGTGGCCGCCTGAGCACGAGCGGCTCGCCGCGCACGACCCTCACGGTGGTTGTCGTGGCCGAGCAGCTGCGCCGGACGGTCCCCGGGGGCATCGGCACCTACATCCGGGGTCTGATCCGCGGGCTCTCGGCCCTCGGCGGCGGGCGCACGGACGTGACGCTGTGGGCCAGCCGGGCACCCGTCGGTGCTGGCCCCGACCCGATCGCGGCCCTGGGCCACACGATCACGTCGAGCCTCCCGAGCCTGGCCCTGACCCGGGCGTGGGACAGGGGCCTGTGCCGCCCTCCGGCCTTCGCCCAGGTGATCCACGCCTCCTCCCTCGCCGTCCCGCCGCCCGGGCCGGCACCGATGTCGGTGATGGTCCACGACCTGGCCTGGCGCCACGAGCCCGACGCCTATCCCCGACGGGGCCGGGACTGGCACGAGGCGGCCGTCGCCCGGGTCAAGAACCGGGCGTCGCTGCTGCTGGCGCCGTCGCAGCTGACGGCCGACGACCTGTTGGCGGCCGGCGCCGCCCCCCACCGGGTGGCGGTCGTCGAGGAGGGGTGCGACCACCTCGATCCACCCGACCACGAGGCCGGCGCCGCCCTGCTGGCCGAGCTGGGGGTGGGCGTCGACGGGAGGCCCGCCGGCTACCTGTTGAGCGTCTCCACCCTCGAGCCGCGCAAGAACCTGCCCCGCCTGCTCGACGCCTACGCCGTCGCCCGGCCTCGCCTGCCCGAACCCTGGCCCCTCGTGGTGGTGGGGCCGTCCGGGTGGGGCCCGGCGCTCGAAGCCCGGCCCGACGTGCTCCTGGCCGGCGCCGTGCCCGGCCCGACCCTCTCGGCCTTGTACCAGGGGGCGCGGCTCCTGGCCTACGTCCCGCTGCGGGAGGGCTGGGGCCTGCCGTCGGTGGAGGCGATGGCGTCGGGCATCCCGGTGGTGGCCTCGCCCATGCCGAGCACGGCCGGGGCGGCCATGGAGGTGCCGCCGCTGGACGTCGAGGCCATCGCCGACGCCCTGGTCACGGTGGCGGGCGACTCGGCGGTCCGGGCCCGGCTGGTGGCCGCCGGGCAGGAGCGGGCCGCCGGCCTGACCTGGGAGAAGGCGGCTCGACGCCACGTCGAGCTGTGGGAGCAGCTGGCCGAGAGGTCCATGTGACCGATTCGTCGCTGCCTGATCCGTCGGCGTCGGTGCTGCCTGGTTCGTCGCCGGTGCTGAACGTGTGCCTCGACGCCACGGCGGTGCCGGCCAAGCCGGGCGGGGCCGGGCGGTACGTGCTCAGCCTGGCCGGCGCCCTCGCCGCCGGCGACGACGTCTCCGTCACGATCGTCTGCCGCCAGGGCGACCGTGCTCGCTGGGAGGAGCAGGTGGGGTCCAAGCCGGTGATCGACGTCGCCCCCACCCACCGGCCGTTGCGGCTGGCCTGGGAGCAGGCGGCGCTGCCGCGTCTGCTGAACCGGCTGCCGGTCGACGTCCACCACGGTCCGCACTACACGATGCCGCTGATCTCCAACCGCCCGACGGTGGTCACCGTCCACGACCTCTCGTTCTTCTCCCACCCGGAGTGGCACCAGCCGGCGAAGGTCGCGTTCTTCCGGGGCGCCATCCGGCTCGCAGCGGCCCGCGCCGACGCCATCGTCGCCGTGAGCCGGGCGACCGCCGAGCGGCTGGAGGCCCGGTCCCGGCCACAGACGCCCGTGTACGTCATCCCCCACGGCGTCGACCACGACCGCTTCCGTCCCGCGCTGGATGCCGACGAGTCGGCGGCCGACGAGGCTTCGCGGGGGCGACTCGGCATCGAGCCGGGGCGGCGGTACGTCGCGTTCGTGGGCACCCTCGAGCCTCGCAAGGACGTGCCGTCGCTGGTACGGGCGTTCGACCTTGTGGCCCCGGCGCATCCCGACGTGACGCTGGTGCTGGCCGGCAACCGGGGGTGGGGCGGTGCCGCCGTCGACTCGGCGGTGGGCGCGGCCCGGGCGCGGGACAGGATCGTGGTGACCGGCTACGTCACCGACGCCGAGAACGTCGCCCTGCTGCGGGGGGCGGCGGTGGTGGCGTACCCGTCGCTGGAAGAGGGCTTCGGGCTGCCGGCGCTCGAGACGCTCGCTTGCGGGACACCGCTGGTCACGACGTCGGGCTCGGCCATGGAGGAGGTCGCGTTGGGCTCGGCGCTGCTGGTGAGCCCCGGCGACGTCGACGGGCTGGCCGGCGCCCTTGACGCGACCCTCTCGGGCGGGCCCGAGGTGGAGCGGCGACGGCTGCAGGGGTTGGAGGTCGCGGCCGGCCACACGTGGCAGGAGTCGGCCGCGGCCCACGCCCGCCTGTACCGGTTGGTGAAGTGACGCCCGTCAGGTAGGAGGATCTGCTGGGGCGGCGAGGAAGGCCCGGCCTCGGGGCGACAGCCGGTAGCCGATCTCGAGGCTCTCGGTGAGACCGAGGGCCTTCAGCCGGCGGACCCTCGTCTTGAACTGCTGACGGTCGACGCCGGCGACGGCCGCCAGCGTGGTGCTGACGACGGCCGGGTTGCCGTCGATGAGCCGCAGGGTGGGGACCGCCCATTCGAGGCGGCGCAGCGTGGCCCGTAGTCGTTCGACCTCGTCGGGGCCGAGGTCGTCGTGGCGACGGAGCTCGTCCCTTGGGTCGTCGCCGAGGCGGTGGAAGCGGATCCGGTAGAGGGTTCCGTCCGGTCGCTGGTCGGCAAGGGCTTCGCCGCGGGTGCCGTAGCCGGCGGCCCGGGCGTCGCCGTCGGTGACGTCACCGGGTTCGATGGGCTCCAGGGCGTCGATGGCGAGCAGCCCGCCCGGCGACTGGAGGGTCCCGCCCGCCTTCACCGACGGCCGCTTCCACCGCCGGAAGGCCACGGTGACCGAGCCGTCGGCCAGGCCGTCCCAGAACCGTCGTGGGAACAGCATCCGCGCTCAGCCGTAGGCGGCGAGGAACATGCGGACGCCGTCCTCTGCCCACTTTTCGACGTCGGCGGGGTCGGGAGGGCCGTCCTCGCCGAGGAGCATGGCGTGGTTCAGCGGCGCCGACATGACCAGCCAGTTGAACTGGGCGGCCGCCAGGAGGGGGTCCTCGAGGTGCAGCAGGCCCCGGGCGGCGAGGCGCTCGAAGGCGGTGGCCAGGGCCGGTATGGCGCGCCCGGGACCCCGCTCGTAGAAGATTCTGCCGAGCTCGGGGAAGCGGCTGGCCTCGCCGATCACGAGGCGGCGGAGTTGGAGTATCCGAGGCTGCATCACCAGCACGAGCTGGCGCCGGGCCAGCCGACGGAGATCGGCCTCGACGTCGCCGCTGTCCTGAAGGCCGCGCACCTCGTCGTGGACAGGGTCGCTGGCCTCGTTCACCGTGGTGGTGACGATCTCGGAGAAGAGACGCTGCTTGTCGGCGAAGTGCTTGTAGACGGTCTGCTTCGAGACCCCGGCGGCGGCCGCGATCTCGTCCATGCTCGTGCCCCGGTAGCCACCGCGGAGAAAGGCGGACGTGGCGGCGTCAACGATCGCCCGCCGCTTGCGGGTCGACCGCCGATCGTCCTCGACGTCGGCGACGGGGGTCGCCCGGGATCCGTCCGCCTTTGCCATACGACCCATAGTACTGGACCGTACAGTACCGAGAATGGTACTGTACGGTCTAGTTCTCAGAAACCTGCGAGTGCGAGGAGGACGAGATGACCCAGATGCCGATGACCGAGCAGATGACCGAGCCCCGGGTGCTGGCCAGCGGGTTCGCCTACGTCGAGTCGCCCCGCTGGCACGACGGCCGGCTCTGGTTCGCCCACTGGGGCGCCGAGGAGATCGTGGCCGTCGACCTGGAGGGCAACAGCGAGGTTGTCGGGCACGGCCCGCCCGGCCTCGGGTGGTCGATCGACTGGCTACCCGACGGCCGCCTGCTGGTGACGGGCCGGGAGCTCATGCGCCGGGAGCCCGACGGGTCGATGGTGCGCCATGCCGACCTGACCGCCATCACGCCCTACGGCTGGAACGAGATCGTCGTGGACGGGCGGGGCAACATCTACGTCAACAGCCTCTGCTTCGACTTCGGGGCGGGCGAGGCGCCGAAGGCCGGGATCATCGCCCTGGTCACACCAGACGGCTCGGCCCGCCAGGTCGCCGACGGCATCGAGTTCCCGAACGGCATGGTCGTCACGCCCGACAACTCCACCCTGATCGTCGCCGAGTCCTTCGCCGGCCGGCTCACCGCATTCGACATCGAGACGGACGGCGGCCTGTCGAACCGGCGCGTCTGGGCCGCCGGTGTCGGCCCGGACGGCATCTGCATCGACGCCGAGGGCGCCGTCTGGACGTCGTCGTCGGACACCCGCACCCACACCGGGCTGGATGAGAGTCCCGAGGGCACGTGCATACGGGTCCGAGAGGGTGGCGAGGAGCTCGAGAGGATCGAGCTCGACCGGGCCGGGTTCGCCTGCATGCTCGGCGGCCCCGACGGGCGGACCCTGTTCATGCTGGCGAACGAGTGGCGTGGCATCGAGAAGGTCGGCGAGGCGATCGCAGCCCGGACCGGGCAGGTGCTCGTCGCCGACGCGCCGGCGCCGGGCGTCGGCTGGCCCTGAGCACATAGCGTCAAGCGGCGTGGCCGAGCGTGGCGAGGTCTCGTCAGAGATCGTCAGCCGGCTTCGGACGGTGTGTCTCGGGCTCCCCGAGGCCTACGAGGAACCGGCTTGGGTGGGCACGCGGTGGCGGGTCCGGCGGCGGACCTTCGCCCACGTCGTCGCCGTCGACAGCGGGTGGCCCCCCGCCTACGCCCGGGCGGCACGGACGAACGGCCCGGCCAACGTGCTCACGTTCCGGTCGTCCGGCCCTGAGCTCGATGCGCTGGGCGACGCACCCCATCCGTTCTTCCGGCCCCCGTGGGCGCCCAACGTCATCGGCATGATGATCGACGCAGACACCGATTGGACCGAGGTGGCCGAGCTCCTCACCGAGAGCTACTGCGCCCAGGCCCCGGAGAGACTGGTCCGGCTGGTGGTCCGGCCGACCGACTGACGGGCGCGTGTCGAACCTGCTGAGCTACGTCGTCGCCGCGTCCCAGGGGGGCGAGAGCTGGAAGTAGTTGCCGTCGGGGTCGGCGAAGGTGCACATCAGCATCCCGCCGCCGCCTCCCGGTGCGTACGGCTCGGCGACGACTTCGGCGCCGAGGGCCTTGATGCGCTCGAACTCGCCGCTCACGTCGGACGTCGAGAAGTTCAGCATGATGCGTCCCGGCTGCTGGTTCGTGCCCTTCACCTCGCTGTGGGGCCCGATGGCGATGCTGCCATTGCCCACCTGGAAGCCGAACCAGCCGTTCTCGTCGTCGCTCCAGTCGGGATTCGGGGCGCCCAGGACCTCCTTGTAGAAGTCGGCCAGCTTCCTGGAGTCCTCCGACCCCAGCATCACGTTGCTCAGGTTCAGTGCCATCGCTCCTCCTCGGACCGGGAACCGTGAGATCACCCTACGCGGCCCCTGGGACAGGATGAGGTCGTGCGCGCGCTCTCGTCGGCGGTCACGGCTCTCATCCGCGGGGGATGGCGCACCGGGTCCATCGGTACGGACGACTTCCGGGGCCAGCCGGCGGTAGAAACATTTGAAAAGATGTGAAATCTCCTTGCGGAGTCGAACATCTGTTCGGTACAATGGCGGGATGAGCACGGCGACGGAGCGGGAGGTCACCGCCATGGCCCTGGAGGCCGAGGTGGCCCAGGTGTGCGGGGTGGCCAACGCCGCCGCCGGCCGCCTGGTCGGCCTCATCGCCGACGTGCTGGCGACGGGGTCGTGGGAGGGGGCCGACATCCTCTCGCCTTGTCATTGGGTGGGCTGGAAGTGCGGGGTGTCGCCCAAGCGGGCTCAGCGGCTGGTCTCCATGGCCCGGCGGCTGGGTGAGCTGCCCCACACCCGGGCCGCCTTCGAGGCCGGGGAGCTGAGCGAGGACCAGGTGGCCCTGATCTGTCGCCACGCCCCGGCGTCGGCCGACGCCTCCGTGGCCGAGTTCGCCCGCCAGGCCACCGTCAGCCAACTGTCGCGGGTGCTGTCCAAGTATGTGTTCGAGGCCGACAAGCCCGAACCCGAGCCCGAGCGGCGCCGGGTCGACTTCGGCCACGACGACGACGGCTGGTGGCGGTGCTGGGGGACCCTGGGGGCCGAGGAGGGGGCCAAGGTCGCCCGGGCCCTGAGCTTGGAGCGGGAACGCCAGAAGCTGGAGTCGTGGGCCGACGCCCTGGTGGCGGTGGCCGAACGGGCCCTGGCCGCCGACCACGCCACCCGCGGTCATCACGATGCCCAGACGGTGGTGGTGCACCTCCACCCCGACGGCACCGGCAACCTGCACCTGGGCCCGGGCCTGCCCGACGCCGTGCTGCGCCACCTGGGCTGTGACGGGCGGGTCAAGACCGTCGAACACGACCGCCACGGGGTGGCGGTCAGCGTGGGCCGGGCCCTGCGGCTGGTGCCCGAGCGCACCCGCATGGTCATCGAGGAACGAGACCGGGGCTGTCGGGTCCCGGGCTGCGACCACACCGCCTGGTTGCAGATCCACCACATCGTCCATTGGCTCGACGGCGGTCCCACCGACACCTGGAACCTGGTGGCGTTGTGTTCGCATCATCATCGCCTTCACCACCAGGGCAAATTCGACATCCACGGCGACGCCGACGATCCCGACGGCCTGGTCTTCACCGACCGCAAGGGCCGACGGCTGATGGGCTGTGGCCGACCGGCACCACCGGGGAACGGCGAGGCCACCATCACCGGCAACTGGACCCCGCCGTCGGGCGAACGCCTCGACTGGTGGATGGTGACGTTCCACGAGGTGCCGGTGGGGACGTAGTCGCCTACGTGGGCACCGGTACGAGCACGACCCGGGGGTGGCGTCGTACGCCGGCGCGCCCCCTGGGACAGGATGAGGTCGTGCGCGCGCCCACGCCGGCGGTCACGGCTCTCGTCCGCGGGGGGATCGCCCACCGGGTCCACCGCTACGAGCACGACCCGGGGGTGGCGTCGTACGCCAGCGAGGCAGCCGAGGCGCTCGGCGCCCAGCCGGAGCAGGTGTTCAAGACCCTCGTGACCTCGGTCGGCGGGAACCTGGTCGTGGCGGTGGTCCCAAGCACCGCCGAGGTGGATCTCAAGGCGCTGGCCGCGGCGATGGGCGCCAAAAGCGCCGAGATGGCGTCGCCGGCGGCCGCCGAGCGGGCGACCGGCTACGTCGTCGGTGGCATCAGCCCGATCGGCCAGAAGCGCAGGCTCGCCACGATCGTCGACGCCGGCGCGTCCCAGTGGGACAGCATCTTCGTGAGCGGCGGCCGCCGAGGTCTCGAGCTGGAGCTGAGCGTTCCCGACCTCCTGGAGGTCACCGGGGCCCGGCTGGCGTCGATTGCGCGGCCCCGATGAGGGCGTCGGCGGACCGTCGTCGCCAGGTGCGAGAGGATGGCACCCGACGCCCGCGACCCGGAGGTAGGCCATGACGGACAAGCAGGTGAACGTCGAACGAGCGGGCGGGGCCGAGGGGAAACCCGTGCACCCCATCCTGATGGCAATCGCAGGTGACAGCGGGACGGGCAAGACGACCATCACGGCCGGGTTGGTCGAGGCGCTGGGCCGCGACCGCATCACCTCCGTCGGGGCGGACGACTACCACCGTTACGACCGGGAGGAGCGCAAATCGCTCCCGTTCACCCCACTGCATCCCAAGTGCAACTACATCGACATCATGGAGCAGCACCTCCAGCACCTGGCGGCCGGCCGGCCCATCCTGAAGCCGATCTACAACCACGACACCGGCCGTCTGGACCGCCCCGAGTACATCGAGCCGCGTGACTTCGTGATCGTCGAGGGTCTGCTCCCCCTCCACACCAAGCTGTCCCGGGCCTGCTTCGACATCACCGTGTACCTCGACCCGCCCGAGGACATCCGCGTCGCCTGGAAGCTGGGCCGCGACACCAAGAAGCGGGGGTACACCGAGGACCAGGTCCGCGCCGAGCTCGAGAAGCGGGAGCCGGAGTCGGCCGAGTTCATCCGCCCGCAGCGGGCCCACGCCGACATCGTCGTGCGGTTCGCGCCCATCGAGGAGCGGGGCCAGACCGCGAAGGACCCGCTCAGCGCCTATCTCCTGCTCCGGCCCACGATCAGCCACCCGGACCTGTCGAAGATCCTGAGCGACGACCGGAGCGACGCCATGCACCTCAAGCTCAGGCGGGACGAGGACGGCAAGCCGGTCGACTCGGTCCACATCCATTCCCACGCCGACCGGGAGGACACCAAGAAGGTGGAGCAGGCCATCTGGGACGAGCTCGGCGTCGACGAGCCCGTCCCCGAGTCCCTGGGTCGGATCGACTCCGACACCCGCGACGAGCCGCTGGCCCTCACCCAGCTGATCCTGCTCTACCACCTCATCCAGGCCAGGGCGTCCTCCACCGCGACGTGACTGGGGTGGGCCGATGAGTCCTGCTCCCCCGGCCCGTCCCATCTACGAGACCAATCAGCGAGAGGACGGGACGATGGCCACCCTGAGCAAGATCACCCCCTGCCTGTGGTTCGACGACCAGGGCGAGGAGGCGGCGACCTTCTACACCGGCATCTTCGAGAACTCTCGGATCCTGAAGGTCACCCATTACGGCTCCGCCGGCCCGCGCCCCGAAGGGATGGTCATGACGGTGGAGTTCGAGCTCGACGGCCTGGAGTTCGTCGCCCTGAACGGCGGCCCCGAGTTCACGTTCGACGAGGCGATCTCCTTCCAGGTGCATTGCGGGTCGCAGGAGGAGGTGGACAGGTTCTGGACGAGCCTCTCCGACGGCGGCCAGGAGGGCCCCTGTGGGTGGGTGAAGGACAGGTTCGGCGTGTCGTGGCAGATCGTCCCGACCGTCATGAACGAGCTGATCAGCGACCCCGACCCCGACAGGGCGCAACGGGCCATGAAGGCCATGCTCGGCATGACCAAGCTCGACGTCGCCGAGCTGCAACGCGCCGCCGACGACACCAGCCGGTAGCTAACCGGCGAAGTCGAACGTGTCTCGCGGGAACAGGCGCGGCACGAGGAGCCAGGACAACGTGCCGGTGCCGGGGCCGACGTCGGCCCAGCTCTCGACCGCGTCGTGGAAGTCGATCCGCACGATCGCGCCCGTCGGCATGCGGACGCGGCCGCCACCGATCAACAGGCTGGCGGCCTCCGAGCTGGTCGGCTCGTGGCCGACGACGAGGAGCAACTCGGTCGACGGCGGCTGCCCTCGGAGCTCTCCCAGCAGGCCGAAGGTCCCGCCGCCGTACAGATCGTCGCGCGCCGACACCTCGCAGCTCCACCCGCCGCCCTCCATGGCCAGCTCGAGCGTCTGCACCGCCCGGAGCGCGGGCGAGGTGATGACCGAGTCCGGGATCTGGCCGCTGCGGGCGAGCAGCTGCCCCATGGTGCGGGCGGCGGCGCGCCCCCGATCGGCGAGTGGCCGGCGACGATCGTCGCCGTCGAAGGCGTCCCAGTCGGACTTGCCATGGCGAAAGAGCAGGAGCGCAGGCACCGGTCCGTCAGGACGTCGCCGGGCGGCGGAGCTTGCGCATCCTCCGACGGTATCCCGGTGCCACTCGACGGACTCAAGGTTGAGTGCGAAACTGCCGATGGAACGGGGTGAGATCCGCGTCTGCAAAGAGGACCCATGGCTGCCACCTCCGCTGCACGGAACCGGGCGAATGAAACACCCGCCCGTCTGCCGATAACCGACTACGACAGGCTGAGCGTCAAGGAGATCCTCCCCCTCCTTGCGCCCCTGAGCGACACAGAGCTCCAGCTCATCGTCGCCCACGAAAAGGCCACCAAGAACCGGGTGACGCTCCTGCGCAGCATGAAGCGCATCGAGCTGAGCCCGCCGCCGAAGACGGCGAAGGCGGCAAGCCGGAAGACTCCCGCGCCCGCAGCCAAGTCAAAGCCGGCCCGCCAGCCGGCCCCGCAGCCGGACCCGCAGTCGGACGGACAGGCCGAACAGCAGCCTGGGCTCGAGGCCATCGGTGGTTCGGTCAACGGCAACGGTTCGGCCGCGCCCGCCGTCCAGGCCAAGAGCACCCCCACGCCGGAGACACCCCCGGCCCGCTCCGGCCGAGGGCGGCTGTCGGTTGGCCGTTCGAGGAAGCTGCGCAAGGAGAGGTCGGCGGCCAAGGCCAAGGACGCGGACGTCAACAGCTCGCGCCAGCGTCACCCGAGCACCGAGGCGCTGACAGCGGTGTCCGACGTCGAGGACTCGCAGGCGGCGACCCCCCGGCCGCGGCCTCCCGCCATCCACACCCGCTGGGAGGACGAGGCCCCGCCCGTCGAGCTCACGTGGGAGCTGGAGGGCGACGACGACGTGGCGGACGTCGAGGACCTGGTGATCTCGCCGGAGGTACGGCAACGCCTGAGCAAGGCTGAGGTCCAGGCCCGCCCGGAGCCGGAGCCGGAGGTCCCGCAGCCGCTGCCCCAGCCGGAGCCCCAGCACCATGTGGACGAGTGGGCCGACGCGGACGACGCGGACGATGCGGACGAGGACGAGGCGCCGGAGCCCTGGGGGCTCGACGACTTCCCCGACCTCGCCGACGAGCCTGCCGAGGTCGAGCATCGTGTGGCACCGACGCCGATCGACGTCGACGAGTCCGTCGAGGAGATGGTGCCCCGGCACAGCGCCCACGATGCATACGACATCGACGCCATCCGCATCGAGGAGGACGACCTGCCGCCGGCGCCGGCCTACCCGGTGCAGGCGAAGGTCGCGCCGGTGCGGTCGAAGCCGCCCGTTCGAGCGAAGGCACCGGTGCGGGCAAAGGCCTCGCCGGTGCGGGCCAAGGTCACGCCGCTGCGCCAGGCCCCGCCCCCGCCCCGGCCCGTACCGGTGTCGCCGGCCGAGCGGATCATCTCGCAGCCGTTGCCGCCCCGGCCGGAGTGGATGAAGGACGAGCCGACCCAGGTGATGGTGCCGGCGGCGGCGGCCCCGAAGGAGCCGGTCTTCAAGTCCATCAAGGCCGCGGTCGTGCCCGACACGCCCAAGCCCCGGCTCGCGTCGGTGTTGTGGGTCGCCGCCGCCATCGCGGCCATCCTTGTCGGCATCCTCATCGGCATGATCGCCACCCACACCAGCCCGCCGACCGCGGTGCAGATGGAGCGGACCAACTCGGTCACCTACGTGCCGCCCCCGACCTGAGGACAGGCGGGGCTCAGGGCGAAGCGGCTCCGGCGTCGGCGTCGGCCGCTGCGTCGCCGCAGCAGTCACCCACCCGTAGCGGGCTCGGCACGCCCAGCGCCCGCCCGGGATTCCGCAGCGACCGCATCGACGCGATGGCGCCCACCGCGGTGAACGCCCCCAGGGCCCGGTAGGCCTCGAAGCGCTGGTCGGTGTACAGCTGGTCGGCGGTGCCGTCGGTGGGGAACATCGGGTTGGCCTGGCGCCAGGACAGCACGTCGGCGGGGACGTCCGTTGTCACCCCGAGCTTGGCGAAGACGATGTGCCCGGGGCGGTCCTCGGCGCCGGGGTAGAACACCCTGCCCACAACGTGCAGGGCCTGGTTGAACGTCGACCCCGGTGCGGGGGCGATCGGCGCGGGGTCGATCTCGACCCGGACGCCGAGCTCGGTGCGGGCGACGGCCAAGGCGTCGGCGAGGGTGTTGAAAGCGTCGATCTTGTCGCCGGCGGCGTCGAAGCAGTAGATCCACGTGCAGCCCCGCCGGAGCAGCTCGACCAGGCCCAGGTTCTCGTAGTGGCCTCCGTCGGAGACGTAGACGAACTTGCTCCTGGCCCGGAACACCCCGAACAGCTCCCGGAACAGGCGCGTCGGTCGGGGCAGCCACGGGTACCCCTCGAACTCGGTGACCTCCGAGGGGTCGGTGGCGGGCGGGTGCAGCGCCCCTTCCAGGTCGCGACGGCAGCGCTCGGCGCGGAGGTGGGCGGCCAGGGCGACCGCCTGCAGATCGGCCTGGAGCCGGGCCAGGTGGTCCTTCACGTCGCGTGGCGCGCCGGACACCCCGCCCACCTGGGCCGCCGCCTCGTCGAACCGGCGCAGCGCCTCCGCGTCGGTATCGGCCTCGGCCGCGCACGCCGCCTCCAGCGCCGCCTGCGCGGCGGCCACCATGGCGGGGTCAGGGTCGTGTGGTGTGGGCGGGTCGGGCTGGTCCTGGGCCCAGGCGACCACCCTGGCCGGGTTCGGCAGCCACACGCCCAGCCGCAGGTTGAGGAGGGCGAAGACGAAGCGGGCGGCGTACTTGGTCATCTTCCCCATGACCGGCGAGAAGGCGGCCCCCGACGCGGCCTGGGCGGCCGGGACGGTGAAGTCCCGCACGAACTGCGGGCCGAGCAGCGTGGCGAACACCCTGGTAGGGACCTCGCCCAGGATGCCGGCATCGACCCGCTCCCGGGAGAACGTGAACGTCGAGACCGGCCGCCCGGGCGGCAGCAGGCCGTACTCCTCGAGGTTCACCGCCGCGCCGACGACGAGGGCCGGCGAGTCGAGCAAGTTCATGAAGGGCAGCGGCACCTGGTACGGGACCGCGACCGCGGCGGGGACACCGCCGGTGCACACCCGCTGCAGGGTGAAGGCGCTCTGCAGCCGCCGCTTGTAGAAGGGCTGGAACGACCAGCGGTTGGCGTCGCCGACGCCCTGTACGAACAGGAAGGTGGTGGCCAGAAGCAGCCACCAGAACAGCTCCCCGGGCCCGATGCCCGAGACCATGGCCCCGGTGGCGAGCATCAGGAACCCGGCGAGGAAGGCCAGAGGGCCGATGATCCCGCCCACGATGATGAACAGGAGCCGCAGGATGCCGTCGCCGGCCTTGCGGGCGCCCGCCACCACCTTCTTCCAGAGCGCGGACGCGTCGACGCCCGACGAACCGGGCGCCGCCCCCTTCGGGCCGGAGACGCGCACCAGGGCCAGCAGGCCGGTGACCAGGGTCGACGTCGCCGCCGTGCCCGTCAACAGCCTGGGCGCCGACCCGAGCGAGCCCATCGTCGGCCTGATGTCGCTCAGCAGCCTGGTCGCGAACCAGGGCAATCCGAGCAGGAACAGCCAGGTCAGGAAGGCCGCCGCCAGCAGCCGGATCGACCACACCTCCAGGAACGGGGCGGCGTACTCCCTCGGTCGGAACAGCAGGTCGAACAGTCCGAGGCCGACGGCGAGGACGAGGAGCGCCAGCACCAGGGGGAGGGCCCACGGGACGGTGTCGAAGCTGACGCTGCGGAGAGCGGCGGTGTCGTCGGCGGCCGCCGACGAGCACGCTGCGGTGCTGATGGCGCCGGCCGCGTCGACCAGCTGAGCCTGGCACCGCGACGCCATCGCCCACCCGTAGGGACGGGCGAGGATGAACAGGACCATGGCGACGAAGGCGATGTTCACGGCCAGGCCACGCACGAGCCGCCACAGGGCGACGCCCACCCCAGACAGGTTGGGGAACAGGTAGGTGGTGCGGTTCCGCAGGTACTGCTCCTCGACCGACCCGGGGGCGAAGGGGGGCTGGGTGCCCAGGGCCTCCTCGGGCGAGCACGACCCCGTTATGGCGTGGGCCCCGGCGATGTACGAGCCGCCCGACACCGCGGCCAGGTAGTCGGCCTGTCGCAGCTCGCCGGACGCCTGCAGCTCCTGGAGCGCGCCGAGGTTGTAGGCGGCCGACCGGATGCCTCCGCCCGAGAAGCAGATGCCGGTCTTCCCCGACGGCTCCGAGGTACCCGGAGCCGGCACGACGGGGTCCGAACGCTTGCCGCGCACCCACTCCCAGGCCCTCGCCCGCGGACTCTTGGGGAAGATGCGGGGGACGGGCTGGGTCTTGGCCCAGGCGATGGCCTCCGACACCGAGCGGGGGTCGGCGCCGGGGTCACGGGCGCTGATTCGGGTGGCCCAGGCGACGAGGGCGCCAAGGGCGAACACGACCGGCACCAGCAGCAGTCCCCACTTGGCGCTGCCGGCGTACTCGACCCACCGGGCGGCCGAGCCGTCGCCCCGGTCGTCCAGCAGGCGCAGGGCCGAGACGTTCTCGATGGCGTCGGCCAAGGCGCCGGCCAGGGCCAGGCGGGCCATCCACTTCCCCACCCAGCGGTACCGCACGAGGTTCGCGGTGATCCGCTGGCAGGCGACGTACAGCACCGTGGCGTAGGCGGCGATGTAGGCGAAGTCGAACCAGATGGCGGTCCGTACGGAGTCGGCCTCCCCGGGCGTCAGGGTGGCGGTGGACGGGTGCCGGACGAGCGAGTTCATCTCGGGCGCCCAGAGCCCGAACGCGACGAGCGGAAGGATCGTCACGGCGACGGCGCCCGCCACGATCGCCAGCCTCTCGAGGTCGAACCGACGAACTCCCGCCACGTCAGTTGAAGCTCGGGTCCGGCGGGTAGTCGGCGAAGAGGGCGACGGTGCCCGGCTGGCGGCGCAGGACCACCCGCCAGAGATCCTCGGGCAGGGGCGACAGCGGGTCCGCGGGCAGGGCGTCGACGACGAACCAGCCGCCGTCGGCGATCTCGGCCTCCAGCTGGCGGGGCGCCCATCCGGCGTAGCCGGCGAAGATCCTCACCGCTTCCACACCGGGCATGACCTGGTCGGGGTCGAGGTTGAGGTCGACGGTGCCGACGGCGCCGAGCAGCGGGTCCCAGCCGTCGGCATCGGACCGTCCCCCCTGGTGGCCGGCGTCGACCTTGGCCACGCAGAGGGCGGCGTTCGGGCTCACCGGTCCCCCGACGAACACGACGGGGGGCGAGGCCACGACGTCGGCCCAGCCGGGCAGGTGCTCGGCCACGTGGACCTCACTGGGCCGGTTGAGGACGACCCCGAGAGCCCCCTCCTCGCCGTACTCGATGAGCAGGACCACGGTGCGGGCGAAGTTTGGGTCGCCGATGTTGGGGGTGGCCACCAGCAGCCTGCCGCGGAGGAGGTCCGGCGCTCCCGTTCCGGCCATGGCCATCGCCATAGGAAACCACAGGAGTTGGCGCGAGGATGCCCTGGAGGAGGATCCGGTCGGGGCTAGCCTCAGCCCGAGCATGGATCCGCAGCCTTCCGCGCCGCCCGTGGTCGCGGTCGTCGTGGCAGATCAGCCCGGTGCCTGGTTCGAGGAGACCCTGACGGCGCTGGCCGAGCAGGACTACCCCAACCAGTCGGTGCTGGTCATGGACACCGGCGGCGACGCCGATTCGGCGCGCCGGGTGGCATCGATCCTGCCCGACGCCTACCTCCGCCGGGTGCCCGACGGCGCCGGCTTCGCGGCCACGGCCAACGACGTGCTCGAGACCGTGCAGGGTGCGTCGTTCCTGGTCTTCTGCCACGACGACGTGGCCATGGCGCCCGACGCCATCCGCCAGCTGGTCGAGGAGGCGCTGCGGTCCAACGCCGGCATCGTGGCCCCGAAGGTCGTCGAGTGGGAGCACCCGGACCGGCTGCTCGACGTCGGCCTGGCCGTCGACAAGACGGGCGCCTGCGCGTCCCTCGTCGAACGGGGCGAGCTCGACCAGGAGCAGCACGACGCGGTGAAGGACGTGTTCGCGGTGTCGAACACCTGCATGCTGGTCCGCTGCGACCTGTTCGGCGTGCTCCGCGGGTTCGACACCGCAATGGAGCACGGCGCCGACGTCGACCTGTGCTGGCGGGCCCAGGTGGCCGGCGCCCGCGTGGTGGTGAACCCGGCCGCCCGCGTTCGCCACCTCACCGTCGAGAAGGGGCTGGAGGACCAGCCCGAGCAGGAGAGCGTGCAGTCCCGCTTCCACCTGCGGGCCATGCTGAAGACCTACTCCCTGCTGCACCTGGTGCGCGTCGTCCCCCAGGCCATGGTCGTCACCGTCGTCGAGACGGTGATCGCCCTGTTCGCCCGACGGTGGAGCGAAGCCCGAGCCCTCTCCGGAGCGTGGATCTGGAACCTGAGGCGGCTCCCCCGGCTGCGGCCTCTGCGCAAGGCGGTGAAGTCGTCGAGGATCGTCGCCGACAGTGAGGTCCGGCGCCTGCAGGTGCGTGGCAGCGTCCGGCTGACCGCCTACCTCCAACGCCGCCTGCACGCCGAGGAGCGGGCAAAGGCCCTGGTCAGCGCCGGCCACGAGCTCGTGGAGACCGTCTGGCAAGGACCGGCCCGGGCCGCGTCGGTGCTCCTCGGCCTGCTCGTGGTGGCAGTGCTGGTGGGCAGCCGCCAGCTCATCGGCGGCGACCTGCCGGCGATCGGCCAGCTGTCGCCCTTCCCGAGCCCCGTGACCCTTCTGGCCCACTACGTCGACGGCTGGCGCACCACCGGGCTCGGGTCCGGATCGGCGGCGCCGCCGCTGTTCGGGCTCCTCGGCACCGCCGGGGTCGCCCTGCTCGGCGGCGTCGGCGTGCTGCAGAAGGTCCTCGTGCTGGGCGCCTGGCCGCTGGCCGCCGTCGGCGCCTGGCGCTTCGGCCGGAACCTCGGGTCGACGCTGGCCCGGCTTGTCGTGGTGATCGCCTACCTGGCGGTACCGCTCCCCTACGACGCCCTGGCGCGGGGCCGTTGGGGCGCGCTCCTCTTGTACGCCGCCACCCCCTGGCTGCTGATCTCGCTCGTCCGGATCACCCACCTGGCGCCCTTCGGCGACGACGACCCCCGGCCGCTGTGGCACCACATCGTCGCCCTCGGCGCCGGCGTCGCCGTCCTCTGCGCGTTCGTCCCCGGCGCCGCCCTCGTCGTGGTGATCGTCGCGCTCGGGCTGCTCCTCGGGTCGCTCGTCGCCGGCCGGGGCCTGGCAGAGGCGGCCGAGGCGGTGATCCTCGCTGTCGGGGCGGTGGTCGTGGCCGCCGTGCTCCTCCTTCCGTGGTCGCTCGACCTGGCGCTGCCAGGCGGCTGGAGCACGGTCGTGGGCGTGGCCCGCCTTCCCGCCGACCAGCCCGGCCTCGGCGCCCTGCTGCGGTTCCAGGTCGGCCCGCTGGGGGCTGCTCCCCTCGGCTGGGCGCTGCTCGTCGTCGCCGCCCTCCCCCTGATCCTGGGCCACGACTGGCGGCTCGACTGGGCGATCCGGCTGTGGATGCTGGCCCTGACCTGCGTCGGCGTGGCCTGGGCCGCCGGGCAGGGCTGGCTGCCGTTCAGTCTGCAGTCGCCGGACATGCTGCTGGCGCCGGCGGCGATGGCGCTGGCCGTGTCCGCCGCCCTCGGGGCGGCCGCCTTCGAGACCGACCTGCGCGCCCACAAGTTCGGATGGCGCCAGGCCGCGTCCCTTGGCGTGGGGGCGACGCTGGTGGCGGTGACCCTGCCGGTCTTCAGCGCCGTGGCGAATGGAAGGTGGCACCTCCCGACGACGGGCGTGGCCGACGCGGTGGCGTGGATGGAGCCCGAGGTCGCCAACGGCACGTTCCGCGTCCTGTGGCTGGGCGACCCCGACACCCTGCCGCTCGACAGCTGGCCGTACGAGAAGGGCCTGGGCTACGCGACGTCCCGCGACGGTCCCCCCGACGCCGCCGACCTCCTGCCCGGCCCGCCTTCGGACGCGTCGGAGTCCATCGCCCGGGTGCTGCGCGTCGCCCAGTCGGGCGGCACCGCCCGCCTCGGCCGCCTGCTCGCTCCCATGGGCATCCGTTACATCGTCGTCCCCGGGCCCAAGGCGCCGGGGGGCTCGGGCCGGAGCGGCCCCACCCTGCCGCCCGACCTCGATCGGGGCCTGGGCTCCCAGCTCGACCTCCGGCTCCTGCCCGCCGACGCGTCCCTGGCCGTCTACGAGAACATCGCCTGGGGAGCGGGACGGGAGCTGGCGCCGGCCGCCGTGGCCCAGGCCAGGATCCCGGCCTCGCTCGGCGCCGGCGCCGACCTGACCGGCGCGGCGGCGGTGCTCCCGGGCGACGGCCCCGTCCGCTTCGACGGCCCCATCCCCTCGCCCGGCACCGTGCTCGTCGCAGAGACACCGTCGCCCCGCTGGGAGCTCTCCGTGGGTGGCAGCGCCACCGACCGCAGCGACGCCTTCGGCGTGGCCAACGCCTACCAGGTCGACCAGGCGGGCGAGGGACACCTCCGGTTCCGGACGCCCCTCCTGCGCTACGGGCTGGTGCTCGCCAACCTCGTCCTGTGGGTCTTCGTGGCCCGGTACCTGTTCACGTCCCGGCGGCGCCTCCGCGCCTCCCGCGCCAGGTCGGGCAGTCACAGATGATCCGGCCCCGATGAGCTCCCGGAAGCGGATCCCGGCGCTGGCGGTGATCGCCCTGCTGCTGGTCGGTGGGGCACTGGTCGACCGCTGGGCCCGCGATTCGTCCGTCGACGGGGTCTCGGGTGCCACCGGGCAGGCGGGCGGTACCGGGCAGACAGGCGGCGCCGACGACGTCTCGTGGCCCGTGGCCGCGCCGGCCTCGGCCCGCTCGTCGGCCTGGTTCTGCGCCGGTGCCACGAGCACGCCGGGAAGCGTGGCCGACGGCACCGTGGTGGTCGCCAACGCCGGCGACCGGGCCCTCGTCGCCACCGTGACCTCGGTGCCGGCCACGGGCGAGGGCAAGCAGGCCACACTCAGCGTGCCCGCGTCGGGCCGGGCCGCCCAGCACCTCGGCGACCTGGCCGACGCCCCCTTCGCCGCCGCCATCGTGGAGCTCGACGGCGGGAAGGCGGTCGTCGAACTCGTGGTCTCCGGCCCCCTGGGCACGAGCGTGACGCCGTGCGCCTCGTCGGCGTCGCCCACCTGGTACTTCGCCGAAGGGGTCACCACGAGGGACGCCCTCGAGGTGCTGACCGTGTTCAACCCGTTCCCCGAGGACGCCGTCGTCGACCTCTCGTTCACCACCGAGGAAGGCCTGGTGACGCCCCAGGCCCTCACCGGGGTGACCGTGCGGGGCAAGGGCCTGGCCGCAATCAACGTCGGCGACTACGTCCAACGGCGTGAGGCGGTGGCCACCAAGGTGTCGGCGCGCACCGGCCGGCTCGTCGTGGGCAGGCTCCAGACCTTCGACGGCAGCGTCGGCCGCAAGGGGATGGCGGTGACGCTCGGCGCCGCCACCCCCGGTTCGCTCTGGTACTTCGCCGACGGCCTGGTGGCCGAGGGACTGGCCGAGCGCTTCCAGGTGTACAACCCGCAAGAGGTCGAGGCCCAGGTCGAGCTGGCCATCGACCTCGACGACGGCGAGGCCGAGCCCATTCGGATCACCGTGCCGAGGGAGTCGCGCACCAGCGTCGTCGCCAGCGAGGAGAGCCGCATCCCCAAGGGCGTCGGCCACGCGGTCACGGCCCGCAGCACGAACGGGGTCGACGTCGTCGTGGAGCGCAGCATCGACGGGGTGGCGCCGGCTCCCCGGCTGGGTTTCGGCTCCTCCCCCGGAGCACGGGCGCTGGCCACCGGGTGGGCTCTCGCCGCCGGCCAGGCCGACGACGCCACCGACGAGTACCTGGTGTTCGCCAACCCCGGCCCCACCGCAGCGCGGGTCTCGGTGTCCCTCCTGGCCGACGGCAACGTCCAGCCGGTGCCGGGGCTGCAGGCGGTGGACGTGCCCGCCGAGGCCCGGAGGGTCATCAAGATGGCCGACTACCTGAAGCGGAACCCGCTGCCGCTGGTCGTGACCGCCACCCAACCCCTCGCCCTCGACCGTCAGCTGGCCGAGAAGACCGGCCTGGGCATCTCGATCACGCCCGCCATCCCCCTCCGGACGTAGCGTTCGCGGCTCAGGACGCCGGCACGCCGGCGGCGGCGCGTTTGAGGAGCTCGGCCAGCTGGCGCCGCTCGTCGGGGTCGAGGCCGGCCAGCACCCGGGCCTCCACCTCCGCCATGACGACCTTCAGCCGCTTCGACGCCTGTTTGCCGTGGTCGGTGAGCACGACGGCATGGCGGCGGCGGTCGTCGGGGTCGCGGCGACGCTCCACCATGCCCGCCGCCTCGAGGATGTCGATCACGCCGACCACGTCGCTGGCGTCGAGCCCCAGATGGTCGCTGATCGCCCGCTGCGACACCGGGCCGAGCTCGCCGACGGTCTTCAGGACGCCCAGGCAGGGGGGTCGGAAGCCGGCGTCGACGGCCCACTGCTCGCTGGCCATGACCTCGCCGATCTCCCGGCGGAGCTCCCGGGCCAGGACGAAGATCCCCGACACCACGTCGACACCCACGCCGTTCGATGATAGTCGTTCTTGACCATTCGGTGGGTAGTCTCTATCGTTGGAAGTACCAACTATTCTCGGAATTTCCAGCAGGCACGGGAGCAAACATTGGTTCAGGACAGCAGCCGCCCTTCCCCGGCGATACGGGTGGAGGGGCTGGAGAAGCGGTTCGGCGAGGTCCACGCCGTGCGCGGGGTCGACTTCGAGGTGCATGGGGGTGAGACCTTCGGGTTCCTCGGGCCCAACGGCGCCGGAAAGTCGACGACCATCAACATGCTGTGCACCCTCATCCGGCCGACCGCCGGCAAGGCCTCCGTGGCGGGCTTCGACGTGGTCGCCCAACGCGACGAGGTGCGACGGGAGATCGGCCTTGTCTTCCAGGACATGACCCTCGACACCTACCTCACCGGGGTCCAGAACCTCCGCTTCCACGGCCAGCTGTACGGGATGCCGGCGTCCGACCTCGAGGTCCGCATGCGCCAGGTGCTCGAGCTGGTCGGCCTGTGGGACCGGCGGGACAAGGTGGTGTCGACCTACTCGGGCGGGATGAAGCGTCGCCTGGAGATCGCCCGCGGCCTGCTCCACTCGCCGCGGGTGCTGTTCCTCGACGAGCCCACGGTGGGCCTCGACCCCCAGACCCGGGCGTCGATCTGGGAGTACCTCGACCAGCTCCGCCGCCAGGAGCAGCTCACCATCTTCCTCACCACCCACTACATGGACGAGGCCGAGCACTGCGACCGCATCGCCATCATGGACGTCGGCCAGATCGTCGCCCTGGACACGCCCCAGGCCCTCAAGGCGGCGATCGGCACCGACCGGGTCCGGCTGGTCACCGCCGACGACACGGCCGCCATCGCCACCATCGCCGGACGGTTCGGGCTGGAGGCGGTCTCGACCACACGGAATGGAGGCCCCGATGGCCTTGTCGTCCAGGTGGCCGACGGCGAGGCGTTCGTGCCCCGCCTGCTCGCCGACCTGGGCGTCGCCGTGCGCTCGGTGAGCGTCACCCGGCCCACCCTCGACGACGTGTTCATGACCTACACCGGCCGCACCATCCGCGACGCCGAGAGCGCCGGTCCCGAGATCCCCGCCATGTTCCGGGGACGGAGGTAGCCCATGACCGCCACCCCGCCCGCCACCGGCACCACCCCCGCCCCCGACGGCGAGGCCGCCTCTTCCGCCACCGCCGCTGGAGGGCGGTCACCGCTGCCGGTCGCCCCCGTCCGTCGGGCCCCCACCGGCCTGGCCAGCGAATTGCGGGCCATTCGGATCGTGTGCCACCGCGAGCTGCTCCGGTGGGTCACCGACCGCCGCCGGATCGTGGCGGGGATGGTCCAGCCCCTCCTCTGGCTCTTCGTGCTGGGGACGGGCCTGTCCCGGGTCGTCCAGCCCGGCACCGAAGGCGTCGACTTCCGCACCTTCCTGTTCCCGGGGGTGCTGGCCACGTCGGTGATGTTCACCGCGGTGTTCTCCGGCGTGTCGGTGGTGTGGGACCGCGAGTTCGGATTCCTGCGGGAGATGCTCGTCGCCCCGATCAGCCGCACGTCGATCATGGCCGGCAAATGCCTGGGCGGGGCCATCGTGGCGACGGTGCAGTCGCTCGTGCTGGTGGCCCTCGCACCCCTCGCCGGTGTGCCCTACACGCCCGTCATGCTGCTCGAGGTGGTCGCCATCCTGTTCCTCGCCTCCCTCGCCATCACCGCCTTCGGCCTGCTGCTGGGGGCCCGCGTGTCCAACATCCAGTCGGTCATGCCGGTCATCCAGACGGTGATCACGCCGATGATGTTCCTTTCCGGCGCCCTTTACCCGATCGCCGGCCTGCCCACGTGGCTGGGGCTGGCAACCAAGCTGAACCCGCTCACCTACGCCGTGCTGCCCATGCGCGAGGTGATGTTCCGGCACCTCGACGTCTCGCCGGCCGCGGTGGCCGCCCTGGCCCCCGGCCTTACCTGGTTCGGGTGGCCCGTGCCCGTCTCCCTGCAGCTCCTGGTCCTGGCCTCGCTCGGCGCCGTGGCGTTCGCGGTGGCAGTAGCCCGGTTCAGCCGCACCGACTGAGCCGAGGACTGGCGCCGAGCGGCCACTCCGGCCGCCGCTCCAGCGATACTGGGGACATGGACCGGCTCCTCGTCGCCGCCGCGGTGGTTGCCGCCGCCGCCGTCCTGGCGGTCGTCGTGCAGCGGCGCCGTCCCGACCCCCCGACCCAGGCCAAGTGGAAGGTGCCGGCCCAGCTCGACCGGGCCGACTTCGACCGGCCGACGGTGCCGTGGCTGGTCGCGGTGTTCTCGTCGGCCACCTGCGACTCGTGCGCGTCGGTGGTGGGAAAGTCGGCGGTGCTGGCCAGCGACGACGTGGCCGTGCAGGAGGTGGAGGTGAAGGCCCGAGCCGACCTCCACAAGCGCTACGGGATCGAGGCGGTGCCCACCGTCGTCGTTGCCGACGCCGAGGGCGTGGTGAGGGCGTCGTTCGTCGGACCCCCATCGGCCACCGACCTCTGGGCGGCGGTGGCCGAGGTCCGAGAGCCGGGATCGAGCCCGGAGCCCGACCTGGGCCGAAGCCGGGACTGAGCGCCCGCCCCGAGCGCAGCGGCGCGGGCCCGCAGCGAACCGGGGCGTCGTACCGGCGCATGCCGCGGTTGAGTCGCCCCAGTACGGCACGACCCGGTCTAGACGCCAACCAGTCCCAGCTCCCCGCCGACCTTGGCGAAGGCGGCAACGGCCCGGTCGAGGTGCGCGTCGGTGTGGGCGGCGGTGACGATCGTACGGATGCGGGCCTTCTCCAGGGCCACGGTGGGGAAGACCACCGGCTGGGCGAACACCCCCTCGTCGGCGAGACGGTCGGAGAAGCGCATGGCGGTCTCCGGGTCGCCCATCATCACCGGCGTGATGGGGGTCTCCGACCGGCCGGTGTCGAATCCCAGACGGGCCAGCTCGGCCTTGAAGCGGCGGGTGTTCGCCCACAGCCGCTCGATCAGCTCGGGCTCGTCCTGCATGACCCGGATGGCGGCCCGGCAGGCGGCCACGACCGCCGGCGGGTGCGACGTCGAGAACAGGAACGGCCGCGCCCGCTGGATGAGGATCTCCCGGAGCGCAGTGGGCCCGGCGACGTAGCCGCCCAGCCCGCCGACCGCCTTCGACAGGGTCCCGACCTGGATGGCGACCCGCCCGGTGAGGCCGAAGTGGTCGATCGTGCCCCTCCCCTGGCGGCCGAGGACGCCCGAGCCGTGGGCATCGTCGACCAGGACGGCCGCTCCCACCGCCTCCGCCGCGTCCACGATCCCCGGCAGGGGCGCGATGTCGCCGTCCATGCTGAACACGCCGTCGGTGACGACAAGCACGAGCCGGTACCGCCCGTCGGCCGCGGCCTCGTCGAGGATGGCGCGCAGGGCGTCGACGTCGGCGTGGGGGTAGATGCGGCGGGGGGCCTTCGACAGACGCATCCCGTCGATGATCGAGGCGTGGTTGAGGCTGTCCGACACGATCAGGTCGGACTCGCCGGTGATGGTGGGGATGAGTCCGGTGTTGGCCGTGAACCCCGACTGGAACGTGAGCACCGCCTCCACGCCCTTGAACTCGGCAAGCTCCGCCTCCAGCGCCTCGTGGGCGGCCATGGTGCCGGCGATGGTGCGCACCGCTCCCGACCCGACGCCGAAGTCGGCCACCGCGGCCAGCGCCGCCTCTTTGAGCCGGGGATGGTGGGTGAGGCCGAGGTAGTCGTTCGACGAAAGGCTCACCAACCTTCGTCCGTCGACCTCCACCACCGGCCCCTGGGCGCTCGTCATCACCCGCAGCGACCGGTACAGGTGCTTCTCACGGAGCGCGGCCACCTCCGCCTCCAGGAAGGCCAGCGGATCGCCCCGGGACGGACCCGGCGTCACGAGCCCCAGCTCATGATGACCTTGCCCGAGTCGCCCGAGCGGGCAGTGGCAAAGGCGGCCTCGTGGTCGCGGAAATCGAAGCGGTGGGTGATCGCACGCCGGACGTCGAGCCCCGAGAGGAGCATCACCGTCATCTTGTACCAGGTCTCGTACATCTCCCGGCCGTAGATCCCCCGGATGGTGAGCATCTTGAGGACGACCTCGCTCACGTCGATGGGAACGTCGTGGGCCGGCAGCCCCAGCACGGCGATGCCCCCGCCGTGGGCCATCGCCCCGACGGCCGACCGGAGGGCGTCCGGGTTCCCCGACACCTCGAGGGCCACGTCGTAGCCCTCGACCATGGCCAGGTCTTCGAAGACGTCGTCGAGGCGGGTGACCGCCGGGTCGACGGCCACCGTGGCCCCCATCTGGAGGGCAAGCTCCCGGCGGAAGGCGTTGGGTTCGCTCACCACGACATGGCGGGCCCCGGCGTGGCGAGCCACGGCGGTGGCCATGAGCCCAATGGGACCGGCCCCGGTCACCAGCACGTCCTCGCCGAGCACCGGGAACGCCGAGCGCGGTGTGGACCGCGTTGCCCAGCGGGTCGAAGATCGCCGCCACGTCGAGATCGATCCCGGCCCAGTGGCGCCACACGTTGGTCATGGGCAGCACGACGTACTCGGCGAAGGCGCCGTCGCGCCCCACGCCCAGACCGACGGCGTGGGCACACAGCTCCCGCCGTCCGGCCATGCAGTGGCGGCACCGCCCGCACACCACGTGCCCCTCGCCCGACACCAGGTCGCCGGCGGCGAAGCCGGTGACGTTCGACCCGACCTCCTCGATGATCCCCACGAACTCGTGGCCCACGACGAGCGGCGGGTGGACGTTGCGTTCGGCCCAGCCGTCCCAGGCGTGGATGTGCAGGTCCGTGCCGCAGATCCCGGTCCGCAGGACCCGAATGCGCACGTCGTTGATCCCGAAGCGTGGACGGGGAACATCGCACAGTTCCAGGCCCGGGCCGGGGCCCGCCTTCACCAGGGCCAGCATGTCCACGATCAGACGGTACGCCCGGGGCCGACGTTACCCAGGTGGTCCCCGCCCGCGACCTCCCTCAACCACCAGGTACCGAGCCGGCGGGCACGAGGCCCGGGGCGGCGAGGGCGGAGATGGCGGTCGCCGTGCGAGTGAAGGAGGCGGCCAGCTGGGTCTGACGCTCGCGGGCGAGGGCAGGGTCGGCCAGGGCGTCGGCCACGACGAGGATGCGGTAGGTCCGGGGCTCCACCCAGGTCGGGACGTAGGTGACCGAGATGGCATGCAGTCGACCGCCCTCGTCGGAGATGGTGACGACGGCGATCACCCCGTCCTGGCTGGCGGCCGGGCAACAGTTCGGCGTCTGGTTGGAGAGGAAGTTGCCGAGCCCGTACAGCACGTACTTGTCCCCGACCCGCTCGACCGGCTGCACCACGTGCACGTGGTGGCCCACGATCAGATCGATCGCAGGTGACGCCAGCAGCAGGTGGGCGAGATCCACCTGTTCGGGCGTGGGCGCCGACTGGTACTCGTTGCCCCACTGCAGGCTGACCACGACGAACTGGGCACCGGCCGCACGAGCAGCGGCGGCATCGGCCAGGATGCGGTCCGGGTCGATGAGGTTCACCAACCAGGGCCCGTCCGCCGGAAGGGTGAGGCCGTTCAGCCCATAGGCGTAGGACAGGTACGCCACCGCCACGCCTTCGACGTGGTCGACTTTCGGGCGAGCGGCCTCCTCCGCCGTCCGAGCCGTTCCGGCCCAGCCCAGTCCGGCCGCCTCGAGGGCGTCGATGGTGTCGACCACGCCCCCGGCCGACTGGTCGAACGCGTGGTTGGAGGCGGTGGAGCACCGGTCGAAGCCGGCATCGGCGGCGGCGGAGGCCAGCTCCCGGGGCGCGTTGAACGTCGGGTAACCGGACAGGTCGGTGTCGTCGCGAGACAGCGGGGTCTCCTGATGGCAGATGGCCAGGTCGGCGGCGCTCAGCGTCGGGCGCACCAGATCGAACATGGGCCGGAAGTCGTATGCCAGACCCGATCCGGCGCCGTAGGCCTTGGCCACGGCGGCCACCGGCATGTGGATGAGCAGGTCGCCGGTGGCGGCGATGGTGAAGGTGCGCACGACCGGCCGAGTAGCCGTCGTCGGCGCGGTCGCGGCTGGTGAGGGATCCCCCGGCGCGGCCGCCGGTCCGGCCTGGCAGGCAACGAGGACGGCCGCGACCAGCGTCAAGCAGACGGTAGCGGCGCGCCGCACGCGGGACGGGGGTCTACCGGTCGGACGCTCCGCCATGGCCCCATACTGACCCGTGCCGCGCGGGCCGTGCCTGCGCGAGCGGCGACAGTCGAGGCGCCAGCGGCCGGAGACGTGATCGGAACCCCTGATAGCGTTGGGCGCAATGGCCGTCGCAGGCATGGACGAGCTCCTACGTTCACGCGAGCTCACCGCGAACCTGGTACGGCGAGACCTGAAGGTCCGCCATCGCGGGACGTTCCTGGGCATGTTGTGGTCGCTGACCACGCCGTTGCTCCTGGTCGGCCTCTACTACTTCGTGTTCACGTACCTGTTCAGGGTCAAGACCGCGCCCGACGCCGTCCGGCCCGACGGGATGCTCGTACCCTTCGCCATCTACTTCTTCGGCGGGCTCGTCCTCTGGAACCTGTTCGCCGGGGCCGTCGGCGGCTCTGCCGGCAGCGTCATCGGGTCCGGCTACCTCCTGAACAAGGTGTACTTCCCCCGCGCCGTGCTCCCCCTGAGCACGGTGCTCTCGTCGCTCGTCACCTTCGCCTTCGAGCTGGCGGTGCTGCTCGTGGCCACGCTCGCGTTCGTCGGGCCCCCCAACCTCCAGGTCCTCTGGCTCCCGGTGATCCTGCTCATCGTCGTCATCTTCGCCTTCGGCCTGTCGTTGTTCCTGTCGGCCCTCACCGTCTTCCTGCGCGATGTCGCCCATTTCATCGGCATCTTCCTGCAGCTCTGGTTCTGGGGAACGCCCATCATCTACTCGATGAGCTTCGTGCAGACGAACAGTCCGGGCCTGGTCCGCGTGCTCGAGCTGAACCCGATGACGGGTCTGGTGATCTCGTTCCGCAACGTCCTCATGCTGAACCGGCCCCCCGACTTCAAGCTGCTGGCGTACGACGCCGTCGTCGCCCTCCTGGCCCTGGTCGTCGGGGCCAAGCTGTTCAACCGCTGGCAGAAGCTGTTCTCGGAGATCGTGTAGTGCCGACCCGGATGGGCGCCAACCCGGATGAGCACGGGCCCAGATGAGCACGGGCCCAGATGAGCGATCCAAATGAGTGAAATCGCCATCCGTTGCGACGACGTGTGGAAGAGCTACCGCATCTACCACCAGCGGGCCCACACCCTCAAGGAACGCATCGTGTCCCGCGCCCACCGCTACGAGGACTTCTGGGCACTGAAGGGCATCGACCTGGAGGTGCCCACCGGCACCACCCTCGGGATCATCGGCCCCAACGGGTCCGGCAAGTCGACCCTGGTGAAGACGATGGCCAAGATCTTCAACCCCAACAAGGGCAAGCTGACCGTCAACGGCAGCATCTCGCCGCTGCTCGAGCTCGGCACCGGGTTCCACCCCGAGCTGACCGGCAAGGAGAACGTCTTCCTGGCCAGCTCGGTGATGGGGCAGACCAAGCGCGACGTCGAGCGCCGGTACGACTCGATCGTCGACTTCGCCGGCATCGAGCCGTTCATGGACATCCCGGTGAAGAACTACTCGAGCGGCATGTACGCCAGGCTGGCCTTCGCCGTCGCCATCAGCGTGGAGCCCGACATCCTCCTCGTCGACGAGGTCCTCTCGGTGGGGGACGAGAGCTTCCAGCTGCGGTGCTGGGAACGGATCACAGAGCTCCGGACCGAGGGCAGGACCATCGTCCTGGTGTCACACAGCCTGCCCACCGTGCACACGCTGTGCTCCGAGGCGATCTGGATGGAGGACGGAGCGGTGAAGGAGGCCGGGCCGGCCAAGGAGGTCGTCGGCTCCTACCTGGCCGACGTCCACTCCGGCATCGCCGAACACGCCATGGAGACAACGGGCGGGCGCCACGGTACCGGGGAGGCGGAGATCACCAAGGTGGCCTTCCTCGACGGTGTGGGGGAGGAGGCGTCCTCGTTCTACACGGGCGACCCCTTCACCATCCGCCTCGACTACCGCATCCACAAGCTCGACACGCCGCTGGTGTGCGGTATCGCCGTCTACCGGGCCGACAACCAGACCTACATGTTCGGCCAGAACTCGGCGCAGGCGCAGGTCGAGCTGCTGAGGTCCGGCCAGGGCACCGTCGAGCTGATGGTGCCGTCCCTGCCCCTGTTGAAGGGCAGCTACCTGGTGACCCTGGCCCTCCACGACTCCACCATCACCCGGGTGTTCGACTTCATCGACCGCAAACACTCGTTCGGCGTCCGGGACCACCCCGACCTCCCGGTCGAGGGCGGCATGTTCCACGTTCCCGCCCACTGGAAGGCGTGGGCGTCCACCGTCACCGTCTGATGCCCTCCATCTCCGCCCATGCGTAGGGGCTCCGACGTGAACGTGATGATGACGCGGGTCGAGACGGCCCTGGCCCGCGCCGCGCGGGCCCGCCGACGGGTCAACGGGACGAGCGGCGCGGACGCGGACACGGCCAAGGGGCCGATCTACGTGTTCCCCGAGGGCGACGACGAGCTGGGGATCGCCCTGCTGCGGGGACCTGCCGACATCAAGGTCGAGCTCCCGTCGGGGTCCGACCGGCTGGTGATCGGACCGGCCGTCAGGTTCGCCAAGCGCCTGGTGCGGCGGGGCCTGCGCTGGTACGTGGCGCCGATCATGGAGCAGCAGACCCGCTTCAACCACAGCCTGCTCGACATGCTGGAGCGGCTGCGGCTCGAGAACGAGAAGCTGCGGTGCGAGCTCGAGTCCCAGATCCACGAGGGTCAGGACGACGGGTGAGCGAGCCGGAGTCGCCGCGGCGGCCGGTGGCAGTCGTCATCCTCACCTGGAACGCTCTCGCATTCACCCGGCGGTGCCTGTCCGCCCTCCAGGAGCGCACCGACCACCCCGCCTGGCGGCTGATCGTCGTCGACAACGGCAGCACCGACGGCACCGTCGAGTGGCTCCGCGAGCAGGACTGGCTGACCCTGTTCGAGAACGCCACCAACCTGGGCTTCACCAAGGGCTGCAACATCGGGATCGCCGCCAGCACACCCGACGAGGACGTCGTCCTCATGAACAACGACGTGGACGTCGTCGACACGGCGTGGCTGACGAAGCTGCAGGACACCGCCTACGCCGACGAGACGACGGGCGTGGTCGGGTCCCGCCTGGTCCACCAGGACGGCACCGTCCTGCACCTGGGTGCCTACATGCAACCGGTGACGATCATGGGCCAGCAGGTCGGCGGCTACGAGATCGACGTCAACCAGTGCACGCGGGACCGCCAGGTGGAGACCGTCGTCTTCGCCCAGGCCTACCTGCGCCGCAACTGCCTCGATCGGGTCGGCACCCTGGACGAGGACCTGTTCGCCTACTTCGAGGACAGCGACTACTGCCTGCGGGCCATCCGCGCCGGGTTCGGCGTGGTCGTCGCCGGCGGGGTCACGTCCGTGCACCACCAGAGCGCCAGCACGCGGGCCAACAACGTCGACTTCTGGACCGTCTACGAGAAGTCGCGCCGCACCTTCACCCGCAAGTGGGCCCAGTGGCTCGAGCACGACCGCTACGAGGGCCAGGCGGTCTGGCACTCGGTGATGCACGAGCCCATGGGCTACGCCATCCAGTCCCGCCACCTCATGACCGCCCTGCACTTCAAGAACATCAGGCTGTCGTTCCGCGACGCCTACGGGAACGTGGAGGGCCCCACCGGCGACCTGCTCATCGACGACATCGCCAAGCGCCAGGTCCCGTCCGGCGCGCCCCAGGTGGCGTTCTGCCAGGCCGACGCCTTCGGCCGGGTGACCGGCACGGCGGCCAGGGTGGGCTGGTCGATGCTCGAGGTCACCGGCCTGCCCCAGACCTGGGTGGACGGGTGCAACTCGATGGACGAGGTCTGGGTGCCGTCGGCGTTCAACGTGGACACGTTCCGCACCAGCGGCGTGCGGGTGCCGATCCGGATCATGCCCCTCGGCGTCGACATCGACTACTTCCACCCGGGGATCACCGGCTACCGGCCGTCCACCCGCTTCACCTTCCTCTCGGTGTTCGAGTGGGGCGAACGCAAGGCGCCCGAGGTGCTGCTGCGGGCCTTCGCCGAGGAGTTCAAGGACACCGAGGACGTGCTGCTGCTCCTGTCGGTGGCCAACCGCGACCCGCACGTCGACATCCAGCGGCAGATCGACGACCTCGCGCTGGAGACCTCCGCCCCGATCGTGGTCATGCCCAACGCCAGGATCACAGGGCCCCAGATGGGCTCGTTGTACCGGTCGGCCGACTGCTTCGTGCTTCCCAGCCGGGGCGAAGGCTGGGGGATGCCGGTGCTGGAGGCGATGGCGTGCGGCCTTCCCACGATCGCCACCCGCTGGAGCGGTCCCGCCGACTTCCTCCACGAGGGCGTCGGGTACCCGCTGGAACCCGCTCGCCTGGTGCGGGCCGAAGCCCGCTGCCCGTACTACGCCGGCTTCGAGTGGGCCGATCCCGACGTCGACCAGCTGCGGTCGCTGATGCGGACGGTGTTCGAGAACCAGGACGCGGCCCGGGCCAAGGGCCTCGCCGCGGCGGCCGAGGTGGCGTCCCGCTGGACGTGGGAGCACGCCGCCGAGAAGGTGCGCCGCCGCCTGCTCGAGCTGCAATGACCGACGGGCCGGCCCGCCCGGCCTGCCCGGCCTGCGGCGACCTGGGCATCGGTCCGAGTCGGGCCGTCCCCGACCACGAGTACGGCATCGCCTACCTGGCCACCTACGTGGAGTGCGGCGGCTGCGGGTCGCTGCGGCAGGACCCGATGCCGTCGGGTGCGGACCTGGCCGCGTTCTACCCGCCCGACTACCACGCCCGGACCGGCCAGGGTCTGCTCGGACGGCTGCGCCACCAGGCCCGCTTCCGTCGCCTGGCCCCGCTCGTCGGGGCCGGACCCGTCCTCGACTACGGCTGCGGCAACGGCGACTTCCTGCGCTACGTCGCCCGCCGCCGTCCGGGGCCGGAGTACTACGGGTTCGAGATCGGTGAGAAACGGGAGGTGACGGTGCTCGACGGGGGCGCGGTCACCGTGGTCAGGGGCGACATCGACGACGTGTGCTCGATCGTGCCGCCGTGCCACCTGATCACGATGAACCACGTCGTCGAACATCTGCCCGACCCGCTGGCGGTGATGGCCGAGCTGGCCGCCAAGCTGGCCCCGGGCGGGGTGCTGGAAGGTCAGACGCCGGCGGCGGGGTCGCTCGAGCACCGGGTCTTCAAGGGGGCATGGAGCGGCTACCACGCCCCCCGCCACACCGTCGTGTTCTCCGCCGCCGGGCTGGCCGTCCTCCTGGCCAAGGCCGGGCTGGTCGATGTCGAGGTCGAACGGGCCTTCAACCCCGCCAGCATCGCCGTGAGCGTGGCGTCGGTGCCGCAGCGCGGTCGGGCCGGCCACATCCGCCGGAGCGGCCCGTCGTGGCTAGCATTCGTGGCGATGGCCACCGCTCTCGCGCCCATCGACCTGCTGTCGGACTCGCCCGCGATCGTCGACTTCACGGCCCGCCGCCCGGCGGGCATGGGCGCCGTCTAGATGACCAGCCCTACGGATCGGCGCCGGTCCGAGCGCCGCAGCGACGCAGTGTCGTGGACGGTCACCGTCGCCCATGTCGCCCTCGTCTTCGCCGCCGTGCCCCTGGCCGCGGTGCTGGGGCCGTCGCCTGCCGTGATCCTGCTGTGGCTGTGGTTCGGCGTCACCATGAACAGCCTGCTCAACCTCATGCACGAGTGCGCCCACCGCCTCGCCTTCAGGCGGCGGGCGTCGAACGACCTGCTCGGCCGGTGGGTGCTCGGCCCGGCCTCGATGGCCGATTTCGACGCCTACCGCCAGCGCCACTGGGCCCACCACAAGAACCTCGGACTCGACACCGACACCAAGGACGCCTACCTGGTGGAGCTCGCCGGCTCCGGCATGCTGCGGTTGCTGCTCAGGTGCCTCTCCCTGCGCGAGGCGACCCGCAAGCTGGCCCACCAGGGACTGGCCCCGGCCGGCGACGAGCAGCCCGTGGCCCGGGGCGCGGCGCTGGCCCGCACCGCCATCGTGCAGGTCCTGCTGGCCGGGACGGTGCTGGCGGTGGCGGCCGCCGCCCACGACGGCACCGCCGCCATCCTGGCGGCCGCCGCCGTCGCCTACGGGTTCGTCTACCTCTACGGCCTGGCCTCGCTCACCGTCTTCGCCGCCACCCTGCGGGCCGTCGCCGAGCACCACGCCGGCGACGACGACGCCCTCGACGAGGGCAGGGCAGCCCTGCGCAACTTCCGCTCGGGCCCGGCCAGCCGCCTCGTGTTCGGTTCCTACGGCTTCTCCGACCACGCCACCCACCATCGCCGGCCCTCTGTCCCCCACTACCGGCTGCCCGAGGTCACCGCCGCCCTCGCCGCCGAGGAGCCCGCCCTGCTCCCCGCCACCGGCTACGTGGCCACGCTGCGCCGCCTGCGCAGGGAGCACGCGGGGATGGTGCCGATCGCAGACCTGGCTCCGGGGCGGTGAGCCGCCGGCACGTGTCGGACGCAACCGCCTGGATGATCGACAGGCTGAGACAGGAGGCAGACCCGCGGGCGGGGGCCTCGACCGTGGCCCGCTCCGAACCGATCGTCGGCCCCGACGCCACCGAGGACGCGCCGCCGGCCGACATCTACGAGGCGCTCTACGAGTCCCACGCCACGTCCCAGACCGATGAGACCGTCGTCGGCGACCTCAGACTCGGTCCCGTCGAGCTCGAGATTCTCGTCGACCAGGGCCTCCTCCCCACCGACACGCTCGTCGACCTGGGCTGCGGGATAGGCAGGCTGGCGTGTGAGGTCGCCCGGTGGATGGACGGGGGCGAGTACATCGGTACCGACGTGTCGGACACCATGCTGCGACGGGCGCAGTCCCGGTTGGACGCGCTCGAGGGCGAGCCCAACTGGAAGGTGCGCTGGCTCAAGCAGCGCGGCACCACGTTCGACCTTCCCGACGGGTCCGCCGACATGATCTCCGCCTTCTCGGTGTTCACCCACATCGAACACGAGGACACGTACAACTTCCTGCTGGACGGTCGCCGGATCATCCGCCCCGGCGGCCGGTTCGTCTTCTCCTGCCTGCCGATGGACCTTCTGGCGTCGCGCATCCTCTTCGACGACTCGGCCCGCCTCGACTTCTCGGAGCGGTGGGCGAGGGTCCGCAACGTGACGACCTCCATCGACATGATGGAGGCGATCAGCAGGATGGCCGGTTGGGAGCCGGAGCGGTGGATCCCCACGTCCACGGACTACTTCGGTCAGACGATCTGCGTCCTGCGGCCGAGGGCGGAGGGTCCGGGGATCGTCTAGCCGGCGCCCGCCGAGCGTGGACGAGAGGATGAGCGAGGGGCACTCAGTGCCGAGTCGACAACGTTTTGCGCTGTTCTCCAACGGCACCTCGGGGACACGCTGGCAACGGCAGGGGACGACCATTATGGCTCCAGGCCGAGGTCGTGAGCGGCGAAACGCGCCAAGAGGCCGGTCCCCATGTATGACGTATTGTGATACAGTTCGGTCGTGGCACAGGCAATCTCCGTGCGACTCGATGACGAAGCAGAGCGAGCGTTGCGTTCCCTCGAAGCGGCAGGGATGACCCGGTCGGAGGCCATCCGGACCGCGCTGATCGAATCCGCCCGCCGCCTTCGCGAGCGCTCGGAGCTCGCCGCCGAGGCTGCCGCCTTGGAGGCAGACGACGCCGACCACGAGGAGATGCTGTCAGTCGCAGCGCTGATGGAGTCGCTGCGTGCTCCGGGGTGACGTGTACCGGTTGAAGCTCCCTAAGGGAGTTGGCCACGAACAGCACGGCGATCGCTTCGGCGTGGTCGTCCAGGCCGACGAACTGCTCCCGCGATCGGTAGTCCTCGTGGCGCCGACATCGCGCAGTGCACGGCCTGCGTCTTTTCGGCCCGAGATCGAGGTGGAAGGCGATGCCACGCGCGTTCTCGTCGAGCAGGTCGGAGCTGTCCATGCGACCCGGCTCGGCAATCTCGCTGCCCACCTGACGCGCGAAGAGCTTTGGGGCGTCGACGACGCCCTGATGACAGTCTCCGGCCTCCGCTAACCAGCCGCGCTGCCCGGCCGCTCGGGCGCGGTCTTGACAACACCGGAACCGTCGTTATGCACGTCCGCCTTGGCGCGCCGCACCTCCGCCGGTGGCGGCCGGCGGGCCCGAGCGCGTCTGTTCATCTTGCGGCGGAAGCTCGTATGTCGTTGCTCGCTCTATTAGCTGGAAGCCCGCCTGCGTGTACGCCGAGGCCGGCGCCGGGTAGTCAGCCCGGGGCGTGGTGTTGACGAACACCTGGGAACCGCCGCACGCCTCCGCACGTGCGGCGATCTCTAGGCATAGCGCCACGGCCAGCCCGCGGCGGCGATGCTCGGGCGCTACGCCCATCGGTTCGATCTCGGTGACGCTTGTCGCCCGGTCGAACCAGCCGATACAGCAAGCGGCGAGCTCGCCGTCGGAGGCGACAGCAACGAGATCCAACGCAGCGTCGTACAGCCATGTCGAGCGCACCGCTTTGTACGCCTCCGGGGTGAAGGAGCTCTCGGCTTCCGGGTTGACGGATCGACCATCGACATAGGGAAGCGACGCCGGCCGCCACGCCCTGCGATGCACAGCCACTCGTGCCTCGAGTTCTCGAGCGGACTCGCGCACGGCGCGGATCGTGTAGCCAGCGACCGTGCGTCGCGGGTCGCCGTCAGCGCCATCCACGTCTCGGAACATGCCCGCCCACTCCCTTCGAGAGGAGGCCGCGAACCCTGCGCCCTGCACTTCGGCCTCGAGTTCCTCAGCACCGTCCCACACGGCGATCTTCGAGCGCGAACTGCGCGGCACGCGGACGACTATCCAGCCCACCAGCGCAGCGGCTACATCGGCTCGGCCGCGATCGACTTGGGCGTGGAGTTCGCCCATGTCGTGGCCGCCCCGACTCGCCCAACCGATGACAGTGCCGTCGCGATCGCCTGCCACCACAATCTCGTCGGCAAGCGCGTTGCGAGCAAGGGCCCAGCCGAGCCCACCCGGATGCCACCCCGAAGGCCACACCCGGCTGGCCAACCGTTGCACCCCCTCGACGTCGTGATCACACAGGGCATGAAGACGGACCGACGACGTTCCCTCCATCCCCTAAGTCTGAATCACAGCCGCGACTCCCGCCGAATGGTTTCGCTGCGGCCGCTGGTCCCCACGGCGTGCATCACCGACCCGACGCGACTCGCCTCCCCGTCGAGCGAGTGAGTGACTTGCGGGGCGATGACTGAAACGCGATGTTGATCGCCGGCTGTGTCGAGCGGGGGCCCGCTTCCTTCCTCAGTCCTGTCCACGACGATGAGGAAGGGATGAGATGGTCAAGGTTGGGGCGCTCGGGCCGGACGTGACGGTATGTGAGGAAAAGTCAGAAGAGCAGTGAAGGCCGAGGGTCGATGTGATCGAGAATCGGCGCCGTGATGGACGACAACCGAGAGATCCCCCTCGCCGGCGGGTCGATGAACTCGGTCGTCCGCGTGGGTGACACCGTCCGCCGTACGCCCGGCCGTTGGACGCCGGCGGTGCACAGCCTGCTTCGCCACCTCGAGGAGGTTGGCTTCGAGGGCGCCCCCCGAGTCCTCGGCTTCGACGAGCTGGGGCGCGAGGTGTTGACCTACATGCCGAGCGACTCGTCCCCGCGCTGGTCGGGAGCGGCGCTCGAAGGCGCTGGGCGGCTGGTCAGAAGGCTGCACGACGCCCTCGCTGGTTTCGTGCCTCCCGCAGATGCCGTGTGGCGGATTCCGCCCATCGCCCGGCGAGGGGGCGAAGGCCCCATCGGGCACAACGACCTCGGGACGGACAACACCGTGTACGCCGACGGCGTCCCGTACGGCTTCATCGACTGGGACATGGCCGGGCCCGCCCCACCGCTCCACGACGTCGCCCTGGCCGCCATCAACTTCACGCCTCTGGCTCCCGGACGCTTCCGGCCACCCGGTTGCCCCCCGCACGCCGCGCGAGCGGCTCGGCTACGGGTGTTCAGCGACGCGTACGGCGTCGAGGACGGGCTGGCGCTGCTGGACGCGGTCGAGGCGTTCCAGCGGGACGCGCTCCTAAATATGCTCGAATATGGGACGCAAGGGATCTCGCCGTACCGAATCTTCCTGGCGGCCGGCCAGGACCGGAACGTGCGTTCGAACCAAGAATGGCTGCGCACCAACCGGCGCGAACTCGAACGGGCGCTCCAGCGGCCCTGACTCATCCCCAGCCGGGCCGCACGCCGCACGGCTCCGGCGCGGAACGCGGTTTGACCCTCGACAGCGAGGTTCGAGCCCGACATGCTCGATCCGTAACACGATGACTTCCCTGAAAGCACTGTCGCTTCGCGGCGAGGTGCAGTCCGCAACATGTGCTGGGACGGGCGTTCGGAGACGCCTTTCGCCCGTCCGACCGCTTCCAGAGCCGTCGTTCTGTCGCGTCTGCGTCCGGGTTCCGGCTTGGGCCGTTCGGCCGGCCGATCCCCCGACGGCGTTCAGTCGGAAGAAGGCAAAATGATGCTCAGTGTGAGGATCGGCGTTTGCTCCGATGTGCACGGTCGGCATGACCGGCTCCTGACTGTGCTCGGCGCCATGGCGGCGGCCGGGGTCGACGAGCGCTGGTGCCTCGGCGATCTGGTCGGAAGCGAGCCGGTCACGCCTGAGCTGGTGGGCGCGGCTCGCCAACTCGACCTGCTCATCGCCGGAAACCACGACGCCTGGGCGCTCGGGCCAGACCAGGTCACCGCCCGCGGGCGCGACGTGTTCAGATTGGCGAAGCGGGCAATGGCCAGCCGTCACGGCATCGACTGCTGGCACGGCTCGCCGCGCCACCCTCTGCTCGGGTTCCTCACGGAGGCGACTGCCGCCCGGGTCCTGCCCGACCGGCCCCTGGGCTCGCTCGGCCTCGTCGGCCATACGCATGAACCGGCGCTCTTCGCCTACGACGGCGCCACGACGCGCGCGGTGCGCCCCGCCCCGGGCGAGTCTTACGACTGGCTCGGGACCGGCGCCTGCATGGCCAACCCGGGGGCGGTCTGCGGCAACCCGCGTGACGCCGCAAGCTGGTGGCTCATGGTCGACATTGACGCCCGCGTGCTGCGGTGGCAGCGCGAGGAGCTCTAGTCCGGGGACGGTCGGCCCGCTACAGTCCTCGCAGGAGGCGGTCCACCTCCGGCGGCGAGCCCGACGCGCGGGCGGCGGCCTGGTGGGCGAGGTCCCAGAAGCCGAGCGTGCCGGTGACGATTGCGTCGGCAACCGCCCTGTCCCACGGGACCGAGTCGGGCGGGAAGGCAACCTCCTCGCGAACGTAGAAGGCGTCGGCCCAGTAGAGCTGGCCGCCGCCGCCGCTGAGTGCGGCCTGACGGCTGTCGAACCAGTGCGTCTCGTGGGTCTCGAAGTCCGGGCCGCCGTCCGTCACGCCGTAATGGGCCAGGTGAGCGAGCCGCCACAGCACGAACCCATGCCGCCGAAGGAAGGCGTCGACATCGGCGAACAGCGGCTGGCCCTCGTAGATCGGATTGAACTCGACCTCGACCTCCACCGCCCGGACCGTCGCCAGGGCTCGGACGGCTCCCCGGAGGACGTCGAGCTCCGAACCCTGCGTGTCGAGCTTGAGGTAGTCGACCCGATCGACGCCTTCGGCGGCGGTCCAGTCGTCGAGCCGCTGCAGCTCCACCTGTAGCTCGCCGGTCGGGGCGATGACCCCCAGGCAGTTCCTCGTCTCGAGGAGACTGACGTCCGGGGGGTAGAGCGAGGAACACGCCGGTTCTGCAGTCATGTGCAGGACTGCCGGGCCGGCTTCGGCACCGAGGGCAACCGGCACGAATCGCGCCGCCGGGCCGCCACCGGTCAACTCTGTCAGCCGGCGGCACTCGTCGTCGTCGGGATCGAAGCCGATGACCCGCGTGCCGGGCAACTCGAGCCAGACGGCCTGCGGTCCCCAGCGACAGCCGACGTCGACGACGGTGAGCGGCCTCGACAGCCATCGGGCCAGGTCCGGCAGTCGGGGGTCCATCGCCTCATGATGGCTCGCACCGGGCACGACGACAGCGCTTCCAGGCGGGCGCCTCGTCCCGAAGGGTTAGTGTCGCTCGGTGGTCGAGCCGTCGAACGACAGCGGCCCGGTGCTGGTCACGGGGGGATCCGGGTTCGTCGGACGAGCCGTTCTGCGCGAGCTCGGCGCCCGCGGCATCGGACCCGTCGTCGCCCCGTCGTCGGCCGACTTCGACCTCACCCGGGCCGACGACGTCGCCTCCATGTTCGACGCCTACCGGCCCCGTCTCGTCGTCCACCTCGCCGCCCGGGTGGGCGGGATCGGCGCCAACCGGCGCTACCCCGCCGACCTGTACCTCGCCAACCTGCTGATGGGCACCTACGTCATCGAGGAGGCGCGCCGCGCCGGCACGCCCAAGACGGTGGTCGTCGGGACGATCTGCTCGTACCCCAAGATCACGCCGGTGCCGTTCGTCGAGGCGTCGTTGTGGGACGGCTATCCCGAGGAGACCAACGCCCCCTACGGGATAGCCAAGAAGGCGCTGCTGGTGCAGGCCCAGGCCAACCGGGCCCAGTACGGGCAGAGCATCATCTACCTGATGCCGACCAACCTCTACGGGCCGGGTGACAAGTTCCACCCCGACGTGTCCCACGTGATCCCGGCGCTGATCAAGAAGTGCGTCGAGGCGCGTGAGGAGGGCAGGGACGAGGTCGAGGTGTGGGGCACCGGCGCCGCCTCCCGCGAGTTCCTCTTCGTCGCCGACGCGGCGCGGGGCATCGTCGACGCCACCGAGCAGTACGACGGCGACGAGCCGGTGAACCTGGGCTCCGGCGAGGAGCTTCCCGTCCGCCGCCTGGCCGAGCTCGTCGCCGAGGCGACCGGGTTCGACGGCGCCCTCCGCTGGAACCCCAGCCAGCCCGATGGTCAACCCCGCCGCCAGCTCGACACCTCTCTCGCCCAAAAGCTCTTCGGGTTCCAGGCCACGACGCCGCTCCAGGACGGCCTTCGGGAGACGGTCGACTGGTACCTGGCCAACCGCGAGGCGGCCGAGGCCCGCCGGGTCTGACCCGGCCGGAAACCCAGTCGTGAGCCGCATCTTCTCCCCTCCGGAGGGATCGGCCGGCTCCGCCGCCGGGCCGTCGCGGGCCGACGACGGGTTGGCCGGCCCTGTCGCAGGAAGCGGTCCCGCCGGTTCCACATGGGTGCGGGTGGCGGTCGGCGCCGGGACCGTCCTCCTCGTCCTGTGGTGGGCGTGGGTCTTCCCGTTCGGGCGGCGAGCGTTCGCCTGGCTCGACCCTCGCCTGGTCAAGTACCTGTACCTGGCCCTCGGGGCGCTGGTCTGCGGGGCCGTGGTCAAGGCGATCGTGTTCCCCGCCGCCCGGCTGGTGCCCCCGGGGCTGCGCCGGTGGACCGGGCCCGCCGGCCTCGTCGCCAGCATGATCGCCTTCTGCATCCCCCTGTTCGCGGCGTGGCAGACGGGCCAGTGGTGGGGCATGGTCGGCGGCGGGGTGCCCTACTCCGACCCCCACATCTACTTCGGGGGGGCCGAGCGGTTGCTGTTCTTCGGCGACCTCGACGTCTACAACTCCCGGCGGCCGCTCAACGCCATGTTCCTCGCCGTGCGGTTGGCCGTCACCCATCTCGACCTGCGGATGGCGCTGATCCTCGGCGCCATCGCGGCCGGGGCGGCCACCTGGCTGGCGGCCCGGGCCGTCGCCCGGGACCTCGGCCCGGTGGCCGGCTTCGCCCTGTTCGTCGGCATCTTCGGCTTCGCCCGGGTGTACGGCCCGACGCCGATGACCGAGGTGCTCGGCGTCACGCTGGGCGCCCTGGCCTTCGCCGCAATCTGGAACGCAGTGAGCTCCAGGAACCGCTGGCTGGCCGTCGGCGGCATCCTCCTGCTGACGCTCGCGCTCGATGCCCGGTCCGGCGTGCTCCTCCTGCCCGTCGTGCTGCCGCTGTGGCTGGCGTATCACTTCCGGGGATCCCGACGCTACGACTGGAGGATGCTCGGCGCCTGCGCCGCCATCGTCGTGCTCGGCGTGTCGATGAACCAGGTGGCCCTGGCCGGCCTCGGTGGCGACACCGACAACGTCATGGGCAACGGCGGGTTCCTCGTCTACGGGATGGCCAGGGGCAAGGCCAGCTGGAATCTGCTCGACCCGGCGTGGCACGTGGTGTTCAACGAGCACCCCGAGACGTGGAAGATGTCGGACTCCGACCGCAACAAGTTCGTCAACGCCAAGGCCCGGGCCGAGGTGCTGGCCCATCCCGACACCTTCCTGGGTGCGGCGGTGCAGAGCGAGCTCAACTACCTGCGCATGGCCAAGCAGGAGATCCTGCTCGACGTCCCGGTCGGCCGGCACCGGGCGCTGATGGCCGCCGTCGCCTTCGCCATCGCCGTGGCCTTCGCCGTCAGGGCCCGCCGCGACCGGTTCTGGCTGCTCGTCGACCTGGGCCTGTTCGCCTCGATGATCGTGGTGGTGCCGATTCTCGTCAGCTTCGTGCCGAGCAACACCCCACCCGGGTGGGTGGCGCCGGCGCTGATGGTCACCGCGTTCGTCGCCTTCATCGGCATGGGCACCAGACGGCTGGCCGATACGCCCCACGTGGTCATGGCCCTCGTCGGCGTGGGGGCCACCGCCGCCTGCCTGCCCATGCTGGGCGTCGACACGGTGCGGGTGTTCGCGGCCACGTCCCCGTTCGCGGCCCTGCCCCTCGCCCTCGCCGTGGCGGTGCTGACCCGGACGGCCCGGGAGCGTCGGGCGGCGGTCACGACCGAGCTGGCGCCATCGGGGTGGAAGGAGCGGCCGAGAAGGGAGATGGCCCTCCCCCTCGTCGTGGGTGCCGCGCTGGTCGGCGTCCTGTTCGTCGGACCACCGGTGGCCATGGCTGCGGTCGGCCGTCCCCCGGCACCGCCGCGCCTGTGCCCCGACGGACGCCCGGCCGAGCCGCTCCTCGGCGGGGTCGCCGTGCGGATCGTCCCCGACGGCGGACGGCGCGCCGTGGACGAGGTCGGCAACGCCGCATTCGCCGCCCAGCTCCCGTTGTTCATGCCCATGCCGGGCAAGCACTTCAGCGGCGTGGACCCCCCGTGGACGCTCATCCACGGCCTGACCCTCTCCGGCACCGACCGCTTCGCCGTGGTCGACGGGGCCGTCACCGCCCCCCGGTCCTCGGCGCTGTACCTCTGCGGCGACGTCGTCCACGACCCCGAGACCGACGCCCTGTTCTCCATCTACCCCGACCCCGTGGACGTGTTCCGGGGTCGCCCGCTGCCATGACCGACGCGGCGACTAGGTCCGAGTCGGCCCGCAAGCGGCGCATCCGCGAAGAGGCCGACGCGCTCGCCGCCGAGCGGGAGTGGTGGATCGAGCGCAACGCCTACTACTACGACGAGGACTACCGCTACACGCGCTTCCTGGTGCCGCCGGGATCTCGGATCCTCGACCTCGGCTGCGGCACGGGCCGCCTGCTGGCGTCCCTGCGCCCGGCCCGGGGCGTCGGCGTCGACCTCAGCCCGATGATGGTCGAGGAGGCGCGACGACGCCACCCCGACCTGGAGTTCCACGTCGGCGACCTCGAGGATCCCTCCGTGCTCGACGACCTCCCCGGCCCCTTCGACATCATCCTCCTGTCCGACACGGTCGGCTCGCTCGAGGACTGCGCCACCGCCGTGAGCCAGCTCCACCGGCTCTGCCACCGCGACACGAGGATCGTGATCGCGTACTACTCCAGACTGTGGTCGCCGGCGCTGAAGGTGGCCCGCTGGCTGCGCCAGCAGATGCCCACGTCCGAGCACAACTGGCTGTCGGCCGCCGATCTGGCCGGCATCCTGTCCCTCACGGACTACGAGGTGGTCCGCACCGACTACCGCCAGATCCTCCCGAAGCGGCTGTGGGGGCTCGGTCCCCTGGCCAACCGGTTCCTCGGCCCCCTGCCCGGACTGTCGCGCATGGGCCTGCGCAGCTACGCGGTGGCCAGGCCGCTGGGCCACCCCCTCCCCGAGTCACCGTCGGTCACGGTCGTCGTCCCCGCCCGCAACGAGGCCGGCAACATCGGGCCCGCCGTCGAACGGATTCCCCGCCTGGCGCCTGACATGGAGATCCTGTTCGTCGAGGGCCACAGCCAGGACGAGACCGTCGTCGCCATCGAGAAGGTCATCGCCGAGTACCCCGAGCTCGACATCAAGCTCGTGCACCAGGACGGGATCGGCAAGGCGGATGCCATCCGCAAGGGCTTCCGCCTGGCCCGAGGCGACCTGCTGATGATCCTCGACGCCGACCTGACGACGCCGCCGGAGGACCTTCCCAAGTTCTACGAGGCGTTGGCGTCGGGCAAAGGCGAGCTGGTCATGGGCACCCGCCTGGTCTACGCCATGGAGGACGACGCCATGCAGATGCTGAACATGGCCGCCAACAAGGTGTTCTCCTGGCTGTTCAGCTGGCTGCTGAACCAGCGCATCACCGACACCCTCTGCGGCACCAAGGCGCTGTCGGCCGCCCACTACCGCCAGATCGAGGCCGGCCGGGAGTACTTCGGCGACTTCGACCCGTTCGGCGACTTCGATCTGATCTTCGGCGCGGCCAAGCTCAACCTCAAGATCGTGGAGATCCCGGTTCGCTACCGGGCCCGGCAGTACGGGTCGACCCAGATCTCGCGCTTCCGGCACGGGTGGCTGCTGGCCCGCATGGTCGTCGTCGCTTTCGAGCGGCTGAAGTCGGCGGAAGCCGCGATCACACCCGGGGCAGGCACACGGCCGGAGGGGCGTGGAACGGGCACTGACGCCGGCTGAGTTCCGGCAGGTCTGGGACGCCAAGCCGGCGCTACGGGCCGTCTACGCCGACTACTACCGACGCATGCGGGCCTGGTGCCCGGCCGGGCTGGGCGTCATCCTGGAGATCGGGGCCGGGTCGGGGAACCTGAAGGACCACCTGCCCGACGTCGTCGCCACCGACGTCGTGCCCAGCGACTGGCTCGACGCCCTCGCCGACGCCCAAGCCCTCCCCTTCGCCGACGCCAGCCTCGGCGCCGTCGTCGGCGTCGACGTGCTCCACCACGTGGAGTTCCCGGGCCGGTTCCTGGCCGAGGCCCAGCGCGCCCTCCGTCCAGGCGGGCGGGTGGTGCTGGTCGAGCCGGCAATCACCCCGGTCAGCCGGGTGGTGTTCAAGCTCGGCCACCCCGAGCCGGTGCTCCTCGACGCCGACCCCCTGGCCGACGGGAGCCCCGACGCCGCCAAGCACCCGATGGACTCCAACCAGGCCATCCCCACGCTGCTGGCCGGCCGGGACCGCCTACGGGTCGAGTCCCAGTTCCCCGGTCTGAAGGTCCTGCACGCCGAGACGCTCAGCCTGCTTGCCTACCCGCTGTCGGGAGGCTTCCGCCGCTGGTGCCTCGTACCTCGGTCGCTGATCGGGCCCCTTCTGCGGCTCGAGTCCCATCTGGAACGCCACCTGGGCCCCTACGCCGGCTTCCGCCTCCTGCTTGTGCTCGAGCGCCGCTAGCGCAAGTGGAACTAGCGGGCGACCGGAGGGACGAGGTGGTTCAAATGGGCCGATCATCCGTCTACCGTGGTTGTCGACCGGTCGGCGGGCTGGTGGCGCGCCCTCGAGTGTCGCCCCAGACCCTCTGCCCGGCGATCTCTATCGGTGGAGGTTGAGCCCCGGTGCGTCCTTGAAGACGGCGTCGGCGGTGAGGAGCGGAGCGTCAACATGGATCGCAGACGCCGCGATCCAGAGGTCGTTGGCATGGACCGGTTCATGCAGTGCATGTCCGGCCTGTCGGCAGGCGTGGCGAAGCTCGGCGACGGCCGTCAGCAGGGCGTCACTGACGGGCACGACCGTCGTCGCGGCGATCGACTGCTCCACCGCTGGCGGCGTTGATCTCCCCAACTGGCGACGAGCGCGCCGTAGCGGAGCTCGGCAACGGTGCCGGCGGCGAGGAAGATCTGGTGGCCGGCCATGAGACCGACCTGGGTCTCGAAGCGGGCGCGGCGGCGTCGGCTGATGGACGCGCTGAAGACGCCTGTGTCGACGAGGATCCTCACGACTCGAGCGCTGCCGCGAACGCGTCGTCTTCGGCCTCGGAGAGGTCCTCGATCAGCAGGGAGTCGATCGAGTCGAGCACCTGGGCCGCGTCGAGCTGATCGTCGGTCAGATCGGCTGGCAGCAACGAGGTCCCGTGCGGGGCCTCGCCCGAGGGTCGAACGGCGTCACTCACGGCCACAAGCGTACGCCCCCAGGCGTTGGTCAGCCTCCCGCGACGAAGGCGACGACGACGTAGGCGGCGTGGCGGTCGAAGTTCTGGCGACGCCGGTCGTAGATCGTCGTCGTTCTCGGGTCGGAGTGCCGGGCGGCGGTCTGCACGTCCCGCAGGGGTACGCCGGCGTCGAGGGCGGCCATGATGAACGCGGCGCGCAGCATGTGCGGGTGGACGTGCCCGAGCCCGGCGCGCTTGCCGATCGAGCGCACCCACCGGTGCGCCGTGCGCCGGTCGAGGCGCTGTCCGTCGCGTCGGCGCAGGATCGGACCCTCGTGGCGTTCCCCGACAGCGAGATCGATCGTGCGGGCGGTGCGGGGAACCAGCGGGTTTGTCGCGGGCTTGTTCCCCTTGCCAAGGATGCGCAGCGTCCGGTGACCTCGTTCGATCCCGAGGTCTTCGATGTTGGTGGCACACGCCTCGCTGACTCGCAATCCGTTGAGTCCGAGCAGCACCGCGAGCGCGGCGTGCTCGCGGTCGTACTGCTCGGCGGTGAAGAGGAACACGCCGAACTCGGAGCGATCCAAACCGCGAGCGTCCGAGGGGTGGACCTGCGGCCGGCGGACGTACTGGGCAGGGTTCGATCCGATCCGGCCGTCGATATGAGCGAACCGGTAGAACCCGCACACCGTCGAGAGCCGCCGGTCGATCGTCGAGGCCGCCAGACCGCGATCTTCCATCGAGGCACGGAACAGTTCGATATGCGGGCGAGCGGCCTCGAGCACGACCACGCCGTTGTTGGACGCCCACTGGAAGAAGCCGCGCAGGTCATGGCGGTACGCCTCGAGCGTGCGTCCGCTGTACCGATACGCCTCGGCAGCCAACTCGGCATCGTCAATCGGGTGGTCGGGCTCGCGGTACTGGATGGTCGTCATGACTGGTCCTCCTGTTCATGGGAGGCTCAGTTCAACCACGCTGCCCAGCCGGCGTTGAGGGACGCGCCGTGCTCACGGACCCCGTGGGTTATTGGGACGCACCGTCGATGGCTCGTAGCGCCGAAAACGCTGGCGCCCGACGGCCGGAACGGGAAAGGCTGGGGCCGTGCTGACTGAATCAGAGGTCGGACAGTTCGTCACCGACGGTTTCGTGGCGATCCGCGACGCAGTACCCAAGCATGTCGCCGACGCGTGCGGCGACGTCGTCTGGGCAGAGTTGGGCGCACTCGGAGTAGAGCGTGAGGACCGGGCGACGTGGACGAGGCCGCTGGTGTGGATTCCTTGCCCGGAGGGTGGCCCCTTCGTCGAGGCAGGGACGTCGCCGGTGCTGTGGGATGCCTACGACCAGCTGATCGGCCCTGACCGGTGGACGCCAAGGCAGGGCGTAGGTGGTCACATCCCCGTGCGGTTTCCCGCCGAGGTGGACCCCGGGTACGCGGGATGGCATTTCGATAGCGGCACGCCTCGGGGAGACAAGACGTGGGCCAGCGTGCACTCGCCCACCCGGGCCCTGCTGTCGCTGTTCCTGTTCACCGATGTGGGCGAGGACGACTCGCCCACCCTGCTCCTTCGAGGTAGTCACGTCGATGTGGCTTCGCTGCTCGGGGCGCGGGGGATGAAGGACTGGAGTGGTGCTCGCTCGAGTCGCTCCTGCCGCCGGCCGCGTTCGAGCGGGAGACCGTGCCGGCCACGGGAGCGGCGGGCGACGTCTACCTCTGTCACCCATTCCTGGTGCACCGGGCGTCGTGGCCCCACCGCGGCCGGACCGCACGGATCATCGCCCAACCGAGCGTCTGGCTGAAGGAGCCGTATGCGCTCGTCGACCGGCCGGCAGCCTTCCCTGTGGAGCAGGCGATCCTGCGCGGCCTCGGCCGCCCGTTGAGCACAAGGACGGCGGAATGAGCGACTACATCGCCGTGAACTTGGCGAACTGGGACAGCCGGGTGCCCCACCACGTCGCCGCGTACGGGCTGGAGCTGTTCCGGGATGACCCTGAGCACCTATCGGGCGTGGTGCGGTTCGACAGGCCGCGGCTGGGCAGTGTCGAGGGGCTCGATGTGGTGCACCTTCAGTGCCACATCGGCACCGACACCGTGTCGCTGGCCCGGCTCGGGGCGCGGTCGGTGACGGGACTCGACTTCTCGGCTCCGGCACTGGTCGCCGCTACGGAGCTCGCCGCGACGGCCGGCGCCAGCGTCGACTTCGTCGAGAGCGAGCTCTACGGAGCAGTCGAGGCGCTGGGGGCAAATCGGTTCGACCTGGTGTACACCGGGATCGGCGCGCTGTGCTGGCTCCCCGACGTTCGGCGGTGGGCCGAGGTGGTGTCTGCGCTGCTTCGCCCCGGTGGTCGGCTGTTCATGCGGGAGGGGCATCCGGTGCTTTGGGCTCTCGACGATCCCCGGGCTGACGGTCTCCTGGTGCTCGCCTACCCGTACTTCGAGACCGATGGCGTTGCGTTCAGCGAGCCGGTGAGCTATGTCGAGCATGCCGGCACCCTTGCATCGCCGGACATCGTCCACTTCAACCACGGGCTCGCGGAGATCATCACCGCCGTGATGGACGCTGGCCTACGCCTTATGGCCATCGAGGAGCACGACTCGGTTCCATGGAATCCACTCGGTGTCGCCATGGAGGAGATCGGCGGTGGCGAGTACCGGCTTCGTGAGGCGCCGGCACGGCTACCGGTCACGTACACGCTCCAAGCCGTCAAGCCGGCGTGATGCGCTTCGGCCGTTCCCGAACGCCACCGCTAGCCGAATAGTCCGAGCTGTCGCTGCCGTCGATGCGCAGGGCGGCCCGCGAGCCGGCGTTTGGGGCTAGGGCTGGCGCGAAATCCGGGCGATGTTCTGGCACCCACCCCGCCGGCTGCGGCATGGGATCAGATCGCCGATTCGGTAGCGTCGCGACCTCGGTCCTCTGCCGGGCCCTGTCCCGCGCGTCCAATACTTGGAGCCCCGAGGTCGGGACCGTGAGACCCCGGCGAGACATGTTGCCGTTCGGACTGTCGCCAACCATGCCGAGGACGGTTTAAGAGGGTTCATGCATGTCGGAGCAGCCAGGAGCAAGTACCTCACCCCTGAGGCGCGGGCCCGAGTCGATATCCTCGAGGATCTGACGGCAGCCGCTGGCGAGCTGGCTGCTGCGGCACCTCCGGCGGACGAGGAGGACTAGTTCGAACGTGGCGGACTCCGGGACCACTCACGACGAGCAGCCCGCGAGCTCCGCCCGAGTCGCGTCGTCGTACTCGACTGGCGGCGGCGGGGTGACCTTCGAGCGCCGTGCCGCCGTCCGGTACTTGGCGGCGATGCTGACCGGCGCCGCTCGCACAGAGGCCGAAGGCTGGCGGGTCACCAAGGTCGCCTTCCAACAACGACCGGCAGGTCCCGTCGACGACCTCCACGTCCGCCTAGCGCGCGACAGCGAGGAAGAAGAGTCGCTTGAGCTCTGGGTCGCGGTGCGGCGGCACCCGGACTTCATCCGCAGCGACGAGGACACGGCGAAGCTCGTCGGGACCTTCGTAGTGGCCCTGGGAGAGCCGACGGAGCCGGGAGTGGAACGTCGCCTGGTCGTGACCGTCGCCGGGCAGCAGACCGGAGCTTCGGAGCTCGCCGAGTTGACAGCGCTCGCTCGGAGCATGGACGAGTCGGCGTTCGCTGTCGAGATGGCGGCTGACGGCCGCCCGCGACAGGCGCTGAAGAGTCGGTACGAGCACGTTCGGGATCTCGTGGCCGCTTCACTCGCACCGGTCGATGACGCCGCTGCAACGACCTGGCAGCTGTTGCGGCAGATGTACGTCTCGATGCCTCGGCTCGAGACCCCGGACGAGACCGACTGGACGGCTCTCATCACCGAGCTCGAAGGCTGGGCGCGGGAGCAGACCGCGGCTGGCGCCGAGGTGCTCCGAGCCAAGCTGGAGTCACTTGCTGCAGGCTACGCCCCGCTGCTGCGGTCATGCGTCGAGCACAGCTCGCCCGCGACGCCCACGCAGCGCTTCGACTCGCCCGCCACGCCGAGGCTGCGGCATGGGAGGAGCTGCGCCGCATGAACCGCGAAGCTCGTGACGGCGTTCGGCTCGTGTGTGGCACGCACAACGTCCACCTCCCACGCGACAACGCGAGAGCGGCGCTGGCAGCGGCTCTCGACGGCTCCCCCGTCTTGATCGTGTCTGGCGACTCAGGGACGGGCAAGAGCGCCCTCGTCCGATCGCTCGTCGAGCACTACGAGGCGGCAGAGCCCGAAGAGTTCCAAGCGGTCGTCCTGAACCTCCGCCAACTTCCACGGCATCCCACAGAGCTCCGATCCGCTCTCGGAGCGCCGGTGGAACGGGTTCTCACCGAGATGCACGCGCCCCGTCGGCTCTTGGTCATCGACGGTGCCGACGTCCACGCCGAGACGGACGAGACCCCGCTCGACAGCGTGGCGCGCTCAGCCCTCGAAGCGGACGTCGCGGTGTGCATAGTCGCATCGTCGGAGGGCCGCGCCGCAGTCGAAGGCGTTGCCGCACGTCTTGGCATCACGGTGGCTCACCACGAGGTGGCGGGTCTGACCGACGAGGAGGTCGACAGCCTCGTCGAGCAAGTTCCGCCGCTCCAACGCCTGGCGAGCGTCCCGCACTGCCGGGAGCTGCTGCGACGCCCGGCGATCGTGGATCTTCTCGCACGGGCCGGCGGAGAGGATCTGCCGTTGAGCGACAGCGCCGCCATGGACGCCGTCTGGGCAGGCCTAGTCCGCAATCACGAACGAACGGTGCGCGGGACACCGGACGCACGGGACCACGCGCTCCGACAGCTAGCGGCCGACGCACTCGAGCCGGGGCGCTTGGAGCTCGGACAGCTTGACGCGGCGGCGGTCGACGGGCTGAAGCGCGACGGCGTGCTGCGCTCCAGCGAATCCACATGGTCAGCCGCGCCGTCGTTCACCCACGACATCCTGCGCACGTACGCCGTCGCCAAGGTCCTCGGCGAGGACGCTCAGCCTGTCGAGCGCCTGAAGCTTCACAACACGCCCCGCTGGACTCTCCCGGCCATGCGCCTGATCGTCGAGCAGCGACTCCGAAGCGACGCTCCGACCGACCGGCTGACGCTGCAAGACGTGCAGCAACTGTTCGACGAGCTTGTCGACTCCGGGGCGGGAGTGCGATGGGCTGACGTCCCCTCTGAGGCGGCCTTGGGTCTTCCGGAGGCACGGCAGCTGCTCGCCGGATCGTGGGACGAGCTGACCGCCGAGGACGGGAACGGCCTAAGGCGCATGCTTCGGGTGGTCGACCTCCGGTACCGGCGTGCAGGCTTCCTCGAACGTCTCGTCGCCCAGAACCTGGCCGCGCTGCTTCTCGAGCGCGGCTGGCCCACCGGCACCAACACCGAGGTGACCGAGTTCATCGAGGGCTGGTTGCTGAGCCTTGTGATCGTGCCTACGCCCTCCGGCGACAGCGAGCGCCAGCGGCTGCTCGAGCTGATCCTTCATCGTGTCGGCGAAGGTGACCGCCGGGAACGCGAGCTTGCCGAGGAGCAGGCGGCACGCCTGGCGGCGCGCACAGAGGAGGAGGTCGCCGAGGCCGAGGCCCAAGCGGCCAAGTTCGCCATGTTCTCGTCGATCGGCTTCGACGACGATGACGACGACTTCGAGGTGCCTGCACGCGACCTTCCCGGAGAGCTGACGTCCGAGTCGACGGTCCGCTGCTTGGCGCTTCTCGGTCCAGACATGGGCAGCGAAGGTGAGGCGCTGCTCCGGCGGGTGGCCGATCGGGACCCGTACCGCCTGGCACCGGCGCTCGAGTCCCCACTGGCAGGCGTCGCAATCGCTCAGTTCAACCCAGAGCTGCTCGTCGACCTGACCGAGGCCTACTACATCGACCGTCGGCCCCGGCACAGTGACCTCATCCACGACTACGGCATCCGGTCTCACGACTTTGCTGGCTTCGGGCCCTTGGCCGGGTACTACCTCGGTCCGTTCCTCGCACTGTTCCGCGCCGACTTCATCGACGGGGTCGGCTGCTTGAACCGGATGCTCAACCACGCCGCCCGCATCCGGGTAAAAGTCATGGGCAGGCATGACCCGACCGATACGACCGATGGTCTGTCACTTGAGCTGAACCTCACCGGTTCACCGAGGTTGTACATCGGCGACGCCCACGTGTGGCTCTGGTATCGGGGCACAGGTGTGGGTCCCTACCCCTGCATGAGCGCCCTGCAAGCACTCGAGGTGGTCGGCGACGAGCTGATCGAGCGCGGCAGGCTGACGCCGGACATGCTCGCCCAGTTCCTCCTTGCCGACTGCGAAAACCTGGCGATGCCCGCCTTGGTCTACGGGATGCTCGTGCGTCATCTCGGCCGGGGCACCGCTGCTATCGACCCGTTCCTTGCCGAGCCTGCGGTCTGGCACCTCGAGTTCAACCGAGTGACGAGTGAGCACTCTAGGCTCGCCGCTCGCGGAGCACCCTTGGTTGCTGCGGACCGCCGCAACTGGGATCCGTGGCGCGTGGTGATGGCGCTGGCCCTGAGCGCGGACGACACCCGCGCCGACGAGCTCCGCGAGCTGGGCGGCCGGCTCGAAGCCCGCGCACAGGAACTTGGGGAGGACCCGACGACTGCGCTGCACTGGGCAGCTGCGCTTGACCGGAACTCATACGACGCCACCCAAACTGAGGAAGGCATCGTCGTGCAGCACCGCGAGGACCCCGAGGTCGCGGCGGCGCTTGAAGCACAGCGCGTGGATTACGCCCGCTTCAACGAGTCGTTGCGCCTCCAGTCCCGCTACGTCGACCGGTTCGATCAGATCCGACGGCCACCTCCACTAATGCTCGATGAGCTCACGGCCGATGTGGCAGTGGCTCGCGAGTTGCTGGGCACCCTTCCTGCTGGCGGGGATCGAAGGGCGAGGGATCGAATTGCGAGCGAGGGCCCGATCGCAGCCGCCGCCGCCGCCCTTGAAGGGGCCTACCTCGACGGCCTCGACGTGCCGCTCGACGATCTGCTCTGGGCGGCCCAGGTTCTCCTCGACGTCATTGCCGAGCGCACCAGTCGCACGCCTGATGACGTCGAGGACGGTCAGCTCTACCCGCACGGCGCGGATCGCTCGGCAGCGAGGGGTCTACCGCTGCTGCGAACGCCCGCTGCTGCCGAACTTCGACAGGCACTCGCTGCTTCGGGCGCAGAAACGACGGAGACGGCGCTCACCTGGTTGTTCACGAAGTCCCCAATCGAGGTGCCCATCTTCGCGAGTCGAGCGCTCGACGCGGTATGGGCCTCGCCCTGTGAGGGGTCACCCTGTCACCACAACGCCGCGCTCGACCTCGTCGAGGAGTCGGTGCGCCACGCCTCCGTCCGACGATCCTCATGGAACCCAGAAGATGATCGAGGGCCGCTGACCGGGCCCCTGCTCCCGGCGCTGGCGTCCGCTGGGGAACAGGAGGTAGTTGCTCCCGATCTCAGTCCGGCCCTTCGAGCGCTCGGCGCGGAAGCACGCCACGAGACCTGTGTGCACCCGGCTGCGGCGGACCTCCTACCCGCAGTCCTCGCCGCGGATCGCCGCAGCGTGAAGCCGTTCGAGCACGGCTACCACCAGAGCGAGTCGGACGCGCTTTTCGCTGCGCGAGCCACGCTGACGGTCGCGGCGTGCGGGGACCCTGCGCTTCTCCTGGAGCACGCCCGCGATCTCGCTGCGGACGCTCCACACGCCTTGGAGGAGTACGTCGAGGCGATCGTGGCCGCAGCGGAGGAACAACCCGACTTGGCAGACGCGGCGCGGGGAGTATGGCCACAGCTGATGCGCGACGTCCTGGGACTGCTCGCAAACGCCCGGAAAGATCCGCAGGACGACTCGCCGGAGGTCGTCCGTGCGAAGTCTCGTGTGAGAAGGGCCTTCACCGCCTCCGCCGGAGGTCACAGCGTCCTGCTCCATCGCCCGTCAGGCGGCGCAGGGGTCGCGACCAGTGGCGTTGGCGGGGCCGGTCGCTGGAGGCCCTTCTCCCGCACATGACCTACGAGCACCGGCACCGCTACAGCGAGCTGACGGGCGAGCCGATCCGCTGGGCTGTGCCTCAACAGTGGCGGCCAGAGATCGACAGCTGGATCGAAGCGTCGAGCGGCGGCCGCGAGGCGATCGACGCGATGGTTCATATGCTCCAGACCCAGCCGATCGAAGAGCAGGCGCGGCTCGGCATCGTTTGGGTCGAGCGAGTCGTTGACAAGGATCCGGCGGGTTCCCGGACCTTTCTTCTGCCCGAGTGGCTGCGCAACGTCCGCTCCTACTGCGGCGAGGACGAGCTGGCTGTCTGGCAGCGCATCGTTGACACGCTGGTCGTCCACGGTGACACCCGCGTCCGGGACCTCGCAGACTGAGGTGTCGGCGGTCTGCCCACGACAGCTCGGCGATCGCCCTATCCGTTCTCCCACAAGCGGCTAATGGACTACTGCGATCTGGCCAGACGCGACAGATCGACGGCGATGCGTGCGGGGTCGGAGCGACAGAACGTCCGATGGCCCGATGCGTCAGCGGGCGGCGTCGGCGGTGATGAGTCGCAGTCTGGGTGCGCCGTTGAAGAGTTGGTCGTGGGATGCGAGCGGCACGCCGAGTCGGATGGCGGTTGCGGCGATCCATCGGTCGCCGTCGTGGAGCTTGTCCCCGAGTGCGTGGCCTGCCTGCTGGCACCGCATGCGGAGCTCGGCGCAGAGCGTGATCATCTCGTTGTCGGGTTGGGCGACAGCGATCTCGGCGATGCGGCGTTCGAGCCGTCGACGGCGCAGCTCGCCCCACCCGGCGCGGAGCGCGCCGAAGCGGAGTCCCATGACGGTCTGGAAGGCGAGCACGACGGGCTCGCTGCCGATGAGCTCGCGGTAGGTGTCGGCGAGCGGGTTGGGGCGGTCATCGAACAGCCAGCTGATGACCATCGTGTCCACGACGACGCCCGCGGCCCGGGCCTCACTCATGTGTCAGCGAGCGCCTCTTGGAACGCCTTCCACTCCTCGTCGGTGATGTCTTCGACGACGAGGCGGTCGCGCCCTGGCAGTGGTCGGGCGCGGTCGAGGGCCTCGTCGGGTGCGTAGACCCGCACGGTCGGCTCTTCGGGCTGCTCGACGGTGGACACGACGGCCAGTGTACGGCCCTGCCCGCTGAGCTACCGGGCAGCGCCGGCGAGGAACGCAGCGACCACGTAGGTCGTGTGCCGGTCGAGCGAGACCCGAGCGCGGTCATAGCGCATGGTGGTTCTCGGGTCGGCGTGGCTGGCGGCTTCTTGGACGTCGCGCAGCGGGACGCCTGCGTCGAGTGCAGCGGTGATGAACGTGTGGCGCAGCGTGTGCGGGCCGACCGGCTTGTTGATCCCGGCCTTGCGAGCAAGGCGGCGCACGATCCGCCATGCGGCGTGGCGGTCGAGCCGGTCGCCGTTTGCGGCGAGGAAGATCGGCCCTTCGACGCGTTCGCCGATCGCCAGGTCGATGGCGCGGGCGGTGCGCGGCGCGAGCGGGATGATCACGATCTTGCCGCCCTTGCGGACCACGGTGAGTGTGCGGTGGCCGCGTTCGATGCCGAGTGCCTCGATGTTGGCGCCGAGCGCTTCGCTGACCCGCAGCCCGTTGATGGCCAGCAGCGAGATCAGGGCATGGTCGCGCGCCGACGCCAGCCCGGCGGCGACGAGCAGCGCGCCGACCTCGTTGCGGTCGAGCCCTGTGGCGTGGGACTCGTAGTCGATGCGCGGGCGGCGCACGTGGGCGGCGGGCGACGGCGACAGCAGGCCTTCCTCGTCCGCGTAGCGGTAGAACCCCGCCACCGTCGACAGACGACGGGCGACGGTCGCGGTTGCACGTCCCAGCGCCTCGAGGTCGCGGGCGAAGCACTCGATGTCTGCCCGGCGCACGGCGAACAGCCTCAGGTCGTGCTGGTCACACCACGCCACGAACTGGCGGAGATCCAAGGCGTAGGCGTCGCGGGTCTGGCCGCGGTAGCCGGCCAGAAACGCGCCGAGCGCGTAGCGCTCCGCATCAGAGGACTGCGGATCGAGGACCGCGATCTCCGTCGTCGGGGTCGCATTGTTCGTTGTCATGTCGCACCTCCGGGTCGAGCGGGACCCGGAGGCTGGAGCCGACCAGGCCCAGCGTCAGGTTGAAGACCGCAACCTACGCACGTTCTGTCGCGAAGATCTGGCGCGCACCGCCGCCAGGGCCCAACGCGCCGGACCGCCGATTTCGTGCGCCTGAGCGGGCGACCAAGCAGCGTCCGTCAGATCAGAGCAGAGGTCGCCTGTCCCCAAAAGGCAAATCAGGAACTGCCGGGCTTGGTGCAGGGTTCGCTGTTCCACGAGTGTGTCCGGACAGAGTCACCCCCCGCAGGAGACGAAACTGGCGCTGTCCGGTCGTAGCCTCGGTGCCGTGAGCATTCCGGTCATCCCTGGCTACATCGACGGGCCGACACCACCGAGGCTCATGGACGTATGGCAGCGACCGGCCGGGGACTATCCGGACGAACTGTGGCGAACCGACGTGCTGGCGGCCGTGACCCCGGAGCCGACCGGGTGGCTGACCAAATGCGAGCACTACTTCACCGATGATCGTCACGGCGGTCGAGGTTGCGTCCTCGTCGCCCCAGACGACGCAGGCAGAGCGATAGATGACACCGGCTGGGTCGGCCATGGGCTCGGACGTTCAGCGTTTGGTACAACCTTGAGGGCGACCACGGCTTCGACAGTGGTCTGCAGGTCACCGACGCTGACGCCAGACTCGAGTTCTTCATTCAGGTCCGTCGCCCCGTCGGATCCTGGGATCCGACGCTGGACATCTCCCAACCGTTCCTGTGGTACTTCGACGCCTACCCCGTCGATAACGGATGGGCGTACGTCAACGAGGCAGGTCGACCGCAGGAACTAGTCCGTGCCCAGGTCGCACGAGAGCATTGGATCGTCGAGGTCCGGGCCCTCGAGTTCCGACAGTACCTCCACGCCTGCGGGAGTCACGCGATTCTCCAGATCGACTGCGTGCCAATGACCGCTGTCGACGGCTTCGACCGCGTGAGGAGGACTTCAGTAGCGACTGGGCGCATTTCGATTTTGTTGCGACTTCTGACCTCCTTACCGGCAGCCGTCCGGGGTTCGCACGGCTGCTCGGCCAGTACGTCGTTCGGGGTATCCAAACGGGCCGCGTCCCTCGGTTCGAGCAACGGCGCCAGGACAACCAGTTCCCGACGTTGATCTACGCCGTCGATGCTGCGACTGGCGCGCCGCTTCGGCACACCTGTGACCCCGACCAACTCGGCACCTATTTCGACAAGGACGACAGCCGTCTCCACTACCTCACCCCCGTGAACTTCAGGGCGAGGTCCTGATTCCGTACGCCTCAGAACCGAAACGAAAACCGGCTAAGCCGCTCGCGACTCGATTGCCTCAGCCTCTGGGGACTCGACATCTCGTTCAACACAGCGGGTCTCGTCGAGGTGTACCTCGGAGACTTCGGTGAAAGCCTGCCGCCGGACAAGTGGGGCCACTGGCTCACGCACAACGTGATGCCGGAAGGAGAGATGGAGCAGGGACGATTCCGCCGGGATTTTCTCAACCAGTTCGCGTCGTCGCCTGACGTCCCAGGTGATATCCGGCCGCACACGGGAGAAGGCGGCGAAGGCGTCCGAGCGGCTCTTTGGGACCCCAGTCTGGCGACCGCTCGGCGACGACGTTGCCCCGGAGTACGAATCGATGATCGGCCCGCTGAGCGAGGACCCAGCAGCACTTGGTGGCCCGATGATCCTGCTTGCGAAGTGCTTCGTCGATGCGATCGATCCGGCGCCGCTGAAGGCGTTCCTAGGTGACGCCAATTCCGGGGAAAGGAGTCTGAGTTTGCTCGGCCGCGTGGCCGAGCGCCTTGGAGGACCAGCAGGTGTCGTGGAGCCATTGCGGGCGCTGTACGACGTCCGGTCCGCCGGTGGCATCGCGCACCTGGCTGGAATCCAGGCGCGAAGCGGCGCTCGAGCGCCTCGGCATCCACGGGATGAGCACGATCGACGCGTTCGACCACGTCGCCGCCCGACTGATCGAGTCTCTCGATCAGGTGAGTACCCTGATGAACGAACAAACGGGCGGGTAATCCATCCAGCCCCAGACGGACAGGACGGTACGCCGGTCGTCACGACCGACGAGCTCGTCGGGCAGCACTGGATCACCCGCCGAGCGGCGGAGCGACCAGATCGACGGTTACGTGTAGCCCAGCTCGGCGCCAGAAGCGAATCGCGTATGTCGGCCGAGGTCACGAGTGTGGCCACACCACTGTCGCCGCGTAAGTGGACGGCTGCATCACGTCACGCGCATCCATTGGCATGACACCATTCCTGCCAGAGGCCTGTGATGCGAG
>CAWGUU010000015.1:0-36077 GCA_963825765.1 uncultured Acidimicrobiia bacterium
GGCATCACCGGAGACGACGGCCCGTCCCACCACGGGATCCTCGACCTGGCCCTGCTCACCAAGGTGCCGGGCATGACGGTGTTCGCCCCCTCGTCGGCCCAGGAGCTCGAGGTGATGCTCAAGGAGGCCCTGTCCATCTCCGACGGCCCCTCGGCGGTGCGGTACCCGAAGGGCGCAGCCAGGCAGTCGCCTCCCGACGAGGTGGGGTCGGGCTTCACCGGGCGGTTGGTGCGCCGCGGCGAGCACGTGTGCATCCTGGCCGTGGGGAAGATGCTGGAGGCCACCGAGGAGGCCGCCCGGCTGTTGCAGCTCCAGGGCATCGAGGCCACGGTGTGGGACGTACGCCTGGTCAAGCCCCTCGACCCGGCCATGATCGCCGACGCCGCCGCCGCCCCGCTGGTGGTCACCGCCGAGGACGGGGTCCGGGCCGGTGGCGCCGGGTCGGCCATCGCCGACGCGGTGGCGGAGGTCGCGGCCGACGCCGGTAAGCCGGCGCCGCGTGTGATCATCCTTGGCGTGCCCGATCACTACATCCCCCAGGCTCCGCCGGCCCGCATCCACGCCGATCTCGGACTTGACGGCCCCGGCATCGCCGCGACCGTCATCAACGCCCTGGAAGCGGCCCGAGCCGTCCACCGGAGCTGACCATGGCTCGCCTCAGGGCCGCCGGCACCGCCACTGCCACTGCCTGCCTGCTGACGCTCGTCCTGCTGCTGGCCGCGTGTGGCGGCAAGGACAGGAACACGACCGCAACCGGACCCGCGAGCAGCGTCCCCGACACGACGTCGACCACCGCCGCACCGGCCACGACGACCACCACCGCCGAGCCCGCTCCCATCACCCGGCGGCCGACGGCTACCACCCCTCCGGCGGAGGCGCCCTCCGACTCCGAGGCCGCCGCGCCCACCGGTCCCGCGGCTGCGAAGCCGGCCGCCGCCGGCACCTACCGCTTCTCGACCACCGGATCGACGACGTTCGGCCTGTCCACGGTGCCGTTCCCCGCCGTCACCACCCTCGTCGTCGATCCCGCCGCCGGCACGCGCCAGCGGACCAGCCGTGACCTTCGGGACGCGGCGGGAGTGGGCCCGGTCACCGAGTTCACCCTCGACTACCGGGCCGACGGGGTGTACCTGGAGTCCCTGCGCCTCACCACCAGCGTCGGCGGCTTCACCGACACCCGCGACCTGCGCCCACCGACGCCCTTTCTCTTCCTGCCCACCGGTGCCGGGCCGGGGACGTCGCGGGCCCTCGACGTGCCGACGGCGAACGGCGCGGCCACGGTGACCGTCGACGTGCAGGCCGAGGAGCGACTGGTGATCGGTGGCCAGGGCGTCGACACGCTCAGCGTCAGGGTGGTCGCCACGTTGCCGCCGGGAGACGTCACCGGCCGCCAGGAGCTCACCCTCAACGTCGACAGGGCCTCGGGCCTGTGGGTGAGGGAGCGGTCGGTGACCGAGGCGTCGGCCAGCGGCGGGCTGCTGCAGCTGCGCAGCAACTACGAGGCGACGCTGCAAAGCCTCACTCCTGGGTAAGGATCGGCTCATGCGTCGTAGATGGCCGGTGCGGCTGGCCCTGCTGTTGCTCCTCGTCCTGGTACCGGCCGCGGGCCCGGCGGTGGCCCAGACTGCGGTTGCCCAAAGTGCCGTCGACCAGGCTGCCGACGCGCTGCGGCGTGACCCTGTCTACGTCGACCCTGCCGCCGAGATGGCGGGGCGGGTCGACGCCGAGCGCCTGCGCGAGGTGATCCGCTCGGGCGACGCGGCCATCTTCGTGGCCGTCCTGCCCGCCGCCGCCGTCGACGAGGCCGGCGGCGACCCCGGCCAGCTGGCCGCCCTCCTGGGGCGACGGTCGGGGCTGGCAGGGACGTACGCGGTGTTGGCCGGCGACAAGTTCCGCGCCGCCAGCAACGTGATCCCGTCGCGCACCGTCGGATCGCTGGCCACGTCGTCGTTCCAGTCCGCCAGCCGCCAGGGCCCCCAAGCGGTGCTGCTCACGTTCGTCGAACGGGTCCAGGACGTGGCGCCGACGGCCGGGTCGTCGTCGGGGTCCGGGTCGGGCCGCGACGTCGAGGTTGCTCCCAGCGGCGAGCCGTCGACCGCCGACGAGGGCGACGGCGGGGGCGGGACGTGGCTGCTCGTGTTGCTCCTGGTCGGAGGTGTCGTGCTCGCCGTCGTGCTGGTCAGCCGCGGCCGGAAGAAGAAGGAGGCGGCTCGGCAGCGGGCGGCGGCCGACCGCGAGGAGCTCGGCGCCGAGCTGTCGGTGCTGGCCGGCGACGTGGTGGCCCTCGAGGATCAGGTAGACCTCCACCCCGACGCCCGTCCCGACTACGACGCCGCCGTCATGCGCTACCAGGCCGCCCAAGCCGCCATCGACCGCGCCGACGACGACGTCGACTTCGCCAGGGTCAGACGGGTCATCGACGAGGGCCGCTACGCGATGAACCGGGCCCGGGCCGTCATCGATGGGCGTGAGCCACCTCCGCCGCCGGCCGAGCTCACCCGCCCCGGCAGCCGCAACGAGCCGCCCGTCCAGGTCGACGAGCAGGGCCAGCCCTTCTACGCCGGTGCCGGCGTGCCCTTCTACGGCGGCGGCGGCTGGTTCGGCGGCGGCGGGCTGCTCACCGGCTTTCTGCTGGGATCGATGATGGGCGGCGGCTTCGGCGGGTGGGGCGGCGGCTACTACGGGGGCGGCGGCGACGGGGACGACCGAGGCGACGACGGCGGTGGCGACGGTGGCGAGGGCGGTGGGGACTGGGGCGGTGGGTTCGGCGGCGGCGATTTCGGCGGAGGGGACTTCGGCGGCGGCGATTTCGGCGGAGGGGACTTCGGCGGAGGGGACTTCGGCGGCTAGCGGCGAGCCCTCACCGAACTGGTGACGCCCAGCCGCGCCAGCCGTGGTTTCGTGTCACCAATTCAGTCGGCGGCCAGGCCCCGCACCGAACTGGTGACGCCCAGCCGCGCCAGGCGCGGTTTCGTGGCACCAGTTCAGTCAATGGCGTCGAGGGCGGCCAGCAGGTCCTGGTACATCCGGTCGGCCTGCTCGGTGGTCTCGGCGATGCAGGTGACGCCCATCTTGCCGGCGCCGGGGAGGGCACCGAGGAGGTGGAGGGTGACGCCGGTTGCCGTCGCCGGGTCGTAGGCCAGGCCCGAGGCGTCGACGGTGGCGATCACCTCCGCGGGCGAACGGCCGACCAGGCGCGGAGACTTCAGGTTGTCGGTGGCCATGTAGCAGCGGGTGCCGCCGCCGACCCGGAGGTCGCCGGTGGTCGGGTCGTAGTCGCCGCCCGTCGCCAGCTGGGCCATCCAGAAGGGATGGGTGGTGCCGCCCATCCGCAGGTTGATCTCGCTGAGCGAGACCACGCCGCCAGCGGTGACGAGGAAGTCGATGCCGAACGCGCCGACCACACCCTCCTCGGCGAGCACCTCGGCCACCTTCAGGGCCTCCCGCTGGATGGTGAGCCGGTAGTCGGGCCGGGCCGGGAAGCGGCAGCCGAGGTACACCTGGTTGTGGGGACCGCCCAGGATCTGGTCGTGGGTGGACAGCAGGTCGATGGCGCCGTCCGTCGAGATCTGCAGCTGGGCGCTGGGGGAGCGCAGGCCGTCGCCACGGACCATCTCCTCCACGATGGCGCCCTCGGCCTCGATCTTTGCCTCGAACGACTCCCACGACTCCTCCGCCGCGCAGAACGTCGTCGCCGATGCGGGAAGCGACTCGGTAAGCCCGCCCAGCTCGATGATGGCGTTCCCCTGGCCGGAGAACCCGTTGTTGAGCTTGACGACGACGGCCTCCGCCTCGGGCCGGACTGCCTGCACGTCGGCGATGGCGGCGCCTACCGCCTTCACCGAGAAAAGGTCCTCGGCGCCGGGCAGGTAGCGGACGCCAGCCCTCGCCGCCACCTGGCGAGAGCTCGATTTCGAGCCCAGCCGAACGAGCTCCGGCCGGGGACCGAGGAGCGGGATGCCGAGGGCGGAGGCCAGCCCCGTCTCGGCCGGCGTGACGTTGAAGGGGAGCACGTACCCCTCCTCCGGCGAACCGATTGCCGCCTTCAGCCTCGCCAGCGACCGCGGGTCCCGGAGGAGCTTGGCCGACAGCGAGCCGATGGACGGTTCGGCCACGTCCACCAGTGCCAGCCGGCTGCGGGCGTCGTCGGGGTCGGGTAGGAAGCGCAGGTAGTAGTCGACGATGACCGGGTCGATGGCCACCGACGACACGAAGACGATCCTGATGGAGGGGTCGGCCAGCAGGAGCAGCAGGAACAGCATCCGCTCCTCGTAGGACTGGACGGCGGCGATCTTGCGCAGCTCCGCCACGGGGAACGAGATGGACGGGACGACCACGATCGTCCCGTGGGCGACGCCTCCGGGACGGGCCTTCAGGGACCGACCACCCCGTCGAGGGCCTCGTCGATGGCCGCGAGGGTGCCGTCGTCGAGGTCGACACCGACGGCGCCGACGTTGTCGTCGATCTGCTCGGGCCGCGACGCGCCGGTGATGGCCGAGGACACCACCGGCCTGCGCAACACCCACGCCAGGGCCAGCTGTGCCATCGACAGCTCGAGTCCCTCGGCGATGGGCCGCAACCGCTGCACCGCGGTCAGCACGTCGTCGTCGCGCCAGCGCCCCATCCACGGGCCCATCGAATCGTGGGCGGCGCGGGACCCGGCGGGCGGCGGCGTCCCCGGCTGGTACTTGCCGGTGAGGGCGCCCTGGGCCAGCGGCGACCACACGACCTGGCCGACGCCCTCCCGCTCCGACAGCGGGAACACCTCCGGCTCGGGCTTGCGCCAGAGCATCGAGTACTCGGGCTGGCTGGAGACGAATCGCTCGACCCCCTCCAACGCCAGCGCCGCCGAGATCTGCTCGGCGGTCCACTCGCTGAACCCCAGCCACCGGGTCTTCCCCTGCCTGACCAGCTCGGACAGCGCCTCCATGGTCTCCTCCAGCGGCGTGTCCGGGTCGTAGCGGTGACACTGGTAGAGGTCGACGTAGTCGGTGCGCAGCCGCTGGAGCGACGCGTCGGCCTGCTTGCGGATCTGGGCCGCCGACAGGCCGCGGTCGCCGTCGGGCATGGGGAAGAAGGCCTTGGTGCCGAGGATGTACGAGTCCCGGTCGACGCCGGACAGGGCCTGGCCCAGGAACGTCTCGGCCGCGCCGCCGCCGTACACGTTGGCGGTGTCGAAGAAGTTGATCCCCACCTCGAAGGCCCGCCGCACGCAGGCGATGCCCCGCTCGGTGCCGACGCCGGCCCCGTAGGTCAGCCAGGAGCCGAGGCCGATCTCCGACACCATGAGGTCGCTGGCGCCCAACTGTCGGTAGCGCATCCGCGAAGCATGTCACGCCCGAACCGCTCGAAGATCACGCTTGCACCCGCTCGAACGTCAGGGAAGTCGCCGATGCAGGAGGGCGCGGACGGTGGCGTCGCTGGTGGGGGAGAAGTCGTCGTACCAGGCGCCGACGGCCACGAACGGCTCGGGGGTGAGGGCGCACACCACCTCGTCGGCCTCGGCGCCTATGGCCTGGCAGGCGTCGGCGGTGCCGACAGGGACGGCCACGACGATGGCGGCGGGGCCCATCTGGCGCAGGGCGGTGACCGCCGCCCGCATGCTGGCCCCGGTGGCGAGGCCGTCGTCGACGAGGATGGCGGTGCGGCCGGCCACGTCGGGCGGCGGACGGTCGCCCCGGTAGGACAGCTCCCGCTGGTCCCGGACCCGGCGCTGCTCGGCCGTCACCGCCTCCACGATCCGGTCCGGGACGTGGGCGACGACGTCGGGGTTGAGGACCCTGACCCCGCCCGGGCCGACCGCCCCGAACGCCAGTTCCTCGTGGCCGGGCACGCCCAATTTGCGGACAGTGAACACGTCGAGGGGTGCGTCAAGGGCCCGGGCCACCTCGTAGGCCACCGGCACGCCGCCACGCGGCACACCGAGCACGACCACGTCGGCCCGTCCGCCCCAGGAGCCGGCCAGCAGCGCGGCAAGCCTGACGCCGGCGTCGGCCCGGTCCAGGAAGGGGCGGGCGGCCATCAGCGTGGGATCCTCGGAGGGTGCCAAGCGAGATCGACGATGTGGTCGACGCCCACGTCGAGTCGTTCGTGTGGAGCCGGGTGTTCGGCTACGACCTCGCCGCCCGCCACGGGGCCGGGCTCCTCGGCGGGCGCCTCTACTCCCAGCTCGACGTGCCGCGCATGCGGGAGGCGGGCATGACCGGTGGCGTGTTCAGCATCGCCACCAACCCCTTTCGCAGCCCGGCCCGGCGCCTGGAGATCCTCCTGGCCAACGTCGGCGGCCTGCAGGCGGCGTTGGAGGCCGATCCCGGCGTGGCCGTGGTGGCCGACGTGGCGGGCTATCGCGCCGCCCGGGCCGACGGCCGCATCGGCTGCTTCATCGCCGTCCAGGGCGGCAACGCGGTCCGGGCCGGCGAGGTCGAGCGGCTCCCGCCGGTCGTGTCGAGGGTGACGCTGGTGCACCTGACGCCCTCGGCCCTCGGGCGGCCCAGCTCGCCCGTCCTGCGCGACCGCGGCCTCACCGCCGCCGGCCGTGAGTACGTCGAGGCGCTGGATGCCAGGCGGATCGTGCTCGACCTGGCCCATGCCGGCCCCCGCACCTTCTGGGACGCCCTCGACGCCCACGACCCGTCGCTGCCGGCGATCGTGTCCCACACCGGCGTGCGTGGGGTCCACGACGTGTGGCGCAACGTCGACGACGACCAGGTCCGGGCCGTCGCCGCCACCGGCGGGGTGGTCGGTGTCATGTACCACTGCGGCTTCCTGGGCGGCCGCTCGGCGGAGTCCGTCGTCGATCACATCGCGCATGTCATCGACGTGGGCGGGGAGGACTGCGCGGCGCTGGGCAGCGACTGGGACGGCCTTATCGTGACGCCACGCGACATGCCCACGGTGCTCGAGCTGCCGGCGCTGATCGCCTGCATGCGGGCCCGGGGGTTCTCCGACGACCGTGTGGCCAAGGTGGTGGGCGGCAACTACCTGCGGGCGGTGCAGCACGTGCGCGGGTAGTGCTGGCATCGAGACGGCTGCCCGGCTCATACCCGCATCCTGAACCGGCGTTCCGGGGGCCGCTCGTCGTCGGCGCCGCCGCCGGTCTCGCCCCGCTCCGCCCGCCGCAGCAGCCGCAGCACGTGCTGTCCGAGCACGTCGAGCTCGGTCGACGCGAACTGCTCGCCGCCGAACCGGCGGATCGTCTCGGACTGGCGGCGCAGGATCCGTTCGTCCTGGGCGAAGATCCGGTTGGCGATCGGCGTCACTGCCGCCTTCACCACCTGCGCCGGCAGCCGGACCCGGAACGTGACGGCCACGTGGAGCCGGGTCTCGTACTCGCCGACGGGCGTGAAGGCCGACGTCGTCACCAGGTGGTTCGGGCCGAGCCGGTACTCCACCTGGGCGATGGACGGGAGCAGGAACCGGTCGACGTGGCTCACCACGCCGCCCTCTGGGGCCAGGATGCGCCCGGCCAGGCCCGGCGGGCGGGGCTCGCCCAGGTACTCGGCCTCGACGCCGTCGTCGGTGTGGCGCACGACCACCTCGATGTCCACGGGCTCACGGCCGCCGCGGAACAGCCCGCCGTGGAGGAAGGCGGTGTGGGGCACGTCCAGGGTGTTCTCCAGGGCGGCGTGCAGGCTGGCGCGCACCGACAGGCTCCGGCGCACCGTCTCGTAGCCGGCGTCGTCGACGCACGGGAACCGGAACGGAGCGGTCGGCGGGGCAACATCGGCGTCGCCAACAGGGAAGACCCAGACGAAGCCGTCGTGCTCGACGGTGGGAAAGGTGTCGACCCGGCGGGCCCGGCGATCGGGCTCCTCCAGCAGGCCGGGTACGGCCCGGCACGCCCCAGCGCCGTCGAATCGCCACCCGTGGTAGCTGCACTGCAACAGCCCGTCGTGCACGGTGCCGAGCGAGAGGGGGACGTTGCGGTGCGGGCAGCGGTCGACGACGGCCACGGCGCGGCCACCGCCGTCCCGGAACAGTGCCATCGGCTCGCCCAGGACGGTGCGGGCCACGGGCCGGCGCCGGCCGAGGTCGGACGACAGGCAGGCGACGTACCAGTGGGCCCGCAGCCCCGCCATCGGGTGACGCCCGTTCGGGCGTCCGTCCTGGCCGTCCATGAAGGCCACGCTAAAGGGCGCGGCCGGTCTTGACGACAGCGCCGATATGGCCACTCGTCTCCTTCACCGCCGGGCCGCCGGGCTCGCCGTCGCCGCTCTCGTCGTCGCCACCGCTGGTGTTGCTCTCGGTCAGCCGAGCCTGGCCGCCCCGGTGCCCGGGGCCACCGCCTGCCCCGTCTTCCCGGCCGACTCCTTCTGGCACGCCGACGTCTCGGCGCTTCCCGTGCACGCCCAGTCGTCGGGGTGGGTCACCAGCGTCGGCGCCACCGCCAAGCTGAAGGCCGACTTCGGGTCGGGCACCTGGGACGGCGGGCCCATCGGCATCCCCTCCACCGTCGTGCCCGGGACCCAGCCCAGGGTGCCGGTGAGCTTCGACTACGCCGACGAGAGCGACCCCGGGCCCTACCCGGTGCCGCCGAACGCCCCGATCGAGGGTGGGCCGGCCGCGACCGGCGACCGCCACGTCCTCGTGGTCGACAAGGACCAGTGCCGGCTGTGGGAGCTCTACAGCGCCTACCCCCAGAGCGGGGGGGCGTCGTGGACAGCCGGCTCCGGCGCCACCTGGAGCATGACGTCCAACGCCATGAGACCGCTCGGCTGGACGTCGGGCGACGCCGCCGGCCTGCCGATCCTGCCCGGGCTGGTGCGCTACGAGGAGGTGGTCGCCGGCCAGATCGACCACGCCATCCGCTTCACCGCCCCCCGCACCGCCAACGCCTTCGTGTGGCCCGCCAGCCACAAGGCCGCCACCGGCGGCGCAGCCGACCCGCCCATGGGGGCCTGGTTCCGGCTGAAGGCGTCGTTCGACGTCAGCGGCTTCTCGGCCCAGAACCAGGTGATCCTGCGGGCCATGAAGAAGCACGGCATGGTCCTGGCCGACAACGGCTCGGCCTGGTTCACCAGCGGCGCACCCAACCCTGGCTGGAACGACGACGACCTGCAGCGGCTGCGCACCGTCCCGGGGTCGGCCTTCGAGGCGGTCGACGTGTCGTCGCTGCCGGTGTCGCCCACCTCCTACGCCGTCAAGACGACGTCCTCGACCACGTCGACGCCGGCCACCACGTCCACGACCGTCCCGCCGACCACCACGTCGACGACGGTCCCGCCGACGACCACATCCACGACCGTCCCGCCTTCGTCCGTCAACCTCGTGACCAACCCCGGCTTCGAGACGAGCCTCGCCAAGTGGAACACGGGCACGTCGGCGACCGTCCTGACCCGGGTCTGCACCGTCGCCCACGGCGGGAGCTGCTCGGCCCAGATCGGCCGCACCGGCTCCACCGGCGACGCCGTGCTCGACGACTCGCCGAACACCGTCGTCGCCTCGTCCGTCCGGGGCGCCGTCTACACCGGCTCGGCGTGGGTCAAGGCGCCCACCGGACGCTCGGTGACGGTGCGCGTGCGTGAGTACCGAGGCTCCACGCTCCTCCGCTACAAGACCAAGGTGGCGACGGGGAACGGCGCCTGGCAGCAGGTGAGCGTGGCCTCGGCCGCCGTCGACGGGTCGACGTCGATCAGCATCGACGTGATCGTGTCGCTGACGACGAGCCAGAAGGCGCAGGTGGACGACGTGGCGCTGCGCCGGAGCTGAACCCGTCCTGAGGCAAGCCTGAGCCGGTTGTAGGGCAAGCCTGAGCCCTTTGTGAGGCAGAATGGAGAGATGCGGCGCACCCTGTGGGTGCTGGCGGCAGCCGGCTCATTGTTGTTCTCGCTGTCTCCGCCGGCCGGTGCGCAGGCGCCCGGGGGCGCGCTCCTGATCGAGAGCCGTGGCTCGGGCCACGGCGTCGGCATGGCCCAGGACGGCGCCCTCGCCCTCGGGCTGGCCGGGGCCTCGGCCGCCGACATCCTCGCCACGTTCTACCCGGGCACCACCATCGGCAAGGCCAGCGGCACCCTGGCCGTGCCGGTCCTCGAGCCGGCGGGGCCCGTCGTCGTCTCCTTCCCGAGCGGCGGAGAGGTCCGCGACTCGCCGTCCGGCGGCCAGTCCGCCGGGTTCCCGGTGACCGTGAGCCCAGGCGGCAGCGTCCAGCTCTCCTTCGACGGCGGCAACTACCACGCCACGCCCCAGGACGGTGCGGCCGTCGCCCGGCCGCCAGTCTCCGAGGCCCCGGCCCCGGCCGCCCCCGCCACGCCGCCGCCGGACGCGGTGGCGACCCCGACCACGCTCGGCCTGCTGGGCCAGGTCCTCACCGGCGGCACCGCCCCACCCTCCGCGGTCGCCCCCGCACCGGCGGCGCCCGAAGGCCCCACCGAGCTGGCCGCGGCCACGCCCGAGCCCGAGCCCACCGAGGCCGTGTCGGGCCGGTCCCTGTGGGCGATCCCGAAGGGCGACTCCACCGTGGCCGTTCCCGGCGGCGCGTCCTACCGGGGCCGGATCGAGGCGTCGGCGGCGGGTGGCGGGCTCCGGCTCGTCGACCACGTCGACGTCGAGCGCTACCTGCAGGGCATGGGCGAGGTCCGCGACCCGAACTGGCCCGCCGCCGCCCTGGAGGCCCAGGCCATCGCCGCCCGCACCTACGCCCTGTGGACGGTCCGGAGCGGGCGGGAGCTGTGCCCCACCGATGCCTGCCAGGTCTACCTCGGCGCCCAGGCCGAGTACGCGGCGATGAACCAGGCGGTCCGGGAGACGCGCGGCCAGGTCGTCACCTACGACGGGGCCCTGGTCCAGGCCGTCTACTCGGCCAACCACGCCGGTCTCTCCGGCACGGCGGCCGAGGGCTTCGGGCCGACCGCCTCCGAGATGCCCTACCTGGTGCCGGTCGCCTACCCGAATGCCGACCCGGTGGCCGAGACGATCCGCATGGAGCTGGCCGACGTCGCCCGCCGGGTCGGCTACGCCGGCGACCTGGCGACGGTGAAGGTCACGCAGGTGGGGCCGTCCGGCCGAGCCCTGGAGGTCACCCTCGACGGCAGCGCCGGGCCCAAGTCCGTCGACGGCGTGAGCTTCTGGGCGGCGCTGGCCCTGCCGTCGACCCTCTACACGCTGCACCAGGAGGGAGCCGACGACGGTGCGCCGACGGCCGGCACCGGCGGCGAGCGAGTGGCCGCTCCTCCGCCAGCCCCCGCCACGGTCGCCACCACGGCGGCGTCGGCACCACCCGACGGGCCGTGGGTGCCGGTGGCCGTCGGTGCCCTGCTGGCGTCGGCGGTGGCGACCCGCGGGGTGGCCCGCAACCGCAAGCGACGGCAGCCACAACCGGCAGGCGGGCCCGTGCCGTCAGATGAAGCCGAAGCGGTGTAGCTGGAACACCCACATCAGGGCCAGCGCCGTCAGCAGCACGGGCACGGCGGGGATGGGGACGGTCCTGGGCCGCCGCACGAGCAGGACGACGGCCACGACCACCAGGGCGATGCCGGCCGGGTTGGCGGCGAAGGCGGCGCCCACGTCGAAGTGGACGGTTTCCTCCACGCTCGTCGTCATCCCGCACATGGGGCATGGCACCCCGGTGACCATCTTCAGCGGGCAGGGCAGCCCGGGGTGACCCGGGAGCGCCGGCAGGACGAAGGCCAACGCCAGCATGACCCCGCCCATCACCGTCAGCTCGCGGCCGGGAACCTCGTGGCCCACCAACCGGCGGTGGACGGGGACAGGCTGGGGGGCGGTCCTCAGGCTCGGGCCTCAGCTGGCCGGTGGCTTGCCGAAGCTGTCGGGCGGGGGCGGCCACGCCGAAGCGGGGGCGACCACGGTGTGCGACAGCTTGTCGTGCCAGGTCATCTTCTCCGGGTCCCAGAGCATCCAGAAGTACCCGAGGCCACAGGGGATGGCCGAGAGGTAGCTGCACAGGTGGCGCAGGAGCGCGGTGCTCCAGCCCAACGGCCCCCCGTCGTCGTAGCGCACGACCCTGATGTCGAGCACCTTCTTGCCGATGCTCTGGCCCGACGGACCGCCCTCCATGTACCCGTAGTAGGCGAAGGCGAGGGCGAGGCTCAGCAGGGAACCGAAGTTGTACCCGACGATGGCCCGCAGGACGAAACCGACGACGCTGAGGATGATCCCGTCGATCAGGGCGGCGGCGAACCGGATCCAGAACCCGGCCCGGGGGCCGCTCGGTCCTGTCGGTGCGCCGGAGCCGGGTGGCCCCGCCATCCCTCCTGGCCCGGGGGGCGGGGGAGGAGGCGGGGGGGGCGGAGGCGGTGGCATGCTCACGGCCGGGGATCCTACGGTGCGGACGCCGGCGCGTGCCGGATCAGGGCGCGGTGGCCAGCTTGACCGTGGCCGAATGGCTGTCGCCATCCGGATCGACCCAGCCGATTCGCACCCGGTCGCCGCCCTTGTGGGACAGCATCGTCGAGCTCAACGCGTCCGGCGAGGCCAGTCGCTTGCCGTCGATCGACACGATCACGTCGCCCGCGGCCAGGCCGGCGTCCTCGGCCGGGGTGCCGGATCCCACGCCGACGACGACAGCCCCGTCCCGCGCGGGCGCCTCGTAGCCGAGCTGGTCGAGAGCGTCGTCCACGCTGAGAAGCTGGACGCCGAGCATCGCGCCCCGCGACGACGGCGCGGTGGTGGTGGCGGGGCCGTTCTTCTCCACCCGGGCGGCAACCGACATGGCCGTGTTGATCGGGATGGCGAACGACACCGCGCCGAACCGGCCCGACGACGATGACGAGGCGGCGGTGTCCACGCCGACCACCTTCCCGGCGGCGTCGAGGAGCGGTCCGCCGGAGTCGCCCGGCTGGAGGGGGGCCGTCGTCTGGATGAGGCCCCGCAGGGTCTTGGGATTGGCGCCGTCGAGGTCGCTCACCGTGACCGTCTGGTTCAGGGCGACGACGGTGCCCTGCACCGAGCTCAGCCGCCCCTTGCCCAGGGCGTTGCCGACGGCGGTGACCGGGTCGCCGGGTGACACTGTCGACGAGTCGCCCAACGGCGCGACCTGCAAAGACGGTGCGCCGTCGAGCTGCAGCAGGGCGACGTCGGACGACTCGTCCCGCCCCACCACCGCCGCCTCGTATCGGGGGCCCGATCCTCCGACCTGGACCTTGATGCTCGAGGCGCCGTCCACCACGTGGTTGGCGGTGAGGACCCGGCCCGACGCGTTGAGCACGAAGCCGGTGCCGGCGCCCGTGCCGCTGCCGTAGGACAGCGTGGTCGTGATGTCGACCACCCCTGCGGTGGCCCCGGTGGTGGTGGTGGCCGCGCCGGGCGCGGGCGCCGGCGTCTGGGTGGTGGCGCCCGGTGCCGCTCCCCGGGTGGTTTCCTTCATGCCGAGCGTGGCGCCCAACCCGGCACCGACGGCGACGGCGAGCACGGCCGCCACCAGACCGATGGCCACGCCGCGCATCCGCGACGACGGCGGCCTCGGTGGGGCGCCGAAATCGTTCGCCTGGGCCGCCTGGGCCGCCTGGGCCGGGGAACGGCTGCCAGCCCTCCTCGGGCGTCACCCATTCGGGCGGGTAGGTGGTAGTCGACGTCACCGGCTCATGCTCGTACTCGTAGCTCACAGCCACCACAGCATGCCCTGTGATCCGCCTGTGAGTTTGTCGGCCCGAGCCGGTTGTGGGCGGATTCATAGGTGGACGCCAGGCTGGACACAGGCTCGGGGCGCAGGGTGAGCCCGTCCCTCACCCCGACGAAAGGACCGCCTGTGACCAAGAAGCCCCTGCTCGCATCCATCGCTTTCACCGCCGCACTCGTGGGCGGGGCCATCACCGGGTTCCTGCTGGGCGTCCCCGGCGTATCGCAGGCCCAGACGACGACGGTGCCCACCGACCCGCCCACCACGACGGCGCCCGCGCCCGATGCCACACTCCCCGATCAGGCCACACCCCCGGCGAGGGGCCCCCGCGACGGCAAGAACTGTCCCGAGAAGGACGGGCAGGCCGGCGACGGCCAGGCCGACGGGGCAAGCGGCGGGGGCTCGTCGTCGGGGACGAGCACCGTCTTCGGCTCCAACCGCGCCCTCTCCATGTAGCCCAGCCCGGCGAACCGGTGACGCCTGGGACGGTGCGGCCCGGCTCGCTCAAAACGCCAGGGCTGCCTAGCTGAACACGCCCCGGCTAGCTGAAGACAACGGTGCGGCGGCCGAGGAGGAACACCCTGCCCTCGGCGTGGGCCTTGACCGCCCGCGACAGCACCAGCCGCTCCAGGTCCCGGCCGATGATCAGCATCTCGGCCGGATCCTGCGAGTGCGTGACCCTGGCCACGTCCTGGTCGATGATCGGGCCCTCGTCGAGGTCGGCGGTCACGTAGTGGGCGGTGGCGCCGATGAGCTTCACCCCCCGCTCCCACGCCTGGTGGTACGGCTTCGCCCCCTTGAACCCCGGTAGGAACGAGTGGTGGATGTTGATCGCCCGCCCGTCCAGCTCCGTGCACACCTCCTCGGAGAGAATCCGCATGTACCGGGCCAGTACCACCACGTCGATCTCGTGCGCGGCCACCAGGTCGAGCAGGCGCCTGTCCGCTTCGGCCTTGGTGGTCGGCGTGACCGGGAGGTACTCGAACGGGATGCCGTGGCGGGCGACCGTCTCCTCGAGGTCGCGATGGTTCGAGACCACCACGGGGATGTCGATCGACAGCTCCCCCGTCCGTAGCCGGTACAGCAGGTCGACCAGGCAGTGGTCGTATTTCGACACCAGGACCATGGTCCGGCACCGGCGGTCCTCGCGCCGCACGTCCATGCGGGCCCAAAGCGCGAAGGCCCGGGGCTTCAAGCTCTCCATGATCTCCGCCGAGTCCTCGATCGGCGACTCGAAGCGCGTCCTCATGCAGAACATCCCGGTCGGCTGGTCGCCGAACTGGGCGTTCTCGACGATGTTGGCGTTCACCTCCAGAAGGCCCTCGGCGACGCTGTGGACGATCCCTGGCCGGTCGGCGCAGGAGAGGGTGAGGATGTGGACCGCCATGGACGCCGATCCTGCTACGTCTGCGCCGGCTCTGTGGGCCCAGGCGGCGGGGGCACGGGCGGCGGGGCCACGCACAGAGCCAGGGCGAACCCGGCCATGGCGCTCATGGCGATGACGCCCGACCACAGCTCCACCGACCACCCCACGCTGCGGGACACCGCCAGCAGGGCGAAGTACGCCAGCCACATCACCGCCGGCACCACCGCCGCCCACGCCCGCATCGCCCACGGGCGCTCGGACGACGGCCGCAGCCGGCGGGACAGCAGGTCGCCGACCAGGCCGGCGACGGCGGGAGCCAGGAAGGCGGGCCCGAGCTCGAACGACTCGATGCCGGCCGACAGCGTGCCCACCGCGGCGAACAGGATCGTGAACGTGCCGAACGGGAGCGTCCACCGGCGCATCAGCAGCAGGGCCGGAGCCAGCAGGATCAGGGTGGTCAGAAGAATGGCGGCGTAGCCCTCCAGCTGCACCTCCTCGACGAACCACGACGCCAGGTCGGGGTCGCCGATGGCGAACCTGGCGAACTGGTAGGGGCCCTGGGTCACGGCGCCGCTGAGGAACGGCGAGAAGACCATGAAGATGAACGCCACCATGGCCGTGCACAGGGTGGTGGACAGCAGGGCGGGAAGGAACTGGCGCAGCCCGGGCGCCTGGCTGGTGGGGTCGTGCCAGGCCGACCGCAGCGGGCTGGTGACCACCAGCAGCGCGCCGCAGAAGAGCACCAGGTGCGACGGGCTGAGCAGGGCCTCGAGGTCGACCTCGATGCCGAAGATCTGGTGCCAGACCAGGTCGAACGCCCCACCCACGGCGAAGACGGCCACCCCCGCCAGCCCCAGCCCGTAGCCCACGGGGACGGCGGCCAGGCCGGTGGCGCCTGCCGCTCGCCGGCGCTGCACGGTCCAGGTCATCCACAGCGCGGTGGCGAGGAACCCCGAGTAGAACAGGCCGTGCCAGGGCGTGAAGAACGACTCCGGCTTGTCGTTGTTGTGGGCCCAGCCGTCCACGAAGATGCCGACGATCAGCCAGGTGGCGAACACCATGGTCAGCAGGTCCTCGCGGCGGCTGGCCCGGGGCCGCGTCACGCCGGCCGATGCGGTGCGCTGACGGAACAGGTCGGTCACGGTCGCCACGGTGGTCCTCCCTTGCCTCCGGACATCGTGCCACCACCGTCGACGCGTCGGCGGCGGTAGGCGTCGAGCATCGCCGCTGCCGCCACGGCCCCGACCGGCACTCCGACGGCGCCGGCGAGACCCAGCGGCAGGGCGAAGGTGCCGTGGGCCGCTGCTCCGAGCGCGGCGTACACCACTGCCAGGCCGACGTTGGCCGTCGCCAACACCGCCGCGGTGCGCCGAAGTGGCGCCCGAGCGGCGCCGACCAGCACGACCGCCGCCTCGCTGAGGATCGGCACCGGCCGGGTGACGAACAGGGCGATGGCGCCGGGGCGCGTCCCGATCCTGGCCCGGGCCCACGCCAGTTGCTCGGGCCCGACCAGCCGTTCGACCACCGGCGCGGCAGCCAGCCGACCGATGAGGTACCCGAGGACGTTGCCCAGACACAGGCCGACGAAGATGGCGGCGGCGCCGCCGGCCAACCCGAGCGTCCGGCCGGCCACGGTGGCCAGAACGCTGGACGGTACCGGCAGCACCGTGTCCAGGGTGAGCAGGCCCACCACCAGCCCGGCCACCGCCACGTCGGCGGACAACGACACCAGCACGCGATCGGCCCAGGCGTCGACCCTCGCGCCGAGGACCAGGGCGGGAAGGGCGCACAGGACGACGACCGCGGCGGCGATCAGGCCCCAGTGCAGCCGTGCGCCGGCCGGCGCCCCGTGGGTCACGCGCACTCAGGAAAGACTACAGATGCCAACAGGAAAGACTACGGATGACAGTGCAAAATAGTCGCATATAGCGACTTTTTTGCACTGTCGCGGGGACAACGGAGGGCGGGTCGGCGGTACGGTCGGGGTTCCGTTGCTGGGAACGAGGAGGCACACCGTGGCTTTCATTCAGATCTTGGAGTTCGACACCACGAGGCTCGACGAGATGCGGGAGCGGTCCGAGCAGTACCGCCAGGAGACGGAAGGGAAGCGGACGGCGGGGCGAGGGACCATCTGCGCCGACCGCGACCGGCCCGACCACTACTTCATCATCGTCGAGTTCGACTCGTACGAGGACGCCATGCGGAACTCCGAGCTCCCCGAGACCCAGAAGCTGGCGCAGGACATGGCCCAGCTCGGCAGCGGGCCGCCGTCCTTCCACAACCTCGACGTCGTCGACAGCTGGGAGGACTGAGCAGGCCGCCTCACTTCCTCGGAGGGATGCTCTGGGCGTAGTGGAAGAGGTTGTCCTTGTCGTAGATGGTCTTCACGTCGACCAGCCGTTCGAAGTTCTCGGCGTAGTAGGCCTGCTGCCAGTCGGTGATCGTCAGGTTGGGGAAGTTCTGGTAGCTCTGGTTCAGCGTGTAGGGCGCGAGCACCGAGAGGCACTCGGCGGCCCAGGCCACGAGGTCGTTCCCCGCCTGGGTGTCGCCGTTGGGCCAGACGATCGTCGGCCGCAGCAGCGACGACACGTCGCGATGGACGTAGGCCGTGTCGGTCGGCTTGAACTTGGCCACCTCGGGGCCACCCACCCACCCCAGCGTCCAGAAGGCACCGTTGGCGTCGGCTGAGCGGTGCGGGCAGTTGGCCAGCAGGTCGGCGATCTTGGCGAAGGCCTCGGCCGGAACCGGGTCCTTGGAGTAACGGGAGATGTCGCCCCAGGAGTGCGGCGACTCGACGTCGCCGGCGAAGTGGCGCTCGGCGTCCCAGAACGGGATCTCCTGCACTGTCTCGCTCGTTCGCGGGTTGATGGCGAGCAGCGGCTTCAGCAGGTCCTGCAGCTCGGCGAACGGGCCGACGTACTGGCCTCTCGACATCACGTACACGGCATCCCGCGGGTTCCCGCCGTCCGGCACCGGCTTGGCCTGGGTCTCCACCACCGCGTTCAACGCGGCCGGCGCCGTCTGCTGGATCGTGTCGAAGGCGGCCAGCACCGCGCCGGCGGCGTCGGCGCCCGTCCACTCGAACCGGTAGTACCCGACGGTGGCCGGCACCGGCACCAGCTCGAACGTGAACGACGTGTTGATGCCGAAGTTGCCGCCCGCCCCGCCCCTGCAGGCCCAGTAGAGGTCGGGGTGGCTGGTCTCGTCGATCTGGAGCATGTCCCCCGACGCGGTGACGATCCGCGACGACCGGAGCCGGTCGCACGTGAGGCCGGCCCAGTGGGTGTTGTAGCCCATCCCGCCGCCGAGCGTGAGCCCCCCGACACCGACGTCGGGGCACGTGCCGACCGGGATGATGAAGGCCTTGTTCTCGAGGGCGGTGAAGATGTCGTTTACGGTGGCCGCCCCGCCCACCAACGCGGTGCCCGCGGCCAGGTCCGGCGCCACCTGGTTGAAGCGCTCGAGGCTGATGACCAGGCCGGTGGTGGTGGAGAAGCCCCCGTAGCTGTGACCCCGACCCCGAACCGCAACCGGGACGCCGTGCTCCTTCGCCCACTTCACGCAGGTGGCGACGTCGGCGTCGTCGGCGCACACGGCCACCGCCTCGGGGCGGATGCCGAGCCACCGGCCGTTGGCCTCGGCGCTGGCCGGGCCGTAGCCGGGGTCGCCGGGGAGCAGCAGCGTGCCGTGCAGCTTCTTGCGCAGGTCGTTCAGGGCGCTCGGCGACACGCTGGTGCTGGTGGTCAGGGTGGGGTCGCCGCCCTCGCCGCACCCAACCAGCCACGGGGCCAGGCTGACGGCCGCAGCCGCGCCGGCCCCCGTCCTGAGGAACTGCCGACGGGTCATCTTGGCCATGACTGCCTCCTGTGCCGATTGAGGAAAGTTCGATCTCAGTTGACGATCTCGACCGCCTCCATCATCCCCAGGTCCTCGTGGGAGACGATGTGGCAGTGGTCGACTGTCTTGCCTGTGAAATCGACGAAGTTGGACTGGAACGTGGCCGAGTCGCCCGGTGTGTCGATGGTGAGCGTGTCCCGCCAGAACGGCTTGGCCACCGGCTGGCCGTTGAGCTTGACCACCTTGAACGGGTTGACGTGGATGTGGAACACGTGTGAGTGGTCGGCGGCGTTGGTGAGGGTCCACTCCTCGGCGGTGCCGAGCTTCATCTGGTAGGGCGCCCGGGCCGGGTCGAAAGGCAGCCCGTCGACGCCGAAGTTGATGAACTCCCCGTTGGGCTCCCGCTCGACCGTGTAGGAGAACGCTCGCGTCTTGGCTATGGGCAGGATGGGTGGGTCGAAGGCCGGGAGGGTGGCCGGCAGGTGCATCCGGGGCCCGCTGCCGACGACCTCCACCGTCGCCATGGTCCTCGGCGTCAGCTCGGCGCTGGGCTGGGAGAACCCCGACGTCGAGGTGGTCGCGGCGCCGGTGTGCAGGCCGCCGGGGATGTCGGGGTGCTGGCTCGAGCCCGGCGTGAGCATGAGGTCGTAGGTGCCGGGGGCGCCCGCCTGCACCAGGACCTCCACCCGGTTCCCGGCTCCCAGCCTGACGTTGTCGACGGTCTCGGGCTCGGCCAGCGTCAGCCCGTCCCATGCCAGCACGTGGAGGTCGTGGTCCTTCAGCTGGAGGGCCATGAACTTGCCCTCGGCCGCGTTCAGCAGCCGCCAGCGCTGGACCTCACCCGGGTACATCCTGATCCTCGGCGTGAGGACGCCGTTGACCGTGTAGAAGACCTGCGTCCGCGGGAAGAACGACTCGGTCTTGGTGGGGTGGGGGATCGGCGCCATCAGCTCGAAGTCCGGGCCCAGCTCGATGGACTGGAGCACCATCACCTGCTCCTTGGCCGCTTTCACCTCCGGCACCTCGTCGATCTCGCCCCTGACGATCAGCATCCCCGCCATGCCACCGCGGATCTGCTGGCAGACGCCGCCGTGCTTGTGGGGGTGATACCAGAAGATGCCGCCCGGGTGGTCCTTCGGGAGGGGAATCTCGATGTTGGCGCGCTCGCCGGGGGGGAGCTGGAGGAACACGTTGTCGGCGCCCGGCAGGGGGGAGACGTGCAGGCCGTGGGTATGGAGGTTGGTGGTCGTCCACTCGTGCGGCCGGGTGAGGTCGACGGGGTGGCCGTCGGGGAGGGACGGCAGGGCGTTGACCAGCTCGACCTTCAGCGTGTCGCCGCCCCTGAGCTCCCAGGTGTGGCCGGGAACGACCTCGTCGTAGGTCCAGGTGCTGGCCCTCCGGGCGGCGCCGATGTCGACGACCGCGGGCGTGGCCGTCATGGCGAAGGCGAGGACGCCGTCGTGGCTGCTGCGGACCCGGGGGTAGGGCAGCTCCGGCCCCGCTTCGCCGCCGCTGCCCCCGCCCGACGGCTTCGAGCCACCGTTCGAGCATGCGCCGAGGACCGGCGGGAGGGCGAGCGCCGCCCCCGCCCCCAGCCCGTACTTCAGCGCCTGACGGCGCGAGATCCGGCTGTCCAAGGGGACTCCCCAATCCACCTCGACGACACGAGCCAGCGGAGAGTACCGCCCTGACCGACCCGGCGCCGGGACCCCGGCGAACCGGGGCGACTCAACCGCGCTCTCCGCCGGTACACCGACCCAGTTCGCTCCGCTGTCGCCGCGAGCCCGTCAGTCGGCGGCGGACCCGGGGCGGAGGCGGCGGAGCCGGCGGGTGGCGATGGCCAGGCCGACCGCCGCCACGACAGCCAGCCGGCCGACGGCCGCCCAACCGTGGGGGATGCCCTCCCGCTGCAGGCTTGCCGCCGGGTCCGTGAGCCCGACGAGAGCCGCCTGGGCCAGCCAGCCGGGCGTCAGCTGGGCGATGCCCGCCAGCGCCGCGCCGAGGAGGTGCTCGACGACAATGACGAGGGCCAGCGACCAGACGAAGGGCCGCTCGAACGTCGCCCCGATGGCGAGGAACAGGGCCAGGTAGGCGGCCCCGCCGACGACGGCGGCGACCACCGCCGGCCCCGCGGCCGACGGCGCCCCGGCCACGACGGCGCCGACGACGACGGCGGGCACCAGGATGGCGATGGCGATGGCGCACCCGCCCAACCAGCGGCCCACGATGATCGTCGAGTAGCGCACCGGGCTGAGCCAGGTGAAGGCGAAGACACCCGAGCGGATCTCGGCACCGAGGAGGGCGTCGCCAAGGACGAGGCACGTGATGGGCAGGATCAGCAGATGCATGGTGGAACCGGCCACGTCGACGAACCCGTACACCGCACTCCCGTCGGAGGTTCGCGAGAGCAGCCCGAACAGCACTGCACCCGCGAAGGGCAGGAGCAGCAGGCTCCGGCGCGTCGGTACGCAGGCCCGCACCGTGTAGCCGACGATGGCGGCCAGCGCCGACCGGCCCGCGGGGCGGGTGCCAGAGTTCGGCGCCTGGGGCTCGCTCACCGCACCAGCTCCCGGAAGAGGCTCTCCAGCGAGTCGTCGAGGGGACGGACCTCCAGCAGCCGGACGCCGAGGCTGCGGGCGACCGGGGCGAGTGCCACGGCGAGGTCTCCGGCCCGCTCGGTGGCGACGACCAGGCCGGCGTCGGTGACGCTGACGCCCGCGATGCTGGCTATGCCGAGCAGGGCCACGCCCAGCCGGCGGGGGTCGTCGGCCCTGATCAGCACGTGCCGCGGCCTGTCGTCCAGGGCGTCGCGGATGGCGTGGTGGTTGCCGGCGGCGGCCAGCCGGCCGTGCACCAGCACGAGCACCCTGTCGGCCAGCATCTCCACCTCGGAGAGGACGTGGGAGCTGACGATGACCGTCCGACCCTCTGCGCCAAGGCGGCGGAAGAGGTCGACCAGATGCACCCGCTGCACGGGGTCGGCGCCGTTGAGCGGCTCGTCCAGCACCAGCACCGGCGGGTCGGTGACGAGGGCCGCGGCGACCTTGGTCCGCTGGCGCATCCCCTTGCTGAACCCGCCCAGGCGACGGTCGGCCGCGCCCAGCATGTCGACTTCCTCCAGAGCCCGGTCGGCGGCCTCGGCGTCGCCCATGCCGTGGAGGTCGGCGACGTAGCGGACGAGCTGCCGGGCGGTCAGCCGGGGCGGCACCGCCTCGTCCTCGGGCACCAGAGCGATCCGCCGGTGGACCTCCCGATCGGTGCGGGGATCGCGCCCCTCCACCCGGACCCGTCCGGTGTTCACGCCGATCAGTCCGGTGATGGCCCGCATCAGGGTGCTCTTGCCGGCGCCGTTGGGCCCCAGCAATCCGGTGACCCCCGGCCCGAACGAGCACGTCAGCTCGGTGAGCGCCACCTTCTGACCGAACCATACCGACGCCTGGTCGACCTCGACGGTGGCGTCGGGGGCGAAGGCCGGGTCGCTCGCGCTCGCGCTCACGCTTCGACCGACCGGTACCGGGTCAGCACGACGGCGATGCAGGTGACCACCACAACGACGTAGCAGGCAACCGAGAGGGCACCGCCGCCGGTCATCCCGGAGACAGGGGAGTCCTCGGAGATGCGGCCGAGGAACACCAGGTCACGCACCCGGAGCGGCAGGGCGAGGATGTTGAACAGCGCTGCCGGGTGGGCGCCCCCGTTGCTCGCCGCCACGAGGATGGACGACACCGCGGACGACACGAGGGTGATGCCCAGGATCGTCGCGCCGGCCACGACCCGGCGGCCGGTCAGTGACGCCACCGCTACGCCGATGGCGGCGTAGTACACGGCCAGCAGCCCGACCGCCACAGGCACCTGCCACAGGACGGCGGTGTTGTGCCGCAGGTAGTCGAGGGCGCCGTCGCTCACCAGCATCTGGCCGGCGTAGAGAACGACCTGGGGCAGGAAGGAGAAGGCGAACACGCACGTGAAGATGGCCGCGAACTTGGCCAGGGCGTAGTCGGCGCCGGTGAGGGGCCGGGCGAAGATCAGCGACAGGACCCGCTGGCGGCGATCGGGGCACATGATGTCGGGAGCCACCAGGGCGACGAAGAGCAGGAGGGCGCTGGAGACGCCGACGTACTCCCGGAAGGTGATCAGCTCGAAGCCGTCGGCCGGAATGTCGCGGGTCAGGTAGCCGACGCCGACGTTGAGGACCGCCGGCACGACGGCGATCACGAGCAGGAGGGCGGGCGCCATCTTCTGGCGCCACGGCCGGCGCAGCCCGATGGCCCGTCGCAGCGAGGTCCGGTAGAGAGCGGTGGTCGCCGCCCGACGTCCACCTCGCGGTCCGTCGTAGGGGCGATACCCACGGTCGTAGACCGCACCCTCGGTTCGGACCGTCACGTCGGGGGTCGGTGGACGAAGACCTCGTCGAGCGAGGTCAGGCGGTTGGTCAGCCGGTGGAGGGGCAGCTTCAGATCGGCCACGACGTCGCGGATGGTGTCCAGGTCGGCCTCGACGCCGACGGTGACCTCGAGTTTCGACGGTTCGCGCGTGGCGGCGACGGACAAGCCCTGGGCGGCCAGCGCCTTCCTGAGGGCCGGAACGCCGGCGGGGCCGACCTCGACGATCACCGTGCCCGTCCGGTGCAGAAGCGAGGTGGTCGGGGCGTCGGTGACGAGGCGGCCGGCGTCGAGCATGACCACGTGGTCGCACACCTTGGCCACGTCGTCGAGCAGGTGGGTGGCCAGCACCACGGCGATGCCGAAGCTGCTCAGCCGGTCCACCAGGGCCAGCATCTCCTCCCGGCCCGACGGGTCGAGGCCGGCGGTCGGCTCGTCGAGGAGCACCAGGGCGGGGTCGGCGACGATGGCCTGGGCCAGCTTGGTGCGCTGGCGCATGCCGGTGGAGAACCCGCCGACGGGCCGGAACCGGGCCTCGTCCAGGCCGACCAGGTCGAGCACCTCCGAAGCCCGCTGGCGGGCGGCTCGCACCGGCAGTCCGCCGAGCTCGCCGAACGTGGCCACAACGTCGGCTGCCGTCTGGTCGAGAGGCAGGCAGTCGTGCTCGGGCATGTAGCCGATGCGCATCCGCACGCCGATCGGATCGTCGGCCACGTCGATGCCGCAGACCTCCACCGTCCCAGCGTCGGGCCGGCTGAGGCCGAGCAGCAGGCGGAACAGGGTGGTCTTCCCCGCTCCGTTCGCCCCCACCAGGCCGACCCGGCCGGAGGGGAGGTCGAGGTCGACGTCGTCGAGGGCGGTCACGCCGCCGGGGTACAGCTTCGTCAGCCCCCGGGCCCGGACGATGCTGCTCGAAATTGGACTCGATACTGGGTCCGACATTGACCGCCGACGCTACCGGTCAGGGCTGTCGATGCGATCTCGGTCCGGCTCAGCCCCCGCCGTCGGCACCGCCTCCGACACCCAGTGTGCAAAAGACCTCCATAGAGAGGGTCTTTTGCACATTCACGGGCTGGTCGGGCCCTCGCACGCGCCGCCGGGCCCGGGAACCCCGCCCGGGTACGCCGCCCGGCGCGAACCCGTCGCCGGCCGTACCCTGAGCGGCAGTCATGGACCGCCGCCAGTTCCTCCGTGCCGGCGCCGCCGCCGTGGGCGCGGTCGCCCTGGGCCCGTCCTTCTGGCGCCACGCCCTGGCGGCGATGGCCACGCCGGGCCCGAGCCCCTACGGCCCGCTGCTGGCACCCAATGCCAACGGCATCCGCCTTCCGGCCGGCTTCGTGTCCCGCGAGATCGCCCGCAGCCTGTTGCCGGTGCCAGGGGCACTGGAGCCGTGGCACCTGGCGCCCGACGGCGGGGCCACCTTCCCGAGGGCCGGCGGCGGATGGATCTACGTGTCCAACAGCGAGGTGCCGGTGGTGGGAGGGACCACTGCCATCGCCTTCGGCCCGGACGGGACGGTCCGCAACGCCTACCGCATCCTGCTCGCCACGAACATCAACTGCGCCGGCGGTCCCACGCCGTGGGGCACGTGGCTGTCGTGTGAGGAGCACGATGCGGGCCAGGTGTGGGAGTGCGACCCCACCCGCCCGTCCCAGGGCGTGGCCCGCCCGGCCATGGGGGTGTTCAAGCACGAGGCGGCGGCGGTCGACCCGGTAGGGAAGCGGGTGTACCTCACCGAGGACCAGGCCGACGGACGCCTGTACCGGTTCACCCCGGATCAGTACCCGTCGCTGGTGCGGGGCCGGCTGGAGGTGGCCCGGGTGCTCGGGACGGGGCCCGGCGGGATCGTCGAGTGGCTGGCGGTGCCGAATCCCCTGGGGACCCCGGCCACCCGCACCCAGGTCCCGACCAGCACCGCGTTCAAGGGTGGCGAGGGGGCCTGGTACGACAGCGGGGTCGTGTACTTCACCACCAAGGGCGACAACCGGGTATGGAGCTACACGGTGACCCGGTCCCGCCTGGAGGTCGTCTACGAGGCAGCCGCCGCTGCGGTCTCGCCCCTGCGGGGCGTGGACAACGTGACGGTTGCCCGCTCCGGCGACCTGTACGTAGCCGAGGACGGCGACGACATGCAGCTCTGCATCATCTCCCGCGAGCGGGCGGTGGCGCCGTTCCTCCAGGTCGTGGGCCACGCCGGGTCCGAGATCACCGGCCCGGCGTTCACCCCGGCCGGCGACCGTCTGTACTTCAGCTCCCAGCGCGGCGCCGACGGCGTCGTCGGCATCACCTACGAGGTGCGGGGTCCCTTCCGCCCCTGACCCGGCCGCGCCCTAGGGTCGCACCGGTGAGCGAGCACGCGAGCGAACCAGTGTGGCGCGCTTCGTCCGGCCGGAGGCCGGATGTCACGGTCCTCATTGGTGCACCATCCGACGCGATGGTGCACCAATGAGCGGGATCCACCACCTGGCCCAGGCGAACGTGGCCCGCCTGCTGGCACCGCTCGACTCGCCCCAGCTGGCCGACTTCGTCGCCGGCCTGAAGCCGGTCAACGAGCTGGCCGACCGTTCCCCCGGCTTCGTGTGGCGACTGCAGACCGACGAGGGCGACGCAACCTCCATCCGCGCCTTCGACGACGACATGCTGATCCTGAACATGAGCGTGTGGGAGTCGGCCGAGGCCCTGGCCGACTTCACCTACCGGTCCGACCACCGATCGGTGATGCGCCGCCGCCGGCAGTGGTTCGAGGGGGCGGCCGAGGCCCACCTGGTCCTCTGGTGGGTACCCGCTGGTCATGTCCCGGACGTGGGGGAGGCCAAGGAACGCCTCGACCTCCTGCGGCGGGTCGGGCCGTCGCCCGCGGCCTTCACGTTTCGGGCGATGTACCCGTTCGGCAAGGAGGAGTCGATCTCTGTCGCGCCGGCGGCAGGCGGCGTGACGTTCGGACGCCCCACGGTCTGAGCACGGTCGACGCTCTGCGACGTCAGAGGACGCCGCCGGTCAGCGGCCCGGCGGCCGGGAACCTCGCCCGAGGCCTTGGAGCAGACCCGAGATCAGGTTCCCCACCGATTGCAGCAGGTTCGGGGGTCGGGTCGCCGGCGGCGTCACCGAGACCGGGGGCGGGCATCCCGGCGGGAGGCAGGGCGCCGAGTGCTGGGCCGTGGCGTTGTCGACGAGGACGTCGGTGGTGCATGACGGCTCGAACGTCCACGGGGGATTGCAGCTGACCACCCGGCAGGCGATCGGCCCGTAGCAGGCGATCTCCTGGTGACACTGGCCGTAGCGGAACTGGTTGCAGCAGACCCTGCGCTCGTCGCAGCTCCCGCTGGCGCAGCGACACTCGCAGTCCTGGCCGCAGGCCATGTTGCAGTCGATGTAGTAGCGGGCCGCGTTGCCGCAGCACAGGCCGGAGTTGTCCGCCTTCCACCAGCCTCCGGGGAACGTCCCGGGTGGGCAGCGGTTCTCGCCGGAGATGGTGCAGCACATGGCGGTGTAGCCAGCGTCGCACGACGCGTCCGGGCCGCAGACCGCGGCGTAGGCCGTCCCCGGCTGCAGGAGGTAGCGCACCGGGGCCACCGCTATGGCGGACCCGACCACCGCGACCTTGACGAGGAAGCTCCGTCGAGTCGACCTGGCGTCCAGGAACGACGCCGTCGCCTCCGCCAGCTCCTGGTCGGGGTCCCAGCTCATACGATCCCCAGTGACTCGTGAGGCACGGGCGACACGATCTCGATGGCCGAGAGGGCGACGTTCACCCGCGGCACGACCTGGTGACGGTTGGCCATGCTGCCGAGCACGACGTACAGGCAGAAGGCGCGGCCGGCTTCGACGAAGAAGACCTGGGCGCCGCCCTGGCCCCGGATCGTCCGCTGGAGCTGTCTCGGGCTGAAGTCGTCGGCGCCCATCTGCCGGGGCATCCCCAACTGGGACGAGAACAGCGCGGTGCCGGCGCTGTCGCGGTGGTATTCGACCAACGCGACGAACGCCTGGTCGGACCGCATGGTCTCGACCGCGCCGCTCCCGAAGTCGCCACGCTCCTCGGGCAGCGCGAAGTCGGCGGCGTGGAGAACCGGGTGGACGCGCAGCTCCGGCCTGGCGACGACCCCCGCGCCGGTGTTCCGGTGGACGCCCAGGATCCGGGCGTCGGAGGGCGACAGATCGTGGGCGGAGGTCGCCGGCTCGACCGCGGGGCGGTGCCGGCGGATCCTGGCGTCCCAGCCCGGCGGGGCATCCAGGGCCAGCCCGAAGCGAGAAATCCTCATGGCGAGACCACCCCGGCCACTGCGACCGCTCCCGCCACTCCGGCCACCGCGGCGGCGCACTGCACGCCAACCGCGGCCCGCGCCGCCGTGGGCGCCAAGCTCTGCATGCGGCGATGCTTCGCCCGCAGCTGACCGGGCGTCGCCACCCGCGCCATTGCCAGCAGCGGCAGGGCCCGGGCCAGACCGAACGTGGCGCCCAGCGTGGCGCCCACCAGCCATGACGCCGACAGGAAGGCGAGCACGAACACCAGGTAGACGCTCGCGGTGGTGACGATGGTGACGACGCCGAGGCCAAGCTGGACGCCGAAGCCGAGGCCACACACCCATCCCCGATACCGACCCAGCCAGTCCTCGTCGACCTGGCGGTGCACCGTCGGCACCGACAGGCCGCCGAGGCCCACGTCGAGGGCGCAGCCCACCGCGCACGCCACTGCGGCAGCCGCCAACAGGAGCCCCTGACCGGGCCGGCCGGCACCGAGCACGCCGTGTCCTGCGGCGCCGAGCGCGCCACCCAGCACGGAGCCGGCCACGACCGAGCCGACGACGTAGGCCACGGCGGTGACGCCCCAGGATCGGTTGCGGGCCCGCTCCACGAGCGGGACGATGCTGGCCAGCATCGACTCTCCTCAGGGCGACCAGCTCGATCGGAGCCCGGCGGCGACCGCCACGGGCACTCCGATGAGCTCGATCAGCGTCGCGGAGGCGATCACTCGTCATCCCCGGCCACAGGCGGTGCGGTCGGGTAGAGCCTCGGGTCGCCGGGGTGGATGCCCGCCGCCGTCAGCTCCTGGTCGATCCTGGCTCCACGGGGGCCGTCGGCCGGCGTGCCCGCCGTCGTCGTGGCTTGGCCGTTGGCGTGAGCATCGTCGTGGGCCCGGTTGACCAGGCTGGCCACCTGCGCCCAGGTCGCTGCCGTTCCCTCACCGATCACTCGGCCGGTGGCACCGCTGACGTGGACGAAGTAGGGGGAGCCCGGCACCTCGTAGTCCAACCATGCCTGCGTCGACATGACCACCAGCCGACCGGGCGGTGCCAGCGCACGGACGGCGGCCACGCTCTCGTCCTCGGGCCCCTTGGTGACGGCGACCACCCGCGTCTGCGCCGGCAATCCCCGTTCACCGCCAGGGCCCAGCGCCTCCCAGAAGCCGGCGCAGGTCAGGCATCCGCTTGACAGGAATGCCAGCAGGGTGTTGTCCGTCGCTCCGGCCACGGCCACCGCCGCCGCCTCACCACCGGGAGTCTCGCCGGCCAGATCGTGGGCCGGGGCGCCCGCGGAGCCTCCCACCGCGAGGACGACCGGGACGGGGTGCCGGACCTCCTCACCCCGCCCCGCGCCCAGGTCGTGGAGCTGGCGGAGGATCTCGGCGTGGCTCTTGAGGAGGCCGACGACGAGCACGCCCAGGAGCACGATGGCGGCGGCCTCGACCACGATCAGCGCCGTCATGGGATCGTCACGGCGGGAGTAGCGACCGGTGTCACCTCACCCGGCCTCGGGTCCACGAACGTCGGTCCTCGCAGTGAGCGTCGCAACGGTGGGCACGCGTGGCGAATCCTATGGGGCCTGCAGCCGGGTAACCCGCCATCCGCCCTCCGACGGCCGCACGTCGAACAGATAGCGGGTCCCGTGGTGCTCGATGGTGCACGACTGGCCACTGCTGCCCGGCGAGGCGGAACAGCCTTCGAACGTCCCCTCGGGCGGGGACCACGGCTCGCGGAACAGGCTGTCGACGACGTCGAGCGACGCGAAGACGGCGGCTCCAGCTCGGTCGGCGTCCTTCCAAGCCTGGTAGAGGCACCGGGCCGCTTGCGGCGCGCTCTGGGCGGCGGAGCCGGTTCCCGACGGGCAGCCGCCGGGGATTCCCGTGGTCGGCGTCACCGCCGCCGTCGTCGCCGGCTCCTCGGTGGGCGGGGGCGCGGTCGTGGTCGGGGCGGGCGCGGTCGTGGACGTCGGCTCCGGCTGCGCCTCCTTGGGCGAACACGCAGAACAGGCCACGATCAGCACCAACGCGGCGATGCCCGCGACAGCAATTCCAGCCATCCGGGGTCGGGACGGGGTTCTCGACGCCAACCTAGAGTCAGGCCCGTGAACGTCCTGGCCGGGCCGGCCACCGCCGCCGCGGTCCTGCTCGTGGTCGGCGGGGCATCCAAGGTCGTTCGGCCCGGCACCACCACCAAGGCCCTCGAGGCGCTCCGGCTGCCGGGCCGTCCCGCCGCGGTGCGCCTCCTGGCTGTCGCCGAGATCGGCATCGGTGTGGCAGCCGTGGCCGCGGGTGGTCGGCTGGCGTGGTCGCTGGTGGCCGCCTCCTACCTCGGCTTCGCCGGCTTCGTCCTGCTCGCCATGTCCCGGAAGGGGGCGGCGCAGTCCTGCGGGTGCTTCGGCGCGCCGGGCACGCCCCCCACCGCGGCTCACGTGCTGGTCACGCTGGCCGCGTCCGCCGTCGCGTTGGCGACCGCGTTCGGATCCCAGCCCGGCCCGTTGCAGGACGCCCTTGCGGACCAGCCGCTCATGGGTCTGCCGTTCGTCGTCCTCACCGGCTGCTGCGTGTGGTTCGCGTACGCGGCCGTCGCCGTCCTCCCCAGGACGTCCCAATACGCGGCCCGAGGGCGCCGAGGCTGACCCAGAAGTCTGTTTCTACCGCACCCGACGCGCCAGCGGTCTCACAACCCCGTCAGAGAGGCGCGTCGACCCTGCTGGCCGCCACCCGCACGAGCATCGGGACCGGGCCGGCGGGTGAGGTGCGGGCGGCCTGGACGGCCTCGGCGACGGTGTCGCCCTCGGCGACGACCTCGCCGTCCCGCAGGGCGAGGTACCGGCCGCCTCCGCCGTTGGCCGACCCGAGCGAGCCCAGCTGCGACAGGGCCAGGGCCAGCTCCGGTTCCACCGCCACCGGCGCCACTGTGGCGGCGGATGCCACTGCCCCGTCCAGGCTGGCGAAGTACTCCGCGACCGTGCGCTGATGCCGTCCCTTGCGGGCCAGCACCAGGTACTGGAGCCCGATCACCGGGCCCAGCACCACCATGGCGGGGAGCGGGCGGTTGACAAGATCGAGCCAGAACGCCAGGAACAGAACGGAGACGCACGACATCGCCAACCCGGCGGCGGCCAGGCCGGCGCGCCGCGAGAACGCTTTTTCGGCCACGAGCACCCAGACCAGCACGATCAGCAGGTCGCCCAGCCCGATGCCGGCCTGGCCCGATCCATGGCCCCAGGCGATGATGGGCGTCAGCGGCACCGACGAGATGCGTTCCAGGAAGTCGGTCATGAGGGGCAGGGCCAGGGTGGCGATCACGTCGTACACCGCCAGCCCGCAGGCCAGCAGGGCCACGTGGCGGGCCCGGATGCCGCTCTGCACCCAGATGTTGCAGACCCCGACGACGACGATGGCCAGGGCCAGGTCGTTCACCAGCAGGAACGTCCACTCGTGGCTGCCTCGGGCCAGCTCGGCCAGCACGACGTCGGCCACGACGAGGGCGACGGCGACGCCCGCCGCCCGCCGGCCACCGAGCACCGGCGACAGGGAGAAGTAGAGCAGCCCCGTCGACAGCAAGGCGAAGATCCCGGCGAGGACCCCGACGGGAATGCTCAGGTAGAGCGGGGGGATCACGATCAGCATGGCGCCCACGATGAGGACGTCACGCCCGTTGAAGACGCCGATCGGTGGGCGGTCGACTCGTACCCGCCGCAGGTAGGCCACGCCGGCCGCCAGGATCGACGCCACACCGGCGGTGACGACGACGATCGAGCTCAGCGAAGGGTCCACGACCCGCTCCTCTCGTTTCTCACGACGACGGTCTCCCGCAGCAGCGCCCGGTTGAACTCCGGCGCCGGCATGGTCGTCAGGTCGGTGTGCAGCGTCACGCTGGTCAGTGGCAGGCCCTGGTCGGCGGCTCGCTCCTGCAGGCGACGTTCGAGTCCGGCGTCGGCCCGCACCCCCAGAACGTGCAGGTCGAACCCGCCGGCGGCGGGCCGGGCCGCGTACCGGCAGGGCAGGGGCAGGTCGGGCTCGGCCTCGAGCAGCTCGAGGATGTGGCGCTGGTAGAGCGGCCGGTCGCGTAGCTCGGGGCACAGCGAGGCCTTGCCGAGCAGCGGCGAGGTGGCAGGAAGCGCAGCCAGCTCGCACGTGGGGACGTCGACCAGCCGCCGGACCATGTCGCCGGTGGCCAGCCGCAGCAGCGGCATCGTCTCCCGGTACGGCGGGTACGGGGTGACCACGAGCGTGCCCACCTCACCCGGCCCGGTCGGTTCGAACGTGACCGGGTCGAGCACCTCGACCAGGCCCTGGTCGGCGGCGACGTGGAGGTGGCCCTCCCGGCACACCAGCCCGGCCACCGGGAACGTCTCGGTCATGGCGTAGTTGTCGGTGATCTCGGCACCGAACGTCTCCTCCGCCCTGAGCCGGAGGGCGTCGGTGAGGATCTCGCCGCCGCAGATGATGCGCTCGAGGCCGAAGTCCTCCTTGGTGTAACCGAGCCGGGCCGCGTCCTGCACGAGCATCCCGAGGTAGCTGGGGTTGACCGAGATCACGCTGACGCGGGGCTTCTTGCCGGGGAGGTGCACGGGCGTGGCCAGGCGGGCCAGCGTCTCCGACGGCTCGACGATCCCGGTGAGGAAGCAGGCGGCACCGATCAACCGGCAGGCGTCCATGGTGTTGTGGAGGCCGAGGACGGCGCGGGAGCTGATGCAGATCTGGAAGACGTCCTCCGGTCCGAGGCCGGTGCTCATGATGAACGAGACGGCGGCCAGCGACGTGGCCAGCTCGACCTCGTAGCGGGAGAACCAGAACGACGTCGGGACCCCGGTGGTGCCGGTGGTCCACGCCTGGAAGACGGGCTTGGCGCCCGAGCTCACGAACGCCTCGGGGATCGAACGCAGCATCTCCTTGGGGGTCGGCGCCAGCTCGGCCGACCGCTCCAGGGTGAGCTCGTCGGGGCTGAGGCCCAGGCCGTCGATCGCCTGGCGGTAGTAGGCGGTGCTGTCGTAGGCCCGCCGCACTGCGTTGCGCCAGCGCCTGGTGTCCATGGCCCGCCGGGCCTCGGGGTCGAGCGGAGCACCGAGCATCTCCTGGATCTGGTCCTGGCCGAGGCTCCCGAACTCCGCCCTGGTGGCGAGGAGATCGTCGACCAGCTTGCGGACGTTGGTGACGCGGATGTCACGGCCCATCGCCATGGCCATCCCGTACCGCAGCTGCCGCCATCCCGTGTCGAGCATGCGCACTCTCCTTTTCAAGAAGCGAGTGAGGCGGCCTGGGGGTAGTCAGGCCGCCTCACTCAACGATGCAGGGGCATTTAGCAGCTGACAGCGAAGACCACAGCGGCGAAGGAGCTGACGACGTACTTCACGTGCTTGCGAGCAGCCTTGATCATTGGAGTTCCTCTCATGTGCGAAGACACCCGTTCGGATGCACGAGAAAGGAACCACGAACGCAGGGCCGGCGACAATGGTGCTACCACCCTGTTCCGACCCGGTGAGGTACCACGAGGACCGCGAAAGCGCAGGTGGGAGCCGTGTGGCGGCAGGCCTATCGGGACCCGCCGTGGCAGCGCTTGAACTTCCTGCCGCTGCCGCAGGGGCACGGTTCGTTGCGCCCGACCTTGCGCCCGAAGTCCTCGTCTGCGTCCGACCGACCAGCAGCCTCGGTGCGACGGCCCGGCGCCATGCTCCGGGCGTGAACCCGGTCGCGTTCGCGGGTCAGCTTTGCCACCTCGTCCGCCCGATCGTCGTCGTCCCGGAGCAGCTCGATGAGGTGCCAGAGGGTCTCGTGCTCGAAGTCAGCGTCTCCCCGGCGCCGGCAGGTGGCGAGCGTCGATCGATAGCGGGCCTCGGCGCCGGCCAAATCACCGGAGTGCTCGTCCACCTCGCCGGCGAAGATCTCGGTCAGGAGATCTCGCGACGGGTCGTCGAGCGCCAGGCGCACCCGGGCTCTGGCGTCGTCGATCCTTCCGGCCTCCCCGAGCTGGGTAGCCAGCTCGCCGTGGAGATTGGCCGCGGCATGAGGGATGACCGGCACCAGCGCATCCACCAGCCGGGCGGCGAGCTCGAACTGCCCGCTGGCGCCGAGCCTGTACACCACGGTGTGGGCGACGTCGTCGAACGTCCCGTCGTCGCGGGCGGGCCCACCATCCAACGGTCGCCAGCCGAGGTCCCACATCGCCGCTTCGTAGCGCTGCGGCGTCGCCGCCCAGGCAAGGAAGGCGAGAAGCGCGTCGGCCTGGTCCGCCAGGTCAGCCTCCACGTCCGTCTCAGCGATGCCGAGAGCCTCGAGCAAGGGGTCGCGGATCGGGTACGGCACGTGCGGAGCGGCGAGAAGGTCGCCGGCGGCATGGGCCAGGATTTCCCACGTGTCCGGGTCGTCGGCCATGGCCGTGCCCACGTCACGGATCATCACCTCCAGCGCCTCAGCGCGATGGGCCGAGCACATGCCGGGGCGGGCGTTGTCGAGGTCGAAGGGCACCGAGAAGCGAGCTCCCGCGCACGCCGCGCAGTTCGGCGAGGATCTCGGGCGCGACGACAGGGGCCGAGGCGCCATGTCGAGGTCGAGCGGCCTGAAGGCCCCGGTGACGACCATGGCCACGGTCTGGGAATCGATGGGCGACCAGTCTGCGACGAGATCGATGTCGGGCACCGGCGCGTCGGCGTCGAGGCGGACGGCACCGAGCAGGGACGGGACCAGGCCGCCCTCTTCCAGCTCGGCCCACTCGCCGCTGATGAGCGACGCCTCGTTCCGGGCTCCCACCTGGACGATCGAACGAGCGAGCGCGCCGATCTCGGCCTCGACAGTGCACACGTCGGGCCCGTCGAGCATCCAGGCTCGGACGAAGAGGGTGATGCGGTAGTCGCTGCCGGAGCCCTCCACCGACACGACGGGGCCCGGCAGGTCTTCCAACCAACCGAGCGGATGCCATGTGAGCACCCGCACGCGGACGTGTTCGGCTACGTGAGCGGCCGCCCCATCGAGGTCCGGCCATCGAACGGCCACCTCGAGCTGGGCCTTCTCGTCGACGGGAGCGTGGCGAAGCGCCGCCGCCACGGCATCGTTGAGTCCCTCGAATCTGTCCACCCACGGACCGTACGTGGCATCGGCGGCCGGCGTCACGGGCGGCGGACCGCCTGTGCCTCCCGGCCGCGTCAGCGGGGAGTCGCCACGCGGTGACCCTGCTGTCTGGCGGCATCGGCCAGCCGCTCGTCATAGGTGACGAATGGTCCCAGCTCGCTCCCGAGCTGCTCGGCGGTGGCCAGGTGGATGGCGTCGAGGGAACGCAGCTCGAGCGGCTTCATTGCGCCGGCCGTGTTCAGCACTCGATCGTTGAGCCGGATCAGGTCGAGCCGGGAGAGTACGTCCCGGCCCCGCGCCACGGCATCGTGACCGGCGGGCGCCAGCGCCCGAATCACCTCGGTACGGGCCAGAGCGCTCGACATGAGCGGCCGGCGCCGACGGAGGTAGCGGCGCAGGGCTGCCGATTCCGGCTCCTGGATCGCGAGCTTCACGATGGCCGAGGAGTCCAGGTAGGTGACCGGCATCAACGCTCGTCCTGACGGAGGCGAGCGAGAGTCGCCGAAGGCATCTCTATGCCAGGGTCGAGGCGAAGGGGCTCGGGGAGGTCAGAAAAGTCACCCGTGGCGGGCTGGACGTCTCCGGCGGCGCGCAGTCGGTCGAGGGCGTTGCCGTCAGGCAGTGGTGCCAGCAGGGCCACCGGTCGGCCACGGTCGGTGATCTCGATCGTCTCCCCGGTCGCCACCCGGCGCAGCAGCTCGCTCGCCCGCTGCCGCAACTCGCGTATGCCGACGCTGGTCATGTGTTACTTGTAGCACTCCCTGCGTACCGATGACAACAGGCGATGGTGGCCCCGGCCAGGTCAGTCGAGGTCGAGCACGTTTCGAAGGATTTCGTCGAGGGCGTGACGGGTCTCGGCGTCGAGTCGACCGACATGCTCCAGCAAGCGCGCGGTGGAGATGGAGCGGACCTCTTCGACCTGGAACGCGGTCGTACGGTTAAGACCGTTCACCGCGTCTGGCTCGACCACGACGTGAAGCGGCAGTGGCCTGATCGTGGAGGTCCCAGGCACGACCACGACCATTCGGAGGTTCGGATGGTGGAGTCGATCGGCCGAGACGATCACGGCTGGGCGCAGAAACGCCTGTTCGGGCTCAGCGGGATGAGGACCCAGATCCACGTGCCAGATGTCGCCACGGGCATGGGTGGGCTCAGTCCTCACGGAGCCCGTCGCCAGCGGTGCCGTCCAGAGCTTCCACCTCCGCGTGGTAGGCGGCTTTCTCCTCGTCGGTCATGGCCTCGATGGCCACATGGACAGTGTCCCACCACTGCTCTCGGCTCAGGCGGTGGATGGCGTCGGTCACCACCTCGAGCATTGTCGTACCCCGCTGATTGGCGATCCGGGCGATCTCGTCGCGCAGTTCTGTCGGGACTCGGAGGGTCGTGGTCTCGTGCGGCGCCATAGGTATAGCCTACTTGGGCGATAAGTTGAGCGCTTGGAGTCGAGCCGAAAGCTCCGCCAGTTGTGGCTCGGCGTGACAAGATGTGTGATTCCACAGACCGCTGGCCCCTGAGCACATGCTCGCTGACCAGCGGTTTTGCGGATCGAGCCCTCGTAGCTCAGGGGATAGAGCATCGGTTTCCTGAACCGTGTGTCGCAGGTTCGAA
>CAWGUU010000016.1:0-52631 GCA_963825765.1 uncultured Acidimicrobiia bacterium
CCTCGCCCCGCCGCTGCCGCGGATCGTACTGTCGATAGCCTTGTGACGTGCGGTATCCGGGGTCGGGGAGGGGCGCCACGTGGGCGGCCGCGGCCCTTGCCGTCCTGATGGTGACGGCCGGCTGCGGCGACGGCACGAGCGGAGAATCCGTGTTGAAGCCGAGCACATCGACGACGCCGTCGACCCCGACGACCGGCAACGACGACGGCTCCACGGTCGGCGCGACCACGACCGAGCCCGTCCCACCGACGACGGCCGCGTCGCAGACGCCTCCGACCGGGCCCGGGCTCCCGCCGTCCCCCCCGCCGTCGCAGCCGGTGGTCACGGGCGAGGGTTCGGTCGCGACGGACCTGTCGGCCCTGCCCGGCTGTGAAGGGACCATGCCTCTGACCAGGCTTTCCTGGCAGCCAGCGGGCGCGGATGTGCAGGTGGTGGCCGTGTCGGCCCGGCCGGACGGGCTGGACAGTGGCAACTACACCACCAGCGAGGAGCTGCCGGCCGATCATTCGACCTACGAGTTGCGGGACTCGCAGCCGGGTGGCGTCTACTACTGGCGGGTGCTCACCCGCCGGGGGGACGCGTGGGCGGCCAGCGCGACGGCGCAGTTCGAGGGCCCGACCTGCGTCGCGTTCTGAACGAGTGATGAAGTTCGGGTTCGTGCTCCCCGGCGGGAGCGCCGTCGAGCAGCTGGAGCTGGCCGTCCTCGCCGACCAGACGGGGTGGGACGGCGTGTTCGTGTGGGAGGCCTCCTACGGCGTCGACCCGTGGACGCTGCTGGCGGCCATGTCCCAGCGCACGACCAACGTCCGCCTGGGCACGATGCTCACGCCGCTTCCCTGGCGCCGCCCGTGGAAGGTGGCCAGCCAGGTGCTCACCCTCGACCAGCTGTCGGGCGGCCGGGCCATCCTGGCCGTCGGCCTCGGGGCGGTCGACGACGCCCTCGGCCAAACCGGCGAGGAGACCGACCGCCGGGTGCGGGCCGAGCGGCTCGACGAGGGGATCGACCTGGTCAGGGGCCTGCTCGCCGGCAAGAAGAAGTTCTCCGGCCGTCACTACAGCGTCGACCTGTCGGCACGGGAGGATCTCGACGCCACCGCCGCCGTCGTGCAGCGGCCGCGTCCACCGATCTGGGTCGTCGGCGTGTGGCCCCGGCCCAAGTCGATGCGGCGGGTGATCCGGGGCGACGGTCTGATCCCGATGTGTATGGGCGACGACGGCGTGCGACCGGCCGAGCCGAGCGATATCGAGGAGATGATCGGCTGGCTGGCCTGGACCGGCGGCGAGCGACGCCAGTTCGACGTGATCGTGGAGGGGGAGACGCCCGACGACAACCCCGCCGAGGCGGCGGCGATCGTCACACGCTGGAGCGACGTGGGTGCGAGCTGGTGGCTGGAGACCCGGTGGGGCGACCCCAACCACGGGCCGGAGAGGCTCGCCCAGGTGCGCCGCCGGCTCGAAGCCGGGCCGCCGTCTCAGCCGTGATAGTCCTGCGGCCGTCGGACCTCGATGACCTTGCCCACGAACCGGCGCAGCAGCGTGGCCCGGACGACGGCGCGGACGGGTGGCAGGAGCAGTAGCAGGGCGAGGATGTCGGTGACGAATCCGGGGGTGAGCATCAGGGCGCCGGCGAAGAGGATGAGCACGCCGTCGACGATCTCGCGGCCCGGGACGGCGCCGGCCTCGATCTGGCGGCGGAAGCGGGACCACACCGCCAGCCCCTCCCGCCGGGCCAGCCACGCGCCCACGAAGCCGACGACGAGCAGGAGGGCGATCGTGTACAAGGCGCCGATCGCCTGGCCCACCTGGATGATGACGAACAGCTCGACGATGGGTACGACGACGAAGATCACTGCCAGCAGGGCGACCATGGTGTCAATGGTACGCCCGGGTACTGTGCTTTGAATGCCGCTCCTCGAGCGCAGCCGGCAGTGGTTGGGCCTCCCCGAACCGGCTGGGCGATCCCCCCGTTCGGCCCGCCAGGGCAGCTTCTGGAGCCGTCACGTCTGGCCGCCGACCATTTTCGGGATCGTGATCGTCGTCCTGCTGGCGTCGGTGCTGATCGGGTTCGTCGGTGGCTACGTCTACACCCAGTCGAGTGCCGGCAAGGTCGAGCTGCAGGATCCGGCGGGGCCGGTGCGGCCCGAGAACGCCAACCCCGTACCGACCGCGGCACCCACCGCAGGGCCCACGACGACCAAGCTCGAGGTCCTGTCGGTCGAGGCCCTCGGCAAGAAGGTGGAACCCTCAGTCTGGAGAGTGACCACCATGGACGAGGCGGGGAAGCCGGTGGAGGTGTCGGCGATGGTGGCGGGATCGTATGGAGGCGAGACCTTCCTGCTGACCTCGTTCGCGGCGGTCAGGGCCGCCACCAAGAGTCCCGGGCCCGAGATCATCCTCCACAACGGGGGCAGCCAGACCGCTGCCACGCTCTGGACCTGGCAGGAGGACCGTGACCTCGCCCTCCTGGTCATGCCCCGGCCTGCCCCGCCGCTCCCATGGGTGGGCGACAACCCGGTGCCCAAGGCCGGCGACAAGGTCTTCGTGGCGGCGGAGGGCTCACCCCTCGCCCAGGGGAGGATCAGGTCCATCTCCTCGACGGGCATCGAGCACGACATCCCGATCGACAGCCTGCGCCAGGGTGGGGCGCTGGTGAACGACAAGGGCGAGGTGCTCGGGATGACGTCGAGCGAGTACAACCCTGGCGGGGTCGGCACCGACCTGATCTTCATCGCCATCCCCATCCGCAACGCCTGCGAGCAGGTGCTCTCGTGCAGCACCAGCAACCCCGCGGGACCGTCGCCGACCCCGAACACAACCACGCCATAGGCGCCACCGGCCCTCGAGGCGGCCGCGGCGTGGGCCCCTACGGAGGGGCGTTCTTCACCGTCGTCGGCGGCGTCGGCGGTGTGGTGATCTGCGGCAGCGTCACGTTCGGCAGCCCGGGGATGGTGAAGCCCGTGTTCGGCGTGGGCACCAGCGGGGTCTGCGGGTAGAGGGTGACGGGCGGGCCGACGAGGAGGATCTGATCGGCGGGTTCCGAGACCGGGGCCAGTTGCACCGGCGCCCGGCGGGGTCCGGCGCTGACGTCACCGGCGAGCGGCGTGGGCGCCGGGAAGTCGGCCGGCGGCTTGCCCTTCATGGCCTCGCCCATGAACGCCTTCCACGTGGCGGCCGGGATCGTGCCTCCGTAGACCTTGGACACGCCCTTGATGTTGTAGAGCGAGCGGGTGTTCGAGTCGCTGTAGCCCATCCAGACCGACGTGGACAGGGTGGGCGTGTAGCCCACGAACCAGGCATCCCGGTTGAGGTCGGCACTCCCGGTCTTGCCCGCCGAACCATCCGGCCTGTCGATGTCGGCGCCTTTGCCGGTGCCGCTGGTGATGACGCCCTTGAGCACGTCGTTGACGTTGTCGGCGATGTTCTCGGCCAGCACCCGCTTCGGTGCCCGCTTGGTGTTGTCCTCCAGCACCTGGCCGTAGGCGTCGGTGACCTTCACCACCGGTGTGGCCGCGAACTGGTTGCCCCGGTTGGCCAGGACGCTGAAGGCGGCGGCCATGTCGAGCGGGGAGACCTCCGCTGCGCCGAGGGTGAGGCTGGCGCCGTAGGGCTCGCCGTTGGGCTGCTTGCCGTCCGGCGACACCATCGTGATGCCGAGCCGGTGCGCCATCTCGGCCGTCTCTGTGATCCCGACGTCGCCGACGAGCTGGGCGTACACGGTGTTGACCGAGTTCTCGGTGGCCTCCCGAAGGCTGATGCTGCCGTAGCTGCCGCTCTCGACGTTCTTCACCGTGCACTGGGTGCCGCTGCAGTTGGGGAAGGTGTACGAGCCCGGCCCCGAGTACACCCGGCCCGGCCCGATGCCCTCCTCGAAGGCCCGGGCCAACGTGAAGACCTTGAACGCCGACCCTGGCTGGCGGCCGGAGCCCCCGCCGGCCAGGCAGATGGGCCCGTCGGTGGGCTGGGGCTGCCCGTCACGGGACTGGCAGGCGCCCAGTGCCAGGTTGACCTGCGACTCGGCGAAGTCCCGCCCCCCGACGAGGGCCTTGACGTACCCCGTCCCCGGCTCCACCGACACCATCGCCATCTCCAGCGGCGATTCCGTGTTCGACAGCGAATTGGCGACCGCTTCCTCGGCCGTGGTCTGGAGATTGGGGTCGAGGGTGGTCTCCACCTTCAGGCCGCCCCTGTAGACGATGTCGTCGCCGTACTTGGCCACGAGGTAGCGCACCACGTAGTCGACGAAGTACGGCTGGGTGGTTGACTGGAGCTCGACGGGGTGGACCAGGGTGGCGTTGGCCGGCGGCGGGACGTCGGTGCTGCCGACCAGGAAGATCTTCTGCTGGACCGCCTCGGCGTGCTGCACCGAGCTGATCCGCTTCTGGTCGAGCATGGCGTCGAGCACGCCGAGCCGGTTGGCCTCGGCCTGCGTCGGGTTGGTGCGAGGGTCGAGCTCGGAGGGGGCGGAGAGGAGGCCGGCCAGCATGGCCGACTCCGAGACGTTCAGGTTGTTGACCGGCTTCTTGAAGTACGACTCCGCCGCCGCGCCGATCCCGTAGGCGCCACCGCCGTAGTACACGGTGGACATGTAGCGGTAGAGGATCTCCTCCTTGTCGACCTTGCGGTCGAGCTGGCCGGCCAGCACCGCCTCGCGGATCTTGCGGGACAGCGTGCGGTCGTCCCCCACGTAGACCTTCTTGATGTACTGCTGGGTGATCGTCGAGCCGCCCTGGACGACCTTCTTGCCCCGGAAGTCGGCCCACGCCGCCCGCATGGCGCCGATCAGGTCGAAGCCGCTGTGGGAGTAGAAGCGCTTGTCCTCGGCGGCCACGACCGCGGCCTTGGTGATGTCGGGGATGTCGGACTGCTTGACCGGGATGCTGGTGTCGAAACGGCGGAGGACGCCGATCTCCTGGCCGTTGGCGTCGAGGATGTGGGTGATCCGCGACTCGACGCTCGGCTTGGGCTCCGGCAGCTCGGGGGCCGGGAACGGCAGGTAGATGATCGAGAAGAGGGCGGTTCCCGCGGTGACGACCGGGGCCACGATCGCGATGAGCAGGAAGACCCCGACGGCCTTGGCGATCACGACCGGGCTCATTGTTCATGATCCTAATGGCCGAGGGTTCGCCGCCGGGTGGCGGCTCCACGCCCCGCTCGCCCGTATCCTCGCTGCGTGGACCGGGCCAGACCCCCGTCGGTGGACGCGTTGGCGCGGGACCTGGCCGACGTCGGACTGCCCCACCCCCTGCTCGTCGACGCGGCCCGGGCGGCAATCGCATCCGGGGACCCTGCGTCGGCCCGGGTGCGCGCCGAGGAGCTGGCGGCGGCCCTGCTGCGGCCGGTGGTCAACGCCACGGGCGTCCTCCTCCACACCAACCTGGGGCGGGCGCCGCTGGGTGCAGGTTGGTCTGGAGGTGGGCCGGTGGCCTCGGGCCGCTACGCCAACCTGGAGATCGACCTGGTCACCGGCCGACGGGCCTCCCGCGGGAACCACGCGGCCGCACTGCTGGCCCGGGCGGCGGGCGCGGAAGCCGCCCACGTGGTCAACAACGGGGCCGCCGCCCTGCTGCTGGTCCTGGCCGCCCTCGCCCGGGACCGGGCGGTGGTGGTGTCCCGCGGGGAGCTGGTCGAGATCGGCGGCGGGTTCCGGGTGCCGGAGGTGATGGCCCAGTCAGGCGCCCGCCTCGTCGAGGTGGGCACCACCAACCGCACCCGGCTGGCCGACTACCGGGCGGCGGTCGACGACCCTGAGGTCGCCCTGATCCTGAAGGTCCACCAGTCGAACTACCGGATCGTGGGGTTCACCGAGTCGGTCGACGTCGCTCAGCTGGCCGGGCTCGGGCCGCCGGTCGTGGCCGACATCGGCTCGGGACTGCTCGACAATGGCACGCCGTGGCTGGCGGGCGGGCCGCCCGGGTGGCTGGCGGGGGAGCCGGCGGCCCGCCAGACGCTGGCCGCCGGTGCGGTCGCGGTCACGTTCTCGGGCGACAAGCTGCTGGGCGGGCCCCAGGCCGGAGTGATCGCCGGCCGGGCCGACGTGGTCGCGGCGTGCGCCCGCCACCCGCTCAGCCGGGCCCTTCGCCCCGGCGGCCTCGTGCTGGCCGCCCTCCAGGAGACCGCCCTCGCCTACCTGCGGCGCGACGGCGACGCCATCCCGTTCTGGCGGATGGCCTCGTTGCCGGTCGACGCCCTGTGGCGGCGGGCCGAGGCCCTGGGCGTCGGAACCCCGTGCGAGACGATGGCCGTCGCCGGAGGCGGGTCGGTGCCGGGGCACGACGTGCCGTCGGCCGGCGTCTCCCTCGACGGCGACCACACCGCCGCCCTGCGGGCCAACGACCCGCCGATCGTCGCCCGGGTCCACGACGGCCGCACCGTCTGCGACCTGCGCACCGTCGACCCGGCCGACGACCCGGTGCTGGCCAAGGCGCTGGCGGCCGTCACCGCCGACTCCGCCGGCTCCGCCGGCTTCGACGGCTGAGTTGCACGTCGTCGCCACCGCCGGCCACGTCGACCACGGCAAGTCGACCCTGGTCCTGGCCCTCACCGGGATGGACCCCGACCGCTTCGCCGAGGAGAAGGAGCGTGGCCTCACCATCGACCTGGGGTTCGCCTGGACCACGCTGGCGTCGGGTCGCCGCCTCGCCTTCGTCGACGTCCCCGGCCACGTGCGGTTCATCAAGAACATGCTGGCGGGGGTGGGCGGCGTCGACGCCTGCATGTTCGTCGTTGCCGCCACCGAAGGCTGGAAGCCCCAGTCCGAGGAGCACCTGCGGATCCTGGAGCTGCTCGGCATCGGCCACGGGCTCGTCGTGCTGACCAAGGTGGGCCTGGTCGACTGCGAGACGAGGGAGCTGGCCCGCCTGGAGCTGGAGGACATGGTCGCCGGCACGTTCCTGGAGGGGGCCGAGGTAGTCGAGGTCGACGTCCCCGCCGGGGAGGGCGTGGAGGGGTTGCGGGCCGCGCTGGACCGCCTGCTCGAGACCACGCCGCTGGCGGTCGACCGGGGCCGGCCGCGGCTGTGGGTCGACCGTGTGTTCGCGGCCAAGGGTTCGGGCACGGTGGTCACCGGCACGCTGACGGGAGGACCACTGTCGGTCGACGACGACCTGGTGACGGCGCCCACCGGCAGGAAGGTGCGGGTGCGGGGGCTGCAGAGCCTCCAGGAGCCACTCCGGCAGGTGGCGCCCGGGAGCCGGGTAGCGGTGAACCTGTCGGGTTTGGCCCACGACGAGGTGGCGCGCGGCGACGCCTTGGTCAGGCCCGGTCAGTGGCGGCCCACCCGTGTCTTCGACGCGTCGCTCCGCACCCTGCGGGCCCTCGACCACGACGTCACCCGCCGCGGCGCCTATCAGGTGTACGTCGGGTCGGGCGAGCACGCCGCCAGGGTGCGCATCCTTGGTGGCGGCGACGCCGCGGTCGGTCCGGGCGAGGAGGGCTTGATGCGCATCCATCTCCCCGTCGCCCTGCCGCTGCTGCCGGGCGACCGCTACATCCTGCGGGAGAGCGGTCGGGAGGAGACCGTGGGCGGCGGGGAGGTCCTCGACGTGGCGCCGGTGCTGGCGGTGTCGCGGGCTCGGCCGTCTCGGTCGGTCGACAGGGTGGTCGCCGAGCGCGGATGGGTGACCGCCAACGACCTGGAGCGCCTCACCGGCGAGCGCCGGTCACCGAACGCGGGTCGGTGGGTGGTGTCGCCCGAAGCCCTGGAGTCGGCAACGTCGCAGCTGGGAGAGGCCGTCGCCGCCGCCGGCCCCCTCGGTCTCGACGTCGCCGGGCTGGACGAGCGCGGGCGGGCGGTCCTCGGCATGCTCGACGGGGTGGTGGTGGATGGCGGCCGCGCCCGTCCCGGCGCCGCGCCGGATCCCCTGGCCGGCCATCCCTTCCTGGCCGCCCTGGAGGCCTCGCCCTTCGTCCCGCCCGATCCCGGCGGCGTCGACCGGGCCGAGCTGTCCGAGCTGGTCCGGCGGGGTCTGGTCGTGCAGCGCGACGGCGTCTACTTCGCACCGTCGGCGGTGGCCGAGGCCGCCCACCGGGTGGCCGGGGCGCTGCAGACCCACCCCGAGGGGCTCACCGTGGCCCAGGTACGCGACGCCCTCGGCACCTCCCGCCGCCACGCCCTGCCGCTGCTGGCCGAGCTGGATGCCACGGGCGTGACCCGGCGAAGGGGAGACCTGCGTGTGGGCGGCCCCCGCCTGCCACCCCTACCGAACCGGTGACGCTGAACCGCGCCAGGCGCGGTTGTGCGTCACCAGTTGCGGGCGGGGGGGGTCGGTCAGCCTGTGGCGCTGTCGGCCATCAGGTGCTTGCGCTCGAGCTCGTTGAGCCCGCCCCAGATGCCGTGCGCCTCGTGGATGTGCAAGGCGTAGTCGAGGCACGCCCTGCGGACCGGGCAGATGGCGCAGATCGACTTGGCCCGCTCCTCGCGGGCCTCCCGCTCGTCCTTGCGTTCGATGTGGGACGGCGGGAAGAACACCGCGGACTGCGGTCCCTTGCACGCCGCCCGCTGCCGCCACGGCTCCGTAACCCGATGCGTCTTCACCCCGCCCCCAATCGCTCGGCGTGCTACCGTACCGCCCCCACGGCGGCCTGGACAAGGGTCAGATCGAACATTTGTGCAGGTGAGAGCCCTGCCGGATCAATGTCCGGCGTCACGGGCACCTCCTTCCTCCGGTTCCACCTCCAACATCAGGCCGTCGATGGACACCACCCGCACCGGCGCCCCGGCCTCGATCGGCGTGGCCCGGTTGGTCCGTGCCCGCCACAGCCCGCCCTCGAGGGACACGGTGCCCTCCGGATCGACGGCCGTGGTGGCCTGGCCGAGGGTCCCGATCATGGACTCCCGCCCGATCGTCGGCGTGGAGAAACGGGCCCGCACCATCGACCGCATGCCCGACACCATCAGGAGGAACACCCCGGCCAGGACCGCGATCAGGGTCGGCCACGGGACCCCGATCCCGTCGCCGAACAGGAGCAGCGATCCGACCACGAGGCTCATCGATCCGATGGCAGTCCAGGTGCGGGGCGCGCCCGACTGCACGTCCACGGCGAAGCCGAACAGCCCCAAGGCCACCAGGGCGAGACCCAGCGGCGAGGTGGGGAGCACGGCGAGCCCGTAGCCGGCCAGCACGAGAAGCAGGGCGCCGGTGGCCCCCGCCACCCCGATCCCGACGCTGAAGAACTCGAAGATGACCAGGCAGAGGCCCACCATGAGCAGCAGGTAGGCCACCGACGGGCTGGCGGCGGCGTGGAGCAGCCGCTCGAGGACATCAAGCTTGGCGAAGCGGACGTTCCCCGCTGCCTCCATCCTCGTCTCACCGCCCTCGGTGACCGTCCGGGCCGTCTCCAGGGTCACGCCGCCGACCTCCCGCCCGTCCAGGCCGACCAGGAACTCGCCCAGCGTGGGGCTCACCACGTCGACGAGCCCTCGGGCCACGGCCGCCTCGGGCGTCAGGGACTCCGGAAACCCCCGCGTCCGCCCGATGCGCGTGGCCGGTGCCATCCCCGTCACCGCCGCGACCTGCGCCAGCTGGGCGGCCCCGCCGTAGGCCTTGGCGCCCGTGGGCCCCACCCAGACCGCCACCGGCACCGACGAATGGGCGACCTTGAACAGCAGCACGTCGAGGTCCGACCGCGAGAGCAGCGACCCCGGGCTGTCGAGCTGGATGACGATCACCTCGTCGCCGCCGGCCTGCGCCCGCGACAGTGAGCGCTCGATGAAATCGCCGACCACCGGGTCGATGCGGCCCTTGACCTCGATGATGTCGACCACCCCGGCGTCCTGGGCGACGGCGGGGTGGAGGCCGGTGGCGCCGGCGGTGGCCAGCGTCCCGAGGAGAAGAAGGGCGGCAAGTAGTCTGCGGATGGGGTGGATCCTCGCGAGTTTCTCAGCCAGTCGCGAGTCGTCATCGTCGCCGGGAAGGGTGGCGTCGGCAAGACGACGGTCTCGGCCGCACTGGCCAGGATGGGCGCGGCCGCCGGCCTTTCGGTCCTGATCGTGGCCGTGGAGGCCAAGAGCGGCCTGGTCGCGGCCCTCGGCGCCGCCGGGTTCCTCGACTACGGCGAGCGTGAGCTGGCCCCGAACATCCGGGCCCGCACCCTCACTCCCGACATCGCCCTGGTGGAGTACATGGACAGCCACGGGCTCGGCAAGCTGTCCAAGAAGATGGCCAACAGCGGGATGGTGGAGGTCGTCGCCACCGCCGCTCCCGGCATCAAGGACATCCTGGTCCTCGGCAAGATCAAGCAGCTGGAGCGCGCCGGAGCCGCCGACCTCATCATCGTGGACGCCCCCGCCGCCGGCCACGCCCTCACCTTCCTCGTCAGCCCTCGCAGCGTCATGGACGTGGCCCGCAGCGGCGTCCTGCGGTCCCAGGCCGACGAGGCCTTCCAGCTCCTCACCGACTCGTCGCGCTGCCAGGTCATCCTGGTCACGCTGCCGGAGGAGACCCCGGTCAACGAGCTGGTGGAGACCGAGGCCGCCTTGATGAGCAGGATCCGCGTCAAGCTGGGGCCCGTGGTCGTCAACGGCCTCTACCCGAAGCTCGACGGCCTCGACGAGGACCCCGAGGAGGCCGCCGCCCGCCAGGGCGTCACCCTGTTCCCGGGCGAGGCCGAGGTCCTCCGGACCGCCGCCGATTTCCGTCTCCGGCGCCACGAGCTCCAGCAGGAGCAGCTGGCCCGGCTGGATCTCGCCCTGAAGCTGCCCCAGCTTCACTTGCCGGCCCTGTTCACCGTCGACTTCGGGCTGGCCGAGATCGACGTGCTGGCGGGCGCTATCGCCGAGCAGCTGAAGGCGCTCCCGGAGGCGGGCCGGGTGGCAACCGGACGCGATGTCGGCGGACGGGATGTCGGGGGGAAGGTGGCCCGGTCGGCAAGCGAGTAGGTCTCGCCGAGCTGGTCGGTCGACGTTCGGTCGTGGTCTGCTGCGGGCCCGGCGGCGTGGGCAAGACCACCATCGCCGGGGTCCTGGCGATGGAAGGGGCGCGCCAGGGGCGCAGGGCGGTGGTGGTCACCATCGACCCGGCTCGGCGGCTGGCCGACGCCCTCGGCCTGACGAACCTGCCCGACACGCCCCACCGCATCGAGGGGCCCTGGCCGGGCGAGCTGTGGGCGCTCATGCTCGACGCCCGCAAGACCTTCGACAGCCTCGTCACCAGGTACGCCCGCACGCCTCAGCAGGTCGACGCCATCTTGCACAACCGGTTCTACCGCAACATCGCCGGCGCCCTGTCGGGCACCCAGGAGTACATGGCCACCGAGAAGCTGTTCGAGCTGCACGCCGACGACCGCTTCGACCTGGTCGTCGTCGACACCCCGCCGACCCGCAACGCCCTCGACTTCCTCGACGCCCCCCGCCGCCTCACCAGGTTCATCGACAACCGCTTCTACCGGATGATGATGGCCCCGGCCCACGGCGGGTACCGGGTGATGAGCCTGGCCACCGGCCTGGTCCTCAAGACCGTGTCGCGCACGGTCGGCAGTGACGTGGTGGGCGAGGCGGTCACGTTCTTCCAGGCCTTCGAGGGCATGGAGGGCGGGTTCCGGGAGCGGGCTCAGCGCGTGCGCGACCTGCTCGGCGAGCCGGGGACGTCGTTCGTGCTCGTGTCGTCGCCCCACCGCGACGCCGCCAAGGAGGTCGGGTTCTTCGCCGACAAGCTGACCGACGCCGGCCTGCGGGCCGAGGGCCTCGTCGTCAACCGAACCCACCCGCGCTTCGGTGGAGGGCTGGCCGAGTCGGACCGCGAGCGGGCCGAGACGCTGGCCGGCACACCGCTCGGTGCGTTCTACGCGAACCTCGCCGACTTCTCGCAGATGGCCGAGGCCGAGCAGGGCCACATCGCCGAGCTGGTGAAGAAGGTGGGGACGGCGGCGGCGGCGGTCGTGCCCGAGTTGCCGGGCGACGTCCACGACCTCGCCGGCATCGAGGCGGTCGCCGGGTACGTGTTCGCCAGCGAGGCAGGGGCACCGGTGGGCCCGCAGGCGTAGCCTGGAGCCGTCGGATCTTCGTTCGAGAGCTGGTGGAGGGGGCTGCGGTCGCTTCCGGTCGCGCTGCAGTTCCTCGGCGTGCTCTCACTGGTCGCGCTGGTCTGGGCCGTGTCCGGGTTGATCTCGCTCGCCATCGACGACTCGGTGTCGGTGACGAGCGACACCCGCGTGAGGCGGACGGTTGCGCCAGCTGTCACGTCGACCTCGTCGTCGTCGACCTCGACGTCGGTCGCGGTGACGACGACGGAAGCCACGTCGACCACGGTGGAGGTGACTTCGACGACCCAGGCTCCGGTCACCGTGGCGCCGACGACGACCTCGACCGTGGCGGAGGAGCAGCCCGAGCCCAGCATCGAGGAGATCTGTCCCGAGGGCCTCCATCCCGACGGCACCGGGTTCTGCATCCCGTAGCGGCCTCCGGCGGGCCGGTCAGCTGCTGCCGGTGGCTTCCTTCTCGTCGGCGTCGGTGAGCGAGCGGGCCGCTTCTTCGATCGTGTCGGTGACGGTGACGATGCGGTCGAAGCCGGTGGTGTGGAGGAGTCGGACCAGCGTGGGCCGGTTGCAGCACACGGCCACGTCGCCCCCGACCTCCCGCGCTCGGCGGATGCCGCCGATGAGGGCGCCGAGGCCGGCGGAGTCGACGAAGGGCACCTGGGACATGTCGATGAGCAGTTTCGGCCTGGCCGCCAGTTCGCCCAATGCCTCCCGGAACTGGCCGACCGTGTAGGCGTCAAGCTCCCCGACGGGACGGCAGACCGTGTAGCCCTCGCCCTCCTCGAGATCGATGTGGAGCACGCGGGTCCCCTTGGTTCGCCCGGCTGCGACGCTGGAATGCTACCCAAGCGCCGGGAGGGCTACCCTGCGGCGCATGCCGGAGGTGCTCATCGTCAGCGACTCGGCCCTGGTGCGCGCCGAAGTGCGCTCGGCCCTGCCCGACGCCGCCATCGCGGTCCGCGAGCTCACCCGCGGGTCCGAGGTGCGGGAGTCGGTGCGCAAGAAGGCGCCCGACCTGGCGATCTTGGACCTGCAGATCGGCAAGATGGGCGGGATGGCCACCTGCCTCGACCTGCGGCTGGAGGAGAGCGGGGGCAGGATCCCCCACATCCCCGTCCTCATGCTCCTCGACCGCCGGGCCGACGTGTTCCTCGCCCGCCGCTCCGCCGCCGAGGGCTGGGCGGTGAAGCCGCTGGACCCGCTGCGGCTGGAGCGGGCCATCAGCAGCCTTCTCGCCGGCGGCCGCTACGAGGACGACTCGTACGTGCCGGTCAGCGTCCCACTTACCTCGTAGCTCCACCGGCAGGGTCGGGGTAGGATCGAAGGCACGGGAAGTGGCGCAGCTTGGTAGCGCGCAGCGTTCGGGACGCTGAGGCCGGGGGTTCAAGTCCCCCCTTCCCGACCAGGAAACATGCAGGTCAGGGCTATGCGGCCCTGGAGGACGGGTAGGTCAGCTAGCGCGCAGGCCGCGACCAGGCCCCGGGAATTCCATGAACCGCGTCCCGAGCCGCTCGGCCGCCGCTGCGACGGCGGCCTGGAGGGCTGTGCGCAGAACGCGACCGTGAGCCCGGGATCGCTGTGTCCGAGCCGGGTATGGGCGGTCTTGAGGCGACGCCGTCGAGCACCATGCCGGTCACATTGGCCCGTCGGAGGTGGTGAAGGCGAGACCCGTGAGGTCGGCGGCGACGGTGGCCGGGCTCCAGACGCGCGTCGAGAGTGGCCGTAGCCGAGCGCCCCGAGCTTCGGCGCCGAAAAGATGAACGAATCGGTCGGCGTCGGCACCATCGGGCCCCCGACTGACCAGCTGGTCAGGAGGGCCATGGGGCCGCTGGGGGCGGCCATGTGCGACGAGAGGAGAGATATCCGCCGTCACGATCCCGCCTCAATGGGCGGGCATACGGCATCGAACAACGCTAGGAATGAGGCTTGCTAGCTCTTCAAGCTCACCTACGGGCCGGTTCGAAGCGAATTGACTGCGTTCGAAGAAGGTTCGGATTACATCCAAATTGCGGGTACTCAATACCGTCACGTAACAGAGATACATGACGCTGATCGCCTCGCCGACTCCTCCTTGGGGTGCTCCCTCCTCATCGTCTGCCTCGAGCTGAGGATCGTCACCCCCGAATGCATCTCGATGTCCGCCGAGATAGGCCTGCGCAAATGCGATGATTTGTGGCCGATGGCGTTGAAGGTCCGCCTCGACTCGATCCAGAGTTTCATAACCAGCAGCCGATAGGGCAGTTGCCATCCGCGATGCTTCAAAATCTTGGATATCATCATGTTCCAGCACGTCAAAGTGGGTAGCCCGGGCGATCTCCTCAGCAATTGAGCGTGCCAATTTATTCTGGAGGATAAACGCCTTAACGGACTCCTTATCGATGAGGACGGTCTCGGACCGGTGACTATCCAGTCGCGCCCTGATCTCATCCTGATAGGCAGCCAGTTCCTCTCGGACCTTGACGAATTCTTCATCGGCAATCTCCAGCAGACCAGCTAGCCGTGAGAACCGACGTCGGATTACCCGAGGAACCGCAGTAGGGCTCTTGTAACCAAGGTCGTGTTCAATCTCGGCCCAGGCATGCTGCAGGATGGACCGTATTTGGACTTCGCATTTCTGGTCTGATAGCCGTTGATACTCCGCCAACTCTAGGCGAGCCTGTGAGAGACTCACAATGTAATGCATGGACAAGTAGCCGAAGGATCGGGCTCCAAGGCGGCACGCCGGTCGACGGAGTTTTCGACATCAGTTTCAAACTCGCTTTCGATGATCGACGCTACAGCATCCACCTCATCCGAAAATGAGTGATGACTCTTAGACCGATAAGATCGGTCACGTCTTGGAGCTGCCGGTACTTTCCTCGGTCACTTCGTCGCAGCTTCCGCTCAAGACTAGTCCTCGTCTTGACCCGACTCTCGATTGTGTGGACCTTGATACGGTGCGATTGAAGTATTCGGAGGACGAGTTCCTCAATACTGACGCAGTAATCGTGGAGTGCGTCGGAGTCGCCATCAAAGTCTCTCAATAGAGACCTGATCGTTCGTTCGCCTAACTTACCCCTCCCCTTCTCAGTCATAGAATCCTCTGAAACACTTGCACCCGCGTCATACGTCCAGGTAGCCATAGGCAAAGCGATTCTAGCGATGTCTCGGGCGCACCTCGGGCCCGAGATTCAGAGTTCGCTGGGGGAAAGACCAAACCGAAGCTCCTCGAGAAGGTGAGAGGCAAGAAGGACACCAGGCGTCGGGCGTCGGGCGTCGGGCGTCGGGCGTCGGGCGTCGGGCGTCGGGCGTCGGGCGTGTTGGCCGTCGCCTGCAGGTTGTCTGCCTCCGTTGCCACTGATCGTTCATATGAGCGCCGACACCCGCCGCTCCAGCCTCGTGCCTATCGACGGCTTCGGAACAACTCGCTGACCGCACCTTCGACGTCGTGTTCCGATGCCGCACGAACGAGGAGATCGGCTAGGACTCGATCCTCCGACGGGATGAATTGCTCACCATCAAGGCCGTTGCGGTCGAGCAGCCACTTGGCCAGAAGTAGCGCCGTCCGCTTGTTTCCTTCAGCGAAGCCCTGTGCTCGAGCGAGGCGGTAAGCGATAACCGCAGCGGCCTCGACGGGGTCTTTGACCTCGTCGATGGCTGCGAGTGCCCTTTCCACCCGGTCCAAGTCGTCCGGCTCGTCGAACCATTCGTCCTCATCACGGACGGCGCGGTTGAATGCGACAGCCAGCTCGATGGTCGGTCGCCTCAATGCTCGTGCAGATAAGCGAGTAGCTCGCGATACCGATCGAGGGCCTCCCTGAGCCAGACGCGGTCGTCAGCGTCGAGGTCCAGCTCCTTCTCCTCGATCACCCGCTTCGCGTCCGTCATCGCCTCAGCGTACCGCTGGCCCCCTCCTGCCGTCGTCGGCGAACGTCCGTACGTCGATACCACCACTGAGGGTGAGTCGTTCCGCATGCGAGAGGCAAGCTCGAAAGGAGGACGCCCCGGACCAAAGAAGGTCTGACCACGTCCGAGGGGCGGGGACTTCTGCTGGCGACCAGCGGGGACTACGACTTCGCCATTGGCAGCGTCGACGCGGGGCGGAGGCGACTTGCCAGTCCGCAGCATCAGCGAAGCCTTGCAGCGTCGTCATTTTACCCGCGAGAGCGGGAACCACAGAACGCGCGGCCACCGACCGCTCGCGTGAGCAGTCTGGAAGGGCGAAGTACAGCAGCGACATGAGGGCCACCGTCGTCAGCCGCTCCGCGTTTCCGAGAGCATTCACGCCCACCCTCCAAGCGCCCGTCCGCCGGGACCGGTCATACGGGCCGGCGGAACCGGGGAATCAGGGGCGACGGGCGCATTGCCGTTTGCCGGCAGGTCTGCCGACCGCCACTCACCCCGCGGTTAGCTCACGCCTGGAACGAGGACTTTCGCAGCTATCGTGGTCTGGTGTCGGGACGACGGGACGCACCCGACCCACTCGTCGACCGGATGGCGATCTAGTCGCGTATTGGCATCCAACTAGATTTGGACTCACTCCAGGATTGGGGTAGGGTCCGGGCATGTCCAGGGAAGCCGTCGACACCGATGCGCTTCTCCGCCGGCACGGTATGCAGGTCACCGCTCAGCGTCTGGCCGTTCTACGGGCGGTGTCCGACCGACCGCACAGCGCGGCGGACGACATCTACCGTGTCGTCCGGGCGGAGATCGGTGCCATCTCGGTGCAGGCGGTGTACGACGCCCTCGCCGCCCTCAGCGCAAAAGGCCTCCTCCGGCGCATCCAGCCGGCCGGGTCGCCGGCCCGCTACGAGGACCGGGTCGGTGACAACCACCACCACCTCATCTGCCGAACGTGCGGCCAGATGGTCGACGTCGACTGTGCCGTCGGCGACACCCCGTGCCTGACGGCGGCCGACGACTCGGGCTACGAGATCGACGAGGCCGAGGTCGTCTACTGGGGCCGATGTCCCGAGTGTCTCGCGGCAACGGTCTCGGCCGGCGACTGACCAACATCTAGAGCAGTGAGCCATCAGAACGAATCAGCGAAAGAGGAGAAGGACCGACGTGTCTGACAGCGGCAGCGAAAGCGAAAACCCAGTACTTCCCGCTCCCGAGCCCAAGTCGACTCGGCCCCGGTCGAACCAGGACTGGTGGCCGAATCAGCTGAACTTGCAGGTTTTGCACCAGCACTCGTCCCTGTCCGATCCGATGGACGACGACTTCGACTACGCCGAGGAGTTGGCGACCCTCGACGTCGACGCGCTGAAGCAGGACGTCTTCGACGTGATGACGACGTCGCAGGAGTGGTGGCCGGCCGACTACGGCCACTACGGGCCGCTCTTCATCCGGCTGAGCTGGCACGCCGCCGGCACCTACCGCATCGCCGATGGCCGGGGCGGCGCCGGGAGCGGCGATCAGCGCTTCGCCCCCCTCAACAGCTGGCCCGACAACGGCAACCTCGACAAGGCCCGCCGGCTGCTCTGGCCGGTCAAGCAGAAGTACGGCCGCAAGATCTCCTGGGCCGATCTCCTGGTCTTCGCCGGCAACTGTGCGATGGAGTCGATGGGGTTCAAGACATTCGGCTTCGCCTTCGGGCGAGAGGACGTCTGGGAGCCCGACGAGGTGTTCTGGGGCCCTGAGGACACCTGGCTCGGAGACGAGCGCTACAGCGGCGACAGGGAGCTCGGCGGTCCCTTCGGCGCCGTGCAGATGGGCCTCATCTACGTGAACCCGGAAGGCCCCAACGGAAACCCCGATCCGCTGGCTTCCGCCCGGGACATCCGGGAGACCTTCGCCCGAATGGCGATGAACGACGAGGAGACCGTCGCGCTCATCGCCGGCGGCCACACGTTCGGCAAGTGCCACGGTGCCGGCGACCCCGAGCTCGTCGGCGCCGAGCCCGAGGGTTGCCCTGTCGAGCACCAGGGCCTCGGCTGGAAGAGCGCGTTCGGCAGCGGCAAGGGCGCCGACGCCATCACCAGCGGGCTCGAGGGCGCCTGGACCAACGACCCGGTGAAGTGGGACAACGGGTACTTCGACAACCTGTTCAACTACGAGTGGGAGCTGACGACCAGCCCCGCCGGCGCGAAGCAGTGGACCCCCACGGATCCCTCGGCTCAGGGCACTGTGCCGGATCCTGAAGATCGGTCGAAGCGGCACGCTCCCATGATGCTGACGTCGGACCTGGCGCTGAAGTTGGATCCGATCTACCGGCCGATCTCGAAGCGCTTCCACGAGAATCCCGACCAGCTCGCCGACGCGTTCGGCAAGGCGTGGTACAAGCTCCTGCATCGCGACATGGGGCCCGTCTCCCGCTACCTCGGCCCGTGGGTCGCGGAGCCGCAGCTGTGGCAGGACCCCGTCCCCGCGGTCGACCATGACCTGATCGGGGACGACGACGTCGCCGCCCTCAAGGGCACGATCCTCGGATCGGGACTGTCCATCGCCCAGCTGGCCTCCACCGCCTGGGCGTCGGCGGCGAGCTTCCGTGGCACCGACAAGCGGGGCGGGGCCAACGGGGCGCGGATTCGTCTCGCGCCGCAACGGGACTGGGAGGTCAACGACCCGGCCGAACTGGTGACGGTGCTGCAGACCATCGAGCAGATCCAGCAGGACTTCAACAGCTCACAGTCCGGCGGGACGAGGGTCTCGCTCGCCGACCTGATCGTCTTGGGCGGGTGCGCGGCCGTCGAACAAGCGGCGAGGGAAGGCGGGCACGATGTCACGGTCCCCTTCACGCCGGGACGCACGGACGCCTCGCAGGAGCAGACCGACGTGGAGTCGTTCGCCGTGCTCGAGCCGACCGCCGACGGGTTCCGCAACTACCTCCGCCCCGGCGAGAAGTTGCCGCCGGAGACTCTCCTGCTGGACCGGGCCAACCTGTTGACACTCACCGCCCCGGAGATGACGGTTCTCGTCGCCGGCATGCGTGCCCTGAACGCCAACTCGGCCCACTCTGCCCACGGCGTCTTCACCGACCGGCCCGAGACTCTGACCAACGACTTCTTCGTGAACCTGCTCGACATGAGCACGGAGTGGAAGCCATCCGTGTCGTCGGAGAACGTGTACGAGGGCCGCGATCGCGCCACGGGCGAGGTCAAGCGCACCGCCACCGCCGTCGACCTCGTGTTCGGTTCGAACTCCCAGCTCCGAGCCATCTCCGAGGTCTATGCATGCGACGACGCGCAGGAGAAGTTCGTGCGTGACTTCGTCGCGGCGTGGGACAAGGTCATGAACCTCGACCGCTTCGACCTCGCCTGATCGACACGGCCGAGCGAACTGGTTCCACGTAACGGGGTTAGGCCCCGCTGTGTGGAACCAGTTCGGCGGCTGGACATTCCCTCTAGTCGAGCTCGGCGAGCACCTCACCGATGATCTTGGTCATCTCGTGCGACGGGAGCGCGTCCCCGCCGTGGGCCTCGGCGACCTCGGCCGCGAAGGCTTCGACGGAGTGCACTCCTCCGACAAGGACGTGGCGCAGCGATTCACCGCAGGCGACGCGGTCGTCGAGTCCCTCCACCGCGGATGCCACCGCATGGTCGGGTGACGCAGCCACCGCGTGCACGAGGGCCATGGCCTCCTGCCGGCCGGTTGCGGTCGAGACGACCGGCTCCCGGTCGGGGTTCTGCTGGAGGTCCCACTCGGCGAGCGCCTCGTCGTACCCGCCCTCGCCGGGGTGGAGCACCCGGGTCGTGGGCTCCGGGTCCACCTCCGCCTGCGTCGCCTCGTTGTCGGCACCGGCGGGCGAAGCGTCGGCATCGTCGTCGGCTTCGTGCTGCCGCGCCGGCTGCACCGGCACGACGAGGGTGCCGTCGGCGTTGCGGACGATATCCATAGACGCGCTTCTCCTCGGGTAGACGGCGCCATCAGGACACCGAAGGACTGTCTACCAAATGCGCCGCACTGGCCGGATTGCCGAGGCCGCGCGACGCAAGTGATTCAGAGTTGTGCCGCGAGGCCACAGCCACGCGCTTCAGGTAACCACTCGTGAGGCAAGGCGAGCATGCGCGTGCATCACGAGCCGAAGCAGATATTTCACGGTGACCCGTCAACGGGTGAAGGCCGCTGGAGCCGCTCGAGCTGATCGAGCCGCCGGAGTACCTCGTCCAGTTTCTCCGATATCGGGTCGGCCTGCTCCTTCTCGATGAAGAAGGCGGCGACGTTTGCCGTCAGCACGCCGAGGAGCCCGATGCCGAACACCATCAGGAACGCCGCGATCCCCCTGCCCGCTGGCGTTACCGGGATCGTATCCCCGTAGCCGACAGTCGTGACGGTGGTCACCGCCCACCACAACGCGTCTCCGAATGTGTGGATGCTTCCCTCACCGCCGTGCTCGACGGCGAATACGAGGGCGGCGGCGCCGACGACTGCCGCTCCGGTAACGAGCACGGCGTAGTGCAGTTTGTGGCGAACCAACAACCGTCGACCCAAGTGACCTGCCGCGCTCAACACGGCGACGAGCCGCGTGACTCGAAGGAGCCGAAGGGCTCGAGCTGACCGAAAGATCCGCAACGGTCGGAGGAACGGGAGGATGACGATGAGCAAGTCGGCCCACTGCCGCCGCATGAAGCGCCAGCGGTTGTCCGTCAGTGCCAGCCGGACCAGGTACTCGAATGCGAAGGCCGCCCAGATGAACCAGTCGGCGGCCAGGAAAGCGGCGTCTATCCCGGCTGGCAGGTTGACCACAAGCGGAACCACCAGCAGTGGCACCATGACCAGCGCCAGTACGAGCAGAGGTAGCTCGATGACTCGCTCGAAGCGCTCAAGGGCCGCCTGTCGTTCTTGTGCGTTCATGCCACGATGATCGCGGCTGCGTCACTCCACGCGCCGCCCATGCGGCTCTAGCTTCGGAAGGCCGCGCAGCCGGTCTAGGCGATCCTGCCCATGCGGGCCACCAGGTCGAGCAGGCGGCGATGCGCGTCCGTCGGATCCAGGCGGGCGCGGGCGCCGTGGCCCGGCAAGACCCACGAGAAGGTGACCGTCTCGGCCAGGCGGGCCAGCGAGCGGGTCTGCTCGCGCCACGAGTACCAGCAGGCGCCCCGGAAGGCGACCAGATCGTTGCGGCGGTGGCTCCACGCCACCGAGTCGCCGGTGAACAGCCAGGTGTCGTCGACGGCAAACACCACCGACCCCCTGGTGTGGCCGGGGACGGGGACGGCGACGACCCCCGGCGCCACCACAGTGGGCTCGATGCCCTCGAACAGGTCGGTGGCGCTGGGCGCGGCGACCCGGTCGGCCTCGTGAATCCATACCCGGGCGCCGTAGCGGGAGGCCCAGCGGGGGGCGTCGGCGACGTCGTCCCGGTGGGTGAGGAGGATGTCGGACACCCCTCCGAGATCGTCGAGCGGGCCCTTCAAGTCACGGGTGAAGCGGGGGGCGTCGACCATCAGGTTCCCCTCGGGACGGAGAACCAGGTAGCTGGTGGCGCCGAACGACGCCTCGCTGGTGTGGCCCAGGTCGTACACCGGCCCGTCCACCGCCAGCGGGTACAGCCCCGGCGGCCTCGGCGTCCGCGGATTGCGCCCGATGGACTGGGTGGGGCAGGCGTCGGCGGCCAGCCAGGCACGGTGCTCGGACTCGGGGCCGTGCGGCTGGAGTGCCACCACCGACTGCTCGTCGTCGACGGCGGCGAAGAGCTCGGGGACGAGCTCCCGGCAGGTTCCGCAGTCGATGCAGCGGGTGTCGACGAACCACGGGCCCTCGGCGTTGCGGGTGTCGCGCTGGTCGATCCGTGCCACGGCTCCAACAGTACGGCCGCGGCCGCGGTTAGTTGCCCGGCGACGCCGTCGAGGCGCAGCCTGCGAAACCCAGGTCGATGCCTGACCCGTCGGGAGGCGGGAGCCGGGAGATGAGCTCGAAGAACGACCCCGGCACCGGGCGCGTCACCCGTGAACCGTCCTCCGCCCGGAACGTACGGTCCACGACTGCCCGGTGAGCGGTCTGGCGGACTCGGTCCGACGACGCGACCCGGTCGGCGGCATGGTCCAAGGCGGTGCCCTCGGTGGCGATCCAGGCCATCTCGTCGGACTCGGCCAGGAGCCACTCGTAGTCGGCGAGGGACGGGACGCCGTGCTGGCGGCCGAAGCACGGGACAAGCTCGCCCAGAAGGGACTCGGCCCTCGGCCGGTGGAGCGTGCCGCGGTCGGAGAGGAGGGCGAGGGCACCCTTGCCGTTCTCGGTCAGCGGATCCCGGGACGACGCCAGCACCCGGCGGGCCGCGGCCTGGAACGGCTCGGAGAACCGGTCGGCGTGAAGCTCGCTGACGAAGTACTGGGGCACGTCGGCGGGCAGGTCCTGGTGGCACCACGACCGCCCGGTCATGGCCAGTCGCCCGAGGTCGTATGTGTCGCGCTGACGGTAGCCCAGCGGCGCCAGCAGCCGCGTCACGCTGTCCTGTCCCTCGGCCAGCCCGCCGCACCCCACGCCGGCGACCGTGCGGACCGCGCCATGGTCGAGGTGGACCCGACCACCGCCGTCGACTCGATCCTCCACGTAGGCGGCGGCCGTCGGGACCCGGTCGAGAAGGTCGTCGAGGAGCAGGATGCCCAGCGCCTGGGCGACCACGGCACGCGGCGCGTCGTCGTCAGCCGCAGGCTCGAGCAGCGCCGGGTGGACGTCCAGCCCGTCGAGCAGCCAGCCGGCGCGGTCGTCGCCGAGCTGGGACGCCACCAGCCGGCGGAGCAGGGTCACCCCGGCGATGCTAAGGGTGGCAGCAGGACGTTCGGGTTGAGGATCCCGTCGGGGTCGAGCGCCCCCTTCACGGCCCGGAAGGCGTCGATCTCTGCCGAGCCGCGGCTGAGCGACAGCCAGGCCCGCTTCGCCGTGCCGATGCCGTGCTCGGCGCTGATGCTCCCGCCGAGGCCGGCGACCAGCGACAAGACCGCCTCGTCGACCCGGCGGTCGCCAGGGTCGATGCCGGTGACGTTGACGTGGATGTTGCCGTCGGCGGCGTGTCCCCACATCCAGATCCGCCCGGAGCGGCTCACAGTGGCGATCGTCGCCGGCACCGCCTCGACGAACTCGACCAGCCGGGCGCCGGGCAGGGTGACGTCGAACTTGTGGGGCGGACCGAGCGTGTTCACCGCGGCGGTGTGTTGCTCGCGGTAGCGCCACAGCCCGGCCCGGGCCGGGGCGTCGACGGCCACGACCATGTCGGCGACGTCGGTCAGCGACCCGATGGCCGCAGCCAGGTCGGCCGCCGGACTGACCCGGTCGGCCGCCTCGACCAGCAGGTAGGCCTCGTGACGACCGGGGCAAGGCGGAGCCAGGCCGGTCACCTGGCAGACCAGGTCGAGCCCGCCGGCCAGGAACAGCTCGGCCGCCTCGAGCACCCGCACCTGGCGCCGCAGCGCCGCCGCAGCCGCCACCGCCGCCCCGACGCCGTCGAAGGCCAGCAGGGCGACGGCCCGCTCGTCGGCCCGCGGCACCAGCCGAAGACGGGCCGCGGTCACGATCCCGAGCGTCCCCTCGCTCCCGCACAGCAGCGACGGCAGGTGGTAGCCGGTGTTGTCCTTGACCAGGCCGCCAAGGTGGGAGACGACCGAGCCGTCCCCCAGCACCGCCTCGATGCCGAGGAGCTGGGCCCGCGTGTCGCCGTAGCGGAGCACCCGCAGTCCGCCGGCGTTGGTGGCGACGGATCCGCCGACTGTGGCCCGCTCCCGGATGGCGAAGTCGACGCCGTAGGCCCAGCCGCCGGCCTCCGCGGCGCGTTGCACGTCGGCGAGGGTGGCACCGGCACCGGCGGTCAGCTGTCCGGCGTCGGTGTCGACATCGTCCACCCGACACAGGCGGCGGAGGCTCAGCACCACCTCGCCCGCCAGCGGGACACCTCCCCCCACCAGCCCGGTGTTGCCGCCCTGGGGCACGACGGTGGCGCCGTGGGCCCGGCACGCCCGTACCACCGCCGCCACCTCGCCAGTGGTCCCGGGCCGGACCACCGCGGCCGTCGTCCCGCGGAACCGTCCGGTCCAGTCGACGCAATACCAGGCGGTGTCCTCGAAACGGATGAGGACGTTCGCGGCACCGACCGCGCCGACGAGGTCCGCGAGCAGCGGGCTCAGCTCAGGCGCCGTCCTCGATCTCCTCGAACTCCTCGTACCGGCCGCCCAGGTGCTTGGCCAGGAAACGCTCGGCCGCGGCGAAGAACTTCAGACGGTTCTCCGGCTTGGCGAAGCCGTGGCCCTCGTCGGGGAACAGCAGGTACTCGTGGTCGATGCCCTTCTCGGTGAGGGCGGCCACGATCTGCTCCGCCTCGGCCTGCTTCACGCGGGGGTCGTTGGCGCCCTGGGCGATGAGCAGCGGGATCTTGATGTCACCGGCCCGCGAGAGCGGCGACCGTTCCCACATGAACGCCTCCTCGGTCTCGGGATTGCCGACCCGGGTGTGGAACTGGGCAATCATCGGCGCCCAGTAGGGCGGGATCGACTCGATGAGGGTCTTGAGGTTCGACGGACCGACGATGTCGACGGCGCAGGCGAAGACGTCGGGCGTGAAGGCGGCACCGACCAGGGCCGCGTAGCCGCCGTAGGAACCGCCGAAGATCGCAACCCGGTCGGCGTCGGCGTAGCCCTTGTCGACGACCCACTGCACGGCGTCGAGCAGGTCGTCGTGCATCTTGGCGCCCCACTCGCGGTCGCCGGCGTTGACGAAGTCCTTCCCGTAGCCGGTGGAGCCCCGAAAGTTGACTTGCAGGCAGAGGTAGCCCCGATTGGCCAGCCACTGGGCCTGGGGGTCGAAGCCCCACGTGTCACGGGCCCAGGGGCCACCGTGGACGTCGAGCACCATCGGCAGGCCGGAGCGGTCGACACCGGGCGGGAAGGTCAGGTAGCCGTGGATCTCCAGGCCGTCGCGGGACGTGAACATGAACGGCTCCATGTGGGCCAGCTGATAGTCCGACAGCGCCGGTTGGTGCTCGAACAGGAACGTCGACTCGCGGGTCTCCCGGTCGAAGGAGTAGTAGCGGACGGGGCCGTCGTCGGCGATGAAGGCGGCCAGCCAGATGCGGTCGCCGTCGTCCCCGCCCAGGACCGTCAGCTCGCCGGGGTTGATCGCCTGCAGGTCGGCGATGTCGTCGGCCACCGCGGGGTCGAGGACCTCGTAGACGTTGCGGTCCTTCTGGAACACGACGAACCTGGGCTCGCGGGTGTCGGGGTGGAGGTTGACGCTCGACACGTCGTACACCGGGTCGCCGATGATCACCTCTGTCTCGCCGGTGGCCAGGTCCATCTTCACCAGCCGCCCGGCGTTGGCCCCGATCGACGACATCATCCACAGACCGGTGCCGTCGAGGGTGAAAGCGAGGGGGCTGGTGGTGAGGGCGTCGTCCTGGCCGATCTCGAGGACCGGCCGCCACTCGGACTCCTCGTCGTCGCGCACCATTCCCACCATGCCCCCGTCGGGCAAAGGGGCCAGGCCGCCCCGCACCTTGAAGTCGGCGTCGACGAGGAACCCGATGAACCCCGGGTTCTCGACGATCTTCTCCAGCTGGCCGGTGGGAAGGTCGAGCCGGTAGACGTCGTGCAGCTGCGGGTTGTCGACGTTGAGGCCGACGAGGATCTGGTCGGGAAAGTGCTTGTCGGTCTCCTCGACCCGGGCCTGGACCTCGTCGAAGGGGGTGAGGTCCCTGATCTCGTCGGTCTCCAGGTCGACGTCGTACAGACGCCAGTTCTCGTCGCCGCCGATGTCCTGGGCGTAGACCAGGTGGCGGTTGTCGTGGGCCCAGAAGAACTGGCGGATACCCCGGTCGCGGTCGGCGGTGACCGCCCTGGCCTCGTCGGAGCCGGCCACGTCCGGTACCAGCGGGCCGACCCACACGTTGAGGACGCCCTCGTCCGGGGCGAGCCAGGCCAGGCGGGTGCCGTCGGGCGAGATGCGGGGGCTCGCCCGTTCGGGGTTGCCGAACAGGACCTCACGGGGCACGAGGGGGACGGGCGGCAGCGCGGTCATCCCGAAAGGCCTAGCAGACAGGTACCACTGGGTAGGACCGTGGCATGCGGAGCTTCGAGGTGATCGTCCTGGGCGGTGGATCGGCGGGCGAGTGGGTCGCCGGCGGGCTGGCCGACGCCGGGCGCTCCGTCGCCCTGGTGGAGTCGGCCCGCGTCGGCGGCGAGTGCCCGTATCTCGCATGTATGCCGAGCAAGGCGATGCTGCGGTCGGCGCAGGTGCGACAGCTCCTTCGCCGGGCGGCCAGCCTGGGCGCCGTCTCCCAGCAGTTGATGCTCGACGACGACGCCGCTGCCTTCGCCGCCGCCGCCGAGCGGCGGGACCGGATCGCGGCTCACGGCGACGACTCGGACGCGGCCAAGGGAATTCAGTCCCGGGGGGTCACGCTCGTCCGAGGACGCGGCGCCGTGACCCGTCCGGGAGTGGTCGAGGTGGCCGGGAACGAGTGCGGCTACGACGACCTGGTGATCGCCACGGGGAGCCACGCGGTGTGGCCGCCGATCGACGGTCTCGACCTGGTGCCCACCTGGACCAGCGACCAGGCCTTGACCGCCTCGATCTGGCCTGCCTCGCTGGTCATCCTGGGCGGCGGTCCCGTCGGGTGCGAGCTGGCCCAGGCCTACGCCCGGTTCGGTGTCGGGGTCACCCTCATCGACGCCGCCGAGCGCCTGATCTCGGCCGAGGAGCCCGGTATCGGCGACCACCTGGCCGAGATCCTGCGCAGCGACGGCGTCGACGTGAGAGTGGGTGTCGAGGTGAAGGTGGCCGAGGCAGCCGCGGAAGGGGCCTGCCTCCGCCTCGACGACGGGTCGACCGTCGACGCCGAACGGGTGCTGGTGGCCGTCGGCCGAGCGCCGAACTTGGACGACATCGGCCTCGACGTGCTGGGAATCGTGCCCGGTGACGCCGGACTGGCGGTCGGCCCGGACTGCAGGGTGGAAGGCCAGCAGCACGTGTGGGCCGCGGGGGACGTGACCGGTGTCGCGCCTTTCACCCATACCGCCAATTACCAGGCCCGCGTCGTCACCGAGAATCTGCTCGGCGGCTCGGCTCAGGCCGCTTACCGGGCGATCCCACGGTGCGTCTACACCGACCCGGCGGTGGCCTCGGTCGGTCTGACGCCGGGCCAGGCGACCGAACAGGGCCTCGACGTCGTCACCGCCTCGATGGACGTGGCCCAGACGGCCCGCTCCGCCGCCGACGGCGATGGGTCCGGCCGGCTGGTCCTCACGGCCGACCGCAGTCGGGGGGTGCTGGTCGGCGCGTCGGCCATCGGTCCCCACGCAGACGAATGGATCGGCGAGGCGACGCTGGCCATCCGGGCCGAGGTCCCGATCCGGATCCTGGCGGACGTCGTCCACGCCTTCCCCACGTTCTCGGAGGCCTACGAACCGCCGCTGCGTGAGCTCGCCGGTCTGCTGAAGCCGAAGGCGTCGTGACCCGAGCGGAGGCTCCGCCCGGATCACGACCCCATCGTCGTCGCTAGGCCAGGCCGAGCTTTCGGGAGCAGGCCGGCCACGGCTGCCACCCCCGCTGGGACTGCAGCAGGCGGGCGGCCTCGTCCTGCACCTCCGGCGATGCCTGGTGCGGGTAGCCCTCGTAGCCGATCCCCTGCCAGGTGCTCAGGTCGAACTGGTAGGCGCCGTAGTAGCCACTGCCGTCGTTGAGGGCGTAGTCGCCGCTTGCCTCGCACTCCCGCAGCTGCGCCCAGGTGTCGGAGCCCGCGTCGTCCGCCGGAACCACGGCGGGCTCGCCCTCGGGCTCGGGTGCGGCCTCGTCGAGCGTCGCCGCGGCCTGCGGCTCCGGGGATGCCCAGGATGGCGTGTTGTCGACCCTGGGTACACGCTGCGGGGCGAGCCCCAGCAGGCAGTCGCGCAGGGCGGCGCCGCGGTCGGATGTGGCCAGGCATTCGGCGACTGCCGCCTTGTACGGCGAGTCCTCGGCGACGGCCGGGGACGAGAGCAGGAATCCGGTGCCGAGGATGGCGGTAACGAGCGTGGCGGATACCCCCGCCCTGGTGAGCCTCGCCTTGGTGGGTGATGCCTTGGTTCTGGGTGTGCGCATCTTGCGCCTCCTTGATGGTCCAGGTGTGGCATGGAATGCGGGCAGTGATCCTTGGCATTCGGCTCGCGAACCGCCTGAAGGTGGTCCTGGACACATGTCCGTACGAGGTGCGGACGCAACAAAGCCCTGGGCGCGGTCGTCGGTGTGGGTCTGCCTCCTCGGGGCGCGGCGACGGGGGGAGGGTGATCAGCGGCCTGGCCGGCGAAATTTGGGGCCGGCGGTCAGCCGATCGGTGCTCGTGCGAGCCCGTCGTGAGAGACCGTTGTAGCACAGCCTTCAGGCACCGCCGCGCATCCCCAGACGCCCAGCCGGGCGTTGGAGGACCGGCATGACCGGTAGTTCCTAAAGGGCGCTGAGCTTGCGCTTCCAGTCGTCGAGGCTCTCCGGCGTGCCGGCGATGCCGACGCCGCGGAACCGGCACTGGACGAATTCGCACTCCGAGAGGGCCAGGCAACCGGCGATCTGTGGGGCCTTGGGGAACCGCCAGAGGATGCTGGTGATCTCGTCGCCGGGGTGCTCGAACGTGCAGCGCTCCAGCTTGCAGCCCACCAGGACGACGACCATCGGACCCAGGATGAGGCAGTCGGTGAACTTGTGCTCGGCGAGGGTCTGATCCTCCCCGATCTCGAGCTGCCCCAAGTGGACTACCTGGTCCTTGAATTCCTCTACCATCGATCTCCTAGTCTCATGTGACGCCGACGAATCGTAACGGCTGTCCGGCGCGACCGCGACATCCCGTGGCCGCCGGGAGGGTGCGCACCCCGTCCATCAGGGTCCAGTTATGGTCGGCTGGACGAAGCCAGGAGGTGGAGATGCCGCCGATCACGACGAGACTCGGTCGTGCCCGTTGGACGGTGTTGGGGATCGCGATGGTGACGCTGCTGGCGGGTTGCGGCGACGACGAGCCCGTCAACCCGAACCCCGGGGCGGGCACCACGCTCAACGTCCTCGCTGGGATCAGTGACCAGCGGGACCCGAACATCGCCGTGTTGGCCTACCTGCCCCAATCCGTCTCGATCGCCCGGGGGACGACGGTCGAATGGCGCATCCCGGGACCGGAGCGACACTCGGTGACGTTCCTGCCGCCGGGCCAGACCATTGCCTCGACCCCCGAGAAAGAGCGGTTCGAGCCGGCGCCGCCCGCCGGCCCGTACGACGGGAAGTCCTTCGTGAGCTCGGGCCTGCTGCCCCAGGCAGCCGTCGCCGCACCGCCGTTCCGGGTCGCCTTCGAGACCGTCGGGGACTTCACCTACGTCTGCGTCCTCCACCCGGACATGACCGGCAAGGTGGTGGTGGTGGAGGGCAAGGCCGCGAAGGTCGATACCCAGACCAACCTCGACGGCCGCGCCGACGCCGAGCTCAACACCTACCTGACCGAGGGCCGGGACGCCAAGAAGAAGCTCGACGAGACGCCTCCTACGATGACCAAGAACCTCGATGGCACCACCTCCTGGCGGTTCGCGATGGGGGCGTCGACGCCCCACACCGCCGTGCTGGCCTTCTCGCCCGCCCAGGGCGAGATCCGTCCCAAGGACCAAATCACATTCCTGAACGACAGCACCGCGCCCCACACCGCCACCTTCGCCTCCGGAGCGCAGGTGCCGGTCGATCCGACCACCCCGGCCGCGCTCAACCCCACGGCGCCGTCGCCGCTCACCGTGACGCCCACAGGCGGACCGTTCAACTCGGGGATGTTGCCTGGGAACGTCCCACCGGGCACGGTTCCGGAGACGGCGCGGAGCTTCACCTTCGTCCTACCGACCGCCGGCGAGTACGCCTACGTCTGCATACCCCACGCCCAGAGCGGGATGGTCGGCACTGTCAAGGTGGCGTAGCCGCTCAGGGAGCGTTAGTCGTAGCCGTAGCTGCGGGTGGTGTGGCAGGTGCATTGGCAGGAGAAGTCGGCGCCGAGGCCCCCGATCACCCCCGGCCAGTACGAGTGGCAGTTGCCGTGGTCGCCGCTCAGGCACCGCTGGCTGACGGGCTTGAGCCCCACCATGGCGGTGCCGGCGCCCACCGCGATCAGGGCGGTCACCGCCGACAGGACGGCCCGGCTCTTGCCGGCCGACAGACAGTCCTCGACCGGCCGGATGAAGCCGGCGATGGGGCCCCTCTTCTCCTTCGGCTCGGCGCCGAGGAGCGGTGGGCTGCAGTGGATCGTGTTGGCGAAGGTGAACGGGATGAGGCTGTAGCCCACCGCTATCACCAGCAACGCGAATACGAACGAGAGCACGACAAGTCGTTGCTGGCGGGTCACGGCTTCTCCGGGTGCGACGCGACTATTCGGATCGAGCGAGGGCGGATCGAGCGAGGGCGGATCGAGCGAGAGTCTCTGCAATTTGCACGGCGTTGAGTGCCGCGCCCTTGCGCAGGTTGTCGCCGCTCAGGAACAGGGCGAGGCCGTTCACCGCGCCGGGGTCCCGGCGGATGCGGCCTACGTACGACGGGTCGGTGCCGGCGGCGCCGAGGGGCGTCGGGACATCGACGAGGGCCACCCCCGGAGCCGTGGCCAGGATCTCCCTGGCCCGCTCGGGTGAAATCGGGCGTTCGAACTCGAGGTTCAGCGACAGGGAGTGCCCGGAGTAGACCGGCACCCGCACGCAGGTACCCGACACCGCCAGGTGCGGGAGCCCGAGGATCTTGCGGCTCTCGTCACGCAGCTTGCGCTCCTCGTCGGTCTCCCATTCGACCTCCCCACCGGGGTCGACCAGCCGTCCGGCGAGGGGCACGACGTTGAAGGCGATCGGAGCGACGAAGACCTCGGGTGCGGGGAGCGCGATCCCGGACCCGCCGGCCAGCGTCAGATCGGTGGCCCGACCGCCGGCCTCGGCGGCCTGCTTCTCCAGCTCGGTGACGCCCTTCAGGCCGGCACCGGAGACGGCCTGGTAGGTGCTGGCGACGACCCGCCGCAGGCCGGCCTCGTCGTGCAGGGGCTTGACCACCGGCATGGCGACCATCGTGGTGCAGTTGGGATTGGCGACGATGCCTTTCGGGATCGACCGCAATGCCTCGGGGTTCACCTCGGACACCACCAGCGGCACGTCGGGGTCGGAGCGCCAGGCCGACGAGTTGTCGACGACGACGGCGCCGTCGTCGACCACACGGGGGGCCAGGGAGCGGGAGATGGTGGCTCCGGCCGAGAAGAGCACGAGGTCGAGGCCCCGGTAGTCGGCGGTGTCGGCTTGCTCGACGGTCAGGTCGCCACCGGCCCACGGCAGGGTGCGACCCGCCGAGCGGGCGCTGGCGAACAGGCGCAACTGGTCGACCGGGAACCGGCGCTCGGCCAGGAGACGGCGCATGACGCCCCCGACCAGCCCCGTCGCCCCCACGACACCGACGTTCATGCCCCCACCGTACCGGAGAGTCGCGGCGCGCTTCGGGGTATCAGCCGGGTGGGTCCTGCAGATTGAACGCCTTGTGCAGGGCCCGCACGCCGTGTTCGACGTCGCCGGCCCGCACGATGCAGCTGATGCGGATCGACGAGGTGGAGATCATCTCGATGTTGACACCCTCGTCGGCCAGGACCTCGAACATGGTGGCGGCCACGCCGGGATGGGTCTTCATGCCCGCCCCCACGAGGCTGATGCGGGCGATGTCGGCGTCGGGCACGACGTGGGTGGCGCCGATCTCGTCGGCGACCTCCTTGGTCACCACCTCGGCCTTGGGCAGGTCGGCCATCGGCAGGGTGAAGGAGATGTCGGTGACGCCCCCCAGCGACACGTTCTGCTCGATCATGTCCACGTTGACGGCCTGGTCGGCGAGGGCCCGGAACAGCCGGGCGGCGATGCCGGGCCGGTCGGGCACGCCGACCACCGTGATCTTGGCCTCCGAGGTGTCGTGCACGACCCCGGAGATGATTGCCTTCTCCACACTGTCCTCCTCGTCGTGGACCCAGGTGCCCGGCTCCCAGGTGAAGCTCGACCGCACGTGCAGGGCGACGTGGTAGTTCCTGGCGAACTCCACCGAGCGCAGGGCGAGCACCTTGCCCCCGGCCGCCGAGATCTCGAGCATCTCCTCGTAGGAGACCGTCGAAAGCCGTCGGGCGTCGGGAACGACCCGGGGGTCGGCGGTGAAGACCCCGGTGACGTCGGTGTAGATCTCGCAGGCGGTGGCCCCCAGCTCGGCGGCCAGGGCGACGGCGGTGAGGTCGGATGCCCCCCGGCCCAGGGTGGTGACCTGCTTGTCGACCGAGACGCCCTGAAAGCCGGCGACGACCACAACGTCGCCGGCGGCCAGGCCCTCCCGGAGCCGGTCGGCCCGCACCTCGAGGATCTTGGCCTTCCCGTGGGTCGTGTCGGTGACGATGCCGGCCTGGCTTCCGGTGAAGGACGTGGCCGGGACGCCGAGATCGGTGATGGCCATGCACAGGAGCGACATCGAGATGCGCTCACCGGCGGTGACCAGCATGTCGAGCTCACGGGCGTGCTTGTGGGGGGCGGGCGACACGTCGCCGGCGAGGCGCAGGAGGGCGTCGGTGCTCTTGCCCATGGCGCTCACGACGACCACAAGGTCGTGGCCAGCTTTCCGGGTGCGCACGATGTGTTCGGCGACGGCGCGGATCCGGTCGGCGTCGGCGACGGACGTGCCGCCGAACTTCTGGACGACGAGGCTCACGGGTTCCATTGTGGACCGCTCGGGCGCCGTCGCCGAACCAGTTCCGCCGAACACATCCACTGGAGGGTGGCGTGGCCCCGGTCCGCGGTGGCGCCGCTACCGTGGACGGGCGGTGCCCACGACGTCGAAGAAGCAGAGGCAGCAGCAGCGCCGCAAGAGCTCGGCCAAGGCCCGTCAGGCCGCGGCGCGGGCGGCGAAGCGCTCCAGCCAGCGCAAGTGGGTGGTGATCGCCACCTTCCTGATCCTGATCCTCGTGCTGGGACTGGCCCAGGTGATCGACGTGGGCGGCGACACCAGGGACGCGCCGGTGGCGCTGGTCGCACCGGCGCAGGGTGCGACGATCCGCGGCGACACGCCGTGCCCGGATCCGGCCGGGGGTTCGCCTCGCACCACGACATTCGAGAAGCCACCACCGATGTGCATCGACCCCACCAAGACCTACGCCGCCGCCATCGAGACGTCGAAGGGCCTGGTCACGGTCGACCTGGATGCCAAGAACGCACCCGCGACGGTGAACAACTTCGTGGTCCTCTCCAGGTACCACTTCTACGACGGTTTGCCGTTCCACAGGATCGCCGCCGGGCAGTTCATCCAGGGCGGTTCCCCCACCGCCACCGGATCCGGGGGACCCGGCTACAGGTTCGAGGACGAGCTGCCGGTCACGCCCTACAGGATCGGCACGATGGCCATGGCCAATGCCGGGCCCGACACCAACGGCAGCCAGTTCTTCTTCGTCATCGGCGAGAAGGGCGTCGAGGTGCTGGCGCCCAGCTACTCGATCCTGGGCCAGGTCAGCCGGGGGATGAACGTCCTGGAGTCCATCGAGAAGAAGGGCAGCGTCGAGACCGGCATCGATCCCGACGGCGGCAAACCCACCGAGATGATCACCATCGAGTCAGTGACGATCAAGGAGACGTGACAGCGGTGCCTCCCACAGAATGCCCGGCAGCGGACGGGTCGAGCCCCCAACGGCGCAGCTTCGACGGTGCGCCTCCCATGTGCATCGACCCCGAGAAGCGGTACACCGCCACCATCGAGACCAACAAGGGCACGATGACCATCGCCCTCGACCCCCTCGCCGCGCCGAAGACGGTCAACAACTTCGTCGTCCTGGCCCGCTACCACTACTACGACGGCATCCGCTTCCACCGCGTCATCCCCAACTTCATGCTCCAGGGCGGCGACCCGGAGGGCACAGGCCGCGGCGGACCGGGCTACACCTTCGGCGACGAGCTGCCGGCGCCCGGTCGCTACGAGATGGGCTCGCTGGCCATGGCCAATGCCGGTCCCAACACGAACGGCAGCCAGTTCTTCATCGTCAGCGGCCCTGACGGGATGCGGCTCCCGCCCAAGTACTCCCTGTTCGGCAAGGTGGTGAGCGGCATGGACGTCGTCAAGGCCATCAACGACATCGGCTCGCCGACCGGCAGACCGCTGGAGCGGGTGACCATCGACTCGGTGGTCATCACTGAGTCCGACTAGCGGCCGTTCAGGGCAGGACGTCGAGGGCGGCCTCTTGACCGTTGACGAACACCTCGACGGTGCCCGCGCCCTCCACCGTCCACGTACCGTCGGGTGACCGGATCACCGCCGTCTGCTCCTCGACGGCGACGACGGGAAGACCCGCGGGGGCCAGGTGGATGGTGCGGCGGGCCTTCTCGGGCGTGGTGTCGTGGTGGGGGATGACGGCGACCCTGACCAGGAGGCCGAGGCCGACGGTGAAGGCGCCGCCCCGGATGTCGACCATGGGGTCGCACAGCACCATGGCCCCGGCCGAGGAGGCCGCCAGCACCGCGCCGTCGTTCCAGGCCAAGACAAGCGCGTCCCATACGAGCGAGTCCTTCAGCACCGATCGCAGGTGCATGGGCGAGCCGCCCGACAGGTAGATGAACCTGGCCTCCCGCACCGCAGCGGCGCTGGCCTCGTCGATGGCGTCGGGCCGCCGCAGCACCATGAGGCCCCGCACCTTGGCGCCCAGGCCGGCGAAGTAGCGCTCGGCCGTCTCCACCGCCCGCTCGGGGTGCTCGTAGGCCGCCGCCGTGGGCAGGACCAGCACTTCCTCCCCGCCGCTGGCCTCGAGCAGGCCGCGGTCGAAGGAGCACCCCTCCTGCCACTCCCCCCCTCCAACCAAAGCCAGCAGTCCGCTCATTGCGGGCAAAGCTAACCGAGGGATCGGACCCCTCAGGCCGGACGCCTGCCGCGGCGAGTCACGACATGGAGGAGGATCCCCGCGGCGATGACCACGGGCCCCACGACCACGTACATCCATGGGTTGAACGACATCACGCCGAGGAGGACGACGAACGAGCCACCCAGGACGAGCGTCACGAAGACCGTGCCCGCGAGCGTTCGCGGCGTCGTCGAGGCGCGGGGCCAGCGGCGGGCGTGTTGGACGGCTGCCAGGGCGAGCAACACGCCCATGCCGAGGAACCAGGGCTCGAGGACGAAGAGGTTCCAGCGATCGAAGGTGGTCACCGATCCGTCCACCACGCCGGTGAGGCGAAGCACGGTGTCGGCCGAGAATGCGACCCAGTGAAGGACGGCGAAGGCGGCGCCGAGCCAGGCGATCCCGAGCAGGAGCCACCCGGGCAGCCTGCGACCCCACGGTCGCACCAGGGCGAGGGAGAGCGCGGCGGCACCGAGGATCACGACACTGGCTGCCCAGTTGGCCTGTCGCCACGCGGGCTCCGTCAGCGCTTCGGGCAGCTCACCCAGGGGCGCGGGGCTGCCGACGAGCGCCCAGTACACGTGAATCGGGACATAAGCCAGAGCCCAGGCGCATCCGGCGTAGCCCGCCCACGAGCCGGCTCGCAGTCGAGCCACGGTGCTTCTGTCCGCCGAGCCGATGGCACGACACTAGGCACTCCGGGACGACACAGGCACTCCAGGACGACACAGGCACGTCGGCGGGCCGGAGTCAGTCTGCGGGGGCTCTGTGTCCCCAGCCGCCGCCCACTTCGAGCTCCGACCACTTCCAGCGGGACGGCTCGGGCTCGGCCGGTGCGGCTACCGGCTGGACCGTGTCGGTCAGCGCCAGGGCCACCGCCAGGGCGATGACCTCGGGCGGGACCGGCGGCTCAGAGGGGGACGTTGCCATGCTTACGCCGCGGCCGCTCGTCGCGCTTGGTGCGCAGCATGGCCAGTCCCCGTGCCAGGGCGGCGCGGGTGTCGCCCGGCTCGATGACGTCGTCGACGTACCCACGCTCCGCGGCCCGGTAGGGGTTGGCCACGTCGGTGGCGTACTCGTGGGCCAGCTTGGTGCGCAGGGCGTGCCGCTGGTCGCCGTCCTCGGCCTCCAGCTCCCGGTGGTGGAGGATCTCCACCGCGCCCATCGGGCCCATCACCGCCAGCTCGGCCGACGGCCAGGCGAAGGCCAGGTCGGCACCGATCGACTTGGAGTTCATGACGACGTAGGCGCCGCCGTAGGCCTTCCTGGTGATGACCTGGATGCGGGGGACGGTGGCCTCGCAGAAGGCGTAGAGCAGCTTGGAGCCGTGGCGGATGATGCCGCCGAGCTCCTGGTCGGTGCCGGGCAGGAACCCGGGGGCGTCCACGAAGGCGATGAGCGGGAGGTTGAAGGCGTCGCACGTCCGCACGAAGCGGGCCGCCTTCTCCGACGCCTCGATGTCGAGCACGCCGGCCAGCACCTGGGGTTGGTTGCCGACGATGCCCACCGGGTGGCCGTCGATCCGGGCCAGGAAGCAGACGATGTTGCGGGCCCACAGCGGCGAGTACTCGACCAGGTCGCCGTGGTCCACGACGGCACCGATGACCGCCTTCATGTCGTAGGGCTGGCCGGAGTTTCCGGGGAGGATGCCGTCCAGCTCAGGCGTGCGCCGGTCGGCCGGGTCGGAGGAGTCCGCCCTGGGCGCCTGCCCGGCGCTGCTCGACGGCAGGTGGGCCAGCAGCCGGCGGACGTCGTCGAGGCAGGCCCTGTCGTCGGGGGCGGTGAAATGGGCGACTCCAGACCGGGTGGCGTGGGTGATGGCCCCGCCCAGCTCCTGCAGGGTGACGTCCTCGCCTGTCACCGTTCTCACGACATCGGGCCCGGTGATGAACATGTAGGAGGAGTCCTCGACCATGAACACGAAGTCGGTCAGCGCCGGGCTGTAGACGGCCCCGCCGGCGCACGGGCCCATGATCACGCTGATCTGGGGGATGCGGCCCGAGAACTTGGCGTTGCGGTGGAAGATCCCACCGTAGGAGACGAGCGAGACGACGCCCTCCTGGATGCGGGCCCCGGCACCGTCGTTCAGCCCGACGAGGGGAGCGCCCACGCGGGCGGCGAGGTCCATCACGGCGTGGACCTTCTCGGCGTTGGCCTCGCCCAGAGAGCCGCCGAAGACCGTGAAGTCCTGCGAGAACAGGAAGACCTGGCGGCCGTCGACGGTGCCCCAGCCGGTGACGACACCGTCGGTATAGGGCCGGTCGTGCTCGAGGCCCATGCCCGTCGCCTGATGGCGGACGAACAACCCCAGCTCGTTGAAGCTGCCGTCGTCGAGGAGGTAGTCGATCCGCTCGCGGGCGGTCATCTTGTTGCGGGCGTGCTGGCGCGCCACCGCCTTCTCGGAGCCGGCGTGCATGGCCTCGTCCCGCCGTTTGGCCAGGTCTGCGGCGCCGCCGTTTTCCACCGATTCAGCAAGCACCTGAAGTTGCAGCTCGAGTCGGTGATGACGGTCGTCAGGTCGGTCGGGCATCGGCTGGTCCATGGCGGGCCTCAGGCTATCGGCGGAGGGCATTCACCCGTTCGACGAGCCGTGTCGCCCGCAGCGTGACCGCCAGCTGCTCGAGCCGATCGGTGGGGCCCTTCCAGCGCAGGTCCTCCACCGAGCCGATCACTTCGGCGTCGGCCCGGAGCGTGGCCAGGTCCTTGAACAGCAGGGCCAGCTCGCGGTTCTCGTTCAGCGCGGTGGCCAGCGAGTTGGCGCCCCGCACGTCGACGTCCCACCGCCACGGGTGCTCGGGGATGTCCTCGATGTGGGGGTAGCGGCTCAGGACGGTGGCCGCCCCCTTCTTCCCCCAGCCCTTGAGCCCGGGGAAGCCGTCGGCCGAGTCGCCCACCAGGGCCAGCCAGTCGGGGATCGACTCGGGTGGCACGCCGTACTTGGTCTTCACGCCGGACTCGTCGCTGACCACGCCCGAGCGCCGGTCGAGCTGCACGACCCGCGTGCCGGTGACGCACTGGGCCAGGTCCTTGTCAGGGGTCATGATCACCACCTGCTCGACCTCGGGGTCGGCGGCGGCCACCTTCGCCGCCGCGGCCAGGGCGTCGTCGGCCTCCAGGTCGACCATGGGAAACACGGTGACGCCCAGGTCGCCCATGGCGTCCTCGAGCGGGCCGAACTGGGCCAGCAGCACCTCGGGCATCCCCGCGCTCGACTTGTAGCCGGGCCAAAGGTCGTTGCGGAACGACTCGATGACGTGGTCGGTGGCCACGCCGAGGTGGGTAACGCCCTCCTCCAGGAGGGTGAGCACGCTGTAGACGACCCCCCGGACGGCACGGACGGGGTCCGCCTCGGGCCGCTCGCCGGGCGGCAGTCCGAAGTAGTGGCGGAACAGCTCGTAGGTGCCGTCGAGCAGGTGGACCTTCACGTCAGCCGTCCCCGATCACCCGTCGAGTAGGCGGCGGCCCTCGAGGGCCCGGCCGAGGGTCAGCTCGTCGGCGTACTCCAGGTCGCCGCCGACCGGGAGGCCGCTGGCGATGCGGGTGGTCTTGACGCCCAACGGTCGCAGGAGCCGGGCCAGGTACATGGCCGTGGCCTCGCCCTCGATGTTGGGGTTCGTGCAGAGGATGACCTCGACGATGCCCTCCGGCTCCAGCCGGGCCAGCAGCTCCCGCACCCTGAGCTGATCGGGGCCGACGCCCTCCAGCGGGTTGATGGCGCCCTGGAGCACGTGGTAGCGGCCCCGGAACTCCGACGTCTTCTCCACCGCCACGACGTCGCGCGGCTCCTCCACCACGCACAGGGTCGTCGAGTCGCGCCGGGCGTCGAGGCAGATGCCGCACTGGGTGCCCTCGGTGACGTTGAAGCAGCGCTGGCAGAACGAGACCCGATCCTTGGCCTCGACGATGGCGTCGGCCAGGCGGACGGCGTCCTCCTTCGGCAGCTTGAGGAGGTGGAAGGCGATGCGTTGGGCGGACTTGGGCCCGACGCCGGGAAGGCGCCCGAGCTCGTCGATCAGCTTCTGGACAGAGACCGCGTACAAGTTGCGGCGGGCCGGGAGGTCACCCTCCCAGCAGCCCCCCCAGACCTCCGAGGTCGAGGGTGCCCATGGCCTGCTCCGAGGCTTCGGCGACCTTGGCCGTGGCGTCGTGGATGGCGGCCAGCACCAGGTCCTCGAGCATGCCGACGTCGTCGGGGTCGACCGCCGCCGGGTCGATGCTCACCGACAGGAACTCCATCGCCCCGTTGACGCGGACCTTCACCACGCCGCCGCCCGAGTGGCCCTCGACCACCTGCTCCTCGGCGCTGGCGCGCGCCTCCAGCAGCTGCTCCTGCATCTTCTGGGCCTGCTTGAGCAGGGCGTTCATGTCCGGCTGCTGCGGCATGGGCTGGTTGGGCATCCTCTACTCCTCCACGACGGTGGCGCCTTCGAAGGCCTGCATCACGTGGTCGACGGGCGAGGTTACCCCGGGCGGGGCGTCGCGCAGCTCGTCGGGGTCGATCGCCATCTCCTCCTCGGGCACGTGCTCCTCGGCCTCGGCGCCTGCACCTGCACCTGGCGGGGCCATGACCAGCTTCAAAGGGATCCGCCGGCCGAAGTGGGACGACAGGGCCGTCTCCAGCTCCCGCTGCACGTCGGTGCAGCGCTGGAGATGGATGTTGGTCGGCAGGGCGAAGCCGGCGACGCCGTCGCCGACGTCGACGAACCTGCCGTCGCGGACCCGCACCTTGGCCTTCTGGGACAACGAGCCGAACACCGAGTCGCCCCACGCCAGGGTGATCTCGTCGCGGCTCGGGAACGGGGTCGTCTCGTCGGCCGGCGTGGCTGTGGTGGGAGGGGGCGGCGGGGGAGCAGCGGGCGGCGGTCGCTCTGCTACCGGGGCGACTGGCGGTGGCGGTCGGTTGGCGGGCTGGGGGGCGACGCCGCCCAAGGCGAGGCGGGCCGACGCGGCCGGGGAGGTCGTCGGATGTGGGGGGGCGGCTGAGGGAGGAGGCGGTGACGGCGGTCCGCCCTGTGCCGCAGGGCCACTGGACCCGGCGGCGATCGCCCGTTCCAGGCGTTCGATGCGTTGGAGGAGGGCGGCGGGGGAGACATCGGACTCCGGCTGGCACAGGCGCACCAGCGACACCTCGAGGAGCACGCGGGGGTCGGGCGCGTCCCGCATGGCCACCAGGGCCTCGCCGAGCACCTCCATGGCCCTGACCGCGGCGGCCCGGCCGAGCCGGGCGATCTGGGCCTCCACCCGGGCCAGATCCTCGTCGGGGAGGCCGACGAGGCTGCGGGAGACGGTGGCCAGGAAGGCCTGGCGGAGGCGTTCGAGCAACTCGACGGCCAGGTGGCGGGGGTCGTGGCCGGCGCCCACCCGTTCGGCGACGGCCGCCAGCGCCCGGCCGACGTCGTGCTCGCAGAGGGCCTCCATCAGCTCGTCGGTGGAGGGCCCGGTGTCGTCGATGCCACCGGCGGCGGCCACCTGGTCGAGCTTGGAGAGGGCGTCGCGGGCTGAGCCTGCGCCCCGCTTGGCGACCAGCTCGATGACCTCGTCGGGCACGTCGAGACCGGCCTCGTGGGCCACCCACCGCAGGTGGTCGGCCAGGACGTCGGTGGACAAGAGGCGGAACTCGAAGTGCTGGGTGCGGCTCTTGATGGTGGGCAGGACCTTCTGGGGCTCGGTGGTGGCCAGGACGAAGATCACGTGGCCGGGCGGCTCTTCGAGGGTCTTGAGCAGGGTGTTCGAGGCCTCGGTGGTGAGCATGTGGACCTCGTCGACGATGTAGACCTTCCACCGTCCGGGGGTGCCCAGGTTGGACCGGGAGACCAGGTCGCGCATGGCGTCGACGCCCCGGTTGGAGGCGGCGTCCAGCTCGACGACGTCGAGGGACCGGCCCTCGGCGATCTCGGTGCACGAGGCGCAGACGCCACAGGGCTCGCCGTCGAGGGTGTTGACGCAGTTCAGGGCCTTGGCCAAAATGCGGGCGCTGGAGGTCTTGCCCGTGCCCCGGGGGCCGCTGAAGAGGTAGGCGTGGGACACCCGGTTGTCCCTGACCGCGTTGCGGAGCGTGTTGCTGACGTGGTCCTGGCCTCGCACGTCGGCGAAGCGCTGGGGCCGGAACCGCCGGTAGAGCGATTGGAAGGCCATCGGTCGGACGATACGCCCTGGGTGGGACTACCCGGTCCGCCAGCCCTGGCGCGAAAGCTCCACCGCTCTACGCAGCGGCCAGGCTGGACTGCGGCACACGGATCGACCCGCTGAGAGCTGCTGCCTTCCGGCCCTGACTCGGTTCACGGGGATACGTTGCGCAGGACCCAGCCGCTGCGTGGAACGGTGGAGCGCCCTCGCCAGCGACGATACCGTGGTTGGACGCGAGGAGGGGTGCGGGAGCGGCCGAACCGGCACGCCTGGAGAGCGTGTAGGGGGCAACCCCTCCTGGGTTCAAATCCCAGTCCCTCCGCGGGGAAGTGACCGGCCCGGGCGTCCCCAGCACGCCCGGGTCGGTCGTCCCCCCTGCATCTAGCGTCGGCCAATGATGCGAAATTCTGAAGCCCTGATGCGACCGAACGTGCGATGCCCGACCCTATGAACGACGAGGCTGCCATGGACCTCGCTCTGGCCGAGGCGCGGCGGGCGCTCGACCACGGGGACGTGCCGGTGGGAGCAGTCGCTCTGGTCGACGGCGAGGTCGTGGCCACCGGCCGCAACGAGCGGGAGCTGCGGGCCGATCCCACCGCCCACGCCGAGATCCTGGCCCTTCGCGCCGCCGCCGCGGCGCTAGGCGGCTGGCGACTGGGCGCCGTCACCCTGGTCGTCACGCTGGAGCCGTGCCCCATGTGCGCCGGCGCCCTGGTGGCCGCTCGGGTGGGCCGGCTGGTCTTCGGGACGACCGACCCGAAGGCGGGATCGTGCGGCTCGCTCTACAACCTGTGCGCCGACCCCCGGCTGAACCACGAGCTCCCCGTCACCGCCGGCGTCCGCGCCGCTGAAGCCGCCGACCTGCTGGCGACCTTCTTCTCCGACCGTCGGGCGGCCCACTAGCCTGATCCCCGGAGGGATGCGAGAGCGGCCGAATCGGACGGTCTCGAAAACCGTTGTGGGTCCTGCCCACCGTGGGTTCGAATCCCACTCCCTCCGCCAAGTTCCACCGGCGCCAGCAACGGTCCCACCGAGGGCCTGAACCTGCCCGTTCAGCGCATCAAGCGCTGCGGCCACGGCTTCAAACGGTTCGAGCACTACCGGCTGCGGGTGCTCCTCCACGCCGGTGAGGTCACCTGGCCCAGTCGACCGAGACCGCCTCGTATCCGAAAAATGCGCTCTCCCCACTCAAACGCGTAGGGGCCCGATTTTCCGCTTGGTTCGGACGGCGACCTCGGGGGCGACGCCGCCGGCACACCGGCCACGGTGGCGCAGTCGCCCGATGGGATCGGCTAGGCCGAAATTTGTGGCTGGCCCGCCTCTCACGCTGGAGAGGTGGGGGGATGCACGCCGACCGCTGCCGCCCGAGGCCACGCCACCTGATGGCGCGGGCAGTTTGCCAGCGTCACCAGGACGGCCGGCCGCCCTGACCGGACGGTAAGGAAACCCTTGCTCCCGGCGGGGCGAACACCCTCGCCGGCGGCCATTACCCGCAGCGCTCCCGAGGCGCACCATCTCCTCACGATCTCGAGCTCGACGTGCCCGGCGACGCCTGGCGGGAGCCCGAGGTCAGCGGACCCCACAGGAGGTGGCCGACATGCGAAGCGCGACACGGTGGATGGCAGGGATGGTGTTCATGGGAGTCCGGGCGCTTGGTCTCGCCCTTCACCCCCGAGGACCGGGCGAACGGCAAGGTGAGCTTCGGGGCGGTCGCCGACATCGTCGGCGCCAGCGACGCCCCGCCGGGCGACAACCACGCCATCGCACCGCCCACGGAGGTGCGGCGATGACCGGCATGCCGATCTCGAGCTCTCGCCCGGCCGACACCGCGACGAGGCGGTACCCGAGGGTGATGCGGTACAGGTTGCGGCTTCTGGCTCTCGGCGTCGCAGCCATGTGTGTCCTGGCCGGATGTGGCGGCGACAGCGATGCCTCGCCGGCAAGGAAGACGACGCCTTCCATCCCGGCCGCGACGACGAGCACCACCGTCGCCAAAGTGGGCCCTGTGGTCGCCACGACAACGAAGCCGAATCCGACGCCGAAGGGGACCGGCGGAGTCACGACGACGAAGCCGGCGCCCACGGACGCCACCGATGACCCGCCGGTGCCTCAGGACGGCACCGACGACCCGCCGATCGACAGGTTCACCCGCCCGGGAGACGCGGCCCGGCACCTCTACGGCGCATGGCTGACCGGCAACCGGTCAGAGGCCCTCAGAGTGGCGGACCCGCCAGCGGTGGACGACCTCTTCTCGTATCCGGTGCCTCAGGACCCCTTGACGCCGAGCGAGTGCGAGCTGATGGAAGTCGGGTACGGCTGTCATTGGGCGGGGGAACAATCGGTCCTCTACATGGTGGTCGAGGGTGGGGCGTCGGCGGGTTACTACGTCACCTGGGTGTCCCTGCACCGGCCGCCGGTCTACAGCAACGACGGAGTTCCCCAGGTGATCGTCCGCCCGGAGAGCGCTGAGGTAGGCAGCAGGGTGAGGATCGATGGTTACGGCTTCTCGGACGAGAGCTTCGCAGCGCCGGCCGCCCTGTACCTCATAGGCGGCCCGGAGACATGTGTCCTCTACGCCCAGGCCGAGAACACGGTGACGGTGCGGGAGGATGGGTACCTGAGCGGCGAATTCATCGTGCCGGCGCTGGGGGAATGCGTCCTGGGCGGCGCCGAGGTGCTGGTCTTCGCAGGCCACTACTACATCGGCTTCGGCGATGGGACCGACATCATCGGTGAGTTCAACGTCACCGAGGTGTGACGGGTCGGCGGCGGAGGCAGACGGTGGTGGAGGCATCCGCTTAGGAGCAGGTGCCTCCGCTACGTCGCGATGAGGGAGAGTGTGACCCACGCGCCGGGGAACCGCTCGGCCGCCTCGGCCGCATCGAAGGTGGCCTCGTCCAGAGTGATGCGACTCGCGAGAGCCTCATAGGTGGGCAGCGCGGCGAACAATCGTCCAGGCGAGCGGGGAACGGACGCCGAGTCGTCGACGCAGAGCCTGCGAGACCGGACGACGTGAACCGTTGCTGCATCGTCCACGTACGCGGGAGGTGACATCGCCCTAACGGCGATCGACGAAACGAAAGGAGAGCTCAGTGAGCACATTCAAGATCCGGACGAAGTTGGTCATCGCAGCCCTGGCAGTCGTCGCCTCGACGGTGATGGGCGCTGCCCAGCCGGCGACCGCGGCCTACACGAGGCCGGTCAGTTGCGCCGGGGCCCTCGACGACTATGGCGGCCTCAATCGCCACCTTCACCCTCAAGTACGGCGCGGACTACACCGACGACGACCTCACGGCCAACGAGAAGAACCAGCTCAGCCACGCGTCGTACTACGTGAGCGTGTACTGCTGATCGGCCACCGGTTCGGTGCCCATGAGCCGGCGGTCTGGGCACCGACCGTGGTCGCCGGGGCGCCGAGCGGGACGCTTCGTCACCACCCCTGGTCTGGGACGCGGGGATACTCGATGGGATGCGCCTCGGGATCGCACATCATCTCGGCTGGGCCGTGGCCGTCACCGCGTCGACCGACCACAGGGTCGTGGACCGCCGGAGGATCGAGCTGATCGAACCCGGCATGGCCACGGCGCCGATCCACCACGAGGGCAAACCTCTCGACGACGCCGCCGCCGCGGCGCTGGTCGTGAAGGTGCGAGCGTCGGCGGTGCGGGCCACGTCAGCTTCCCTGGACGAGCTCGCGACCGCAGTGCCCGAACCGATCGTGTCGATGTCGCTGCGAGCGTGGCCGCTCGACTTCCCCGACGACATCGCGGTCCAACGTCGCGCCCCGTACGAGGCCCGGGCCGACTCCGTCATGTACCGCGAGGTACTGGCTGAGCAGGCACGCGCACGCGGCTGGGAGGTCCATCTCTTCAACGCCAAGGACATAGAGAGCCAGGCGGCGAGGATCCTCGGTGACCGGGCCGACGACGTGCTCTACGGCCCCCGGGCAACGCTGGGACCGCCGTGGACAAAGGACCATCGCATGGCACTCGCAGCAACGATCCTGGCCGGCTGAACGTCACGTCGCGCCGGGCCAGGTTGCGCCACAGACCCGTCCGCATCGCCTTGCGGTGAGCCGCCTGAGCGCCGTTCAGCTCCGCCGTCCCTGACCCCGCGGTAAGGAAACCCTTACCCCCAGCGCGGCGAACACCCTCGCCGGTGGCCATTACCCGGCGGACCCCCGGAGCGCACCATCTCCTCACGATCTCGAGCTCGACGTGCCCGGCGACACGCCTGGCGGGGAGCCCGACCTCGGCGGACCCAACAGGAGGTGGCCGACATGCGCAACGCGACACGGTGGATGGCAGGGCTGGTGTTCATGGGAGTCCTGGTGATTGGCCTGGCCCCGCCGGCCTTCGCATCACCACCCGCGAACGACGACTTCGCGAACGCAACCGTGGTGTCGAGCCTCCCGTTCTCGGACAGCGGCGACCTCGCCGACACGACCGCGGAGGCCAACGAGCCCTTTTCCGGCTGCGCCATCAACGCCGTCCATACCGCTTGGTACGCGTTCACACCGACGGACTCGGGCTATGTCACCGTCGGTCTGGCCGGGAGCGATCGCAGGGTCAGCGTCGCCGCCTTCCAACCGACGTGGCCCCCGGGGATCGCCGGGCTCAGTCCGATCGGCTGCGCCGGCGACATGGGCTTCGATCCGCCCCTGACCATCGCCACGACTGCCGGCTCCACCTACTACCTGCGGGTGGCCACGGGCTACGCCGATGCGGACCACCTGGAGTTGCGCATCGAGCAGGTGGGCCCGCCTCCGAACGACGACTTCGTCAACGCCGAGGCACTGTCCGGCATCCCCGTCGTCGCCTCGGCAGACCTTTCGGCGGCGACGATCGAGCCCGGCGAACCTGCTCCGGGTGGCGAGAGCGTGATCGCCAGCGCCTGGTACTCCTACACCCCGGCGGAGAGCGGCACCCTCGTCGTCAGCGCCGACCCCGCCCCGGACGTGAGGCTGGCCGTGTTCACGGGCACCTCGCTCGAGGGCCTGAGCGAGCTGGCGGCCGGCGCTGCGTACTTCCCTCCCCTGTACTTCCCGGCCGAGGCCGGCACGACCTACTTCATCCAGGCCGCCAAGACCGAGTTCATGTTCACCCAGAGGCCCACGGTGACGGTCATGATCAATCAGCCCGCGCCTCCCACAGCCGGCATCTGGGCCTATCCGTGGGACGTCTCGACTTACGAGACGGTGCAGTTCTTCGACTCGTCCTACGACCCTGAGCGGATCGGGTTCGGGCCGGGGCAGTGGGACTTCGGCGACGGCGAAGTCGCCGTCGGATGCTGCACGACCCACCGTTACGCGGCTGACGGCGACTACACGGTCACCCGCGTAGTCACGACGCTCGACGGCCGGACCGCGACGGCCACGCAGCAAGTGACCGTCCGTACCCACGACGTGTCCATCGAGCGCATCCAGGCGCCCAACTCGGCGGGCGTGGGCCAGGCCAAGAGCATCTCCGTCAAGGTCAGAGGCGGCCGGTACGACGAGACGGTGCGGGTCGACCTCTTCAAGAGCATGCCGGGTGGGTCGGAGGAATGGGTCGGCAGCGAGACCAAGGCGGTGCCGCAGGCCCACGGCGGTCGGGCGACCGGATTCGGCTTCACCTACACGTTCACTCCGGACGACCGGGCGAACGGGAAGGTGACCTTCAGGGCCGTCGCCTCGATCGTCGACCGCAGCGACGCCCAGCCGGCCGACAACCAGGCGATCGCGCCGCCCACCGAGGTGAAGCGCTGATGTCCAGCACACCCAGTCCAACCGAAATCAACGTGAAAGGAAATCCCAATGAAGACGCTCCGAACCATCGCCCTGACCGCCGCTCTGCTTTCGGTGCCGACGGCAGCGTGGTCGCACGCAGGTCATCCGGAACCCCCACCGACAGTGCCGCCCGTAACAGCGCCGCCTGTGGTGGAACCCCCTGTGACCACGCCGCCTGTGACGGAGCCACCTGTGACGGAGCCGCCGATCACCGTGGTGATCGTCGACTGGGTGTGTCACAAGGCCGACGGATCGATTCGGTTCTGCTCCGAGGAGGAGTCGGACGCAGAACGTCTGCATCCCTCGACGACCACGACGACTCGGGCCCCGCGGCCCAACCCGCCCGCTCGCCGCGGCCCCCTGTCCCGCACGGGCTAGGAGGGCGCAGGCCGTGGCGCTCGGGCGTCGGCGTCGCCGCCCTGTGTGTGCTCGTCGGGTGTGGCTGTGTGCTCGTGGGGTGTGGCGGTGGCGCCGGCGGCGGGGGCACGCCGGCGCCACCGCCGGCGCAACCGCCCTCGATCCCTGCGACCACAGCGGCGCCACCGCCGCCCACGAGCACCACCGCCGTCAAGGTGGTCGTTACGACACCGACGATGGCGCGGGACCGCACCCCGGACAGCACGCAGGTCGCGCAGCCGCCCGACAGATTCACCCGTCCCGGCGACGCCGCCCGCCACCTCTACGACGCCTGGCACGCCGGGAACCGGTCCGACGCCGTGAAATCGGCGTCGCCGGAGGCAGTCGACTACCTGTTCGCCCACTCGATACCCCGGGACCCTCTGACGCCGAGCGAGTGTGAGCTGCTCCCCGAGGCCTACGGCTGCCACTGGGCGGGCGAGCGGTCGAGGCTCATGATGTTCGTCGAGGGCGGGGCGTCGGCCGGGTACAGGGTCGCCTGGACCTACCTCGATCGCCCGACCGTCCTCAGCAACGACGGCGTACCCCAGGTGATCGCCTCACCGGAGCGGAGTCGGGTGGGAGGCCGGGTGAGAATCGACGGGTTTGGGTTCTCCGACGAGACCTACCGTGCACCGTCCGCCGACCTGTTTCTCGTCGGCGGCCCCGAGGGCTGTCTTCTCTACGCACGTGCCGAGCACAGCGTCTCCGCTCTCCCGGACGGCTACCTGTCGGGCGAGTTCGTGGTGCCGGAGGGAGGCGACTGCATGATGGGCGGCGGCTACGCGGCCGTCACCCCGGGACACTTCTACATCGGATTCGGTACTCCCACCTCCATCATCGGCCAGCTCGACGTCGCCGCCTGACCGGACGGGTGGAGACCCCACGACCGAGAACGGGTGCCAGTACCATGTCGCGAGACGGCGATCTGTGGTCGAGTCAGGTTCCAACAGGCGCGAGCACCTCCCGGGCGGAGTTTTCCGTTCGGAGAGGTTCGGCCACGGGCAAGGGGCTGAACGGGACGATGGGGGAGACGGCGGGTACAGGCGGGAAGCGCGGTTTGGCTTTTCTCGGCGCCTTCGTGATCGCAATTGTGGTGTCGGCGCCCGCCGCCCTTGCCGCCATGGGAGATCCCCAGGCACAGCCGGACTCGACCATTGGCTCCACCACCACCTCCACCAGCACGTCGACGAGCACGTCGACGAGCACATCGACAACGACCTCGACCTCGACCACGACGTCGACCACCATCCAGGTCACGACGCCGACGACTTCGGTGACGGAAGAGGATTTCCCCGTCTACGCTGCGTCCACGACGGTCGAGGTCACGACTCCGCCCGATCAGATGGCGACGACGACGACCCCGCCGACGCCGACGCCGACCTTCACGAGTCCGGCCACCGTGACCACGCTGGTCCGGTTCCCCTTCGAGACGTCCTTCGAGGAGCCCACCACCTCCGCTTTGTTTCCCGAGGACACCGATGCACCCCACCCCGAGGAGCCGCAGCCAGTCCGCCGCACCAGCGCCACGAGCAGCGGCGCCGGCGAGATCCCGAGCGTGACCCCGGACTCGACGACGACGACCCGACCAGTCGTCAGCCCTCCCCGCAGCCAGGAAGTCGCGGCACCGCCGACGATCGCCACCCTGGCCGACTCCGACAGTGGTGTATCGCTGTTCTGGCCTGTCGTACTCGGCCTCGCGTGCCTGATCCTGCTCGGTGGGCCGTTCGCGGCGCGGAGGTTGCGGCATCCTCTGTGACATGACGTCGGTCGACCTCGGCATCCCGGGTTACACCGACGTCTCGGAGCTCGGCCGCGGCGGCTTCGCCACCATCTACCGGGCGTGGCAGGCCACGTTCGAGCGCGAAGTGGCCATCAAGGTGCTGTCGGGGAAGGCCGACGATGCCTCCGCCGACCGGTTCCGGCGTGAGTGTGCCGCCGTAGGAACCCTGTCCGGCCACCCCAACATCGTCACCGTGTACGAGGCGGGCACGACCGGCGACGGGCGCCTCTTCATCGTCATGGAGCTCCTCCACGGCGGCTCCCTCGCCGACCAACTGGCTGCTCAGGGGCCGTTCGAGGTCGCCGACGTCCTCGACTACGGCGGCCGGATCGCCGGGGCCATCGAGTCCGCTCACCGGGCGAACATCCTCCACCGTGACCTCAAGCCCGAGAACATCCTGCTCTCCCGCCTGGGGGAGCCCAAAGTCGCCGACTTCGGGATGGCCCAGCTCCCCGGGTCCGATCCCAGCGCCACGGCCGGCTTGACCGGGACGATCGTGCACGCTGCCCCCGAGGTCCTGGCCGGCGAGCCTCCCGCCGTCGCGTCCGACGTGTACTCCCTCGCGTCCACGCTGTACTGCCTTGTGGCGGGACGGCCCCCCTTCGCCGGCACAGCCGACCAGAGCTTGGTCGCGCTCGTGAGCCGGGTCACCACCGAGGCACCGCCCGACCTTCGGCCCCGCGGCGTGCCCGAGGACCTGTGCCTCGTGCTCGAGCAGGGGTTGGCCAAGGCGCCGGGGGACCGCCAGCACGACGTGGCCCAGCTCGGGCGGCAGCTCCAAGCCGTGCAAGCCTCGCTCGACCAGCCGATCACCCGGCTCCCGATCGACTCGGTGGGGCCGAGACCGGCGGCGTCGAAGTCGGGACAGCAGACGCCGACACCCCGTGCGCGGCAAGGCCGACGGCGCCGACTCACCATCGCAGGCGCCGTCGTTCTCGGCGCGGCTGCGGTCCTTTCGGTCGCCATTCCGCTCATTGCCGACCGGCCGACGCCCCTTCCGGTGCTCTACCAGGACAATTTCGACGCAGGACTGAACTGGTACGAGCACGACGACGACACGGCCAAGCTGGCCTACGACCAGGGTCGGTACCGGCTCGTGGTCAAGAAGGCGAACGGGGTCGTCCTCTCGGACACGTCCTTCCGGGGCGGCGTGTACGGGGAGCCGTTGACGGCGCTCACCGACGTGAGCGTCCGCGTCAGGGCGCTGCCGGCCTCGCCCGGAGCGATCTTCGGGCTGTTCTGCCGGTACGGGCCCACCGGCGAGTACTACCAGGCCGTCCTCCGCACCGACGGGGAGGCCCTGATCCTCAAGTCGTTGCAGCCGGGGGTCACGACGCTCGGCCGCGGCCGGGTGTCCGACGTCGGTACCGGCCGAGAGGTGCGGCTGCGCCTCGACTGCACGGGTGGCGAGAAAACCCGTGTCGCCTTGTGGGCCGACGACGAGAAGGTGACGGAGGCCGAGGATGAGGACGGCCTGCGGTACGGGAGCGTCGGGATGATGGTGAGCGCCGACGATCCTCCCGCCGACGTGCTGTTCGAGGACTTCGTGCTGCTGGGGCGGCGCCGCCAGGCCTGACCCGAGGCTCAGGCGCTCGGGTCGGGGCGCAGGTCGGCCAGGGTCACGGCTCGCCGGAGGAGGGCCTCGTTGGCGAGCACCAGCCGGCGGGACTGGGCGGTCTGGTAGATGGCGAACTTGTCGTAGAGGTTGGCCAGGTGGAACTTGACGGCGGCGTCGCTCACGACCAGCTCCTCGGCGATCTGGGCGATGCTGGCGGGCTCGGCGAAAGGGCTGGCGTTCAGCAGCGGCCGGCACAGGGCGATGAGGACGTCCCGCTCCCGAGTGGTGAGGTTGGGTGACTTGGGACCGGTGTCGGTGCGCTCGGCAGGGTTGGCACCGGTATCACGGAAGAGCAGCTGCGTCCGGCCCATGCGGATCTCGTCGCCCGGGCGCAGCACCTGCTCGCCGGCCACGGCCTGCCCGTTGACGAAGGTGCCGTTGGACGAGCCGAGGTCGCGGAGGCTGAACGAGGCGCCGTAGGACTCGATGACGGCGTGCACCTGGGAGACGAGGCGGTCGTCGCGGAGCGCCACGTCGTTCTGCTCGCCGCGCCCGATCGTGATGCGGTCCGCGTCCAGCGGGAACAGCTCGGCCGGGCCGGATCCTCGGATCTCGATGTAGGCGGGCATCGGCGTCCACGAACCTAACTCGGCCGGCTCGTCCGGCCCCGGACCTGACCCGGAGGCGAGGAAACCCTCACCCCCCGCGCGGCGAACACCGTCGCCGGCGGCCATTACCCGCCGGTCTCCGGAAGCGCACCCTGGGCTCACCATTTGCACCCATCCCAGGAGGAACGTCCCATGAACATCATCCGCACCCGCATCGCCCGCTTCACCGTCGCGTCGGCCCTCGTCCTCGGCATGGGAGCCCTCGGCGTCGGCCCAGCCCTGGCGACCGGCACCTGGGCCGGCTCGGTCCCCGCCAGCACCATGTCGGCCGGCGAGGACGCCGCGACCGACGCCCAGCGGGGCGAGATCGCCGGACACGGCTCCGACTCGGGCACCGACAAAGTCCGCGACAACAGCCCTGATCTCGCGTGGTGAGGCCGACGATGCGAAGCACACGGCTCATCGTGGCCATCGGCCTCATGGCCGGCCTGGTCCTGACGGCAGCGCCGGCACCCGCCGGCGCTGCTCCGGCCGGCCCTGCTCCCACGGTCACCTTCACCCTGCTCACACCCCTGCCGACGGTCCTGGCGGTCGGAGAATCCGCCACCATCGGGGTGAGAGTGCAGAGCAGCGAGCCGTTCGTCATGGCCATCGCCCTGTCCAACGCCTACTACCCGGGACGAGCCGTGCTCTTCGACGGTTCGCCGGCTCAGGCCGGCGGCACCTCCGCCGACCTGTACCTCACCATCACCGCCCGGTCGTCTTCCGCAGACCTCGGACCGGTGCAGAACTGGCCGGCCGACGAGGACTGGTCCGCAGGGGTCGCCCCGGTCGCGGTGGCTGTGGGTGCCCGTTTCGCCGGCCGCGGCGTGGTCGGGACCCAGTTCCCCTTCGCCGTGACAGTTCCCTGACGAGAGCTCGATGCAGGAGAGAGCACACAGAAAGCCAACCCGCCGGGGCACCTCGTCCCGTCGGTATGACCCATCCAACACCAGACCCGAGGAGGTCCCCATGAACCGTTCAGCCGTCTCTGCCCGTTCCGCCATCTACAAGGTCGTGCTCATGATCACCCTGCTCGGCGCCATCGCCGCCCTCGCCGCCTGTGGCGGGGACGAATCGGCCAGCGCCGAGCCGAGGACGTTCAGCGACGACCGCTATCCGTTCACGTTCACCTATCCCGGTGATCTCGAAAGCACGGACGACATCACCAATACGTCCGGCGATCCCGCCGGGAAAAGCAGTACGGGACTCATGTTCGACTCCGACAACGTGCTGGTCGTCACCAGGTACTCGACGCTCGACGCCGAGGTCACCGCGTCGGACATGCCCGGCGCGATCGCCGAGCTCGACATGGTGATCAGCGAGCTCACCGGGAATCCCATCAGCGGCACGCTCGTCGATGTCGGTGGGTTCCCAGGAGTGCTCTACGACAACGTCGAGATCCCCCAACCGCCGTCCGGACGCACACGCATGGTGTTCCTGTTCGAGGGCGACGCCCAGTACTCGATCCACTGCCAGTCGACCCCCGATCTGCGCCAGCAGGTGACGGCCGCCTGCGACCAGGCCATGTCCACCCTCCGGCACCGGTGACCCGGATCATCACCGAACCGCTACGTCCCGGCGTCGCCCGGCGGGAGCGGCTGCGGATCGAG
>CAWGUU010000017.1:0-35727 GCA_963825765.1 uncultured Acidimicrobiia bacterium
TCGCCGCCTTCCAACCGACGTGGCCCCCGGGGATCGCCGGGCTCAGTCCGATCGGCTGCGCCGGCGACATGGGCTTCGATCCGCCCCTGACCTTCGCCACGACTGCCGGCTCCACCTACTACCTGCGGGTGGCCACGGGCTACGCCGATGCGGACCACCTGGAGTTGCGCATCGAGCAGGTGGGTCCGCCTCCGAACGACGACTTCGTCAACGCCGAGGCACTGTCCGGCATCCCCGTCGTCGCCTCGGCAGACCTTTCGGCGGCGACGATCGAGCCCGGCGAACCTGCTCCGGGTGGCGAGAGCGTGATCGCCAGCGCCTGGTACTCCTACACCCCGGCGGAGAGCGGCACCCTCGTCGTCAGCGCCGACCCCGCCCCGGACGTGAGGCTGGCCGTGTTCACGGGCACCTCGCTCGAGGGCCTGAGCGAGCTGGCGGCCGGCGCTGCGTACTTCCCTCCCCTGTACTTCCCGGCCGAGGCCGGCACGACCTACTTCATCCAGGCCGCCAAGACCGAGTTCATGTTCACCCAGAGGCCCACGGTGACGGTCATGATCAATCAGCCCGCGCCTCCCACAGCCGGCATCTGGGCCTATCCGTGGGACGTCTCGACTTACGAGACGGTGCAGTTCTTCGACTCGTCCTACGACCCTGAGCGGATCGGGTTCGGGCCGGGGCAGTGGGACTTCGGCGACGGCGAAGTCGCCGTCGGATGCTGCACGACCCACCGTTACGCGGCTGACGGCGACTACACGGTCACCCGCGTAGTCACGACGCTCGACGGCCGGACCGCGACGGCCACGCAGCAAGTGACCGTCCGTACCCACGACGTGTCCATCGAGCGCATCCAGGCGCCCAACTCGGCGGGCGTGGGCCAGGCCAAGAGCATCTCCGTCAAGGTCAGAGGCGGCCGGTACGACGAGACGGTGCGGGTCGACCTCTTCAAGAGCATGCCGGGTGGGTCGGAGGAATGGGTCGGCAGCGAGACCAAGGCGGTGCCGCAGGCCCACGGCGGTCGGGCGACCGGATTCGGCTTCACCTACACGTTCACTCCGGACGACCGGGCGAACGGGAAGGTGACCTTCAGGGCCGTCGCCTCGATCGTCGACCGCACCGACGCCCAGCCGGCCGACAACCAGGCGATCGCGCCGCCCACCGAGGTGAAGCGCTGATGTCCAGCACACCCAGTCCAACCGAAATCAACGTGAAAGGAAATCCCAATGAAGACGCTCCGAACCATCGCCCTGACCGCCGCTCTGCTTTCGGTGCCGACGGCAGCGTGGTCGCACGCAGGTCATCCGGAACCCCCACCGACAGTGCCGCCCGTAACAGCGCCGCCTGTGGTGGAACCCCCTGTGACCACGCCGCCTGTGACGGAGCCACCTGTGACGGAGCCGCCGATCACCGTGGTGATCGTCGACTGGGTGTGTCACAAGGCCGACGGATCGATTCGGTTCTGCTCCGAGGAGGAGTCGGACGCAGAACGTCTGCATCCCTCGACGACCACGACGACTCGGGCCCCGCGGCCCAACCCGCCCGCTCGCCGCGGCCCCCTGTCCCGCACGGGCTAGGAGGGCGCAGGCCGTGGCGCTCGGGCGTCGGCGTCGCCGCCCTGTGTGTGCTCGTCGGGTGTGGCTGTGTGCTCGTGGGGTGTGGCGGTGGCGCCGGCGGCGGGGGCACGCCGGCGCCACCGCCGGCGCAACCGCCCTCGATCCCTGCGACCACAGCGGCGCCACCGCCGCCCACGAGCACCACCGCCGTCAAGGTGGTCGTTACGACACCGACGATGGCGCGGGACCGCACCCCGGACAGCACGCAGGTCGCGCAGCCGCCCGACAGATTCACCCGTCCCGGCGACGCCGCCCGCCACCTCTACGACGCCTGGCACGCCGGGAACCGGTCCGACGCCGTGAAATCGGCGTCGCCGGAGGCAGTCGACTACCTGTTCGCCCACTCGATACCCCGGGACCCTCTGACGCCGAGCGAGTGTGAGCTGCTCCCCGAGGCCTACGGCTGCCACTGGGCGGGCGAGCGGTCGAGGCTCATGATGTTCGTCGAGGGCGGGGCGTCGGCCGGGTACAGGGTCGCCTGGACCTACCTCGATCGCCCGACCGTCCTCAGCAACGACGGCGTACCCCAGGTGATCGCCTCACCGGAGCGGAGTCGGGTGGGAGGCCGGGTGAGAATCGACGGGTTTGGGTTTTCTGACGAGGCCTACCGGGCGCCGTCCGCCGACCTGTTTCTCGTCGGCGGCCCCGAGGGCTGTCTTCTCTACGCACGTGCCGAGCACAGCGTCTCCGCTCTCCCGGACGGCTACCTGTCGGGCGAGTTCGTGGTGCCGGAGGGAGGCGACTGCATGATGGGCGGCGGCTACGCGGCCGTCACTCCGGGACACTTCTACATCGGATTCGGTACTCCTACCTCCATCATCGGCCAGCTCGACGTCGCCGCCTGACCGGACGGGTGGAGACCCCACGACCGAGAACGGGTGCCAGTACCATGTCGCGAGACGGCGATCTGTGGTCGAGTCAGGTTCCAACAGGCGCGAGCACCTCCCGGGCGGAGTTTTCCGTTCGGAGAGGTTCGGCCACGGGCAAGGGGCTGAACGGGACGATGGGGGAGACGGCGGGTACAGGCGGGAAGCGCGGTTTGGCTTTTCTCGGCGCCTTCGTGATCGCAATTGTGGTGTCGGCGCCCGCCGCCCTTGCCGCCATGGGAGATCCCCAGGCACAGCCGGACTCGACCATTGGCTCCACCACCACCTCCACCAGCACGTCGACGAGCACGTCGACGAGCACATCGACAACGACCTCGACCTCGACCACGACGTCGACCACCATCCAGGTCACGACGCCGACGACTTCGGTGACGGAAGAGGATTTCCCCGTCTACGCTGCGTCCACGACGGTCGAGGTCACGACTCCGCCCGATCAGATGGCGACGACGACGACCCCGCCGACGCCGACGCCGACCTTCACGAGTCCGGCCACCGTGACCACGCTGGTCCGGTTCCCCTTCGAGACGTCCTTCGAGGAGCCCACCACCTCCGCTTTGTTTCCCGAGGACACCGATGCACCCCACCCCGAGGAGCCGCAGCCAGTCCGCCGCACCAGCGCCACGAGCAGCGGCGCCGGCGAGATCCCGAGCGTGACCCCGGACTCGACGACGACGACCCGACCAGTCGTCAGCCCTCCCCGCAGCCAGGAAGTCGCGGCACCGCCGACGATCGCCACCCTGGCCGACTCCGACAGTGGTGTATCGCTGTTCTGGCCTGTCGTACTCGGCCTCGCGTGCCTGATCCTGCTCGGTGGGCCGTTCGCGGCGCGGAGGTTGCGGCATCCTCTGTGACATGACGTCGGTCGACCTCGGCATCCCGGGTTACACCGACGTCTCGGAGCTCGGCCGCGGCGGCTTCGCCACCATCTACCGGGCGTGGCAGGCCACGTTCGAGCGCGAAGTGGCCATCAAGGTGCTGTCGGGGAAGGCCGACGATGCCTCCGCCGACCGGTTCCGGCGTGAGTGTGCCGCCGTAGGAACCCTGTCCGGCCACCCCAACATCGTCACCGTGTACGAGGCGGGCACGACCGGCGACGGGCGCCTCTTCATCGTCATGGAGCTCCTCCACGGCGGCTCCCTCGCCGACCAACTGGCTGCTCAGGGGCCGTTCGAGGTCGCCGACGTCCTCGACTACGGCGGCCGGATCGCCGGGGCCATCGAGTCCGCTCACCGGGCGAACATCCTCCACCGTGACCTCAAGCCCGAGAACATCCTGCTCTCCCGCCTGGGGGAGCCCAAAGTCGCCGACTTCGGGATGGCCCAGCTCCCCGGGTCCGATCCCAGCGCCACGGCCGGCTTGACCGGGACGATCGTGCACGCTGCCCCCGAGGTCCTGGCCGGCGAGCCTCCCGCCGTCGCGTCCGACGTGTACTCCCTCGCGTCCACGCTGTACTGCCTTGTGGCGGGACGGCCCCCCTTCGCCGGCACAGCCGACCAGAGCTTGGTCGCGCTCGTGAGCCGGGTCACCACCGAGGCACCGCCCGACCTTCGGCCCCGCGGCGTGCCCGAGGACCTGTGCCTCGTGCTCGAGCAGGGGTTGGCCAAGGCGCCGGGGGACCGCCAGCACGACGTGGCCCAGCTCGGGCGGCAGCTCCAAGCCGTGCAAGCCTCGCTCGACCAGCCGATCACCCGGCTCCCGATCGACTCGGTGGGGCCGAGACCGGCGGCGTCGAAGTCGGGACAGCAGACGCCGACACCCCGTGCGCGGCAAGGCCGACGGCGCCGACTCACCATCGCAGGCGCCGTCGTTCTCGGCGCGGCTGCGGTCCTTTCGGTCGCCATTCCGCTCATTGCCGACCGGCCGACGCCCCTTCCGGTGCTCTACCAGGACAATTTCGACGCAGGACTGAACTGGTACGAGCACGACGACGACACGGCCAAGCTGGCCTACGACCAGGGTCGGTACCGGCTCGTGGTCAAGAAGGCGAACGGGGTCGTCCTCTCGGACACGTCCTTCCGGGGCGGCGTGTACGGGGAGCCGTTGACGGCGCTCACCGACGTGAGCGTCCGCGTCAGGGCGCTGCCGGCCTCGCCCGGAGCGATCTTCGGGCTGTTCTGCCGGTACGGGCCCACCGGCGAGTACTACCAGGCCGTCCTCCGCACCGACGGGGAGGCCCTGATCCTCAAGTCGTTGCAGCCGGGGGTCACGACGCTCGGCCGCGGCCGGGTGTCCGACGTCGGTACCGGCCGAGAGGTGCGGCTGCGCCTCGACTGCACGGGTGGCGAGAAAACCCGTGTCGCCTTGTGGGCCGACGACGAGAAGGTGACGGAGGCCGAGGATGAGGACGGCCTGCGGTACGGGAGCGTCGGGATGATGGTAAGCGCCGACGATCCTCCCGCCGACGTGCTGTTCGAGGACTTCGTGCTGCTGGGGCGGCGCCGCCAGGCCTGACCCGAGGCTCAGGCGCTCGGGTCGGGGCGCAGGTCGGCCAGGGTCACGGCTCGCCGGAGGAGGGCCTCGTTGGCGAGCACCAGCCGGCGGGACTGGGCGGTCTGGTAGATGGCGAACTTGTCGTAGAGGTTGGCCAGGTGGAACTTGACGGCGGCGTCGCTCACGACCAGCTCCTCGGCGATCTGGGCGATGCTGGCGGGCTCGGCGAAAGGGCTGGCGTTCAGCAGCGGCCGGCACAGGGCGATGAGGACGTCCCGCTCCCGAGTGGTGAGGTTGGGTGACTTGGGACCGGTGTCGGTGCGCTCGGCAGGGTTGGCACCGGTATCACGGAAGAGCAGCTGCGTCCGGCCCATGCGGATCTCGTCGCCCGGGCGCAGCACCTGCTCGCCGGCCACGGCCTGCCCGTTGACGAAGGTGCCGTTGGACGAGCCGAGGTCGCGGAGGCTGAACGAGGCGCCGTAGGACTCGATGACGGCGTGCACCTGGGAGACGAGGCGGTCGTCGCGGAGCGCCACGTCGTTCTGCTCGCCGCGCCCGATCGTGATGCGGTCCGCGTCCAGCGGGAACAGCTCGGCCGGGCCGGATCCTCGGATCTCGATGTAGGCGGGCATCGGCGTCCACGAACCTAACTCGGCCGGCTCGTCCGGCCCCGGACCTGACCCGGAGGCGAGGAAACCCTCACCCCCCGCGCGGCGAACACCGTCGCCGGCGGCCATTACCCGCCGGTCTCCGGAAGCGCACCCTGGGCTCACCATTTGCACCCATCCCAGGAGGAACGTCCCATGAACATCATCCGCACCCGCATCGCCCGCTTCACCGTCGCGTCGGCCCTCGTCCTCGGCATGGGAGCCCTCGGCGTCGGCCCAGCCCTGGCGACCGGCACCTGGGCCGGCTCGGTCCCCGCCAGCACCATGTCGGCCGGCGAGGACGCCGCGACCGACGCCCAGCGGGGCGAGATCGCCGGACACGGCTCCGACTCGGGCACCGACAAAGTCCGCGACAACAGCCCTGATCTCGCGTGGTGAGGCCGACGATGCGAAGCACACGGCTCATCGTGGCCATCGGCCTCATGGCCGGCCTGGTCCTGACGGCAGCGCCGGCACCCGCCGGCGCTGCTCCGGCCGGCCCTGCTCCCACCGTCACCTTCACCCTGCTCACACCCCTGCCGACGGTCCTGGCGGTCGGAGAATCCGCCACCATCGGGGTGAGAGTGCAGAGCAGCGAGCCGTTCGTCATGGCCATCGCCCTGTCCAACGCCTACTACCCGGGACGAGCCGTGCTCTTCGACGGTTCGCCGGCTCAGGCCGGCGGCACCTCCGCCGACCTGTACCTCACCATCACCGCCCGGTCGTCTTCCGCAGACCTCGGACCGGTGCAGAACTGGCCGGCCGACGAGGACTGGTCCGCAGGGGTCGCCCCGGTCGCGGTGGCTGTGGGTGCCCGTTTCGCCGGCCGCGGCGTGGTCGGGACCCAGTTCCCCTTCGCCGTGACAGTTCCCTGACGAGAGCTCGATGCAGGAGAGAGCACACAGAAAGCCAACCCGCCGGGGCACCTCGTCCCGTCGGTATGACCCATCCAACACCAGACCCGAGGAGGTCCCCGTGAACCGTTCAGCCGTCTCTGCCCGTTCCGCCATCTACAAGGTCATGCTCGTGATCACCCTGCTCGGCGCCATCGCCGCCCTCGCCGCCTGTGGCGGGGACGAATCGGCCAGCGCCGAGCCGAGGACGTTCAGCGACGACCGCTATCCGTTCACGTTCACCTATCCCGGTGACCTCGAAAGCACGGACGACATCACCAATACGTCCGGCGATCCCGCCGGGAAAAGCAGTACGGGACTCATGTTCGACTCCGACAACGTGCTGGTCGTCACCAGGTACTCGACGCTCGACGCCGAGGTCACCGCGTCGGACATGCCCGGCGCGATCGCCGAGCTCGACATGGTGATCAGCGAGCTCACCGGGAATCCCATCAGCGGCACGCTCGTCGATGTCGGCGGGTTCCCAGGAGTGCTCTACGACAACGTCGAGATCCCCCAACCGCCGTCCGGACGCACACGCATGGTGTTCCTGTTCGAGGGCGACGCCCAGTACTCGATCCACTGCCAGTCGACCCCCGATCTGCGCCAGCAGGTGACGGCCGCCTGCGACCAGGCCATGTCCACCCTCCGGCACCGGTGACCCGGATCCATCACCGAACCGCTACGTCCCGGCGTCGCCCGGCGGGAGCGGCTGCGGATCGAGGGCCACGAAGTCCGGGCCGAGGAGGGCGACACCGAGCCGCTCCAACCGTTCGAGCTCGTCGGGGGCGATCGGCGTCGTCGTCAGCCGGACCGTTTCGACCCCCAGGGCTCGGGCGTACCGGTGCACGATCCGGTCGGCCTCGGCCGACTGTGCATGCCCGGGCCGACCCTCGGCGAGGATCCGCAGGACGAGCTCCACCTTCGTCATCGCCGGCTGCGAGGGGGACACCGGCGGTCCCGCCGGGGCGGCGCCTGCATCCTCGTGCTCCAGGATCTCGACGGCACCGGACGCGCCGTCCATCGCCACCCGGTGGCCGATCAGGTCGGCACGAGCGCCGTCGACGCCACAGATGAAGGGGACGCCCAGCTCACGGCAGAGGATGGCGACGTGGCTCAGCGGGGACGCGTCCTGCTCCGTCACGATCCCGACGTGCCGGAACACGATCCCGTAGTCGGCCGTGGTGAGCTGCTCCACCACCGCGATCCGCGCCTGGCCGTCGTCCGCCCGACGCTCGGGCGCCGTCGCCAGGCCTATCGCCTGACCGCCGGCGCACCCTCGTCCGGCGCCCGGTCCGCGGCGCGAATCGGTCGCCTGGAGACCCGGTCGGGCCGACGACGCCCGGGTCAACGGTCGACATTGGAGGATCACGGGCTCGCCCCCCTCGGCGGGCAGCGCGAACTCCATGTCGACCTCCGCCTCCAGGTGATGGGCCAGGCGCAGCGACGCGCGCCAGAGCGCGTCGAGCGACGCCGCCAGCGGTGCATCCACCCCGGTGCCCGTCCACCGGCCTCCCTCCCGGCGGGCCCGGACACCGGCTCGGCCCCCGTTGACCAGAGCAGCCGGTCCGGCCCGGCTGAGGTCGGCCACGGCCCCCTCCCCGCCGGTGACCGGATCGACGCTGGCGTAGACGCCGTACCAGGCGGTGTCGACCTGCGTCTGCACCAGGACGGCCATCGACAGGTCGAGCGGCTCGGCGGCCATCCGCATGAGGTACCGGATGGCCTCGGGTGAGAAGACCGACCGCCAGCAATCGACGATGGCGGTGGCCAGCCCGACCGCCGATTCGATGTCGAGCACGCTCAGGTAGACGCCGGGGAATGTCGCCGCCCGCCCGTCCTCCATCGCCGCCGACGACCGGCAGACGACCCGCGGCCCGGGGACGCAGGCGAACGCAGCCTCGGCATCGACGTGGGCCAGCGCCTCCACCGCCGGCGAACCCATGGCCTCGACGATCGACGTGGCCAGGTCGAGGGTGTGATGGGGGTCGAGGCGGAGGGCGGACCGTTCGAGGTAGCGCGCCTGCTCCCGTGCGCCGCACGCCTCGAGCGCGTCCCAGAAGCGCTCGGCGGGCAGGACGAAGCCGCCCGGCGTGACCAGGCCATTGGACTCGGCCCAGCCCAGGAGGGCGGCCTTGCGCCCGACCCGTCGAGCGGGTTCGCCGGCGGACGCCGCCAGCGGGACGAGGGTCAGATCGGCCGGCCGATCCAGGTGCAGAGGTAGTCCATGTGGACGAGGCGGGTCTCCGCCACCAGCGCCGGTTGCTGCGGGAACGGGCCCTCCGGCGCCTCCCGGACCGGACAGTACGGATCGGGCGCCCGGAACGTTCGGGCGCCGGTCTGGTGGAAGGCGTAGAGGTACGAGCGGCCGGCGCAGCCGCCTCCGCATTGGGCCAGCAGCGGGCACCCCTCACAGCCCGCCACATGCTCTGGATTGGCGTTCCGCTGCCGGAACACGCGGAACTGCGGGCTGTTGATGATGTCGATCAGATCGTGCTCGAGCAGGTCGAGCGGCGCCTTGTAGTCGTGCAGGTAGACGCACGGGCTCACGTGGATCTGGCCCTCCGGCGTGATCGAGTGGATGCGGAACGACGTCCGTCCGCACGGGCACCGTCTGGCGGCCTGGAAGTCGGTGACGGCCGCGATCGGCGGCTCGCCCAGGTCGATCGGCTGGCAGAGTTCGAGCAGCCGGGAGAACCCGGCGTAGTACATCTCCGGCGGCAGGGCCGACTCCATGTGTTGCGGCTGCACCGGCTTCACCGGGTTGATCCGGACGTTGGCGTCGTGGCGCTTGGCCAGCGCCACGAGCGCCTCGATCTTCGGGATGGTGAAGTTCCAGTTCATCCCGCACATGATCACGGTGTGGGGGATGTCGTGGCGCCGGCAGACCTCGAGGGTCTCGATGGCCTGGTCGTAGATGTTGGCGCCCCGGTTGCGGTTGTGCTCGTCCCGATCGGGGGAGTCGAAGGAGACGTCGACGTCGTTCAAACGATGAAAGGCGTCGCGGTGGTCCCGGTACAGCCGCAGGATGGTGACGCCGCTCGTCGTCAGTCCTACGATGATCCCCGAGTCCGTCAGCCGCTCGATGATGTGGGGCAGGAGGGTGGCTTTGGGGTTGGCCCCGTTGGTGTAGAGGGGCTCGTTGCCGCCCAGGTTCACCGTCTCCACACCGTTGACGCACAGCTGGTCGACGACCCGGTCGATCATCTCGACGGTCATGTCGGCGCCCTTCCGGCGGGCGTTCATGCTGTAGCAGTGGGTGCAGCGGTACGGGCAGTCGTTGCCCAAGGTCCAGCCGATGTTCCGGATCGTCGGCGGCGCTTCGGGAAGACCCTCGAACTCGTGGGTCGGACCCGTGTTCAGGGCGTAGTGATCGAACGGGTTGTAGGCGTCGGACACGTGGATGACCGGCCGCCCGAGCAGGGGATTTCCTGTCGCTTCCGTCATCGGCTCCTCGCCGCGCTTCGAACGGCGACCGTGCCGTCGGAGGCGGCCGCGAAGTCGACGAGGCTCGCCTCCTCCAGGTCGAGGCCGGTGAGATCGGCCAGGTCGCGCAGGTCCCGGAGGAGGCGCATCTTGCCTCTCCGATTGAGATCCTCGTGGGCGGCCAGGGCCCGGGCCAGGAGGACGTGCGACACGAGGGTCGACACCCCACCGACCCCGTCCGATGCCAGCCGATCGGCGAACACGTTCCGGGCCCGAATCTTGGCGGCGCGGTCGCTGGCGAGGGCATCGGCCAGCCGATGCCGCTCGGGCACGCCGTCGTCCAGGGACGCGACCCGGGCGTCGATGGCGTCGAGGCTCTCGTGCGTCCGGAAGTCGACGTCCTCCGCGTAGAGGTAGCCGTAGGCCCGCCGGTGCCGGTCGAGGCGGCGGTGGTAGTGCGCGTGGGCCGCCGGCCCCCGCACACGGAGCCGGGCCAGGGCCAGCTCGCTCCGGCTCACCACCGACCACAGCGTGGGCTCCTCCGGCGCCAGCAGGGCGTCGACCAGGGCGTCGCCGCCGAGCAACCCCCGGAGCGTCGGCCGCAGGGTCCCGGGCAGGCAGAACTTCAACGCCCCGAGCGCCTGGTCGCGCGCCGACGCCTCGACGTAGGCGACGAAGCTCCGGCGACCCGGCCGGACGCTGCGGGACAGCCGCCCACCGAACCCGCCCGCCACCCGGTCGAGCGAGGCACGGGCGGCGAACAGCGCCCGCAGGTACCCGACCGCTCCCTCGGGGCCGGCCTCCAGCCGTGACCGGACCTCGTCGTTGGCCGCCGCCAGGCCAGCGGCGTCCACCTCCAGCACGCTCCCGTCCTCGGCCAGGTTGGCCGCGACCAGCCCGGACCCGACGCCGAACGCCCGCGCCGTGAACCGCAGGCGGAACTGCAGCATCTGGCGGGTCACCGTGCTCCGGTAGGCGGCGAGATCGAAGCGCAGAGCCTCGCCCGTGAACGGCATCGGCAGGAGGTACTCGTCCAGGCCGGCTCCGGCTCCCGCTCCGACGATCACGAGCGCCGCAACAGCTCGACACACGAGGAGGCGGGCATGTCGCCGATCTCGCGGGCGTACATGTCCATCGCCTCGCCCACCCCGAGGCCGGCCGCCCGCCCCCGCCACACCGTGTTGTCGGTGAGGGTGCACGGCAGGAGCCGGCCGAGGGCGTCGATGTAGAGGACCGACCGCCCCGCACCGCACTCCTCGCCCGCGCACCCCCGGAACTGGGTCGTGCGGATCACCATCCGTCCCTCGTACTCCTCCCGCTTGGCCGTCACCCGCTCGAACAGGCGGTCCACCTTCGACGTCTCGATCCGGTAGTCGCGGCAGTCGTCCCGGAACCGGGCCGGCGACGTCGGGTCCTTGAACACGTTGATCACGCTTATGCCGGGAATCCCCCGGTCCGCCACCCAGTCGATGATCTCCTCGACCTCGTCGTAGTTCTCGGAGCTGACGGCGGTGATGATGTTGACCTGCTCGGGCGGCAGGCGGTCGAGCGTGGCGCAGAGCTTGGTCCAGGCGCCGTCCCGGCGGAAGATGGCGTCGGCCTTGTCCGGCCGCACCGAGAGGATGCTGAGCGACACCTCGATGGTCGGGTCGGCCTCGATCATCTGGAACACCGCCTCGTTGTGCACGGTGCCGTTGGTGAGGAGCTTGAGCAGCACGCCGCCGTCGACGAGCCGGCGCATCACCTGTTCGACGCCCCGGAACAGCAGCGGCTCCCCGCCCGAGAGCATCACCTTGGTCACGCCCCGCTCGATGAGCTCGTCGGCGATGGCGAGGGCCTGGTCGAGGGAGATGCGGGCTCGCTTGATCTCCACCAGGCAGAAGTCGCACTTCAGGTTGCAGGCGCTGGTGATCTCCCACAGGACCCGGACGCCGGAGCTGGTGGTCGACCGGAAGCAGCAGATCTGGTCCTCGGTCTGCAGGATCGAGCGGACTCTGGACACCCGTCTGCCTCTCGCCTCGTCCATCCGCCGGCTTCCGAGGCCAGATTACCGTTGGGTCAGTCGATCGGAAAGGGCCCGCATGACCGCCACGCTTGCCCTCTTCGGCGGGACGCCCACGGTCACCGAGTCGATCGACTTCGTCTGGCCGCCGATCACCGCCGCGGACGTGGGCGTCGTCACCCGCCTCCTCGAGCGGGGCGAGATCTCCTACTACGGCCGCGAGGGCGAGGTCGAGGCGCTCGAGGACGCGTTCGGGGCGTACGTGGGCGTACCCCACACCCTGGCGTGCAGCTCGGGGACGGCGGCGCTGCACTCCGCCTACTTCGGGCTCGGCCTCGGCGCCGGGGACGAGGTGATCGCGCCGACGTTCACCTTCCTGTCCACGGTCATGCCGCTTTTCGTGGTCAACGCCACGCCCGTGCTGGTGGACTGCGAGCCCGACACCGGCAACATCGACCCGGATGCCGTCGAGGCGGCCATCACGCCGCGCACCCGGGCGGTTGTCGTCGTCCACATCAACGGCCACCCGTGCGACATGGAGCCGATCGTCGACATCTGCCGGCGGCGCGACCTGCGACTGGTGGAGGACGCCAGCCACGCCCACGGCGCTGTGTACCGCACCACCAAGGTCGGCGCCTTTGGCGACGTCTCCGTCTTCAGCCTCCAAGGGGCCAAGCTGACGGCGGCGGGGCAGGGCGGCCTGATGCTCACGCCGGAGCGGGAGATCTTCGAGCGGGCGGTGCTGCTGGGCCACTTCCGGAACCGGGCGTTCGACGACGTGACCAGCGACGAGTACCGCCCGTTCGCCACCACGGGGTACGGGCTGAACTACCGGATGCATCCCCTGGCCGCGGGGCTGGCCCGGCGCCAGTTCGAGGACCTCGATACCTACATCGAGGGCCGCAACGCCAACCTGGGTCTGCTGTCGGCCGGGCTGGAGGGGATCGTCGGCGTCGACCCGCCGGCCCGGCGTGCGTACGCGACCCGTCATCCGTACTTCAACTACAAGCCGCTCTACGACCCAGAAGCGATGGACGGGCTCGACCGGCGGCTGTTCATCCAGGCCCTGAAGGCCGAGGGGGCGCCGGTGGACGACTCGGCGTCCGTGCCCCTCCACTGCGAGCACCTGTTCCAGGTCCGTGACGATCGGAGCCGGACCTACGGCCGGGACCAGAACCGTCGGGTCTACTCGACCGGCGACCTGCCCAACGCCGAGCGCTACGCGGAGCGGGCCCTGCGCATCCCGACCTACACCGACCCTCGGCCGGTGCTCATGGCCCAGATCGTGGAGGCGTTCGAGAAGGTGTCGGGAGCACGGGGGGCGCTGCTCGACCACGCCCGCCGGAACACGTGACACGCTACGGACGCACGAAACTCAGGGTCTCGGTTGCGATGCGGGCCGAGCAGGACGACGGCGGCGTCTCGGGAAGCGTGGCCCGGTAGTAGGCGATGGCCTCCCCGACCCGCATCCCCTTGACCGAGTCGCGCCAGATGCGATTGTCGGTGACAGTGCAGGGTGAGACGACTCCCATGGAGTCGATGTAGAAGACGGTGCGGCCGGCCATGCAGCGCTCGTGCGGCTGGAGCACGAACTGGGTGGTGCGGATGGCGAGGCGGTCCCGGAACTGCTCCCGCTTGCGATCGACCAGCTCGAACAGCCACCGCCGCTGCTCGTCGTCGATGCGCAGGTCACGGCAGTCGTGGCGGAACCGGGCCGGGCTGGAGGGGTCCTTGAAGATGTCGGTGAGGCTGAGGCACGCCACCCCGGCCGCCGCCACCCAGTCCACGACCGCCTCGACCGCGTGCAGGTTCAGCGTGCTCACCGCGCAGATCACGTTGAGCCGCTCCTTGGGCAGGGCGTCGATGGTGGCGGCGATCTTCGCCAGCGTGTCCCGGCGTCCGAAGATCTCGTCGGCCTCGACCGGGTCCACCGTCGGCAGGCTCACCGACACCTCGATCGAGTCGGAGGCGCGGATCAGGTCGAAGACGGCGGGGTGTTCGACGGTGCCGTTGGTGAGGAGCTTGACCAGGACGTCGGAGCTGCTCAGCCGGCGGATCACCGCTTCCGCCCCCGGGTGCAGCAGCGGCTCGCCCCCTGAGAGGAGGACCTTGTCGACCCGAGCCTCGACCAGCTCGTCGGCGATGGCCAGGGCGACATCGATCGGTACGTGCCGGCCCTTGATCTCCACCAGGCAGAAGTCGCATTTGAGGTTGCAGGCGCTGGTGAGCTCCCACAGGACGCGGGTGCCCTGGCTCTCCACCGACCGGTAGATGCAGAACTGGTCCTCGTCCTGGACGACCGAGTGGGTGGTCATGCGCCGAACAGGGCCTCGGCCGCCACGGCCACTTCGTGGGCGTCGGCCCGGAGGTGGCGGGCCACGTACACCCGCAGCGACCACAGGCGCTCGTACCGGCCTGCCGTCTGGTCCGCCTGGGTGGCATAGCCGTGGGCGGACGCCTCGGCCAGGGTGAACACCTGGCCGCCGATGCCGACGAAACGGGCATTCGCGGGCTTGGCCTGCATCGTCGGGGCCGAGACGGCGACGATCACGTCGCCCGGCTCGGCCCACGGCAGGCGGGCGGTGATGGCCACTTCGGCCTCGGTTCGCCACTCCGGCTCGAGGCCGAGGGCCCGGTCCGCATCGACGCGGTCGCGGAACCGGGCCAGGTCGCCGGTGCGCCAGGCCTCCTCGTGCAGCCGACCGGCCTGGAGGGCGAGCGCGACCGGGTCGACCGCCGCCAGTTGGTGGACGAGGTCGTCGTCGCCCATCGACCGCAGCCGGTCCTCGGGCAGGAGCGCGGCGCAGGCCTGGGGCCCAAGTCGCCGCAGGACCAGGTCGATCATGGCGTCGGCCGCCAGCTTCACGGGGTGGAACACCGAGGCCGCGAAGACCTCGAACCGGGCCCGGTAGAGGTCGTCGGCCATCGCCACCCGCGCCGTCGCCGTGGCCGGATCGGACGTGTCGAGAGCGAGACCCCACCCGTCGGCGGTCTCCACCAGGCGCAGCCCGCCGACCATCCCGTCGTGGAACGCCTGGGGACGGGTGATGGCGAACGAGTCGCGCAGGGCGAAGTCGAAGAGGTCGGTGCCGAGGCCGGAGTTCACGATCTCACGCAGCAGCCGGGCGTGGGCGGACCGGTCCGGTCCGCCGAGGGCAGCCGCGGCCGCGTCGAGGTGGGCGTCGAAGTCAGCCGGCGCGGTGGGCCCGGGTCGGGCTTTGATCCCGGCGACGGCCGCCGCCAGCCGCGGGACCCCCGGGCCCTCGGCGAAGAGCCCGGACTGGTAGCGGAGGGTGTGTCCGAGCGGGAGGAGGTCGATGTCGTGGAGGAGGCCGAACAGGCGGAGGACGACGTCGAGCGAGAGCCCGTCGAGGCTGGCCTCGGCCTCGGCCACGCCGACCGGGGTCCGGGCGTCGGGAGCGGCCCGGAGCGCCTCCAGGTAGCGGGCGCTCCAGTAGGCGACGCCCAGGCTGTGGGAGGCCCGCGTGTTCTCGGCGTTGGGCCAGGCGTGGAAGGCGAGCCCCATCTGCCGCAGGCGGCGGAGCCGTTGGAACGGCACCGAGGCGATCACGACCTCTTCGGCCTCGCTCAGGGTGTGGGTGCAGCCGGGCCACACGTCGAGCGTCCGCTCCGGGGTGGCGACGATTAGGTCGTCGTCGAGCGGCTCGACGTCGAGGTCGGTCATGCGAGAGCCGCCGTCTCTGTCGGGCCCGCCGGCGACTCCAACGTGCGCCGGCGGGCGTCGGCGGCGGCGAGGGCGGATTCCAGGAGCTCGGTGTCGGGCCCGTCCGTGGCCGGGAAGAGGGCGAGGTACCGAGCGGTCAGGGCGTCGCCGCCCGCCTCGGCCAGGACGTCGACGAGGCCGAGGTCCGCATCCGGCGGGGCGAGCAGGCCCGCCGCCAGCCGAGCCGCGAACTTGGCCACGTACTGGGCCTCGACGAACCGGCCGGAAGCTTCGAGGTCGTCGGCGTCCTCCAGGCATCGGGAGACGTAGCTCGCCTCCGCCAGCTCGGGGGCGTGGCCCAGTCCCAGCAGCCAGTCGTGGTCCGGGAGCTCGGCCTGGTCGTACACGGCGGCGATGAGGTCGTGTGCGCCCGTGACCGCCTGGCGCGCCGAGGTCGCGTGCTCGTCGGACCCGCCGATGCCGTAGGCGGCGAGGATGGCCTCGACCGGCCCGACCTCGCCCGCGTGCAGGAGGTCGGCGAGGACCCATTTGGCCTTCTGGTAGCGGCGGGGGTGTTGGAGCAGGGCCAGGAGGGCGAGGTTGTCGAGGCAGCCACGGAGGGCGTCCATCCGGCGGGCGGGGTCGCCCTCCCCGTTGCCGGCGCCAAGGTCGGCGAGCAGGAGGTAGACGTGGCGGAGCGTCTCCTCGAACCGGCCCCTCCACGGTGTCATCGCCGCCGCCCGCCGGGAGAGGATCTCGGCGAACCCGTCAGGGTCGACGACGGGGACGTGGCAGCCGATGCGTGCCGCCTGGCGTAGCTGCCACAGCCAACCCCCACCGGCCGTCACCGCCAGCGCCTCCCGCCGGCTGAGCCGCTCGATCTCCACCCGCACGCCGTCGATCGGCCGGGACTCGAACTGGTCCCGAACGGGAGCCGATGCGGTGACGACGACCACGTCGAGGTCGGCGCGGGGCGAGCAGCGGCGCAGGGCCGTCGATCCGACCACCAACGCAGCCACGACGGGTTCGGCCGCGCCGATCTCCTCGGAGACCTGGGCCGCCACCGCCAGACGGGCGCGGACCACCTCGTCCGGAGTCTCGAAGGCGGGGAGTTGGGCGGCGAGGGTGGCCGCCGCCCCCTCGCCGTCAGCCAGCCGGCTGACCTCTACGCCCCCGGCTGCCGGGCCCGTCGCGACCGGACCCGCCGTTCAGCCCTTTTCGGGGACGGCGTCGAGAGCCTTGTCGATCGACTTGAAGGTCTTCGCCTCGACTTTCGTCCGGGGCCGGGAAACCTCCTTGCGGGCCAGCACCGAGAGCTGGTCGAGGGACAGCTTCTCCGCCCGGGGGCGGATGGTGGCCACCACCTCGAAGCCCTCGGCCAGGGCCACGGGATCCTCCGGGATCGTGGGGTCGGGGTTGCCCTGGCGGGCCAGTGCCGACTTGAAACCCATCTCGGCCCGAAGCAGATCTTTGGACGAAAGCCCGAGCTTCATCGTCCGGTTCATCACTTCCAGCGCGTTGAAGACCTCGCCCATCGGCGTCCTCCCGACCTCGGCAACTGTCACCCGCAGTTTAGCCCCGGGGCGCCCGGGCACAAGGGTGGGCTCGGAGCACCTCGACCGGTCTGTGCAACGTCATCCGGTCCAGCCAGAGGTGGACGTCGGGGCTGTCGGCGCCCCCCGTGGGGGCCTTCGGCGGGCGATAGGGTCAGCCGCCCTGCCGCGCAGGAAGGGAGTTGCCCCGTGCCGGAGCTGAACCGTGTCGTGATCGTCGGCGGCCGGCGCCCGATCACCGCGCTGTGAACTTCGTCTTCGGCTATGGCTCGCTCCTCGCCGAACACGAGGGCTGCGATGTCGCCCGGCTGCGGGGTTGGCGACGCACCTGGGGCGTGGCGATGGACAACGCCCGCGATCTGCCTGGCTACAAGTCCTACCGCCTGCGAGCCGACGGCAGCCGGCCCGCGGTGTTCGTGGCGTTCCTCGACATCGAGCCCGATCCGGCCGGCGGCGTGACGGGCCTCTGCCTGCCTGTCCGGGCGAGCGATCTCCGCCGACTCGACGATCGCGAGCGCAACTACGACCGCATAGACGTGACTGACGCGTTCGAGGGGCGTCCGCCGGGACGCGTGTGGGCCTATCGCGGCTCGGCCGCGGGCCGGGCACGGCTGCGCGAAGGGCTCGCCGCCGGGCGGGCGGTCGTCAGCCGGGAGTATCTCGACGGCGTTCTGGCCGCCGTGGCGGCGATCGCAGCGGACGAGATCGCCGAGGTCGAGCGCTCGCCTGCCGCGGCGGGGCTGGTCGTGCTCGACCTCGAGCGCGTGCCGATTCCGCGCTCCGGCGCGAGGCCGACCACCGAAGAGGCGTAGACGGTCGGCATCAGCCGCCGCCCAGGGCGGGCGCCCACGTAGCGCCGGCACGGCTCTACTCTGGACTCCAGGACGCCGACACCGCGAGAGACCCCATGTCGATCACACCTTCACCGCTGATCGAGAGGATCCGGGACTCGATCATCGGCGACGACCAGGTCATGGACGGCCCCTACGGTTCCCGGCGGGTGACCTACGCCGACTACACGGCGTCGGGCCGGGCCCTCGGCTTCATCGAGGACTTCATCCGCCACGAGGTCCTGCCCCGGTATGCCAACACCCATACCGAGAGCTCGGGAACCGGCCTCCAGACCACCCGGCTCCGCGAGGACGCCCGCCAGATCATCCGCGACGCGGTCGGCGGCGACGACGACACGCTGGTGCTCTTCTGCGGCTCGGGCAGCACCGGCGCCATCGACAAGCTCGTCGGCATCCTCAACCTGCGCATCCCCGCCGACCTCGACGATCGTTACGGCCTTTCGTCCCACATCCCCGAGGACGAGCGGCCGGTCGTCTTCATCGGACCGTTCGAGCACCACTCCAACGAGCTCCCGTGGCGGGAGTCGATCGCCGACGTGGTGGTCATCGAGGAGGACTCCGACGGCCACGTCAATCTGGCCCGGCTCGAGGAGAACCTCGTCCGCTACCGGCACCGTCCACTGCTGATCGGTAGCTTCTCGGCGGCGTCCAACGTCACGGGGATCCTGTCCGACACCCGGGCCATCGCCGCCCTCCTGCACCGCCACGGCGCCCTGTCGTTCTGGGACTTCGCCGCCGCCGCGCCCTACGTGGAGATCGACATGGGCGGGCCCACCACGTCCGGCGACGACCTCACCTACAAGGACGCGGTGTTCATCTCCCCGCACAAGTTCGTCGGCGGTCCGGCCACGCCAGGCGTGCTGGTGGTGCGGCGGGAGCTCGTGCGCAACCGTGTCCCGACGGTTCCCGGCGGCGGGACGGTGGCGTACGTGAACCCCAGCGAGCACCGCTACCTCGACGATCCCGTCCATCGGGAGGAAGGCGGGACCCCGGCGATCGTGGAGGCCATCCGCGCCGGCCTGGTGTTCCAGCTCAAGCAGGCGGTCGGCAGGGACGCGATCCGCGAGCGCGAGGAGTCGTTCATCCGGCGGGCCATCGAGTCGTGGAGCGCCAACCCCGCCATCGAGATCCTCGGCAACACCAAGGCCGAGCGGCTGTCGATCATCTCGTTCGTCGTCCGCCACGACGGCCGGTACCTCCACCACAACTTCGTCGTCGCCGTCCTGAACGACCTGTTCGGCATCCAGTCACGGGGCGGATGCTCGTGCGCCGGCCCCTACGGGCACCGGCTGCTGGGCATCGACGTGGAGCTCTCCCACCAGTACGAGCGGGAGATCCGGCTCGGGTGCGAGGGCATCAAGCCGGGCTGGGTGCGGGTCAACTTCAACTACTTCATCTCCGAGACGGTGTTCGAGTACGTGCTCGAGGCCGTCCACCTTGTGGCCAGCGAGGGCTGGCGGCTCCTGCCCGACTACCGCTTCGACATCCACACCGGCATCTGGCGGCACCGGCAGGCTCCCCCGGAGCCGCCCCTGCGTCTGACCGACGTCGGCTACGACGACGACGGCAGGCTGAGCTACACGGCGTCGCACGTCCTCGCCCCCGAGAGCGCGCTGGCGGGGTACCTCGACGACGCCCGCCGCCTGCTCGTTGCGCGACGGGACGTCGAGGGCGGCCACGACGGGCCACTCGGCACCGACCTGGTCACCGCCGATTTCGAGGCGCTCCGTTGGTTCGAGCTGCCGTCCGCCTGTCTGGATCATCGGTAGCGCCGTGATCTTGGCTTGGCCTCAAGGGGTGACGCGACAACTCCTGACACAGGAGGGTCGCGTGGGCAGGAAACCGTGGTTGGACCCGGCAGTGATATCTGCCGCTCTCGAGGCGGTCGGGGAAGGAGGGGACATGGCCGAGGGGCGCTCGATCCTGAACCCGGTGACCGGGGAGCGGATCACCACGACCGTCCGAGGCGTGGAGACCGGCGGCGAGTACGCCGAGGGCCGGTTGACGTTGCCCAAGGGGGCCCGGCCACCGGGCATCCATCGCCACCGGCACCAGGACGAGGTGGTCACGGTGGTGACCGGCCGGATCCGCGCTCGTGTCGGCAAGCACGAGCGGGAGTACGGGCCGGGGGAGTCGGCGTTTCTGCCGCGGGGCGAGTGGCACGACTTCTGGGTCGTGAGCGACGGCCCGGCCGAGACCATCGGTCGTGCCACGCCCGCGCTCGGCATCGAGCTGCTCATGCCGACGCTGGCGGGGCTGGCCGCCGAGGGCAAGACCGACAAGAAGGGCCGGCCCCGGCCCTTGCAGGGGGCGGTGATGGGCGCCTTCTTCAACGAGGTGGCCCAGTTCAAGACACCACCGCCGGCCGTGCAGAAGGTGCTCCTCCCTCTGCTCGCCTCCCTCGGCCGTCGGCGCGGCTACCGCCCCTACTACGACCGCCACTTCGAGGCGGGCGAGGTCGAGGCCATCCTCACCCACTGGGCCGCCCACCGCTCGTGGGACGACTACAAACCGCCGCCCGGCGTCTGAGCGTCGGCGTCGATCACCAGCCTGGCCAGCTTCTTCGGCGCGACGAGCGTGTAGGACGTGCGGATCCACTCCTCCACCTGATTCCACCGGTCATCGCCGGGTGACGCCGCCAGGGTGACGGCGACCCAGCCGTGGCGGCCCAGGCCGTAGCCGGACGGGTCCACGTCGGCATCGGTGGCGACCACCGCGGCGGCCTCCTCCTTGGTCAGCTTGAGGCTGAGGCTGCACCCCGACTGGTCGGAGAAGACGAAGTTCTTGCCCCTGACGCGGAACGTCGGGTGGTCGCCCCACTCGGCGATGTCGACCCGCTCCGCCTCCGGCAGCCGGCCGACGATCTCCTCCAGCCGTTCCATGTTGTCGGCCACGCGCGTACCCTACGGCCCGTGGCGTTCAAGGGCTGGCCCGCCGAGGCGCTGGAGTTCTACGACGGCCTCGAAGCCGACAACTCGAAGGCCTACTGGCACGAGAACAAGGCCGTCTACGACGAGCTGGTCAAGGGCCCCATGGACGAGTTGCTGGCCGAGCTGGCGCCGGAGTTCGGCCCCGGCAAGGTGTTCCGCCCCAACCGCGACGTGCGCTTCAGCGCCGACAAGTCGCCGTACAAGACGGCGATGGGAGCGACCGTCGGCGACGCCGGCTACGTCCAGCTGACGGCCAAGGGCCTCGGCGCCGGCCGCGGGATGTGGATCATGGCGACCGACCAGCTCGAGCGGTACCGCACGGCGGTCGCCGCCGACGCCACCGGCGACGAGCTGGTGGGGATCGTCGACCGGGTCCGGGCCGCCAGGATCGACGTCACCGGCCACCACCGGCTGAAGACGGCGCCCAAGGGCTACCCGAGGGACCATCCCCGCATCGACCTGCTGAAGAACAAGGGCCTGATCGCCTGGAAGGAGTGGCCGGCGGGCGCGTGGCTGGGCAAGCGGTCGGCCAAGAACCGGGTTGTCGAGTTCCTTCGCACGGCCCACCCCCTGTCCGAGTGGCTGGACGCCAACGTCGGCGCCTCGACGCTCCCGCCCGACGTCCGCCGCTGAACCCGGGCCGCTGAAGACCGCCCAAACGCTGAAGGCCGACCCACCGGCAGGGCCGGTGTACGCCCGCCGCCCGACGGACCTGCTTCGCCTGGTGGTCGCCGCCTGCACCCTGCTCGTGGCGGTGGTGACCACCCTTGTGCTCGACCGGACGATCACGTCGTTCGAGGCGAACGTGCTGGACCTCACCGGGCACACGCCGGCCCGCGTCGTGGAGTTCTTCGTCGGTGCCGTGCAGATCGCGGTGGTGGGCCTGCCCCTGGTTGGTGCCCTCGTGCTGCTCGGCTACCGGCGGCTGCGGGCCTTCGGCTACGCCGTGCTCGCCGGTCTGGTGGCGGCCGGCCTCGACCACCTCCTGTCCGAGTGGACCTCGCACATCGCGCCGCCCGCCTTCGCCGACGCCGGTCAGGTCAGCGGCTGGCTGGGTCCGGGCAACTTCCCCGGGACACCGTTCATCTCGGCGGCGACGGCTGCCATCGCCGTGCTGACACCGTTCATGGACCGCCGGTGGCGCCGGGTGGCATGGACCGGCCTGTGGCTGACGGTGCTGGTCCGGATCATGACCAGCACGACCCTGCCCGGGGCGATCTTTCTGACACTTGCCGCGGGCTGGTTCATCGGCTCGCTGGTGCTGGTGGTCCTCGGTTCGCCCCTACGGCGGCTGACGACGAAGGACATCACCGACGCCCTGGCCCGCTCGGCATGGCCGATCGAGTCGCTCGAGCCGCTGCCGGTCGATGCCGTGGGCTCGGCGCCGTACCTCGCCGACACCGGCGACGGCCGCCGGCTGTACCTCGAGGTGCTGAGCGACGAGGAGCGGAGCGCCGACCTGCTGTTCCGCCTGTACCGGTGGGCCCGCTTCCGGAACCTCGGCGACGAACGGCCCTTCTCGTCGCTCAAGCAGGAGGTCGAGCACGAAGCGCTGTGCGCCCTGGCGGCCCGGGACGTCGGTGTGAGGACGCCGCGCATGGTGGTCGTGGCCACCGTCGGCGCCTCCGAGGACTCCATGCTGCTCGCCTACGAGCGGCTCGACGGCTCCTCTTTGGACGCCATGGCCGCAGAGCAGCTCACCGACGCCGTGCTCGACGGCGTCTGGCGGCAGGTCGCCGTCCTGCGTCGCCATCGGATCGCCCATCGCGACCTGCGGCTGGCCAAGGTTGTGCTCGACGCCGATGGCCAGCCGTGGCTGCTCGACTTCGGCTTCGGCGACCTTGCCGCGTCCGACGTCCAGCTCTCCGGCGACGTCGCCGAGCTCCTGGTCTCCACCGCCGCGGTGGTGGGCGTCGACCGGGCCGTGGCGACGGCGAAGCGTGTGATCGGCACCGACGCCCTGGCCAGCGGGCTCCCGCGGCTCCAGCCCTTCGCCCTCACGACCGCCACCAGGTCGGCGCTGAAGTCCCAGAAGGGACTGCTCGACGAGCTGCGGGAGGCGGCGAGGGAAGCGTCGGGCGTCGAGAAGGTGGAGCTGGAGCAGCTTCAGCGGGTCAAGCCCTCCACCGTCTTCTCGTTCGTGATGCTCGCCGCCGTTGTGTACTTCCTCTATCCCCAGCTGACGGGGGCAGGCGACATCGTCAACCGGCTTCGGACGGCGAACTACTGGTGGATGGCGGCCGCCACCGTCATGTCCGCTGTCACCTACCTCGGCTCGGCGGTGAGCCTGGCCGGCGCGGTGCCGCAGCGGATCGGTTTCCGAAACCTCTTCCTGTCCCAGGTCGCCTCGTCGTTCGCCAACCGGATCACGCCGGCCCAGGCCGGCGGCTACGCCCTGTCGGTTCGTTTCCTCCAGCGCCAGGGCGTCGACACCGCGGTGGCCGTCACATCGGTGGGGATCAACACCCTGGGTGGCATCCTGATCCACCTCCCCCTGGCCCTGCTGTTCCTGCTGTGGGTCGGATCCGGGGTGGAGAAGGCGTTCAAGGTGCCGTCTTTCGGGTCCCTGGCTTGGATCGCCCTCGGGGTGGTGGCGGTGGTGGCTGCGGTCGTCGTGATCCCGAAGACGCGGCGAACGATCTGGAAGCGCCTCGGTCCTGCCCTCGGGAAGGCCTGGGCCGGCCTGGGCTCGCTCATCGCCCACCCCACCAAGCTGCTCCTCCTACTGGGTGGCTCCCTCGTGATCACGGGGGCCAACCTGCTGGCGCTGGTGGCGTCGGTGGAAGCCTTCGGCGGCGGCGCGTCCTTCGCCGCGATCGGCTTCGTCTACCTGGTCGGGTCGGTGATCGGCAACGCCGCCCCGACGCCCGGGGGGCTCGGGGCCACGGAGGCGGTGCTCACGGCGGGACTGTCGGCGGCGGGGCTGTCACCGCCGGTCGCCCTCTCGGCGGTGCTGCTTTTCCGGTTTGTCACGTTCTGGCTGCCGATCCCTCCCGGCTACCTGGCCCTGCGGTCGCTTCGCCACCACCAGCTCATCTGACCCGGGCCGGCACCCCGACGATCAGGTTGGCCAGTCCCCCGATGGCCAGGCCGAGGCCGGTGCCGCCGATCACGTCGAGCGGTAGGTGGGCACCGACGTACATCCTGCTGAAGCCGACAAGGAAGACCAGGATCCAGGGGACGACCTTCCAGCGGCCGCGGAGGTAGGGCGTGACGATGGCGGCCAGGCCGGCGATGAGCACGAGATGGCCGGACACGAACGCCTGCCCGCCCGTAGGGGCGTCTCCCCGGAGGGCGACGTCGGCGAGCACCGAGGCCGGCCGGCGCCGGACGACGAGGTCCTTCACCACCCGTTCGAGCACCAGCTTCGACCCGGTGACGACGACCGCGGCGAGCGCGAGGCGCCAACGGCGGAGGATGGCGGCGACGATCGCCGCCACCGGGCCGACGACTAGGTTTCCCAGCTGCATGAACGGCCACAGCGGGAAGTAGAGAGCGCCCGGCAGGTCGTTCACCAGGTGGAAGGCTTCGGCCTCGAACCAGCCGGCTTTCCCCGAGCTGGCTACGACACCGCAGACGACGAGGACGGCCAGGCCGGCGGCGGCGAGGACGGCGTCGCCCGCCCGACGCTCGAAGGGGGCGGTGGTCGCCATCGCCCTGAGGTGCGCCCGCTGCTCAGCGGGCGAGCTCCGGCCAGTGCTCGTAGGGACCGGCGACGATGGCGGGGTCGGGCGGCTTGGCCACATCCTTGTCCTTGCCGTCGTATGGCAGGCGGTTCAGGATGTAGCGGATGGAGTTGATGCGAGCCGTCCGCTTGTCGTTGGAGTTGACGACCGCCCACGGGGCGTCGTGCGTGTCCGTCATGCGGAACATCTGGTTCTGGGCCTCGGTGTAGGCGTCCCACAGCTTGGGCGCCTTGTGATCGATGGGGCTCAGCTTCCACGTCTTGAGAGGGTCGGTGCGGCGGGCCTTCAGCCGCTTCACCTGCTCCTTGCGGTTGACCGCCAGGTAGAGCTTGAAGAGCCGGATGCCGTCGTCGACGAGCGTCCGCTCGAACTCCGGGAGCTCCCGCCCGAACTTCGTCGACTGCTCCGGCGAGCAGAAGCCCATCACCGGCTCGACGCCCAGGCGGTTGTACCAGGACCGGTCGAAGAGCACGATCTCCCCGCCCGCCGGCAGGTGCTCGATGTAGCGCTGGAGGTAGAGCTGGGTGCGTTCGACGTCGGTCGGGGCGCTGAGGGCGACGTGCGGCGCGCCGCGTGGGTTCATGTGCTCCCTGAACCGGGCGATGGTGCCGCCCTTGCCGGCGGTGTCACGGCCCTCGAAGAGCAGGAGGAGCCGCTCACCCTTGTCCTTGACCCAGTACTGCGCTCTGACCAACTCGATCTGGAGCTTCCGCAGCTCCTCCTCGTACTCCTTGCGGGGCATCTTCGGGGGATGCGGGAGCTCGTGGCCAGGAGGAGACGGTTCTTTCGCCATGGAACGGCGAGCGTACCGGGTGAGCGCCGGACGCACCCTTGGGCGGCACCGTGCTCGAGCACCGGCGATCACGCTTGAGAACCGGCGATTAGGGGCAAGAGGTCGGCATGGGACTCATTCTTTGGATCATCGCTGCCATCCTGGTCATCGTCGGGATCGTCCAGCTCTTCCAGGGCCAGATCATCCTGGCCATCGTGCTGTTCGTGGTCGCCGCCGCGGTCGGCCCCGGGGGATGGAGCATCTTCAACCGGCGCGTCTGACCGGGCGCCCGACCGGGTTGTGGTCGACGCGTCGGTGTATCAGTCGTTGTCGATCATGTAGCCGCTGTTGTCGCCCTCGTAGTACGCCAACAGCTCCAAGATGCCGGGCATGTCGTAGATGACCAGCTCGTCGCCTTCCCACTTGGCGCCCAGCTCCTCTGCCGTCTCGATGTCGCACAGGCCCTGAGGAGTTGAATCGGCCCATCGGACCTTCACCATCGACGTGTCGCCCTTGCGGCCGATGACCACCCGATCTCCGTCCATCCGGCGACCTCCTTTCTCGATTCTGCACCCGACAGATAGTGGCTCAGAAGCGCCTACCCTTCCTGAGCAAGTTGAGACCGATGTACGGATCGAGCTGGCACCGGGGGCTTTCGGGCGACCCCGACCTGCTCAAGGGCGCCTCCATCCGCGGCCCCGTCCTGCGCCGGGTCTGGGCGTTCGCCCTTCCCTACCGCCGGCTGCTGGTGTTCCTGCTGGTCGGCATCTTCGCCACGTCGCTGGTCGGCATCCTGCCGCCGCTCGTCTTCCGCCGGATCATCGACCACAACGCCATCCCCCGGCAGTCGACCGGCCTGACCGGCCTGGCCCTGCTGGCACTGTTCCTCGCCTTCGCCAGTGCCGGCATCGGGGTGGCGATGCGCTGGATCACGGCCCGCGTCGGAGAAGGCCTCATCTTCGACCTGCGGCGGTCGCTCTACGACCACGTGCAGCGGATGCCGCTCGCCTTCTTCACGCGCACCCAGACCGGTGCCCTCATCAGCCGCATGAACAACGACGTGGTGGGGGCCCAGCAGGCGTTCACCGGCACCCTCACCAACGTGGTGCAGAACGTGCTCGACGTCGTCGTCACCCTCGCGGTGATGATCGGCCTCGAGTGGCGGCTGACCCTTCTGGCCCTGGTGGTCGTTCCCGCATTCGTCGTCCCGGCGAAGCGGGTGGGGCGAAGGATGCAGACCCTGACGCGCGAGTCGTTCACCCTCAACGCGGCCATGAACTCGACGATGACCGAGCGGTTCAACGTATCGGGGGCACTGCTGGTCAAGCTTTTCGGGAACCCGGCCCGCGAGGAGGCGGAGTTCAGCGAGCGGGCCGGCCGAGTGCGCGACATCGGGGTGCGCACGGCGCTCTACGGCAGGGTGTTCTTCACCGCCCTGCTGCTCCTCGCCTCGGTCGGCACCGTCCTCGTCTACTGGATGGGTACCCGGCTGGTGATCAGCGGGGCCATCAGCGTCGGCACGCTGACCGCCCTTGCCGTCTACGTCGCCCGCATCTACGGCCCGCTGACCAGCCTGACCAACGCCCAGGTCGAGGTCATGACCGCGCTGGTGTCGTTCGAGCGGGTGTTCGAGGTGCTCGACGCCCCCCTGCCCATCGAGGACGCCGCCGACGCCACCGTGCTGGTCGACCCGCAGGGCAGGATCGAGTTCGACGACGTGTGGTTCCAGTACCCGGCTGCGGTCACGGTGTCGATCCCGTCGCTGGAGGCCGACACGACGGCGCCGCTCAGCGCCGAACCATCCGACACCATCCTGCACGGCGTGTCGTTCGTTGCCGAGCCCGGCCAGATGATCGCCCTGGTAGGGCCCACGGGGGCGGGGAAGACGACCCTCTCGCATCTCGTGCCCCGGCTCTACGACGTGACCGCCGGCGCGGTGAAGGTGGACGGTCACGACGTACGCCAGCTCACCGGCCAGAGCCTCACCGCGGCCATCGGCATGGTGACCCAGGACCCCCACATGTTCCACGACTCCATCGCCTCGAACCTCCGCTACGCCCGGCCCGAGGCCACCGACGAGGCGCTGGTGGCGGCGTGCCGGGCCGCCCGCATCCACGACCTCATCGCCAGCCTCCCCGACGGGTACGCCACCCTGGTCGGCGAGCGCGGCTACCGGCTCTCGGGGGGCGAGAAGCAGCGGCTGGCACTGGCCCGGGTGCTGCTGAAGAGCCCGGCCATCGTCATACTCGACGAGGCCACCGCCCACCTCGACTCCGAGACGGAGCTGCTGATCCAGCAGGCCCTGGCCGAGGCGCTGACGGGTAGGACGTCGTTGGTCATCGCCCACCGGCTCTCGACGATCCACTCGGCCGACCAGATCCTCGTCCTCGACCAGGGTCGGATCGTCGAGCGGGGGACGCACGAGGAGCTGGCTGCGTCCGGCGGTCTCTACCAGGAGCTGTACCGGACCCAGTACTCACGGACGGCTTCGCCGGCGATCACAGCCGTCGAATAGCAGCAAAACACCACCGCCGCGGCGAGGGCCGCGGCGGTGGTGGGTGGTGACTACTTCTGGTGGTGCTAGATGCCGGCGGCTGTGCCGGAACCGCCGGTGTTCATCATGTCGTCGTCGATGGGCTCGCTGCCCTCGACGTCGATCGACGTGGAGTCCCGGACGTCGGAGGTGCCGTAGGGGCGATCGGTCGGACCCTTGGTGCCCAAGTCCTGGCGGCCGGGCTCGGTGCCCTCCTGCTTCTTGACGTCCTCACCGCGACGGTTCGTGCTGGTGCCGACTCCGTGCGGGTCGGGGGGGGCCCCGCCGTGGGAGACGTCGCTGGCCTGGGGCTGACCCAGGTCCTCGCCCGTCTCGGGGTCGGGGTTGGAGGGACCCTCGGCCTTGACCTTGCCGATCTCGGCGTCGCCCTCGCTCTTGGTCTCAGACAGCTGACGCTCGACGGACTCGGTCTTGGCACGCGTCGACTCCGTGTCGTCGGGGCTCTTGGTGCGGCCCTCGTACGGCGGGACCGGGCTCTCGCCGGTGTCGACGTTTCCACCCGGGCTGTTCTGGGGCCCATGACCGTAGTTTCCGCCCACCTGGCCGCTAGGACGGTCGTTGCTGTCAGCCATCTTCTTCCTCCTTGTCGGTTGTTGTGCTTTTACCCTTTGATCAGGGACTTCATGCATCCGTGAGCCGGCGGCGTCGTCCTCCACGGACACGGCGGGCCCGATCGCCGTGGGCGTCGACCGGCGTCGTGTCGACAACGGGATCGACAAGCGGATCCGGGTCGACGTCGGCGTGAGCCAGCGCGTCGCGGTCGGCTCGTCGTGACCGAAGGGGGTTCGCCGTCCTGGCCCGCTCGAACGAGCCGATGCGCCCGCTCTCGGCCCTGGCCATCTCGGATTGGGCTCGTTGGCGAGCGAGGGCCTCGGTGCCGATGGTGGGGTCGACGGCGCGCGCCAGGAGCTTCCCGTGCCACCGCTCGCCCCAGCCGCCTCCGACGAACCCACCGATCAGCACGGCCGCCAGCGACGCGATGCCGGCGACGGTGAAGGCCTGGCCGTATTCGTCGGCCGTCGTCGGCACGCCGAGCGAGCGCAGGCCCGTGACGATGCTCTCCGTGTCGGCGGACCACCGGACCAACGCCGCGACCGCCGCCGCGATCCCGAGGCCCAGGACGGCGACGGCCAGCCCGTTGAGGGCGCCGGCCCGCCGTGCCATCCGCCCGGCGACGTAGCCGCCGAACAGGTACGACGCCAGCAGCAGGGCGGCGACGATCAGGCCACCCACGACGCCGAGCTGCTCGTAGTCGGTGGTGACGAGGTCGGTGTCGATCCCGATGGCGTCGACGATCGCAACGGCGATGCCGAGGAGGACCACGAAGGCCCCATAGGCGGTGAGGACGCCGGCGAGGACGCTCAGCGCCGAGAGGGAGCCGAACCCGGCGTCGGCCGCCAGCGCCTTGCGGTCGCCCCGGTTCTCGACCACGCCGCCGCGCCTCATCTGTCCTCCACCACCTCGGCCGCGTCCTCGATCTGCTCGCCGTCCTCCGAGCGGCCCTCCTGCATCAGCTCCTCTTCGAGGCCCTCCCGTTCCATGACCTCGTCCTGCTGAGTCGCCTTCCCGGCGGGGTCGGCGGAGGTGTCTGTACTCATGGGCGGCGCCTACCGCATCCGCCTGCGTGTCAAACCTTGGCGGACGCCTGGGAAACCTTGGCGGACGCCTGGGCAAACCTTGGCGGACGCCTGGGCAAACCTTTCGGTACCATCCGCCAACCCCATGCACGCCCTCCGCCTGTCGCCGGCCGCCTACCGACGGGTGACGTTGCTGGCCCTGGTGGCCCTGTCCTTCATCATCGTCACCGGTGCCGCGGTCCGCCTGACCGGCTCGGGCCTGGGTTGCCCCGACTGGCCCACCTGCTCGGAGAACCGGATCGTGGCGCCCGTCGAGTATCACGCCATGGTCGAGTTCGTGAATCGCACGGTGACCGGCCTGGTGTCGGTGCTCGTCATCCTGGCCGTGCTCGGATCCCTGCTCCGGGTGCCCCGCCGGCGCGACCTGGTCTGGCTGTCCTTCGGCTTGGTGGCCGGCGTCATCGGCCAGATCGTGCTCGGCGGCCTCACCGTGCTGTTCGACTTGAAGCCGGGCTTCGTCATGGCTCACTTCCTGCTCTCGATGGTGCTGCTGGCGACGGCGGTCGTGCTGCACGAACGGGCCGGCGAAGAGGCCGAGCCGCTGGCAGTCGCCGGGGCCGGGGTGCCCGACCGCGATCTCCGTCTCCTGGGCAAGCTCGACGTCGTCGCCGCCGGCTTCGTCCTGTTCCTCGGCACCGTGGTCACGTCGTCCGGGCCCCACGGGGGGGACGAGAAGGCCGAACGGTTCGAGCTCGCCCTCCGGGACGTGGCCCGGCTGCACGGCCTGGCCGCCGTCGTCTTCCTCGTGCTCGTCCTGCTCACGCTCTGGCGGCTGTGGAGCGCCAAGGCGTCGCCCGAGATCCTCCGGCGGGGAGAGGTGGTCCTGGCCGTCTCGGTGGCCCAGGCCGCCATCGGCTACACGCAGTACTTCACCGGTGTGCCCGCCCTGCTGGTGGGCTTCCACATCCTCGGGGCGGTGGCCGTGTGGATCGCCACCCTTCAACTCTGGCTCTCGTTCGGGCGCGTCGCGGCGGTGAGAGACCAGCCGTCGAGTCTGTGAGTGGCTAGCCCGGCGCTTAGTACCCTGAAGTGACATGTCGCCGTCCGCTGCGCCGGTCGAGGTACGCGAGCCCGACATCGACGAGGTCGTCGTCCCGGACAAGCCCTGGGTCGTGATCGTGTGGAACGACCCCATCAATCTGATGTCGTACGTGACCTTCGTCCTCCAGAAGCTGTTCGGTTACAGCAAGGAGAAGGCCACCCGGCTGATGCTCGACGTCCACCACAAGGGCAAGGCGGTCGTGTCCAACGGGCCAAGGGAGAAGGCCGAGCTCGACGTGTTCCGCCTCCACGAGCACGGGCTGTGGGCGACCATGCAGCACGACAAATGACGAACGTTCGCGGGCCGATCCGGCGGCACCGGAAGGGGTACTACGAGATCCGCCTCGGGCCCACCGACCGTGAGTTCCTGCGGACGCTGGCCCGGGAGATGCGGGAGCTGGTCACGAGCGAGGATCCTTCGCTGGCCCGGCTGTTCCCGGTGGCCTACCCCGACGACGAGGACCGTCAGACGGAATACCGGCTCCTCGTCCAGGACGAGCTGCGGGAATCGCACCTGGGCGCCCTGGCCGCGCTGGAGGAGCACGCCGGGGCGGATCGGCTGGACGAGCCGCAGCTGCTGGCCTGGATGCGCGCCCTGAACGAGGTGCGGCTGGTGCTCGGCACCCGCCTCGACGTCACCGAGGAGGGGGACGAGCGGCCGGTCGACGACACCGACCCGCGGTGGGAGGCGTTCGCGGTCTACGACTACCTCACCCATCTGCAGGGCGAGATCGTCGAGGCCCTGTCGGAGGCCGTGTAGCTGCTACGTGTCCCCGAGGCCGAACCGGGGCGACTCAAACGCGTATGCCGCGGGTGTGTCGCCCCAGTTCCGCGGTGGGGGGCCGGTGTAGCGGCCGTAGCCCTGCGGGCGCCTACCATCGCCTCGGTGCTGACGTTCCCCGACCCTGCCACCCAGGAGGAGGTTTCGCGCCGGCTGGCGCGTGCCGGCCAGCGCTGGACCGGCGGCCGCCGCGACGTCGTGGCCGCCTTCGCTCGGGCCACCGCGCCGCTGTCGGTGCAGGAGGTCCACGACCTGGTGGGACCGGCGGTCCCTCTGTCCTCGCTCTACCGGATCCTCGCCGACCTCGTGGCCGCCGGGATCCTCATCCGCCTCGAGTTCGCCGAGGGCTTCGCCCGCTACGAGCTGGACGAGGGGCTGGCCGAGCACCACCACCATCTGGTGTGCACCGGCTGCGGCATCGTGGCCGACCTCGAGCTGCCCGACCTGGAGCGCACGATCGGCGAGACGGCCCGGCACATCCGCCAGCGCGCCGGGTTCGAGGCCCGCACCCACCGCCTCGACTTCTTCGGGCTGTGCGGCGCGTGCGAGGGTCAGCGGGCGGCTGAAGTCTAAGAGTTGATCGGGGCGATCGGGGCGAACATCGTGCCGACCGTGCCGGGGCCGGTGTGGGCGCCGACGCTCGGGCCGATCCGGTAGCGCACCAGCTCGGAGACCTCCGCCGCGTTCTGGAGCCTCGAGGCCAGGGCCTCGGCCAGTGGCTCGGTGCCGGCGTCAGCCACGCCCACTCCCACCCGGAGGCCCGTCCCCGACTTGCGGACGTGGACGGCCATGGCGCCGGCCGCCCCGTCGAGGTCACGGGCGTAGCCGAGCGTGCGCATGACACCCCCCGTGAGGGTGAGCACGGCGATCTCGTCGGACCCCAGCTCCATCGTCGGGGCCAGCCGGCCACCGGCCCGGGCCAGTTCGAGGGCCCGCACGACGAAGACGTTGCCCACGGTGGCGCTGACCCGCTCGGCCGCCGTCGCCGCCTGGTCGAGGGTGGCGCCGGCGGCGATCGCCTCGGCCGACGCCCACGTGCACAGGGCCACTGCGAACGAGGCCGTCCCGGTGTCGACCACCCGGACCGGCACCGGTGCGTCTCCCGCGGCCAGGTGGGCGGCGTTCACCGTGCCGGATACGGACGAGCCGATGTGGACAGACAGGATCTCGGTGGCGCCGCCGTCGGCCAGCCGCTGGTACACGTCGGCGAAGCGGCCCGGGCTCGGCTGGGACGTGGATACCTCCGGCGACGCCCCGTGCTCGAAGCGGGAGTAGAAGTCGTCGGCGTCGAGGTCGACGCCCTCGAGGTAAGCGACGCCGTCGACAGTGACGGTGAGGGGGACGACCTCGATGCGGAAGCGCTCCGCCAACTCCTGCGGAAGCTGGGAGTTCGAGTCGGTGACGAGTCCTATCGTCACGGGCTGATCGTCGTCATGTGGCGGCCATGGGCTCGCGGACCAGTGCCGGTCGGGGCACCGGCTCCGGCCGCCGGGCGGTGGCGAAGCGGTAAAGGATCACCGCGCTGCTGGCCGCCGAGGCCAGGGGGAGGGCGGCGCTCGGGGGCGGCCCCCACAGGTTCGGCCAGCGACGGGTGGCCCACAGGGTGCCGGCCGCCACCCACGTGGCCGAGGCGGCGGCCGTGCCGGGCAGTGCCCGTCCCGACCACTTGCCGACGCCCCAGGCGACGGCCAGGTCGATCGGCAGGTAGGCGGGGAAGGTCGCCAGGCACTGACCCAGGCTGACGGCGACGCCCTTGCCGCCGCGGAAGCCGTTCCATACCGGGAAACAGTGGCCGACCACCGCCGCAGTGCCGGCGACGTGGGCGCCGACGGGTCCTGCCAGCCAGCCGCCGGCCGCGCACGCGGCGACCCCCTTGAGGGTGTCGGCGGCGAGGATGGCGCTGCCCCAGCCCCGACCGAGCACGGCCATGGCGTTGACCGCCCCCGGGTTGCCGCTCCCGGCCGCCCGCAGGTCGGCCGCACCCTTGGTGGCCAGGCGGGCGGCGATGTCGGCAGACGGGAGGGTGCCGATCAGGTAGCCGCTGACGGCCGAGGCGACGGGTGCGAGAGCGGAGGCCAACGACCGAGCAGCGTAGAGGAACACCTAACCTTGACGGGGTGACAGAGCCTCAGATCCGACAGTTGCCAGCCAGTGCCGGCGTCTCCCTCCACGCCATGGTGTGGGACGGCGGTGCAGGCACCGAGGAGTTGCCCGTGCTGCTGATCCACGGCCTGGCGTCGAACTGCCGCACATGGGAGGCGACGGCGGCCCGGTTGCAGGAGCTGGGACACCCGGTTGTCGCCATCGACCTGAGAAGCCACGGCCAGAGCGAGAAGATCGACTACGGCTTCGACTTCATGACCCTCTCGGCCGACGTGCTGTGGGCGGTGGCAGAGCTCCAGTACGACCGTCTGGTCATCGTCGGCCAGTCGACAGGGGGCAACCTGGCGCTCGAGATCGCCACCCGGTTCCCCGACAAGGTGGCGGGGGTCGTGGGGGTCGACGGCGGGGTCATCGAGCTCCAGGAGAAGTGGCCGACGTGGGCCGAATGCGCCGTGGCCCTGGCGCCGCCGCCGCTGGAGGGTAGGGCGCCTGAAGACGTCGAGGCCGAGATCCGCAAGGCCCACCCCACCTGGTCTGACTGGGGCGTCGAGGCCACCATGGCCAACCTGGCGGTGAGCAAGTTCCTCGGCGTCAAGCCGTTGCTGGTCCGGGAGAGCCACATGCGGATGCTCGAATCGCTGTGGCGCCAGCGGCCGTCGACCCTCCTGCCCGAGCTGAGCGTCCCGATGCTCCTCCTCCTCGCCGACACCGGCGGGGACACGCTCGCCGTCACCAAGGAGCAGGCCGAAAGGGCCGCGGCGCACGGAGCCGACGTCCGGTGGTACTCGCCCGCCGACCACGACCTGCACGTCGAGCAGCCGGTCGAGGTGGCCGACCAGGTGCACGCCTTCGCCGCTGGCCTGTGAGCGCCGAGCCGGTGAGCCGGTGACACTGCCCCGGATCCTCACGATCATGGGGTCGGGCGAGACGGCGCCGACCATGACGAAGGTGCACCGGGAGCTGATCTCCCGCATGGGCCCGTCGCCGGTGCCGGCGACGATGCTCGACACCCCCTTCGGGTTCCAGGAGAACGCCGACGACATCACCGCCAAGGCGGTGGACTACTTCCGGGAGAGCGTGCAGCGACCCATCGGCGTCGCCACCTACCGGTCGGCCGACGACGCCGACCCCGTCGAGTACGAGCAGATGCTGGCCCGCCTGCGGGAGGCGGCGTACGTGTTCGCCGGCCCCGGCAGCCCCTCGTACGCCCTCGATCAGTGGGCCGGAAGCCTGGTGCCGGTCGTGCTGGCCGAGAAGCTGCGCACCGGGGGTGCGGTGACCTTCGCCAGCGCCGCCGCCTGCACGCTCGGGACCTTCGCCCTGCCGGTGTACGAGGTCTACAAGGTCGGACAGCGGCCGCACTGGCTGGACGGCCTCGACCTGGTGGCCGAGGCAGGGTTGCGAGCGGTGATCGTGCCCCACTTCAACAACGCCGAGGGCGGCAACCACGACACCCGTTTCTGCTACATGGGCGAGCGGCGGCTGTCGGCTTTGGAGGCCGAGCTGCCCGACGACGTGTTCATCCTCGGTGTGGACGAGCACACCGCCTGCATCCTCGACCTGGACGGGGGCACCGCCACGGTCGCCGGCATCGGCACGGTCACGGTCCGGCGGGCAGGGGAGATCTCGATGTTCGTGGCGGGGGACACCGTGCCCGTCGCCGAGATCGCGTCGATGGCGGCCGGTGGGGCCGGTCGGGTCGACGGCGGAAGGTCGGTCGTCGAGTCGGCGGAGCCAGTACTCGCCGTCGGCGAGGCCGTCGACCCGTTGCTCGAAGGGATCGCCGGCTGCGAGCGGGACTTCGATGCGGCCCTCGCGGCGCGAGACGGTCGAGCGGCGGTGAAGGCGGCGCTGGAGCTCGACGGCCTTCTCGCCGACTGGTCGCGCGACACCCTGCAGTCCGACTACCTGGACCGCGGCCGGGCCGCGCTGCGGGCCATGGTGGTGCGGCTGGGTGAGGCCGCCGCCGAGGGCCTCCGTGACCCCCGGCAGGTGGTGGCGCCGTTCGTCGAGGCTCTCCTCGACGCCCGCCGCGACGCCAGGACCGGCAAGCGGTTCGCCGACGCCGATGCGTTGCGTGACCGGTTGGTCGCCGCCGGCGTCGAGGTCCGCGACACCCCAGCCGGCACCGAGTGGGTGCTCCCGTAGGATGCCGGCGCCGGCCCGTAGAATGCCTGCGCCGGCCCCCATCGTCTAGCGGCCCAGGACACCGCCCTTTCAAGGCGGCGGCACGGGTTCGAATCCCGTTGGGGGCACCGCT
>CAWGUU010000018.1:0-91583 GCA_963825765.1 uncultured Acidimicrobiia bacterium
GGCACCGCCACCAAGCTCGGCCTGATCGCCGTCACCGCCCCGGCCGTGGTCATCGGCATCGCCGTCGCCTACTACGTGGTGATCAAGGGCCGGGTGCGGGAGTCGTCGGTCGAGCCGAAGGTCCTCAGGCGGGGCTGGTACGTCGACGAGCTGTACCAGAAGGTCATCGTCGCCCCCGGCGCGGCGCTGTCGAACTGGCTCTCGTACTTCTTCGACACCAAGATCATCGACGGCGTGGTGAACGGCGTGGCGACGCTCGTCCGCTCCGGCGGCAGCCGCCTGCGCACCGTTCAGTCCGGCTTCGTTCGCAACTACGCCCTGGCCGTCGCCATCGGCGCGGTCGCCATGCTCGCCTTCGCCGTCTCGAGGTCCCTGTGACGTTTCGACCTCACTCGCTCGCTTCGCTCGCTCCGTTCGGTCGAGTTGATCGCGCTGCGGGGCGGCCGGCGGAGCCGGACCGCCCCTTCGCCGTTTCTTTGTCGGCCGGCTTCGCCGGCCGTGTGCCCCAGCCATGGCGGCCGCCTTCGGCGGCGTCGGCGGCCGGCGCATTGGCCGCCCGACGTCGTGAGTGTGCAAGAACAGGTGATATAGCGACCTTTTTGCACACTCGTCGTCCGGCAGGGTCGAGGAGCCTCTGATGGCCGGCGACATCCCCATTCTCACCCTGCTGGTCGTGCTCCCGGCGCTCGGCGCCGCCGTCGTGGCCCTCATGCCGAAGCAGATGGAGCAGCCCATCCGGTACGTCGCACTCGGGTTCGCCGGCGCCATCGCCATCCTGAGCTTCGTGCTGCTGTTCGGCTTCGACGGCGACCACGGGGGTTTCCAGTTCGTCTCCCAGCACTCGTGGATCAGCTCGCTCGGCGTCTCGTGGAAGCTCGGTGTCGACGGCATCTCGCTGTTCCTCGTGGTGATGTCCGGCGTGCTCTTCCCGCTGGCCATGGCCGGACCCAAGATCCACCACGACACCAAGGGCTACATGGCCTGGATGCTCCTGCTGGAGGCGGGTTGCATCGGCGTGTTCCTGTCGCTCGACCTCTTCCTGTTCTTCCTGTTCTGGGAGATCGTCCTGGTGCCGATGTACTTCCTGATCGGCGGCTGGGGCTACGAGGGGCGGGTCTACGCCACCCTCAAGTTCTTCCTGTACACGATGCTCGGGTCGGCCCTGATGCTGGTCGGGATCCTGGCGCTCGTGTTCCTGAACCAGAAGGCGACGGGGGTCCTCACGTTCGACCTGGTCACCCTGGCAAAGACCCAGGCCCTGGCCTCCACCACCGCCATCTGGATCTTCCTGGCCTTCGCCGCGTCCTTCGCCATCAAGTGCCCGATCTTCCCCTTCCACACGTGGCTTCCCGACGCCCACACCCAGGCCCCCACCGGCGGCTCCGTCATCCTGGCCGGCGTCCTCCTGAAGCTGGGCACCTACGGCTTCCTCCGCTTCGGCCTCTACCTCTTCCCTTCGGCGGCCTTCGACCTGGCGCCGTGGTTCCTCACCCTCGGCGTCATCGGCATCATCTACGGCGCCCTCGTCGCCACCATGCAAAAGGACCTGAAACGGCTGGTGGCGTACTCGTCGGTGGCCCACCTGGGCTTCGTCGTGATCGGGATCTTCGGCCTGTCCGTCCAGGGGCTCCAGGGCGGCGTGCTGCAGATGGTCAACCACGGCGTCTCCACCGGCGCCCTCTTCCTTCTGGTCGGCATGGTCTACGAGCGCCGGCACACCCGTCTGATCTCGGAGATGGGCGGGATCCAGAAGGTCGCACCGGTGTTCGCGGGCGTGTTCATGATCGTGATGCTCTCGTCGCTGGGCCTACCCGGGCTCAACGGGTTCGTCGGCGAGTTCCTGGTGCTGATCGGCACCTTCGTCACCCGTCGCTGGTGGGCGGTGGTGGCCAGCGCCGGCGTGATCCTGGCTGCCATCTACCTGCTCTGGGCCTACCAGCGGGTCTTCCACGGGCGGCCCGAGGGCGCCAACGCCACGTTCCCGGAGATGACGATGCGGGAGCGGGTGATCATGGTGCCCCTGGTCATCCTGATCGTCGGGATGGGCGTCTACCCGAAGCCCGTCCTCGACCGCGTGGCCCCCGCCGTGCGCGACCTGGTCGCCCACGTCCAGGAGCACTCCGAGTTCCGTGAGCCGGCGGTGGCCGTCGGCGTTCCCCACGGCGCGCCCGAGCAGGGACACCCGTAGCCGTGCCCGAGGAGCTCCAGCTTCCGGTCGTCCAGTGGGGACTCCTGGCTCCCGAGCTGATCCTCATCGGCGGCGCCCTCGTCCTGCTCATGCTCGGCACCTTCATGCGCGACCGCGACACCGGCGGCTTCTACGCCCTGTTCACCGTCGCCGTGGCCGGCGCCGCCATCGTGAGCGCGGTCATGCTCTGGCAGGACGTCACCGGCGGGGGGGAGGGGACGCGGCTCGCCTTGGAGAACGCCGTCGTCGTCGACGGGTTCTCGATCTTCCTCGAGATCACCATCCTGGCCGCGCTCGTCCTCGGCGCCCTTCTCTCGAGCGACTACCTGCGCCGCGAGAACCTGCCGGGTGCTCCGTTCTACGTGCTGATGATGCTCTCGGCCAGCGGCGGGATGTTCATGGCCAAGGCCAACGACATGATCGTCGTGTTCCTCGGCCTCGAGATCCTCTCGATCGCCCTATACGTCCTGGCCGGGTACAACAGCCGCTCCGAGTCCCAGGAGGCGGCGATCAAGTACTTCGTCCTGGGCGCGTTCTCCTCGGCGTTCCTCCTGTACGGGATCGCCCTCGCCTACGGCGCCACGGGGTCGACGAACCTCACCGAGATCACGCTCTTCCTGCAGAAACAGACGCTCACCACGGGCGTGCTGGTTGGCGGCCTGGCGCTCCTGCTCGTGGGCCTGGGGTTCAAGGTGGCAGCCGTCCCGTTCCACATGTGGACGCCCGACGTCTACGAGGGGTCGCCGACGCCCGTCACCGGCTTCATGGCGGCGGCGGCCAAGGCCGCCGGCTTCGCCGCCATGCTGCGCATCTTCTTCTCCGCCTTCGCCACTCTCCGCCTCGACTGGCAGCCGATGGTGTGGGGCCTGGCTGTGCTCAGCCTGGCCGTCGGGTCCGTCCTGGCGGTCGTCCAGACCAACGTCAAGCGCATGCTGGCCTACTCGTCGATCAGTCACGCCGGCTACGTGCTCATCGGCCTGCAGGCGGCCACCGCCGACGGCGTCGCCGGCTCGTTGTTCTACCTGCTGGCGTACACGTTCCTGATCATCGGCAGCTTCACGGTCGTCACCCTCGTCGGCCGCACGGGCGACAGCCGCCACTCGCTCGACGACTACCGCGGCCTGGCCGCCACCCGGCCGGGACTCGCCTTCGCCTTCACGGTGTTCCTCCTCGCCCAGGCCGGCGTGCCGTTCACATCGGGCTTCCTGGCCAAGTTCACGGTCATCGGGGCCGCGGTGCAGAGCCGGTCCTACGCGCTCGCGATCATCGCCATGACCGCCGCTGTCGTCGCCGCCTTCTTCTACCTGCGGCTCATCGTGGTCATGTACATGGCCCCCGGCGGCGACGAGGCCCAGGTCGCGCCCGATGAGCCTGCCGCCGCGCCCGATGTGACAGCCGGCGGCGGCGACGAGTTGGGCGCCGAGGGTGCGGGAATCGCCCAGGAGGCGGCCGTGGCCACCGTGACGCTGCAGGAGGAAAAAGTGCCGATCCCGGTCACCGCCGGTGTCGTCCTCGCCATCTGCCTGGCCGTCACTGTCGGGGCCGGGCTCCTACCCGAGCCGTTCCTCGACTTCGCCCGCCACGCCACGCTCTACCAGCCCTGATCGCGCGCCGCCCAGGGCCCTCTCAGCGCAGCAGCTGGACGACGAGCCGGCCGGGGAAGGGCCATGTCCGCACTCCCGAAGGCTTGGCGTCGGGGAGCAGGCGCCCGTCGCGCCGCGGCGAGGCCGACCCGAGGATGCGCAGGATGGGCCCGGCCACCTCGCTCATCTGCCGAGGGCCGAGGCAGGAATGGCGTCCGGATCCGAACGCGAAAAGGTTCGGGCCCGGGGAGCGATCGGCGCAGGCGGTGGCCGCCAGCAGGTGGCCGGGCGGCAGGTCGATACGTGACCTCGTCCCTTCGAGCTGTCGGCCCGACGGCGTGTCGCGCTTGACGCCGAGCAACGGCGCCCGGCGCCGCAACGCCGAACTGAAAGCCATCTGACCGTCCTCGTCGGTCTTCAGGTAGTCCAGCCCCGATGGCCGATCGAGCAGGTCGTCGATGACCACGTCGAGCGCCCACGCTCCGAGGGCCAGCGGCCCGACGGTGAGAGCGAGCAGGTGGCCGGCCGCCAACCCGGCGTCGCCGGTTCGCTCCCGCAATGCCGCGGCCACCGTCCCGGCGGCGGCCCCGTCGATCGCCACGGCCAGCTGGGGTCGCTGCTCGTTCACCCAGTCGACGGCCCGCTGCAGGCCGGCCGTGTCCACGCGGCCGTTCGGTCGGGTCGGGTTGAGGAACGTGGCGTGCATGATCAGGCGCCCGCTCCGGAGCAGGGACGTACCGAGGCCTGGGAGGCCGAACCAGCGTTCGACCCATGCGATCAGCGCCGGTTCGACCACGCCGCCGGCCACGTCCAACTGCCCGCCCGCCGCCACCGCGACCCGCTGGCCGGCGACCGTTGCCGCCGCGGCTACCCCGGCCTTGTGGGCGTCGTCGGTCGTCCGGATGACGTCCTCGATCAGGTCCCGGGCCGAGCGGTGGGGTTCGCCGTCGAGGGCGAGCGGGAACGCGCCCAGACCGAGCAGCGAGCTGCGATCCCCGTACGGGACGGTGACATCGGGAAGGTCGAGGAAGGCGGCGACCGTGCCCGAGGTGGTGAGCACCTGGTCGAAGCCAATGATGCGAACAGCGACCGGGCGGACCCAGGACGGCAGGGCCCCGTTCTTGCCGACCCACGCGAGGATCGGCACGAGGTTCACGACGCGCTGGGCATGCCGGCAGCCCTGGGTGAGGGACGGCTTGGCGCGCGGGGCGTCCCGAGGACCCGCAGCGCCGACCGGCTGGGGAGCAGGACGTACTCCCCTCCTCTGGTCGTGACGAAGCTGGAGATCGGCCACCTGCGCACCCGCTTGCCGCCCCAATCGATGCTGAGGACGTCGTTGTCCGGGTCCCGCGTGTGCTTGCCGCCGATGGCGTCGGCCTCGGTGGAGGTCGTGCGCTGGCCGGCGAGAGCGTCGGTCTCGGTGCCGAGCCCGAAGCGGTTCCCGTCCTGCAGCCAGTGGGACTGCACGAACTCGAACTGCCGGCGGAGGTCGGCGCAGCAGGCCATGAACAGCAGGCCCTTCGCGCCCCCTTCGTCGTAGGGGTAACCCCGCCGGAAGAGCACGTGGCGAGGCACGATCTTGTCGGCGAACTCCATGCCGTCCCTCGGGTTCGACCGGCGGATGTGGGCCGACGGAGGTACGGGCGGCATGGGTACGTCCGGCGAGCGTTCCTCGCGAAACAGGAAGCCGTTGACCGGGTCCGCACCCGGAGGCTGCCCGAGCACCCTGCCGTCCTTGTGGCGCCCGACCATCTGAGCCCCGATGTCCTGGGGGTCGACGTCGGGACCGAGCGCCTCGGCCCAGTCCGTGCACGCCTGCCAGAAGCCTTCGACGTCCTGCTCCAGCTTGCGCATCACGAAGTAGCTGCCGTTGCGCTCGAGGTAGGCGGTGTCGGGATTGCCGGCCACGACGCCGCTCTCGTCCAGGTACCCCATGATCGCCTCACCCGTGCGTACCGGCCGCCACTGCCGGGCTTCGGGGTCCCAGACGCCGGCGCCCTCGCTCATCGGCTTCCCGGATCCCTCGATCACCGGGTCGCTTATGTTGTCCTTGAAGCCGAACGGCTCGGTGAAGTCGGGAGCGCGCTGTCCGTGCCATTCGGAGCCGTCGTCGACGCCGAGGCCCAGCCCGTCCCAGTCGAAGTCGCCGTACCGCAGGACGACGGCGTGCACCGGCGGCCCGTCTCTGAAGCGCGGCTCCCATTGGTCGGGATCGTCGTGGAGGCGCGTGGCCGCCGCCCGCATGCCGTCCGTGAACGCGGAGGGCAGTGCGCCGAGGACCCGGTCCTCGAGACTGCACAGCCGCAGGCCCTCCCCCGTGATGCCCACGTTCAGGGCGCCCGGCGGAGGCCCGTCCGCCGGTCGGGCGTCGGCCATCTCGTTCGCCTTGGCGACGGTGGTGACCGCCTCCCCGGCGGCAAGGAGGAACGCCTGCATCTCGTCGGGTGACGAGTGGGTCAGGAACCTGATGTCGACGGTTGCGGCCTTGCTCGGCCGCAGGACCACGCTCTGCACGTCCTCGAAATCGATCATTGCAGCGCGACCTCCGACGGCCATCTCTCGTCCCGGCGACGCTCGTCGACGAACGACCTGATGTCCCCGACGGTGTACCCGGCGTAGCCGCAGTAGGCCAGGAAGCTGTTCGACGAGGACGGGCGATGCGCCAGCAGGAACTCCATCAGCGTCGCGTCGTCCCACCACCCCATGGACGGCACCGGGACGCCTTCGACGCACTCGAACAAGGAGCGCAGCAGGCCGGTGGCGGCCTGGGTGGCGTCCGCGTCGGACGCGATCATCTGCCGCAGGATGGGCTCCACCGGTCCGTCGTGGGTCAGGGTCAGGAGGAGCCACGACCCGGACGGCCGGTCGAGCACGACGACCCGGACGAAGTGGACGGCCCCCGTCCTCAGGAGCACCGACTGCTGCTCCAAGTCGTAGACGTCCTTCTCCAGGGCCACGGTGGCGTCGGTGACCGCGCCGGTGCGACCCGGGCTGATCGGCAGGAGGAACGTCGACCACCGTGGCGTCGTCCGGCCGAAATCCCGCCTGGCGATGGCTCTCACCGCAGCGGGCCCGTGCCGCGCCAGGATCTCCTGGCGGATGTCTCCGGCCGTCAGCGTCGGGTAGGCCGAGACGTAGCCGTGGGGCGTGTGGTCGTGGATGCGGGCGTAGTCCTTGAGAAGGCTCGCCGTCGTCAACCCCGGGTAGCCCGTCCCGGGCCTGATGATCGAGCGCAGGGCCTTACCGGTCACTGTTGAGAAGGATTCGAGGTACTCGTCCCAGTCTCCGTCGAAGTTCGACTCGAACAGGAGCTGCCAACGCTGGTCCGAGGTTCGGGCGAAGGGCGACTTGCGGGGAACGAACGGGCGCAGCAGCGACCAACGGATGGCGGACACGAAGCGGAGGCGATCGAGCTTCCTGAACGCCTTGCGCCCCATGAACGGCAGCCTCAGGTAGCGGAACCACACCGTGAGCCACGCCCGGCCCCACCATTTCAACGGGAGGATCACCGTCAGGGCCGTCGCCCGACCGTCGACACGCCCCAGCGCGTATCCCGCCATACCCACCATCATGGCCCATTCGCCTGTCGAGTGGTCAGGGTTTCGATGACTTGAACCGCCCGAGCCGGGCCAAGTCTTGGCACTACGTGAACGCGTTCACTACCCTCCCTGACGTGTCTGCGTTCCTTCGGCAATACCTCACCGTCGTCATCTTCGGGGGCGCAGCGATCCTCATGGTCGGCGCCATGCTCGGCCTCGGCCGACTGGTCCGGCCCGTCCGCCCGCAGGCCCAGAAGTACATCAACTACGAATGTGGCGTCGATCCCGTCGGCAGCGGTTGGTCCCAGAGCCAGATCCGCTACTACATCTTCGCCCTGTTGTTCGTGATGTTCGACGTCGAAGCTGTCTTCATCTTCCCCTGGGCCGTCCGCCTGGAGGAGCTGGGCGTCTTCGGCCTGGTCGAGATGGCGATCTTCATCGTCATCCTGGCCCTCGGCCTCCTCTACGCATGGAAGAAGAAGGTCCTCAGATGGGTCTAGGACGCTGCTGATCAAGCCCGTCTTTCGGCGCCTGACGACCGAATTCGCACGCAAGTGCGTTGGTCAGGCGCCCGGCTGCGGAGCGGCCGATGCGATGATCAGCGGCGCCCTAGGAGCCGTCCCGTACGCTCAGATCGCGGGCGTCTAGCGGCTCCTCATGACGGTCCCCCCGGCACGACCCGTGTTCCCGCCCGAGGACCGGGCGGTGATCGCAGCCATGATCGACGAGTCGCTGGCCAGCGGTTCGCTCACCCTCGGCCCCCACACCCGCCGGTTCGAGGACGCCGTCGCGTCCCACCACGGCGTCGCCCACGCGGTGGCCGTCAGCAGCGGCACCGCGGCGCTCGAGATCGCCCTGCGCACGCTCGACGTGCAGGGCCGCGAGGTGGTCGTCCCGGCCAACACGTTCTTCGCCACCGCCGCCGCCGTCGTGCACGCCGGCGGCATCCCGCGCTTCGCCGACGTCGATCCCGGCACGTTCGCACTCTCGCCGGCCACCATCGAGGCCGCCACCGCCGACGGCCTCTGCGCCGGCGTGATCCTGGTTCACATCGGTGGCCTGGTCACGCCGGACATCGACAACATCGTCGAGCTGTGCCAGGAGCGGGGCCTGTTCCTGGTCGAGGACGCCGCCCACGCCCACGGCGCCGGCTACCTCGGGCGCGCGGCCGGATCGTTCGGCTCGGCCGGGGCGCTGTCGTTCTACCCGACCAAGGTCGTCACCAGCGGCGAAGGTGGCGTGCTCCTCACCAACGACGCCGTCGCCCGCGACGAGGCCCGGACCTACCGCGACCAGGGCAAGGCCAGCTTCGCCGGTGGCGACCACGTGCGCATGGGCTACGCCTGGCGCATGAGCGAGCTCCACGCCGCGGTGGGGGTGGTGCAGATGTCCCGACTCGACGAGTTCGTCGCCACCCGGCGCCGGGTGGCGACTCTGTACGACGAGGCGTTGGCCGGCCTCCCCGGCATCACCGCCCTCCCGATGCCGGCGGGATGCGAGCCGAACTACTACAAGTACATCGCCCTGCTGGAGTCCGCCGACCGGCGGGAGCCGCTCAAGCAGCTCCTCCGCGAACGGCACGGCGTGTCGCTCAGCGGCGAGGTCTACGCCAAGCCGCTCCATCTCCACCCGGTGTTCGCCCCGTGGCGGGCCGGCCCGCTCCCGGTGGCCGAGGACGTCTGCGCCCGCCACGTCTGCCTCCCCATCCACTCCGACATGACCGACCAAGAGGCGGGGCAGGTGGTAACCGGGCTCGGTCAGGTGCTCGCCGGTGCAGGGGGCGGTCCGCTCCTGACCACACGGTAGAGCGAGTAGTCCGGCGTCCGGCTGACGGGCACGATGCAGACCACCGGGCCGCCGCAGTCGGACGGCGTCCCCGCAGCCATCTCCTCCAGCACCCGATCCTCGTTGACTTTGTACTGCGACGCGAAGCCCTGCCAGATCATCACGTAGTCGACGTCGCGCTGGCGGAGGACCTCCGAGTAGGCGGCTGGGCTCGGCCAGCTCCGGATCAGGATGCTTTCCGGGAAGAACTCCGAGTCGAGCTTCCCGCCGGCCCGGATGAGCTGGTACATGCCCGCCTTGCGGTCGGCGATGCGAAGGACCCGATAGGTGGATCCGGGCGAGAAGTCGGCGGAGTCGAGGAAGACCGTCATGTGGGTGTCGACGTCGCTGCTGAGGGCCTGGGCGGCTGGCGACATGACCAGCAGCCCCCACGTCAAGGCGCCGAAGGTGATGAGGGCGACGGCGGCGATCGGTGCCACCCAGCGCGGAACCCCTCGGCGTACCAGCAGGAAGAGGGCCACGGGCACGAGGAAGACCCACGACCGCGGTGCCACGGTGGTGATCAGGTTGGCGGCCTTGACCGCCACCGAGCTCTCCACGAACACCGGCGATCGGATCACGAGCATCGCTGCCGGCAGCGCCGGCACGACCGAGAGCACGTACTGCCGCAGCAGCAGGCGGCGGTTGGGCTCCCAGGCAAGCGCCCCCAGCACCAGCGCGGCCGTGATCGGCATGATCACCGCCGGGTGGGTCACCTGGGCCAGCGCGGCCAGCGCCGTCGCCCACCAGTACTTCTGCCGCCGCCAGCAGCCGACGGCGGCCATCAGCATGGATGCACCCCAGAGGAAGGGCAGTTGGCCGATGAGAAGGGCGGTCAGGTAGGCGGGATTGACCAGGGTCGCCACCAGCCACCAGCCCCGCCGGAGCTCGGGGAACGTCCAGAGCGTCGTCGCCATCAGGCCGACCGAGCCGGCGACGAGCCACAGGGTGACCACCCAGTCGCCCAGGATCGGCCGCACGACCGCGGCCGTCAGCCAAGGCACCAGGCCATACGGGAAGGCGTACGCCTCGCCGTGGCCGATCACCGGCATGCGAAAGGGGACGCCGTGGCCGCTCCACAGCTGATCGCTCACGTACCAGACGTGGGCGTAGTTGATCATGGTGTCGAGGGAGGCGAAGATGACGTGGCGCAGGACAAGGCCGTGAAGCACGGCCCAACCGACACAGATGGCACCTGCGACGATGGTGCCGGTCAGCTCGAAGGTCGATCGTGGCCGGCGAACGTCGGGCACCGTCGGGGTCGAGGTCCTCACCGGCCAGAGCCTCGCACCGTTCGACACCGCTCGTGAACCGGGTTCCGGGCCGTACCGCGGCCTTTGTCGCCGTGGTCGCGGCTGCCGTGGTCGGCGTCGACCTGTGGCTGCTCACCCAGACGGGCGAGCACGTGCTGAGGCTGGCGCTCTGGCTCGGAGCGGCGGCGGCCGCGGCCAGCGGCGCGATCTGCGTGGCCGCGGCGGCCTCCTCGGACGGCCGCCGTCCAAAGTTCGGGAAACGGGCGGCGACGGTCGTGGCGTGCGCCGCGCTGTCCACCGTGGCCGTCGGCTCGTGGATCGGCGCCAACTCGCCTCGCGTCTCGTGGTTCGGCGCGCTCGTCGCCAACGGGGCGCGGGACGATCCCAGGGTGGCGCTGACCTTCGACGACGGGCCGAACGCGCGTACGACGCCGGCGGTGCAGGCGATCCTCGACGAGAGAGGCGTCAAGGGCACGTTCTTCCAGGTGGGCCGGGCCGTGGTCGACCGCCCCGACATCGTCCGCAGCCTCATCGAGGCCGGCCACCTTGTCGCCAACCACTCCTACACCCACGACTCCCTTCGCTGGCTCGACCCCCGGTACCCCGAGTTGGTCCGCACCCAGCAGGCCTTCGCCCGGGAGGCCGGGATGTGCCCGGCGTTCTTCCGCCCGCCCCACGGCCAGCACACGCCGGCGATGGCCTTCGTCGTCCACCGCCAGTCGATGGTGATGGTGGGATGGGACGTGTCCGCCAGTGACTGGACGACCGAGGACGCCGGGCTGGTCGCCCGCCGGGTGCTCGACCGCGTGCGACCCGGCTCGATCGTCGACCTCCACGACGGCCTCGACGGCCGGGTCGACGCTGATCGCTCGGTGGTGGCCAGGGCCCTGCCTCTGATCCTCGACGGCCTGGCCGCCAAGGGCCTGCGGCCGGTGCGCCTCGACGAGCTCCTTGGCCGCCCGGGTTACCTGGAATCCTGCCCGGGTCGGTGACGGAGCACCCGGAAGGCGGCGAGGGGGATCGCGGCAGCGTCGATGGCGGCGTCGAGCAGGCTGGTCCGTGACCGGAACAGGGGAACGGGCACGAGGACGCGGTTGGTGACCCGCTTGCCGAGCCGGCAGAGCACCACCGCCACCTCCACCGTTTCGCTGTACTTGTACCCGCGGTAGTAGTCGAGGGCCTGGACGAGGGCGCCGAGGCGGAAGACTCGGTACCCGGACTCGACGTCGAGCAGGCGCTGCCCGGCCCACACGCTGGCCCAGGCGCTGAGGATCCAGTTGCCGGATCGCTTCCAGCGGGGGTAGGTCGACAGATCCCGCCGGACGAGCAGGGCATCGAGCTGCTCCCGCTCGGCGATCTCCTGGAGCTCGTCGAACACGGCGAGCTCGTGCTGACCGTCGGCGTCCACGGTGAACACCAGGTCGTCGCCGCCCACCTCGCCCGCCGACGCCCGCCGGCGGAGGTCGCAGAAGGCGGCGTAGTAGGCGGCCGACATGCCTCGGTTCGTGTCGAAGGACAGGAGGCGGGCGGCGGGATGGCCGGGCAACCACGCAGCGACGAGCTCCCTGGTCCGATCGGTGGATCCGTCGTCGACGACCACCAACTCGTCGACCAGGGGGTACAGCTGGTCGAGCACCGCCACAACGGTGGGCTCCTCGTTGTAGGCCGGCACGACCGCGATCCGGCGCCGACCGGCCCGGCGCGGCACCGGCGGGCCCGACGCCCCCCGCTCAGGCCCGGTTGGCGACATCCACCGACCTCCCTGTCCCGGCGGCCATGACGATGCCCACCGTCATGAGCAGCATCCCGACCACCTCGGCGGCAAGGTTGCCGGCGCCGCCGCCGACCACCTCGCCGAACAGGGTGGCTCCCACCACCACGCTGCCGACGGTCTCGACCACCATGAGCACTGGCAGCGACGCCCTCAGCGGTCCGGCGTTGAACGCGCTCTGGATGAGGACCACGCCGGCGGCGAAGGCGCCGAGCAGGGCGTAGACCTCCCAGCCCGTGGGCGAAGGCAACACGCCGGGCGCCGCCGCCACCGCCTTGGTGAGGGCGGCGGCGAGGGTGAAGAGCGTGCCGCCGGCGGCGGCAAGGAGGCGGGCCCGGACGTCGTCGGAGCGGCCCCTGCTCAGCCCGACCAAGGTGACAACGACCGCCACCACCACCACCGCCGCCACCAGCCAGGCCGGCCCCGACGCGCTGGTTTCGCCCTGCTCGGGCCGAGCCGCCAGCAGGAACGTCGCCAGGCCCACGACGATGCTCAGGGCGCCGGCCCACTCGGTCCATCGCAGCTTGTGTCGGTCCCAGAAAGCCGACACCGGCAGAGCGAAGAGGAGGCTGGTGGCCAGAATGGGCTCCACCAGCGCCAGCGAGGCCCGACCGAGGGCGACGTAGCGGAGGGCGTATGCGGCGCCGTTGGCAGCCACCCCGGCCAGCCACTGCGGCCGCCGGGCCAGGTCGACCAGAAGGCCGGGATGCAGGGCCTTGGACGGATCGGCCTTCCTGGCGTCGTGCTGCTGCAGCACCATGGCGGCGGCATAGAAGGCTGCCGACAGCAGGGCGACGAGGACGGCCATCGCGGCCGAACCTATCGGGCGTTTGGTATCCCGGGCGACTGTTCGCTAGCGTCGTCGCGGTTCCATGAGAGTCGTGATCACTGGCGGGAGCGGGTTCATCGGGTCACACGTCGTGGATCATCTCTGCGACGCCGGACACGATGTGGCCGTCATCGACCTGCGGCCTCCCCACCGCGACGACGTCGGCCATCTGCCGGTCGACATCGGCGACATGGACGGGCTCCTCCGAGCCACCGAGGGTGCCGACGCGGTGTTCCACCTGGCCGCCGTGTCGGACGTCAACGTCGTGGCCGGCGACCCAGTGCTGGCCACCGACCTCAACGTCCTCTGCACGGCAAGAGTGTGGGACGCCTGCCGCCGCAACGGCGTCGGGCGGGTGGTCCTGGCCAGCACCGTCTGGGTCTACGCCGGTGCCCCCGGGGGTGCGGGCGACCCCCCGCTGGAGGAGTCGTCGGCGTTTCTCCTCCCGGGATGTGGCAGCCACCTCTACACGTCGTCGAAGGTGGCGGCCGAGCTGATGGCCCACAGCTATCACGCCCTGTACGGCCAGGAGTTCACCATCCTGCGCTACGGCATCCCCTACGGGCCTCGGATGCGGGACGCGCTGGTGATCCCCCGCTTCGTCCGCATGGCACTGGCCGGCGAGCCGATCACGATCGACGGCGACGGGAGCCAGTTCCGCAACTACGTCTACGTGGAGGACCTGGCCGCCGCCCACGTGCTGGCGCTCGGCGAGGCGGGAGCCAACGAGGTCTTCAACCTCGAGGGCGCCGAGCCCATCAGCGTCCGCTACCTCATCGACTCGGTCGCCGCCGCGATCGGGGTGCCGGTCGAGGTGGTGCGGCGGCCCAGCCGGCCGGGCGACTACTGCGGTCGCGAAGTGTCCGCCACCAAGGCCGAGCGTCTACTGGGCTGGGCTCCCCGGGTCCCCTTCGACGAGGGTCTTCGCCGCTACGTCGCCTGGCATCGCCAACTGGTGCCGGAACCGGCCCTCGCCGCCGCCGCTGCGGTGCCCGCCGTGGTGCTCGCTGCGCCCGACGTCGGACCGCCGGTCCTGGCGCCGGCGGCCATGGTGCCCGACGTGGTGCTCGAGCCCGCCGCCCTGGAACCCGCCGCCCTGGTGGCCGTGGGCGCCAGGGTCGCGCCGCCCGCCCTTGCGACGCCGCCCCTCGAGTTGCCTGCCCTGGCGCCGGCTGCCGCCGTGTCGGTGAGGCCGCCGGTGGCCGCAACGCCGCCCACACCGACAGGTCACGGAACCACTCCCTCGCCGGGCCGCGTCCCCACGGTGGCCGGCCTGGGCGCCGGCATGTGCCTCGCCGTCCTGCTCCTTCCCGCGTTGGCCACCGTCGCCGGCGGCGGCGCCGAGCCGCGCCTGCTGACCGCGGCGGGGACGCTGCTGGCCGCGGCCATGGCGACGTCGGTGACGCGGCGGCTGGAGTCCGGCCATCACCCGTGGGCCTGGGGATCGATCCTTCTCGTCGCCGTGTGGTTGCTGTCGCAGGCCGCGTCGGGCCTGGTGGCGCTCCCTGTCGGCGTGCTCATCGGTGTGGCCGTCGGCGCAACCGTCGGCCTCCCGCCCCGCGCCGGATGGCGGGAGGCGGCGGGGCCTGGCGTTGCCGCCGTCACCGTCCTGACCGCCATCGCCCTGGTGGCACCGCCGGTGCTGTTCGGGTTCGCAGCCGTCCTGGTCGTCGGCGCGGTGCTGCTTTGGGTCATGTCGGACCTCCACCCGCCCGTCACCCGGCAGCGCCGGTCGTGGGCCGTGGCCGGGGCGACGTTGGCGTCGCTCACCATGGTGACGTCGCTGGTCGGGGCCACCTCGGCGGGAGCGGCCTGGTTCGGCAACGTCGTCACCCACGGTCCCCGGACCGAGGGACGGGTGGCCATCACCTTGGACGGCCACCCCGACCCGGTCGAAGCCGAGCAGATCATCTCCGCCCTTGATTCCCGCGGGGTCCGTGCCACCTTCTTCACCAAGGGCAGCTCGCTGGAGTCGCGCCGGGACTTCACCAGCCAGCTGATCGCCGCCGGGCAGTTGATCGGCAACAACGCCTTCAGCAGCGACCGCGACGCCTTCCTGAACCCCCGCTACACCCAGCTGCGCCAGGCTCAGCTGGCCTTCGAGCGGGAGCTCGGTCTCTGCCCGACCTATTTCCGGCCCCCTGGCGGCCGGCACACGCCGTTCATGGCCCTGGCCGCACGCGCCCACCGGATGACGATGGTCACATGGGACGTGCGGGTCGGGGCCCGAGAGGCCCGACGGGCCGGCGATCCTGCGGCCCTGGCCCAGCGGGTGCTTTCGAGGGTCCGGCCCGGCTCCATCGTGGCCTTCGAGCTCGGCGGATCCGGGACGGCCCCCGACGGGACGACGATCGCCGACGCCCTTCCTCTCGTCCTCGACGGTTTACAGGCCAGGGGCCTCGAACCCGTGGGCCTCGACTGGCTCCTGCACGGCGACGGCTATGTGAGCGACTGTGGCTCGAACGGGACCTCACAATCGTGAGCGGCGCGGGACGCCGTCGTTGCCGGTGGTGAGAACGCCTACCTGACCGTCCTGCGCCGTCGGCTGCGCTGAGCACCTGCGCGGCCCGCAGTCTTGGCACTACGTGAACGCGTTCACTACCCTCGCTGACGTGCCTGCGTTCCTCCGCCAATACCTCACGCTCGTCGGCTTCGGCGGCGCGGCCATCCCTCATAGTCGGGGCCATGCTCGGCCGTACGTGCGCCAGACGGTTGGCCACGGCCGGATCGGCGTGCGCTAGATGGGGCTCGTCGAACGGGGCACGTTCGCCAAGAAGCCGCTCAAGCCGCTCACCTGGTTGCTCAACTACAGCCGCAAGTACTCGCTGTGGGTCTACCAGTGGGGCCTGGCGTGCTGCGCCATCGAGATGGGTGCCGCCTTCGGGTCGCCCCGCTACGACGTGATGCGCCTCGGCGTCATCCCCTTCCCGGCCGGCCCCCGCCAGGCCGACCTCGTCGTGGTCTCGGGCACCGTCACCGACAAGATGGCCCCGGCCATCCGCCGCCTCTGGGAGCAGATGCCCGATCCCAAGTACGTGATCTCCATGGGTTCGTGCGCCAACTGCGGCGGCCCCTACTGGGACTCGTACTCCGTCACCAAGGGCGTCGACCAGATCATCCCCGTCGACGTCTATGTCCCCGGCTGCCCGCCCCGCCCCGAGGCCCTGCTGGAAGGCATCGTCCTCCTCCAGCAGCGCATCCAGGACGAGGACATGGGCGAACGGTGGAGGGGTGAGCCGATTGTCGTCGGCTGACACGGAGACGGAGACGCCGGAGGCCGACGCCGCCCCCGCCGCAGCTGCCACATCGGAAGCATCCGGCCCCGCGACCCTGCTCCAGGAGCTCACCGAGGCGCTCGGCGACGCTCTCGTCGACTCCCACACCCAGGGCGACGACCTGACCGTCCGAGTCGACGCCGGCGCCTGGCACCGGGCGGCCGAGGCCTGCCGGGCCCTGGGGTTCGATTATTTCTGCTTCCTCTCCGGGCTCGACTGGATGCCGTCCACGTCGCCCAACCCCCGAGCGTCCGTCTCTGACGAGCTCGATACGGGCGACGACGACGACGCCCGCGCCACCGACGACGACGCCGACGCCGACGACGTCCCGTCGGTGGACTCCGATGCGGGTGCCGAGGTAACCGCCACCGACGGCTGGGCGACGGGCGTGGCCGGCGGCGACACCCGCTTCCAGGTCTTCGCCCGCCTCTACTCCACCACCCGCCACCAGGGCGTCACCCTGAAGGCCGACCTCGACGACGACGACCCCCGGGTCCCGACCTGGTCCGACGTCTACCCCGGTGCCAACTGGACCGAGCGGGAGACCTGGGAGATGTACGGGTTCGTGTTCGACGGTCACCCGCACCTGGTCAAGCTCTACCTGCCTGGCGAGTTCGAGGGGTTCCCCCTGCGCAAGGACTTCCCGCTGCTGTCCCGAGAGGTCAAGCCCTGGCCCGGTCTCGTCGACGTCGAGCCCATGCCCGAGGTGCCCGAACCCGAGGCACCGCCCGAGCCCGCCGCTGAGGCACCGCCCGAGCCTGCCGAGCCCGCAGCGGAGGCACCGCCCGAGCCGACCGGCGAGGCACCGCCCGAGCCTGCCGAGCCCGCAGCGGAGGCACCGCCCGAGCCGACCGGCGAGGCACCGCCCGAGCCCGCTGCCAAGGCACCGGCCGAGCCCACCGACGAGGGCAGCGCAGGCTGATGGCCGTCACCGACACCCAGAAGCTCACCTACATCGCCGGGCAGGCCGCCGACGCCCGGGTCAACGTCGAGCTGCAGACCGAGGACATGACCCTCAACCTCGGTCCCCAGCACCCCGCCACCCACGGCACGCTCCGCATCGTCGCCAAGCTCGACGGCGAGCAGGTCGTCGAGGCCGAGGTCGTCTGCGGCTACATGCACCGGGGCTACGAGAAGCTCACCGAGTTCCGCACATATCCCCAGGTCACGACCCTGATCAACCGGATCGACTGGCTCTCCTCGTTCGCCAACGAGGTCCCCTTCATCCTCGCCGCCGAGGAGCTGATGGGGATCGAGGCGCCGCCTCGGGCCCAGTGGATCCGGACGATCCTCTTCGAGCTGAGCCGCATCGCCAACGTCACCCTCTTCATCGGGGAGATGGGCGTGCAGTTGGGCGCCATCACCCCGGTGTTCTTCGCCTTCCGCGACCGCGAGCACGTCCTCAACCTCATCGAGTCGGCCACCGGCGGGCGGTTCCACCCGAACTACGACCGCATCGGCGGTCTGAAGGACGACCTGCCGAAGGGCTGGGTGGCGGACACCCACGGGGCGATGACACGCATCAGGACCTACTGCGACCAGCTCGAGGACCTCCTCATGGGCAACGCCATCTTCGAGGCCCGGACCCGCGGCGTCGGCGTGATCCCCAAGGAGCTCGGCCTCGCCTACGGGCTGTCCGGCGCCAACATCAGGGCCAGCGGCGTCGACTGGGACCTGCGGCGGGACGAGAAGTCGCCCCTCGTGTGGAGCGAGCTGGACTGGAAGGTGTGGACCCACCCCGACGGCGACTCGTTCGCCCGCTACTGGGTCAGGCTGCAGGAGGTGCGCGAGGCCACCAAGATGGTCGACCAGATGCTCGACGGGCTCCCCGCCGGGCCGATCCAGGCCAAGGTCCCCCGCATCATCAAGGTGCCGGCCGGCGAGGCGTGGGCCCACACCGAGAACCCCCTCGGCGAGATGGGGTACTACGTGGTCAGCCAGGGCGGCCTGGGCCCGTTCCGGTGCAAGATCCGTTCGGCGTCGTTCCACAACACGTCGATCGTGCCGTGGCTCCTGAAGGGCGTCTACGTGCCCGACATCATCACGATCCTCGCCAGCCTGTACTTCATCCTCGGCGACATCGACCGGTAGAGCGCCCTTCGCCAACCCGTCGAGCGTGCGAAAGGTCGCCATGGCGATCCTTCTTGCACGCTCACGGCTCGGAGCCGCGACTCCATGCCGGCTCAGGCTTCGGGTTCGGGTGCCTCTTCTTCTTCCGACTCGATCGCGACCTCGTTGCCTTCGGGACGGGGGATCAGGGACTTGACCTTGTCCTTGACCGGGGCGACCTTGTCGTGGCCCAGCTTGTCGCCGGCGAAGTCGGCCACCTTGTCGACGACGTCGTCGATCTTGTCGGCGTTCCCCGCGACCAGGTCTTTCGCCTTGTCGGCCAAGCCGTTCAGGTCAACCATGGGCTCCTCCATCACTCGTCGGACACGCAACTGCGGATTCAGGTGTAGCTACCCAACGCGGATACCGGCCAAGCCTGGCACGCCTACGTTGCGGCAAGGTTGTCACTGTGTGAAGGCGTTCACTAATGTCCGACGCTGAGCGATGCTTGCCCTCGAACTTCCCTACTGGCAACTCACCGTCATCAAGACGGTCGTTGTGCTGTCCATCATTCCGGCGGCCGCGATCATCCTCGGCTACGTCTTCCTCCTGAAGATGATGGCCCACATGCAGAGCCGGCTGGGCCCCATGGAGCCGGGCGGCTACCACGGCTGGTTCCAGCTGATCGGCGACGGCATCAAGTTCATCCAGAAGGAGGACATCATCCCGGACGAGGCCGACCGCCGGGTGTTCGCGGTGGCGCCGGTGGTGGTCCTCGTTTCGACGTTCCTGCTGTACGTGGTGATCCCAGCCGGGCCCGACCTGGTCGTCGAGAACCTCGACGTCGGCATCTTCTACGCCTTGGCGGTGGGCTCGCTGTCGGTCATCGGCGTGCTCATGGCCGGGTGGGCATCGGCCAACAAGTTCTCCCTGCTGGGCTCCCTGCGAGCCGCCGGCCAGCTCATCGCCTACGAGCTGCCGCTGGTGCTGGCGGTCGTCGGCGTGGTCATCCAGGCCGAGACCATGAGCCTGCAAGGCATCGTCCACGCCCAGGCGGACGGCTCGATCTTCGGCATCGGCTGGCTCGGCAACCCGTTCGTCCTCACCCAGATCGTCGGCTTCGTGATCTTCCTCGCCGCCGCCCAGGCCGAGCTCACCCAGACCCCGTTCGACATGCCGGTGGCCGAGTCCGAGCTGGTGGCCGGCTACATGACCGAGTACTCCGGCTTCCGGTTCCTGTTCTTCTTCATGGCCGAGTTTGGCACCGCCTTCGCGCTGTCGGCCATCGCCGCCACCCTCTACCTGGGCGGCTGGTACCAGCCGTTCATCACCGGCGACCTCGCCAACCTGGTCGGACCGCTCGTCCTGTTCGCCAAGGTGATGCTCATCGCCTTCGTGATCTTCTGGGTGAGGTTCACGTTCCCCCGTTTCCGTGAGGACCAGCTCCAGAGCTTCGCCTGGAAGGTCCTCATCCCGATCTCGCTGGTCAACATCCTGGCGACCGGCGTTCTGAAAGTGATTTTCTGATGGCAGGAGCTCGCGGGTTGGCCAAGGGCCTGGGCGTCACGTTCAAGACGATGCTCAAGCCGGCCGTGACGGTGCAGTACCCCCACGAGAAGGAGGCCCCGACCCCCCGGGCGCGGGGCGTCATCGCCCTCAAGGAGGAGAACTGCACCTCGTGCATGCTGTGCGCCAGGGAGTGCCCCGACTGGTGCATCTACATCGAGGCCCACAAGGAGAAGCGCCCGCCCCGGCGTGAGGGTGGCAAGCCCCGCACCGTCAACGCCCTCGAGCGGTTCGACATCGACTACGCCCTCTGCATGTACTGCGGCATCTGCGTGGAGGTGTGCCCGTTCGACGCCCTCTTCTGGAGCCCCGAGTACGAGTACTCCGAGGTTCGGATCGCCGACCTTCTCCACGACAAGGAAAAGCTCGGGGAGTGGATGCAGGGTGTCCCCGAGCCCGAGCCGCTCGAGGCCGGCGCGGTCAAGAAGAAGTAGGACCGAATCCGTCGTGGTCGCCCAGAACATCGCCTTCTACCTGCTGGCCGTGGCCATGGTGGCGGCCGCCTTCCGGCTGGTCACCACCAAGAACGTCGTGCGGGCCGCCCTCTACCTGGCCGTCGTGCTGGCGGGCGTGGCCGGGCTCTTCATCCTGCTGGCCGCCGAGTTCGTGGCGTGGGCCCAGGTGCTGGTCTACATCGGTGCCGTCGTCGTGCTGCTCCTGTTCGGGGTCATGCTCACCCGGGCGCCGATCGGCCGGGAGTCCGACCTCGACAACGACCAGAAATGGCTGGCGGCCGTGGTGGCGATGTTCCTGGTCGGCGCTCTCGCCGCCGTGCTCGGCGACGCCTTCGGGACCGAGGAGATCGCCTTCGGCGAGATCCAGCCCACCGCAGCCCTGGCCGACTCGCTCTTCAGCACCTACGTGATCCCCTTCGAGGTCGCGTCCATCCTGCTGCTGGCCGCCCTCGTCGGCGCCGTCGCCCTGGCCAGAAGGGACTAGGTACCGGCGATGATGCTCAACCAGTTCCTCTTCCTCGCCGCGATCATCTTCTGCCTCGGTGTCTACGGAGTCCTGGCCCGCAAGAACGCCGTCCTGGTCCTCATGTCGATCGAGCTCATGCTCAACGCCGTGAACATCAACCTGATCGCCTTCGGCGCCTTCCGCGACAACGTGATCGGTCAGGTCTTCGCCGTCTTCGTCATCGCCATCGCCGCCGCCGAGGTCGGCGTCGGGCTGGCCATCGTCCTGCTCATCTACCGCAACCGCGCCAACATCGACCTGGACCAGGCCGATCTGATGAAGGGCTAGGGCGCCGCCCGATGCTGGAGAACGCCTGGCTCATCCCGCTGACCATGGCGGTGTCGTTCGTCCTCATCCTGTTCTTCGGCAAGCGCATGCCGAAGAAGGGGGCCGAGATCGGCATCCTGGCCATCGGCGCCTGCTTCGTGATGTCGGTGATGACCGTCCTGCAGTGGATCGCGCGGGAGGGCCACCCGCACCGCGAGGCCGTCGAGGCCCACCTGACGTGGTTCAAGTTCGGGAGCGTCGACCTGGGCGCCGGCATCCACGTCGACGGCCTGACGGTGATGATGCTCTTCGTCGTCACCTTCATCTCGCTGATGGTGCACATCTATTCGACGGGCTACATGCACGGCGACCGGCGGTACACGTACTTCTTCGCCGCCCTGTCCCTGTTCACCGCGGCCATGCTCCTGCTGGTCGTCGCCGACAACACCCTCCAGATGCTGATCGGGTGGGAGCTCGTCGGCCTCTGCTCGTTCATGCTGATCGGCCACTGGTGGGAGGAGACCGACAACTCCAGCGCCGCCATCAAGGCCTTCATCACCACCCGGATCGGCGACGTCGGCCTGCTGCTCGGCATCATCACCCTGTTCTTCGCCGCCGGCCAGAACTTCAACATCGAGCACCTGAACCACGAGGCCCTCAGCGGTGGCATCAGCCACACCCTCCTCGTCGTCGGCGCCAGCCTCCTGTTCCTCGGGGTCATGGGCAAGAGCGCCCAGTTCCCGCTGCACGTGTGGCTCCCCGACGCCATGGCCGGCCCCACGCCGGTGTCGGCCCTGATCCACGCCGCCACCATGGTCGTCGCCGGCGTGTACCTGGTGGCCCGGCTGTACGGCGTCTTCTGGGAGGGCTTCTCCATCGCCGCCGGGGGCATCAACCCGATGGCCCTGATCGGCGCCATCACGGTGATCGCCTGCGCCGCCCTCGCCTTCGTCCAGGACGACGTCAAGAAGGTGCTGGCCTATTCCACGGTAAGCCAGCTGGGGTACATGGTCATGGCCCTCGGCGTCGGCGCGTGGACAGCCGGGATCTTCCACCTCTTCACCCACGCCGCCTTCAAGGCCCTGCTCTTCCTCGGGGCGGGTTGCCTCATCCACGCCGTCCACTCCAACAACATGAGCGACATGGGTGGGCTCCGAAAACACATGCCGACCACGTTCGTCACGTTCATCATCGGCTCCCTGGCCCTGGCCGGGATGTTCCCGCTCGCCGGCTTCTGGTCGAAGGACGAGATCCTCCTCGGCGCCCTGACCGGCCCCCAGGGCAACGGCTACCCGCTCATGCTGATCGTCGGGATCGTCGGGGCTTTCATGACCGCCGCCTACATGACCCGCACCTGCTACCTCGTCTTCTTCGGCGAGTACCGGGGCCACGGCGAGCCCCACGAGGCCCCACCGTCGATGCGGTGGCCCCTGGTCGTCCTCGCCGTCCCGGCGGTGCTGTTCGGCCTGCTCAACGCCCCGGGGCTCGAGAAGTTCAACCACTGGGTCGCCTTCCACGTGCCGGGCGTGGAGGAGATCGTCGAGCACCACGAGTTCAACCCGTCGCTGGCCCTGATCTCGCTGGCGGTCGTCCTGGCGGGCATCGGCATCACCTGGCGGGCCTACGCGGCCGACGGCTGGCCGAGGGGGCTCATGGCCCGGAGCTCGTTCCTGGCTACCGCCCACCGCATCCTGGTGAACAAGTACTACCTCGACGCCCTCTTCATCGACGGCATCATCCGCAAGATCCAGTACCCGATCGCCCGGGCCGCGTATTGGTTCAACCAGCACGTGATCGACGGCGTGGTGAACGGTGTCGGCATCGGTTCGCGGAAGGTTGCCGGGTTCGTCTACGACATCATCGACCAGAAGGGCGTCGACGGGCTCGTCAACGCCGCCGGTGCCGGTGCCGAGGAGGGCGGCAAGGTCCTGCGAAAGACGCAGACGGGCCGCGTGCAGCAGTACGCCGCCTTCCTGTTCGGGGCCTCCGCGCTGCTGGCTGTGGGCCTGGTCTTCCTGACGTGAAACCCCCGAGGAGTCTCTGAGCAATGGTCCTGACCGCAGCCATCTTCCTGCCGATCCTCGGCGTGATACTCCTCGCCGTCATCCCGCGCTCGCAGGAGCAGGTCCTCAAGGCCGTGGCTCTGCTGGTGGCCCTGGGCACGACCGTCGCCGGGGTCGTCATCCTCAGGGGTTTCGACTACGGCCAGTCCGAGCGACTCCAGTACGAGGTCAACGAGCGCTGGATCGACGTCATCAACAGCCATTTCCACATCGCCGTCGACGGGATCTCGCTCCCGCTGCTGATCCTGTCGATGGTCATCACCGTCCTGTGCATCGTCTACTCCTGGGACCACTGGCCCGAGCCCCACAACCCGAAGGCGTTCCTGATCCTGATGCTCCTCCTGGAGACGGGGATGAACGGCACCTTCGCCGCCCAGGACCTGATCTTGTTCTTCGTGTTCTTCGAGCTGGTGCTCCTGCCGATGTACTTCATGATCGGAGTCTGGGGCGGTCCCAACCGGCAGTACGCAGCCATCAAGTTCTTCCTCTTCACCCTGTTCGGGTCGGCCCTGATGATCCTGAGCTTCCTCGCCCTCTACTTCCTGGGCGGGAACACTTTCGACATCCCGGAGCTCGTCCGCAACGGGTCGTCGATCGCAAGGGACACGCAGATCCTGATCTTCGCCGGCCTCTTCATGGGTTTCGCCATCAAGGTGCCGATGTTCCCGTTCCACACCTGGCTGCCCGACGCCCACACCGAGGCGCCGACGGTCGGCTCGGTGATCCTTGCCGCCGTGCTCCTGAAGCTGGGCGTCTACGGCTTCATCCGGGTGGCGCTCCCGATCCTGCCGGAGGCGGCCCGGGCGTGGGCCCCATGGATCGGGTTGCTGGCGGTCATCGGCATCATCTACGGCGCCCTCGGGTGCCTGGCGCAGAAGGACATGAAGCGCCTCATCGCCTTCTCGTCGGTGGCGCACATGGGGTTCATCATGCTGGGCGTCGCCACCCTCACCGACTTCGGGATCAACGCCGCGGTCTTCGGGATGGTGGCCCACGGGCTCATCACCGGGATGCTCTTCTTCATCGCCGGGTCGGTGCAGGAGCGGTTCGGCACCCGTGAGATCTCCCGCCTCGGCGGGCTGCTGACCCAGGCGCCCCACCTCGGCTGGATCCTCGGGTTCTGCGTCTTCGCCTCGTTGGGCCTGCCCGGCCTGGCCGGGTTCTGGGGCGAGTTCCCCGCCATCCTCGCCGCCTACCAGCCGGCCGAGGGGCTTCCTGTCGGCGTCTTCCGCGCCTACATGGCGGTCGCCGCCATCGGCACCGTCTTCGCCGCCGGCTACCTGCTCTGGATGCTGCAGCGGGTGGCGTTCGGCACCGCCAAGGCCGAGTTCGAGGACAGCCACATCCACGACGTCCACGTCTCCGAGTACATCGCCTGGGTGCCGCTGCTGGTCGGCATCCTGGTCCTGGGCATCTTCCCGGGCCTGCTCTTCGGCGTCACCAACGACGCCGTCGAGGCCGTCGCCCAGACGACCGGCGCGGTCGTGAACCTGGCCACCGGCGTCGGGCACCCATGATCCTGCAGCTGGCCCAGGCGGTGGTCCCGTTCAAGGCGCCGACGCTCGACTACCACGCGCTCGCCCCGGAGATCGTCCTCAGCGTCGTGCTGGTGGCGGTGCTGCTGGCCGACGTCCTGCTCGACGACTCCAAGAAATGGGTCATACCCAGCATCGCCAGCTTCGGGCTGCTGGCCACCATGATCCCGATCATCACCCTGGCGCTCTACGGCGACGACGTGCGGTCGATGCTGGGTGGCGCCTACGTGGTCGACAACTTCGCCCTGGTGTTCAAGGGGCTGTTCGTCGGCGTCGGCTACGTGGTCCTGCTGATGTCGACCACCTACGTCGAGGAGGGCGACTACTACGAGGGGGAGTTCTACTTCCTCCTGCTGGCCTCGATCTTCGGCATGGTCGTGATGGGCTCGTCCCGCGACCTCATCAGCATCTTCGTGGCCCTGGAGACGCTCTCCATCCCCGCCTACATCCTGGCCGGCTGGCGCAAGCGTGACCTCAAGAGCAACGAGGCGTCGCTGAAGTACTACCTGCTGGGAGTCCTGGCGTCGGCGGTGATGCTCTACGGCATGTCGCTCGTCTACGGCGCCACCGGCACCACGATCCTCGTGCGCATCGGCGAGCAGATCGAGGGAAGCGCCACGGCGGTGCCGCTGGCCACCTTCGCCATCCTGTTCATCATCGTCGGCTTCGCCTTCAAGGTCTCGGCCGTCCCGTTCCACTTCTGGGCTCCCGACACCTACGAGGGTGCCCCCACGCCGGTCACGGCCTTCCTCTCCGTGGGGTCGAAGACGGCGGGGTTCGTGGCCCTCTTCGAGCTCGTCTTCATCGGCTTCTTCGGGCGCTCGGAGGTCTGGGCCCCACTGTTCGGAATTCTCGCCGTCCTCACCATGACGGTCGGGAACCTGATCGCGCTGCGCCAGACCAACATCGTGCGCATGCTGGCCTACTCGTCGATCGCCCAGGCCGGCTACATCCTCGTCCCGTTCGCGGTGGCCGGCACGAGCATGGCCGCGGCCAAGAGCTCGATGACGGCGGGCGTCGTCTACCTGCTCATCTACGCGGCGATGAACCTCGGCGCCTTCACGATCGTCATGGCCGTCGCCCGCAAGACCCGGTCGGGGGACATCTCCTCCTACGGCGGGCTGTTCTCCTACGCCCCCGGTCTGGCCGTGCTGATGACGATCTTCCTGTTCTCCCTCGCCGGCATCCCGCCGCTCGCTGGCGCGTGGGCCAAGATCTTCATCTTCCGGGCCGTGCTCGACGCCGGCACGTCGTGGGCGATCGCCCTCGGAGTCGTCGCCGCGGTGAACTCGGTGATCGCCCTCTTCTACTACTCGGCGGTGGCCAAGGAGATGTGGATGAGCCCCGTCCCCGAGGGCCAGGAGGCGGCGCCGATCCGGGTGCCGGCGTCGCTGGTGGCGGCCCTGGGGATCACCTCGTCGATCGTCGTGGTGGTGGGCGTCTACCCCCAGATCCTCGCCCGCTTCGGCGACCTGGCGTCGCTGGTGCGATAGAGCTGCCGGTCGGGGATCGTCCTGTCGGCGATGTGAGTTGCCGACCTGGCTCGGCGGCGCGGGCCGGTGCGCTTCGACCGGGTGGTCGAGCTGGCGTTGTACGACGCCGACGGCGGTTTCTACGAGCAGGGTGGCGGCGCCGGTCGTGGCGGCGCCGATTTCATCACCAGTCCCGAGGTGGGGCCACTGTTCGGTACCGTCCTCGCCGGCGCGCTGGACGGCTGGTGGCGGGAGCTGGGTAAGCCCGACCCGTACGTCGTCGTGGAGGTGGGGGCGGGCACGGGCACGCTGGCGGCCGCGGTCCTGGCCGCCGCTCCGGACTGCTCGCCGGCCCTGCGCTACATGCCGGTGGAGCGTTCCGCGGCCCTGCGCGCACGGGCCAGGCCGGGGCTGGAGATGCGGGCCGAGCCGCCACTAGGCCCCTTCGACGGGGTCGTGGTGGCCAACGAGCTTCTCGACAACCTGCCCTTCCGGCTCCTGGAGCGCACGCCCTCGGGTTGGGACGAGGTGTTCGTCGGCGCCGACCTGGTGGAGGAGCTTCAGCCGGCAGACGATGCAGCGGCGGCCGAGGCCGTGCGGCTGGGGCCGGGCGCAGCCGTCGGCGCCCGGATCCCCCTCCAGCACCAGGCCCGGGACTGGCTCGTCGACGCCCTGTCGAGGCTTCGCCGGGGCAGGGTGGTGGTCGTCGACTACATGGACACCACGCCGTCGATGGCCGGCCGCCCGTGGAGCGAATGGGTCCGGACCTACCGCGGCCACGGCCGTGCCGGCGGTCCGCTGGAAGGGCTCGGCACCGCCGACATCACCTGCGAGGTGGCGCTCGACCAGCTGGCCGCGGTCCGCGCTCCCGACGAGGACCGCACCCAGGCCGAGTTCCTCGGCGCCCATGGCATCCAACGCCTCGTCGAGGTGGCCCATGCCGAGTGGCTCGAGCGGGCTGCCATCGGCGACCTCCGGGCCCTGAAGGCCAGGAGCCGGGTGACCGAGGCCGCCGCCCTCACTGATCCGTCCGGGCTGGGGGCGTTCAGGGTCCTGGAATGGCGGGTCTGATCCCGAAAGCCTGCTCTAAACTCCGAAAAGCCTGCTCTAAATTCCGAAAGACAGTGGCCGATAGGCTCCCGGGACATGGCTGACCCGGCGACCATCGAGGCGTACTACCTCGAGGACCGCACCTTCCCGCCCTCCGAGGAGTTCAAGAAGAACGCCCTCGTCGTCGACAACTCCATGCACGAGGAGGCCGAGACCGACTTCGAGGGCTTCTGGGCCCGGCAGGCGGCCGAGCTCCTCGACTGGGACTCCGAGTGGGACACCATCCTGGAGTGGGAGCTGCCGTTCGCCAAATGGTTCGTCGGCGGCACGCTGAACGCCTCGGCCAACTGCGTCGACCGCCACGTGGCCGCCGGCAAGGGCGACAAGGTCGCCTTCCACTGGGAGGGCGAGCCCGGCGACACCCGCACCATCACCTACGCCGACCTGTGCGAGGAGGTGCAGAAGTTCGCCAACGTCCTGAAGTCGCTGGGCGTGGCCAAGGGTGACAGGGTCAACGTCTACCTGCCGATGATCCCCGAGCTGCCGGTGGCGATGCTGGCCTGCGCCCGGATCGGGGCGGCCCACTCCGTGGTCTTCGGCGGGTTCTCGTCCGACGCCTTGCGTGACCGGATCAACGACGCCGAGGCCAAGGTGCTGGTGACCGCCGACGGCGGGTGGCGGCGGGGCAAGGCGGTACCGCTCAAGGACAACGCCGACGCCGCCGTCGAGGGGACGCCCACCATCGAGCACGTGGTGGTGGTCAAGCGCACCGGGGCCGACGTGGCGTGGGTCGAGGGCCGAGACCAGTGGTACGCCGACCTCATGGAGGGCGCCTCCGCCGACTGCCCGGCCGAGCCGATGGACTCGGAGCAGCTCCTGTACCTGCTCTACACGTCAGGCACCACGGCCAAGCCCAAGGGCCTCATGCACACCACCGGCGGGTACCTCACCCAGGTCGCCTTCACCCACAAGTACGTCTTCGACCACCACCCCGACACCGACGTGTACTGGTGCGCGGCCGACATCGGCTGGGTCACCGGCCACAGCTACATCGTCTACGGCCCGCTGGCCAACGGGGCCACGTCGATCCTGTACGAGGGCAGCCCCGACTTCCCCGAACGTGACCGGTGGTGGTCGATCGTCGAGCGCTACAAGGCGACGATCCTCTACACCGCCCCCACCGCCATCCGCACGTTCATGAAGTGGGGCGCGGAGTTCCCGGCGGGGCGCGACCTGTCGTCGCTCCGGGTGCTCGGGTCGGTGGGCGAGCCCATCAACCCCGAGGCGTGGATGTGGTACTCGGAGAACATCGGCGGCGGTCGTTGCCCGGTGGTCGACACCTGGTGGCAGACCGAGACGGGCGCCATCCTCATCTCACCCCTCCCCGGGGCGACGACCACCAAACCGGGTTCGGCCACGTTTCCGCTCCCGGGGATCGCCGCCGAGGTGGTGGACGAGAAGGGCAACTGCGTGGCAGAGGGGGGTGGGTACCTCACCCTCACCCGGCCCTGGCCGAGCATGCTCCGGGGCATCTACGGCGACCCCGAGCGCTACCACCGGACGTACTGGTCACGCTTCGAGGGCCGCTACTTCGCCGGCGACGGGGCCAAGATCGACGCCGACGGCTACCTGTGGCTGCTCGGCCGGGTCGACGACGTGATGAACATCTCCGGACACCGGATATCGACCGCGGAGGTGGAGTCGGCGCTGGTCCACCACCCCTCGGTGGCGGAGGCGGCGGTCGTCGGGGCCAAGGACGCCACCACCGGCCAGGCCATCATCGCCTTCGTCACGCTGAAGGGCGACGTGGAGGCCGACGCCGAGCACGGCGAGGCCCTCCGGCAGCACGTGGCCCAGAAGATCGGCCACATCGCCCGGCCCAAGACGGTGATCTTCACCGACGACCTGCCCAAGACCCGCAGCGGCAAGATCATGCGCCGGCTTCTCCAGGACGTGGCCGAGGGCCGAGATCTGGGCGACACGACCACCCTTGCCGACGCCGGCGTGGTGGAGGAGATCAAGAAGCGGGCCAACGCCGGCGCGGGCGATCAGGATTAAGTGTCGCAAGGAGCAGAGAAGCCGGGGCCGGAGGAGGACGTCGAGCTGCAGATCCCCTCCCACTGGGAATGGCGGGACGGCCCTGTCGAACCGGGCCCGGCCGTCGTCTTCGACATCGACGGCGTGCTCTCCGACGCCACCAACCGCCAGCACTTCCTCGAGGGGGAGGGCGACAAGAAGGACTGGCGGGGGTTCTTCGACGCCTGCGGCGACGACCCGCTCCTCGAGGACGTGGCCGGGCTGGTCGAGGTGATCGACCGCGACCTCACCGTCGTCCTCCTCACCGGCCGGCCCGTGCGGGTGCAGCCGGCCACGCTGGCCTGGCTGGAGCGCTACGGCGTGCGCTGGGACCTGCTGATCATGCGCAACCGGGGCGACTACTCGACCGCCCCGGAGTTCAAGCGCCAGACCGTCGGCGAGCTGCGGGAACGGGGCTTCGACCTCCGCCTGGCCTTCGAGGACGACGTCCGCAACCGGGACATGTTCAAGAGCGAGGGCGTGCGCTGCGTGTACATCCACTCCGGCTACTACGAGAACTGACACGTTCGGGCGCCACGAGAACTGGTCCCGGCCCGGCGGGTGCGCGGGGCCAGGGCTCGTCTGGTTCCACTCGACTGGCTGTTTCTGCTCGCGCAATTCCGCCATATAGCCGGTACTTTCGCGAGCAGAACCTGCCTGCCGGTCCCGATTCCTGGCGCCCCGTGGTCCCTAAGGGACGATCTTCCGGCGAAGACCCGGAACGCGCGCCGGGGCCGGAACGTTACAGAGGGAGACAAGGAGCAGAAGTGAGCAAGAACACAGCCAAGACGTACGTGCTGATGGCAGGCCTCGGCGGCATGCTGGTGCTGGTGGGGTCGATCTTCGGCCGGGTCGGCACGATCATCGGCCTCCTCATCGGCCTGGCGTTCGTCGGGGGGTCCTACTGGTTCTCGGACAAGTTGGCCATCAAATCGGCCAAGGCGGTGCCGGTGACCGAGGCGGAGATGCCCGAGTACTACAGGATCGTCCGCGAGCTCAGCACCGAGGCAGGCATGCCGATGCCGGCCCTGTACGTCACCCCCGACCTCCAGCCCAACGCCTTCGCCACCGGGCGGAACCCCCAGCACGCCGCGGTCGCGGTGACACGGGGCATCCTCAACATCCTCGACTGGGACGAGCTTCGCGGCGTGCTGGCCCACGAGCTCAGCCACGTCGGCAACCGCGACATCCTGATCGGCTCGGTGGCCGCCGCGGTGGCCATGGGCATCACCTTCGTGGCCCGGATGGCCATGTGGGGTGCCATGTTCGGCGGCGGCGGCGATGACGACGACACCAACCCCCTTGCCATGCTGGCCTTCGCCTTGCTCGCCCCTCTCGCCGCCGCAGTGCTGCAGATGTCGCTGAGCAGGAGCCGCGAGTACGAGGCCGACCGTGCCGGGGCCCGGCTGATCCACGACGGCGAGCCGCTGGCCCGGGCGCTGGCCAAGCTCGATCGGGGTGCGAGGGCGATCCCGATGGCCGTGGATCCCACCCAGGCCTCGAAGTACATCGTCAACCCGCTGAGTGGACGCAAGGTGCAGTTCGCCAACCTGTTCTCCACCCACCCTCCGATGGAGGAGCGGATCGCCCGCCTCCGGGCACGGGCGTGGCAGGAATAGGTAGGACGTAGGCATAGGTAGGACGAAGGCCTGAGAGTTCTCGCCCGGTTCCGGCTGCGGGCAGGAACCGGGCGTCCCGGCGGCGAAAGGGTAGGGGTCGCGCCTACCCGCATCCGTTCGCTGGTGGTCCTCGTCCCGGTCGTCCTACTCCTGACGGTCAGCGGGCTTCCCGTGGCGCGGGCCCAGACGGCCCCGCCGACGCCGCCGACAACGGTGAAGGGACTGCTGGAGGACATCCTCTCCAGGCTCATTCCCCCGACGCCCCCTCCGCCTCCGCCCACCACGGCCGTCCCACCGGAGCCGGCGCCCGAACCCGCCCCGGACCCGGCGGCCGATGCGGGCCCGACGACGACGGAGCCCGGCACCATCCCACCCGAGTTCCTGCCGATCATCAACTCCCTGCGCAAGTCCGGCCCTCGGAACAACTCCGCCCTCCTGGACGCCCTGCGGAGCCTCGAGGACCTGGGCCTGACCAGCGAGGAGGTGGCCCTGCTGGGATCGGGCCAGTTCCCGGTGGCCGGCCCGGTCAGCTACACCGACGACTGGCACGATGCCCGCTTCGGCCCGCCGTTCCACCTCCACCAGGGCACCGACATCTTCGCGGCCCGGGGGACCCCCATCCGGGCCATGGAGGCCGGTGTCGTCTCGTTCACCGACGGGGGCCTGGGCGGCAAGGGCGCCTATCTCAACGCGGTGGGCGGCACCAGCTACTACATGGCCCATCTGAACGGCTACCCCCGGGACGTGTCGAGCGGATCGCGGGTGAACCAGGGAGACGTGATCGGCTTCGTCGGCAGCACGGGGAACGCCGAGGGCGGCTCACCGCACCTGCACTTCGAGATCCGTCCCGGCGGCGGCGAGGCCACCAACCCCAAGCCCATCCTCGACCGCTGGCTGGACGAGGCGCTCGAGGCCGTGCCGACCCTGCTGGCCTCGTTCAACATCAACGTGCCTCGCGCCGTCACCGCGGCCGGCATGCTGCGCCGGTTCGAGGGCGGGATGTACTCCGGTTCGGGCCAGACGGCGGTCGCGCCGCTGCTGTGGGCGTCGTCGGTCAGCGCGGGCGGGGGAACGCTACGGCTGGCCGAGCTGGTGGCCATGCGCATGGCCAGCCGGATCGACTGGGACGGGCGCACCAGCGTGCAGGAGCTCCAGGCGCAGTCGCTCAGGGACGCCCGGGCGGTCGCCGGCTCGGTGCTGGCGCCGGTGACGCCGACCGTGGTGATGCGACTGCTGGGGCCGGGCCTCAGTCCCTGAAGTTCTTGAACTGGAGGGGGACCCCGAAATCCTCCTCTTTCAGCGCCGCGATCACGGCCTGAAGGTCGTCCCGCTTCTTGCCCGACACGCGGACCTGGTCGCCCTGGGTCTGCGACGACACGCCCTTGACGCCGCGGGCCTTGATGAACTTGTTCACCTCGCGGGCCTTGACGTCGCTGATCCCGGCGTTGATCGATACCGTCTGGCGCACCGTGCCCTTGGCCGCGTCCTCGACGGTGCCGTATTCGAGGGCCTTGAGCGACACCGACCGGCGGACCAGCTTCTCCTCCAGCACCTGGGAGAGCGCCTTCATGCGGTCGGCGGTGGCCGACGTCAGCCGGATCTCCCCGTCGCCGAGCTCGATGCTCGACCCGGTGTCCTTGAAGTCGAAGCGGGTGCCGACCTCCCGCTGGGCCTGGTCGACGGCATTGCGGACCTCCTGCAGGTCCACCTCGGAAACCACGTCGAAGGTGGGCATCACCCAAACGGTATCGTGGAATCTCCGATGGGTCGGTGCCCGAGCGGCCAAAGGGAGCAGACTGTAAATCTGCCGGCACAGCCTACGGAGGTTCGAATCCTCCCCGGCCCACGCAGGGAGCGTCACAAGTTGGCGGCTCCTACGTTCACAAGATGTGCGGCCGAAGGGGCGGCCGCCACGTCGTCGTTGGTTTCGGGTCGCGCAGGGACCCTCCTGGGTCGCCAGGAGGGGTCTCGTCGATCCACGGGGTCGCGGATAACCCGCCTGCCGGCGGGACAGGCGTCGGGCGTCGCCGCCGCTCTTGGATTCAGTCGGCCTGCGGCAGGATCTCGCTCAGCCCGCCGGTACGGCGCCTGGCCCGCGGCCGCCTCGTCTTCGGACGGACGGTAAGGCCGTGCGGATCGGGCAGACCGTGCTTGGCTCGATAGGCGACGAGGGTCAGCAGGTTGGCGGCGACATGGGTGAACGTCAGCAGCAGGTTGTAGTTGACCAGGCCGAGAGAGCGGATGTAGTTCCGCCCGACCCTGCCGTAGTGGACCTTGACGGACGCGTTGGCGCTCTCGACGCCCACCCGACGGTTCTTCGACTCAACCCAGGTGCTGGTGCCATAGAGGTACTTCTGTCGGTCTCGCAGTCCCGCAGTTGCCGGGATCTGCACCGTCACCTGGTTGCAGCACGGCCGGAGGGCTTCGGCTGCCTGAGGCGGTGGAGCAACGGTGGGATTGCTGATCGGCCGGCGAAGCGAGGGCGGCACCAGCTCGCAACGGCTGTGTCCGCCACGCTGAGCGAGGCAGGCGACCCGGATGTGTCCGTCGCCCGTCGATCGGCCCTGCTGCAGGGTCGCGGCGTAGTTGGCCCTCTCGTCGTAGCGGGCGACGAGAGCATCCCGCTCGCTCTGGCGCATCCCCGGCTTCACGGGCGGAAGGTCCCAGAGGTCCTTCGGCGTCCCCGGGCAGAACTGCCCCCCGTCGAGCACCAGGAAGCCCCGCACGTCGGGCTGGGGGTCTCGCTGCCAGCTCATCAGGTCATGGGTGCGGTCCACTCCCATCGCTTCGAGGGGAGCGGCGAACTTGTCGACGACGGAGATGGAATAGCCCCGGTCGGCGATGAGGTGCTCGACGGCGATGCCGTCGCCGATGGTGTCCCGGACCAGGTCCACCGCCGTCTGTCCCCGGTGGGTGCCGGCCGAGGTGACGCGATGGCGCCGGATGAGCAAGGGCACCTCGGGACCGCCCATGTTCCGGGTCTGGACCAGGAGGTGGTCCTCGTAGCCGAAGTAGGTCCCGCCCCGGCGTCCGTTCTTGGCCGGGCTGTGGCCCTCTCGGGCGTCGTCATCGAGCGTCGATCGTGTCCGTTCGCCGTCGGCGTTGGCGCCGGTCTCCACCCGGGCCCACGTCTCCACGTCGGTGCCGTCGACGCTGTAGCAGTCGCTGAGGGCGATGTCCGCCGGTGTGGTGGCGTCGAGGAGCCTGTCGGTGAACCAGCTCACGGCGTCCCCGTGCGGCGCGGACCCGTCGAGCACGGTAGGTGCCAGCTCGCCCAGCGCGTGGCGGAGGCGATGCCAGCAGTGCCAGACCTGTCGGTAGGTGACCACGTGGCCCCCGACCTCGACCTCGAGCTCGTGGCGAAGCGGCTCGGGCAGAGCCCGCAGCAGACGTGCCACCTGGGTGAGATGGTTGTCGCGCTTGAGGCCGGCGTTCATGACCAGGCCGACGAGCAGGGCCTGCAACCGGAGCTGGCAGTCGGGCCCGGGGTGGTCGTCCAGGTGAGCTTGGAGCGCCTCGAGCTGACCGAACCGGCCGATGCAGTCGATGGCGACGCGGGCCATCTGGTCCACGGTGAGATCCATCGCCCGGCGGTCGTCGGGACCGGGCCGCTTCGGCGAGGTCGGGGCCGTGCCTGTCTGAGCGGCGCTCATGCGGCACCTCCCCTGAGGAGCGTCCGGGCGAGCTCCGGGTCCACCGCCGGCAGGAGCCGGATGATCTCGGTCAGGCCGCAGGCGGTGCGCAACCCGGCGGCAGGCAGGAGTACGGCCAGCGGGGTGCCCACGGCCAGGTGGTGGAGAAGCCACGTGGACCGCAATCGTCCGAGCGACAGGCGCACCCCGTCCGTCGGGTGCCCCAGCTGGAAGACGAGCGTGTTCACCGCCGTCCGTGACCCGATGATCCGTCCCTCGCCCACCCTGCGGGCGGCGGCGGCCAGTCGCTCCTCGTACGCGGCCAGGCACACGACGGATCGGTCCGGGTTCTGGGCCCGGACGGACACGCCGTGTTCGGAGACGACCACGTCGGTCCCGAGCACGTCGGACACCCACCGGCCGTCGATGCCGCACCCGAGCCCGATGGCCATGAGGGCCTCGAACAGGTGACGGCGAATGGCGGTGCCCTGGCCGCGGGCGGCAGCCTCCAACCGGTCCAGCTCCCACGGCGAGTAGGGCGGCTGGGGGCCGGATGGGGCCGTCGCCACCTCGACTCCGTCGGCGACGGGGCCGGCTGGCGCGACGACGCTCATCCCCGGCTCGACGATGAGGCCGGCATCGACACCGACGAGCAGCGGCCTCGACCGCTCCGTCGCTGGGCGTCCCCGTTGGCGTGCAGCCTTACGCCGCGAGGCGGGCCGAGGCGGTGCCGCCCGCGGCCAGGCTCACCGGGGTCCGCACCGGTCGCCAGGAGGGCTACGACCGAATCGTTTTCGACTTCTCGGGGGCCCTCGCCGGGTCCGAGTCAGTGGAGTACGTCGCCCGGGTGACCCAGGACGGGTCGGGCGAGCCGGTGCCGTTGAGCGGCCAGGCATTCCTGAAGGTCGCGTTCTCGGTGGCCGAAGCCCATGATGGCAGCGGAGCCCTCAGCATCCCCCAGGGAAGGCGTTTCGACCCGAGGCTCACGACCGTCAAGGAAGTCGCCCTCGCCGGGGACTTCGAGGGCTACGTGAGCTTCGGCCTCGGACTGGCGGTATGGTCGGCTTTCGCGTCTTCGAGCTGTCGAACCCTTCACGGGTCGTCGTCGACGTCGCCCACCCGTCCTAAGTCCCGTGCCCGCCGGAGCCCCATCACCCGGTTCGGCCAGACTCGCGGCGGCCGCGCCCGCCGATCTTGCGCCGGCCGGGCCCGCCGGAGTGGTGACGGGCCGGCGCCTCCGAGCCGCCGACAGCTCGACCGGGCAACGTCACGACGGCCGAGGTGGGTCCCGGAAGCTCGTCGTCGGAGCGATGGCCCCGGCGTCGACGGGCGATGAGGAACGCGGCGACGACCAGCAAACCGGCGCCGGCAGCCAGAACCGGTCCGTTGCCCAGGCCGTCGACCCAGCGGGTGACAGAGCCCGACCACCGCCCGACGGCGTCGACGGGACCGCTCGGGACGCTGCGGCCCTGCGCGAGGCGGATGTCGTAGTACCCATAATATGCGACGTAGGCGCCGGCGATGGCGAGCAGGGCTCCAGCCGCCTTCTGCACATGGGGCAGCACCCGGCGAAGTCGTCTGACCAGAGCCCCCTGAGCCAGGGCGACGGCCACTGTGAGTGTGCCCAGCACCATGGCCATGCCGGCCGTGTAGGCCCCGAATGCGGCGAGCCCCGACGCGGCGTCGGCCTGCTCGAAGGTGGACGCGACCGCCACCAGAAACGCCGGTATCGTGCACGACAGCGACACCGTGGCATAGGAGGCGCCGAAGCCCGCCATGGCGGCGAGTCCCCGATCGTTGCCGGCAATGCCGAGGCGCCCGGACCGGGCCAGGCGGGGGAGGGCGATCTTGGGCTGCCAGCCGCGGGCCATGGCCACGCCCATCGGCACGAGGGCCAGCCCGATCGCGATCGAGAGCCAGGGCGTGAAGCGCTGCACCGTGATCGACAGCTGGGTGATGGCGAAACCGGCGATGCCGAACACGAAGGCGAAGCCAACCGAGACGGCCGCCGCCACCCGCAGCGCACTGGCCACCCTGACTGCCCCACCACCGCCTGCGGCACCGCCGACGATGTCGTCGTCGTCGGTGCCGAGGAAATAGGACAGGTAGGCCGGGAGGAGCGCGAACCCGCACGGGTTGAAGGCGGCGACGACGCCGGCTGCGAACGCGAAGCCGATCGGGGCGTCGAGCACGCCGCGGGTTCAGGCCACGCCGGCGGCGGCGAGGATCTCGTCGGGCTGGAAGTCCCGGAACCAGGTGCCAGCGACCTGGCCGTCGGCTCCGAGCACGATGACGGCGGGCTGGTTCGTGATCCCGTAATGGACCCAGGACCGGCCGCTCGGGTCCCACACCATCGTCAGACCTGCAGTCCGGGTCTCGTTGAGGAAACCGTGGGCCTGGTCGAGGGAGTCCTGGGCCCCGAGGCCGAGGATGTCGAGATCGCCGCCGTGCTTCGCTGCGAACTCGAGCAGCTCCGGGGCCTCGGCCCGGCAGAACGTGCAATGCGGTGCCCAGAACCACAGCAGCGCCGGCCGGCCCGGGGTCGCCAACGACCGCAGGCCGACCGTCGAACCAGAGGCGAGCAGGACCACATCGACCGACGGCACGTCGGGTGCCGACTGCGAGGTGGACGCCCCGGGCTCCGTGGGCGCGGCCGGGGCGGCCGGGGCCTTCGCACTGTTCGGGCCCGACCGTTTACCCGCTGACCCATTCCCGTTCCCGGCACCGCAGCCTGCGTGGGCAATCATGACCACGAGCACGAGCGCGGCGGCCTTGCCGCCCCGGAGGATCCGATCAATCATCGTCCCAACGTAGAACGGGACCGCAAGCCCCGGACGTCGCGCCTGCCTCGACTACGTGGGCGGCCCGTGAGCCGTTGCACGCCCCCGCGATCGCAGAGCGCGCCTGGAGTCCCCGAAGTTCTACGTCTATCGCCAGGAGGTATTGAGCTTCCTCGCCCAACGCCGACGCGGCGTAGGTCATCGCCGGGTCGGCCTCGGCGGCACCGCGCGTACGCCCCTCCGGTGGTCGGCGCCCCCCGCAGATCACAGATAACAGTCCGGTTACGAACTCCATCGGCGGCGGTGTTCGTTGTCGTGCGGGGTAGGAGTGCCCTTGGATCCCCACTGCTCCGTTCGGGTTACGGTGGTCGCCATCGAGCATCTGCCAACGGGCTTGTATCAATGAATTCCGCGCGCGGCGGCGCGGCCCGTCGCCGGCCCCGGCTCCGGCAGAACGACCGAGCGGTCGGCGCCTCCAGTGGGGTAAGCCAAAAATCGGGGTTGGCCCCCCGGCTGTGGCCGGTCGCCCTTTTCCTGACAGTCCTCCTCGCCTGCGGCGGGGGTGAACCCAGCGAGGTGGCGGGCCCGACCACCACCAACCTGCCGCCGGCCTCGACCACCACCCAGCCGGGGATGGGGCTGACCCAGGAGTGCGTCACCGAGGCGGCCGGGTACCGGGTCCGGTATCCAGCCACCTGGTTCTCCAACGATCCCAGCCAGTCCGCCGAGTGCCGGTTCTTCCACCCCGAGCCGTTCGACGTGCCCCCGAACACCGAGGCGACCGGATTCGCCATCGCCCTCAACGTCGAGCCCACCCCCTTCGCCGAACTTGCGTTGGGGCCCGAAGGGTCCGTGGCCTCGGAGGTGCAGGCGAGAGCAGAGACCACGGTGGCCGGGAGGATGGCGGTGCGGGCCGAGATCACCTCGACGGGCGAGGGCTTGCTCCCGTCCGGGGCCAAAGGGGTCGTCTACTTCGTGGACTTCGGCGGGTCGACCTTCCTCGGTCGGACCTATGGGTCGCCGAGCGCAGGCACGCTTGCCTCCAACACCCAGGTGCTCGACCAGATGATGGGCACGCTCGCTCGGATCGAACTACCTTCACCACAGTGCTCCGCCAGCGGTGAGTCGCCAGCCGAGCTGCTTCAGGATCGTCTTCCCGCCGCCGTGACCACCACCCGGGGCGAGATCATCGAGGCTGCGGTGGCATGCGACTACGACGGCCTGGCGGAGATCGCCCTTCGGGGCGATGCTCTCTTCACGTACAGCTTCGGCGGCGGCGACGATCCGGCCGGGTCATGGAGACAGGACGAGGCCGCCGGTCGGCCGGTGCTCCGAACCCTCGTCCGATTGATGAACACACCGTTCGCATCCCGTGAGGTCACTGACGGCACGCAGTATGTGTGGCCGTCGGCCTTCGGGTACGAGCGCTGGCAGGATGTCCCCGCGTCGGAGCGAGAGGTCCTACGGCCCATCTACGACGACGACGACTTCCAGGGCTTCGATGCCTTCGGGAGCTACGTCGGCTATCGCGTCGGCATCACCGACACCGGGGACTGGGTCTTTTTCGTCGGCGGCGACTGACGCGGACGACCGTCCGTCGGCGAACTGACACGGCTCCGCAATCGGACTGACGCATAGTGAGCGGATACTGCGAGCCATGCAAGATCACGATCCCGTCAACGACCGTGCGCGCCTGCGGGTCGGCATGCAGGGCGATGCGATGGTCATCGCGGCCCAGGGTGTCCTCGACGAGGCCGCGGTGGGCACCATCGGCTCCGCCGCCGCCTGCGCGCTCAACTGCCAGTGTCGCCGCGTGCGCGTGGATCTCGGCAACGTGACAGGCCACACGGAGGGTGGAGCGCGAGCGTTCGCCGATCTTCTGGCCCGCCTTCCCGCCAGCGCTGCGGGCCGAGTGACCTACCACGCCAACTCGGAGGCGGCCCAAAACGTCCTGGTCGCCGCCTACGCCCGACTCGGCTGAGCCATCATGTCCCCTCATGGGGGCCCACATCCTGCTGGTCGAGGACGACAGGCGCATCCGGACCTCGCTGCGACTGGTCCTCGAAGACGAAGGCAACACGGTCGACGAAGCCGAAAGCGCCGAGGTTGCCCTCGAGATGCTCGGTCGTCGGGCGGTCGAGGTGGCGATCGTCGACCTCATGCTTCCGGGCATGGACGGCTTCGAGCTGTGCCGCCGGCTGCGGGCGTCCTTCGACATCCCGATCCTGATCCTCACCGCTCGCTCCGACAGCCACGACGTGGTGGCCGGCCTCGAGGCCGGCGCCGACGACTACATGGTGAAGCCGGCCGTGCCCAAGGAGTTGTCGGCACGGGTGCGGGCTTTGTTGCGGCGCTCGGCGCGTTCGGGCTCCGAACCGCAGCGCCTCGCCTTCGGCGATCTCGAGATCCAGCCCGACGCGGGGGTCGTGCGACGCGGCGGGGCGGAGGTCTCACTCACCAAGACCGAGTTCGGTCTCCTGTGTGAGCTGGCGCAGGCGCCAGGGCGGATCCTGACCAGGGAGATCCTGCTCGGGAAGGTCTGGGGCTACGACTACTTCGGAGACGGGCGGCTGGTCGACGTCCACATCCGGAGGCTCCGCACGAAGGTGGAGGCCGATCCCGCGCACCCCCGCCACATCGTGACGGTCCGGGGCCTGGGCTACAAGCTGGAGCCTTGACGGCACCGTCGAACGAAGGCCGCCAACCGGCCGTGACCGTCAGCCGGATCGGCCTGCGCACCCGGGTCACAGTGGCCTTCGCCCTGGGAGCGCTGTTCCTGTCGATCGGCCTCGCCGGCATCACCTACCAGCTCTCGCGCACCTACCTGCTTCGTCAGCGGGAGACTTCGGTGCTCCGCCAAACCTATGCCAATGCCCGGCTGGTCAAGAGCGCCCTCCGGTCGCCCGAGCCGGACATCCCCCGGCTGCTGGCGTCCGTCGAGCTGCCGGCCGGCTCCAACGCCATCCTGCTCCACGAGGGAGTCTGGTTCGGCGCGTCCGTCGCCATCGGGTCCGAGGCCATCCCGGCCGACCTGCGAACGACCGTGATCGCAGGGGAAGCGGCCCGCCAGAAGTTCACGCAGGACGCAGTGCCGCGGTTCGTCGTCGGGATCCCCCTGCCCGCGGTGGATGGCGCCTATTTCGAGGTGTTCGCCTTGTCCGACCTCGACCGCACCCTGGCGGTGCTGCGCAACTCGATCGCGGTCGCCGCCGTCGCCACGGCCCTTGCGGGTGCGGCGGTGGGGCGGTGGGCGAGCCGGCGGGTGCTGGCGCCGGTGGCCGACGTCTCCGCGGCCGCCGCGGCCGTCGCCGCAGGCCGACTGGATGTCCGCCTCGACGAGCGGGGGACGCGGACCTGTCGAGCATGGCCGTCTCTTTCAACCGCATGACCGACGCCCTCCAGGCGCGGATCCAGCGAGAGGCCCGTTTCGCCTCCGACGTCAGCCATGAGCTCCGGTCGCCGCTGACGACCCTCGCCGCCGCGCTGAAGGTGGTCACCACTCGGCGGGACGAGATGCCTGAACGAGCACGGCAGGGCCTCGACCTGCTGTCGGAGGAGGTGGGGCGGTTCGGCCAGCTCGTCGAAGACCTCCTCGAGATCTCGAGGATCGACGCCGGCGTGGCCGAGCTGGCCCTCGAAGAGGTGGTGCTGGCCGAGTTCGTGCTCCACGCCCTGCGCGCCGGCGGAGCCGGGATCGTGCCCGTGGAGATCGAGGGACCGGCGAGCGGCGCCGTCGTACAGGCCGACAAGCGCCGTCTCGAGCGGGTCGTGGCCAACCTCGTCGACAACGCCCGACGGTACGGCAACGGTGTGACCCGGGTGAGCGTGGAGCTCGGGGGAGCGTGGGTGCGCCTGGCCGTGGAGGATGCGGGTCCTGGCGTCGCCGTCGACGAGCGGGGACGGATATTCGAGAGGTTTGCTCGCGGGGCGGCGGGACGGCGCGCGGAGAGCGACGGGACGGGGCTCGGGCTCGCTCTCGTCCACGAGCACGTCCGGCTCCACGGCGGCCGGGTCCGGGTCGAGGAGCGAGCCGGGGGCGGCGCCCGCTTCGTCGTCGAGCTCCCGGCCGTCTGATGCGTCGAACCCGACTGGTGCCGTGGCTCGTCTCCGGGGTGGCCCTCGTCCTCGTCGGCTGTGGTGTCCCCTCCGATTCAGCGCCGCGGACGATCCCTCCCGAGAACGTGCCCTTCGGGCTGCTCGACCTCGACACGACCGTCCCGTCGACCTCCGTTCCCGATGTCTCCCTGACGCTCGAGGTCTATCTCGTCTCGGGTAGCCGACTGGCGGTGGTCGGTCGCGTCTTGTCGTCGCCCGTCACTCCGAGCGGGTCGCTCCAGGCGCTGCTCCTGGGCCCGACCGCCGACGAGGCCGGTCGTGGCCTACGCACCGCTATAGGAACCGACTCCGGGCTGTCGGTCTCGTCTGTCGATGCGGGCCAGGTGCGGGTCGAGTTGGGTGAGTCGTTCGGCGCCACGAGCGCGTCCGACCAGATCCTGGCGATCGCCCAGATCGTGTACACCGTCACCGCCCTCCCGGGCGTCGAGAAGGCGACCTTCACCCTTGCCGGGCGGGCGGTCGACGTCCCGACGGGCGACGGCACGCTGACATCCGGCCCCCTCGGCCGCCAGGACTTCCCGGGCCTCGCCCCGGCGTGATCGTCACCGGATCGACACATGTTGGGCCGACCACCTTCACCTGGGACCGTCATTCTGATGCCATGACGAACTCTGGCAGACGATCCACCAGGCTGACGAGCACGACATGCACGTCGTGATCGACTCGACCGAGGCGTCCCGGACCGTGTGTCGCCTCTCCGGGGCGCTGGATTCGGAGCATGCGGCCCAGCTCGGCGCGACACTGGCTGCCTGCGACGAGGCTGCGGACCTCGCCGTCGATCTTTCGGACGTCTCGTTCATGGATTCCGCGGGACTGAGGGTCCTGGTCGGTGGGGTGCGACGGGTCCACTACGGAGGTGGGGCCGTCGTCGTCTGCGGAGCCCGTCCCAACATCCGACGACTGCTCGAGCTGACCGGGTTCGACCGGGTCGCTCCCCTGGAGGCCGAACCCGTCACCCCGGGGCCGCTGCGGACGGTGACCGTCGCGGCCGTATGAGGCATCTCAACTCATTCGGTCACGCAGCTATGGACCCGGAAACCTAGCCCGAGGGGTGAGCGCGTAGCATCGGTCAGTGGGGTCACGCCGGGCATCGTCGCAAGCCGGGTGGCGGGCTCAGGCCGGAGACCGGCGCCGGACGCCGAAACCCTTCCGCCGGCTGGCCGAGGTGCAGGTCCTTCACGCCGCGGGCGATGGCATGGTGGCCGTTGCCCTCGCCAACACCCTCTTCTTCGCCGTCCCCATCGGGGAGGCGCGCGACAAGGTCGGCCTGTACCTGGCGCTCACCATGGCGCCCTTCGCCGTGCTGTCCCCGCTCGTCGGACCCTGGCTCGACCGACGCTCGGGCACCTACAGGCTCGCGATCATCATCGGCGCGGGAGGCCGGGCCGTGCTCGCTCTCCTGCTCGCTACGCGCACCGACCGTGTCGCCCTCTACCCCTTGGCCTTCGGGCTCCTCGTCCTGTCCAGGATCCACGGCATCAGCCGCAGCGCGCTCATGCCCGACGTGCTTCCCCCGGACCGGTCGCCCATGTGGGGAAACGCCAGACTGGCGGTGCTCTCCGTAGTGGGTGGAGCTCTCGGGGCCGGGCTGGCGGCAGTGGCCAACCTGGTCAGCGGGCCCGGGCTGGCTTTGGGAGTCGCCGCCGTCGTGTTCTCCGCCGCGGTCGTGCCCGGGGCGCGCCTGCCCCACAGTCGTACCAGGGGCACGGAGCCCGCCGCCGCCGGCGACTACCGGGCCCTTCTCAGCTCGCGCCTGCTGGCCGGAGGGGTGGCGATGGGTGCGAGCAGGGCGGCGGTGGGCTTCCTCATGTTCCTCCTGGCGTTCCTGCTCCGGGCCGAGGGCGAGCAGGGCCGGGGTTTTGCCGTCGTCATCGCCGCCGCCGGCATCGGTGGCTTCGCGGGTGCGGTGCTGGGGCCCGTCCTGCGCGCCGTCATTTCGGAGACGCTGCTCCTCCAGCTCAGCCTGGGAGCGACGGTGGTGGCGGCGCTGTGGGCCGCGGGATCGTTCGACGTGCCTCGGGCGGCAGTGCTGGCGGGCGTCGTCGGACTGGCGACAGCGAGCGGTCGACTGGCGTTCGACAGCCTTCTCCAGGGGGACGCACCTTCGACCGTCCGGGGCCGCACCTTCGCCCGCTACGAGACGATCTTCCAGCTCTGCTGGGTCGGCGGCGCCGGCCTCGCCACCGCCGTGCCGTTCCGGGCCGCCGCCGGCATGTGCAGCCTGGCGCTCATCGCGTCAGGCGGGATGGCGCTCTCCATTCTCGGGCTGATCCGACGCCGTCCGACAGGCCGACGGACCACGGGCGCGCCCGGCAGGGCGGGCTGAGGGCTCAGCTGGCCTGGGCCGCCGCCTCAGACTTCTCCTCATGTGGCCTGGAGGCCCGCAACAGCAAGATGGCGCCGAGGATCGCCGCCATCGTGGAGGCGCCCAGCACTCCCAGCTTGGCCGCGTCCTGAATGGCACCCGGCTCGTAGGCCAGCTCCGCGATGAACAGCGAGACGGTGAAGCCGATGCCACCGATGGCGGCGATTCCCACGACCATGGGCCAGGTTGATCCCTCGGGCAGACGACCGAGACCGGTGCGGACGGCCAACCACGTGAAAACGGTGATCCCGACGAGCTTGCCGACGACGAGGCCGAGCACCACGCCTGCGGTGACCCCCAGGGTGGCGGGGGCGTCGAAGGAGTCGGCCTTGATGACGACGCCGGCGTTGGCCAGGGCGAAGACGGGCACGACCACGAAGCTGGTCCACGGGTGCAGCCGGTGCTCGAGGCGCTCGGCGGGAGAAACCGAGGTCTGCGCCAATCGGCTCATGGCGTCGAGCTCGGCCGGGTCGGGGTCGTCGCTCAGGTCCGAGGCCCACTCCCGGGTCAGAGCGGCCGGAGTCAGCGGCTGGGCCGGAGCGAGAAGGCCGAGCGCGACCCCGGCGATGGTGGCGTGCACCCCCGACGCCTGGGTAGCGAGCCAGACGCCGACGCCCAGCACGACATAGGGCGCCATCCAAACGACGCCTGCCCGCCGCAGGACCAGCATCATCACGACGATCCCAGCCGCGGTGGCAAGGAAAACGGGCTGCACGTCCGTGGCGTAGAAGACGGCGATCACCACGATTGCGCCGATGTCGTCGACGATGGCGAAGGTCAACAGGAACAGCTTGAGCGACGCCGGCACCCTCGACCCCAGCAGGGCGACGACGCCGACGGCGAAGGCGATGTCGGTGGCCATCGGGACGCCCCATCCCCTCGCCCCCGCTCCCCCGATGGTCACCAGGAGGAACAGGAGCGCGGGCACGGCCATGCCACCGAGGGCGGCAATGGCGGGCATGGCCGCGACCCGGGGCTGGCGGAGGTCGCCGTGCACGAGCTCGCGCTTGATCTCGAGGCCCACCACGAAGAAGAACAGGGCCATGAGCCCGTCGTTGACCCAGTGCCGGAGGTCCTCGCTGAGCACGAACCGGCCCAGCCCGACCGACAGGTCGGTGTGCCACAGCGCCTCGTAGGAAGCGCTCCATGGCGAGTTGGCCCACAGCAGCGCCACCACCGCGGCGACGAGCAGCACGATCCCACCCGCCGCCTCGGTCTCGAGGAAACGTCGCACGGGCTTCGGCACTCGGCGCCCAGGCAGGGCGGCGGCGGCGCCTGTCAGATTCGCGCGGTCCTGTCCTTCACTGTCCCTGGTGCCCACGATTGCTGCTCCCTTGGTCGCGCGACGGCCCATCGCCGACCAGGCTTCCCGGCACACCCCCCACCGGAGTGGGCATGACCATCTTGACCCATCGGCGGGGCGGGACCCGACACGTCCAGTCGCACCCGCGGCGACCCTCGCCTGCCGAGGCCGCCCTCCGAAGACAGCGGTTGCTTGGACCCCCATTAGGCGTCGCCACTCGCGGCCAGGTCGGGCTCATTGACTTTGGTCGCCTCGTAGGCGGCGTTGAGCGAGCTCACGACCGGGACGACCCGGTCGAAGCCTGTGACCGACAGGAGGCGCCCGACGGCGCTACCGGAGCCGACACAGAGAGCCACCCTGCCCCTGTGATCCGAGCTTGGCGGATACCGAAGATGACAGCGCCCAGCCCCGCTGAGTCCATGAACGGCACTGCCCGGAAGTCGATGAGGACCGTTCCGAGCGTGGCGGCGATACGCAGACGCTCTCGGAGCTCACTCGCGTTCGACAAATCGACCTCTCCATGCACCTGGACTGTGACGCCACCGCGGCCGGCCATGGTGTGTTCCTCGAGTTTGCAGCGACATCGACGACTCCTTCTGGTCGGCCGCGGATGCGCCCGGTGGCGACATCGACATCGCCGGAGACGGACGCCCAGGCGCCGCCTCGTAGCGCCGTCGGCCAACTGGCGATGGGGCTTTCCGTTCGCGTGGCCCGTTGTCTTTGATTGGCGGCCTCGCAGGCATCCTGCGGTTCCGACCTGACGATCCTGCTTCGGCCACCTTGCGATCCCGTGACATTCGATAGATCACGTCATTGACCAGGCTCTCCCGTGGGAAGCTCGGGCAGAGGCCGACGATTCGTTTCGCGACTCTCACGTACCCGACGAGCGGGAGTCCGTCCCGGAGAGCGTTGGTGCGACCCCCGGTATCCCAAGGGTCGTGCCGGGGCCAGGAATCGTGGCATGTCCCGGGGGACAGGAAGGTCGGTCGAGCTGTTGGCTAGTCGTTGCCGTAGCAAGTGGGTTGGCATCGCCGTGGTGAGCCTGTTGGCCGCCTGTGGCGACGCAGCCATGACCGGGGCCCCGGTTGACATCCCTCTCAGTTCCACGACGACGACCCCGCCCACGACGACCCCGCCCACGACGACCCCGCCCACGACGACCCCGCCCACGACGACCCCGCCCACGACGACCCCGCCCACGACGACCCCGCCCACGACGACCCCGCCCACGACGACCCCGCCCACGACGACCCCGCCCACGACGACCCCGCCCACGACGATGCCACCACCCGTTCTCGGGTCAGGTGATGAGGGTCCGTCAGTGCTCGAGCTACAAGAGCGACTCGAGTCCCTCCGGTACTGGATCGGACCGGTCGATGGCGGCTTCGGTGCCCTCACCGAACAGGCGGTGTACGCCTTCCAGAAGGCGAACGGCATCGGGATCGACGGTCGCGTCGGCCCCGAGACCCGCGCCTCGCTGGCTGATCCCGTTCCCCCGAAGTCTCGAAGCGAACAGAGCCACGTGGTTGAGATCGACAAGGAGCGCCAGCTGCTCCTCGCCGTCGCCGACGGGGAGGTTCAGTGGGTCTTCAACACGTCGACCGGCACGGAGCTGCCCTACGACCATCCGGACGGCTACACCGCGTTGGCCGACACTCCGCCCGGCACCCATACCGTCTTCTACGAGGTCGACGGCTGGCAGGAGGGTGAGCTGGGGCCCTTGTACCGCCCCAAGTACTTCCACAAGGACGGGATCGCGGTGCATGGCTATGGCGACGTCCCTCCGTACCCGGCCTCCCATGGTTGCGCTCGCGTCTCGTTCGAGGCGATCGACTACATCTGGGCGCAGGGCCTGATGCCAATGGGCGGGACGGTGCTGGTCTATGGCGAATCACCGACGCCGGGACCGGTGGTCTGAGCAGAGAGCGAGTCCCTCGCGCCTCGGATCTCAGCTTCGACCACTGGACGGCCACGAGTCGTGGCGCCCCTGGGATCCGAGCCTCCAGGGTTGTCATCGCGCCGCCGGCGTCGGGCGCCGACCGACCGCCTCGAGGCGGATGGCGGACTAGGTTTGGGTTGGTGGTCTACGGCCTCCGATGACCAGCCTTTACCTCTTCGCCGCCGCCGCGGGAATCCCCTTGGTTCTCTGGTTCATGTTTTCGGGAGGCGAGGATGGCGGCGGCGCGGACAGCGGCCTCGCCGGTGTCATGTTCCGCCGCCTGCCACTGAGCACCTTGGCCATCGTGGCCGCCACGTTCGGAGTGTGCGGCCTTGTGCTCACCGCAGCAGGAACCGGCGGTGGACGTACCTTGATCTCGGCCGTGCTCGTCGGGCTGGTGGCAGGTCTTCTGAACGGCGCGCTTTTCTCCTATCTCCGCCGGTCGGAGTCGACCACCGAGGTGGTCGACGAACAGCTCGCGGGCAAGATTGGCCGGGTCGTGGTCCCGGTCGCGGGGGACCGGCGCGGCCGCATCGCGGTGAGCGTGGGAGGACAGCAGATCCACCTGTCGGCCCACGCCGTTCCTGAGGCGCCGGCCGACCTTGCTGTGGGCTCGGCCGTCCTGGTCGTGGAGGTTCACAACGGCATTGCAATCGTCACCGCCCTGGACCCGGAGCTGAGCTGACGGCAGTCCACCTCAACGAAGGAGCCAACTCATGACCGCCCTCATCCTCGGCGCGGTGCTCGCCGTCGTCGTCTTGGTGATCCTCACCACGATCCGCAGCCTGATCATCATCTGCCCCCCGAACCGGGTGGCGGTCATCTCCGGCCGCTCCCGCCAGCTGAGCGACGGTCGTACCGTCGGCTACCGGGCCATTCGCGGCGGACGGACGCTGCGGGTCCCGCTACTGGAACGGGTGTCGTGGATGGAGCTCAACACCATCCCCATCGAGGTATCGGTCATGAACGCCTACTCGAAGGGCGCCATCCCCTTGCACGTCCAGGGCATCGCCAACGTCAAGGTCTCGAGCGTCGAAGGGTTGCTCCAGAACTCCGTGGAGCGGTTCCTCGAGGTTCCCCAGAGCGAGATCGCGGCCATCGCCAAGGAGACGCTCGAAGCCAACCTGCGAGGAGTGCTCGCCACCCTCACTCCCGAGGAGGTCAACGAGGACCGGCTCAAGTTCGCCCAGACCCTCATCGAGGAGGCCGACGACGACATAAAGACTCTCGGTCTGGAGCTCGATGTCCTCAAGATCCAGAACGTCACCGACGAGGTGGGCTACCTCGACTCCGTGGGTCGTCGTCAGACGGCGGAAGTCCTGAAGGAAGCCCGGGTGGCCGAGGCCCAGTTCAAGGCCGAGGCCGAGGAGTCCGAGTCTCTGTCCCGCCAGCGAGCAGAGATCGCCACCGCCCAGGCCGACCTCAAGATCGTCGAGCAGCAGAACGCCCTCCGGGTCCGCCAGGCCGAGCTGGAGGCCATCGCCGGAGCGGCTGAGGCCGAGGCCAAGGTCGCCGGGGAGAAGGCCAGGGTGATCGCTGAGCAGGCCTTGGAGGCCGAGCGGGTGAAGCTGGAGACACGCCGGCTGGAGGCGTACGTGATCGCGCCGGCCCGGGCCGACCTCGAGGCCAAGGAACTGGCGGCCAAGGCCGACGCGGCCAAGATCATCGAGGACGGCAACGCCCAGATCGAGGTCTTCCGTCGACTGGTCGAGCAGTACAAGGCGGCGGGCGCCGACGCCCAGCGCGTCTTCGTCCTGCGGATGCTCCCCGACATCATCGACAGCATTGTCTCCACGGTGGCTGCAGTCGACATCGACAAGGTTTCCATCATTGACAGTGGGGGCCAGGGCACGGGGATCCCGGGCTTCATGGGCCAACTGCCGGCGGCGGTGATCGGGTTCGTCGAGCAGCTCGAGAACGCCACCGGCGTGGATCTGCTGAAGGCATTGCGGCCGGAAGGCTCCCCTGCGCAGTAGCAGCGGCCGTATGAATACGTCGACCGGCGACACCGGCAACGGTCGCTGGATCGCGGCAGGCACGACGATCGTGGCCGCGACCATCGACCTCATCTACGGCGTGGAGGCGTCGCTGATCGTGCCCCTGGTCTTCGGACCATTCGTCGCGTCCGCACTGGCTTCGGTCCGAGATACCGCGACCGTGGCCGTGGTGGCGACGTTGTTCGGCGTCCTCCTGGGCTGGACGGACCAGACCATCGGCACCTCCCCCCACGCCGTCCGCGTCGCTTCGGTGGCGATCGGGGGGACGCTCGCCGTCTGGCTCGCATCCACGCGCACCGCTCGCGAGCAGAAGCTGCAGGCCATGACCCGTGTGGCTCACGTGGCCCAACAGGCGATCCTCCGCCCCCTCCCCGACGAGATCCGGTGCATCCGGCTCGCAGCCCGGTACGTGTCTGCATCGGCAGAGGCGCAGATAGGCGGCGACTTCTACGAGGCGCTGGACACGCCGTGGGGCGTCCGGATCGTCGTCGGCGATGTCCGCGGGAAGGGACTCGACGCAGTGCGCCTGGCGGCGGTGCTCCTGGGCGAGTTCCGCAGTCGCGCCTTCTCGGAGCCGGACCTGACCGCGGTCGTCAAGGCCGTCGATGACGCGGGCGGTCGTGCGGTCGACCAGGCCGGCGAGGACTTTGCGACCGCGGTGTTCGTTCAACTCGACGGAGCACAGGCCACGATCGTCCGTTGCGGGCAGCCGCTCCCCTTTCTGGCGCAGAGTCAGGAGGTCCATCCGATCGAGACCTACACGTCGCTGCCGCTCTGCCTCGGCACGGATGCCGTAGCCGACGAGGTCAGCCTGGGACCGGGGTCACGGATGCTGCTCTACAGCGACGGTGCGATCGAGGGGCGCGACGAGAGAGGCGACTACTTCGACCTTCAGTCGAGCTACCAGCGACATGTGGGCACCCCCGAACCCGGAACGGTGCTCGAGCTGATCCTCGACGACCTGGACCGCCACTGCGACGGGGGGATCACCGACGACGTCGTTCTGGTGATCGCCGAGCAGCCTGGCTGGGCAAGGAGCTCGACTGGGTGTTCATGGCCGCCCTGCTGACCGTCATCGGCTACTCGATCAACGACTCGGTGGTCGTGTTCGACCGTATCCGGGAACTGCGCCGGGACCGGCAGCGGGAGCCGCTGCGGGAGGTGGCCAACGACGCCTGCCTGCAGACGGTTCCCCGCACCATCAACACCGGCCTCGGAGCCCTGTTCATCCTGGTCGCCCTCTACCTGCTCGGGGGCGAGACGCTCCGAGACTTCGCCCTGGCGCTACTCATCGGCATCGTCGTGGGGACGTACTCCTCGGTGTTCACGGCCACGCCCCTCGCCCTGCGCTTCGAGGCCCTCGCCAACAGGTCGGATACCCCCTCGTCGCCACTTCGCCCGCAGCCGGCCAACGGGGTGCTCGCTCCCAAAGCGCCCACCAGGACCCCCACGGCGACTGTGGCGCCCGGCCCATCCGCCACCTCTCAATCGAATGCGGCCGAGGCGAAGCAGTTGCCGGCGCCCCCGGCGCGACCGAAGCGACCGACGCATGCGACCACCCAGCCTCGGCCCCGCAAGAAGCGCCGAAAGCAATCCAGGAGGAGATGACGAACGATGGACCATGACATGACGACGAGGGGGCGTCTCTCTGGCGGGCTGAATCGCGACCAGCGCTGATCAGCCTGGCGTGGCCTGATCGTCGACGCCGGCGTCCCGAGAGAGCGACCTTCTCCGACCGACTGCTGCGGCCGCGACGATCAGCACGAGCACGGCTGCTGCGATCCGACCGGGGCCGACCTGGTCCAGCCACGTCGAAACTTGGCCCGACCACCGGGTGACTATGGCCACCGGCCCGGCGTCGGCGTCGTCGTCGGTGGCGAGGCGGATCTCATACACCGCGTACCACGTGACGTAGGCGCCGGCGACGGCCAGGACCAGGCCACCGAGGCGGGCCGGCACCGGCCCAGCCCCTCGCAGGGCGGCGCCCACGGGGCGGCGGGCGAGGGCGATGGCCACGGCTAGCCCGGTCAGCACCGTGCCCATCCAACCGCGGCCGCGCTCAGCAGTCGGCGGGAGGAATCCGCGGGTGTCATGGCCTGCCAGCGTCGCACGCAACGGGGCCGCGATGCTGTCGCCCTGCGATGACACCCGGCCGACCGGCCGGAGCAGCTCTTACGCTCAGCGGATGCCAAGGCGGGCGTCGTCGCCCGGTGGGCGCCCCTGGACGAGGCGCAGCAATGCCTCGGCGGGAATCCGAAGGGGATCGGTCGTGCGGGTGACGAGCAGGTCGGTGTCGAGCACGCCGCCGGTCACGGTGGGGCCGAACGGGCTCCAGAAGGCGCCGTCGGCGGTGATCGTGAGCTCGGCCGGCAGGTCCCCCGTCTCGACTTCCACGCCGGCTCCCCGGACGCGGGCCCGCCCCCGGCGCACGACCGGGCGGACCACATGGTCCTCGTCGGCGACACCCAGGGAGCGGTGCAGCTCGCACAGCCGGGCGGCGGCATCGGGGTCGGCGGGGCCCTCGAGGGTCGTCGCCACCCTCACCCGCAGGCCCATGTCCACCAGGCGGGGAATGGCCTCCACCACCTTGTCGAAGTTGTCGGGGCCCCGGGCCGCGTCGTTGACGTCGGGCCGGTCGCTGTCCAAGGACACCTGGATCCGGACGGGCAGGCCGCCCAGTGGGCGCAGGGCGGCCAGCCGGGCCGGGTTGAACAGGGTGCCGTTGGTGAGCACGACGGTGGGCAGCACCGTCGCCACACTGGCCAGCACGGCCGGCAGCTCGGGGCTCAGGAAGGGCTCGCCGCCGGTGATGCCGACCTCCGTGAAGCCCAGCGCCGCCGCCTGGCGCGTCAGGTCGACGATGCGGGAGCCGGCCAGGGCCCGCCGGGGGACCCCGGGGGCCGACTCGGTCAGGCAGTAGGTGCAGGCCAGGTTGCAGGAGTACGTCGAGTAGAACCACACCCGGCCGGGCAGGCGGCCGTCGGCCACCGCGGTGGCGACGTCGTGTCCACTTCCGCTCACGACGTGAAGCCCTCGGCCGCCAGGCGGGCCAGCGTCTCGGACGACGACGGCAGCGACAGCGCCGTGCACAGGCGGTTGAGGAACACGGTGGCCCCGAGGGTGACGACGAGCTCGACGATCTCGTGGTCCCGGTACTGGGCGGACATGGCGGCGTGGACGTGGTCGGGCAGCGGGCCCCGCCCGGCGGCCAGCGCGTCGACCCAGGCGACGAGGGCGGCGGTGCCGTCGTCGACGCCGGCCGGGCGCTCACCCGGGGCCGTGCCCCGCAGGGCTGCCACCAGCTCGGGCCCCAGCCCCACGTCGAGGGCGGTGACGGTGCGGGCGTCGACGCAGTAGCGGCAGCCGAGCACCGCCGAGGTGCGCAGCACCACCGTCTCCTTGACCGTCGGCGGCAACGAACCCGGCCCGAGGGCGGCGCCGACGAAGGGGATTGCCACCTCGGCCAGCTCCGGGACCGTGGCCAGCGACTTGACGATCACGCCCGGGTCGCCTCCGGCGAATAGGTGCCGGACGAGCAGGGGGGCCTGGTCGGCCTCGACCAACGCCACGCGCGGGGCCACGCCCCATACTCCCACGCGAGGAGGCCGTGCCCCTCGACGGCGACGCCCTGGGGTGCTAGCACGGCGTCGTGGCCACCGACACCGCCCGGGCGGAACCGACGCTGCCGCCGGCGCGACGGATGGCCCAGGGCCTGGCCGCCCTGCGCATCTTCACGGGAACCATCCTGTTCGCCAACGGGCTGGCCAAGCTGCTGGGGATCACGACGATCACCCTCGGCCCCTACCAGGCGAACCTCATCGACCGGGAGGCGACCCGCTTCATCCTGCGCTTCGAAGGGCTCGAGAACCCGGCCAACGGGGGAGCCGGTACCGAGGTACCCGGCCTCGAACCGGTGGTGCGATTCCTGCTCGACAACTTCGGCACCGTGGAGTGGCTCATCACTGCCGCCGAGCTCGCCGTCGGCGCCCTTCTGATCGTCGGCCTGGCCAGCCGGGGAGCGGCGATCCTCGCCCTTGGCCAGCACCTCTTCCTGGCCTTGCTGTACGCCTCATCGAACCGTTGGCTGTTCGAGCAGCCCCACGAGTACCTGCCGCTGCTCATCCTCGCCCTGGTCTCGTCGGGCCGCGTGTGGGGCCTCGACGGTCGCCTGGCGTGGGCTCGGGCCCGCGCCGGGAGGTTCCCGTTCTGAGCGCGGCCGGCCGACGTAGGAGTCACCGGGTCGCCGGCAGCCGCGACGGGTGGGGCCGGGAGCGAGCCTCAGGGCCCCGACTCCCATGCCGCCAAAACGTACCCTTGACCGTCCTCCATGTAGGAAGGTGCAGCATTGGCCCGTGGAGATCACCGTGCTTTACGTGGAGGGCTGTCCGAACCTGACCCTGGCCCGGGCCAGGGTCGCGGAGGCGATCCGGGTCGCAGGTGTGACTGCGGTGGTGCGGGAGCGCCTCGTCAGCGACGAGGCAGAAGCCGCAGCCCTCGGCTTCGGAGGGTCCCCGACGATAGTGGTCGGCGGCCGTGACCTCTTTCCGTCGGCGCCGGCGGGGCTGTCGTGCCGGCGCTACGCCACTGACGCCGGTTACGAGGGAGCGCCCACCGTGGCCCAGCTCGTGAATGCCTTGGCATGAGCCCACCCGATAGGGGCGGTACGGGTCACAGCGCGCAGGCCGCGCCCGACATGGGGGCGGAGCTGAACCGATTCCACGTGCTGGTGTTGGCCAAGGCCCCGGTCGCCGGAGCGGTCAAGACGCGCCTGTGCCCGCCGTGCTCGCCGGCCGAGGCGGCGGCGGTGGCTGCGGCCGCCCTGGCCGACACGCTCGACGCGGTGGCCGCGTGCGGGGCGGGCCGGCGCATCGTTGCCCTGTGGGGTGAGCCCGGCCCGTGGCTGCCCCCGGGCGTGGCGGTCGTGGCTCAGCGTGGTCGCACGCTGGGCGAGCGACTGGCCTGCGCCTGGGCCGACGCGGACGGGCCCGGTCTCCAGATCGGATCCGACACCCCCCAGGTCACGGCGGGCGACCTCGACGACGCGCTGGCGCTGCTCGGCGGGGCGCCCGCGGGCGGACGCGAGCGGGCGGTGCTGGGGCCGGCCACTGACGGGGGGTGGTGGGCCATCGGGCTGCCGCAGTGCGACCCCGGCGCCGTCTTCGCCGGCATACCGATGAGCTCGTCCCGCACCGGGGCCTGCCAGCACCGCCGCCTGCTCGCGCTGGGCTTCGACGTCCGCCTGGCCGCATCCCGACGTGACATCGATACGGTGGACGATCTCGTCGCGGTCGCCCACGACGCACCTGGCACACGCACCGCTGCGGTGGCCGAGACCCTCGGCCTGACCGATCGAGCGTTCGGCACCGGGCTCCGCTGATTGTCGCACCGAGCAGGCGCCGCCCCGACGGGCGTCGAGCAGCGAGCAGAACAGTGGCTCGGAGTCGAAGCGGGGCACGCACAGCCAGACCACCGCCCCGTCACGGCCCACGAGGGCCGCGGTCGTACCATCGCCGATGAGACCGAGGTCTTCCAGCGCGGGGTAGCCGTGGTAGTTCAGCGGGGCAGTCGTCACGCCAACCCTACGACAAGGGGGCCCGGCCGGAGTTCGGCCGCGGGGACGATATCGTCGAGGGCCTCGACGTTGGCGGGATAGGCGCCGGCGGAGGAAAGCGTGCTTTCCCCAACTCGGTCCGGGTGAGGTGGACCTCGTCGCCGTGACAGCCTACGACGCCTTCATCCGGGAGGATCTCGACCCGTCCGCCGAACTCGATGCGGGCAGGGCCGGTGGCGTGGTCACGGGACCGCCGCAACATGGCACGGATCCTGGCCGCCAGTTCCTTCTCTCGAACGGCTTGGCCAGGTAGTCGTTCGCTCCCGCTTCGAGCCCGGCCACGACGTCGTAGGCATCGGTGCGGGCGGTGACCATGATGATGGGAAATGCTGCGGCTCCGAATGGCCCGGCAGGTGTCGAAGGCGTTGCCGTCCGGCAGCATCATGTCGAGCAGCCCGCAGTCGGCCGGTCGGCGCTCGAACCGGGTGATCGTCTCGCGGCCACCTGCGGCCTGGTGGACGTCGTAACCCTCGTCCTCGAGGAGGACCGCCGACTGGCTCCGGATGCTCTCGTCGCCCTCGACAAGCAGAATGAGTCCGGGCATCCCACCATTGTCCCGCATCGAGCTGGGTTGTCCGAAGACGGGCGTCATGGCACGGCTACCGCCAGGACCCCGGCGTCTCGGTCGACCGTCTCCGCCCTCAACTCCTTGGCGGTCGCCTCGTCGAGTCCCCTAACCTCGCCGCTTCTTCGGTACTCTACCTGGGTATAGTAAGTATATGCCTGGATATGCCATGGACAAGGACGACCTGCTGAAGCGGCTGCGCCGGGTCGAGGGCCAGGTCCGGGGCCTTCAGCAGATGGTGGAGGAGGGCCGTTATTGCATCGACGTCCTCACCCAGATCTCGGCCGCGACCAAGGCCCTACAGAGTGTGGCCATGGGCCTGCTCGACGACCACCTCCGCCACTGCGTGGCCGATGCGGTGGCCACTGGAGGTCCGGAGGCGGACAAGAAGCTGACCGAGGCCACCGCCGCCGTCGCCCGCCTGATCAGAAGCTAGGAGGAGGACCGCATGCATCCCACCCACGACACAGCACCGACGGTCCACGACGACGATGGGATCGACACCGGAGTCGGACACCCAGACGGCCACGACCAGCCGGCGGGTGAGCACGGCGACACCGGGAGCCATGGAGGTCATGGTGACCACGTCGCCATGTTCCGACGGCGGTTCTGGTGGAGCCTGCTCCTGACGATCCCCCTCGTGGCTACCAGCCACATGGTCATGGACTGGCTCGGCTACGAGATCGACTTCCCCGCCATGGCCTGGGTCGGGCCCGTCCTCGGCACCGGCATCTTATTCTGGGGTGGTTGGCCCTTCCTCTCCGGTGGATGGTCGGAGGTCCGCGGTCGTCGTCCCGGGATGATGCTCCTCATCTCCATGGCGATCACGGTGGCCTACACCGCGTCGCTGGCCACGAGCCTGGGATGGTTCGACCTCGACTTCTGGTGGGAGCTGGCGGCGCTGATCACGATCATGCTCCTGGGTCACTGGCTGGAGATGCGGGCCCTGGGCCAGGCCCAGTCGGCGCTGGCCGCCCTGGCCGCGCTGCTGCCCGACGAGGCAGAGCGGGTCCGCCCCGGCGGCGAGATCGAGACGGTGTCGACCTCGGTCCTCGGGCGCGCCGATGTGGTGCTCGTGCGGGCCGGCGGGCGCGTGCCGGCCGACGGCGTCGTCGTGGACGGCGAGGCCGAGCTGGACGAGTCCATGGTCACTGGCGAATCCCGCCCGGTGGCCAAGGGCGCCGGCGACCCGGTCATCGCCGGCACGGTGGTGACCGATTCGGCCCTCCGCGTCCGGGTGGAGGCGGTCGGCGACGACACCGCCCTGGCCGGCATCCAGCGCCTGGTGGCCGAGGCCCAGGCATCTCGGAGCCGGGCCCAGGCCCTTGCCGACCGCTTCGCCGCCCTGCTGTTCTATGTCGCGGCCGGCTCCGCGGTGGTCACCTTCGTGGGCTGGTGGGCGGCGGGCTCGCTCGACGACGCGGTGGTGCGCACCGTCACCGTGCTGGTCATCGCCTGCCCCCACGCCCTCGGCCTGGCCATCCCCCTGGTGGTCTCGTTGTCGACGGCCGTGGCCGCCCAGGCCGGCATCCTGATCAAGGACCGGCTGGCCCTGGAGCGCATGCGCACCGTCGATGCGGTGCTGTTCGACAAGACCGGGACCCTCACCAAAGGTGAGCACGCCCTCACTGCCGTGGCCGGGGTCGGCTTCGACGAGGATCAGGTCCTGCGCATGGCGGGTTCGGTCGAGTCCGACAGCGAGCATCCGTTGGCCCGGGCCATCGTGGCCGCGGCCCACCAGCGCGGCTCGGTGTCGCCCGCCAGCCAGTTCCGCTCCATCGTCGGCCGGGGCGTGGAGGCCACGGTTGACGGTCAGCGCTACGCCGTCGGGGGTCCCGCCCTGCTCCGGGAGCGTCAGCTCACCGAACCGGTTTCGCTGAAGGAGGCTGCCGATCAGTGGCGGTCGCGGGGCGCGGCGGTCCTCTACCTCGTGCGCGGGGACGAGATAGTCGGTGCGCTCGCCCTTGAGGACGAGATCCGGCCGGAGGCGGCCGAGGCCGTGGCCGAGCTGCGCCGGATCGGCCGGCGGGTGGTGATGATCTCCGGCGACGCCCGCCAGGTGGCAGAGTCCGTCGGTGCCGCCCTCGGGTTCGACGAGGTCATGGCCGAGGTCCTGCCCGAGGACAAGGACGCCAAGGTGGCCGAGCTGCAGGCCCGGGGCCTGCGGGTGGCGATGGTGGGCGACGGGGTCAACGACGCCCCCGCCCTGGCCCGGGCCGATGTGGGCATCGCCATCGGCGCCGGGACCGACGTGGCCATGGAGTCCGCCGGCGTCGTGCTCGCCTCCAACGATCCTCGGGCGGTGGTGTCGGTCATCCGACTGTCCCAGGCCAGCTACCGCAAGATGATCCAGAACCTGGCCTGGGCCGCCGGCTACAACATCCTCGCCATCCCCCTGGCGGCGGGTGCGTTCTCGTGGGCCGGCATCACCCTGTCGCCCGCCGTCGGGGCCATCCTCATGAGCGGCTCGACCATCGTCGTCGCTCTCAATGCCCAGCTCCTGCGGCGCATCCAGCTCCGACCCACGACCTCTGCCGCCGATTACTCGCAGGAGCCACATGAAGCTCTCCCGTCCGCTCGTAGCGCGTGATCGCCATAGGCCTTGTCGACATGGCGTGCGGTGGCGCCTACAGGCCCACGACCAGCGCAGGCAACAAAGGGGCACCCGCACTGTCGAGTTGTCGATGGTAGACAACCGTTTCGAGCCCGCCGCCCTCACTGGGGGGCGGGCGAGAAGGTCAAGTTCGTCATCCGCAACAACGGCAGCGTCGTCCATGACGCCTTCGTCGGCGATGCCGCCGCCCAGGCCATGCACGAGACCGACGCGATCGCCGCCGCCGCCGACCCCGTGGTCACCGTCGAGCCGGGCATGACCGGCACGCTCACCCACACGTTCGACCAGGCAGGTGACGTCGAGATCGGCTGCCACGAACCTGGCCACTTCGCCGGTGGAATGAAGATGGATGTTGCGGTCTCCTGACTGCCCGGGGGCAGCCCGCCCGGCGGCCGGTGGGGGGCGGGTGGTAACGCCCGACGATGGCGCGCACGGTCACAGTCGGGCAGGCCTTCTGCGCCGCCACCCGCTGCTATCCGCTCTCCTCGCGCTGACCCTGGGACTGGTCGGCATCTGGGGCGTCCGGCTCTGGCATCTCCAGCAAGAGGTCGATCGCTACCGCCGCTACTGGTCGCGGGCCAGGGGCGAGCCCGGTGGGATCCTCTACGTGCGCCCTCGGGGATTCGACCGCTCAGGGGATCGGTGCCAGTGGACCGGACAAGGGCTACGTCGGGTTGATCGCAGACCGACTCCGGGCGGCGAAGGGCCGCCCGGTGCAGGTCATCAACCTCAGCCGCACGGGGGCACGTGTCGACGACGTCGTCGCAGACCAGCTGCCGAAGCTGGCCGGGCTGACCCCCGACGTCGTCACCGTCGCGGTTGGCGGCAACGACATCCGGCACTACGACGCCGTCCGCTTCCGCTCCGACGTCGATGCGTTGATCGCAGGGTTGCCGGCCGGCGCCGTGGTGGGCGACGTCCCGTGGTTCATGCACGGGGGCACGGGGCGAGACTCCGCCGAGGCCGCCGCATATGTGACCCAGGTCGCCGAATCCCGAGGGCTGCCGGTCGCAGGGCTCCACGAAGCGATGCAGCGGAGGGGTTGGGCGAGCATGCTCACCGACTTCTCCGCGGACTGGTTCCATCCGAGCAACCGGGGCTATCGGATCTGGGCTGACGCATTCTGGGAGGCGGTGAACAAGCCCCGGCGCTGACGGCGCTGAGACTCCCGCCGTCGCAGTTTCCGTGGCGGGCCTCAAGACATCCTGATCCGGGCGACCCAACTGCCTGGTCGGCGCGGTCCGAGGCCCAGGAGCGCGCCTCGAGGAGCCGGTACTGAGGGGTGGGCCGCCGACTGCCGCGTGGGAACCCGGCGCTTAACCCGTGGGGACGGTGACCAATGCATCGGGAAAGTCCGGGTCAACCCGTACATGTGAACCGCCCACGCACGCGCACTGCGTCCCGCTGCGGCCCGTAGGGGCGACGGCGGATCTGGCGGAGTGAGATATTCGAGGAAGGAGCTATTCGCGTCGGGAGCGTCGCCTGGGTGCTGTGACACCCGCCGGTTCCTGCTTGGACGAGCCCCTGCTGGCGAGGCTGGGTCTTCGAGCCGGGGAGGTCGCTGCCCTCGAGCTGGGTGACGTCGACTGGCGGGCCGGGGAGATCCTGGTGCGGGGCAAGGCACGACGCCAGGACCACCTCCCGCTTCCCGTCGAGGTGGGCGAGGCGCTGGTGGCCTACCTGCGCGACGGTCGTCCGTGCTGCCAGTGGCGGCAGCTGATCGTCACCCTCTACGCGCCCTTCCGGCCGATCCATCCCAGTTCCATCACCAACGTCGTCTATCGCGCCTGCCGGCGAGCCGGAATTGCCCGGGTTGGCGGTCACCGTCTGCGCCATGCCCTGGCCACCGAGATGCTGCGCCAGGGCGGGGACCTGATCGAGATCGCCCAGGTGCTGCGTCATTCCGACCTGGGGACCACCTCCGGCTACGCCAAAGTCGACCGGGTCGCGCTGCTCATAGTGGCCCAGCCCTGGCCGGGGACGGAGCGATGAGCAGCTTCGCCGACCACGCCCAGGACTACCTGCGACTCCGACGGGCCCTGGGCCACGAACTGGCTGAGGCCACCCGGCTGCTCCCCCGCTTCGTGGCCCACCTGGACTCGGTCGGGGCCACGACCATCACCGTCGAGATCGCCCTGGCCTGGGTGCGGCGTCCCGACGCGGACCCGACGAGCTCCGTGTGGTTCCGGCGCATGACCGTGGTCCGGGGCTTCGCCCGCCACATGTCGGGCATCGACGCCGCCACCGAGGTCCCGCCGCTCGGGTTGGTGAGCTTCCGGCGGCACTGGCGGCCGCCGTTCATCTACTCCCGCGACGACGTCGTGGCGTTGATGGCCGAGGTCCCCCGGCACACCCCCTCACCCCTGCGGGCGGCGACCTTCCAGACCATGATCGGACTGTTGGCGGCCACCGGCATGCGGGTGGGCGAGGCCATCGGCCTGGCCCGTCGCGACGTGGACGCGGTCGGGGGAGTGATCACCGTCAGGGCCTCCAAGTTCAACAAGTCCCGGGAGCTGCCACTGGAGCCGACCACGGTGCACGCGCTCGGGGCCTATGCCGAGGTCCGAGACCGGTTCGTGTCGGCGCCCACCAGCCCCACTTTCTTCCTCTCCCGGGCCGGGACCCCGGTGATCTACACCGACTTCGGAACCAAGTCCCGCATCCTGGTCGATGCCGCCGGGGTGGGGGCCGACTCGCCGGTGCGGCCCCGTGTCCATGACCTGCGCCATTCGTTCGCGGTCGCCACCCTGGTGCGCTGGTATCGGGCGGGCGAAGACGTGGGCGCCCTGCTGCCGAGGCTGTCGACCTACTTGGGCCACCTGTCGCCCGGCTACACGTACTGGTATCTGTCGGCTGCCCCCGAGCTGCTGGCCCTGGCCGCCGGCCGCGTGGAGGCGGCGGAGGCGTCCCGACCGTGAGCCTGCTCGCTCCCACCCTGCAGCTGTTCTTCACCGAGCGGCTGGCCAAGCAGCGCCAGGCCAGCCCGGCCACGGTGACCTCCTATCGCAACACCTTCCGGCTCCTGCTGCGCTTCGTGCAGGAGACCACCGGCAAGGCCCCCTCCACCCTGGATTGGGCCGACCTGGACGTCGAGGTGATCTCGGCCTTCCTGGACCACCTCGAGACCGACCGCCACAACAGCGCCCGCAGCCGCAACACCCGCCTGGCCGCGCTTCGTTCGCTGTTCCGCTACGCCGCCCTCCGCCACCCAGAGCACGCCCAGCTCATCGCCCAGGTGCTGGCCATCCCCCAGAGCGCTACGACAAGACCATCGTGGCGTTCCTCGAGCCCGAGGAGGTCGACGCCCTCTTGGCCGCTCCCGACCTGAGTTGGTGGGAGGGACGGCGCGACCGGGCGCTGATGGCCCTGGCCGTGCAGACCGGCCTGCGCCTCTCCGAGCTGACGGGGATCCGCTGCGGTGACATCGAGCTCGGCAACGGCGCCCACCTGCGCTGCACCGGCAAGGGTCGCAAGCAGCGCTGCGTCCCGCTGACGGCCTCGACCGTCGCCGTTCTCCGGGTTTGGCGTCGGGAGCGGGGTGGCCTGCGTGATGATCCGCTGTTCCCCACAAGAACCGGGCGGCGCCTCAGCGACGATGCCGTCGAGGCCAGGGTCGCGACCCACAAGGCGACGGCCACCACCCGCTGTCCGTCCTTGGCCACCAAGCGCCTGACGCCCCACGTCCTGCGCCACACCTGCGCCATGGTCCTGCTGCGAGCCGGGGTCGACGTCGCCGTCATCGCCCTCTGGCTCGGGCACGCCGACATCCGCTCGACGCAGATCTACCTCCACGCCGACCTGAGCATCAAGGAACGAGCGCTCGCCCGCACCACGCCTGCGACCTCCAAGCCAGGGCGCTACCGACCTCCCGACAGCTTGCTGGCGTTCCTCGAGAACCTGTGATTATCCCGACCTCGGGGGGCATGCCCGCTCACCAGCGGGGCCCCCCGCCGACTGGGCCGACGCGGCGCGGGCCCGAGCCACGTCGGGATAATCGCGAGGTCGGGATAAGTCCAGTTACTCCGAAATCGGGGTTACTGGACGACTTCGCCCTCCAGCCGATGGACGGCCTCGACACCTCCGACGTCTACGACCTCATCGTGGAACGGCACCGGGTGGCCTCCACCGTGGTCACCTCCAACCGGGAGCCGATCGAGTGACTGGGCCAGATGGCCGACGCCCTGCTGGCCCAGTCGGCCATCGACCGGCTGCAGTCGGCGGCCTACGAGCTGGTGCTCGACGGCGAGTCATACCGCCGCCGCCAGAAGCCGGGCCTCGACGTCGGCTCGACCACGCCCCGCCCCCGCCGACGCCGGCGGCCGACGGCATGACCACGACGTTCCGGACGCAGGTGCTCTACCTCCCGCCGACGCCGCTCGGCCTGCTCCCCGGGCGATGGGCGGTCGAGCACCACTGCTCCCTCTGCCGGAGCAGGGTCGCTCCCGACGACCTCATCCGGCACGCACAGGATCACTCGGCCATGACCACCCAGGACGCAGGGCGCGACCGGGTTCCTTGACCACAGCGACGGCATCGTCCATCATCGCCAAGTCGGTGCTGGTGACCCCGGAAGTGGTCCCATGCCACTGGCGAAACGATGGTCCCATCGGGCTGGCGGGCGACATCACGGCGTCGAGCCCCCTCGTACAGGCGGTCACCCGGTCGTGTCCTCGACGCCGCCCGGACGGGGTTGGCCCGGACGAGGGGAAGACGTCGACGACATCCGCCGGGAGGTCGCCCTTCGTGAACGTGGGACAGGTCGGCCACCGGACGGCGCGCTCGCCGGCAGCTACAAGATGCCGACGGCTCGCTGCCGGTGGCGACTGGCCCGTTGCTCAGGCGACCCGGCGAGACGGCGTATGGCCGCCACCGAGTTGGCGGGAGATCGACCTCTGCTGCTCCAGAGCGTGGTCGGACGTTCCTTTGGAGCGGTTCGGGTTCGGCATCACGTCGACGATGTCATCGCGAAGCCGACCTCCGGGATCAGGGTTGATACCCCCAGTATAAGAGCCTCCAACCTGCATGTGATGGGGACTCTGAGGGTCCTTCCGCGTTGCATTTACCAGTGCCATGTGGATCACCTCCACTGTTCAACGAGGTTTCAAGGCACCGCTTACATTGTACTCCTCGGGGTGCAGTTTTCAACGAAAGATTCTTTTTTCGGCCTCGGCGATGGCACGCATCGAATTGCCAGTCCACTCCGCCCCCAGCATCCTCAGCCGGCGCCAAGGGGGTGAGTGTTCACGTACTATCGGAGATGGGTTCTCCGCACAATCTGACTCTAGACATGGGACCTCTAGACATGGGACGAGGCCAATTGTTGTGCCGCCGATCCGAATATCTGCAGCACATACGACGTTCTCCTCCGGCGTCAGCAGCCGCTTGCGCCGCGCCGGCCCCTAACCCTCGGCCATGTGGAGCCTCCCTCTCGTCGGGCTCGGGCACCGTAGAAGATGCGGAGTGTTCAACCGCGGCTGCGAACACTGAGTCAAACGCAAACCACATCCGCGCGTTCGCTGACTTCAATCGGTGCGTCCCCTTTTCGGGTGGTGGACTGGTTCGCCCCCGCCACCGTCATCCGCCAGAGGGCGCAGGTGATGGATCAGGTCATCGAGGGGGGGACTTTGGTTGGCCACGGGTGGGGACGTTCGCATGGCCACGGACAGGCGTCGCCCCTTCGGACGAGAGCCAGGGTCGGGCCCCGCTCAGTATTGAGCGATCGCCTGAATCAGGCCTGTATCTCTACCCTCCTCGACCGGGGGTCCCCTCGCCCCGAGAACTGCGGGACGGTGAGCGAGTCCAGGTCGCCCGAGCCAGTGACATAGGCGCGTCCGCCGCGGCTGACGACGGGCAGATCGAGGTGGCTGAAGCCGGCACCCGAGGGAGGATGGCAGTCCGAGTCCACGGCGGGCGGCCGTGGCCGGGTCGTGAGGCAGGTGGTGGTTCGGCCGACCGAGCGCGCCTCCCCGGCAAGGCGAGAACCGCGTGCCGCGCCGTCCGCCCACAAGAGTCGCTGACCGTGCCCCGGACATGACGTTAGGACCCGAGCGCGAGCTCGGCCTTGCTGAGCTGCTGGGCAGCCTCGGCCAGCACGTGACCGAGGAGCTCGGTGATGATCAGTACCATCCCGTGCCGGACGCTCGCGGGAAGCCAGTCGTCAACCGCGCGACCCTCCGCCACCCGGGCCAGGCGCTCGGACTCCGCCGCGAGCACGGAGATCATCTCGTCGGGATCCCAGCGGTGGTAGCCGGCGATCGGCTCGCTCAGATGGCAGCGCGTCTCGACGGGACGAACATCGCGGGACAGGCGCTCCAAGTGGTCGGCCGTTGCGTGGACGAGATCCCGGACGCATATGAGGCGTTCGATGGCGGTCGGGGACCCCGGGGCGTGCCGTCGGCAGCTTCGTTCCCTTCTGGTCCCGTCGATGAGCCGCTCGCCCAGCAGGTCCCGGAAGTCTTCGGGCAAGGAGCGGACGAGCTCGACGACGTTGCTCATGGCGACTCGGTCCGCCTCGAACGCGACCGAACCCTTCTCGCCCGCCGAGGGCGGCCAGAGGTTTTGACCGACCCACCAGCGCGGCGATCCAGCCGAAGCACCAGCCGTCCCCGGGGAGTGCTCGACGGTCATGGGTGGGCCGAGAGATCAACGACCGAGTCGCTCCCGCCGTACTCGTTCGGCTGGTAGCCGTCAAACGCCTCGTCGTTGAACCACCTGCCGCCCTCGGCCAGGTAGCGGAACGCGTAACGCCTCGCGGCCTCGACGGTGACCGACGCCGTGCGCTGGTCGCGGTGCTTGCGCAGCGACGTGGCCGTGGGGTCCCATCCTGTTGAAATCTCCAACCACGGCGACCGGGCCGTCGATCCCGTTCTCGCCCACGATGAACACCTTGACGTGGTCGCTGCCCCTTTTGGGCTCGCAGCGGATCATGGCTCGTCTCGTTGGTCGGCGAGGTACCTATTGCTCCCGGCCGGGTGAGCGGAGATCGACCGCCGCTCTGCAGGGGTCCGCTCTCCGGCCGATGGAAGGGACCGTCCCCGAAACGGTGTGGAGCGTCCGGTGACGCGGACAGCGGGGGCCAAGCCGGTCGCATCCAAGCCTCGGTGCACGGCATCGCAGGGGTCGGCGAGGATCAACTCGCCGCCCCGGGTGGAGGCCGAAGTTGCCGCGCCCCGGAAGACGGCCCAGCCACCCTCCTCCACCCGGGTCAGGTCTAGAAGATCGACCACGACCCTCAGGTTCCCTTGGTTCTCGATCAGGTCTTCCAGCACGTGTTCGAGCTGGGCACATCCGGAGGTGTCCAGCGTGCCGTGGACCGTCACGACCACGAGGCCAGGAGCGCGGCCGACGGAGAACCGGAAGGCCGACGGCGGGGTCGTGGGGGCTACTCGGGGGCTGGGCGGCGGGCGGTGTCCGTCGGACGGGGCCGCGGCCGACATCGAGTCGTGACTCACCTTCCCGGGACCCGCGCGGCCCGAGCTGCCAGTCCACGACGAAGTCGGATGCTTCAGCGGGCGCCACCTTGACGGCCAGGCGTGCCAGGTGGCCAGCCGGGATCGGGGCGCGCCGGCTGCGGGGCGCGGCTGCCACTCGGCACGAGGGCGACGGCTTGGGCGGAGCGGGCCTGTAACCCAGTTGTGTTGACATTCGCTTCCCTCCACGTCATGGCTGTGGAGGCCCGGCCCCAGCCAGGAAGAGCGGGGCCTCTCCGGCGACGAGCTGGTCAGCTCCTTCCGGGCGTCGGAACAGTTGTCTTCGCGATGCGCGGCGCTGGCGCCACCACCCGTGGCGTAGCGGGCGGCAAACGCCGTTCGAGGCGACGACGCCGACGTGCTTCCGAGACGGCCCACATGGCGAGATGCATCTGCCGATCGCCGCGCATTGGAACCACCCTTCCGTCCGCTGATCTGGATGCTGAAACTCGTTGCCGACGCGCCAACCCGATGCGTCCGCGACTCAGACCTTTTCACTCAGAAGGGGCGGCCAGCTAGGCGGATGTCTACGGGAAACTGCTCAGTACGACTACGGGGGCGCCCGACACTCTTAGGCGACTCAACCCCACTAGCACGCGGTGGCTACGGCCTACTGCTCTTGGGGAACGATGCCCCGGCGGACCGCGTAGATTGCGAGCTCGACGGGGGTCCGCAGGCCCAGCTTCTTCATCGCATGCGCTCGGTGCGTCTCCACGGTCCGCCGACTGATGAACAACTGTGCGCCGATGGCGGCGTTCGTGTGGCCCTGCGCCACGAGTTGCAGGACCTCCCGCTCGCGGTCGGTGAGGGTGTCGTAGGGGTCGGGGGGTTCCCCGGCGCGGCGAGAGTACGCCTCCAGGGCACGCTCCGACAGCGGTGGGCTGAGGTAGCGGCGTCCGGCGGCCACTTCCCGGATGGCCCGTCCCAGCTCCGCCGCGTCCGCCTGCTTGAGGGCGTAGCCCGAAACGCCCCTTCGCAGTGCCTCGAGCACGTAGGCCTCGCTCTGGTGCATGGACAAGATGAGAACGCGAGTCGCCGGCGAGCGCTCAGCCAGCTCCGGGGTGACGTCGAGGCCGCTCCTCGCACCCATCATAAGATCGAGCACCACGACATCGGGATGGAGTTGGCCAGCCAGCGTGGCCACGTCATCGCCGTTATCGGCCTGGCCCACCACCTCGAAGTCGGGGTCGGAGTCCAGCAGGGCCCGGAGACCCTCTCGTACCACCGGGTGGTCGTCGGCGAGGACGAGCCTGAGTGTCATGGAATCACACTCGGACGCTCGCTAAGCGGAAACTGGGCGATCACCCAGGTGCCGCCGCCGAGTTCGGAGCGCAACCGAAACTGGCCCCCGGTCGCGCGGGCTCGCTCCTCCATCCCGACCAGGCCGCTGCTCTGCCCGGGCCGGAGGGCGTCAACCTCGAAGCCGACGCCTTCGTCGCTCACTTCGATGCGCAGTGAGTCTTCGCTCAGGGCACAGCCGACCGTGGCCAGGCTGACCCCGGCGTGGCGGGCGACGTTGGTGAGCCCCTCCTGCACGATCCGGAAGGCGGCCGTCTCGACCTCTGGCCGGAGGCGCCGGTCCAGCCCCGGAGCCTTGAAGGCCACCTCCACCCCCGTCTGGGCGGTATACCGCTCCACGAGCCACAGAAGGGCTGGTCGAAGGCCCAGGTCGTCGAGCATGGCGGGACGGAGGTCGAGGGAAAGATCCTGCACCCGGCGCAGGAGCTCGCCCACCAGGGCTCGCGCCAGGCCCAGTCGATCTGCCACCGCCTCCGGGGAAAGGCGCACGTGGTTCTCCAGCGCGAGCTTGAGACCAGTGAGAGTCTGGCCGATCTCGTCATGCAGCTCGTGGGCGATGCGCCGCCGCTCGCCCTCCTGAGCGTCCACCGCTGCCCTCGAGTGGGTCTCGAGGCGCTGGCGCAGCCGGCGCTCCTCGTCGTGGGCGGACCGAAGGGCCTTTTCCACCTCGGCGCGGCCGATCACCTCGGCCAGGGTGTTGGCGGCGGCATGGAGGAAGTGGGCGTCATCGACGTTGAAGCGTCGTCGCCTGCTCGCGTAAGCACCCAGAACCCCCCACGGAGCGGCCCGCCCCATGATGACGACACTCATCCCGCTCACCACCCCGTGGTCGACCAGCAGCGGCGGGGCCCCGAAGCGGGTCTCCCGGGCGAGGTCCTCCACCACCACTGGGGCGTCGCAGGCCAGGGTGAAGCCGGCCTGGGACCCCAGCCCGGCCGCGACCGTGGCCTGGCCCACCAGTCCCTCCTCCCACCCCACCCCCGCCCGCAGGAGCAAGACGTCATCTTCCGGCAGCAGCTCGAGGACCTCGGCGTACTCCACGTCGAGGGTGCGGGCGACGGCGTCGACGGCGGCATCCATAAGAGAAGAGAGATCGGGGTCGGCCAGCGCCCGGCGACCGAGCTCGGCCACGACAGCCTGCTGGTGGGCCCGAGTGGCGAGCTCGGCCTCGACCCGACCACGGGCTACGGCGTCGGCCACCACGTTGGCCACCGCCCGCAGGAAATGGATGTCGTCGAGTCCGAAGCTCCGGTGGCGCGTGGTGTCGGCGCCGAGCACGCCGTAGGGCTCGTCATCGCTGCGGATGAGTACGGTCATGCCGGCGACCACCCCGTGGTCGACCAGCAGCGGCGGGGCCCCGAAGCGGGTCTCCCGGGCGAGGTCCTCCACCACCACTGGGGCGTCGCAGGCCAGGGTGAAGCCGGCCTGGGACCCCAGCCCGGCCGCGACCGTGGCCTGGCCCACCAGTCCCTCCTCCCACCCCACCCCCGCCCGCAGGAGCAAGACGTCATCTTCCGGCAGCAGCTCGAGGACCTCGGCGTACTCCACGTCGAGGGTGCGGGCGACGGCGTCGACGGCGGCATCCATAAGAGAAGAGAGATCGGGGTCGGCCAGCGCCCGGCGACCGAGCTCGGCCACGACAGCCTGCTGGTGGGCCCGAGTGGCGAGCTCGGCCTCGACCCGACCACGGGCTACGGCGTCGGCCACCACGTTGGCCACCGCCCGCAGGAAATGGATGTCGTCGAGTCCGAAGCTCCGGTGGCGCGTGGTGTCGGCGCCGAGCACGCCGTAGGGCTCGTCATCGCTGCGGATGAGTACGGTCATGCCGGCGACCACCCCGTGGTCGACCAGCAGCGGCGGGGCCCCGAAGCGGGTCTCCCGGGCGAGGTCCTCCACCACCACTGGGGCGTCGCAGGCCAGGGTGAAGCCGGCCTGGGACCCCAGCCCGGCCGCGACCGTGGCCTGGCCCACCAGTCCCTCCTCCCACCCCACCCCCGCCCGCAGGAGCAAGACGTCATCTTCCGGCAGCAGCTCGAGGACCTCGGCGTACTCCACGTCGAGGGTGCGGGCGACGGCGTCGACGGCGGCATCCATAAGAGAAGAGAGATCGGGGTCGGCCAGCGCCCGGCGACCGACCTCGGCCACGACAGCCTGCTGGTGGGCCCGAGTGGCGAGCTCGGCCTTGACCCGCTTGAGCTCGATGAGATCTCGGAATGTTGCGACGATCTCGGCCGGACCCTCGCCGGCGACGAGCTGAGCGCTGACCTCTACCGGGACGCGATGCCCATCCCTGTGTACAAGGTCGCACTCGTAGTGTCGTGGCACCTCCTCGCCGGCGAGGCGGCGCCTGGCCCGGTCGGCGATGAGATCCCGGGAGTCTGGGGTGACGAGATCGGCGAACGGTCTCACTGTCAAGACCTCCTTGACGGAATAGCCGATCAGAGAGCCGAACGCCTCGTTGACAAGCAGCGCGCGCTCGGGATTGCCGACAACCAGGCCCACCCCCAGATCGCCCAACACCTGAGGAAGACTCCTGTACCAAGGGCGATCCTCCTCAGGCGGCCCGGCCATTCCGGTCATGGCCAGCTCGGGTGCCATGGGCACACGCTAGACCTTCCCGTAGCGGAGGGGACGGGGAGTCGGCGATCACCCTATGGAAACACCGGGCGCCCGCTACCGTGTCGCAGCGAGTGGGCCGTGAGCTCGTCGGGCAGCCCGGCCGCCCTGCGGTAGAGCGCGAAACGCGCGCTGAGATGGTGGACGGACATCCGGGCGCCACGCTCCGTGAGCCACATGGCCGGGTGGCAGTCCTGTCCGTAGGTGGGGCGGACAACGGTGAGGTACTCGTCGACCACCTCGACCGCCCAAGGCATCACCGTGGCCACATTGCGGCGGCGTGGCGGGCCACCCCGCATGGCCTTGCCGTAGCGAACGAGCAGCATCCCGTAACGGCCGAGCTCGGGTGCGGCCGCGTTGGTGGAAAAATCCCCGATGTCGAGCATCACCGCCTCTCGCCGGCGCAGTCCCCAGGCGTAGATCACCTTGAAGAGGACGGCGTCTCGGAAGGCGGGGAGCCACCCCTTGCGGCCCAGGCTCCGAATCTTCGCCACCCGCTCGGCGGCGTACTCGTAGAAGGCGATGAGCTCCTCCCGGCTGAACGGGCGTCGCCCGGGACCTCCTTCGTAGTCGGCCACGTGGTCGGCGGTGTTCCACTCGTGGCATATCTGGACCGGGTGCTCGCCGAAGCGCTCCTCGCATTCTGGGCCCCATCGGTAGCGGGCGTCGGTGACGTAGGACATGAACAGCCCGAGGACGATCTGGTAGTTGCGGACCGTCGAATGGGCTCGCTTGTCCGACATCAACGAGCTGCTCCACGCCTCGACGTCCTCAGGGCCCCACCTCCACGGGTAGTCGTTCGTGAAGCGCTGGGACCGCCGGACATGCCCTCGCGGCCGCCGATCGTGGTTGCGGTCAGCAGCCGGCTCTGCTGCTGGGTGCGCCACCCGGCGAATGGCATCGAACACAGCAGTCTCGGGGTGAAGGAGAATGGCTCCTCGCACGAGGGCCAGATGCGCGGCTCCGGGCGTCTCGGAACGCTGTCCCATCCACCCCTCCGGCCAGGTCGCTAGATGCAACCGCGTTGCATCCAACGCAACCTTGGAGGAAAAGGCCAGGTAGATCAAGCCCTTCGTCGGCCTTCCGGGCCTGCTCTCCGTCCAGAGTGGCTTGTTCCCTGGCCTGCGCCGGAGCGTTCTAAGGGTGCCGAATGATGCGCCAGATGCAATTCGGCCTGCTTCTCAGAGGAGGCGCTGCATCACGACGACGTCGAGCCAGCGGCCGAACTTGCGGCCGACCTCCCTTTCGACGCCGACGAGGTCGAAGCCGCACTTCTGGTGCAGCGCGATGGAGGCCTCGTGGCCGTCGACGATGCGCCCCATCACCGCGTGGAACCCGTGGACGGTCGCCAGGCGTAACAGCTCGGTGAGCAGCTCCCGCCCGTACCCGAGGCCCTGGCGGTCCCGTCGGACGTAGAGGGAATCCTCCACCGTGGTGGCGTACGCGGGGCGGGGCCGGTACGGGCCGAGGGACCCGAAGGCGACCACGACACCGTCCTCGGTCACGACGATGGCGGGGTGGGCTCCGGCGTGCTCCCTGAGCCATTCCTCCTGGGCGTCGAGGGTCCGGGGCACCATGTCGAAGGTCACGGTCGAGCCCGATACCTCGACGTTGTAGATGTCCCGGATGGCGTCGGCGTCGGCGACAGTCGCCAGCCGGATCTCCGCCGCGGATCGGCTGACTATCATCGAAGGTGGAGTCGCATCGGCGAAGGAATCGCCCCCTTAGCTCAGTCGGTAGAGCACAGCCATGGTAAGGCTGGTGTCGTCGGTTCGATTCCGACAGGGGGCTCCGCGGGGTGCTTGTAAGCTGGGTCGCCCGGCGCGACGGCCGGCAGTCAAGGCTCAACCTTGGCGGCGTAGCTCAGTTGGCAGAGCACTCGGCTCATAATCGAGGAGTCGGCGGTTCGAGTCCGCCCGCCGCCACCACGACACGGGGGTAGACGCAGGATGGCCAAGCAGAAGTTCGAGCGCTCGAAGCCGCATCTCAACGTGGGCACCATGGGCCACATCGACCATGGCAAGACCACGCTGACCGCCGCCATCACCAAGGTGCTGCACGAGCAGAACCCCAACGTGAGCTTCACCGCCTTCGACCAGATCGACAAGGCCCCCGAGGAGAAGGCCCGGGGCATCACCATCTCCATCGCCCACGTGGAGTACGAGACCCCCAAGCGCCACTACGCCCACGTCGACATGCCCGGCCACGCCGACTACATCAAGAACATGATCACCGGGGCGGCCCAGATCGACGGCGCCATCCTGGTGGTCAGCGCGGCCGACGGCCCCATGCCCCAGACCCGCGAGCACGTGCTGCTGGCCCGCCAGGTGGGGGTGCCCTACATCGTGGTGGCCCTCAACAAGGCCGACGCGGTCGACGACGAGGAGCTGCTGGACCTGGTCGACCTGGAGGTGCGGGAGCTGCTGAGCGACTACGAGTTCCCCGGCGACGACACCCCCGTCATCCGGGTCTCAGCCCTCAAGGCGCTGGAGGGCGACGAGGCCTGGAAGCCGGCCATCCACGAGCTGATGGACGCGGTCGACTCCTACATCCCCCTGCCCGAGCGTGACATCGACAAGCCCTTCCTCATGCCCATCGAGGACGTGTTCACCATCACCGGTCGGGGCACGGTGGTCACCGGCAAGGTGGAGCAGGGCATCGTCAAGGTGGGCGACCAGGTCGAGATCGTGGGCCTGGGCCACAACCAGACCACGGTCTGCACCGGGGTGGAGATGTTCCGCAAGCTCCTGGACCAGGGCCAGGCCGGCGACAACATCGGGGTGCTGCTGCGGGGGACCAAGAAGGAGGACGTGGAGCGGGGCCAGGTGCTGGCCAAGCCCGGTTCCATCACCCCCCACACCACCTTCGAGGCCCAGGTCTACGTGCTGACCAAGGACGAGGGTGGCCGCCACAGCCCCTTCTTCCAGAACTACCGGCCCCAGTTCTACTTCCGCACCACCGACGTCACCGGCCAGATCACCCTGCCCGAGGGCACCGAGATGGTCATGCCCGGCGACAACGTGCAGATGACGGTGGAGCTCATCCAGCCCATCGCCATGGACGAGGGCCTGCGCTTCGCCATCCGCGAGGGGGGCCGCACCGTGGGCGCCGGCCGGGTCGTCAAGGTGATCGCGTAGGGCACGACCGGCCCGGACACCGGTCCGGGCGGTACATGACAGACTTGGATCGACGTGAAGCGAAAGGGCACCGAGGATGGCGAAGGGCGAGAAGCGAGTGAAGATCACGCTCGCGTGCGAGCAGTGCAAGCGGCGGAACTACATCACGATGAAGAACAAGCAGAACGACCGCGAGCGCATGGAGCTCAAGAAGTACTGCCGCTGGGATCGGACGCACACGACCCACCGCGAGACTCGCTGACCGACGACGAGCAGCCCTCCGAGGCTGCCACCAAGCCCAAACCTGCCACGTCTGGACCGAAACCTGCCACGTCTGGACCGAAACGTGGCCGTAACCTTTCGGATCCCGCAGAGGTCCAACCTGTGGTGATCCCTGCGGATGAGGCAGAGCTGGTGGCACGGGCCAAGGCTGGCGACGTCAATGCCTTCGCCGCCCTGGTCACGACCACGCAGGCCGAGGTGTACACCCTGGCGTACCGGTTGACGGGGAACGAGGAGGACGCCCGCGACGTCGCCCAGGATGCCTACCTGCGAGCGTACAAGGGCCTCAAGCATTTCCGGGGCGACGCCAGGTTCTCGACCTGGATGTACCGGATCACGGCCAACTGCGCCTCCACCGCGTTGGTCCGCAGGTCCCGCAACGGATCCCACGAGCCTCTGCCCGACGAGGACGCCACGCCCGACGTGCGCCCCGAGTCGAACCCCGAGAGCATGGCCGAGGCCGGTGCCCTCCGCGACAGGATGACGGCGGCTCTCGCCGAGCTCTCGCCCCCCCTGCGCTCGGTCGTGGTGCTGCGTGACATCTACGACCTCCCGCACGAGGCCATCGCCTCGGAGCTGGGCATCACCGAGGCGGCGGCGAAGGTGCGGTTGCACCGGGCCCGTCGCAAGCTTCGTGAGCGGTTGTTCCCGTTGCCGGGAGAGGAGAAGGCCCGTGCGGTCTAGGTTCATGCTCTTGCGTCCAGCCATCCAGGGTGGCTTGTGGTCGGCCACGCGCGGAAGCCTGTTGCCCAGCGGCGTGTCCTGCTCTGCGGTCGCCAAGGCCCTGCCGGGCATCGTCGACGGCATGGAGGTGGCCGATCTCGATCTGCGCCGCCACGTCGACTCCTGCCTGCGGTGCCAGGCCGAGCTGGCCCAGTACCGCAAGGTGCTACGGGCCCTCCACCAGATGCGCACGGAGCTGCTCGAACCCGCGCCCGGACTGTTGCCCGACATCCTCGCCTCGCTGGAGGCCGCGGGGGAGCGGCGGGCCATGCGCTTCCTGCTCACCGGCCGCCAGGCCGCCTACGTCGGCACCATCGCCGCCGCCACTGCGGCCAGCGCAGCCGGTGCCATCGTGCTGGCCAGCCGCGCCCGCCACCGTCGCGTGCCCGTCGCCAGCTAGCACGCCAGCTACCGCTCTCCACTCGGAGATGGGGGACGGGCATCGCGAACCTTGAGCTATCCTCGGGCCATCCACGCCCCCGGGCAGACCCCTAAGGGCAGTAGCTCAACTGGCAGAGCACCGGTCTCCAAAACCGGCGGTTGGGGGTTCGAGTCCCTCCTGCCCTGCTGCGTTCGATCGTTTCCGTCCAAGAGGTAGCTGTGAACCGACAGATGAAGCGGATGATGCAGAAGCAGGGCCAGCTCGCGCCCGACGGTTCGCCGGCTCGTCGCGAGCCGGTCAAGCCCGCGCCCCGTCCGCCCAAGGAACGTGTCGGTGCCGCCGAGTACCTCCGCCAGGTGCGCGCCGAGCTACGGAAGGTGGCGTGGCCGACGCGGGCCGAGGTCATCAACTACTCGATCATCGTGCTCATCGCCCTGCTGCTCCTCACCGCCCTGATCTTCCTGCTCGACTACGCCTTCGGGCAGTTCGTGATCTTCCTCTTCGAATGAGCGACATCGCAGACAACGACGACCAGCCGTCCGACTCCCTCCCCGATTCGCTCGCCGATCCCGTGGAGCTCGAGGGCGTGGCGGCACCCGAGGAAGGGGGCCCTGCGGCGGCGGAGGGCGACACCGACGGCCCCATCGCCGTGGCCGGGGCCGAGGCCGATGCCCCCGAGGCCGATGGCCCCGAGGCCGACATCCCGCCGATCGAGATCCCGCCTGACGTCGTGCTCGGCGACGGCTTGGCCGACGACGACGAGGAGGACGAGGTCGTCCCGGTCGAGAGCCCGTACGACCGTCCGGGCTCGTGGTACGTGGTGCACACCTACGCCGGCTACGAGAACAAGGTGAAGTCCAACCTCCAGAGCCGGATCGCCTCCATGAACATGGAGGACAGGATCTTCGAGTGCGTCATCCCGATGGAGGACGTGATCGAGTTCAAGGGCGGCAAGCGGGTCACGGTCCAGAAGAAGGTGTTCCCCGGCTACCTGCTCGTGCGGTGCGAGCTCGACGACGACTCCTGGCGGGTCGTCCGCAACACGCCGGGCGTCACCGGGTTCGTGGGCCTGGGGGCCAAGCCCACCCCGCTCTCGCGCAAAGAGGTGGAGAGCATCCTGCAGGTGCAGTCCGGCGGCACCGAGGGCGTGGCCCGCAAGCCGGCCCGCCGGCCCATGTACGAGGTGGGAGAGAGCGTTCGGGTCAAGGAAGGTCCGTTCTCGGACTTCTCCGGCCAGATCGCCGAGATCAACGAGGACCAGCTCAAGCTCAAGGTCCTCGTCAACATCTTCGGCCGGGAGACTCCGGTCGAGCTCGAGTTCAGTCAGGTGGCGAAGCTGTAGATGGCAAAGCGACGGGTAGCAGCAGTCGTGAGGATCCAGATCCCGGCCGGCGCGGCCACACCCGCGCCTCCCGTCGGCACCGCCCTGGGCCCCCACGGCGTGAACATCATGGAGTTCTGCAAGCAGTACAACGCGGCCAGCGAGTCGCAGCGGGGAACGATCGTCCCGGCCGAGATCACCGTGTTCGAGGACCGCTCGTTCACGTTCATCCTCAAGACGCCGCCGACGCCCGTACTGCTGCGCACCGCCGCCGGGGTCGAAAAGGGGTCGGAGACCCCAGGACGAACCGGTGTCGGTTCGATCACCGACGCCCAGCTGGCCGACATCGCCAACGTGAAGATGCCCGACCTCAACGCCAACGACCTCGAGGCGGCCAAGCGCCAGATCGCCGGCACGGCCCGCTCGATGGGGATCACGGTTTCCAAATGACGCACACCAAGAAGGACTCCAAGAAGTACCAGGACGCCGTCCGCCGGTTCGACGAGCAGCTCCTGCACAACCCGGGTGAGGCCGTCGACCTGGTGAAGAGCCTGGCCTTCGCCAAGTTCGACGAGACCGTCGAGCTGGCGGTGCGCCTGGGCGTCGACCCCCGCAAGGCCGACCAGATCGTGCGAGGCACCGTCGGTCTGCCGGCAGGTACGGGCAAGATGGTCCGGGTCGTGGTATTCGCCGCCGGCGAGGCCGCCAATGACGCCCGGGAGGCGGGTGCCGACGTCGTGGGCGCCGACGACCTGGTCGCTCGGGTGCAGGGCGGGTTCCTCGACTTCGACGTTGCCATCGCCACGCCTGACCTCATGGGACAGGTCGGCAAGCTGGGCCGGGTCCTCGGCCCCCGGGGCCTCATGCCGAACCCCAAGACCGGCACCGTCACCATGGAAGTCGGCCGGGCGGTCAAGGAGTTCAAGGGCGGTCGGGTGGAGTACCGCACCGACCGCTACGGAAACATCCACGTCCCCATCGGCAAGGTGAGCTTCGACCGCCGTGCCCTGCTGGAGAACCTGCGGGCCGTCATCGACGAGCTCAACCGGGCCAAGCCGGCTTCCTCCAAGGGCAGGTACATGCGCGGGGTCACCATCTCGTCCACCATGGGTCCGGGCGTGAAGATGGACCCCAGCGCGGCGCGTGCGCTCGAGGACGACCTGGCTGCGGCTGGCCCGTCGTAGCCGCGTAGCGTTCCAACACCTGGCTGTTGGAGCCCCGAATCGCCTCCAACACCCCCGGGAATCCGGCGGAAAGCTTCCTGTCAGCCTCCTCCCCGAAGTAGTCTGCCGCCGCGAGCTGGGCGTTCCGCGTGGCGTGGCGGTGTGCTCCCGGTTGAGCGGTCGAAGTGCACAGCGCCAACGAAGCGAGGCTGACGATGCGGGCGTCAAGGGCTGGATTCACGACGGCGGCCACGGGGAGCAGGGGCAGGGGCAAGGGGACGCCGGCGCTGGTAGGCGCGATGCTGGCATCGCTCCTTGTGTTCCTGGGCGCGGCTGCGGGCCCGGCGACGGCACAGACCGAAACGCCGACCACGGAGCCGCAGGCCTCCGAGGCGCCGGCCACCACCGACACCGCCGCGGCCTTGGGCGGCGAGACGCCCGCCGACGCAGGCCCCGCGTCCGGGGATGCGGGGTCATCCGGCGAGAGCGCCGACACGGGCAAGGCGACCAGCTCGGCGAACTCGGGAGCCAGCTCGAACGCAACCGGCCGACCGGGCCCGAGCGGTGACGCCCGGAACCTGACCAACGCCGTCGCCGCCGGGGGCGAGGGGGGCGAGGGCGGTATCGCCGGGTCGCTCTCCGTCGGAGCCGACGGCGTTGTCGCGTCCGTAGGTACCAGCGGCTCGAGTGGCGCCCTCAGCGGAGTCGTCGCCTCGATCGCCGATGCGTCCGGCGGGGCCGGCGGGTCGGCGCTGGTGGCGCTCTCACCGGTGGCCCTTTCCGGCGATACCGGTTCGGCCACCGCCCAGTCCTCTGCCACCAACACGGGTGCCACCGGTGACGCCAGCTCGACGGCCGTCGCCAACCCGACCTCGACCTCAGGTTCAACCGGGAACAGCAGCGGCACGGGCGGCTCGGCCACGCCCAACCCCTTCGCCCTCAACACGGGCATCCTGAGCATCACGCCGGTGACTCGAGAGGGCGGCGTCGGGAGCACCACCCAGACCTCCGGCGGGAACCCCCTCGGCGGCATCGGCGTCGCCTCCGGCTCCTCGCCGAACGAGTCCGCCGATTCAGGTTCAACCGGTAACTCCGGAGCGGTGTCCTCGATCGGCCTGGCCAGCAGCTCGGCGAACTCCGGCGCGTCAAGTACGTCCACGAGCGTCTCCGGTGACACCGGTGACGCGGTCAACGACATCGACGTCCTCGCCCTCGGCGGCGAAGGCGGCGACGGCGGCTTCGCCCTCCCGATCGCCCTCGGTGGCAGTGCCGCCAATGTGATCGTCGGCACGCCCGGCGCGGCCGGTGGGGCCGGCGGGGCCGACGTCGGCGCGGCCGGCGGCGCGGGCGCGGCCGGTGCCGATGATGTCGGCGGCGCTGGTGGTGCAGGTGGCGCGGGTGGAGCAGGTGGAGCCGGTGGCGTGGGTGTCCCGCCTGCGGCCGGTGGAGCAGGCGGCACGGGTGGAGCCGGCGGCGCGGGCGGTGGCGGCGCGCCCGGTACCGGCGGCGCAGGCGGTGCGGGCACAACCGGTGGAGCGGCGGCCGGTGGCGCCGGCGTCGCGGGCGGCACGGGTGGGGGAGCGTCCGGGAGCCCCACGGCGGTCGGAGGCAGCGCCATCGCTGTCGGCACCGCCGACGGTGGCGCGGGTGGCGATGCCACGGTCACGTTCGGCAGTCCGACTGCAGTGTCCGGGAGCTCGGGCGCCTCGGTGGCCCAGAGCAGCAGCACGAACAGCGGCGACACCGGCGACGCGGAGTCCGAGGCGGAATCCAGCCCGACCGCGGTGTCCGGCGACACGGGTGACTCCGGCGACACGGGTGACGTGGCGTCCAGCCCGACGGCCGCCAACTCGGCGATCCTCGGCGCGGCCATCGTGATCGACGGCGACGTCGAGTCCGGCGACTCCGGTGACACCGGCACCACCGGCGACGCCGCCGCGGTCGGCGCGGCCACCAGCTTCGCCAACAGCGGGGCCAACAGCGACGTCGTGTCCACGTCCGGCGACACCGGCTCGGCGGAGAACGACGTGGAGGCCCTGGTCGTGGCCGGCGAGGGTGGCGACGGCGGCATCGTCGTTCCCATCGCCGTGGGCGGCGACGCCCTCAACGTCCTGGCCGGCGCGGCCGGTGGCACCGGCGGTACGGGTGGCGCCGCCACCGGCGGGGCCGGCGGCGCGGGTGGCGCAGGAGGCGCCGGAACGGGCGGGGCCGGTGGGGCGGGTGGCGGCGGCGGGGCCGGCGGGGCGGGCGGGGACTCAGCGGCGGTCACCGTCGTGGTCGGCGACCCCGCTCCGGTGATCGCACCCATCGTCACCGGCGGGCAGGGCGGTGCGGGCGGCGCCGGTGGGGCGGGCGGCACGGGCGGCATCGGCACGGGCGGTGCGGGCGGCACGGGTGGGGCGGGCGGCGCCGCGGCCGGCGGCGGGGGCGGCGCGGGAGGCGCTGGAGGCGCGGCCACAGGAAGTCCCACCGCCATCGGCGGCGCGGCGATCGCGGTCGGCTCCGCCGACGGGGGTGCCGGAGGATCGGCCACGTTCTCGGCCAGCCCCGAAGCCCGGTCCGGAGCCTCGGGCGCCACGAGCGCCAAGACGTCGGCCACCAACACCGGCGACACCGGCGACGCCGACTCGAGCGCGGAGTCGAGCCCGTCGGCCGTCTCCGGCGACTCCGGCGACTCCGGTGACACTGGCGACGCCACATCCAGCCCGTCGGCCACCAACACAGGCCTTTTGGGCGCGGCAGTTGCCATCGGTGGCGACGTCGAGTCCGGCGACTCCGGCGCCTCGGGTGCCACCGGCAACGCCGCAGCAGTTGGCGCGGCGTCGAGCTTCGCCAACTCCGGCGCCAACGCCGACGGCGTCTCGGTCTCGGGTGACACGGGCGCGGCCGCCAACGACCTCGACGTGCTCGTCCTGGCCGGTGAGGGTGGCGACGGCGGCGTGGCCATCCCCGTGGCCCTCGGCGGCGATGCCACCAACGTGATGCTCGGTGGCGCCGGCGGTGGCGGCGGCACGGGCGGCGCGGCCACAGGCGGTGCCGGAGGCCTGGCCGGCGCCGGTGGCGCAGGGCTCGGCGGCGCCGGCGGTGGCGGTGGCACAGGCGGTGGCGGCGGGGCCGGCGGGTCGGCCACCGAGGTCTCCACCGTCGTCAACACCATCAACGTGGCCGGCGGAGACGCCGCCGTCGCGGTCACGATCGTCCCGATCGTCAGCGGCGGCGCCGGCGGCGCGGGCGCGCTCGGCGGCGCTGGCGGTGCCGGCGGCGGGGGCCTCGGCGGCGCAGGTGGCACCGGCGGCACCGGCGGTACGGCAACCGGGGGTGCCGGCGGCGCCGGCGGTGCCGGTGGGACCGTGTCGGGCAGCCCGACGGCGGTCACCGGGCCCACCGTGGCCACAGCTTCGGCCGGCGGCGGCGCAGGTGGGGCGGCGAGCCTCATCACCAACAGCCCCATCGCGACCTCGGGCGCCTCGGGCTCTTCCAGCACCCAGGTTTCGGCCACCAATACGGGCGACACCGGCGACGCGTCGTCCAGCGCCGAGGCCAGCCCCGTCGCCGTGTCCGGCGACTCGGGCGACTCGGGCGACTCGGGCAGTGCCACCTCCACCCCCACGGCCGCCAACGGCTCGATCCTCGGGATCGCCCTTGCGGTCGGCGGAGACGCCGAGACCGGCGACACGGGTGTCACCGGCGACACAGGCGCATCGGTCGGCGTGGGTACCGCGTCCAGCACCGCCATCTCCGGGGCCAGTGCCTCCGGCGTGTCCTTCTCGGGCGAGACCGGCTCGGCTGCGAACGAACTCGACCTTGTCGTCGTCGGCGGCGAGGGTGGCGACGCCGGCCTCGCTCTGGCCGCGTCGGCCGGCGGCAACGCCACCAACGTCATGGTCGGCGGAGCCGCGGGCGTCGGCGGGGTCGGTGGCGCGGCCACGGGTGGAGCCGGAGGCGCAGGCGGGAGCGGCGGAGCGGGCTTCGGCGGCTTCGGCGGCGCGGCCGGCGGCGGTGGCGCGGGCGGTGGCGGCGGCGCGGCAGTCGCGAACGACGCCGTCGTCACCACGATCACCACGGCCAACGGCGACGCCACCGTCACCACCCTCGACGCCCCCATCGTCAGCGGTGGAGCGGGAGGTGCGGGCGCCGGTGGTGGCGCGGGCGGTGCCGGCGGGCCCGGCACCGGCGGCACAGGTGGTATCGGCGGCGGCGGTGGTGGTTCCACGGGCGGTGCCGGCGGCGTCGGTGGCACAGGCGGATCCATAGCCGGCAGCCCCGAGGCCGACACCGGCCCCACGGTGGCAACGGCGGACGCCGACGGCGGGGCAGGAGGCGCGGCGAGCGTCACCACTAGCCCCACTGCCACATCTGGCGCGTCGGGCTCCTCCAGCGCCCAGTCGTCGGCCACCAACACGGGCGACACCGGCGACGCGGATTCTGAGGCGGATGCCAGCCCTGTGGCGCTTTCCGGCGACTCCGGCGACTCCGGCGACTCGGGGAACGCGACGTCGACTCCCACGGCCGCCAACACCGCCCTGCTCGGCGCGGCCGTCGCCCTCGGCGGCGAGGCTGAGTCGGGCGACACCGGCGACGCCGGCGCCACAGGTGGGGCCGCAGCGTTCGGTTCCGCCGCCAGCTCGGCCACGTCGGGCGCGTCCGCCGGCTCGATCTCGGGGTCCGGCGACACCGGAGCGGCGGCGAACGACGTCGATGTGGTCGTGATCGGCGGCGAGGGCGGCGACGCCGGTGCCGCCATCACCCTGGTGGACGGCGGCGAGGCCACCAACGTCCTGCTGGCCGGCGCCGGCGCAGCCGGCGGTGTCGGCGGCGCGTCGGCCGGCGGCGCCGGTGGCACGGGCGGCCCGGGCGGCGCCGGCTTCGGCGGATTCGGCGGCCCGGGAGGCATCGGCGGCGCAGGCGGCGAGGGCGGGGCGGCCACGGAGATCTTCACGAGCGTCCAGACGATCGACACCACCTTCGGCGACGTCACGCTCACCGACACGATCGTCCCGCTCGTGTTCGGCGGCGCGGGTGCCGCGGGTGGCGCCGGTGGCGCCGGCGCAGCCGGTGGCGCGGGGTTCGGCGGTGCAGGCGGCGGCGGCGGTGCAGGCGGCGCTTCGGTCGGCGGTGCAGGCGGCGGCGGCGGTGCAGGCGGCGCGATCGCAGGTAGCCCTGAGGCCGAGACCGGGCCCACGGTCGGCACGAGCGCGGCCAACGGCGGCGCCGGCGGCGGGGCGAGCGTCACCACCAGCCCCACGGCCACGTCGGGGGTCTCAGGTGCGTCCAGCGCCCAGACGTCGGCCACCAACACGGGCGACACCGGCGACGCAGAGTCGGAGGCCGACGCCAGCCCCGAGGCCGCCAGCGGCGACTCGGGCGACACCGGTCAGTCCGGCAGCGCCACGTCCGTGGCCACCGACACCAACACCACGCTGCTGGCCAACCTGCTGGGCACGGGCCTGGCCATCGGCGGCGACGCCGAGAGCGGTGACTCCGGCGAGACTGGTGACACCGGCGACGTGTTCGCCGCAGGAGACGCGGACAGCTCGGCGGTGTCCGGGGCGTCGGCCGTCTCCGACGCCGGCTCGGGCGACACGGGCGACGCCGAGAACGACCTCGACGCGGCCGTGATCGGCGGCGAGGGGGGCGACGCAGGTGTGGCCGCGGCCCTGGTTGCCGGCGGCAGCGCCACCAACGTGCTCGTGGGCGGCACTGGCGCTCTCGGAGCGGAGGGCGGTGTATCGGTGGGCGGCAACGGCGGCGCAGGCGGTGCCGGTGGGGCGGGCTTCGGCGGCTTCGGCGGCGCCGGCGGGGGCGGCGGCGCCGGAGGCGCGGGGGGCGACGCGTCCGAGGTCGACGTCGAGATCTCCACCGTCACCCTCGTCTTCGAGGACGTCACCGGCCTCACCATCAACCGCCTGTACGCACCGATCGACATCGGCGGTGCCGCCGGCGCGGGCGGAGCGGGCGGCGCAGGCGGCGCGGGCGCAGCCGGGTTCGGTGGCGTCGGTGGAACGGGCGGCGCCGGCGGCGCATCCACCGGCGGCGCCGGCGGTGCGGGCGGAGCGGGCGGAGCGGTCTCGGGCAGTCCCGAAGCGGTGAGCGGCGCCACGGTGGGTACGGCGGCCGCCAACGGCGGTGCCGGGGGCGCAGCCAGCCTGACGACGAACAGCCCCACCGCCGTCTCCGGTGGTTCGGGCCCGTCGAGCGCCCAGACGTCGGCCACCAACACGGGCGACACCGGCGACGCAGAGTCCGAATCCACTGCCAGCCCCACTGCCGACTCCGGCGACTCCGGCGGCTCCGGCGACTCAGGCTCGGCCGTGGCCTCCGGCTCGCTGTCGGGGAGCGAGGCTGAGTCCGGCGACAGCGGCGACACCGGTGAGACCGGCGATGCCGTCGCCCTGGGCAGTGCCGGCAGCGGCGCCAACTCGGGAGCGGACGTGGCCTCCTCGAGCGACTCCGGCGACACCGGTGCCGCAGTGAACGAGATCGAAGCTTTCGTCGTTGCCGGTGAGGGTGCCGACGGCGGCGCGGCCGTCGTGGCGGTCGCCGGCGGCGACGCCACCAACGTCGCGGTGGGCGGCTCCGGGGCCGCGGGCGGCGCGGGCGCAGCGGGCTTCGGCGGGTTCGGCGGCGAGGGCGGCGCCGGCGGAGCGGCCTTCGGCGGCTTCGGGGCCACCGGTGGCGCCGGCGGTGGCGGTGGCGAAGGCGGTGACGTGGTCGACGTCTACACGGTCGTCGACACCATCAACACCACGTTCAGCGACGTCACCATCACCGAGACCGTCGTTCCGCTGGTCTTCGGCGGCGCGGGCGCGGCTGGCGGCACCGGCGGCGCGGGTGGCGCGGGGGCGCCGGCCTTCGGAGGGTTCGGCAACGTTGGCGGCACGGGTGGCACTGGCACGGGCGGCGCCGGCGGCACCGGCGGTGCTGGTGGAGCGATCACCGGCAGCCCCGAGGCCGACACCGGGCCGACGGTCGGCACGGCAGACGGCGATGGCGGCGCAGGCGGCGCGGCGACGGTCAGCTCCAACCCGACTGCGACGTCCGGTGCCTCCGGCGCTTCCACCAGCCAGGCCTCGGCCACCAACTCGGGCGACACCGGCGACGCCGGGTCCGAAGCCGAGGCGAGCCCCGAGGCTTCCTCCGGAGACTCCGGCGACTCGGGCGACACCGGTCACGCGTCCTCGGACGCCACCGCCACCAACACCGCCCTCCTGGGCACCGACATCGCCGTCGGCGGCGAGGCCGAGTCCGGCGATTCCGGCGACACCGGGGAGACCGGCGACGCAGTTGCCTCCGGAGACGCCGACAGCCTCGCGAATTCGGGCGCCAGCGTCGTGTCCGAGGCGGAGTCGGGTGACACCGGCGCGGCCGAGAACGACGTCGTCGTGTTGGCCATCGCCGGAGAGGGTGGCGACGGCGGTGCGGCCGTGACCCTCGTGGCCGGTGGCGACGCCACCAACGTCCTCGTCGGAGGGGCGGGGGCCGCGGGCGGCGCCGGGGGTGCCGGGTTCGGCGGCTTCGGCGGTCCCGGCGGTGCCGGTGGCGCCGCATTCGGCGGCTTCGGCGGTCCCGGCGGCGGCGGCGGTGCAGGCGGTGCCGGCGGCGACGCCCTGCTGAACGAGGCGCTCATCGAGGATCTCACCACCGTGTTCGGCGACGTCACCATCACCCAGCTCATCGCTCCGATCGTCGACGGCGGCGCAGGCGGTGCGGGCGGCGTAGGCGCTGCGGGCGGCGCCGGAGGTGCCGCATTCGGCGGCTTCGGCGGTCCCGGCGGCGACGGCGGGCCGGGCGTGGGCGGCGCAGGGGGTGCCGGCGGTGCGGGCGGCGCAATCACCGGCAGCCCGGGGGCCGAGGCTGGCGCCACGGTTGCCACGGCTTCGGCCAACGGCGGGGCAGGGGGCAGCGCACGCATCACCTCCAGCCCCATCGCGACATCCGGCGGCTCGGGGGCGTCCAGCTCCCAGGCCTCGGCCACCAACTCGGGCGACACCGGCGACGCCGAGTCGGACGCCGACGCCAGCCCCGAGGCGACCACGGGCGATTCCGGCGATTCCGGCGATTCGGGCGACGTGTCGACGGACGCCACCGCCACGAACACCGCGCTCCTGGGCTCGGCGGTCGCCATCGGCGGCGAGGCCGAGTCTGGCGACTCCGGGGATACCGGCGACACCGGTGACTCCCTCGCCGAGGGCGACGCCGACAGCGTCGCCAACTCGGGGGCCAACGTGTCGTCCGCGTCGGGATCGGGCGACACCGGCGAGGCGGGCAACGGTCTCGTACTCGTCGCCGTGGCCGCCGAGGGTGGCGCGGGTGGCCTGGCCGTGTCGGCGGACACCGGCGGGGCGGCGACGAACGTCCTGGTCGGCGGGGCGGGCGGAGCAGGAGCCGCCGGCGGAGCCGGCTTCGGCGGGTTCGGCGGGTTCGGTGGCACCGGCGGAGGCGGGTTCGGCGGGTTCGGAGCGACCGGCGGCACCGGAGGCGCGGGCGGCCTCGGTGCCACCGCCACCGAGGTCGAGCAGCTGGTCGACACGGTCGACATCGTCGGGGGTGCCGCCACCATCAACGTCACCGTCGTCTCGATCGTCTCGGGCGGCGCTGGCGGCGCAGGCGCGGCCGGCGGTGCCGGCGGTGCCGGCGGTGCAGGTTTCGGCGGCTTCGGCGGTGCCGGCGGGTCGGGCGCCCTGGGCGCCGGCGGTGCGGGCGGAGCCGGTGGCGCGGGCGGGGCAGTGACGGGCAGCCCCGAAGCCGAGGGCGGTGCCACAGTCGGTACCGCGTCCGCCAACGGCGGTGCCGGCGGAGCCTCGGCGGTCTCCAGCAGCCTTTCCGCAGCATCGGGCGGGTCGGGTTCCTCGTCCTCGCAGGCGTCGGCCACGAACACCGGCGACACCGGCGACTCGGAGTCGGAAGCAGACGCCAGCCCCGACGCCGACTCGGGTGATTCAGGCGACTCTGGCGACACCGGCGGTGCCTCCTCCGACGTCGCGGCCGCCAACACCGCCACCCTGGGCATCGCCTTGGCGACCGGTGGCGAGGCCGAATCCGGCGACTCGGGCGAGACCGGGGACACCGGTGACGTCACTGCCGACGGCTCGGCCGAGAGTCTGGCCAACTCGGGGGCGGACGTGGACACCACCGCCGAGTCCGGCGACACGGGCGACGTGCAGAACGCGGTCCTCACCATCGCCCCTGGCGGCGAGGGTGGCGACGGCGGTGCGGCCGTGTCCCTTGCCGTGGGCGGCCCGGCGGTCAACGTGCTTGTCGGTGGAGCCGGTGGTGCAGGCGCAGGTGGAGGCGCCGGCTTCGGCGGCTTCGGCGGTGCCGGGGGCGCCGGCGGTGCCGGCGGCGGCGGTGCCGGCGGCGCAGGTGCAGCGGGCGGCGCGGGCGGTGCCGGCGGCGCAGCCGCCTCGGCCATCGTGGTTGTCGGCGACCCGGCGCCTATCATCGCCCCGATCGTCACCGGGGGTGCCGGCGGTGCCGGCGGTGCGGGTGGCGCGGGTGGCGCGGGTGGAGCCGGATTCGGCGGCTTCGGCGGTGCCGGCGGCGGGGCCGGTGTCGGTCTCGGCGGCGCGGGTGGCGCCGGTGGCGCCGGCAGTTCCGTGGGCGGCAGTCCCGAGGCGGAAAGCGGCGTCACCGTCGCCGCCTCCCCGGCCGGCGGCGGCGACGGGGGTTCGGCCTCGATCACGGGCGATCCGCGGGCCGAGAGCGGCAGCTCGGGAGCCACGACCTCCCAGGGCAGCGCCACCAACAGCGGCGACACGGGCGACGCCGAATCCAGCGCGAACGCCAGCCCGTCGGCAGAGTCCGGCGACTCCGGCCGGTCCGGTGACACAGGCGATTCCAGCGCCGACGTGAGCGCGGTTCAGAGCGCGGCCCTGGGTGCTGCGGTGGCGGTCGGTGACGAGGCAGAGACGGGTGACGCCGGCGAGTCCGGCGAGACCGGCGACGCCGATGCCGAAGGCGCTGCGGACGGCGCCGCCAACTCCGGCGCCGACGTCACGGCCGACGCCCAGTCAGGCGACACCGGCGCCGCCGCCAACCTGTCCGTCCCGATCATCGTCGGCGGCGACGGCGGCGACGGAGGGGTGACCGTGGCCGCGGCCACGTCAGGCGTGGCCGTCAACGCCATTCGTCGCCGGGGCCGCGAACGCCGGCGGCGCCGGCGGTCAGGGCTTCGGTGGCATCGGCGGTCCCGGTGGCCTCGGTGGCCCCGGAGCCGGCGGTGCCGGCGGGCCTGGTGGAGCGGGCGGCGCAGGTGGCGCCGGAGGCGCCGGTGGCGTGCCTGGAGCCCCCGGAGCACCGGGCGCACCAGGGGCCCCGGGTGGTCCTGGCGGTGGCGCTCCGGGAGCCGACGGTGCCATCGGGGCAGTGGTCGCCGGAACGCCCGGTGCCGACGGGGCACCCGGCGTGCCCGGGATCGTGGGACCGAGCGCAGCCATCGCAGTCACCGGCGGCTCCATTGCCACCACCGACAACCCCGCCGGCAACGGCCAGGGCGTGTCCATCACCTCCACTCCTGTGGCGGTGAGCGGCAGCAGCGGCACCAGCGGCGCCCAGTCGTCGGCCGCCAACAGCGGCGACACCGGCGAGGCCACGAGCGAGTCCGAGTCGAGCCCCACCGCCGGCTCGGGCGACAGTGGCGACGGCGGCGAGAGCGGCGACGCCAGCACCAACGGCAGCGCCACCAACTCCGGCTTGGCCGGCACCGTTGTCGTCGTCACCGGCGAGGCGGTCACGGGCGGCAGGGACGACGACTAGCCACGCGGCCAGCGGAGGCCGGCTCGGGCCGTAGTACCCTGGTCGGCGACAACCAGTACCGCCGAAGACATCCGGTGCGCTTGGCGCGTAAGCGGCTCTGACCCGAGAGGGTCGTTGGGCCCGCCCGACGAGGTGTGGACAGCCCCTCCCGGGACGTTCGCGCGCCGCCGCCCGGGGAGGAGAGGCCGAATGGCCGACGACAGCAGGCCCGAAAAGCCACCCAGGCCCGAGAAGCCGCCGCGGCCCGCGAAGGTCGCCGTGGTCGACGAAGTGCGCGAGCGCCTGTCGTCGTCGAACGGAGCCGTGCTCACCGAGTACCGCGGACTAAAGGTGGCCGAGCTGGCTCGGCTCCGTCAGTCGGTGCGGGAGGCCGGCGGCGAGTACCGGATCTTCAAGAACACCCTGACCCGGCTGGCGTGCCGCGACCTCGGCCTCGAAGGGCTCGAGCCGATGTTGGTGGGCCCCACGGCCGTCGCCTTCGTGGACGGCGATCCGGTTGCGGTGGCCAAGGCCCTCCGCGACTTCGCCCGCACCAACGTCCACCTGACGGTCAAGGGTGGCGTGCTCGGCCGGAAGGTGCTCACCGGTGCCGAGGCCGCGTCACTGGCCGACGTCGCCCCCCGCGAGGTCATCCTGGCCCAGCTGGCCGGGGCGCTGGCCGCTCCGCTGCAGAAGATGGCGGGCCTGCTCCAGGCCCTTCCTCGCAACTTCGCCTACGGGCTGTCGGCGCTGATCGACCAGAAGACGGCCGCCGGAGACACGAGCGGGGTCGCACCCGACGCCGCCGAAACAGCCGTCGAGGGCGCCCCGGAGCCTGCCGCCCCCGAGACGGCAGCCCCCGACGCGGCAGCCCCCAGACGCGGCAGCCCCCGACGCGGCAGCCCCCGAGGCACGGGCAGCCCCCGACGCGGCAGCCCCCGACGCGGCAGCCCCCGATGCCTCGGCTCCGGAGACGGCAGGCCCCGAGGCTTCGACCCCCGAGGCTTCGACTCCGGAGGCAACTGTCCCGGAGCCGGCGACCGCAGAGACCCCCCCGGAGCCGGCGACCCCCGAAGCCGCGGCCCCGACGCTCCCCGCCACCGACGACGCCACCCCCGCAACGACCGCAGAGATCCCAGAAGAGACGAGTACAGAGAAAGCAGGAGAGTCCTAGATGGCCACCAAGGAAGAAATTCTCGACAGCATCGCCGGCATGACCGTCCTGGAGCTGAGCGAGCTGCTCAAGGAGTTCGAGGAGAAGTTCGGTGTCACCGCTGCCGCCCCGGTGGCAGTCGCCGGCCCGGCCGGCGGTGGCGGCACGGCCGAGGCCGCTCCCGTCGAGGAGGAGCAGGACGAGTTCGACGTCATCATCACCGGCGTCGGCGAGAAGAAGATCCAGGTCATCAAGGAGGTTCGCTCCCTCACCAGCCTCGGGCTGAAGGAAGCCAAGGACCTCGTCGACTCCGCCCCCGGCGCCACGGTGCTGGAGAAGGCGTCGAAGGAGGACGCGGCCAAGGCCAAGGCCCAGCTGGAGGCGGCGGGAGCCTCGGTCGACGTCAAGTAGCACCGGAACGCCGGGAACACGGCAGGTCGACGAGGTCCAACCCCGGGCAGGCAACCTTGCGATTCGGGGTTGACCTCGTGATCGGGGTGCAATAACCTCGCGACCAGCCTGTTCCCGGGCCAGCTTGCGTTTGCGCGGAACGAGGGCTATTCTTTCCTCTGCCGTGCCCGCTCGCGTGTCGCCTTTCAGTGCTTCTGGCTTGACCTCGCGCGCCCGGCTGCATTCTTGACCCCTGATCTCCGGGAAGGAGTTACGTCCTTGCCCACTCGTCCCGTCACCCGGGAACGGTTCTCGTTCTCGAACCTTGATGAGGTTCTGGCGTTGCCCGATCTCATCGCCGTACAGCGTGATTCGTTCAAGTGGTTCCTCGACCGCGGCCTGGCCGAGACGTTCCGCGACATCAGTCCCATCGAGGACTTCACCGGCCAGCTCCGCCTCGAACTGGAGTTCGACGCCGACGACATCGACTTGCGACCCCCGCCGAAGTTCTCGGTGGAGGAGTGCAAGGAGAAGGACATGACCTACTCGGCCCCGATCTTCGTGCAGGCCCGCTTCATGAACGCGGGCACGGGCGAGATCAAGGAGCAGACGGTCTTCATGGGGGACTTCCCGATGATGACCGACAAGGGCACGTTCATCATCAACGGCACCGAGCGGGTCGTCGTCTCCCAGCTGGTGCGGTCGCCGGGCGTCATCTTCCAGCCCGGGCGCGACGCCAAGACGATCGCCACCGCCACCATCCACCCCTACCGGGGCGAGTGGATCGAGTTCGACATCGAGCAGAAGCCCGGCAAGGACGTCACCGCCGGCACCAGGGTGGCCCGCAAGCGTCGCCTGAGCCTGTTCGTCCTGCTTCGGGCCCTCGGTTACGACCAGGAGGCCGCGCCCGGCTTCCTCGAGCGCTTCGTCAACCACTTCGACTTCCTCGAGGGGCAGTGGGAGAAGGAGCGCGAGCTCGCCCCCACCCGGGAAGAGGCGCTGGTCGAGATCTACAAGCGGGCCCGCCCTGGCGAGCCGCCCTCCGTCGAGGCCGGCCGGGCCTACTTCGAGAACGCCTTCTTCAACCCCAAGCGCTACGACCTCACGAGGGTCGGCCGCTACAAGCTGAACCGCAAGCTCGGGCCGGAGATCGAGAAGATCGCCAGCCTGTTCGAGATCGACCTCGACCGCCCGGCCCAGGCCCAGTTCGTCCTGAGCCCCTCGGAGATCCTCGCTTCCACGACCTACCTGCTGCACCTGGCCGCCGGCGAGGCCGGGTACCGCCTCGACGACCAGGACCACTTCGCCAACCGCCGCATCCGGTCGGTGGGCGAGCTGATCCAGAACCAGGTCCGCATCGGCCTGTCCCGGATGGAGCGGGTCGTCCGCGAGCGCATGACCACCCAGGACGTCGAGGCGATCACGCCGCAGACCCTGATCAACATCCGGCCGGTGGTGGCCGCCATCAAGGAGTTCTTCGGCACCAGCCAGCTGTCCCAGTTCATGGGCCAGACCAACCCTCTCGACGGCCTCACCCACAAGCGCCGCCTCTCGGCGCTGGGCCCGGGCGGCCTGTCGCGTGAGCGGGCCGGGTTCGAGGTCCGTGACGTGCACACCAGCCACTACGGCCGGATGTGCCCCATCGAGACGCCTGAAGGCCCCAACATCGGCCTCATCGGCTCGCTCGCCACCTACGCCCGGGTCAACGACTTCGGCTTCATCGAGACGCCCTACCGCAAGGTCGTCGACGGCCACATCACCGACGAGATCATGTACCTCGCCGCGGACGAGGAAGAAGAGCACGTCATCGCCCAGGCCAACGCCTCGCTCGACGACAACGGAGCGTTCATCGGCGACCGCGTGCTGGTCCGCCGTGGGCCCCAGGGCGCCGGCGTACGCATCGGCGCAGGCGGCACGTCCTACGGCACCACCAGCGAGATCGACTACGTCCCGCCGACCGAGGTCGACCTCATGGACGTCTCGCCCAAGCAGATCGTGTCCGTGGCCACCGCCATGATCCCGTTCCTCGAGCACGACGACGCCAACCGAGCCCTGATGGGCGCCAACATGCAGCGCCAGGCCGTCTCGCTGGTGCGGGCCGAGGCTCCCTACATCGGCACCGGCATCGAGCCCCGCGCCGCCCGCGACGCCGGCGACGTCATCCTGGCCGAGGGCGACGGCGAGATCCTCGAGGTCACCGGCGACCACATCCTGGTGCAGTACGGCGAGGGCCAGACCGACCGCCTGGGCAACACCCTGGGCCGCAAGTTCTACCGGTTGGCCAAGTTCCGCCGGTCGAACCAGGGCACCTGCATCAACCAGAAGCCATTGGTGGACGAGGGCTACGTCATCTCCACCGGCGACGTGCTCGCCGACGGCCCCTCCACCCACAACGGCGACCTGGCGCTCGGCAAGAACCTGCTGGTCGCCTTCATGCCCTGGGAGGGCTACAACTTCGAGGACGCCATCATCCTGTCGGAGCGCCTCGTCCGCGACGACGTCCTCACCTCCATCCACATCGAGGCCCACGAGGTCGACGCCCGCGACACCAAGCTGGGCGCCGAGGAGATCACCCGGGACATCCCCAACCTGTCCGAGGAGATCCTGAAGGACCTCGACGAGCGGGGCATCATCCGCATCGGGGCCGAGGTCGGCCCCGGCGACGTCCTGGTCGGCAAGGTCACCCCCAAGGGCGAGACCGAGCTGACCCCCGAGGAGCGCCTCCTGCGGGCCATCTTCGGCGAGAAGGCCAGGGAGGTCCGCGACACCAGCCTGAAGGTCCCCCACGGCGAGACCGGCAAGGTCATCGACGTCAAGGTCTTCTCCCGTGAGGAGCAGCACGAGCTGGCTCCCGGCGTGAACCAGCTGGTCAGGGTGTACGTCGCCCAGAAGCGCAAGATCTCCGAGGGCGACAAGCTGGCCGGCCGCCACGGCAACAAGGGCGTCATCTCCAAGATCCTCCCGGTCGAGGACATGCCCCACCTGGCCGACGGCACGCCTGTCGACATCATCCTGAACCCCCTGGGCGTGCCCAGCCGGATGAACGTCGGGCAGGTCCTGGAGGCCCACCTGGGCTACGCCGCCCGCTGGGGCT
>CAWGUU010000019.1:0-137196 GCA_963825765.1 uncultured Acidimicrobiia bacterium
GATGTCGCGAGACATCGGAGACAGATGTCGCAAGACATCGTAGACATCAGCCCGGTCTGATCGGCTGGTAGTCGCGGCTGGGGTCGATGGTGAGGTGGCGAATCAGCTCACCCGTCTCGGTCAGGACGCGCACGTCGAGGTCGGCCACCAACAACAGCACCGGTGTGCCTCGGTAGGCCCGGCCGATGCCGATGTGGAGCAGCCGGCTCTGGAAGCGCAGCGTGACCCGACCGCTCTTGTCCACCTTGTCGCGGCGGACCCGGAAATGGACCGGGGCGGGCCGGGGCGGCGGATGGGCTTTGACCTTGGCGGCGAAGACCTCGGCGGGGGTGCGCCCGCCCAGGGCCCCGGTGGGGCCGGCATTGGTTGTAGCAGGCGACGAAGCCGTCGAGCTGGGCCTGGAGCTCGGCCACGTCGGCCGCCGCCCGGCTGGCGGGCCAGGAAGCGCTTCTCGGTCTGGTGGAAGCGCTCGACCTTGCCGCAGGTCTGGGGATGGTAGGGACTCGAGTGCTTGTGGGATCCCCAACGCATCCAGCAGGGTCTCCATGACCACCCGGCCGCGGTCGGTGCTTGGCCGTGTAGATGCAGCCGTTGTCGGTCAGCACCGCTGGCGGGGACCCCATAGGCGCTGGTGGCGGCCGAAGAAGATGTCGGCCACGTCGACGGCCCTGGTGACCTCCACCGCCCGCGACGCCACACAGCCGGCTGTGGTCGTCGATGAAGTTGACGATCTCCACGTGGGCGCCGTCGGCCAGGGCCCATGGGTCATGTCGGACTGCCAGCACCCGTTGGGCAGCTCCGCCTGGAAGCGGATGAGGCTGGACCGGGGCCGCTTGTGGGGCTGGGGGACGACGAAGCCCCGCCGCTGCAGCACCCGCTAGATGGAACTGACCGATGGCACCACCTGGTGGCGATTCGAGCAGGTGCCAGTGGATGGTCACCGCCCCGGCGTCGAGGCCGTCGTCGGCCAGCTGCTTGCGCAGAGCCAGGATCTCCTCCTCCACCTCGAGGGCGATGCGGGTGGGCGAGGTGAGGGGACGCCGGGAGCGGGGGACCAGCCCGGCGTCGCCCTCGTCCCGGTAGCGGGCCACCAGCTTGTAGATCCAGCTGCGGTTCACGCCGTGGGTGGCGGCCAGCTCGGCCACCGAGCGCCCCTCCCGAAGGTGTGCCTCCACCAGGTAGCGACCCATGTCCACAGGAGCACCTCCATCTCGGGTGTCTCCTATGTCTTGACACAGGTGTCGCCTAGGTCATGGATCACACACCTCCACGGTCACCTACTCGTACTGAGGTCAGAAAGCGGTTCCCAGCTTTTGCTGGGAACCGCTTTGATGTTGGGGCCGTGACTGCCATCGAACTGCCATCCGGCCGGCGCGTCACGGGCGGGCGGTCGAGAAATTTCCGGCGCAGGCGCACATTCCGTGCCCTCGGCGGGACACATCCTCATGAACCCCATGCGGCCAACGAGCCGTCAACGTCAGGAGAACAGGTGACCACAGATGCCCTTCTTACCGAGCTGGAGCGCCAAGAGAAGTATCTGGCGGACCTGCCGGACGACTTCACCTTCCCGCTGTTCAACGTGCGGCACGCAGTCGAGTCGCAGCGCCGCAGCGGCTACCGGGACACCGCCGCCGCTAGCCGCGAGATCATCGACAACGCCATCGAGGCGGGGGCGACCCGGATTGACGTCGTGATCGCCAGCGACCCCGGCAGGAAGGCCGTCTCGGACATGGCCTTCATCGACAACGGTTCGGGCATGTTGCCCAAAATGATCCGCTACGCCCTCACTTGGGGCGGCGGCACGCACTTCGACGACCACAACTTCATCGGTCGCTTCGGCTTCGGCCTGCCGAACTCATCCATCAACCAGGGCCGGCGGGTGGAGGTCTACAGCCGCACCAACAGCGACAAGCCCTGGCTCCGCGGTGTCCTCGACATCACTAGCCCGAGCAAGTTCGGTGCGCAGAGCATCGACCCCCCCGAGATCGCCGACCTGCCGGACTTCGTCCAGAAGTACGTGGCGAAGGAGAAACTGACGCTGACCCACGGCACCGTGGTCGTGTGGCAGCGCCCCGACCGCCTGACCTACAAGAAGGCCGCCACCCTCAGCCAGCACCTGGTCGAGGACTTCGGGGTCACCTATCGGTACCACCTCAAGAACGCCGTCACGAATCCGGACGGCCTGACGCTGGTCGTGTCCGGCATGGTGGTCCACCCGGTCGACCACCTGTTCCTCACATCGGGCGCCCGGCTATACGTCCCGGCCGACGACGGGGGTGCCATGGCCACGGTCGAGCGCTCGCTGCCGGTGCGCTACTGGCAGGACCTCGAGACGGGCGACAAGCACCTGGAGCTGATGAGCGCCCGCGCCGATCCCCAGGCCGCCGCAGACAGCGGGGACATCGTAGGGGCGATAAGGGTCACTGTGGCCCGGTTCCCGAAGGGCTTCGCCGACGCAACCGTGGATGATCCCGACGCCAAGATGCGGTTCGAGATCCGCAAGGGCCGCCGAGGCATGTCCTTCGTCCGGGCCAACCGCGAGATCGAGACGGTCGACGTCTTCCCCCGCTCGCAGAAAGACAAGAGCAACGGACTCGGCAACTGGCCCCTGCTTCAGAGCTACGCCTACTACTGGGGCATCGAGGTCCGGTTCGACCCCGCGTTCGACGAGGTCTTCGGCATCACGAACGACAAGCAGAGCGTTCGGCCGATCGAAGACTTCTGGCGGGTGCTCGCGGCCGCCGAGATCGACGACGCCGCTCGCCGGGAGAACAACTGGCAGACCAAGCAGCGCGAGCGCACGAAGCCCGTCGAGCGGCCGGAGGGCAGATCGCACGCCGAGAACGCCGCACAGGCGGCGGATGTCGGCACGAGCACCAAGCCGGACATCCCCGACCGGGAGAAGAGCCACGCCCGGGAAGAGCTGGAGAAGGCGGCCGAGAAGGAAGCAGCCAAGGGCGGCGGTGATGTCGAGAAGGCTCGGCAGGCGCTGGAGGAGCAGGCCAAGCGCTCGAAGTACCGGGTGGAGTACGACGACGTGGTGGGCGGGCCGATCTACGAACCGAAGTGGGTCGGTCAGCAGATCACGGTCGTCATCAACCGGCAGCACCAGCTCTACCAGGTGCTCTACGGCGATCTCTTCCGGCTCGGCGCCGCCCGGGCGAAGGAGGCAGTGGACCTGCTCCTGTTCGCCCTGGCTCGGGCGGAACTGAAGGTGATCGAGGAGGAGAAGGCGCTCTTCTACGCCGCCCAGCGCCGGTCCGTCTGGAGCCCGTTCCTCGCCGACGCCCTGGCGAACCTGGCCACCAAGATGACCGAGGCGGAGGAGGCATACCACCCCGACGTCGAGGTCAACGAGGACGTCGCCTAGTCCCCTGCAATCCCCAGGCGGTCCCTCCGAGCGGTAAGCGCAGAGGAGGGGCCGCCTGGTACATTCCCCCGAAGACCGGTGTGGGTGCGGCCAACGCGCCGTCAACGACCTCCGTCGCCGCAGCGGTCAATGAGCAACTAACCGCTGCGAGTGAATGGAGTGTTGTGTCCACCGACCTGCATGAGACCTTGCCGGCCTTCATGGCCGGCGATCCGGAGGCCCGGGCCACCCTGCCTGTCATCCTTCATCCCAGGCTGAAGGCAAGGGCCCGGGCGCTGGCGCAGGACCTGGCCGACCGAGGCCTGGTCGATGACGTGGTGAGTCGCACCTGGGAGCTGCTGCTGAGCAAGTCGGCCGGCAGCTATGACCCCAAGCGCTCGGCTCCGATGACCTATGTCAACACCATCGCCCGCACTGCCGTTCGGGACATCCGCTCGACGAGCAAGACGGTGGTGCGGTCGGTGCGCGACTACACCGAGATCGACATCGATCTCACCGAGCCGATCGAGCCGCTGACCGACGGTGGACTGCCGGCGGTCGACGATGCCGTTGACCTGGAATCCCGCCTGGCTGCTCTCGGGTGCCGGGCGCGGGTTGCTGCCCGCCTGATCGCCTACGAGGGCGCGCCGCTCACCACGGCGGCCGAGCGGGTTGGTCTGTCTCGATTCGCCCTCAAGCGCCAGCTGACCAACTGGGCGACTGCGGCCGCCTAGCGGCGGCTGTCTGATTCAAGGCGCCCACGTCGAAGGTCGGGTGCGGCCGCCTGATGCTTCCCCGGCCTTCCTTCCGTTGGAGTTCCGAACGGAGGGAAGGCCGTGGGCTCATCCTCACCGTTGGTCTCGTTGGAGATCGCCGTTCTCCGCGAGGCGACCGAAGTAATCGTCCGCAACCACTATCTGCATCGGGGCAGGACCATGGCCCAGTTACCGTACTGGATCCTCGTCGATGACCACCGTGCCGGCGTGATGCTGTTCACCCTGCCTCGGCTCAGTGTCAGGTTCAACGGTCACCACCCGATGCAGCTCATCGAGCTCGCTCGACTCTGGATTCAACCTGACTTCCAGGGACTGCGGGTCCGTGATCGGCAAGGACGGGTGCACACCCTGGGTGTCGCCAGCCGGGCCATCGGTACGGCGCTCAGACGGGTGCGCACCGACTGGGCGGAGAAGTACCCGAGGCTCCCCGCCATTGAGGCGTGCGTGGCGTGGGCCGACCTCTGCCGGCACCAGGGCACGATCTACCGTGCCACCAACTTCGAGTTGGTGGGCCACTCGGGCGGGAAGCAGCCCGGTCGGTGGACGCGCCCGAACGGCGGGAGCCACCGGGTGCACGCGGACTACATGAGTCAGAAGGCCTGCTACATGTTCAGGTGGTCTAAGCCTTAGAGCGCCGTCCGCCCGGGCGAAGCGGAACCCGCCGCCTAGCCGGGGAGTGCTGCCAACTCTCGGGTCAGCAGGCCGTCGACCGCCTTGTGCGAACGGAACTGTGGCTGCCGTGACGCTCGCGGTATCGCCCAGCGCTCAAGGAAGAACGCGGCGACGTCGGCTAGCTTGTAGCCGTACCAGCGGACGATGTCGGTCTCGCCCCGTAGGAAGGCCCTCCAGCCGATACCCAGGGGCGCCAGGAAGACTTCTCGGCGAAGACCATGCCGGAGGAGGTCTCCAGGGAGCCCGAGTTGCTCAAGGGCAGTCCGCAGTGTCCGGATCCTCCAGTTGGGTCCGTCCCCGTACTTGCTGCCACGCAGGTCCTCGATCTCGCTGGCGAACTCCACCAGTTCGGCGAACAGCGCATCCGAAAACTGAAAGTGACCGAAGCCTTCGGTGAACCCCACGGAGGTGAAGACCGGGCGGCCGTGGATTGAGAGGCGGTTGTAGATCGACGACCGACCGAGCGATGAGGTCGTGGTGATCAGGACCGGACGGGCGGGTTTTTCCTGCTTGCGTATGTGGGTCTTGGTGCCCCGGTACTTCGCCTCCAGCACGCCCAAGGACTCCTCGGTTACCGTCGCCAGCGCTGCCAGCTTCCCGCCGATGAGCTGTCGATAGGGCTCCACGGCGCCCAGGACGAAGGCGTCGAAGACGTTGTACAGCCGGTCCTGTCGCTGCGCGGCCGTCCAGTCGATTAGCGAGTCCCGTACGCGAAGGTTGAAGACAGGGTCGCCCAAGGCGAATATCCCGATGAGCTTGTCGTTGGACTGGTCAAGCAACAAGAACCGGGTCCGACGGCCATACCCCTGCGAGACCGGGACGCTCCAGCTTAAGCTCGCATAGCGAAAGAGCGCCGCCTCCGTCTCGGTGTCCACCGCCTTGATGACTGGGTCGATGGCGGCCGGGTGCACTTCGGTGCCGTCGGCAAAGAACGGCCGCACCAGCGGTTCCCACTCCTTGATGAAGCCGGCGCTCTTCCTCAGAACATCGAGCCGTTGGCGTCCATGAAGGAGCCGAGCGACCTGCTTTGGATCGCCCTCGGGTGGCACGAGCCGATGCCCTTGCCACACGAAGCCCCCAGCGCGCAGCTCGTGCTCGATACGATCTCGGAGCCGCTCGACGCGCTCGACGTCCTCGCCCGGCTCAGGCATTTGGCCGCAGCGCCTCTGGGACCTCGGCTTCATCAGCGCCGACGTCGAAGTGCTCCTCCAGCTTCGCCAACGCGGTGTTCAAGCGCTTCGACCACTCGACTCGCTCCGACGCATACCAAAAGCGAACACTCCCGGTAGCGTCTACCTCGCAACTGCCGACGACGAACAGCAGCAACTCCAGCGAGGTCCGAAGGCGGGCGCCGGCTCGGCCCTCGATCGGGGCGTAGATGTCGGTGAAGAATCGGTGCGCAGTGTTGAGGTAGAGGACCTGCTGCCCGCCCTGCTGCTCGAGCCGGTAGAAGGGCGCTCCCGGCTGGCTCTCCCGCTGCACCCGGTACGGGCGCTCCCTGGCCTCCTTCTCCAATGCCTCTCGCAGCTTGGGTGCCGGAACGCCTGCCTTCTTGGCGAGACGATCAACTTCCCGCTCAAGGTTCATCTGGGCGGCCGGATCCGAAGTGGAGCCGACGATCTCCTCGACCTCGTGCATCACGATCTCAGACGGCCACGGTGACACGTCGTCGTAATCGAAGGACGAGTCTGCGTCGGCGGCCTCCTCCTTGTATCGGCGGCGCAGTCCCTCCAGCGCCCGCAGGAATCCGTTCGCCCTTAGGAGATCCCACACCCGGTCGGAGACCGTGATCTGCTGTTTGGCGGTCGTAACCCCGAACTCACCGTCCAACGCTGGTGGGAAGTCGAGTTCGAGGCCGATGCTGCGGTCGTTGTTGACGAACGTGGTCAACGGGCAGCGGGTCGTAACGTCGATCTGACGTCCGAGCCGGCAGACGATGACCCCGTTGTGATCCTTGCGAACACTGAACCGGGAGTTAGCGTTCTTGCCGGTGGCCTTCTTCGACTTGTCCTTCCGGAAGAAGGTTGGCGACATATACGACACGCGAATGGTGACGGTGCCGAGGACACGGCCGTCCTCCGCTTTGACGTCCACCTTAATTGGCTCAAGGGGCTCAGCTCGTTCAGCATCTAGGTCGAAGAACCGGGCTCCGGGCGTCGTGAATAGAGGATCGATAGGGGAGACCTCGGTGCCGTTTACGGTGACCGTCGTCTTGCGGAGATAGTTCCGGTATGTCACGCCAAAGTGTTGGAGCAAATTGCGCTCGAGCGCGCCTGCCGTCTTCCACGTAAGGCGGTCGAGCTTCTCCCAGACGATCACCGTGCGAACCGCATCGATGCCATTGGCGAACCTCTCAGCTGCGTGGTCTGCTATCCAGTTGGGCGGCTTCTTGACTGTCTTCGGCGCAGGAATGACTACTCGTCCACCGCGCACGTAGCGCCCCTCGGAGATGTCGTCGACATCCAGCGTCACAGTAGAAAATGGTCCTGCGTCCGTCCGTGAGTACACGGTGAACCGCCGACCCTGGCTGACGCTCGCGCTCGGCAAGCCATAGCCAAAGCGACCGAAACCTGTGGCGCTCGATTCTCTATCAGTGCCGCCCCACACCACGGCGGCGCGAACCATGTCGGGGACCATGCCCGCGCCGTCGTCAAGGACAGCGATCGCCGTGGGTTTGGCGTCGGACGCGTCGAAGCCAAACACGACGTGGACACCCTTGGCGCCCGCCTCGATTGCGTTGTCGATCAGCTCGTCCAGGGCCGTGCCGCAGTGTCTGTACCCAAGGCTACGAATCGACCGGATGAACGCGTCGGCGACGGTCAGGCCGTAGTCGAACCCTTGGTGCGTGACGGTGTCGACGTAACGCTGCTGGCGCGCATGGATTTGGCGTGCGCTCGTCACTACTGTCTGCTGGACGCGGCGGCAGACGCCGCTCGATTCACGGTCATGGCGACTCTCCGGTTCTCGTTCAGAGGTCGCCCTGGCGAGTTACCCGCTTCCCGCAGCCCTTGTGGCCACTGCGGACAACCTCGTGTGGTGGATGGTATGTCGGATCATGCCGGAAGGGTGTGACCACAACCCGAGCGACGAACGCTGGGGCCTGCGCAGTGGCCAAGTTCGACTCGGGTCGTGGCTGGCGACGAGGTACCACGACGGGATCGATTTCCACGCCGGGGATCCCGACTGGCTCGCGAAGGGCTTCCTCCGAGAACGGCCCTTGCGTGACGAAAATCTGGTTCTGGACCCGGCTTGGAACATCGGCTGCGAACGCAGTCTTGAGGCCGTCCTGCGTCAGGTCGAGGCGGGCAAGGAAGGTTGCCGATTCAGCCGGCCGGCCGCAACCGAATTTCAGGCCAGGTCCCGGCCGGGCGTTCTTGTCCACTGTCGCACAGGTGCTACGATCGTAGCGATGGAAGCGGCGTCGAGAGAGCTCCGCAACAACACGAGGGCAATTCTCGATCGGGTGCGTGCTGGCGAGAGCGTGACGATCACGGTCGACGGGCTGCCCGTCGCCGCGCTCCAGCCCCTCAGTCGACGACCCCGATGGCTGTCACGGGACGAGTTCGCGCAACGCGTCGTTTCCCACCAGGCCGACGCGGACCTCACCCACCAGCTCCGCGATCTCGCGCCGGGCACCACCGACGACCTCCCGTTGCGTTGACCCGCGGCCTTGCTGACACGACGGTGTTCATCGCGCGGGAATCCGGCCGGCCGCTCGACGAGGATGCTCTTCCCGACGAGATCGGCGTCTCGGTGATCACGGTTGGGGAACTGCGCGCGGGGGTGCTTGCGGCCGACGACGTCGCAACCCGCGACCGTCGTCTGGCCACTCTGACACAGGCGCTGATGATGGAACCCCTGCCCGTCGACGGCAGGGTTGCCGATTCTTGGGCCACGCTGCGAATCCGGCTCCGCGACAGTGGCCAGCGGATGGCGGTCAACGACTCGTGGATCGCGGCGACGGCGATGTCGCTGGGCGTGCCCGTGGTCACCCAAGACGACGACTACGTCGAAGTCGACGGGCTTCAGATCATCAAGGTCTGATCGGCGCGCGAGCTGCCCCGGCCTCGGGCCGGTGGTCGCCGGCGCTGTGCTCGAGGCGGGATCAGAAGGTCCAGCGAGTGGCGCCGCCGGGCTCCTCGGTCATCACGGCGTACGCGTCCTCGAGGGTGAACTCGTAGACGAACCAGGGCGGCGGTCCGGCGCTCGGGGCGCTGTACTCGTGGGTGAAGCCGCCGTCGGCCACCGTCGGCGCCCACCCGCCCTCGGCAAACACCTCGGCGAGGCGATGCAGCTTTGTGTCGTCGGTGACCCGGGCGGCTCGGCCCTCGAGCGCGACGTCGTAGCCGTGGATGGCGACACCGAACGCGCAGCGGGCGTCGCGCTCGATGTTGCGGATCTTGCGGGACCGGGGTCCGCCGCTGAAGTAGTAGCGGCCGTCGACCCAGAAAGCACCGACGGCGGTCATGTGCGGGCGGCCGTCGGCGTCGAGCGTCGACAACCAGAAGGTGTGGTGGCCGGGCCCGCCGGTCCCAGGTTCCTGGGTGAGGTTGGTCTCCAGCGTCCCGCGGACGTCGTCCCAGGCAAGCGGAGCGAGCTCGTACAGGTCGGCGAGGTTCTTGGTGGTCGGTTCGTTCGCAGCCATGTCAGTACCGACGGTTCCTGCCGCCGGTTCTCATCGGTAGCTTTGAGCCGTGTCGGAGCGAAGGCGCATGAAGGCGTGACAGTCGACCGGTTCGGTGACGACGCTGCCCGACGCGGACGACCAGTAGATGGCCGAGTGCCTGGCCGAGAACCGACCACCGGCCCAGGACCGCCCCACTGGGAACCGCGCTCGGGACCGCGCCGTCGTCGCGAACGAGCCGCCACCGATGCGCTCGCCTTCCTGCTCGGGGACGCCAGGGCGCGACTGGCGGGCCATCTACTCCGAACCCGGCGTGAAGGCTGAAGTCGGGGCGGTAGGCCGATGCACGTCCCACGCCCTCCCGCACCAGGTACTTCGCCGCGCAGAGCCTCCGCAGATCCCGCGTAGCCTTCTGATCCGCGTGGAGGAGCGATGGCCGACGGCGACGTGACTGGTCAGCAGGACCAGCCGCTGCCCGCGGGGAGCTTCTCCCTCTGGCTGGCCGGGATGCGCCGAGCCCTCGGTGACGGACGTGGGTCCGCCGTGCCGTGCGACGGCTGCACCGCCTGCTGCACGTCGTCGCAGTTCGTCCACATCGGGCCCGACGAGACCGAGACGCTCGCCCTCATCCCGAAGCAGCTCCTGTTCCCGGCGCCCCGGTTGCCCCGCGGCAACGTCCTGCTGGGCTACGACGAAGAGGGCCACTGCCCGATGCTGGTCGAGGGTGCCTGCTCGATCTACGAGCACCGCCCGAGGACCTGTCGCACCTACGACTGCCGGGTCTTCCCCGCCGCCGGCGTGGACCCCGACGACGACGAGGACAAGGCGGCGATCGCCGAGCGGGCGCGACGCTGGCGGTTCGACTTCCCGACCGACGATGCCGCCGTCGAGCACGACGCGGTGCGAGCGGCGGCCAGATACATACGAGAGCACGGCGACATGCTCCCGGAGGGCACCGCCCCGGCGCCCGCGACCCAGCGCGCCGTGCTCGCCGTCGAGGTGCACGAGGCGTTCCTTTGGCTCGACGGCGAGACGGGGCGGAGCGCCGTCGTCGACGACCCGGGTCCCGAGGCGATCAGGGCGGCCCTGGCCTCGGCGCGGCGAAGCCGTCGGTAGCGGAGGCCACGTCACGAGCCCCCTTCGCCCACGTATCCGGGCCCTGACCTGCTACATTGCCGGCCCTACCCGAACGACGCTCGGAGGCGGGATGATCGGGGGAGCCACGGACCGCTACCGGCCGGACGCCGCTGCCCCGGTCGCGCTCGACGTCGACTCGGCGGCCGCGACCGATACGGCGCGGCGATGACGGGCTGGGAGGCTCCCGGCAACCGGCGGCCAGGCCCTTTGGGTCCGGGGTCGCCGCAACCCGAGGTGCTGGCCGTCGCCGCCCTCCTCGTTGTCGCCGGCCTCTGCCTCTTCATCCCCGCTCTGAGGGACGTCCCGGACCGCGTTTCCCTCGTCTCCGACGTCCAGGCCCGCTACGTCCCAGCCCTGCTCGTCTCGACGATCGTCTCGCTCCTGGTCGGCGCCGTGTGCTTCGGCATCGCCTTCGCCCTGTACACCGGCGACCGGGCGGCGGCAGCGCTGGCGCTCGGGTACGGCGCCGCCCTCGCGCTGGCCCTGTTGTTCGGCTACGGACGGCGGGGGGCCGAGCTCCTCGCGCTGTTGCTCCTCGTCCTGGCCGTGGCCGTCCTCGTCCTGGCCCCGGGGACCAAGCCCCTGCTGCCCTGGTCTGCTGCGGGCCAGGGTGCCGGTGGCGAGCCCCGATCGGTACGCGCCGCCTGGTTCCTGGCGGGGGGACTCGCCGTCGTCGCGGGCGCGATCGGGCTGGTGAGCATCGTCGCCTTCTCGGACGCCAACCTCGCCGGCGGCACCGGCGTGCTCACCGGGCTCCTCCTGTGCGTCTTCGGTGCCCTCGGGTTGGGGGCGCTCCAGCCCATGAAGGCAGGCTCGATCAACGGCCGCCTGGGGCTGACCGTGGCGATGGGCGGGGTGATCGCCTCCATCCTCATCGACCATGTGATCTCGGACGTCCCGGTCTGGGCGGCCGTACCCCTGCTGCTGATGGGCCTGGCCGCGGTGGTCATCGTGCTCCTCTGGCTCCCGCCCGACAGCAAGCGCCACTTCGTCGACTCGGGCCTGCCGTACTTCCAGCTCGGCAGCATGTCGATACCGGGACCCGGCACGACCGGGCGGGCGACGCCGGCATCACGACCCCCGCCGCCCCCGCCGCCGACCCGATCGAACTATCCGCCGCCGGTGTCATCCGCGGGGGCATACCCGCCGCCACCCCCCCCGTCCTCGCCACCCCCCCAGGCCCCGCCGGCTGCGGACCCGGCCTGGTCGGCGTTCGACGATGCCTTCGCCTTCCCGGAGCCCACCCCGCACCCGCCGGCCCCCCGCGTGTTCCACGAGGTCGTGGGCGTGGCGCCGGGCGCCACGACGGCGCGCTCGGCCGTGCTCGACCTGGTCTACGACCAGCAGACCTGGTTCGCCGTGCCCGCTCCCGGAGAACAGGTCCATGGCGCGCTGCTGGTCTCGATGCTCATGTTCGACGACACCCCCGGCTCTGCCCAGGTGTTCCAGGGGACGTCGACGCTGATCGTCACCGACAGGCGCCTGGCCGGGGTGTGCCCCAAGGGCACGAGCCCGTTCGGGGCGCTCGACGCCGCGAATGGCCCCGTGGTGCTCTGGTCGGTGCCCGTCGGCAGTCTCGAGCGGGTGGAGCTCGGTTCGTCGTCGTCAGGTCCGCATCTGTCGATCGGACAGGTGGGGGGCCGGCCGTCCTGGCTCCTGCTCGGGCGGCCACGGGTGGCCGATTCCGGGAGCTTCCGCGCCACCGACATGGACGAGCTCGCCGGCCTGGTCCGCCGCGCCGTCCCGTAAGGGGGCGCGGGAAGCCGGGCGCTAGCGTCCGACTGCTTTCTCCAGCTCCGCCTTGGTCATCTTGGAGCGCCCCTTGACGTTCTTCTTCTTGGCCTCGTTGTAGAGCTGGGCCTTGGTCCGCCCGCCGGGACCCTTGTGCGATCGCTTCCCGCCTCGGCGGCTCGAGGACATGTCTTTCAAGGAGGACCGGCTCGCTGTCCTGGCCTCGCCGGACCGGGCCCTCTCCTTGTTGACGGTGCGGGCGGCGATCTCCTCGGCGGTGTCCTCGTCCTCGCCCCGCTCCTTCAGCCCTTCCTTGACGTGCTCGTACTGACGCTCACGCTTCTTGCTCCACGCTTGCTGCGGCATGGCGGTCCTCCGGGTCCGGCAGCGTTTTGTCACCCTGTTCCTTCCCCAATCGGCGCCAGCTGATCCGGCAAACTCCGGGGCACTTCGTCGACGGTCTCAGCCGGCGTCGCGCTCGGGTTCCTTCTCGGCCGCAGGCCGGTGGTTGGCGTGCCACCAGTCGGCCCAGCGGCCCTCGACAAGCTCGAACTGCCTGTCGTCCAGGCCGTAGGTGGTGAGGAGGGCGGACACCGATCCGTTCGAGGATGCCCCGGCGGGCGACTCGTAGATGACGAGCAGGCCGTCGCCCCACTGGTCGACGGTGAGGCCGAGCTGGTTGGCCGACTTGAACCACTGCTTCCCGGCGAGCGGGTCGCCCCACGGGGTACGGGTGCGGTAGCGACGGCCGGCGGCCATCGCCGCCACCTCGGCCAGCCCGAGCCGCTCCACCGTCGACGCCGAATCCGGACGGGAGCGGAACCCGGCGAGGTGCACGGTGCGGCGGACCCGCCCGGGGTGCCGGGCCAGGGCGAACCGCAGCTGGTTGAGGAAGGTCAGCCAGCCCTCCTCGATGTCGTCGTAGTAGAGGTCCCAGTCGGTGCTGCCGCCGATCGGCGCAGCGCGCGTCACCTCGACGACGGTTTCGACGTCATGGTCGTCGAGGCGGAAGAGGTGACCGCCGATGTGAAGGGTGCCGGCGTCCTTCCACGCCTCGGTCTCCTCCTCGAAGATGCACTCGATCTCCTCGGCCAGCCCCTCGTTGTCCCAGCCGAACCACTCCGGGATCACCTTGGGGTCGCGGAACGCCTGCCACACCGTCTCGAACGGCGCCGGGAGCGTGATCTCGATGCGGACGGGCTCCTGGTCGGTCAACTGCTCGTGCCTTTCGTGGGCCTGCGGGGTGGTTCGACAGTTCAGTCGGAGGCTATCCCGAGCCCTTCGAGCAGGTCGCGCACCCGCGATCCGATCTCGTCACGCACCGGCCGCACCTCGTCGACGCCCTTGCCGAACGGGTCGGCGAGCAGCCAGTCCTCGTAGCGCTTCCCAGGCAGGACCGGGCAGACGTCGCCGCAGCCCATGCTGACGACCACGTCGGCCTGGCGGACGATCTCCTCGGTCCAGAGCTTCGGATGCTCGTGGGAGATGTCGATGCCGACCTCGGCCATGGCTGCGACCGCCGCCGGGTTCACCTCGGCGCCGGGTGCCGAGCCCCCCGACCAGGCCACCGCCCGGCCGTCGGCCAGGTGGCGGAACCAACCGAGCGCCATCTGCGACCGGCCGGCGTTGTGGACGCACATGAAGAGGACGGCGGGCAGTCCATCGTCGTCAGAGGTGTCGGCGTCGCTCATGCTGGCTCCTTTGCGGGCGATGGGGCGGGATGGGGCACGACCAGGTCCGGGGCGACCCGGGCGACGTCGGGGTAGAGGACCCGGACCACGACCACCGCAAGCGCCGCCCCCACGAGCTGGGCGCCGACGAAGGCCGGCACCGAGCGCCAGGCGATCCCGGCGAAGGTGTCCGACAGGGCCCGGGCGACCGTGAGGGCCGGGTTGGCAAACGACGTGGACGACGTGAAGAAGTAGGCGGCGCCGACGTAGGCGCCGATGGCGAACGGCGCTACCGACGAGCGGCCCGAGCGGACCACGGCGAAGACGACCAGCAGCAGGCCGAGGGTGGCGACGATCTCGCCCAACCACTGGCCGCCTGAGCTGCGGACGGTGGTGGACAGCTCGACCGCGGGCACATCGAACATGAGGTTGGCGATCGTCACACCGGCTACCGCCCCGAACGTCTGGCTGGCGACGTACACGCCTGCCTCCAGGTTGCTCACGCCGCCGAAGGCGCGGTCGGCCAGGGTCACGACGGGGTTGAGGTGGGCGCCCGACACCGGCCCGACGGCGAGGATGATGGCGGCCAGCGCGGCGGCCGTGGCCGCGGCGTTCTCGAGGAGCTGGAGGCCGATGTCGCCCGGCGACAGCCGCTGGGCGGCGATGCCGGATCCGACTACGGCCATGGTCAGGAGCGCGGTGCCGAGGAGCTCGGCGCAGGCCCGGCGCCCGAGCGGGTTCACCTCGCCAACCGGACTCACCTCAGCAGCAGCGCGCGGCCGACTCGGGCGCAGCGGCGCAGCACAGGACACCGTCGTCCGGGGCGCCATCATCCTGTGTCACAGTGCGCAGCCGGCCGGCGGGCATCTCGACGTCGGACAGGACGGTGTAGATCTCCCACGGCTCCCCGTCGGGGGCGTCGACCCACACCTTGTCCTGGACGGCGTAGCAGCAGGACACCTGGTCCTCGGCGGCCGTGGCCAGGCCCTCGGCTCCGAGCCGGGCCGCGGCGGAGGCGACCTCGCCGGTGCTCTCCACCTCGACGCCCAGGTGGTTGAGCGTGCCGGCGCCCGCCACCCCTTCGATCAGGACCAGCTTCAGGGGCGGCTCGGCGATGGCGAAGTTGGCGTAGCCGGGGCGGCGCTTGGCCGGCTCGGTTGCGAACAGCTTCGAATAGAACGCCACCGCGGCGTCGATGTCGGAGACGTTCAGGGCCAGCTGCACTCGTGACACGGCGACCTCCACGGATTCACGTACGTCGATCAATCGATGGTGACAGATGTATCGACACGTGTCAATGCGAGGGCGCTCGCAGCGGGCGTGGCCGTCTGCTGTACATTGACTGACGTCGATCTATCGTACCGCGAGGTGGTCATGACGACGGGTGTGCGTGCGCCGCTGCCGCTGCTGGAGGAGTGCTGCCCGGCGGTGCTGTCGACTCCGTTGTCGGAGGGGCAGGCGGGCGAGCTGGCGGCCGCCTTCGCGGTGCTGGCCGACCCCGCCCGGCTGCGGCTGCTCAGCCTGCTGGCTTCCGCGTCGGCCGGCGAGGCGTGCGTCTGCGAGCTGGTCGAGCCCCTCGAGCGCTCCCAGCCCACCGTGTCCCACCACCTCAAGATCCTCGTCGACGCCGGCCTGATCGTGGGCGAGAAGCGGGGCCGCTGGGTCTGGTACCGGGTCGTGCCCGAGACGCTCGCCCAGCTCCGAGGCGTGCTGGCATAGAGACCAACCTGACGGCGCTGACGTGGGAGGAGGTCGACGCCCGGCGCCTGGCCCGGAACCACCTCACCGTGCCGGCGGCGGCAGATGACCTCCTGGGCGTCGTTCGCCGGGCGTGTGGCATCCAGGCGCAGGTGCTGTCGGCGGCCGAGCTGGCCCTCAGCGCCCGCATTCCCGACCTGCGGGTTGCCGACGTCAGGACCGCGCTGTGGGAGCGGCGGTCGCTGGTCAAGGTCCACGGTCTCCGCTCGACCATCCACCTGGTGGGGGCCGACGACGTCGGGTTGCACATGGCCGCCATGCGCGCCCATCCGTGGGGGCGCGACGGCGCCTGGCTGAGGTTCCACGGTCTCGACCCGGCCGGGGCCGGGCCGCTGCTCGACGCCATCGGCGACGCCCTCGACCGCCGCCAGCTCACGCGCGAGGAGCTGGCTGTCGAGGTGGCGGCCCGGGCCGGCGAGTGGGCGCTCGAGCCGATGCGGTCGAACTGGGGGTCGCTGCTGGCTCCCGCGGCGTTCGCCGGGCTCCTCTGCTTCGGCCCGAGCCGCGGCGCCAAGGTCACCTTCGTCCGCCTCGACCAGTGGATCGACGGGTGGGAGGAGCTCGATCCCGAGGCGTCGATGGTGGAGGTCGTCCGGCGCTTCTTCACCGCCTACGGGCCGGCCAGCGACGCCGACGTCGCCGCCTGGCTGGGCATGCGATCGGCCGACGCCCGCCCGTTCCTCGACGCCCTTCGGCCCGAGTTGGCCCAGGTCAGCGTGGTCGGCCGACCCGGATGGTGCCTCGCCGCCGACCTCGACTCGACGGCGGACGAACCTGCGGCCGTGGCGACCCTGCGGCTCCTGCCCCAGTACGACAGCTACATCCTCGGCCACCGCCAGCGCGACAGGCTCGTCCCGCCCGCTGCCAAGGCCCGAATCGCCGCCGATCCCAAGGGTCGGCTGGAACACGTGGTCGGAGTGTCGACGATGCTCGTCGACGGCGTGGTCGGCGGCATCTGGAAGCGGGCGAAGCGGGGCCGGAGGTTGGAAATCACCGTCGACCCCACGACCGGCCTGTCTCCCGCCCACCTCGAGCTCCTCGACCGGGAGGTCGACAGGATCGCCGCCTTCCTCGGCGTCGAGACGACCCTGGTGCGCTAGTCGACTCGGGTGAGCGTGGCTCGGAGGTGGTGGGTGAGGGGCACGCCGACGGCGGCCATGGCGATCTCGTAGGTCAGCGTGTCGCCGTCGAGCGTGTAGCGACGGCGGATGGCGTCGATGACCTTGGCCGACGGCGTCCGGGCCATGGCGTGGGTGTCGAGGTCGAGGTGGCCGTCGCCCAGCGCGCCGACCGCCACCTCGACCGTCCCGAAGTTGTGGGCCAGGACCAGCTCGACTCCCTCCCCCACGGAGCGGAGGAAGCCGGACTCGGCGTGGCGTGGCTGCCCGGCGTCGTCCCGGGCCCGGCTGGACCAGGCCACGATCGGTCGGCCGGGGACCTGGGCCAGCACGAGCTCCTCGGTGTAGTGGAACGACTCGATCGTCGGGTACGACCCGTCGCCCTCGCCCCTCCACGTGCCGATCCACTCGGCGATGTCGCCCACGCCCGGCTACGAGGACAGGCTCGAGGCGGGGACGGTTCCGAGCGTGCCGGCCTCGGTGTCCTGGATGGCCTGCAGGATCTCGGCCCGGGTGTTCATGACGAACGGCCCGTACCAGGCCACCGGCTCACGGATCGGACGACCTCCGAGCACGAGGACGTCGAGGTTGGGGCTGCGGCTCTCCTGGGTGGCGTCGGCGGTGACGGTGAGGTGGTCGCCGTCGTCGAACACGGCCAGCTGGCCCATGCGGAACGGTCGCCCTCCGCCGTTGCTGCCCACCGTGCCGCTGCCGTTCAGGGCGTAGACGAGGGCGTTGAACCGGCGGTTCCACGGCAGCACCAGCCGGGCGCCGGGGCTGAGGGTGGCGTGCACGTACGCCATCGGCGTGTGGGTGACGCCCGGGCCCTCGTGACCGGCGACATCGCCTGCGATCACCCGCACGAGGGCGCCGCCGTCGGGCGTGGTCAGGAGGGTGGCGCTCCCGGCGCGGATGTCCTGGTAGCGGGGTTGCGTCCACTTCTGGGCGCTTGGCAGGTTCACCCACAGCTGCACGCCGTGGAAGGCGCCGCCGCTCACCACCAGCGACTCGGGCGGCCGCTCGATGTGGCGGATCCCGCTACCGGCGGTCATCCACTGGGTGTCGCCGTCGGTGATGACGCCGCCGCCGCCGATCGAGTCCTGGTGCTCGAACACGCCGTCGATGATGTACGTGGCGGTCTCGAAGCCGCGGTGCGGGTGCCAGGCGGTGCCCTTCGCCTCACCGGGGCCGTACTCGACCTCGCCCATCTGGTCCATGTGGATGAACGGGTCGAGACGGGACAGGTCGACACCTGCGAAGGCCCGGCGCACGGGGAACCCCTCGCCCTCGAACCCGCTCGGCGCGCTGGTGACCGACGCCACCGGCCGATCGACCGACACGGTCGGGTCGGGCAGCTCGATCTGGGGCAGGGTCAGGACGTTGTCGACGGTCACGGCTGGCATGAGGCCCTCCTCGGCGAGCGTCGGTTCCTCTCGACGCTACAGACCTGACAACAGTTGAGAGTTCAACTTTCTTCCGGCCGAACGGCTCTCACGCCTTCGTGGCCTTCTTGGCCTTCTTGGCCTTGGGGACCTTGGGCGGCAGCGATGCCACGTAGGCCTGCGCCCGCTCGATCCACGGTCGGGCGTCGTCGCGCGAGGATCGCCAGCGGGCGGGCATGGTCACGTAGCCGCCCATCGGCCGTTCCTCGGGTCCGAACGGGCCGGCACCGTCCTCGGCCAGCAGCTCGTCACGGTCGCCGGCATCGAGCTTCAGCCCGATCTGGGACCCGAACAGGCCCATGAACATGTTGCCGTTGACGAAGGCGGCGAGGTTGCCGAACATCGGCTTGACCTCCACCGCAGGGTCATCCGGAACGAGGGACCGGAAGACCTCCTTGTCGGCGTCACTGGGCTTGGGCATCTCCATCGGCGGCCTCCCTCACACGGGTGCAGACGCGGCGACGCCGCCCCGAGGAGCGGCGTCGGCCAGGATCTCGAAAATGGTTACGGGATCGGACGGACGTTTGCCGCCTGCAGGCCCTTCGGGCCCTGCTGAACCTCGAACTCCACATTCTGGCCCTCGTCGAGCGAGCGGTAGCCCTGGGTCTCGATGGCGCTGAAGTGCACGAACACGTCGGCACCCTCTGCCTGCGAGATGAAGCCAAAGCCCTTGTCGGCGTTGAACCACTTCACGGTTCCGGTTGTCACAGTGACATTCCCCTTCATTGTTGTTGTTAGGAGGGGACTGCCGAGCCGTGCTGGTATTCACCGTTAGGTGCGAAAGTCGATTCCCTCTGCGTCAAGAGTACCAAGAATCCGTTCACGGAGCCGTACCACGTCTGCGACGCTCAGCAGTGGGCCGACTCGTAGTCGAGGATCCGGCTGAACGCCTGCACGCCGGTATCGGTGGCGTCGCCCGCGTTCAGGGCCGTGGTGACGTCTCTCCGGATCTCCGGCGGGGCCAGGCGGATGAGCTCGGAGACCTGCGCCGGCGTGGGCCCGCCGCCGGCGGTGTTGACCTGCTGGGAGAGGGCGCAGTAGCCGACCACGTCTCCGGGCTGGGCGTTCGCCGTCCCGGTCCCGCCACCGCAGGCGGTGCCGAGGACCGCCAGCGCGACGACACCGACGGTGGCGACAAACCTGAACGGCCACCGGCGCCGCGCACGCCGGCTCGTGCTCAATTCGACCAGTGGGGTGGCAGGTAGGACCGGAGGAGCGGCGGCTGCGGGTCCACCCCCGACGTGGCCGCCAACATGTTCAGGATGAACGCCACCTCGGCGGCCGGCGGTGCCGGCTCGGTGACCCCCTCCGGGGCCATCCAGTCGTTCTCGTACCGGGACTTGTCCTTCCTGTACGACGCCAGTATCTCCCGGGGCAGATCGTCGTCGGTCACCATCGCACAGTTGAGCACGTCGGCAATGACGAGCTGCCGGGTAGTGGGCCAATACAGCTTCTGCGCGGCGCAGAAGCTGCAGTACACCCAGAAGTGTTGGACCGACGGCTGCTCCTTGTAGTTCTGTATCGTGACGATACGGGCCTCCAGCATCAAGCCCGCGTCGCACTGTCCACATCGCACATTGTCTATATACGATTCCACTGTCCCCTCGATTACCCCGTAATGCCCCCGAAGGCCAGCCGCAGCCGCGCCTTCACGCGGAGCATAGCGGAGGGCATCCGAACGCCGCTGTTACCGCTGCCGCGCGGTCGTGTCACCACTTTCTTGCACGATTCTGACGCCGCCGCCGGCCATCGACGCCAGCCGCCGGCCCGGTCACCTGATGCGTCGCCGGCAGTCATTTGGACGTCGAGCCAGCGACCACCTGCGCGTAAGGTTCGGCGCGCTGCATGCCTGCCCACCGAATTCCTCGACACTGGCGGGCGGTCACCCGGTCCTGGATCGCCGGAACCCGTAGCATGCGCTGGTGGCCTCTTACTCGGTAAACGAGCAGGCTGTCGCCAAGGCACGGCGACTGATCGACGCCCGCCAGTACGTGCTGCGCAGCGACTGGGGCGAGGCCCAGCCCACCGCCGAGGACGAGAACAAGTTCCTGGAGTCGCACTCGTGGGACGAGTACGCGGCGTGGCATCTCGGGCTCACCGTCGGCGCCAACGACGAGACGAAGGCACGGTACGCGTTCGTCTACGGCGACTTCCGCCGCATCCACCGGTCGGGGCTCATTGCGTGCGTCTACCGGGCGTCGGAGTGGCGGCACAAGGAGGTCGAGCTCGCCGCCCACGACCTCCTCCAGTACCTCGACGCCAAGAGGGCCTGACCAGAGCTCGCCGCCACCGATCCAGTTCGGCGCTCCGCGGGGTAGAAATGAAGGGTGCCCCGTCGCATCTCGACCGGGAACGTGGAGGCCGACGCCCGGGACGACTTCGACCTGGCCCGCCAACGCCAGGCCTTGACCCGGCTGTCCCGCTGGCTGCGGCGCCAGCCCGGCGACGTCGACGCCATCCTGCCGTTCGACGAGGTTGTGGCCGCCCTGGGCCGTACGGGCGAGCGCGACCTGGGCCTCCAGCCGATCCGCCTGGACTCCATCGTCGGGACCACCGACCGCGTGGGCGGCGGCTTCGACCGCAACTTCCGTCCAACGTCGGGGCAGGGTCGGGAGCGATGGGTCAGGTCGGCGGCGGCGATGCGAAGAGGTGAGCCGCTCGAGCCGATCTCGGTCTACCGGGTCGGCGACGCCCACTTCGTCCGCGACGGCCACCACCGGGTGTCGGTGGCACGGTCCGCCGGTCACGACGTCATCGATGCCTACACGACCGAGGTGCTCACCAAGACGGGGGCGCCGGCCGATCTACGGCTGACCGACCTCCCGCTCAAGACCCAGGAGCGCTACTTCCTCGAGCGGGTGCCGCTGGCGCCGAGCCAGCGGGCGCGCATCCAGCTGAAAGACCCGTCGTCCTACGCCAGGCTGGCCGAAGGCGTCGAGGCCTGGGGCTTCCGGCGGATGCAGGAGCAGGGGGAGCTCCTCGACCGGTCGCAGGTGGCGAACGCGTGGTTCAACGAGGACTTCGAGCCGGCGGTGGCGCTGCTCAGGGAGGCGGGGCTGATCCGACCGGAGGAGTCCGACACCGACGCCTACCTGCGCCTCGGTCGGGACCGCTACATGCTGTTGCGCAACCACGCCTGGGACGACGAGGTGATCGACCGGCTCCGGGACTCACCGAACCGGTGACGCACAGCCGCGCCAGGCGCGGTTTCGTGTCACCAGTTCGGTCGGCTGCTAGCTAGCTCTCGTCGGACGCCTCCGTCGCGGCGGGTGCCGGCTGGGCCGCCACCGTTTCCTTCACCGTTGCCGTCGGGGTGTCCGCAGCGGAGTCGCCACCGAGGCAGAGGTTCAGCCCCGAGTCGGGATCGAACAGGTGCACGGCGCGGGCGTCGAGCCAGAGCTCGGCCTCCTGTCCCTCCTTGACCTGGCTGGACGCGTTGAGACGGGCCACCACCGTGGTCCGCTCTGCGTCGGTACGGGCGTCGTCGGCCGACAGGTCGGCGTGGCGACCGAGCTCGGACGCGGCGGCCCCGACGACGCTGAAGTAGGCGTAGAGCTCGGAGCCCATCCACTCGATGACGTCGACCGGGGCCCGGAACGTGACCCCGTGGCCGAGGTCCTCGTCGGGCACCAGGGAGGCGTCCTCGAAGTTCTCCGGCCTGATGCCCAGGACGACCGTGCCCGACTTCTTGGCCGAGACCACGCTGGACGGCAGCGGGATGGCGGTGTCGGACATGGGCAGCTTGACCTCGGAGCCGTGGATCTCACCACGCAGGAAGTTCATGGCCGGCGAGCCGATGAACCCGGCCACGAACAGGTTGACCGGGTCGTCGTACAGGTCCCGCGGCGTTCCCAGCTGTTGCACCACGCCCCGGCGCATCAGGGCGATCCTGTCACCCAGGGTCATGGCCTCGGTCTGGTCGTGGGTGACGTAGACGGTGGTCGTCTCCAGGCGATCCTGGAGGCGCGCGATCTGGGTGCGGGTCTGGACGCGGAGCTTGGCGTCGAGGTTCGACAGCGGCTCGTCCATCAGGAAGGCGACGGGCTCCCGCACGATGGCCCGGCCCATCGCCACCCGCTGGCGCTGGCCGCCGGAGAGGTTGGCGGGCTTGCGATCGAGCAGCTCGGTGAGCTGGAGGATCTTGGCCGCCTCGTCCACCCGCTTCTTGATGTCCTCCTCGGGCATCTTGGCCAGCTTGAGCGGGAACCCCATGTTCTCCCGCACGGTCATGTGGGGGTAGAGGGCATAGCTCTGGAAGACCATCGCCATGTTCCGGTCCTTGGGGTCGACGTCGTTGACGACCTTGCCGTCGACGCGTAGCTCCCCGTCGCTGATGTCCTCGAGGCCGACGATCATGTTCAGGAGGGTCGACTTCCCGCAGCCGGACGGGCCGACCAGGATGAAGAACTCGCCGTTCGCAATGGTGAAGGTTGCCTCGTCGACGGCGACGGTGCCGTCGGGGAACCTCTTGGTCACGTGGTCGAGGGCTATCTCGGACATGTGGCGCGCTCCTCCGTGTCAGCCCTTGACCGCACCGGTGGTCAGACCGGCCACGATGCGGCGCTGGAAGATCAGGACCATGATGATGATGGGAATGGTGACGACAACCGCGGCGGCGGCGATCGAGCCCGTCGGCTGGGCGAACTGGGAGTCGCCGCTGAAGAAGGCGAGGGCGGCGGGGACGGTTCGGGCCCGGTCGGTGGACGTCAGCGAGATGGCGAACAGGAAGTCGTTCCAGGCGAAGATGAACACGAGGATGGCGGCGGTGAACACGCCCGGCGCGGCCAGCGGGGCGATCACCTTGGTGAACGCCTGGAACGGCGTGGCCCCGTCGACCCTGGCCGCCTTGTCGAGGTCCCACGGGATCTCCCGGAAGAACGCCGACAGCGTCCAGATGGCCAACGGCAGGGTGAAGGTCATGTACGGGATGATCAGGCCCGGCCAGGTGTCGTAGAGACCCAGCGACCGCCACATGTTGAACAGCGGGCCGGCGATCGAGATGGGCGGGAACATGGCGATGGCCAGGGCTCCCGACAGGATGATCGCCTTGCCCGGGAAGTCCAGCCGCACGATGGCGTAGGCCGCGAACATGGCGAGGATCACCGCGAGGATCGTCGAGATGAGAGCGATGCCGATGGAGTTGCGCAGGGCGGCGGTGAACTGGCCGTCGTCGAAGATGCTCGTGTAGTTGTCGAACGAGATCGAGCGCGGGAAGAACTTGTTGTCGCCGAGGTCGCCGGGCGGCTTGAGCGAGAGCGACACGATCCAGGCGATGGGCACCATGGCGTAGAGCACGACGATGATCGTCCCGGCCGCCCAGAACACCTTGTCCAACCGCGTATCGGTGTTCATCGGCGTTCCCCCCGCTGTTGGGCCAACGACGTGCCGAAGCCCTTCACGAAGAGCACGGCGATGATGATCACGCACACGAAGATCAGCACCGACACCGCCGAGCCGATCCCGAGATTGAGACGGTTGAAGAGCTGGTTGTAGCCGAGGATCGACACCGTCTCGGTGTTGTTCGCCCCCGCCGTCATGACGAAGACGGTGTCGAAGATCCGGAAGGCGTCGAGGGTGCGGAAGAGCAGGGCGACGAGGATCGCCGGCTTCATGAGGGGAAGGGTGATCTGGGTGAAGCGCTGCCAGGCGGTGGCGCCGTCGACCCGGGCCGCCCGCTGGAGGTCCTCGGGGACGAGAGTGAGGCCGGCCAGCAGGAGCAGGGCCATGAACGGTGTCGTCTTCCACACCTCGGTGATGACGATCACGAACATCGACGGGAGCCGCTCGCTGAACCAGGCCCGGTCGGTGTTGAGCAGCTCGTTCACGAAGCCCGTCGTCGGGTCGAAGGCGAACTTCCAGGCCAGGGCGGCGACGACGGTGACGATGCCGTACGGGATGAGGATCGACGCCCGCACGGTGCGGCGCCCGAAGATGGCCCGGTGCATGAGGAGCGCGAGTCCCATGCCGAGCACCAGCTCGATGGCCACCGAGAAGATCGTGAGGATCAGGGTGGTGCTGAGGTCCTGCCACCAGAGGCTGGATGTGAGGACGTCGACGTAGTTCCGGAGGCCCACGAACTTGGCCTGGTCGGGAAACCGCAGGTCGGAGCGCTGGAGCGACAGGACGATGGCGTAGCCGACTGGGTAGGCGGTGACGAGGAGCATCACGATCACGGCCGGCGCGCACAGCATCCAGCCCAGGCGGCGCTCGGACCGGCCGCGGGCGCTCTTGGCCCGGTGGCTCGGGGGCGGAGTGGGTTCGACGGGGCGTGTATCGGGCGGCGCGACGGTGGTCAAAGCTGGCCGAGAGTCACAGCAGACCTCCAGAGCTGAGGGCCTTTTGGATGGAGGAGCGCAGGGGCTTCACGTCCTCAGCCGGTCTGATGTCACGGGGCGGGTGCAGGTTGCGCTGGATGGCGAGGGAGATGTCGTTGTAGGCGGGGCTCTGGGGTCGCGACGACCCCTCCCGCAGGCTGTCGCGCAGGACGTCGGCGAAGGGGAAGGCGGCGCGGACCCTGGGGTCGTCGTAGAGGGATTCGGTGGTCGGCGGCAGCCCGCCCAACTCGGTGGCGGTCACCTGGTTCTGCGGGCCCCGGATGCAGGCGGCCGCCTCGAGGGCCAGGTCGGGGTGCTTCGAGAAGGCGCCGACGCCCAGGTTGATCCCGCCGAGGGTGACGCGGCTGGGCTGGTCTGGAACCACCGCCGGCCACCGGGCCCACCCCATGTTGGCGGCGATCTCGGGAGCGTTCTTCTGGGCGCTGGGCCAGACGAAGGAGTAGTTGACCATGAAGGTCGATCCGCCCTTCTCGAAGGCCAGCCTGGCCTGGTCCTCCTGGCTGGTGGACAGGCTTGGGTCGGCGGCCGGCGAGCGGGCGACGTTGCGCATGACCTCCAGGGCCCGGGTGGTGGGCTCGGGGGCGAGGCTCACCTGGGACCCGTCCGGCTCGAGCACCTGGCCCCCGGCGGACGCCAGCAGCGAGTTGAACCACACGGTGAGGCCCTCGTAGCGGTTGCCCTGGACCTGGATCTTGCCGTCGGCCCCGATCTGCTCGGCCATCGTGATCATCTCGGCCCAGGTCTGGGGCGGGGTCGGCACCCGGTCCTTGCGGTACCAGAGCAGCTGGGTGTTGGTGGTGAACGGGGCGGCGTAGAGCTTGCCGTCGTACGTACCGGTCTGGAGCGTGGCGGCGATGGTGCCGTCGGTGGCCTTGGCCGCGGCATCGCCCTCCCAGGGGAGGATCCAGCCGGCCTCGGCGAACTCGGCGGTCCAGATGACGTCCATGCCCAGGATGTCGATGTCGCTGTCCTCGGCGGCCAGCCGGCGGACCAATTGCTCGCGCTGCTGGTCGGCGCTGGAGGGCAGGTCGGCCAGCTCGACCCGGTACCTGCCGCCCGACTGCTCGGTGCACACCCGGGCGGCCTCGGCGAAGGCGCCACCGGGCTCCTTGAAGACGTACCAGCGGAGCGTCGTGGGCCCGCCGCTCTCGTCGGACCCGCAGGCGGTCAGCAGCAGGGCCAGCGCCAGCGCGAACGTCGTGGCGACTCGACGTGGTCGCCGTGCCCCCCGCAGGTGTGTCACACCGGACCTGTAACCGTGCGTTCACACAGTGAAACAGGCTCGCCGCCAAATTGGAAGGGTTCCGGTCGGGATCGGGAACCGTAACGTCCGGCGGGCTGTTGGGACTGACTGATCGGATGAACCGGGAGAGACCCATACTGGACAGTCGGCGCCGGCCGTGATCGTCCAGGCGAAAGGAGCCTGCATTGTTCTCCAGGCACAAGACGAGGATGACCACCGAGGACGAGGCCCTGCCCGGCCGCTCCGACACGATGACGGTCCCGGAGCGGCACCTGGTGAAGGACGCGCCGTTGCGCCCGCCGTTCCCCGAGGGCTTCGAGCAGGCGATCTTCGGCATGGGCTGCTTCTGGGGCGCGGAGCGCAAGTTCTGGCAGGCCGACGGCGTCTACACGACGGCGGTCGGCTACGCCGGCGGCTTCACGCCCAACCCCACGTACAACGAGGTGTGCAGCGGTCGTACCGGCCACACCGAGGCGGTGCTCGTCGTGTTCGACCCGGCCGTCACGTCGTACGCCGAGATGCTGCGGCTCTTCTGGGAGGGCCACGACCCCACCCAGGGGGCGCGGCAGGGCAACGACGTCGGCACCCAGTACCGCTCGGCCGTCTTCGCCACCACCGAGGACCAGCTGAAGGCCGCCCACGAGTCCCGGGACATGTTCCAGGAGCGCCTCACCGCCGCCGGCCACGGGATGATCACCACCGAGATCCGCGAGGCCCCGGCCTTCTACTACGCCGAGGACTACCACCAGCAGTACCTGGCCCGGAACCCCAACGGCTACTGCGGCCTGGGCGGTACGGGCGTCAGCTGTCCCATCGGGCTGGCGGCCGACTGAGCTCTCGTTCAGAAGGCTCGTGCCGGCGCGCGACGATGGAGTGCCTGCACGAAGCGGGTGGCCGGCACGAACGATCGGAGTTGTACATGACGGACCAGGAGGTGCCGGGGCCCGACGCCCTGGAGCAGGCGGTCCCGGTCGTCGTCCCCGAGAGCGCCGGCGAGACGTTGCCCGAGGACCCGGAGGTCCCCGAAGCCGACGGGCTGGAGCAGGCCCACCCCGTGCCGATCGACGAGGACGACGCCTGGCGGTGAGAGGCGTCAGCCAACTGGGGCGGTCTACCGGCGTATGGCGCGGTTGAGTCGCCCCGGTTCGGGGGTGGGGGCCTACCTGCCGCCGCGGCGGAGGCGGGTGGCGGAGGCCAGGCGGCGCATCTCGAGGTCGTCGGCCAGCGACGCGCCGGCCACCATCATGGCCTCGCCCCGCTTGCGGTCGGTGCGGCGGCCCCGCGCCATCAGGGCGTGGCCCCAGTCGGCCTGAGTGTGGGCCAGCTGCGGGGGGGACCCCAGCCGCCGGTTGACCTGCAGCGCCATGTCGAAGTAGCGGTCGGCCAGCTCCCAGTCCTCGAGCATCGCCACCGCCAGGCCGGCGTACCTGGCGGCCGAGCCCAGGCACACGAAGCCCCGCGAACCGACGACGACGCGCTCGGCGAACGGATCCAGGTGGGGAGCGAGGGCGAAGGCGACGCGGGTGTCGCCCACCATGTCGGCGGCCTCGATGCTGCACGCCGCCATCTGCAGCCACACGGCGTCGTGGGGTCGTGTCACCAGCTCGTGGTCGCTGATGGCGTCGAGCTCGTCCCGTGCCTCGTCGAATCGGCGGGCCCGGGCCAGTAGCAGGGCGAGCGCCGCCCTCCAGGCGGGACCGCGCTCGTCGCGCGGGATGTGGGTGCGGTGGGCGTCGAGCAGCGCGGCCAGCTCGTCGTCGGTCCCCCATTCGAGCGTCAACCAGTACTGCTGGGCGGCGCAGACCATGAGCGCGATGTGTGGGTCGCGGGCCCGCTCGCCGAAGGCCATCACGTCGGTGAGGGCCGAGCGGGCGTCGAGATAGCGGCCGTCGAGGATGGCCCGCATCACCGACCAGGTGGCGGCGTCCCTGCGGTGTCGGGGATCGCCGGAGGCGTTGGCCAGGACGGCGTGGGCGGCGATGTCCTCGTCGGCCTGGACCACCCGACCCATTTCCAGCCGGTCGACGAGCCGCCAGCCGTAGCCCTCCATCGCCAGGTCGTCGTCCTCGGAGGCGGTGGCCATCTCGATGATCTGGTCGCTGGCCCGGAGCCGTTCCTCCACGTCCTCGGGACCCCAGACGCGGCTGTGGCGGGCGCGGAGCGAGTTCACCACCCGGCCGTGGCTGTAGCTGTGGACCATGTCGGACGTGCTCTCACGCACCCATGTCGTGGTGGGCCGGGGGTCGTACACGCCCGCCCAGGCCGGGTCGAGCTCGGGAGCCGGCGGGGTGTGCTCCTCCAGGTCGATGAAGTCGTCGGGGTCCAGCTCGGGGACGGCCGGCGGGGGCACCGGATCGGCCCGGCGCGACTCGGTCCGGGGTCGGGGCCGGGGCATGGCGAGCTCGGCCAGGTCGTCGGTGAGGCCGGTGATCTCGGCCAGGTCCTCGGGCTCGTTCCGTGGTGCGACGGTCGCCGCCGGGGCTCGACGGATCGAACGCGCCTTGGCCCGCGCCGCGACCGGCTCTGCCCCAGACCCGGGGCGTTCGGCCTTCGGCGGCCGTGCGGGCTTCGTCGGCCGTCCGGCCTTCGGGGGTGCGGGCTCAGGAGTCACAGACTTCGACGGTTTCGACGGCGCGGGGGCGCTCTCGGCGACGGGCTTCGGAGCGACGGCGCGACGGCGGGCAGCGGGTCGGGGGGGAGGACCGGCGGGTGGCGGGGGGGCGGGCGGCGTGACGGTGCGGATGGCGGGCTTCCAGGCCGCCGGCGGTCGCGGGGCCGCCACCGCGGCAAGTGTCACGGGCCGTTCGACGGCAGGGACCTGGTTGGCGACCTGATCGGCGAGCGCCTGGGTCGCCCGGGCGAGCCGCTGGCTGTCGTCGAGGATCTTGGCGAGGGCGGCGGCCTCGAGGTAGGCGGCGCGGGCCCGCACCTTCTCACCCGAGCGGTTGTGGGCGTCGCCCAGGCAGAGCAGCAGGTTGCAGCGCACGTCGGAGCTCTCGCGGCCAATGCCGGTCACCAGGCCCAGGGCCTGGCCGTACCAGCCGGCGGCCTCGTCGTAGGCGAGGACCACCATGGCCTGGTCGCCGGCCTGGGAGGCGTAGCGCGCCGCCGACATCGAGCCGCCGACGGGAGCGGCGGCGGCAGAGTGGAAGGCCAGGCGGGCGATGTCGACGGCCGACGTGGCCGGCGACTCCTCCAGCGCCTTGCGGATCTTGCCGTGGACCTGCACGCCGCGGTGCAGCGCCACCCGGCGCTCGACGGCCAGTCGGACGACCTCGTGGCTGAACTGGAAGCGAGCGCTGCCGACGACGGGCTGGATGATGCCGGCGTCGAGCGCCTCGTCGGTGGCGGCGGCGATCCGGCTCCACGGAACCTCTCCCGACGCGGCCACCAGCTCGAGGGAGAACTCGTGGCCGATGAGCGAGGCGACGGCCAACAGCTGTCGGGTGACGCCGTCCAGGCGGGCCAGCCGGCGGGACACGCCCAGCTCCACCGAGCGGGGCAGCGTGCGGGGGTCGACTCTCGGCAGCGACGGGTCGACGTGGCGCAGCAGCTCGGCGAGGAACAGCGGGTTGCCCTCGGACCGGGCCCACACCGCGTCGATCACCGACGGCGACGGGAGGATGTCCGGTACCGCCTCGCGGGCGATGCCGGGGAGCACCATGTGGCTGACGCCATGATCGGCGAGCAACTGGGTCAGCAGGCCCGAGAACGGGTCGGCCCGGTCGACGGAGGTGTCGCAGTACGCGGCGATCACCAGCATCGGGCAGTCGCCGGTGCGGGGCAGCACGTACTGGAGCATGCGGACGGTGGAGCGGTCCGCCCGGTGGAGGTCGTCGAGGATCAGCAGGACGGGGGCCAGGTCGGACAGGTCGCCCAGCAGCCCGACGGCGTCCCAGAACAGCTGCTCGCGGTCCTGCGGCGTCGGCGGCTGACCGGCGATGCGGGCCCCGATCTCGGGGACGACGTGAGCAAGGAGGGGCCGGCGGGCCAGCACGTCGAGGGGCGCCGACCGGGCCGCCTCGGTGAGGGCGTCGACCATCGGCGCGTAGGGGACGGCCCGACCCGGTGGGGCGGATCCCATGAGCACCCATCCGCCCGCGGCCCTGGCTTCGTCGGCCAGCTCGTTGGCGAGCGAGGTCTTGCCGATTCCGGGATCGCCGGAGATCAGGACGATCTGACGGTCTCCGGCGACCGCCAGGCGCCAGGCCTGGCGTAGTACCTGAAGCTCCGCATCGCGGCCGACGAAGGGGGGGAGCTTGCTCCGGTCTTCGACGGCATCCGCGGCGGTCGCGCGGACACCAGTGCTCATCCCGGTTGTTGTCGGTCACCTTGGAGGCGACCTTTAGGGGAAAGTCTGGCTTTAGGGAAAGCTGGCTATTTGATGAAGGCGTGCACCAGCTCGAAGTTGCGGTAGGTGAGCGGTCCGTCGCACAGCTCGGCCAGCTGCTCGGCGAAGTCCTCGGTCTCGGGCAGGTTGTCGTTCTCCATGGCCTCGAACCGACCGGGGAACTCCACGACCGCGATGTAGCGGTGGGGCTCGGCCTGGTCCATGTAGATCGCCGACCGCGTCACCGTTCGCCGGCCCTCGGTGTCGGCGATGTACTTGTCGCCCAGCGCCTTCATCTCGTCGGGCTGGCGGGTCACGAACTCGATGATCTGGACGTAGGACATGGGCCAACCCTACGCCGTGCAATCGCGCCGGTAGGGTGCTCGGCGTGTCCCCGGACTGCCTCACGTCGGCCGCCACGGCCCTTCTCGACGAGCGGAGGGAGCTGACGAGCGTTGAGCTGTCCGACCTCGCCGCCCTGCCGGCGGCCGACACCGCCGCCCTCGGCGCCCTGGCCCACCAGGTGCGGCTGGCGTGGTGCGGTCCCACCGTGGAGGTGGAGGGCATCGTGTCCGGCAAGACGGGCGGGTGCCCGGAGGACTGCGCGTTCTGCAGCCAGTCGGCCCGGTTCGAGTCGCCGGTGCGGGCCACGCCGCTGCTGGACGTGGACGCCCTGCTGGCGGCGGCCGAGGAGACCGCGGCCCTGGGGGCTTCGGAGTTCTGCATCGTCCTGGCGGTCCGCGGTCCCGACGAGCGGGTTCTCGACCGCATGGACGAGGTGGTGCCGCTGATCCGCGAGCGCACCGGTCTCAACGTGGCCGCCAGCCTCGGCATCCTGACCGCCGAGCAGGCCCGGCGCCTGGCAGCCTGCGGTGTCCACCGCTACAACCACAACCTGGAGACGGCCCGCTCGTTCTTCGGGCAGGTGGTCACGTCCCACACCTGGGAGGAGCGGGCTGAGACGTGCCGGCTGGTTCGTGAGGCCGGCATGGAGCTGTGCTGCGGCGCCCTGCTCGGGATGGGCGAGAGCGACGAGCAGCGCCTCGAGCTGCTCGGCCAGCTACGCGACGCCGGCCCGGCCGAGGTGCCGATCAACTTCCTCAACCCCCGTCCCGGGACGCCCCTCGGCGCCCGGCAGCTGCTCGAGCCCATGGAGGCGATCCGCTGGATCGCCCTGTTCCGGCTGGCCCTGCCCGGCGTCATCCTCCGCTACGCGGGCGGGCGGGAGGTCACATTGCGCCAGCTCCAGGCGTTGGGTCTGACGTCGGGCGTCAACGCCCTGATCGTCGGCAACTACCTCACCACCCTCGGCCGCTCGCCGGAGGACGATCTCCAGCTGCTGGCCGACCTGCGGATGCCGGTCGGTGTGCTGTCAAAGGTGCTTTGAGCCCAAAGGGCTCGGGCAAAGGTGCTTTGAGCCCAAAGGGCTCGGGCAAAGGTGCTTTGAGCCCAAAGGGCTCGGGCAAAGGTGATCTGAGTCCGAGTCACTGCCCCGGGTGTGGCCGGCGCCCACCGGAGTGCGACGGGACGTGTCTCGGCAGCCTCGATCCTCCCCGGTTCTGCACCGCCTGCGGCCTGCGCTTGGTGGTCAGGGTGTTCCCCGCCCACGTCGAGTCCCGATGCCCCGCGTGCGGGCGGGCGACCAGGGCCGGGCGACCAGCCGACCCACGTTTGAATCAACGGTAGCGTCGTGATTTCGCCGATCTCGGCCGCCGAATCCACGACTCTACCGTTGATGCAAAGTCCCGAGGCCGGGCCCCCATCTACGGAGTGAGGTGTCGGACCAGGAACGTCGCCGAGAACTCGAACTCCTCCACCGGCACCGCGGCGTGGTCGCCGGGCGCAGCATGGAGCCGCTTGTCGACCGACCCCAAAGCGTCGAACAGCTCGGCCACGTGCTCGCGGGGGATCAGCGTGTCGTGCCACTGCTGGAGGAACAGCACCGGGCAGCTCAGCCGGCGGGCGTCGGCCTCCATGCGGTCACGGGTGGGGCCGACGAGTCCCATGAGCCCGAACACGGCCACCTGCACCCGGGGCTCGGCGGCCACGAACGGCAGGCCGTAGATGGTGCCCATCGACAGGCCCCAGTACCCGAGCGGGCCGTCGCCGACCGCGGGCAGCGCCCGCAGGGCTTCGAGAGTGCTCGCCCAGTCGGCGACCACGTCGTCGGTGGACCCGTCGCGCGACCACTCGGCCAGGAAGTCGCTGAACACCTGGATGTCGTCGTTGCGGTCGGGTGGCCGGCGATCGCCGTGCCCCGGCCCGTCGATGGCGGCCGCCGCGAACCCGTGGCGACCCGCGAGCCGGCGGGCCAGGGCCAGCACGTAGTCGGCCCGCTTGTCCGCCGTGGCGCCGTGGCCGATGAGCACCAGAGGGCGGGGACCGTCGGAGACGTCCTCGGGGAGCCACAGGATGCCGGGGACCCGCCGACCACCGGCGTCCACCTCGAAGCCGCGCTCGACCACTCCGTCAGCTCGGTGGGTGTCGCCGACCCAGTCCATCGTCAAGGTCGGCGATTGTAGGAGCGGGTCAGTCGGGATCCACCGGCGGGTCGGCGAAGAGCCCGTCGCTGTCGGGGTCACGGCCCGGGGGGATGTCGGTGGGGCCGACGTCGCCGACGATGTTGGGGTCCTCGACGCCGACACCCGTGCCCCGCAGCCGGTCGAGCAGGCTGGGCTCCCCGTCCACGTTCAGGTCATCGTCATCGGCGGGTTCGAACGTGTCGCTCATGTCAGGTCCCCTACCCGACATGCCGAGCTGCCACGACACGAACGACCACACGTCGGCGCCCTCGTCGGCCTGCTTCCACACCGGCTTGCCCAGGCCGTGGCCAGCCCGATCCTCGATCCGCAGCAGGACGGGACTGTCGGACGCCGCTCCGCTCGCCGCTTGGAGCCGTGCCGCGAACTTGCGGGCGTGGGCGGGGTCGACCCTCGAGTCGGACTCGGCCGTCGTGATGATCGTCGCCGGGTAGGCGGTGCCGTCGACCACCCGGTGATAGGGCGAGTAGGCGTACAGGTCGGCGAAGCCGTCGGGGTCGGCGGGGTCGCCGTACTCGGGCACCCAGAGGGCCCCGATGAGGAACCGGTGGTAGCGGACCATGTCGAGCAGGGGGACGGCGCAGACGGCGGCCCGGCACAGGTCGGGCCGCTGGGTGAGGGCGGCGCCGATCAGCAGGCCTCCGTTCGACCCGCCGCGGATGGCGAGCCGGTGGCGGCTGGTGCGCCCCTCGGCCACGAGCCAGTCGGCGGCGGCGAAGAAGTCGTCGAAGCACTGCTGCTTGTTGGCGAGCATGCCGGCCCGGTGCCAGTCCTCCCCGTACTCGCCGCCGCCCCTGATGCCGGCGATGGCGTAGGTGCCGCCCGCCTCGCAGAACGCCACCAGGCCGGGGCCGAACCCGGGCGTGGAGGCGACGGCGAAGCCGCCGTAGCCCGACAGGACGGTGGGTGTATCGGGGCCGACCGGGGTGGCGGCGGCCCGCACGAGGAACATGGGCACGTCGGTGCCGTCGGTGGACGGGTAGAAGACCTGCTCGACGGTGAAGGCGTCGGGATCGATGGGTGACCCGAGCGACGACCACGGCTCGAGTCCCCCGCCGGGAGTCCAGCGCCACAACTCGGAAGGCCAGGCGAACGACGTGAAGGTGAGGAACGCCCGCTCGGCGGCGGGATCGGCGTCGAGTCCCTCGAGCGATCCCAGCTCGGGCAGGGCGACCTCGGTGCCGCCTGAACCGTCGAGCCCGTACCGGTGGAGTCGGGACACGGCGTGCTCGGCGCTCGATACGAGGAGGGTGTCGCCCGCCACGACGGCCGACTCGATCACCGCCTCGCTCTCGGGGACGATCGTCTCCCACGACCCGGCCTCGGGCTGGTCGAGGTCGGCCGACACCACCCGGCCACGCGGAGCGTCGAGGTTGGTGACGGCGTAGAGGCGGCCGCGCACCACCCAGGCCCAGGTCGACGCCTCCTCGCCCTCGACGAGCGTCGTCCGCCGGCCGGTCTGCCGGTCGACGAGGATCACGTCGGTGCGGGTCGGCATGAGGTGGACGTGGATCACCAGCCACCGGCCGTCGTCGGACACGACGGCCATCGGCAGGGCGGTCTTGTCCAGGCCCTGGGTCAGCGGTAGGTCGTCGGCCGGGTCGCCGCCGACCTGATGCCACCACAGGGTCTCCCAGTAGCCCTCCTCGCCGTCGGGCACCGTCGCCGGGTCCGGCAGGCGGCTGTAGGCGAAGGCGGAGCCGTCCGGCAGCCAGGACACGCCGGCGTGGCGGGTGTGGGGGATGGCGTCGGGCAGGTGCTCGCCGGCGTCGACGTCGACGATGCGCAAGGTGCCGTGCTCGCTGCCGCCTTCGGACACCCCGTAGGCCACCAGCCCGCCGTCCGGCGACGGGGAGTACCAGTCGATGGCGGCGGCGTGGTCGGCGGCCAGGCCGTGCGGGTCGACCACCACCCGGGCGGACTGGATCGGGTCGTTGGCGCTACGGACGACGAGCGACGCCTGGTCGGCGTCGCCTTCCCGCTGGAGGTGGAACACCCTGTCGCCGGCGACCGCGGGCCCGCCCACGCTGCCGATCTGCAGCAGGTCCAGCAGGCGTTTGTGCAGGCCAGGTCGCTCGGGCAGGGCGTCGAGGACCGCCCGTGTCCTGGCGTTCTGGGCCTTCACCCAGGCTGCCGTCTCCTCGCTGTCGCCGTCCTCCAGCCACCGGTACGGGTCGTGGACCTCGACGCCGTGCAGGACATCGACGACGTCCCGGACAGGTGCCGGAGGGGCCGGCGGGATCGGCAAGAGGGGTGGGGCTGGGGTGCTACCGACCGGCGTTGGGCCGCTTGCCGTGGTTGGCCTTCTTGCGTCGGGAGCGGATCTTCCTCTTGTTCGTCTTCTTCGACATCGTGGGGCAAGGGTAGTTCAGCCCGTGGCTACCCTGCTCCTTGTGGAGCGTCTCGGCCTGGTGGGCCTACCGAACTCGGGCAAGTCGTCGCTGTTCAACGCCCTCACCGGCGGCTCGTCCGCGGTGGCTGCCCACCCGTTCTCCACCACGGAGTCGACGGTGGGCATCGCCACGGTCCCCGATCCCCGGCTGACGGCCCTGGCCGAGATGAGCAAGTCGAAGAAGGTGGTCCACGCCACCCTCGAGTTCGTCGACATCGCCGGGCTGGTCGCGGGGGCGTCCACCGGCGAAGGCCTCGGCAACCGCTTCCTGGCCGGGATCCGGGAGGTCGAGGCGCTGGTGCTGGTGCTGCGGGCCTTCGAGGACGACAACGTGGTCGGCGGCACCGACCCTCTCGACGACCTGCACACGCTCGAGCTCGAGCTGGTGCTGGCCGACGCCGACTCGATCGAGTCGCAGCTGCCCAAGCGGCGGAAGATGGCCAGGGTGGACAAGTCGTTGGCGCCCGAGGCCGACGCCATGGAGGCGGCGCTGGCGGTGCTCAGCGGCGGGACGCCCCTGTACCGGTCGACCCTGCCGGCCGACGTCAGGGCCGCCCTGCGCTCCTCGTTCTTGCTCACCGACAAGCCGTTGCTGGCGGTTGTCAACCTGAGCGAGGAGCAGCTGGTCGACGCCGACGCCCTGACCAAGCCGGTGGCGGCCGAGCTGGGCGAGTCGGCCGAGGTGCTGGGTGTGAGCGTGCAGCTGGAGGCGGAGTCGGCTCGCCTCGACGCCGCCGACCGGGCCGAGATGCTCGACGCCCTCGGGTTGGGAGAGGGCGCCCTGGCCCGGGTCATCCGGGCCGCCTACCACCTGCTCGGGCGGCGCACGTTCCTCACCACTGGCGACAAGGAGTCGCGGGCGTGGACGTTCCGGGCAGGGGCCAAGGCGCCGGAGTGCGCCGGCGTCATCCACTCCGACCTGCAGCGGGGGTTCATCAGGGCCGAGGTCATCCGCTGGGACGAGTTGCTGGAGCTGGGATCGTGGTCGGCGGCCAAGGAGGTGGGCCGGCTGCGCGTCGAGGGCAAGGACTACGAAGTGGCCGACGGCGACGTCCTCGAGATCCGCTTCAATGTCTGATTCCTCTGGGTCTGACTCTTCTGGGTCTGACCGGTGACCTGACGTGGCCGTGACGGGGTGGTTGCTGCGGGACGGCGAGGTGCTGGCTGCGCTCGAGGTGGCCGAGTCGTTCAAGGAACGAAGCCGGGGACTGCTCGGACGGCCCGGACTGGCCGGCGCCTTCCTCCTCCGACCGGCGCGGTCGGTGCACTCGGTCGGCATGCGGTTCCCGATCGACGTGGCCATCTGCGACAAGGACCTGCGGGTCGTGCGCATGGTGCACATGAGGCCCGGTCGAGTCACCCGACCGACGCTGCGAGGCAACTGCGTCATCGAGGCCGAGGCCGGCGCCTTCGAGCGTTGGAGGCTCCAACCGGGCGACCATCTGGAGGTCCGCGAGGCCGGTTCGTGACGGTTGGCTCGTGACGGCCGGCGGTGTGGAGGCGGTGAGCGTGCAAAAGGGTCGCATATGGCGACCTTCTTGCACTCTCGGCTCGATGGCGCCGACGGTTGGGCACCGATGAGCGGCGCCCTCGTCGTGGTGGGGACTCCGATCGGCAACCTGGGGGACCTGTCGCCGCGGGCGGTGGAGGCCCTGCGCACCGCCGACGTGATCGCCTGTGAGGACACGCGGCGGACGCGTGCCCTGTTGACCGCCGCCGGCCTGTCTGGCGCAGGCCGGTTGATGGCCGTCCACGACCGTAACGAGGCGGCGCAGATCCGTCCCCTGCTGGAACGCCTCGCCGCGGGCCAGCGGGTGGCGGTCGTCACCGACGCCGGCATGCCGGGGCTCTCCGACCCCGGCGAGCGCCTGGTTGCCGCCGCCGCCGACGCCGGGTTCGTGGTGGAGGTGGTGCCCGGGCCGTCCGCCGTCCTGGCCGCCCTGGTCGCCAGCGGGCTCCCCGCCGCCCGTTTCTGCTTCGAGGGCTTCCTGCCCCGCAAGGGCAGAGCCCGAGCGCAGCGCCTTTCCGAACTGCTGACCGAGCCGCGCACGACGGTGATCTTCGAGTCGCCCCACCGCGTGGCGGAGACGGTCGGGGCGCTGGCGGCGGTCCTCGGCGGCGAGCGGCGGATTGCCGTCGCGAGGGAGCTGACCAAGAGGTTCGAGGAGATCTGGCGGGGGACGCTGGCCGAGGCTGTCGACACTATGGCCCAGAGCGAGCCCCGCGGCGAATACGTGCTGGTGGTGGATGGCGCGCCCGAGCCGGAGGCTGCCACCGACGACGACGTCGAGGCGGCCCTGCGCGTCCGCCTGGGGGCTGGCGTGCCGACCCGCGAGGCCGTGGCCGAGGTGGCCGCCGACCTCGCCGTCCCAAAGCGTCAGGTGTACGAGATCGCCCTTCGCCTGGCCTGACCGGCCTGGCGTGACCGAGCCCTTTCCACTGTCGTAGGGCCGTGGGAGGATTCGGTTTGCAGCTCACCCGCTGGGGGGAGCCACCGGAGGAGGTCACCGTGAGGAAGCCCCGATCGAGGGTCGTCAGGTTGCGATGGCTGGTGGCACTCGCCCTGGCGTCGACGCTCGCGGGAGTCGGAGCGGTCGGCGCTGCGCCCCGCCCGTTCGGAGACGCACGGATCCTGGCCCACGTGCCGACGCCGCCCGGATTCCCGGAGGGCATCGCCTACGCCAACAACCTGGTGTGGGTCTCAGGCCCCGCCACGTTCGGCACCGCCGGGCAAGGGCCGTCGAGGCTGCTGCTCTACCACGCCGGTACGGGCGTGCTGCTGAAGAACTGGCCGGCCCAGGGCGAGAACCTCGCCGCCGAGCACGCCAACTCCTCCCTGGCCCTCGACCGCCTGCTCCGGGCCTACGTCCTCAACACCCAGCTCGGGATCTACCGGGTCTCCTTGGCCGGACAGCAGCAGCCGTACTCCACGCCCTTCCCCGACCTGCCGCCCTGCTTTGCCGTGCCGGTCGGCACGCCCTGCTCCCCGACGCCCTTCGACGCCCCGGCGCTGCCGAACGACATCGCGTTCGACAAGGCCGGCAACGCCTACGTCACCGACTCCCTCCAGGCCACCATCTGGAAGGTCAAGCCGGGCGGTGGGGTGCCGCAGATCTGGTTCCAGGACATCCGCCTGGCGTCGGCGTCATTCGGCACCAACGGCATCCGCCTCGACCCGAGCCGAACCAAGGTGTACTTCACCGTCACCGCCGATCTCGACAACCGGGCCTTCGTGTACACCCTGCCGCTGGTCGACAAGCCGTCCGCCGCCAGCCTCACGGTGTTCCACGAGTACACCGGCGGCGACGCCCCCGACGGGATCGCCTTCGGCAAGACGGGTCGGCTCTACGTCGCCATCGCCACCCCGTTTGCGTCCGGCATCTCCATCCTGGGGCCCAACGGCGCGGAGGAGGTCCGGTTGGCCAACCAGGGCAATCCGATCTTCCCCTACGACTCGCCCGCCAACATCGCCTTCAACGGGAGCGGCTCGATCCTGGTCACCAACCACGCCTTCGTCACCGGCGTCAACGATCCGGGCCAGTTCACCGTGCTCGACGTCTACGTCAACGACCCGGGCTCGCCATTGGAGATGCCGCTCCTTCCCTGACGGGTCGCCGCCGCCCGACGCCAGGCGGCCCAATTTGATGCGCTGATAGCGCCCCAGTCTTGGCGATCTGCGCCGATTTTGGGGCGCTACGGCCGATCCAAACCGCCGCCGCCGGTCACACCACGGCGACCGACCGACGGCGCTCCTCGAGGAAGCGGCGCTCGGCGGCGTTGGCGACGAGGGCGAGGGCGGCGTCGTAGGCGGCGGCGGCCTCCTCGCGGCGACCGAGGCGCCGCAGGAGGTCGGCCCGGGTGGCGTGGAAGAGGTGGTAGCCGTCGAGGTCGAGCGAGTCGACGACGGCCAGGGCGGCGCCCGGCCCGTCGACCTCGGCCACCGCCACGGCGCGGTTGAGGGCGACCACCGGGGTGGGCGCGACGGAGAAGAGCTGGTCGTAGAGCTGGAGGATCTGCTCCCAGTCGGTGTCGGCGGCGGCGGAGTCACTGTGCACGGCGTTCACCGCGGCCTGGAGCTGGTAGGGACCGGGCTGGTTGCGGCGGATGCAGGCGGCCACCACCGCCTGGCCTTCGGCGATCAGGGCCCTGTCCCAGCGCGACCGGTCCTGGTCGGCCAGCAGGACGATCGACCCGTCCTCCGCGGTGCGGGCGGTCCGGCGGGCCTCGGTGAGCAGGAGCAGGGCGAGAAGGCCCATCACCTCGGGCTCGTCGGGCATGAGCTCGGCGAGCAGCCGGGCCAGCCGGATGGCCTCGGCGCAAAAGTCTTCGCGCACCAGGACGTCGCCGGAGGTGGCGGTATACCCCTCGTTGAAGACCAGGTAGACGACGGCCAGCACCGAGCGCAGGCGGTCGGGCAGCTCGGCGTCACGGGGCACCCGGTAGGGGATGCCGGCGTCGCGGATCTTGCGCTTGGCCCGCACCAGCCGCTGGGCCATCGTGGCCTCGGGGACCAGGAAGGCCCGGGCGATCTCGCCGGTCTCGAGCCCGCCCAGCAGGCGGAGGGTGAGCGCCACCTGGGTGCTGGTGGCGAGGGACGGGTGGCAGCAGGTGAAGATCAGGCGGAGGCGGTCGTCGCGCACGGGTCCCACCTCCTGGGGTTCGTCGCGGGTGTGGATGAGGGCGGCATGGGCGTGGCGGTCGTCTCGGGACGACTCCCGCCGCAGGCGGTCGATGGCCCGGTTGCGGGCGGTGGTGACGATCCAACCGCCCGGGTTCGGCGGCAGGCCGTCGGTCGGCCAGCGCTGCAACGCCACGACGAACGCGTCCTGGACCGCCTCCTCGGCGAGGCCGATGTCGCCGACGAGGCGGACCAGGGTGGCGACGGCACGGCCGAACTCCTGCCGGAACGTGCGCTCGATGGCGGATTCGTCCGTCGTGGACACCAGAGCTCAGGCCTCGGGCCCGTCCTGGAAGGGACGGACTTCCACGGCGCCCCGGCAGGCGGTGGCACCCTTGGCCGCCCAGGCCAGGGCCTCGTCGAGGTCGGCGGCCTTGATGACCCAGAACCCACCGAGCTGCTCCTTGGTTTCGGCGAACGGCCCGTCGGTGGTGAGCACGTCGCCGTCGGTGACCCGGACGACGGTAGCGGTGTCGGCTGGGTGCAGCCCTCCGGCGAACACCCAGGCGCCCTGGCTGCGAACCTCGTCGTTGAACTCGTCGACGTCCTTGTAGATCTGCTGGATCTCCTCGGCCGACGGGACGTCCTCGCCCTCGGACATGTGCACGCTGAGCATGTACTGCTTCATCGGGTCTCCTCTCGCATCGGACCGGCACGGCGCCGGGCCCTCATCCAGTCCACGAACGACGATCCTCCGGATCGACACCCCGGGCGATGTTTTTCCGATCACCGCCAGCGTCTTCAGCGGACGTAGACATCCTTCCCGACGGTCAGCTCGGACGGGCCGCACTGGTAGGCGACATTCGGAGGTCCCGGGGTGAGCGTCCCGGGCGTCGCCGGAATGCCGTCCACGGAGGCTGCAAAGCCGAGGCTCGAGAGCTCGACGTCGCGCTCCCTGAGCCGACCGTCCTTCCCCGAGACACGCGACGTGTAGGACCCGCGGTAGGAACCCTCCACCCGGGATCCGCCGGCGTCTCCCTCGAGCGGCGCCGCCCCCGCGAAGTCGACCGTCGACCGCCCGTCGGGCGTGATGGTCATGACGGCTCCCGCTCCGCCACGGAGCAGGGTGTTGCCGTCCGTGCCCCCGGTTTCGAGCTGCGAGGACGTCCACGCACCGACGAGACACTCGTCGCCGACACCCGAGTCGAATATCCCCGTGCGGTCGGCCGCGTAGAGCCCGGCGGCCGAAGCGACGAGAGCGAGGGATATCCCGAGGAGGGCGAAGGGCCTGTTCCGTAGCCTTGACCACGAACCCGGACGCCTGGCGCCGCCGGCTCGGATCCGACGAAGCCCGGAGACCAACGCCACCGCCATCAACAGGAGGCCGACGTACATCCAGAACAGCGCCGCAGCATGGTCGTCGGGCCCGGAGGTGAAGTCGGGCCGGGTTGATGCCCACCGACAGAAGGCGGCCAATGCCAAACCGACGAGGAAAACCGGAGCTCGCCACCTCGGCGATCGCCGGGGCGGGACCTTCCAGACCGGTTGCGACGGCCATTGCGCCCCGTGGGGGGGCCACTGCGCCTCATAGCGTGGCCGCGGCGGCGCCTCAACCACGACGTCATCGGGGTCCATCCCCATGTAGAACGGATCGTCCTCGGGGTCCGCGGGCCCGCCCACGTGTGGTTCGGCGACGACGAGCGCGTCGCGAGCCTGGTCGACCAGTGATTGATCGCTGGCCCGAGCCTTCTGGAGGAGTTCCTTCGCAGTGGTAAGTCGACGAGTCTCAGCATCGAGCAGCTCAGCGGCGCGACCGACGAGGTCTTTGCGTGTATCGGGATGGACCTCTTTGGCCGCTCGTCGGTAGACCCGGCTGATCTCGTCCCAATCGTCGGTCGGGGGAATGCCGAGGGCCTCGAACGCCTCGGCGACGTTCATCCGTATGCCGTGCGGCAGGAACCCTCGAAACTCATCTCCGCGACAACTCGCGGTTTCCGTCGCTGACGCGGTGGCCCCGCAGCGCCAGCACCTGCCAGGGTCGCACGACGAGCCGCTTCTCGAGTGCCGTCCGGCCGTCGAAAGGATCGCTGGCTGTGCGACTGGCGAATATGTAGACGACGCGACTCTTCGACGCCGCCACCACCCATATCCGCTCCTGGGCGCTGTGCGTCTCGCGCGTCCGCAGTGCGGTGCACCAGCGCATCGCCGCCTTGTCGGGAGGAAACCAGTGCTCGACGATTTCCTGGGCGCGGTGCGGAAGATTGCCGAAGATCGAGGGCCAATTCAGCGGCGCGTCGACGGTCTGGTGTCCGCCACGACCCAGGGTCGTGTCGGGCGCAGTCGATGGAACCGGTTTCAAGCCATGGAATTCGTTCGATTCGAGCTGGTCGGCGACGACGAAGTTGTACCTCGACACCGGTGGGGGGGTGTTGTGCGGAAGGGTGGCGAGCACGACGGCCCGCTTTCCGGCGACCAGGAGCCGCCAGCATCCCTCACCATTGTCGGCGAACCAGCGGCCCGGAACGCGCCATTCCTCAGGCTGCATTCCCTGTGTCGCCTTGTCCCGCACGACCGCGGGCATCGCGTGCAACGCGTCGTCCATCCACAGGTACTCGGGTCGTTCCTCGTACGTCAACGGGTCCGCGCCGGGCCGAGCGTCCCCGTGAGCGAGGACGCCGGGCGCCGTGGGCCGGCGAGGCGTGCCGCCGCCCGAGGGCACCACATCCATCCCGAAGAGTGGACGGTCGCCGGCGATACCTCGTTGTCCGAACATCTCGACACCTTCCCCGAACAGCGTGTACGCCTGCCCCTCACTCCGTCCACGGATACCCGCTCGGCAGGAGGCGGCCGGTCGATACCCTGAGCGGGTGGCCAAGTACTACCTCACGACGGCGATCATGTACGTCAACGACGCGCCTCACATCGGCCACGCCTACGAGATCGTCATCGGTGACGCCGTCGCCAGGTGGCACCGCCTGCTGGGCGACGACGTGCGCTATGTCACCGGCACCGACGAGTACGGGCTGAAGAACAAGCAGGCGGCCGACGCCCAGGGTCTCGACCCCCAGGGCCTCGCCGACCGCAACAGCGCCCGGTTCCGGGCCGCCGCCGACCTGCTGGACGTCGATTACGACGACTTCATACGCACCACCGAGGAGCGCCACATCCGCTCGGTGCAGAAGTTCCTGCAGAGGGTGTTCGACAACGGCGACATCGAGCGGGACACCTACGAGGGCCTCTACTGCGTGAGCTGCGAGGCCTATTACACCGAGGACGACCTGGTCGACGGCAACTGCCCGATCCATGGCCGTCCGGTCGAGTGGGTCAAGGAGGAGAACTGGTTCTTCCGCCTGTCCCGCTACCAGCAGCGGCTCCTGGACTGGTACGACGAGCACCCCGACGCCGTCATACCCACCAGCCGCCGGAACGAGGTGCTGGCTTTCATCCGCTCCGGCCTTCGCGACCTGTCGATCAGCCGCAGCTCCTTCCGCTGGGGCGTGCCCCTGCCCTGGGATCCCGAGTCGGTGGCCTGGGTGTGGTTCGACGCCCTGCCCAACTACATCACCGCCGCCGGCTACGGCGACGACGCCACCCCTGATTCCGGGCCCGGTATGTTCCAGCACTGGTGGCCGGCCGACTGCCACCTCATCGGCAAGGACATCATCCGCTTCCACGCCGTCTTCTGGCCGGCGATGCTGATGGCCGCCGGGCTGGACCCGCCGCGCCAGGTGGCCGCCCACGGGTTCGTGCTGCTCAGCGGCGAGAAGATCTCCAAGACCAAGCTGAACCAGGTCAGCCCCCAGGAGGTGGTCGACGAGTACGGTGTCGACCCCATCCGCTACCACTTCCTGCGGGAGACGCCGTTCGGCCTCGACGGCGACTTCTCGGGCGAGGGCCTCGTCTCCCGCTACAACTCCGATCTGGCCAACAACCTCGGGAACCTGCTGTCCCGGTTGGCCACGGTGGTCGGGTCGAAGTGTGGCGGGATCGGCCCCGCCCCCCGGTCCGACGCCCCGCTGGCGTCGGCCGCCGGCGCCGCCTACCGGGCCACCGCCGAGGCCTGGGGTCGCTTCGCGCCGTCGGAGGCCCTCGACGCCACCTGGCGCCTCATCCGGGAGACCAACGCCCACCTCGAAGCGGCCGAGCCGTGGAAGTCGGACCCGGGCCCGGAGGTCGACGCCGTGCTCGGCGACGCCCTCGAAGCCCTGCGCATCGTCACCCTCCTGGCCTGGCCGGCGGTCCCGTCGTCCAGCACCGAGATCTGGCGTCGGCTGGGCCTGTCCGGCTCGCCCGCCGACCAGCGCCTGCCCGAGGCCGCGGCCTGGGGCGGCTACCCCGGCGGGCTCCCCGTGGAGAAGGGCCCGCCGCTGTTCCCTCGCAGGAAGTAGCGCCCCGGCAATGTGGTGTGCCATATGTGGTGTGCCTGATGTGGTGTGCCCATGTGGTGTGACAGCCACTGCCACCTGCAGTTCGACGGCGTACCCGACGGCTGGCTGGCCCGGGCGGACGAGGCCGGCGTGGCCCGCATGGTCTGCATCGGCACCGACGCCGCCCTCTCCGCCGGGGCCATCGACGTCGCCCGCGCCCACCCCGACCGGGTGTGGGCCACGGTGGGCCTCCACCCCCACGACGCCAAGCACGGCGTCGAGACGATCGTGGGACTGCTCGACCACCCCGAGGTCGTCGCCGTGGGCGAGTGCGGTCTCGACTACCACTACGACCACTCACCGCGGCCGGTTCAGCGAGATGCCTTCGCGGCCCAGATCGAGCTGGCCAGGGACAAGCGCCTGGCCCTCGTGATCCACACGCGGGAGGCGTGGGACGACACCTTCGACGTCCTGGCCTCGACCGGCGGCGCGGACAGGACGATCTTCCACTGCTTCTCCGGGGGCCCGGACGAGGCCCGCCGGGCCCTGGACCTGGGCGCCTACCTCTCGTTCAGCGGGATCGTGACCTTCAAGACGGCCGGCGACCTGCGGGCGGCGGCGGCGATCACCCCCCTCGACCGTCTCCTGGTCGAGACCGACGCTCCGTATCTGGCCCCGGTGCCGCACCGCGGGCGGCAGAACGAGCCCGCCAACGTGGCCCTGGTGGGCGCGGCGGTGGCCGCCTCACGGGGTGTCCCGGTCACCGAGATCGAGCAGGCGACGTGGGTGAACGCCATGACGGTGTTCGGCCACGACCACTCTGAGTGAGCTTGTGCTCGCAAAACGGCGCCTCGTATGGTCCCCCGGTCACCTCGTGAACGGGCGCACGTGGCGGAGAGCGGTCTGGCGGCGGACTGAAACCAAGGGTGGGGGGTCACCTGAAGGCAACGCCGGGAGGCACAATCGTTCGTCCGGGACAGCTCTTCGCCATCTGCGGAGTGATTGTCCTGGTCGGCGTCATCTACCTGCGCAACGCGCCGAGCCCGGAGTCCGACGCGGCGCTGGAGACGATCAACGCCACCGGCCCCGCAACTGCACCGGTCCCGGTCGCGCCGAGCTCGGGCCAGGTGGTGCACTCGGTTACGTCCGACCTCACGATCTCGCTGAAGGCGATGGCCGAGCAGGCGATGGCCGAGGTCCCGCAGTCGTCGCCGGTCGAGCCGCCGACCACGCCCGTCACCACCGCCGAACCCCCACCGGAGCCCACCACGGTCGCGCCGGTCGTCGTGTCCACGACCACGACGATCGCGCCCCTGCTGGGCATCGTCCCGGTGCCGCCGATCGATCCGCTCCCGGCAGTGGCGGCGGCGGTCAACGCCTTGGCCAACTCCGAGTCCGGCACCGCATCCTGGTACGGCGCCCCCGACGGCACGTGCGCCCACAAGACGCTCCCGTTCGGGACGATGGTGCGGGTGACCAGGCTGTCCACCGGGGCCACGGTGACGTGCAGAGTGGCCGACCGGGGCCCCTTCGGGCCGGGCCGGGTCATCGACCTGTCCGACGACATGTTCGAGGGGATCGCCTCCCTCGGTACCGGGCTCACCGAGGTGAAGCTCGAATGGTGAGGCCCAGGCACACCCTCTAGCTGCCGCAGGCACACGCTCCAGCTGCCGCAGGCACACGCTCTAGCTGCTCCAGGCGGCACACTCTCGGGGTGACGCTCTCCTCCTCCGACGTCCGGAGGTTGCTGCAGGAGCACGGCCTTCGCCCGAGCAAGGCACGCGGCCAGAACTTCGTCACCGACCCGAACACCGTCCGCCGGATCGCCCGCCTGGCGCGGGTCGGTCCCGGCGACCGGGTGGTGGAGATCGGCGCCGGCCTGGGCTCGCTCACCCTGGCGCTGGCCGAGACGGGGGCGGCGGTGACGGCGGTCGAGGTCGACCGTGGCCTGGTCACGGCCCTGCGCTCGGTCGTGGCGGCGGCGGGCGTGGACGTGGCCGTGGTCGAAGGCGACGCCCTCACCCTCGACTGGGCGTCGCTCCTCGGGGCCGGACCGTGGATCCTCGTGGCCAACCTGCCCTACAACGTGGCCACGCCGCTGGTAGCCGACCTGCTCGACGGAGTCCCGGCCATCACCCGCATGCTGGTGATGGTGCAGCGCGAGGTGGCGCAGCGCATGGTGGCGGGGCCGGGCGACGACGCCTACGGGGCGGTGTCGGTGAAGGTGGCCTACTGGGCGACGGGCGGCATCGTCGGCTCGGTGCCGCCGACGGTGTTCCTGCCCCAGCCCACCGTGGACTCGTCGCTGGTGGAGATCGTGCGCCGTGGCGCGCCGGCCGTGCCGGACAGCGTGGACCGGCCGCGGCTGTTCCAGCTGGTCTCGGCCGGGTTCGGCCAGCGGCGGAAGATGCTGCGGCGCTCCCTGGCGTCGTTGGTCGACCCCGAGGCGTTCGCAGCCGCCGGTGTCCGGCCCGAGGCGCGGGCCGAGGAGCTCGGTCTCGACGACTGGGCCAGGTTGGCTGCGGCCTCTCCGACGTCGGCCTCGACGGGGTTCCCTACGGAAAGCTGACCGGCGCTACCTGGCGGTTACTTGCCGGCCCGACGCTGCCAGCGGGTGGCTTTCAGCATCTTCTTGTGCTTCTTCTTACGCATCCGCTTGCGGCGTTTCTTGATCAGGGAGCCCATGAGTTGGGGGTCAGACTAACGGAAACTGACGGCCGGTAGCGTGGGGGCAGTGATCGGGGATGGTGTAAGCGGCAAGCACGAGGTCCTTTGGAGTCCTAAGTCGAGGTTCGAGTCCTCGTCCCCGAGCCCGAGCACCCCGGGATTCGGGTAGAACAGGGATTGTGAGACGCCGACCCCTGTCCGCCGTGGTCATGGCCGCCGGGCACGGCACGCGGATGCGGTCGGAGCTGCCCAAGCCCCTGCACCCCCTTTGCGGGCGGCCGATGCTGCTGCACGTGCTCGATGCCCTGTCCGAGCTGTACGTGGACCGCGCCGTGGTGGTCGTGGGCCGAGGTGCGGAGCGGATCATCAAGACCCTGCAGGAGCACGGCCCTCCCGACCTGGTCATCGACGACGTCGAGCAGCACTCCCCCCGGGGCACGGGCGACGCCCTCGCGGTGGCGCTGACCGCCTTTCCCGACGACGACATGGACGACGGCGACATCGTGGTGCTGCCCAGTGACAGCCCGCTGGTCCGTCCGGCCACGCTGGGCCACCTCGTCGCCGAGCACAGGGAGCAGGACGCCGCCGCCACCCTGCTCACCGCCCGGCTGTACGACCCCACCGGCATGGGCAGGATCGTTCGCGGCAAGGACGGCAGGGTGGCCCGCATCGTCGAGGAGCTCGACGCCACCGAGGCCGAACGGGCGATCGACGAGGTCGGCACCTCGATCTACTGCTTCCGGCGGAGCCTGCTGGCCCCCGCTCTGCGCCGGATCAGCCCCGACAACGCCAAGGGCGAGTACTACCTCACCGACGTCGTGGCGGTGCTGCACGACGCCGGGCACAAGGTGATCTCGGTCCTGGCCGACGACCCGTCGGAGGCGATCGGGGTGAACGATCGTGCCCAGCTGGCGGGCGCCGAGGCCGAGCTGCGCCGGCGCATCAACGAGCGGTGGATGCAGGCCGGCGTCAGGATGATCGACCCGGAGCGCACCTACATCGACACCTACGTCCGCCTGGCGCCCGACGTCACCATCCTCCCCGGAACGATCCTGCAGGGCCGCACCGTCGTGGCCGCCGGCCGCCCGCCTCGGTCCCGACGTCCGCCTCACCGACTGCATGGTCGGCCAGGGCGCCAGCGTGGAGCAGACCGTCGGCCACGACGCCGACATCGGGGCCGGAGCCACCGTCGGGCCGTTCGCGGCGCTGGGCGCCGGGGCCCATGTACCCGACGGGGTCACCACCGGGCCGTTCTACAATTCACGAGGAAGCGACGACGACGGCGTCTGAACGTCGCTCGGGGAGTCCGATGGAGCTGATCCCGAAGAAGCGCCTGCAGCTGTTCGCGGGGCGTTCGCACCCTCAGCTGGCCCGCGACATCGCCGCCCACCTGAAGGTGGAGCTTGGCGAGGCCAACCTGTCCCAGTTCGCCAACGGCGAGATCCACTGCCGCTTCGGGGAGTCGATCAGGGGCTCCGACGCCTTCATCATCCAGACCCACTGCGGCCCGGTGAATGACACGATCATGGAGCAGCTGATCATGATCGACGCCGCCAAGCGGGCGTCGGCCAAGCGCATCACCGCCGTCTGCCCCTTCTACGGCTACTCCCGCCAGGACCGCAAGGCGGCGGGCCGGGAGCCGATCACGGCCAAGCTGGTCGCCGACATGCTGATGACGGCGGGGGTCGACCGAGTGGTCAGCGTCGACCTGCACTCCGGGCAGATCCAGGGTTTCTTCGACGTCCCGGTCGACCACCTCACCGCCATGCCTGTGCTCACCGACTGGGTGTCGGCGAACCTGGGCGACGACGTGGTCATCGTCTCGCCCGATGCCGGCCGGGTGAAGGTGGCCGAGCGCTTCGCCCAGCACGTCCACGCCGACCTGGCCATCGTCCACAAGCGCCGGATGCGCGACTCGGCCAACAACGTCGAGGCCCTCCAGGTGGTCGGCGACGTGGCCGGGCGGGAATGCGTCCTGGTGGACGACATGATCGACACCGCCGGCACCGTCTGCGCCGCGGCCGAACAGCTCCTCGCCCACGGGGCGTCGGAGGTGTACGCCATGGCCACCCACGGGGTGCTGTCCGACCCGGCGCTGGACAGGCTGAAGAACTCCCGGATCTCCAAGGTCGTGGTCACCGACACCCTGCCGCTCGACGACGACCGTCGCATCGACAAGATCGAGGTCCTCTCCGTCGCCGGCATCATCGCCGACGCCATCGACGCGGTGTTCGAGGACCTGTCGGTTTCGGACATCTTCGGAGGCGACAACCTCAGTTAGATGTGCTGGCGGCGGGTAGCCGATGAGTTCCGGGCCGCGCCGGCGTCTAGACAGGTGACACCTCGACCTCAGCATCCACAAAGGAGCCACCATGCCGGCACCGGAGACCTTTCCCATCGGGGCACCCTGCTGGGTCGACCTCATGACCTCGGACACGGAGCGCAGCCGTGCGTTTTACGGCGAGCTCTTCGGCTGGACGTCAGATGAGCCTGCCGAGGAGTTCGGCGGCTACTTCAACTTCAGCAAGGACGGCGTGTTGGTGGCTGGAGGCATGTCGCAGCAACCGGGATCGGAGATGCCGGACGTGTGGTCGGTCTACCTGACGTCCGACGACGCCGCCAAGACCGCCGAAGCCGCCACCGCCAACGGTGGCCAGGTCTACTTCGAGCCGATGCAGGTCGCCGACATGGGCACGATGGCGGTCCTCGGCGACGCCGGCGGGGCTTCGGTCGGGTTGTGGCAGCCGGGTAGCCACCAGGGCTTCGGCCTGCACGGCGAGACCGGCACGCCCAGCTGGTTCGAGCTGTTCACCCGGGATTACGACGCCGTCGTCAGCTTCTACCGCGACGTGTTCCGCTGGGAGACCCGCGCCATGAGTGACACGCCGGAGTTCCGCTACACCGTTCTGGCGGACGGAGAGGGAATGCTGGCCGGGATCATGGACGCCTCGGCCTTCCTTCCCGAGGGCGTGCCTGCCCACTGGTCGGTCTACTTCGGCGTGGACGACGCCGACGCCGCCCTGGCCAAGGTCGTCGAGCTCGGTGGCTCGGTCGTGGTTCCGGCCGAGGACACGCCCTACGGCCGCCTGGCCACGGCCGCCGACCCCACCGGGGCCCAGTTCAAGCTTGTGGCTCCCAACGAAACCATGCCGGCGAAGGACCACTCGAGCTGAGGCGAGCCGTCCCGTAGATGGGTCCCGTTTTGGGGACCCATCGGAGGGGCGGGCTTGCAACCGGGCTGGTCAGGGAGCGTCGCGGACGAGGAAGTCGACGACCAGGCTGACGGGGCCCGTCACCGACACTGCGTGCGCCACGCCGGGAGGGATCGGCTGGCTGTCGCCGACGGTCAGCTCTCGGTGGATCGGGGGATCGGTCTCCATCGAGATGGCGACGGAGCCTTCGATGACGCGGAGGCGGCCCCACACGCCTTCGGCCACGCGATGCGCCTTCCGCAGGCGGGGCGGGAGCGTGTCGGCGTCGAATGGCCCCGCGGTGCGCGAGACGTGGAGCGGGCCGGGGAGCTCGGCGCGGTCGCACAGCGGGCAGGCCAGGTCGGCACCGATGCGAGCGGCGCGCCCGGCTGCGGTCGTCACCCAGGGACGGTCCTGGAACGGGGGTCGGTGGCGTACGTGCTGGCCGTGGAGGCAGGACAGCTCCGCCACCCACTCACCGTCGTCGTCCTGGTGAAACCCCGAGATCACCCGCCTCAACGGTCCTCCGACACCTGGTAAGGATGCCCTGCCCACCAAACCGCTCTGACGACATGAAGACATACCGTGTGGGGCATGGGTCTACTGAGCGACAATCCGATGCAGGAAGCCTTCGGTCAGCGAGCATTGCTGTGGGCCACCAAGGGCGGAGCGGACTTCGGCGAGTGCCTGAGCACCGTGGCGCGGGTTGGCAGCGGTGGGAACGACGAGTGGTACCGGGAGTGGATGTCGACCGGCGACCGGTTGGTCGGGATCGGCGAGACGAGCGAGGCCGGCGGTCACCGCGCCAGCGCACGCGAGGCCTATTTCAGGGCCGCCAGCTACTACCACGTCAGCTATATGCCGCTCTTCGGGAAACCCGTCGACCCGAGGCTCGTAGCGGCTTTCGACAAGGAGACGGACGCATTCCGCCGGGCGGCGGACCTGAGCTCACCGAAGGTTCAGGCGCTCGAGATTCCCTTCGAAGGCGGAACCCTGCCGGCGTACCTGGCAACGCCGGACGACTCCGGAGCGCCGCGCCCGACGATCCTGCAGACCAACGGCTACGACTCCGACGTGCACGAGATGTACTTCTCGCACGCCCCTGCGGCCGTGGCGAGGGGCTACAACTGGTTGGGCTTCGACGGACCGGGCCAGGGACGCACCCTTGTCCGCGACAACATCCCGATGCGTCCCAACTGGGAGACAGTGGTGACGCCGGTGATCGACGAGGTCTCACGCCGGCCCGAGGTCGATCCCGACCGGATCGTCCTCGTCGGATGGAGCTTCGGCGGGTTCCTGGCGCCGCGCGCGGCCTCGTTCGAGCATCGCCTCGCCGCCCTGGTGGCCGATCCCGGGCAGTGGGACATGGGCAAGGCGCTGGTGTCGATGATGCCTCTCTCGGACGCCGACAAGGCCCGCTTCCCCGACGTGGACCCGTCCTGTCTGGACCCGATGGTCGAGTACCTCCAGAGCGACACGACCGACCCCATGCTGAGGTGGCGCCTCATTCAGCGGGCGCTGTGGGTGCACGGTGTGGATTCGTTCTTCGACTACGTCGCGGCCGCGGTCGAGTACGAGCTGTCGTCGGTCGTAGCCGGTATCTCGTGTCCGACGATGCTGACGGCCGCCGAGGGTGACCCGACGGCCGCCGGCGCGGAACTGCTCTACGAGGCGTTGCAGGTGCCGAAGGTACTGGTCCGCTTCTCCGAGGCGGAAGGGGCCGGGGGCCATTGCGAGACGATGGCGCGTGCGTTGTACGAACAGCGCGTCTTCGACTGGCTGGACGACACCCTCCCCCCGGCTGGCTGACCCGCCGGGAGCCGGCGGAGCTACTCGTCAGCGGTGGGGCTCGTCTGGAACGGAGCCCGCGGCGCCTCGACGTCCCGCCGGGTGAGGGGGTCGTTGCTGCCGCCACCGTCCTCGGTGGTGCCGTCTTTGCCGTCGGCGGCACCCGACTCGTCCGCCCGCTGCGCTTCGTTCGGCCGCTCCGTCATATCGCCTCCGTGGACCCGATTGCGTGGCCCGTTTCTTCCCGGGCCGCCCGATCGTCAATCGGGAACGCCTCGGGACTCATCGAAGCGACGGGCCGCCCGAACAACGTCGGGCCGTTTGATGCTCACCGTTCCGTCCTGGTTGCATTGGTGTGGTCGGTCGGCTCTTGCATGGCCTCGATTCCGCCGGTGCCGTCCGCCGCTGCGTCTGACACCACCGGACCTGTGGATCGTTCCAAATCCGCGCGACGGTCTCGTGCGTCGGCGCGCAGCGACGCGACGACGGAGGCCGTGATGACGGCGGCGATGACGCCGAGTGAGACGAAGGTCGGGAGGTGTATTTCGAAGGGTCGGCCGATCACGAGCATCTTCACGCCGACGAAGGCGAGGATGACGCCGAGCCCGACGTTGAGGTACCGGAACCTGCCTTGCATGCCCCCCAGCAGGAAGTAGAGCGACCGAAGCCCCAGGATCGCGAACGCGTTGGCGGCGAACACGATGAACGGTTCACGGCTGACGGCCAAGATGGCAGGGACGGAGTCGACGGCGAACAGCACGTCGGTCGCTTCGATGAGCACGAGCACGGCGAACAGCGGTGTGGCGAGGCGCTTCCCGTTCTCCCGGGTGAAGAGCTTCTGGCCGTCGTAGCGATCGGTCGTGGGCACGATCCGACGAACGAGCCGCATGGCGACGTTGTTGTTGTAGTCGACCTCCTCGGACTCGTCGTGGTGGGCGATCTTCCAGGCCGTGTACAGCAGGAACGCGCCGAAGATGTAGAGGACCCACTCGAAGTGTTCGATGAGCGATACACCGGCGAAGATGAAGATTCCTCGCAGGACCAGCGCCCCGAAGATGCCCCAGAACAGGACACGGAACTGATACTCGCGGGGCACCGCGAAGAACGAGAAGATCACCGCCCACACGAACACGTTGTCGATCGAGAGGCTCTTCTCGATGAGGAACCCGGCGTAGTACTCGCCGCCAGCCTGGCCTCCCTGCCAGACGAGGAGGACGACACCGAAGGCCAGGCCTATCGAGATCCATACGGCGGACTCGATGGCGGCTTCCTTGAGGGTGATGACGTGGGCGTTTCGGTGCACGAGCAGGAGGTCGAAGACCAGCATTGCGACGATGGCGCCGATCAGGGCGAACCAGACCCAAACCGGCACGTCGAAGCTGGCGAACTCGGCGCCTGAGCTGTTCGCTGCCGCCAGCGTCATCGTTGCGGTGGACGTGAGCATCCGTATCTCCGTTCGGTCAGAGGCTGGTAGTGCGCGGTGTGGGAGCCGTCTTCACGGAGGTCGCGGGTCCGACGAAAACCGGCACCGGCGCGTGCGTCGCCAGCTTCTGGGTTGCGCCGCGACCAGCGAGATGCGAGCGAGCAGCGGTCCGACGGCCAACGACGATGAGCTCGTACCCGTGGTCGGCGGCGAAGTGCTGGAGCGCATGACTCGGCTCGCCGAAGAGGATCACAGTGTCGACAGGCGCCTTGATGGCGACGGCGATGTCGCCGACCAGGGCATCGAGTCGTGCCTGTGTCTCGCGCTGCGTCGCCTGCCCGCGCGCCGTCGACGCGGCTTCGAGGTCGACCACCGCGGCGACGGTGAGGGAGGTCATCTCCGATCCCAGGAGGTCCAACACCGACTCCAGGGCAGCCGCCGCTTCCGAGGATCCGTCGTCGGCCACCAGCACGTCGAGGCGGCCCGGGTGTGTCGGACTGACAGGTTCTGGCGGACGGTGCCGGTCAGAGCTCACCGCAAGGGGGAGCGCGAGCGGCCCTAGGACGATGAACAGGACTGCCCAGGCGAAGGTGTCGTGGCCGCGGTGGTGCATCACCACCACGGCAACCACGCCGAGGCCGAGCCACCCGGCGGCTATGAACAGGAGCGACACGGTGACCTCCCGACTATGGAGCCGACGGCTGCACGAGCGCGATCCAACGAAAGCTCCTCTCACGAAATGACATAGGGACCGACGTGCCGCGCGATGACGACACGCCCGACGCGCCGACGTACGGCGCGTGTCAGTCAGTGATGGTCGGCGGGCCCCGTCTCGGCGTGCAGCGAGTCGAAACGACCGGCGAGTGTCGCCTGGACAGCGACATGCGCGGCCATCGCCCAGCTCTCGGTTGTACCTGCCGATTACGGCTCGCAGGCCGCCGTCGCCGCGTCTGAGCATCGCGGCTGGTGACGGCCTCCTCGAACGGCACTTCGCCGGTGACCGTCTCCTGCGCGGTGGTGGCCACCGTGGCAACCAGGCCGCCCACCGCCAGGCCTATGGCCGCGAGCACGGTGGCGAGGAGCACCACGACGCCCCGCGCCTTTCGATCGCCGATGTGCCGGCGACGGCCGCGTGCCCGACGGCTGCCGAGGGTTGGCCTCGGCGTTGGCACTCGGAAGATCATCGGCCTCTCCGGTTGTTCGGGTTCGATCAACCGAAGGTCTCTCCCGCCCCCGGATGAGGGGCCGCGATCTCCGGGCCGAGGCCGTGATGACGGGGACCGCGTGATGGGGATACTCCCCTTCGACGCCGGAACTGTACCGCAGGATCCGTCGGGTACATGGCCCAGGGCCGCCTTTGGGCAGGCACCCCCCCAAGGTCGCGATTCCTGCGCCGGTAGCTGTGGCCTTTCAGGTTTGAATCGGTGGGAGATCCGCCGCCGCGCTCGCCGGTCAGCGGTCGGGTTCACCAGGTCGTCGCCACTTGACCTTCGAGTCGACTCAAAGGTTTATGGTCCCGGTATGGGATACCGGATCTCCGAGCTCGCCGACCGCAGCGGGTTCCCCGCGTCGACGCTGCGGTACTACGAGACCGTCGGTCTGCTGCCCACGCCGGGGCGGACCGAGGCCGGATATCGGGTGTACGACGACGAGGCCGTCGAACGTCTTCGGTTCATCGGTCGGGCCAAGGCGATGGGCCTCTCGCTCGACGACATCGCCGACCTCGTCGGACTGTGGGCCGATGGCCCGTGCTCGATGCTGCACGGTCGCCTGCTTGCGCTCCTGGACGGCAAGGTCGACGAGGTGCGGGGCCGGGTCGCCGAACTGGCGAGCTTTGCCGCTCAGCTCGACCATGTGCGGGCGACGCTGGACGCCACCGAGCCGGCAGCGCGCTGCGGGCCCGGCTGTGGCTGCGACGGCGAGCTCCCGGCCGCGCCTGCGACGCCCGCAGCGTGCACCCTGTCCTCCGACGACGCCGCCGACCGCTCGACGGCGTGGGCCGAACTGCTCGGACACGCGGTCGAGCGCCATCGGACCCCCGCCGGCATCCGGGTGCGGCTGCCCGACGACCCCGCAGTGGTGGCCCGGGCCGCCGACCTCGCCGTGCGGGAGGTCGGCTGCTGTGCATTCTTCTCCTTCTCGCTCACCGTGGAGGCGGGCGGGGTGTGGCTGGAGGTGACCGCGCCCGCCAGCGACGGCCAAGCCGTGCTCGACTCGCTGTTCGGACCGGTGACGACCGGGGCCTAGACTGGTCCGCTCATGGCAGAGGTAGCGCTCGAAGCAGAGGTTGGCCGTTCCACCGGATCCCGGCCGTCGCGCCGGTTGCGGGCCGAGGGAAAGGTGCCGGCCGTGCTGTACGGCCACGGCATCGCACCCCAGACCCTGGCCGTCGACCGCAAGGCCCTCAGGTTCGCGCTGAACCAGGAAGCCGGTCTCAACGCCCTCATCGGGCTGGAGGTCGAGGGCACCCGCCACCTGGCCATGGCCCGCCAGCTGCAGCGTGACCCGCTGAAGGGCACGGTGTCCCACGTCGACTTCGTGATCGTCCGCCGCGACGAGATCGTCAGCGTGGAGGTGCCGGTGCGGCTGGTCGGCGAGGCCCTCGAGGTCGAGCGGGCCGACGGTCTCATCGAGCAGCAGCTGTTCGACCTGATGGTCCACGCCCTGCCGGCCGACATCCCCAACTCCGTCGAGGTGGACATCTCCGGTCTCGTTATCGGCGACGCCGTCCGGGTGTCCGACCTGAACCTGCCCGACGGCGTGACCACGGACCTGGACCCCGAGGACCCCGTCGTCCTCGCCCAGGCGGCCAGGCGGGCCGAGGAAGAGGAAGAGGCCGAGGTCGAGGTCGAGGTCGCGGAGGGCGACACCGACACCGAGGAATAGGCGCTGCCGCCGAGAACGGGCGAGGCCGCGGATCTCCTCGTCGTCGGCCTCGGCAACCCCGGGCCGGAGTACGACGGCACCCGTCACAACCTGGGGGCCGAGGTGGTTGTCCTGCTGGCCGACCGCCACGGCGGCTCGCTGCGCAAAGGCCGGGAGAAGGCCCAGGTCGCCGAGCTCAGGGCCGACGGGCGGTTCATGGCCGTCGCCTTCCCGCAGACGTACGTGAACCTCTCCGGGGAGTCGGTCGCACGCCTGGTGCGGCGGTACGGCATCGAGGACCTGAGCCGGCTGGTGGTGGTGCACGACGAGCTCGACCTGCCGATGGGCAGGGTCAAGGTGAAGGTCGGTGGCGGCACGGCGGGCCACAACGGCCTCGAGTCGATCAAGGCCCACCTGCACTCGAGCGACTTCGTCAGAGTGCGGGTCGGGATCGGCAAGCCGCCCGGTCGCCAGGCGGGCGCCGACTTCGTGCTGCGCCGGCCCGGCAAGGCCGCCCGCGCCGAGCTCGACGTGGCGGTGCAGGAGGCGGCCGACGCCGTCGACCTCGTCCTGGCCGAGGGTGCCGGTCCCGCCATGAACCGGTTCAACACCGCGCCGCCCGCCTGACTGGCCTGCCGCGCCGGGCCGGGGCGCCGGCGAACTGGGGTCACACATCCGCGTATGGCGCGGTTGCGTGTCACCAGTTGGTGCCAATGGGATCTGCCCAATAGATGTGCCAAAGGGATGTGGAACACCGGCTGACAGGTTGTTGAAAAGCTGCAGAAAACCGGACCTTTTGCAACAGTCGAGGTCTGGACCGGGGACCGGGTGGGGCCGGTCCGGGATACGCCGTGCGGCGGCTCTTGCAGAGCCGTGACCAGGGCCGATATGGCTCAGGTGCGACGCCGTGGCCGCGCCCGGGCCCAAGCCCGTCTGGACCGCTCCGCCTCTGCCATGGTCGGTCCTCCTCTCGGCTCGATGCCCATTGCCCATGAAATCGGGCCCGAGTAGGGTGGGCGAGGCCCGCTCGATGGTCCCGACTCACGTGCCATAGATCGAGCAATCGGTTTCGTGCATTTGCTCGACAACCGCGGCGACAGCGGGGATATTCATCGAGGCAGCGTGGTTGGGGGAGCCATGGGACAGGTAGGCGCGTGACGTGCGGCGGGGGCACGAATGGCGGGCGGCCGAGCGTGCGAGGACGGTTCGCCGTGGGCGGCGGTCCCCTCGTCCAGGCCCCCCTCGCACGGGACGCTCTGAACCACGGCGACGACCTCCTCGAGCGGGTCCTCGCCGCCGGCACCGCAGAGGGCGCACCACCGCGGCCGCCGGCAGACCAGCACCCGCCGCCGCGGGAGTCCCGCCTCGACGACCTCGAAGCCCGTCTGGCCCGGCTGGAGTCGGGGGCCGAGGACGTCCCGGCGCTCAGGCGGGGGCTCGTCGCCCTGGCCCGGGCCCACCGAGCCGACTCGGCGCGGATCGAATCGATTCCCGGAGCCGTCGAGCGTCTTGTGGCTCAGCAGCTGAAGCGGTTCGTCGAGGAGCGCGTCGAGCCCCCGGTGGAGGACGGTTCGTCCCTGTCCGACGACGTCGAGGGGATCTACAAGCAGCTCGACCGGGTCGCCGAACTGATCGACGCCCGGAACGCCGCCTTCGACTCGTCGCTCGCCCGCATCGAGGAGCTCGAGCTGTCGGTCGGCAGGCTGCGCCGCAACCTCGAGCGTGCGCTTCGCCCGCCCACCGAGGCGACCTCGGTGCGGGCAACTGGCCTCGCCGATCCTCGGACTCAAACGGCCCTGCCGACGCTCTCCGAAGACAGGCTGGCGGCGTCGATCGACGCCGCCCTCGGGCGGGCCCGCCGCCTTGGCGACCAGTCCCGAGGGCTCGACTGAGGGCTGCGGAAGTACCCGTTCCACCGGTCGTACGCTCGATCCCGTGAATCCCCGGCTGGATCGTCCGTGAGCGTGCGCGACCTTCCGGCGCGCCTCCGCCACCACCCGGCGCTGTCGCAGCTTGCCGGGGCGTCGGCGGCGGTGCTGGCCGTGCCCGAGCCGGCGCTCGCCTTCGTCGTCGCCGGCCTCAGCCACCTGTCGGGCCGGCACCCGCTGGTGGTGGCCGTGCCCACCACGCCCCAGGCCGAGCGGCTGGTCCACGATCTGGGCGCCTACCTGGGGGCAGGCGAGGTCGACCTGTTCCCGGCGTGGGAGACCCTCCCGTTCGAGCGGGTCAGCCCCAGCGTGGAGACCATGGGCAAGCGGCTGCGGGCCATGTGGCGCCTGAAGGACCCGACCAGGAGCCCGCGGGTGCTGGTGGCGCCGGTGCGCTCCCTGATGCAGAGGCTCGGGCCGCACGTCGAGGAGGTGGAGCCGATCGCGGTGAGGCCCGGCGACCGCCTCGACCCCGTGGACCTGGTCGAACGGCTGGTGGCCAGCGGCTACCGCCGTGAGGTGCAGGTCGAGCACCGGGGCCAGGTGGCCCGCCGCGGGTCGATCGTGGACGTGTTCCCGTCCACCGCCGACGCCCCCGTGCGCGTCGACCTCTGGGGCGACGAGGTCGACCGGCTCACCGGGTTCTCGGTCGGCGACCAGCGCTCGACCCACGATGTGGCCTGCGTCGAGCTGTTCCCGAGCCGGGAGCTGCTGCCGACCGACGAGGTCCGGCGCCGGGCGGCCGAGCTGATCGGCCTGGAGCCGTGGGGCCGGGAGCAGTGGGAGCGGCTGGCCGAGGGGGCGGTGTTCGAGGGGATGGAGTCGTGGCTGCCGTGGCTCACCGGCGGCGAGCACGTCCTGTTCGACCTGCTGGGGCCGGAGGCGCTCGTGCTGCTGGTGGAGCCCCGCCGGATGCGGGACCGGGGTGCCGACATCCTGGCCGAGGAGGCGTCGCTGGCCGACAGCCTGGCCGTCACCTGGGGCGCGGTTACATCCGGGTCGGGGACAACGGGATCGGGTGGCGGGGGCAAGTCGGAATGGCCCCGGCTGCACCTTCCCTTCGACCGCCTGCTGGCCCACACCAAGGCCCCGGCCTGGACGGTGACGCCGGCGGCCGAGGGGCCCGACGTCACCGCCATCGAGGCGAGGGGCTGGGACCCGGTGATGGGCGACGCCACCCGCCTGGCCCGCCAGGTGGCCGACCTGGTGGCGCGGGGCTACGAGGTCGTCGTCGTCGCCGACGGTCGGGGCTCCGCCGCCCGCCTGGCGGCCCTGCTGTCGGAGGGGGGTGTGTCGCTCCCGGTCATCGACGGCGCCGCTCGATCGGGGGCGAAAGGCAGTCGGATCGTCGTCCAGTCCCTGGAGCGGGGGTTCATCCTTCCCGAGCTGAAGCTGGCGGTCCTCGTCGAGAGCGACGTCACCGGGCGGCGCCGGGCCCACCGCCGGCCTCGCCCCAAGCGCAGCGACGCCCAGGGCTTCTTCGACGACCTGAACCCCGGCGACTACGTCGTCCACCACCAGCACGGGGTGGCCAAGTACGGCGGGATGGTGACGCGCGCCCTGGGCGGCGCCGAGCGCGACTACCTCCTTCTGGAATACCGCGGCGGCGACAAGCTGTACGTCCCGTCCGACCAGATCGACGCCGTCCGCCACTACACGGGGGGCGACACGCCGACCCTCAACCGACTGGGCGGCTCGGAGTGGCAGCGCACCAAGTCCAAGGTGCGGTCCGCCGTCCGCGACATCGCCGAGGAGCTGGTCGCCCTCTACCGCAAGCGGATTGCCAGCCAGGGCCACGCCTTCCCCGACGACACCCCGTGGCAGCGGGAGCTGGAGGAGGCGTTCCCGTACCAGGAGACGCCCGACCAGCTCAAGGCCATCAACGACGTCAAGGCCGACATGGCCGACGACCGGCCCATGGACCGCCTGGTGTGCGGCGACGTGGGCTTCGGCAAGACCGAGATCGCCATCCGGGCCGCGTTCAAGGCGGTGCAGGACGGCAAGCAGGTGGCGGTGCTGGTACCGACCACGCTGCTGGCCCAGCAGCACTTCGGCACCTTCTCCGACCGGTACGCGGGCTATCCGGTGCGGGTGGAGGTGCTGTCGAGGTTCCTGACCCCCGGCCAGGCCAACAAGGTGGTCGAGGGCCTGGCCGACGGGTCGGTCGACGTGGTCATCGGCACCCACCGGCTTCTCTCGGCGGACATCAAGTTCAAGGACCTGGGCCTCCTGGTGGTCGACGAGGAACAGCGCTTCGGCGTCACCCACAAGGAGGCGATCAAGCGCCTGCGGGCGAACGTCGACGTCCTCACCCTCACCGCCACGCCCATCCCCCGGACCCTGGAGATGAGCCTCACGGGCATCCGCGACCTGACCCTGCTGAACACCGCGCCGGCCGAGCGCCAGCCGATCCTCACCTACGTCGGTCCCTACGACGAGCGGGCGGTGGCCGAGTCCCTGCGGCGGGAGCTGCTGCGGGAGGGCCAGGTGTTCTTCGTCCACAACCGGGTGCAGGACATCGACAGGGTGGCGGCCCGCCTGGGCGAGCTGGTGCCGGAGGCCCGCATCGCGGTGGCCCACGGCCAGATGGACGAGGCCCAGCTGGAGCGGGCGGTCCTCGACTTCTGGGAAGGCCAGTACGACGTGCTGGTGTGCACGACGATCATCGAGTCGGGCATCGACATGCCGACGGTGAACACGCTGGTGGTGGACCGGGCCGACCTGATGGGCCTGGGTCAGCTCCACCAGCTGCGGGGACGGGTGGGGCGGGCCGGCCAGCGGGCCTACGCCTACCTCTTCTTCCCGCCGGAGCGGAGGCTGTCAGAGACTGCCTACGAGCGGTTGAAGACGATCGGCGAGTACACCGAGCTGGGGTCGGGGTTCAAGATCGCCATGCGCGACCTGGAGATCCGCGGCGCCGGCAACCTGCTCGGCGCCAACCAGTCGGGGCACATCGCGGCCGTCGGCTACGACCTCTACGTGCAGATGGTGAGCGAGGCGGTGGCCGAGCTGAAGGGCGAGGAGGTGCGGGAACCGGCCGAGATCCGCATCGACATCCCGGTGGTGGCCAACCTGCCGCCCGACTACGTCACCGGCGGCGAGCAGCGGCTCGAGGCCTACCGGCGGCTGGCGGTGGTCACCAGCCAGACCGAGGTCGACGACATCCGGGCCGAGTGGCTCGACCGCTACGGGCCCCTGCCAGCCCCTGCCGAGGCCCTCCTGGCCGTGGCCGAGCTCCGGGCCGAGTGCTCGCGCATCGGCGTCCGGGAGGTCACGGTCGCCCGGGGGACGGCCCGCGTCACGCCGATCGAGCTGCGTCCCAGCCAGCAGGTGCGGCTCCAGCGGGTGGCGAGGGACGGTGTCTACAAGGCGGAGACGGGACAGCTGGTGGTCCCGCTGCGCCGGGGCGCCGATCCGGTCACCTCCGTCGTGGACCTGCTGCGGGCGTTGGTTCCCGCCGATGCTGCGCCGGTAGCATCGGCGGCACCGTGAAATTGCCCCGAAGTGCTTTCGTCGCGGCCGCCGTCGGGCTGCCGCTCCTCCTGGTCGTCGCTCTGGCTACCGCCTGCGGGTCCGCCGGCACCTACGCGGCCAGGGTCAACGACCAGACCATCAGCGAGGACTCGCTGGTGGGCGAGCTGCGGTCCATCGCCGCCAACGACGCCTTCCTGAAGCAGGTGGAGTCCCAGCAGCAGGTCCGTGGCACCGGTCAGGGCACGTTCGACTCCGCCTTCACTGCCATAGCCCTGACCCGGCAGATCTACTTCACAGTGGTCGGCACCGAGCTGAAGAGCCGGAACCTCCGCGTCAACGACGACGACCTGGCCGCCGCCCGCGCTGCGGTCATCGACGGGCTCGGGGGCGAGGAGGTGTTCGTCGCCTTCCCGAAGTCCTACCAGGACGACCTCGTGCGCCGGCAGGCCGAGCTTGACGTGCTGACGGTGGCCGTCAACGAGCTGGAGTCCGCCGACAAGGCGGCCCGGGCCTTCTACGACGCCCACCCCAACGACTTCGCCACCGCATGCGTCAGCCACATCCTCGTGGACACCGAGGAGCAGGCCCTCGCCATCCGCGGCCGTATCGCCGCCGGCGAGGACTTCGCCACCGTGGCCAAGGCGGAGTCCAAGGACACGGCCAGCGCCCAGAAGGGCGGCGACGTGGGCTGCGACATCACCACGGACACCGGGTTCGTGCCCGAGTTCCTGCTTGCCGTCTTCGCCCAGCCGGTGGGCGAGGTGGGGGCGCCGGTCAAGACGCAGTTCGGCTACCACCTGGTGAAGGTTGGCTCACGCAACACGCCGCCGTACGAGCAGCTTGCCACCCAGGCCCGCCGCAAGGTCACCGAGGCCGGCTCGGACAAGGTGCTGTCGGTGCTCGAGGCCGCTGTCCAGGGCTCGAGGATCGAGGTCAACCCCAAGTACGGGACCTTCCGCAAGACCGGGAACTCGCCCGGCGTGGAGCCGCCCCGGAGCAGCGCCCCCACCACCGCGCCCAGCTCGGGCGGACCCTCGCCGTCGGCCCCGTAGGACGGTGTTGACCGGGCGGGTCGTGGTGGTGGGGCTCGGTCCGGCCGGTCCCGACCAGCTCACCGCCGCCGCCACCGCGGCCGTCGAGCGCATCCCCCGACGCTTTCTCCGCACCACCCGCCATCCCGCGGCCCCTGCCGTCGAGCCGGCCGTCAGCTTCGACGCCGTGTACGAGTCGGCTGGGTCGCTCGACGAGGTGTACGCGGCCATTGTCGACGCGCTGGTCGAGGCCGCCGGAGCCGAGGGTGCCGGCGCCGAGGTGCTCTACGCCGTCCCCGGCTCGCCCTCGGTGGCCGAGCGCACCGTGGAGCTGCTCCTGGCCGACGAGCGGGTCGAGGTCGAGCTGGTGGCCGGGCTGTCGTTCACCGACCTGGCCTGGGCCCGGCTGGGCGTCGACCCGGTGGCGGCCGGGGTCCGTCTGGTCGACGGCCACCGCTTCTCGGTTGAGGCGGCCGGCGAGCGGGGGCCGCTGCTGGTGGCCCAGTGCGACTCGCGGCGCGTCCTGTCCGAGATCAAGCTGTCGGTCGAGGGCCCGCCGCCCCCCGAGGTGATCGTGCTCTCCCGGCTCGGCCTGCCCGACGAGTCGGTGCGCGCCCTGGCCTGGGACGACCTCGACCGGGAGGTGGAGCCCGACCACCTGACGTCGCTCTACGTGCCGGTGCTGGCGGCGCCGATCGCCGGCGAGGTCGCCCGCTTCGCCGAGTTGGTCCGCACCCTGCGGGAACGGTGCCCTTGGGACCGCGAGCAGACCCACGCCAGCCTCACGCGGCACCTGCTGGAGGAGACCTACGAGGTGCTGGAGGCGATCAGCGCCCTGGACGGGGACGGTGGCGACGACGGCTACGACCACCTGGAGGAGGAGCTGGGCGACCTGCTGTTCCAGGTGGTGTTCCACGCCACCCTGGCCGCCGAGGAGGGCAGGTTCACCCTCGCCGACGTCGCCAGGGGCATCCACGACAAGCTCGTCCACCGCCACCCCCACGTGTTCGGCGGGGTGCAGGCCGACACCGCCGGCCAGGTCGTGCAGAACTGGGAGCGGATCAAGCAGGCCGAGAAGGGCAGGACGAGCCTCATGGAGGGCATCGCCCCCGACCTGCCGTCGCTGCTGTACGCCCACAAGGTCCAGCGCAAGGCGGTGTCGGTGGGGCTGGCGCCCGTGGTCGGCTCCGGCGAGCCGGTCACGTCGGTCGAGGACGCCGGGGCCCTGCTGTTCGAGGCGGTCGACCGGATACGGCGGGGAGGGGTCGACCCCGAGGCCGCCCTGAGGGCATCCGCGGCCCGGTTCCGGGACCGGTTCGAAGGCATGGAACGCCTCGCCGTCGCCGGCGGAGTCGACCTGGGCACCGTGGACCCGGCTACCGTCGATCGGCTGTGGGTGCAATCCGGAACGACTTCCAACCGAACGGGTTCGCGGCGATGAACATGCCGCCGCCGACCCCGATGACATCCGCGCCCGTCCGCAGCCGGCCCGACATCGAGGACTACGGGGTCCCAGTGGGCGAAGAGGGCATGTTGGAGTGGTCCTACGTCTCCCAGCGGCTGGCGGCGGCGTCGTTCTATTGGGTGGCCACCATCGGCGCCGACGGGCTGCCCCACGCGGTCCCGTACTTCGGGGCCTTCGTCGACGACACCCTCTACTTCGAGACGGGGCCGACCACCCGCGGCGGGAGGAACCTGCGAACCAACCCGGCGGTGGCCATCCACCTGCACAGCGGGGAGGAGGTCGTCATCATCGAGGGTACGGCCCGCACCGCGGTTCCCGGCGCCAAGCTGTTCGCCGACCTCCAGGACGCCTACCGCCCCAAGTACGACGGCTACTTCCCGATGTCGGCCGAGAACCTGTTCGCCGTCCTGCCGACGGTCGTCTTCGCCTGGGACCTGGGTGACTTCCCCGCCAGCATGACCCGCTGGCAGTTCCGGGAGCCGGTCCCGCCCCAGTTCGACTCCCTGGGCGACGACTGAAGGCTCTCCGCGACGGTCAGCGGCGCTCTTCGGCGGCGTCCTCGTAGCGGGCGGGACCGTCGCAGGTCGTGCGGATGCGGCACCACGAGCAGGCCGGGCCGGGTGAGATGGCACCTGTGGCGCCGGTCTCGAGCAGCTCGATCATCTTGAGTACGCCGTCGATGGTCCGCCGGACCGCGATCTCGAGGGTGTCGACAGTGACGTCCTCGTGGTGGAACGTGGCCGTGTCGAGGTAGTAGCTGGCTACCCGGAAGGGTGGCACGCCGACCCGCAGGGTCTGGACCAGGGCGTAGAACCGCAGGTCGTCCATGTGGGTGGGGTAGCTGCGGCCGGTCTTGAGGTCGACGATCAGGGCCCGGGCCTCGTCGCCCCTGGCCACGCCGAGGGCCAGGTCGACCTTGCCGGCCAGCACGACCCGGGTGCCGCACAGCTCGACTCGGATCGGAGTCTCGGTCCGGGGCGCCCAGGACGCCTGCAACGGCGGCCAGCACTCCTGGAACTTCACGACAGTGTCGTGGGCCCGGCCCCGCAGGTCGGCGAGTTGGAGGGGCGAGGCGGTCAGGAGCCACTGGCGCGGGCTCGACCGGCGGTCGTCCTCGGCCAGCGACTCCATTGCGTAGTCGACGAGGTCGAGGGCGATGGGCTCGCCCCGGGACGAGATCGACAATTGGAGGGCCCGGTGGACGACGGTGCCCTCGGCGGTGCGGGGCGTCCACTGGAAGTCGTCGTCGCGCTCGGCCTGCCAGTGGGCCTCGCAGGTGTGGATCTGGCTCAGCTGGCGCTTGTCGATCCACAGCTCGTCGACGTCGAGGCGGTCGACGGCGGGCGCCAGGGCGAGCTCGAGCCGCCGCCGCAGCTGGTGGGCGAGGTCGGAGTCGAAGCGGGGGCGGGGTCCGCCGAGGGAAAGGAGATCGACCAGGACCCGGTTCTGGGCCGGAGACAGGCCCAGCGGTCAGCTCTCCTCGTCCCGAAGCTTGAGGGCGGTGACGGCGGTGAAGATGGTGAGGGCGGTGGCAGCCAGCGTGCACAGCAGGAAGCTGGTGAGGTTGATGAGGAAGTAGCTGGGCAGGTCCTTGGATGTGTTCGCGTGGAGGGTGCCCCGTACGGCCAGGACGCTGCCCAGGGCGATGACCACGGCGAGGATGATTGCCGTCCGCAGGGTCACCACCGCCACCTTGTACTGGCCGTCACTGACTCCTTCGCCGAACGCCAGCGGGAGCACGATCAGCAGCACCCCGCCGATCAGAAAGAAGAGGGTCGCCAGGCCAAGGCTGCCGAAGGGGTAGCCCAGGCGGTGGAAAAGGTCGTCGGGGACAGCGAAGCGCTCGCCGGTGCCCTGGCTGATGCCCTCGAGCAGCGTCATGAGGACCTGGAGGGTGATCAGGCCGATGATGCCGGCACCGGCGGTGACGAACAGCCCCGACCAGCGCGACGGGACCAGGTCGAACTCGTCGAACTCGTCGACCTCGATGTATTCCTCGAGGTCGTAGTCCTCGTACTCCTCGTCGTCCGCGTCCTTGTCGACGTGGCGCGATGCAGCGCGGGTGGGCCGCGGGGGCAGGTCGATCCGTGGAGCGGTGGGTGTAGGGGTGGCAGTTGGCGAGGGTGGCGGGGGTGGCGGGGTCGTGGGCGCGGCCGGGGCGGCAGGGGCCGCCTGGGGCACGGGGGCGGTAGGACCGGGCTCGGGGACCGGAGGTACGACGGGGGGCGGTGACTGTGATGGCGGGGGCGGCGGGGCGGCGGGCGGTGACGGTGTTGGCGGGGGCGGCGGCGGCCCGGTAGCGGGCTCCGGTGCGGGCGGGGTGGCAGACGCGCCAGGGGCCGGCTCCGCCGCGGAAGGGCCGCCTGGGGCGGACGGGGTGGGCGCGGGGGACTCTGGACCGCCCCCGGGGCGGCCTTCCTCGGGGTCGGTCATCCGCCTAGCCTGACCGGTCCCTCCCGTGTCCGCAATCGGGCGGCAAATCGGAGTGCGTTGTCGTACCCAGGTGCCATCCTTTGGCGATGGCCACGGCCGACTCCGTTCACTTCGCCGCCGCCGCCCGGCTCCTGGCGGCGGAGGCGCGGCACCGGGGCCTGGCGGTACCGGGGTTCCGTAGCCCGCCCCGGCTCGAGGGCGCCGATCGCAGCCTGCGCCGACGGGCCGACGGGTCGGCGGTGGTGGCGGTGCGCGTGCGCGGCCGGCCGATCGAGGCGGTCGTGGCCGACATGGTCGACGGCCTGCTGGCTGCCAACGAGCTCGCTACGGTCGATGCCGCCCGGCACCGGGCCCCGATGGTCACAGCCGTCCTCGACCGAGGGGCGCGCCCAGCCGCATGAAGGCGACGGCCGCATGAGAGTGTCGGTGCGGGAGGTGGGCGTCGACGAGGTCGAGCCGTTGTCCCGACTGACCGTCGACGCGTTCGTTGGGCTGGCCGATGCCGTCTACGAGGACGGGTATCTCGGGGAACTGGCCGACGTGGCCCGCCGCGCCGAGGAGGCTGTGGTGCTTGTGGCCGTCGACCAGGAGAGTGGCGACCTGCTCGGTGGCGTCACCTATGTCGACCGGTCGGGTCGGTGGTCCAGCGGCGACCTCGACGGCGACGCCGAGCTGAGGATGCTGGCGGTGGCTGCGACCGCGCAGGGGAAGGGCGTCGCCGGCGAGCTGGTGGACGCCTGCATCGCCCGTGCCCGCGCCGAGCGCAAGAAGCGCATCCTGTTGCACACCACGGAGTGGATGGAGGCGGCCCAGCGCGTCTACCAGCGAGCCGGCTTCCGCCGCACCCCGGAAAACGACATGCAGCTGATGCCGGAGCTCGTCCTCATCGGCTTCGTCCTCGACCTCGACGGCTAGCCTGGGCGCCAGCCCGGGTGGCGGAATTGGCCAGACGCGGAGGGCTTAAAACCCTTTGGTCCCACGGACCGTGTGGGTTCGAATCCCACCCCGGGCACCCCTTCTGCGGCGCGAAAGTGCTGGTCAGGGCGTTGCGGGTTCGTGTGGAATGCATTGAAATGACTGCCCTGGTCGCGGTTTGATCCAAGTTGCGGGGTGCCTCAAGCCGAATCGCGACGCTTGTTTCGTTCGCTTCGTTTATTTCGCATCCTGTTGGACCTGCCCGACCCGGCCGATCGGCATGTCCATCGTTGCCAGCGCCGACATCGTGGTGACATCGAGCCTCGGTGACTTCCCCGCGCATGTGGCTGCGGGAGCTGACGCAGAAGCCACCGCGCGTATCGGCGACCAAGCCGGCAGGTGCACGTTCTGCGGCAAGTCTGCAAAGACCGTCCGGGTCGTGGTGGCGGAGACTGCATCGATTTGTGAAGCAGGTACGGGTCCGAGCATTGCCCGGTGTCGCATCGGTTTGGGAACATGTGTTCGTGAGCGAGGCGACGATCCTGCACGCCGACCTCGACTCGTTCTACGCGTCGGTGGAGCAGCGGGACGATCCTGCGCTGCGGGGTCGCCCGGTGATCGTCGGGGGTGGCGTCGTCCTGGCCGCCAGCTACGAGGCCAAGGCCTTCGGCGTCAGATCGGCCATGGGTGGCGCCCAGGCTCGCCGACTTTGCCCGGGGGCGATCGTGGTCAGCCCCCGGATCACCGCCTACTCCGAGGCCAGCAAGGCCGTCTTCGAGGTGTTCGCCGACACCACACCGCTGGTCGAGGGGATCTCGATCGACGAGGCGTTCCTCGACGTCGGCGGCCTGCGGCGGGTGTCGGGCACGCCCGTCGAGATCGCGGTGCGCCTGCGGCGGGAGGTGCTGGAGCGGGTCGGGCTACCCATCACCGTGGGCGTCGCCAGGACGAAGTTCCTGGCCAAGGTGGCCAGCGGCGTGGCCAAGCCCGACGGCCTGCTGGTGGTGCCCCCCGACGGCGAGCTGGACTTCCTCCACCCGCTGCAGGTCGAGCGGCTCTGGGGCGTGGGGCCGGTCACCGCCCAGAAGCTGCACGACCGCGGCATCGACACCGTCGGTCACGTCGCCCGGCTCCCCGAGGCGGCGCTGGTGTCGATGCTCGGACGGGCCTCCGGCCACCAGCTCCACGCCCTGTCCCACAACCGAGACCCACGGCGGGTCCAGGTCGGCCGGCGACGGCGATCGATCGGGTCGCAGCACGCCCTCGGCCGCTCGCCCAGGTCGGCCGACGACATCGACGCGGTGATGGTGGGGCTGGTCGACCGCGTCACCCGGCGGATGCGGGGTGCCGGGCGGGTCGGGCGCACCGTCACCCTCCGGCTCCGCTTCGACGACTTCTCCCGCGCCACCCGTTCGCACACGCTCCCCCGGGCGACGGCCCAGACCCAGACGGTCCTCGGCACGGCGCGGGTCCTGCTATCAACCGCGATGCCGCTGATCGACCGCCAGGGCCTCACCCTGGTGGGCCTCACCGTCGGCAACCTCGACGACTCGGGTGCCGTCCAGCTGACGCTCCCCTTCGACGGCCGTGGGAGTGCGCTCGACGCGGCCCTCGACGAGGTGCGCGAGCGCTTCGGGTCGTCGGCGGTCACCCGCACCGTCCTCCTCGGCCACGACCAGCCGATCTCGGTGCCGATGCTCCCCGACTGACGCGACCGATAGGTTCTCGCCCGTGTCCGACACGTTCGACCGGCTGATGCGGATCGTCTCGGATCCGGCGGTCCTTCAGCACCTGCCGGAGCCGGTGCGGCTGGCGTCTGGGGTGATGAGCTCCGACTTCATCGACGGGAAGCTCGCCGTCGACGACCAGGACGACCTCGAGCTCGTCGGCGCGGCCATGTCCGCGGCGGCGGCCGAGTCCGAGGTCGAGTTCGAAGCGGTCGGGGGCCTGGTGTTGGGGGCGGCGCCCTTCGCCTTCGCGGTGGCGGCCGCGGCCCGGTGCAAGTGGTTCCTGATCCGCAAGGAGCCCAAGGGACGGGGCACGAACCGGTGGCTCGAGGGCGCCCGCCTCCGGCCGGGCATGCCCGTGATGCTGGTCGAGGACGTGGTGACCCTGGGGGGCTCGATCCGCACGGCCTACGAGCGGGTGCAGGCGGAGGGCGCCGAGGTGGTGTTCGCCACCGCCCTGGTCGACCGCAGCGACGTCGCCCGTCGGTTCTTCGCCGGCGTGGGCGTGCCCTACGTACCGATGCTCACCTACACCGACCTGGGCATCGAGCCGGTGCAGGAGCCTGTCGAGGGATAGCCGAGAGTCAGGATCGGCCTACGGGACGGTGGTCGACGTCGACGTCGTCGACGACGACGGGCGCGACGTCGTCGAGCCCGACGATCCCGACTGGGTGGCGGTCGACGCCGACGAGCACGACGCCCACACCCCGACCTTCGCCGTCCGGGCGGCGACCACCGCTGCCGCCAGCTCGTCGGCGTGCACCACGTTGGGGGCCACCTTCAGCTCGTAGGCGAACCCGTCCTTCGCCATGGCCAGGTTGACGAACGTCCCGTTGGACAGGCGGTAGACGTAGGCCAGGGTGCGGTCGGAGGCGTCGGTGCGCCTGGAGTCGTACACCAGCCGGATCGGCGTACCGACCGGGATCAGCTCGGTCAGGTGGGCGGTGGCCTCGGTGGCCAGGCACGCCCCGGTGTCGGGGGCGTCGATCCCGGTCATGCGGATGACGGTGCCGTCGGCCACCTTGAACGAGTCGCCGTCGGTGATCGACGCCACCGTGGTGTCGGTGCCGGCGGGGATGCTGATCGTGGTGGTGGTCGTGGCCGGCGGGAGGGTGGTGGTGGTGGCCGACGGCCTGCTCGCCACCGGCTGGTCGTCGTCGTTGCCGATGCGGGCCAGGGCCACGAGCAGGACGACGACGACGCCGAGCACCAGGCCGATCTGCCCCCACCGCGGCCAGCGCCGGTACCCGTCCCAGAGGCGCCGCAGCACGTTGGGCCGCTCGGGAAGGAACGGGGCGATGGGGCCGGGCGGCGCCCTGGGCGCCGTCGGCGCTTCGTGCTGCGGGTGCAGCTCGGGTGGGTACCAGAGCCCGTCCGAGGCCCGCCACCACCCCGGTCCCTGAGACGCATCGCTCATAGGTGACCCATCCCTTCGGGTGGCTCACCAATGAGATCCGTGACATCCGGCCTTCGGCCGGACGAAGCGCGCCACATTGGTTCGCTCGCCGCTGGCTCGCTCATTTGGTGCACCATCCGGTCGACGTACAGGCGACCCTCAGGTTAGGCGGGACCTCGCTCCCCGACGGGGATGGGGCTCAGGGGCAATTGAACCGCCCGGGGACCATGTCGCACCACTCGGTCGGAATCGTGATCGTCGGGTCGGGCGGTGGCGGCGGCGCCGTCGCCGGCGGTGACGTGGTGTTGGTGTTCGGCGGGCTCGTCGTCCCCGAATTGCTGGGGGGCGGGATCGGCGGGAACGTCGGGTTGGTGATCTCTGGCTCCTGCTGGTTGGCCTGCGTCGTGTTGGAACCGCCCCCGCTCGACGCCGGGTTCGGTGCAGCGGCAGCGCCCGCACTCCGGCGGGTGGTGGGCGTCAGCGGGCCGACAGGAGAACCACCGCCGGCCGGTGCGCCCGCCGCCGGGATCGTGCTGGTGACGGCCAGGGGGTCGATGGTGGTCGACGAGGTGGACGTCGGCCGTGGCCGGCTGCTCGTGGTGGTGAGGGGGACGACCTGGGTGGCGACCTCGAACTTCGGCGACGACTCGCCGAAGGCCACCTCGAGCACCAAGGCGCTCAGGGCGACGACCGCCAGCCCGTAGAGGACGGTGTTGTACCGGTACGCCGACGACATCCCGGCCCAGCGCGCCCGTAGACGCCCCCAGATGCCGGGGGAGTTGCCGTAATAGTCGTACGCGGGGTCGTTGGCCATGGCGCTCTCTCGTGTGACTCAGGATCCTACCGACCGTCCATTGCAGTTCAACATCGGCCGTTCAAGATCGGGCAGTTCAAGATCGGCCGTTCAGGAGGCCGCCTAGTCGGCGGGCCCGGGGTCGTAGATTGACGAGGGCACGGTCGACGTCGTGGTCGACGACGTGTCACTCGTGGTCGTCGTGGTGACGACCTCCTCCTCGGTGGTCGTCGTGACCTCTTCCTCGGTGGTCGGCGGGGTCGTTCGTCGGGTGGTGGTCACCCGCAGCGTCGTGCGGGTGGTGGCCGGCACCACGGTCGTCGGGGGAACAGTGCTGGTCGTGGACGAGGTGGACGACGACGTGGAGCTGGTGGGCGCCGGCGGCGCGGCACGGGTGGTGGCCGGCCGGCTGGCCAGGTCGACGTTGGTCGGCGGGTTCTCGCCGGTGACGACCTCGAACAGGAGCACGATCAGCGAGAGGGCTCCGAGGCAGTAGAGCAGGACGTTCACCCGCTGGGCCCGGTCGTAGAACCGCCAGTTGTCGGCCAGTCTTCTGAGTCCTGTGCTGTGCTGCTCTGGCTCCAACGCCAAGGACCGAATCCTCCCGTGCGGGTACGTGCCCCGATGGGCGAAGCTACCCGCTATGGAGTTGTGGCCGGGATACCCGGCCCCACCGGGTGCGACCTGGGATGGCCAGGGTACCAACTTCGTTGTCTTTTCCGAGGGCGCGGACGCCGTCGAGCTCTGCCTGTTCGACGACGACCCGGCCTCGAGGGCCGCAGCGCCGACCGAGACCCGGCTGCCCCTGACCGAGGTCGACGGCTTCGTGTGGCACGGCTACGTGCCCGGCGTCATGCCCGGCCAACGCTACGGATTCCGTGTCCGAGGCCCGTGGAGCCCGGCCCGCGGCCGCCGCTACAACCCCGCCAAGCTCCTGGCCGATCCCTACGCTCTGGCCATCGACGGGCCTCTGACCTGGGACGATGCCGTGTTCGGCCACGTGGCCGGCGGCCCCGACGACGTCATCGACCCACGCGACTCGGCGCCGTTCGTGCCCCGCTCGGTGGTGGCCGACAGGCTGTTCCCGTGGGGCGACCAGCCCCCGCCCCGCACGCCCTGGGCCGACACGATCATCTACGAGCTGAACGTAAAGGGATTCACCGCCCTCCACCCCGACGTTGCCCCCCGGCTGCGGGGCACGTTCGCCGGCCTGGCCACTCCACCCGTGGTCGAGCACCTCGTCGGGCTCGGCGTCACGGCGGTTGAGCTGCAGCCGGTGCACCATTTCGTGGCCGAGCCCGAGCTGGTGCGGCGGGGGCTCACCAACTTCTGGGGCTACAACTCGCTCGGCTACTTCGCCCCTCACGCCGCCTACTCGTCCTCCGGCAGCAGGGGCGAGCAGGTGCGGGAGTTCAAGGCCATGGTGCGCACGCTCCACGCCGCCGGCCTCGAGGTCATCCTCGACGTCGTCTACAACCACACCGCCGAGGGCGACGAGCTGGGGCCCACCCTGAGCTTCCGCGGCCTCGACAACGCCGCCTACTACCGGCTCGACCAGGGCGATCCCCGCCGCTACGTCGACTACACCGGCTGCGGCAACACCCTCAACGCCCGCAACCCCGAGGTGCTGCGGCTCATCCTCGACAGCCTGCGGTACTGGGTCCGGGAGATGCACGTGGACGGGTTCCGGTTCGACCTGGCGTCGGCCCTGGCCCGGGGCTTCCACGAGGTCGACCGGCTGTCGTCGTTCTTCGACCTCATCTACCAGGACCCCGTCGTCTCGACGGTGAAGCTGATCGCCGAGCCGTGGGACGTCGGCGAGGGCGGCTACCAGGTCGGCAACTTCCCGGCCCAGTGGGCCGAGTGGAACGGGAAGTACCGGGACTCCGTGCGGGACTTCTGGCGGGGCGGAACCAGCCTGGCGGAGATGGGCTACCGGCTCACCGGGTCGAGCGACCTGTACCAGCGGGACGGGCGCAAGCCGTCGGCGTCGGTCAACTTCGTCACCGCCCACGACGGGTTCACCCTTCGTGACCTGGTCTCCTACAACGTCAAGCACAACGAGGCCAACGGCGAGGGGAACCGCGACGGCACCGACGACAACCGGTCGTGGAACTGCGGCGTGGAGGGCGACACCTCCGTCTCCGCCGTGCTGGAGCTCCGGCGCCGCCAGCAGCGGAACCTGCTGGCCACGCTGCTGCTCTCCCAGGGGGTGCCGATGCTGCTGGGGGGCGACGAGCTGAACCGCACCCAGGGGGGCAACAACAACGCCTTCTGCCAGGACAACGCCGTGTCGTGGGTCGACTGGGACCTCGACGACGACGCGAGGGACCTCCTGGCCGTCACCCGCCGCCTCATCGCCCTGCGCCGGTGTCACCCCGTCTTCCGGCGGCGGCGGTTCTTCCAGGGGCGGCCGATCCACGGCAAGGAGCTGGCCGACATCGGGTGGTTCGGCCCCGACGGCCGGCAGATGACCGAAGGTGAGTGGGTGGGCGGGACGGTGCGGTCGGTGGGCATGTTCCTCAACGGCGACGAGATCTCCGAGCCGGGGAAGCGGGGCGAGCGGATCGTCGACGACAGCTTCCTCGTGCTGCTGAACGGGCCGAACCCGGTGGAGTTCACGCTGCCGTCCAAGGAGTGGGCGGCGGAGCTCGAGCTCGTCCTCGACACGTCGGACGGGCGAGGGGGGGTCGGGTACTCCGCCGGAGAGGGCCTGGCACTGCCGGCGTTCTCGCTCGTCGTGCTCCGCAAACTCTCCTGAACGCGGGGGGTCAGGCCCGAAGGGAAAGGGCGGCGTCCGCCGCCTCGACCGCGGTCGACACCCGCACGATGGGGTCGTCTCGCACACCCTCGCGTCGCAGGTCCCAGGTGTCGATGCCGACGACGGGCTTGCCGAGGCGCAGGGCGAGGGCGATCTCGGACAGTGTGCCGAACTCGCCGTCGACGGCGATGACGACGTCGGCGGTGCGGACGACGAGCAGGTTGCGGCCCTCGCCCATCCCCGTCGGCACCGCCACGTCGACATAGGCATTCGCGTTCGCGCGATCGACCCCCGGTAATATCCCGACGGTCCGCCCCCCAGCGCTCTGGGCTCCGCGGCACACGGCCTCCATGACCCCACCCAACCCGCCGCAGACGACGACTGCCCCCCGCCGGGCCAACTCGCGGCCCAGCTCCTCGGCGACGGCGAGGGCGTCGGTGCCGGCGTCGCCGCCGCCGACCACCGCCACGTGGGGAACCGACGCATGGGGTACCGCAACATGGGGTGTCGGGACATGAGGAGCGATGACCGGGGACGCTACCCGGTTACGCCGGGAGAGCGGCGACGGAGTAGCATGGAGCTGCGGATGAGAAGGCGGAAGGCGGTCCTACTCACCATCGCGGTCGCGCTCGTGCTGGGCGTCGCCACGGTGGTCGAGTTCGACGGCGTCACAGTCGACAGCGGTGCGCCGAGGGCGTCGGGGAGGGACGCGGGGTCGGTGCTGCGACAGCTTCCCGCGCTCTACCAGCGGACCGGGCCCCTAGCCGAGCCAGGCGGCTCGCAGGGGGCGGAGGCCGAGCCCGCCGCGGACCAGCAGCCGCAGCCGACCATGCCGGTCACGACGACGACGGCGCCGACGCCCGACGACATCTACGCCCACACCCGCGGTCCCGGGCTCAGCCCGGCGGTGGCCGGCATCCCGGTGCGGGTCTATGTGCCCAACACGGGCGCCCGCACGGTGACCGTGATCGACCCGGCCACCCTGGAGGTGATCGACACCCTGCGGGTCGGGAACGTGCCCCACCACATCACGCCGTCGTGGGACCTCTCCAAGCTGTACGTCAACAACACCGAAAGCGATTCGCTCAGCGTGATCGACCCCCACAGCGGCAAGGTGTCCGAGACGATTCCCGTCGTCGACCCGTACAACCTGTACTTCACGCCCGACGGCAAGAAGGCCATCGTGGTGGCCGAGCGCCTCCAACGCCTCGACTTCTACGACGTGGGGTCGTGGCAAGTCGTGAAAAGCGTTTCCGTGCCGTGGCGGGGTGTCGACCACGGCGACTTCACGCTCGACGGCCGGTACTTCCTGGCCAGCACCGAGTTCAGCGGACAGGTGGTGAAGGTGGACACCGAGACGATGGAGGTCGTCGGGCGGGCCTCCGTCGGCAGCCTGCCCATCGACGTGAAGGCGTCACCCGACGGGGCGGTGTTCTACGTCACCAACCAGGGCCGGCACGGCGTGTCCATCATCGACCCGGTTGCGATGGAGGAGATCGGGTTCCTGCCGACCGACAAGGGCGCCCACGGGCTCAACGTGAGCCGTGACGCCACATTGATGTACGTCAGCAACCGGTTGGGCGGCAGCATCTCGGTCATCGACCTGGCCACCCGCCAGGTAGCGGCCACATGGCAGGTCGGGGGCAGTCCCGACATGCTGCAGGTCTCGGCCGACGGGATGCAGCTCTGGGTGTCGAACCGCTATCACGGAAGCGTCTCGGTGATCGATACCGTCAGCGGCACCGTCATCAAGACGATCGCCACCGGCGCCGGCGCCCACGGCCTCACCCTGTTCCCCCAGCCCGGCCGCCACAGCATCGGCCACAACGGGGTGTACCGCTAGTTCCACTTGCCCGTCACGAAGTTCACGGTCAAGTCAAGTTCAGGCGGCCACCATCTGCTCCCCGACGAACTGATCGAGGGCTTTGTCGAGTTGGCGCCAGGCGACAGCGAGTGGGCTTCGTTTGGCGACGTCCGGCGGTAGCCGGGGATCGAGCCAGGCCAGCCCGGGGGCCAAGACCCGGCCGTGGGCTTTCGTGAAGAGCACGGCGACGCGGCGGCCGAGAGGGGTGAGCCGGTAGCGGTGGGTGTGGGGCAGTCGTTCGATCAGCCCCTTGCGTCTGAGGCGACGCAGGTCGTAGGTCGCCTGACGAGAGGTGTAGGGCTCGTCGGTCAGGGTGGCGACGAGCTCGGTGAGCTGGCGGTTGCCGAAGCCGGCCATGAGGTGGGAGAACCCGACGGTGGCGGCCATCACGGCCATCACCCGTCGGTCCCCGAAGCGCAGGCCGGGGGCGTGTAGGCCGTCGACCTGCGACGGCAGGGTCACCTGGTTGAAGGTGACCACATCGGGAGCGGGCTGGGCGTCTGCCGCTTGAGCGTCGCAGAGACGCTTGTTGGCCTGTTCGCCAACCGCCCGTAGGGCGTGCCAGTTCTCGGCGTTGACGCGTCTGCCGATCCCGAAGTCTCGGGTGTCGCCCACCACCACCTCGGTGCGCAACGCCCGGTGCTCCTTGAAGTACTGCTTGATGCGGGAGGACTTGTAGGTGCAGCTCAGCTGGGGCTCGACGCCTCGGGTGATCACCTGGGTCCGGAACGTGCCCGGGGTCCGGGAGACGATCCTGCGGTCGAAGATCAACGCCCACCAGCCCCACCGACTGCAGCTTGGGGACGTAGCCCTGCAGGAAGATCCGGTCCACCGACCGGCAGGTCAGCGTCACGTGGTCCCGCAGTAGGGTCGCGTAGTCGGCCACCACAGCCTCCTTGGTCATCAGCAACCAGGAAGCTACGACCGATGCAAAGGGGGCGCCCTCCGGGCGCCCTCAGCGCGAGGCGCTGGAACGCCTGTCGGTATGAGGACGCTCGCTACCCGCTAGCCCGAAATCACCAGCTCAACCGGGGCGGCCGGCTCCCACCAGGTCGCCGGAGCGCCAGCCCCGGATGCGGATAGGGGTGCCGGTCTGGGAGGCCTCGATCATCTCGCCGCCACCGATGTACATGGCGACGTGGTGGATGCCGCCGACGCTGCCGCCGAAGAACAGCAGGTCACCGGGCTCGACGGAGTCGGTGGACACCCTCGTGGTCTCGTAGTACTGGGTCAGGGCTGAGTGCGACAGGTCAACCCCCGCCGCCCGCCACGCCCAGGACGTGAGGCCGGAGCAGTCGAAGGAGTCGGGGCCCGAGCCGCCGTAGCGGTAGGGCTTGCCCAGCTGCTCCCTGGCCTCGGCGACTGCGGCCGCACCCCCTCCCGAGGACGGCACGACCCTGTTGACGGCCTCTTCCACCGGCGCCACCGCATTCTTGGCCGCAGCCGCGAGCGGCGCGGGTGCCGCGGCGTTCTGGGCCGGGGGCTGGACGACGGCCAGCCGCCGGCGGGCGGCCTCGTCGGCTTCCCGTCGGGCGGCCTCCTCGGCGACCAGACCGGAGATCTCGCCGTTGACCCGACCGAGAACCGCCTGCTGGGCGGCCTCGCTCTGGGCGGCAAGGCGCCTCGCCTCGCCCGCCTCCTCGGACGCCTGCCGGGCGGCGTTCTTCTGGCTGTCGAGCTCGGCGGTCTGGATGGCGAGGTCCTGCTTGGCCAGCCGCAGCTCGCCGACGACCTTATGCTGATCGGCGGCGGTGACCCGCAGGTACTGGCGGCGGACGATCATGTCGTTGCCCTGGCTGCGGGCCAGGCTGCTCAGCATCGAGCTGCTGCCGCCGTGGACGTAGGCGACGATGGCGGCCTGGGCCATGCGGGTCCTGGCCAGCTGGAGACGCTCGTCGGACCGGGCCACGTCGGCCTGCACCTTGGCGAGGGACTTGTCCACCTCGTCGACCTTCAGCTGAGCCGCGTTGAACCGCTCGGCCAGGATGCTGACCTGGACGCTCTGCTTCTCGATCTCGTCCTGCAGGCGCGCCGCTTCGGCGCGCTTGTCGTCGATGGGGGTGGCGCCAACCGGCGAGCCGCCCAGCACGGGCAACAGAAGCGCGAACCCGACGATCACGCCGAGACGCCGTCGGTACCGTGGGGTCATCAGCCTCACTTCCGGGCTCGGTGTTGGCGAACCCTAACCCTCACCGTGGGGGGGTGCAACAATCCGCCCCATGGCCGGCCGGCGCGAACACGATTCGATGGGCGATGTGGAGGTGCCCTTCGAGGCGCGGTGGGGGGCCCAGACGCAACGGGCGGTGGAGAACTTTCCCATCTCCGGCGAGGTCATCGGGCGGGAGCTGATCCGGGCGCTCGGTCGCATCAAGGAGGCGGCGGCGGTGGTCAACGGCCGCCTGGGTGTGCTCGAGCCGGCGGTCGCGGTGGGCATCGCGTCGGCCGCGGCAGAGGTGGCCGAGGGCAGGTGGGACGACCACTTTCCGGTCGACGTGTTCCAGACCGGATCGGGCACGTCGTCGAACATGAACGCCAACGAGGTGGTGGCCAGCCTGGCGTCCGAGCGGCTCGGCCGGCCGGTGCACCCCAACGACGACGTCAACGCCTCCCAGTCGTCGAACGACGTGTTCCCCTCGGCGGTGCACCTCGCCGCGGTCTCGGCCATTCACGGCGACCTGGTGCCGGCGCTGGCCCACCTGGCCGCCACCCTGCGGGCCAAGCAGGCCCAGACGGCCCACGTGGTCAAGGCCGGCCGGACGCACCTGATGGACGCCACGCCGGTCACTCTGGGCCAGGAGCTGGGCGGCTACGCCACCGCCGTCGAGATCGGGATCGAGCGGCTGGCCTCGTCGCTGCCCCGCCTCGGGGAGCTGGCCCTCGGCGGCACCGCGGTGGGCACCGGCATCAACGCCCCTGCCGGGTTCGCGGCCGCCGTCATCGCCCTGCTGGGGGAGCGCACCGGACTGCCGCTGGTGGAGGCCCGCGACCATTTCGAGGCCCAGGGCGGGCGCGACGCCCTGGTGGAGGCGTCGGGGATGGTGCGCACGGTGGCCGTCTCCATGGTGAAGATGGCCAACGACCTGCGCTGGATGTCCAGCGGCCCGGCCACCGGGCTGGCCGAGATCCACCTCCCCGACCTCCAGCCCGGCAGCTCGATCATGCCCGGCAAGGTCAATCCCGTCATCCCCGAGATGGTCGTGCAGGTCGTGGCTCAGGTGGTCGGCAACGACGCCGCCGTCGCGTTCGCCGGCACCACCGGGGCGTTCGAGCTCAACGTCACCGTCCCCGTCATGGCGGCGAACCTGCTCGAGTCCATCCGGCTGCTGGCCACCGCCGCCCGGGTCATGGCCGACCGGTGCGTGTCCGGCCTGGAGCCCGACGTCGAGCGGTGCCGCCGCAACGCCGAGTCCTCCCCGGCGGTGGCCACGGCCCTGGCCCCGTCCCTGGGCTACGAGAAGACGGCCGAGGTGGTCCGACAGGCGCTGTCGGAGGGCAAGACGCTGCGCCAGGTGGTGCTCGAGCTGGGGTTGATGTCCGAGGCCGACGTCGACCGGGCCCTGGACGTCGATGCCATGACGCGCGGCGGTGTCATCGAGTAAGGAGAAGTCCCTGGTCAGGGCGGTGTTCCCAGGTTCCGCCCAGTTGTGCCCAGGTTTTCCGGTCTTGTGCTCCACAGGGCAGGCAGTGGAGGGTGTGCGCAGGCTTGGAATGGAGGTCCGGACATGCAGGTGCAGGCGGCCACGCTGGCGTCGGAGCTGCGCCGACGGCGCGTGGGACCCCGTTCGATGGTGGATGCCCTCGTCACGGTGAACGCCTCCACCTGGGTGCTGGGCGACCTCCGGTCTGCGCCGACATCCCTGCTGGTGCTCGCCGCGATCTCGCTCACCAGCGAGGCCCAGAGCGAGTCGAGCCGCCCTACCTGAGGTCGACCCCCCGTCTCAGCGGGCGGCCGCCGGCAGGGGTGCGCCCGAGAACGGCCCGGGATCGCCGGGGTCGGGCAGCCGGGGTCGACTCCAGCCGACCATCCGCGACAGCTCCACGGTGAGCGCCCGCCACGCCGGCGGGTCCCAGCCCTCGACCGCGTTGACGACGGTGCCGTCGATGCCCAGGTGCACGATCGCCGGGAGGGCGGAGAGGCCGAACGCCCGCACCGCCACCAGTTCGGGGTCGAGGAACGTCAGGATGTTGTTCGTGGGGCCGAGCAGGCGCTTGGCGTCGGCGGCGTCGCCGGCCACCAGCCAGGCCACCCGGCAATTCGCCTGCTCGTAGTCGTAGAGCACGCGGGTGCCGACCGGGACGATCCACCGGCTCTGGGGATGGCCGGGGGATACGGCCACGAAGACGAGGTGGAACATCGACAGCCACTCGCGCACCGAATGGGGTCGGCCTACGAGGGGGGACAGGACCAGATCCGGCGGGGGGTTGGCGGCCACGGCCGGAAGGTACCCCAGCTATCTTCGCGACAGCGAGACAGGAGGCGTGGCCAATGAGCGAGCCAAAGGCGAGTGAATCAGTGTGGTGCGCTTCGTCCGGCCGAAGGCCGGATGTCACGGTCGTCATTGGTGCACCATCCGAAGTGATGGTGCACCAATGAGCGACGGCTACAAGATCGTGTTGGTGCTGCACCTGTTGGCGGCCATGGTCGGTTTCGGCGGGATCTTCCTCAACGTCGCCTACGGCCTGCAGGCGAGGGCCCGCGCCGGGCGGGAGGGGACCGCAATCGCCGAGGCCCTGTACAACGTCTCGCGGAAGTGGACCGAGTACTTCATCTACGCCGTCCCGATCCTCGGCATCGCCCTGGTGATGATGAGCGATGACACGATCAAGTTCAGCGACCTGTGGATCTCGGCCTCGCTGGCCGTCTACATCGTGGCCCTGGGGGTCCTGCACGCCTTGCAGTTCCCCAACATCAAGAAGATGAACGTTCTGATGGCCGAGCTGGCCGACAGCGGCGCTCGGGTCAGCGGGTCGACCGACCTCGTCGCCGAGTTGGAGCGCCGCGGCAAGCGCTCGGCTTTCGTCGGCGGACTGTTCAACCTGCTCGTCGTGGCCGCCGTCTGCCTCATGGTCTTCCAGCCGACGTAGGCGCCTTGCACCCTTTCGAGCGGTTGCGGCAGGCGGCCAGGGCCGACCATGAGGATCCTGCCCGGGTCGCCCGCTACGCCGCCGGGGCGCTGGCCGGCATCGCCCACGAGCCTGCCGCGGTCGTGACTGCGTGCCGCCGGCTGGTCGAGGGCCAGCCCATGTCGGGACCGGTGTGGTGGCTTGCCGCTCGGGTGCTGGCGTCGCCGGATCCGGGAGCCGAGGCGTGGCGGGCGGCCGAGGAGCTGCGGCTCGACGGCACCGGCCTGGCGCTGGCCGAGGCGCTGCCGGAGGACGCATTCGTCACCGTCCTCGGGTCGCCGGCGGTGGTGGGGGCGGGGCTGCGCCGGCGGGGCGACGTGACGGTGTTGCTGGTCGACGCCCTCGGCGAGTCCGCCGAGCTGTTCTACGACCTCGAGGGCGGTGGCACCGACGTGATCGGTGTGGCCGAGTCGGGCGTGGGGGGCGCCGTTTCGGCGGGCTCGCTGGTTCTGCTGGAGGCGGGTGCGCTCGGCGGTGGGGGGATCGTGTCGATCGCCGGCTCGCTGGCGGCGGCGTCGGTCGCCCATGTCTCGGGTGTGGCGGTCTGGGCCGTGGCCGGGGTCGGCCGGGCCCTGCCTGCTGGGTTGTGGGACGCGCTGGTGCGCCGGCGGGAGTCCGGGTTGCCGCCCTGGTCCCAGCCCACCGACCTGGTTCCGGCGTCATTGATCGACGCCGTGGTCGGCCCGGACGGGCTGGTCGCGCTGGACGAGGCGGTGGCGGCGTCGGCCTGCCCCGCGGTGCCGGAGCTGACCCGGCCGTGACGCCGCTGGCCGTGGCCGCGCCGACCATCGACGTGGTCATACCGGCCCGCAACGAGGCGGTGACCGTGGCAGCGGTGGTGCGCGCCGCCCTCGCGTGCTCGTACGCGGGGGAGGTGCTGGTCGTCGACGACGGCTCCACCGACGGGACGGCGGACGTGGCCGCCGCAGCCGGTGCCCGGGTGGTGCGCCGGCGGGACGGCGGAGACGTCGACGGTGGCGGGTCGAAGGCGCAGGCCATGGAAGCGGGGGTGATGGCCAGCGGCGCCGACGCCTTCCTGTTCTGCGACGCCGATTGCGTCGGGCTCGAATCGAGCCACCTCGACGCCGTCTGCCGGCCGTTCGTCGAGGGCCGGGCGGCGATGTCGGTGGGGTGGTTCGACTACGGCCTGTGGAACCCTCTGGTCGTCCGGCTGGCCCCGACCACGGGCGAGCGGGTCGTGCCGCGGTGGGTCTGGGATGCCATCCCCCCGGCGAAGCGGCGCGGCTACTCGATCGAGATCATGGTCAACGAGGTGATCGCCGAAGGCAGGCTGCCGACGACTGCCCGTACCCTGCCGGGTGTGACCCATCGCACCAAGCGGGAGAAGCTCGGGCGGCGCCGGGGCGTCCGGGAGACGTGGCGGATGCTGTGGCACCTCGTCGGGCTCCCGGTGACAGGCGTCGTCCGCTGGCGGACGTACTGGTTCTACCTGCGCCAGCTCACGGTGGAGCCGTGACGCCCGGCGGCGGGGCCGGGGCCGGGCCGTCGCGGGTCTGGTACTGGGTCGGCGGCGCCATCGTGGTGGTCGGGCTGGTGGCGGGCGTCCTGTGGGGCCTCTTCGGGTTCGTCGGCCTGTCCGACGAGGTCGACGGCTTTGCCCGGGTCCCGGTCGACGGCGGCGGGCAGATCACGCTCCCGGGCGACGGCGGTTACACGATGTACTACGAGGCCCCGTCCGGCGACATCAACGGCGACGTGCCGGAGGGGCAGGTGTCGGTGGTGGCCGTCGACGGTGGCGTTGCGGTCGCCCTGGAGGACTACGGCGGGAGGCTCACCTATGGCTTTGGGGGCCACTCCGGCGAAGCGCTGTTCACGTTCGAGGTCAATCGGCCCGGTCGGTACCAGGTGGACTCCACGGGATCGGGGCGGGGCGAGCTGGCCGTGGGGCGCGGAGTCGGCGGGCGGCTGGTGCGGACCGTCGTGGGCGCGGTGTTGCTGGTGCTCGGCGGGGTGCTGGTCGGTGCCGTCGTGCTGATCGTCACCGGCGTCGCCCGTCACAATGCCGCTCGACGGGGCGGCCCCGGGTACGGCCCGCCGCCGCCCGGTGCGACGTGGCCTCCCTCGGGCCCCCCGGCGTAGGGCCGGCGCGGGCGCGGTCGTTCGACCCCAACCGGGTCGGCGGCCGCGAGTGCAGGGCGTGGGCGGCGTACTACCGCAAGGAGTGGCCGATGCTGCTGGTGGTGTCGGTGGGGCTGGTGCACGCCGGGTTTCGCATGTCGTGGCCCCGCACCCTGCGCGGCGCCTGGCTGGTGCTGCGGGCCAACCAGCTGTGGGCGCCGTACCCCGACAACGACCCCGCCGGGGCCCGCCGCTGCATCGAGGGGTTCTACCGGCTGGTGGCCGAGGACGCCGGCCAGCCGCTCGATTGCGTGGAAGCCGCCCGGCGGGAGGTGGAGTGGTGGCGGGTGCACCGTGAGGTGCAGCGCGGGGAGGGGGCCGACCGATCGGCGCACCGGGAGGCCCTGGTCGGCGCGCTGGTCGAGCTGTACTCGTTCGTCTACGACGCCGACCGGGCCGACGTGCGTGCCGCTGCGGTCCTGCGGGCCGAGGCCATGGACCTGTCGGACCGCTGGGTCGAGGAGGGCTGCCACATGGATAGCGTCGTGCTCGCCGACGAGCGGGCGGCGCTGGTGCGCTCGTACGCCGCGCTGCTGGCCGTGGTGCATCGGTAGCTGGCTTCCCAGTGACGAGATGAGTGTGCAAAAAGGTGCATATATTGCACCTTTTTGCACACTCACCATGGATTCCGAGGCATTTCGGCGCGTTCAGGAGTCGCCGTCGTCCTCGGACAGCGCCCGGCGCAAGAGGTCCGCGGTCGCGTCGTCGAATGCCACCAGGCGCACCAGCTCGACCTCGGTCGGCGTGCCACGCAGGGTGCGAACCGCCACCCGGGCCGCTTGCTCGGGCGGGTAGCCGTAGATGCCGGTGGAGATGGCGGGGAACGCCACCGAGCGTGCACCCAGCTCGTCGGCGACCTCCAGCGAGCGGCGGTAACAGGATGCCAGCGCCTCCGGCTCGCCAGCGTCGCCGCCGTGCCACACCGGGCCGACGGTGTGGATGATCGACCCGATGGCGGGTGCGAGGCCGAACGACGGGGTGGCCTTGGCGTCGCCCGTCTGGCACGGGGCGAGGGCGGCGCCGGCCCGGGCCAGCTCCGGCCCGGCGGCCCGGTGGATGGCGCCGTCGACGCCTCCGCCGCCCCGGAGCGACGAGTTGGCGGCGTTGACGATGGCGTCCACCTTCTCCTTGGTGATGTCCCCGGTCACGACCTGGAAACGCGGCGTGCCCATCGCCGAGATTGTCTACCCGCCGTAGGGTGGAGACGTGCCGACGTCCGGGACCGCGTCCGATGCGGCCCGCCGCCTGGTGGTGGAGCGAGACCTGGTGCGGGCCGCCTTCGAGCACCTCACGGTCGACGCCTTCATGACCCTCCCGTTCGAGGCCCTGGGGCCGACGAAGGCCCTGCTGAAGCGCTTCTTCTCCCTCCAGCCGTGGGCGCCCGAGGACGACGAAACCCTGGCCGCGGCGGTCGGCCCCGGGGAGGGGTCGTGGCGGCGGGCCCTCGACCCGGAGCTCACGCTCGAATACGGCTGGGCCGTCGGCGGCTTCGGCCTACGGGTCGTCTCGTCAGGCGGGACAGCCGTGCGGCCTGACCCTTCACCGGGCTCGGCCACCGACTCGCTGGCCGACACGTTCGACGGCCCTGTCATGCCGGAGGCCACGCCGAACCCGCGGACCATCAGGTTCCAGGTCGGGCCCATCCACGATGGCGCCAGCCGGTGGTACGAGTCGGCACCGTTGGCCGCCGACGATCCGGGCGCCACCCGTCTGTTCGAGGAGTTCGACGAGGTGGCGAACGTGCTCGTCGGGCCCGACTTCGTGGCCGTGGGCCTCCGGCGGCCGAGCGACTGGGAGCGGCTGCTGCGGCCGGTGCTGGCGCTAATCACCGAGGAGTTCCTCACCGAGGAGTTCGCGACAGCCGAGAACGCCGGCGACACCGGGCCGCCGCGGGTGATGGGCGGGCCGGCCGGCGCGGGGGTCGTCGGCAAGGCCGGACCGGCCACCGGCTCCGGTGCCGGCGCCGACGCCGCACCGAGGCTCAGCCGTCTCGAGCGAGCGTGGCTCGACATGGGCGCGCTGCGTCCCGCCGACCCAGTCGACCTGGCCGTGGTGCGGGCGGCGGCGGTGGGCTCCGACCCGGCCCGCCGGCAGGTGGCCGCCAGCCTGCTGCGGGATGCCGACGAGGGGGTGGCCGCCGAGGACTGGACCCGGCTGGCCGCCGACACGTCGCGATCGGTGCGCCGGGCCACCGTCGACGCGGTGGTCGACGTCGGCCGTCAGAACCTGCGGCCCCTGCTGGAGGCCGCCCTGGTCGACGGCGACGCCTGGATCCGGTGGAAAGCGCTGCGGGGGCTGGCCGAGCTGGGGCCCGGTCCCAGCCGCGAGGCGATCGCCGGCCGGGCCGAGGATCCCGACTTCCGTGTGCGGCTGGAGGCGGCGGCCGCCCTCAGAACCGTCGGAGAGTGACCGAGGACGGACCGCCCCCGCTGCTGCTCGGCGTCGACGTCGGCTCGAGTCGCACAAAGGCGCTCCTGATCGACGCCACCGGCAGGGAGCGGGGATCGGCGGTCGTCACCACGCCGTTCGTGACCACCGGGGACCGCACCGAGGTCACGGTCGAAGCGCTTCTCGGCGCGGTCGCCGAGCTCCTCGATCTCCTGGGCGACGACCGCCGCAGGATCGCCGCGGTGGGAGTGGCCGGGATGGCCGAGAGCGGCGCCCCCCTCGACGGCGCGGGCGAGCCGTTGGCGCCGGTCATCGCCTGGCACGACCGGCGGGGAGAGGAGACCGCCGCGCTGCTGGACGCCCGGTTCGGCACCGAATTGAGCCGGCGCATCGGCCAGCGCGTCCGCTACGTCTCGTCGGCGGCCAAGCTGGGCTGGCTCGTCGACGACGGTCTGCGGGGGGTCACCACGTGGCTCGGCGTGCCCGAGCTTGTCCTCCACGCCCTCACCGGCGAGCGAGCCACCGAGCTCAGTCTCGCCGCCCGCACCGCCTGCTTCGACGTCGCCTCCCAGGAGTGGCTGCCCGACGTGGCGGAGGCGGCCGGCTTCGACGTCGGCGTCTTCCCGCCGATCCTCCCCGCAGGGGTGGTCATGGGCAACGTGACCGCGGAGGGAGCAGCGTGGTCGGGCCTGCCACCCGGGATTCCGGTCACCGTCGCCGGCCACGACCACCTGGCCGGCTTCGTGGGAAGTGGGGCCGGCCCCGACGACCTGGCCAACTCGGTGGGGACGGCCGAGACGGTGGTCGGGCGGTCGGCCACGCTTCCCGACGTTGCCGCCGCCGTCGAACGCGGTGGCGCCGTCACCGTCTTCCCGGGCGGGGACGGCTGGGCGGTGCTGGTCAGCGCGGCGAGGGCAGGGCTGGCCATCGAACGCGCGGCCGCCACCCTTCGATGCACGCCCGCCGAACTCGACGCCGCGGCCGAGGCCCACGCCGACCGGGGCGCGCTCCTCGCCGCCCCCGGTCTTCTCGAAAGTCTTCGCAGCCGCCAGCCGCCGCGGCTGCCGACCGGCGAGCGCGGCGCCGTGTGGGCCACCCTCCTCGACGCCCTGGCCACGATCACCGGGGAGGCGGTCACGGCCGTCACCGACGTCCTCGGGCCGAGGGAGCGGCTCGTCGTCTTCGGTGGGGGGTCGAACAGCCGGCCGTGGCTGGCGGCCAAGACCCGCCACGCCACGCTGGCCGTCCACCGGTCAACTGCCGTCGACGCGGTGGCGAGAGGCGCCGCGCTCCAGGCGGGCGTGGCCGCCGGCTGGTGGCCCACGCCGGCCCACGGCCCCGCCACCCCCGTGGCCCCCGTGGACCAAATCGACCCGGTGCCCGGTAGAGTGAGGCCACGAGGGACTCGGGGGAGTGAGGCCCCCCACGTGGTGACGAATTCCGGCTCGGCGGAGCAACCGTAGAAGCCGAGAGCCCAGGACAGGGGGCATCATGAAGCTCAAGTTCATCGGGCGGGCGGCGGCGGTGGCACTCCCGCTGGCCGCCCTCCGGCGGCGCAAGGGAAGAGACATCCCTTCAGGCACGTATCACGACACCAAGTTCTGGAACCTCTACGACAAGGTCGCCACCGCCGCCGACCACAAGTTCGGGTGGGACAAGCTGCCGACACCGCTCGGCATCGTCGTGCTGATCGGCGTGCGCGACGTGCTGCGCAAGGCGAACCTCTTCGACACGACCCACCTTCCCGCGGTCGACACGCCTCCGATCGACCAGTACGAGGGCAGGTTCCTCACCACCCGAACCGCCGACGGCACCTACAACGACCTGGAGGAGCCCACCATGGGCATGGCCGGGTCGCGGTTCGGCCGCAACGTGCCCCTCGAGAACACCTTCCCGGAGGCGGAGCCGGCGCTGCTCACCCCCAGCCCCCGGGACGTGAGCCTCACCCTCATGACGAGGACCAAGTTCCAGCCCGCGACAGGGGCGAACGCCCTGGTGGCGAGCTGGTTGCAGTTCATGATCCGGGACTGGTTCAGCCACGGCAAGAGCCCGACGGACGACCCCATCCAGATCCCTCTGCGGGCCGACGACCCGTGGCCCTCGAACCCGATGGTGATCCCCCGCACCCGTCCCGACCCCACCCAGCCGCCGGGCCCGGACGAGATGCCGGCCACCTACGCCAACACCGAGACCCATTGGTGGGACGCGTCGAGCATCTACGGCAGCACCAAGTACTACGCCGGCCTGGTGCGGGCCGACGGAGGGAAGCTGCACGTCACCGACGCCGGCCTCATCCCCTATCCCACCGACCCCGAGCTCAACCCGGCCATGGTGCCCGGCTTCTGGCTGGGGCTGGCCATGCTCCAGAACCTCTTCACCCTCGAGCACAACGCGATCGTGGACCACCTGGCGTCGAAGTACCCGGCCATGTCCGACGACGACCTGTACTCCCGGGCCCGGCTGGTGAACAACGCCCTCATCGCCAAGATCCACACCATCGAGTGGACGCCGGCGGTGATCGCCCACCCCACCACCAAGCTGGCGATGCGGGCCAACTGGTTCGGCCTGGCCGGCGAGCGCATCCACAACCTGTTCGGGCGGATCAGCGGGAGCGAGGTGATCAGCGGCATCCCCGGCTCGGAGACCCAGCACTACGGCGTGCCGTACTGCCTCACCGAGGAGTTCGTGGCCGTCTATCGGATGCACCCGCTGGTGCCCGACGACTACCCGATCCGCTCCGTGTTCGACGACCGCCTGTTGGAGGACGCCACGCTTCGCAGCCTTGCCGGTCCGGGAGCCATCGAGGCGCTGGCGAAGTTCTCCATGACCGACCTGTTCTACTCCTTCGGCCGGATGCACCCCGGCATCGTCACGCTGCACAACTTCCCCCGGTTCCTGCAGGAGTTCGTCAGGCCCGACGGCCAGCTGCTCGACATTGCCGCCCTCGACGTCGTGCGCTCCCGCGAGCTGGGTGTGCCCCGCTACAACGAGTTCCGGCGCCTGCTCCATCTGCCCCCGGCCACCGACTTCGCGTCGCTCACCGACAACGCGGTCTGGGCCGAGGAGCTGGCCAGGGTCTACGACAACGACATCGAGAAGCTGGACCTCACGCCGGGCATGTACGCCGAGCGCCGGCCCAAGGGCTTCGCCTTCAGCGACACCGCCTTCCGGATCTTCGTGCTCATGGCGTCGCGCCGGTTCAACAGCGACAGGTTCTTCACCGACTACTACACGCCCGAGGTCTACTCCAGGGCCGGCCTGCAGTGGATCGACGACAACAACATGGCGACGGTCCTCCAACGCCACTATCCCCACCTGCGGTCGGTGATGGGCGGCGTGAGGAACGCGTTCGAGCCGTGGCTGCGCGCCACCGGCCAGTCCTGACACCACCAACCCGACAGGAGGCACCATGGCGGTCACCGCTGAGCAGTTCCTCGACATGTCGCCCACGGAGCTCGACAACCTGTTCAAGACCAGCGCGGCGGGCGACATCCCCGTCGGCAAGGGTCGTGGCACCGCCATCGTCGACCCCGACCACAAGCTGGGCGGGATCCTGGCCAAGTTCATCCACTTCTTCGTGTGGAAGGGCAAGGTCTTCGACCCGGTGCGGGGCGAGCTGAAGAACGAGATCACCTTCCTGGGGCTCGACCGCATCAAGGCCCGCGTGTACCGGGAGGACAGCTGGTTCGACGCCCACGAGTGCATCGTCCTCGACTACTCCAAGACGTCGCTGCTGGCCAAGAAGATCCGCGACGAGATGCGGGAGGTCAGCCCGGGCGTCTACCTGGGTCTGGTGTTCTGGGGCCGGCGCCGCTTCCTGTACTTCGCCCTGGAGTTCCCTCAGGACTGATGCCCCACCAGGTCGCCCTCACCGTCGAGGCTGCCGTCCGGATGGGCCAGGCCGACGCCCTCCGGCGCGTGCTCGAGGACATGGGAGAGAGCGGCAGCCGCCAGATGCTCGTGCCGTTCGAGCTGCTGCCGGTGCACTTCGCCCGGTTCGTCGTCCTCGATGCCGCCCTCGACCTGGACGGCGTGCCGCTGCCCGCCAAGCTCGTCTTCATGGCCGACGTCGACGCTCCGCTGCGCCGGTTCCTCACCCAGCTGGCCGGGCTGGCGGCCGACGGTCTCGACCGGATCCTCGGCCACTGCGAGGGCTACCCGGATGCGCCCACCGTGGCCGACCGGGTGGCGTACCTGAAGGCCCACCGCATCGGGGCGGCGGCGGTGTACGTCAACACGGTCGGGCGGTCGCTCGAACAGGTCCGTCAGGAGTCCGAGCTGCGGGACGCCATCGAGGACTTCCTCGACGAGCCGGGCCACGAATGGCCGGGGCGGACGGCTGCGGACGTGAAGGCCCAGGTGCGGGCCTTCGTGGCCAGCCGGCCCCACCTCCGGTGGGCGCTGCGCCCGGCCAAGGGCCCGTCGCCGGCTTTCCGGGTGATGGAGGGCCTGCACTTCACGGTGATCGCGCTTGGCGCGCTGGCCCTGCTGCCGGTGCTGGCGGTGGTCCTGCCCGTCTGGCTCGTGGCGCTGCGGATCAGGGAAGGCCAGGAGCCGTCCAGCAAGGAGGTCCCCGACCCCGAGCGTCTCGACCGGCTTCTCGACGCCGAGGACAAGGTGGTCCAGAACCAGATCAGCGCCGTCGGCTACGTCAAGCCCGGCAAGCTGCGGCTCTACACGCTCGTCGTGGCCCTGTTCGGCATCTACTACGGCGTCCGACACGTCTTCAACCGGGGCAGCCTGGCCGGGGTCAGGACCATCCACTTCGCCCGCTGGGTGTTCCTCGACGACCGCCGCCGGCTGATCTTCGTCAGCAACTTCGACGGGAGCATGGAGAGCTACATGGACGACTTCGTCGACAAGCTGGCGTGGAGCCTCAACGCCGCCTTCAGCAACGGCGTCGGTTACCCGAGCACCAAGTGGCTGGTCTTCGCCGGCGCCAACGACGAGCAGGCGTTCAAGAACTACATCCGCACCCGGCAGATCCCTACCCAGATCTGGTACACCGCCTACCCCGACCTCACCGCCGTCACCATCGCCAACAACGCCGCCATCCGCGCCGGCCTCAGCGGCCCCGACGGCCCCGAGCCGGCCGAGGCCGCCGAGCGATGGGCACTGCGCCTGTGAGAGCGGGAGCTCCGTGCCTGTGACCCCCTCGCTGGAGCTCGACGACATCCAGGGACTCGTCGCCCGCGGCTTCGGGGACCAGAAGTCGGCGTGCTACGTGCTGCTCACCATGCCCGACCGGCGGGGCGCGGCGGCGTGGCTCGACGCCATCGCCGGGGAGCTCACCAGCGCCTCCGTCCGGCCGGTGGGCTCGGCCGTCAACCTCGCCCTGACCGCCAGTGGCCTGGGGCGGCTGGGCGTGCCGGAGGGCACCCTCCAGCGGTTCTCCCACGAGTTCGCCACCGGCATGGCCGACCCGTACCGCAGCCGGGTGCTGGGCGACGAGGGCGACGTGGCGCCCGACCACTGGCTCTGGGGCGGCCCGTCGGCGCCGGTCGACGCCGTCCTGCTGCTCTACGCCGTAGACAGCGAGGCCCTCGACGCCGCCTACGAGGCCCACGCCCGGCGGTTCCGGGACCACGGGCTGGTGGAGGTGCGCAAGCTCGACACCGCCGACATCCGCGGCGCCGAGCCGTTCTCGCCCAAGGAGGGGATCCCCCAGCCGATCCTCGAGGGGCTCCCCAGGGAGGGCAACCAGCGGGACAAGGTGAAGGACGGCGAGTTCGTCCTCGGCTACCCCAACGAGTACGGGCTGTACACCTCGAGGCCGTTGATCGACGGGGTCGACGACCCGGCGGGCATCCTCCCCCCCGACGCCGCCGGCTCGGGCGGCAGGGATCTGGGCCGCAACGGCTCCTACCTGGTCTTTCGTCACCTGGACCAGGACTCGGCCGGCTTCTGGGGATTCCTCGACCGGTCCACCACCGCGCCCGACGGCACCAGCGACACCGCCGCCCAGGTCCGCCTGGCGGCCAAGATGATCGGCCGTTGGCCGAGCGGCGCGCCGCTGGTGCTGGCGCCCGACGCCGACCAACCGGCGCTGTCCGGGAACGACGACTTCGGGTACTTCCACGACGATCCCCACGGCTTCAAGTGCCCGGTCGGCGCCCACGTCCGACGGACGAACCCCCGGGACTCCCTGCCGCCGTTCCCCGGCACCGACCGCTCCACCGCCGTCAACAAGCGCCACCGCCTGCTGCGGCGGGGCCGGGGGTACGGGCCGGCGGTGACCCCGGCCGAGGCCCTCGAGAGCGCCCGCACCGGGTCGCCCCTGCCCGAGCACGGGCTCCACTTCCTGTGCCTCAACGCCAACATCGCCCGCCAGTTCGAGTTCGTGCAGCACACATGGGCCAACAACCCCAACTTCGCCGGCCTCCACGACGAGCCCGACCCGTTGATCTCGCCGAAGGCGGGGCGCGACTTCCGGATACCGGACCGACCGGTGCGCACCCGGGTCACCGGGCTGCCCCGCTTCGTCACCGTCCGGGGCGGGGCCTACTTCTTCCTCCCCGGCCTGCGGGCCGTGCGCTGGCTGGCGTCCCGCGCCCAGGCTTAGGCCCGTGATCAAGCGCCTGCTGAACGCCCTGCTCATGCGGGGCATGAACTTCGAGCGCCGGTGGATCGACCCGTACGTGCGGCCCGTCGTCGACCCGATCGTCCAGAAGCCGCTCGGCGACCTGATCCAGCTGGCCAACAACGCTCGCCGCCAGGACCACCACCTGGCCCTGGCCGAGGAGGAGCACGTTCCCGGCGAGGAGGAGCTGACCGCCCAGATCGTCGAGGCCCAGTCCCGGTTCACCACCGAGACCTACACCGGCAACCTCCCCGCCCTCCGGGTGGGCAACACCAAGACGTACGGCGTGGTGCGGGCCGAGCTCGAGATCCTGCCCGGCCTGTCCCCCCGGCTTCGCCACGGCCTGTTCGCCACGCCGGCGACCTACCGGGCGTGGGTCCGGTTCGGCGGACCGGGCCCCCTCGCCCCGCCCGACGTCCGCGACAACGGCCTGCTCAGCATCGGCATCAAGGTCATGGGCGTCGACGGTCCCAAGCTGCTCGAGGACGAGAAGCACACCCAGGACTTCACCGGGCTGAGCGCCCCGATCTTCACCACGCCCAACGTGGTCGAGAACCTGAAGCTCCAGCGCAACGTGGTGGCCGGGACGCCGATCTTCTACTTCCTCCAGCCCGGCAACTCCCACCTGCTCGACGCCCTCATGCAGGGCCTGTACGCCAAGACCCAGGTCAACCCGCTGGAGGAGCGGTACTGGAGCACCGTCCCCTACCTGCTGGGCGATGGTCAGGCCATGCAGTACTCGGTCCGGCCGTGCTCGCCGGGGCGCACGAGGTTCCCCAGCCCGCCCCCCGACGACTACCTGAAGGAGGCCATGGCCCGCACCCTGCGGACCAGGGCGGTGGCCTTCGACTTCATGGTGCAGCTGCAGACCGACAGCTTCCGCATGCCGATCGAGGACGCGTCGGTGTCGTGGCCGGAGAGCCTGTCGCCCTACGTCACCGTGGCCCGGCTGCACATCCCGGTGCAGGAGTTCGACTCGCCCGGGCAGCTGGCGTTCGTGCACAACCTCTCCTACAACCCCTGGCACAGCCTCCCCGAGCACCGGCCGCTGGGGAACCAGGGTCGGGCCCGGCGCACCATCTACTACGAGATGTCGAAGTTCCGGCAGGCCATGAGCGGTACGCCCCACGTCGAGCCCACGGGCGACGAGGTGTTCGAATGAACCTCGTGACGGTGGGCTACGGTCGGCGGCCATGAAGCGCCGCAAGATCGCACGCACCGCCCTCGGGGTCGTTCGGCTGGTGAACGGTCTCGGCTCGCTGTTCGCGCCGAAGTTCATGGCCAAGAAGTTCGGTGTCGACGTCGAGACCAACGCCTCGGCGGTCTACATCATGCGGCTGTTCGGCGTCCGGACGATCATCCTGGGTGTCGAGCTGCTCCTGCTGAAGGACGAGGACAAGGTGCGGGACGCAGTGCGGATCGGCGTCCTCATCCACGCCTCCGACACCACCGCCGCGGTCATCGCCGGGGTGAAGGGCCAGCTCCCGGCGAAGGCGGCGGCCACCGGCGCGGTCATCTCCGCCGTCAACACCGCCTTGGCCGTCGCCGCCACCGTCGGCGCCTGACACCTATGGGGCTCGCCCTGCCCAAGACCCTGCCGGGCAAGGCCCTCCTGGCGGTGCGGCTGGTCGTCGGGGCGACGTGGCTGGCGCCGGTGACGTCGATGCGGATCCTCGGGCTGAACCCCGACCAGAACCGGGAAGCGGCCTACGTCGGCCGGCTGTTCGCGGCCCGCGACGCCGCCCTCGGCGTCGGGCTGTTGTTCAGCACCGGCGACAGCCGCAAGCTGTGGTGGCGCATCGGGATCGCCTGCGACGTCGCCGACGCCATGGCCGGACTGGTGTCGGCCCGCCGCGGCGAGCTGCCGAACAACCGCCGCGTGCGCATCAGCCTGTTCGTCGCCGGGGTGATGGGTGCCTCCCTGGGCGCCGCCGCCCTGGTGAAGAACGACGTCTGAGCGGTCCCCCGGTCCTAGGCGGCGACGGCCTGGGGCCGGTGCGACGCCTGCGGGGAGCCGGGCGGGTCGCCGTGGCCGGCGTGGTCGTCCATGTCCCAGTCCCGCTTCCAGTGGCGGACGTGGTCGAGGTTGGGAGCCATCCGGAACGCCTTGAGCAGCGTCTGGGTGACGCTCGGGCCGTTGCCCTTGGCGTTGAGCGCCCAGCGCAGTGACTGCAGCAGCTCGCCGTCCTCGCCGACCGGCACCAGGACCTCGCCGGTGGACTCCGGCATCGAGGCCGAGCTCGGACGGAACGCCGCCTCCAGGGCGGTCGCGGTGCGGATGCCGAGGCGGCGAAGCTGGATACGACTGGAGTCCCGGCGGTCCTTGCGCGACCTTCCCAGCGGCTCCAGGTGGAGGTAGAGGGTGGCCTGGTCGATCCAGTCGACCAGCCGCCCGACCGGCACCCGGCTGTGGAGGATGACATCGACGAGGTTGGCCGTCGCCAGGTTCTCCAGGTCCTCGACGCCCAGCTCGAGGAGGCGGGCCTCGTACCAGACGCTGAGGCCGTCGAGGTCGCTCAGCGGGTAGTCGTTCTTGAGGCTCGGGACCACCGTGCGCAGCGCCACGGCCGCCATCTTCTGGAGGGCCTGCAGCCCGACGAGCGGGAAGAAACCGATCACGAACGCGACCACTACCCGCTGCTCGGTCGACCACCCCTGGAACAGCGACTGGTCGGCGACGGCGACGAGCACCAGGGCGCTCACGATCCGGATCACCGCGTTGACGTAGGCGCTGGCCTTGAGGTCGGCCTGGAAGTACCGGCGGACGAGCATCTGCAGGGTGAACAGGTAGGCGCCCACGAAGGAGATCCGGAGCAGGTCGAAGGTCGACGGCGGGTCGGGCAGCATCACCACGGACGAGCCCCGGAGCACAGCCGCCCATCCGACCGCGAAGATGATGGTGGCCAGCACGACGGGGAAGAACGTCTCCGTCTTGAGCTTGTCCCTGTCGGAGGCCCTCACGATCGACTTCCCGTAGTACGCCTCGAACTTGTCGGTGTAGATGTCGGTCTCGTGCCGGGGGAAGGCGGGGCCGGCGTCCACCGCCCGCTGCCACGCCGGGTGGTAGATGGACCCGATCGGCGGCTCGGGGAGGTTCCCCGGGCGGTCGATGCCCAGGCGGTGGAGGTTGAGCACGTACTCCTTGAAGACCGACTGCGACCGCACGATCACGAAGCGGAGGAACAGCCACCCCGGCAGGAACGAGAGCACGACGAGGGCGAACAGCTTCAAGGCCAGGGCCTGGGTGTCGTCGGCCGTCCGCAGGGGGAGCGTGGCGACACCGGCGATGAGCACGAGCAGGGCCGACGCCCGGAGGAAGGGGCTGGACCCTCGTGAGCCCTCGCCGGACGAGGCGTCGTCGCCTGCCCCTGTGCCTTCGTGGGGCCCTGTGCCTTCGTGGGGCCCAGGGTCGTGCGGCTCGAACAGGTCGTCCAGGGAATCCGCCGGTTCCGTCATGCCTTGTTGAGCGGCGAGCCCTGCCGCCTGATACGGGAAACTCTCAGCTCACGGGCAGGCGCCAGCTGGTCAGCATCTCGTCGAAGTCGAACGACGACCCCGAGCCGCCGTCGGAGGTGAAGCTGGCCAGCCAGAGGCGGCCCGGCACCGGCAGCATGACGACCCGCCCGTCGTCGCCGTCGATGGTGGCCATCACCTGCACGGCCTGGCCGGCGGGTAGGTCGAGCATGGTCACGCTGCTCACCTGCAGGGAGTACTCGGGCGGGAGCGGGACGGCCCCGTTGACCAGTCCGTCGGCGATCTCCCGCGCCGGCGGCACGTCGGGCGCGTCGAGGTGGGCGACCTCGACGCGGGCGCCGAGCGGGCCGACGGCGGAAAGGTCGGCACCGAAGACGGTGGTCGACGTCTGGTAGGTGGCAGGGACGTCGATCCTGCCGCCGGCGACGTCGTGGGTGATTCCCGGCCCGTGGGCGGCGGCGACGGCCACCACCATCAGCACCCCGTTGAACGCGGCGTGGGCGGCGATCGAGCCGATCAGGCCCCGGCGCCAGTAGACGAACCCGAAGACCATGCCCATGACGAGGTAGTACCGGAACTGGATCAGGCTCAGGTGGGCCAGGCTGAAGGCCACGGCGCTGAGGACCACCGCGGCCCACTTGCCCCGCCGCCGCAGGGACTCGGCGAGGAAGCCGCGGAAGACGAGCTCCTCCACGACGGGTGCCGCCACCACGATGACGAGGAAGCCCAGGACCAGGGCGCCGATCGATCCCTGAGAGGCGAGAAGGGCGGCGGACGGGTCGAGCACCGGGTGGCCGAGGACGAGGCGGAGCAGGGCCACCAAAAAGACGGCGCCGGCCGCGCCGACCACGAACCCCTCGGCCGCCCCGACGGCCGCGCTCTCCTTGCCGACCCACGGCCGCAGCCCCAGCGAGGCCGACCGGGCCAGCACCCACAGGGCGGCCATGCCGTAGTAGGCGAGGCCGAAGAACAGCGAGACCTTGACCGCGGTGGCCCGGTCCGCGCCCCCGGCGACGAAGGCGACGGCCATCACGATCTGCATCAGCAGGTTGACGCCGATGATGGCGGCGACGGTGCGGGTGGCCCTGCTGCCCGCCCTACCGCCCGGGTCGCGGGGGAGCGGGACGAACTCGTCCTCGGCCCGGAGCCCCGGGCTGTCCAGGATCTGGTCCGGGGCCGGGCAGCTGCACATCAGGCACCGGTCGCGGCCGGTGTTGCCGTACCCGCACTGGCAGCGCCAGACGGTCGACCACTCGGTGTCCTCGAGGACGACCGAGTCGTTCCGACGTCGGGCCATGTTCGCCCTGCTCTCTGTCTAGGAGCCGCCGAAAACCGCCGGTGGCCGAGCCGAACTGCGTACTACTCGGATCGGCGCGCCGGCGACGGACCTTGAGGAACTCTCCTGATCGGCTGGGGATCAGGCCCGACCGACCTGGGATCAGGCCGGGGGAGGGAGTGTCAGTTGTCCTGGATCGACTTTTTACCGGTGCTGGCGCTCGTCCTGCTCGGCACGGCGTCCTTTACCTGCTCCCGCAGCTCCTTGAGCTGCTTGAGAGCCTCCTCGACGTGGTCGATCTCGGCCTCCGACAATGGGCCGCCGAGGTCGCCCAGCTGGGGGCCTCCGGGGGAGTAGGCCTTGCCGGGCCCGGAGACGCGGGCCCGCGGCTCGCCCGGGGGACCGGCCGGCATCTCGTTCAGCGCCCTGCTTCTCTGGGCACCGCTCGGGCCAGACCCGGTCGGCTCCACAGCCGGCGGGCCAGAGGCTTCCTGCTCCTCGCTCATCTCCATCCTCCACATTTGAACTTCAGCCACACTTGAACGTCAGCCGTACTCGGACTTCAGCACCATCATGGCGCGCCTTTCGACGTTCAGCCGACAGCGGCCCGGCGGCGGGCCACAACCGTCACCAGCGGGGGCAGCACGACGGGGTCGTCGCCGGGGTGCACGCCGGTGAGCGCGGCCAGGTAGTCGGCCACCGGGCCGGGCCCGGCGCCGGCCTGCGACTCGGCCCACGCGTCGACCACCTCCAGCCCCGCGGCCCGCACCAGGGCGGGCAGCTCGGCGCCCACGTCGGGGTGCCGGGCGTCGGGCATGGAGAGCGGCAGGCCCGCCACCCGGCCCGCCGAGGTGATCGGCTCCTGGGCCACGATCCAACCGCCGGGCCTGACCGCCGCTCCCATCCTGGCCAAGACCATTGTCGGGTCGGCGACGTGCATGAGCAGGAACCGGCAGAACGCCAGGTCGACGGGCTCGGGCAGGAGCAGGTCCTCGGCCATCTGGGTGATGGCCACCACCTGGCTGGACGTGGCCGCGGCCGCCGCCACCAGGTCGCGGGCCGCCGGGTCGCTGTCGACGGCGTAGACGCGGCCGTCGTGGCCCACCACCTCGGCGAGGGCGACGCTGACGTCGCCCCCACCGGCTCCGACGTCGACGCAGCGCCACCCCTCGCGCAGGCCCAGCCGATCGAGGGCGGTGGTGAGGGGACGGCGGTAGACGTCGTTGCGCAGCCCGAGCTCCAACATGCGCGCTGACCCTATTAGGCGTGGCGTTAGGCTCCCGGCCGGTGGCTCCGGGATGCTCGCCCGCCCAGGTGGCTCTGCTGGCGTGGGGTGAGGCGCACCGCCGTGACCTGCCGTGGCGGCGGACACGCGACCCGTGGGCGGTGCTGGTCAGCGAGCTCATGCTCCAGCAGACGCAGGTTGCCCGCGTCGTGCCCCGCTTCACCCGCTTCCTCGACAGGTTCCCGACGGCGGCGGCGTGCGCGGCGGCGGGCGTCGGCGACGTGGTGGCTGAGTGGGCCGGGCTCGGCTACAACCGCCGGGCGGTGAACCTGCACCGGGCCGCGGTCGCCGTCGTCGACCGCCACGGGGGTGCGCTGCCGCGGGACCTCGCCGCCCTCGTCGCCCTGCCGGGCGTCGGCCCGTACACGGCCCGGGCGGTGCTGGCCTTCGCCTTCGGCGACGACGCCGGCGTGGTCGAGGTCAACACGTCCCGGGTGCTGGCCCGGGCCTTCGCCGGGCGCCGGCAGGTTCGGGCCGAGGCCCAGTCGACGGCCGACGGGCTGGTACCTCCCGGCGAGGGCTGGGCGTGGAACCAGTCGATGATCGACCTGGGCGCCACGGTGTGCGGGAAGTCGGTCGGCCCGTCCTCCGCGGGCGCCTGCGCCCGCTGCCCGCTGGTGCCGACCTGCGCCTGGGCCTCGGCCGGGTGGCCGGCGCCCGACCCTTCGGTGGGCTCGGCCGGGGCCCGCGGCCGGCAGTCGACCTTCGCCGGCTCCGATCGCCAGGGCCGCGGTCGGCTGGTCGACGCCCTCCGCCGGGGACCGGTGGCGCCGGCCGACGCGGCCGCGACCGCCGGCTGGCCCGACGACCCGGACCGGGCCCGCCGGGTGGCCGGGAGCCTCGTCGCCGACGGTCTGGCCACCCTCGACGGGGCCAGCGGGGTCCTCCGCCTGCCCTGACCCGGCGTGTCCGCGCTCGCGGCAGCAAAGTCGGGCGGGGTGTCGCCCGGTGGGCCGGAAGTACCCTGGTCACCCGATGATGACGGTCACGTTCCACGGGGCGCGCGGCCTGGCCCCGTTGCCGGGGCCGGGCAACCGCCGCTACGGCACGCGCACCGCCTGCGTCGCCCTGGAGGTCGACGGCGAGGAGCCGCTCCTCCTCGACCTGGGCTCCGGCCTGGCGTCGTTCGCTCCGGCTGCTGACCTGCCCTTCAGGGGGAGCGCGCTGCTGACCCACCTGCACCGGGGCCACCTCGAGGGGCTGGCCGGATTCGTGCCGTTGGACCAGCCGGGCGCCCGGCTCGACGTCTTCGGGCCCCGACCCGACGAGGCGCCCCTGGCCCGGGTGATGGCCGGCGTCCTCGGCCCTCGCCGGTGGTTGGGCACGCTCCGCTTCCACGAGGCCTTCGACGAGGACTTCGCCGTCGGGCAGGCCAAGGTGATGGTGCGCGGCGTCGCCCACCGCGGGGTGCCGACCAACGGCTACCGGGTCGAGTGGGACGGGATCAGCGTCGCCTACGTGAGCGACCACGAGCCGCCAGCCGACCTGGCCGGCGTGCCCGAGCCCGTCCTCGAGCTGGCTGCCGGTGTCGACCTTCTGATCCACGACGCCCAACACAGCGACGCCGAGTGGCCGGCAAAGGCCGGCGACGGCCACAGCCCCGCCGCCTACGCAGTGCAGGTGGCGAGGGAGGCCGGCGCCCGGCGACTGGCCCTCTTCCACCACCACCCCGACCGGGACGACGACGCCCTGGACAGGGTGCTCGATGTGGCCCGCCGCACCGGCGAGCGGCTGGGCGTCGACGAGGTGGTCGCCGCCGCCGACGGCCTCGTCGTCCGGCTCGGCGAGCGGTGAGCGTCGCAGAGGGGAACGGGACGGGCCGCGGCGCCGTCGACCAGGCCCGTTTCCGCCAGGTCCTCGGCCACTTCGCCACCGGCGTCACGGTCATCACCGCGATGGACGACGACGGGCCGGCGGGGATGTCGGTGAACTCGTTCACGTCGGTGTCGCTGGACCCGCCGCTGGTGGCGTTCTGCGTGGGCAACCGGTCGACCACGTGGCCCAGGATCCGGGCCCGTGGGCGGTTCTGCGTGAACATCCTGGCTTCGGACCAGGAGGCGCTGTCGCGGATCTTCGCCGGCCCGCCGGCCTCCCGGTTCACCGGCCTCGGCTGGCGCCCGTCGCCCTCGGGGGCACCGCTGATCGACGGGGCGCTGGCCTGGGTCGAAGCCACCGTCGAGGCGGTGCACCCGGCCGGGGACCACACGATGGTGATCGGCAGGGTCCACCAGCTCGACGTCGCCCACGAGGGCCCGCCGCTGGTGTTCTTTCGGGGCGGCTACGGTCGCTTCGAACCCTGATGGAACCCACCACCGTCACCGAGTCCGACGTCATCGCCGGCGTGTTCGTCGTCGTGCCGGCCGCGTTCGGCGACGCCCGCGGCCGCTTCGTCGAGTCCTACCGGCGCTCGTGGTTCCCGCTCGGCCGGGAGATGGTGCAGGGCAACCGGTCCGACAAGCAGGCCGGCGCCCTGGTCGGGCTCCACTACCACCTGCACCAGGCCGACTACTGGTACTTCACCAAGGGCCAGGCGCGGGTGGTGCTCCACGACCTGCGCGAGGGGTCCAAGACCGACAGGGCCACGCTGGTGCTGGACATGGGCGACGAGGACGGTCGGGGCGTGTTCATCCCGCCCGGTGTGGCCCATGGCTTCGCCGCCGTCACCGACCTCACCATCACCTACCTGGTCGACCAGTACTACAACCCCGAGGACGAGCTGGGCGTGGCCTGGGACGACCCCGAGATCGACGCCGATTGGGGTGTCGCCGATCCGGTCGTGTCCGACCGCGACCGCAGCAACCCGAGCCGGGCCGAGATCCCCGCCGGCCGCAAGCCCTACGCGGGGTTGCGCACGTAGTCGTCGAAGGCGGCCACCCCTACCAGGCGGGCCTTCACGCGGCCGTCGGCGTCGGCCAGCAGCACGGTGGGTGCGCTGCGGACGCGAAAGACCCCGGCCAACCCGGGCTGCTCGGTGGCGTCGACCATGACCACGTTGGCCGTCGGGTCGGACACCCGGAGCCGGGCCGCGATCGGCCCGCAGCTGGCGCAGTACGGCGTGCTGAACACGACCCACGTGCGTTCGGCGCCGGCGCGGATCGACTGCGGGACGAGGGGGGTGGTCGGGCGGTCGGCCCGCACGCCGGCCCGCCACTGGCGGTACAGACGGCCGAGCAGGAGGATGGCGAACAGCAGAACCACCACCACGAAGAGCCTGATCGGGATCACGGCATCAACCGGTCACTGGCTCAACCGGTCACTGGGAGAGGGCGATGCCGCGGCGGCGGGCGACGAACAGGTAGATCTCGCACCCGACGCAGATGCCGGTGGTGGCAGACAGGCCGGCCAGCACCGCCACGACCAAGGCGAGCCCCCATCCCAGGACCGACGCCCCGGCCAGGAAGGCCACCGTGCCGGCGGTGAGGAACAGCACGCCCACGGCCGCCGCGAACCGCGGCGGGCGCGGGTCCTCCAGCTCCGACGGCGGGCCCAGCCGCGGCTTGATCACCTCGGCGTAGAGGCGGAGGAACGGGCCGTACTTGGAACCGAACGCGGCGCCCAGCGCCAGCACGACGGCGAAGAGGGGCACGACCGGGCGCCAGTCGAGGAGGAACCCACCCAGGAGGCACACGGTGAGCACGGCCTGGTTGAAGCGCGGGCCCCTGGGGTCGATCGCCTTCGGGTCAGTTCGATTCGGTTCAGACGGCTTCGGGTTTCCGGCCATGACCGTCAGTGTAAACCTGACCGCAAGAGTCGACATTCCCCCGGACTTCGGGACAGCGAGACGGTGAGAAGGTGGGCGGGTGAACCGTGACCTGGCCGGGCGGGTGGTGGTGGTCGGCTGCGAGCTGGCGGCCGTGGCCCGCCGGCTGGCGGCCGACGGGGCGACGGTGGTCGTCGTCGGCGACGACGCCGAAGCGGCCGGTGAGCTGCTTGTCGCCATCGAGGCGGACGGCGCCGGCCGGGCGGCGTTCTTCAGGACGTCGGCTCCGGTGCCCGGCGACGCCGATCTCGTCGCTCTCGCCGAGCTCGTCGACGAGCTGAGCCGCTGACCGGCGGATCACCGCTGCCGGGGGCACTCGTCGTGGTCAGTCGCGGTCAAACGGCGGCATGCTAGGTGGGATGGGACGAGCTGCCGGGCGACCGGTCATCGGGATCACCGCCTACCCCCGCGTCGTCGACACCAAGACCGGGCCGACCCTGCTCCACACCGTCTCCCGGTTCTACATCGAGTGCGTCGAAAGAGCGGGCGGGCTTCCGCTGATCCTGCCGGTGATGGACCCCGAGTCGGTGGAGGAATCGCTGGCGTGCGTCCACGGAGTGCTCCTGACGGGCGGGGGCGACGTCCAGCCCGCCCGCTACCACGCCCGGCCGACGTCCGAAACCAGTGAGGTCGACCCCACTCGAGACGCCTACGAGATCCGGCTGCTCGAGGTGGCGATCGCCGACGACCTGCCCCTGCTGGCCACCTGCCGGGGCATGCAGGTCCTCAACGTCACCATGGGAGGGTCGCTCCTGCAGCACGTGCCGGCCGTCACCGGTCAGGACCACGCCCAGTACGAGCGGTGGCGGGAGTCGGTGCACATGGTCAAGATCGAGCCCGACAGCCACCTGGCCGAGGCCCTGGGCACCACCGAGGTCGAGGTCAACTCCCTGCATCATCAGGCCGTCGACCAGGCGGCGGACGGCACGAGGGCCGTGGCCTGGGCCGACGACGGCACGGTGGAGGCCATCGAGGTTCCCGGCAGCCCCCACATCGTCGCCGTCCAATGGCACCCGGAGCTCATGGAGGACCTCCCCGAGCAGCAGGGACTGTTCCGCCAGCTCGTGTCCCACGCCTCTCAGCGGCGGGGATGATCGCGGCGGACCTATTTGTTACTATCTACGTAGGAGAAATTCCATCCCTCTTGGAAGCTGGTGTTGCTGATGGCGACGACCGAACTCGACCTGGGCCGGTACAAGCTCGGGTGGCACGACGTCGAGGACTACGTGTTCAAGCCCAAGAAGGGCCTGAACGAGGACATCGTGAACGAGATGTCGTGGATGAAGGGCGAGCCCGACTGGATGCGGCAGTTCCGCCTCCGTGCCCTCCGCCTCTTCGAGCGCAAGCCCATGGCGCCGTGGTTCGCGGTCAACATGCCCGACCTCGACTTCCAGGACATCTTCTATTACATCAAGCCCACCGACCACCAGGTCGACGCGTGGGACGAGCTTCCCGACTCGGTCAAGGAGACCTACGAGAAGCTGGGCATCCCCGAGGCCGAGCGCAAGTACCTCGCCGGCGTCACCGCCCAGTACGAGTCCGAGGTCGTCTACCACAAGAACCGTGAGGACCTCGAGGCTCAGGGCGTCCTGTTCATGGACATGGACTCGGCCCTCCGCGAGCACCCCGAGATCCTCAAGCAGTACTTCGGCACCGTGATCCCCCCGGGCGACAACAAGTTCGCCGCCCTCAACTCGGCCGTCTGGTCGGGCGGGTCCTTCATCTACGTGCCCCCGGGCGTCGAGGTGGAGATGCCGCTGCAGGCCTACTTCCGCATCAACGCCGAGAACATGGGCCAGTTCGAGCGCACCCTGATCATCGCCGACGAGGGCTCCACCATCCACTACATCGAGGGTTGCTCGGCGCCGGTGTACAGCACCGACTCGCTGCACTCGGCGGTCGTCGAGCTGATCGCCAAGCCGTCGGCCCACATCACGTACACGACGATCCAGAACTGGTCGAACAACGTCTACAACCTGGTCACCAAGCGGGCACGCGCCGAGACCGAGGCCCGGGTGGAGTGGATCGACGGCAACATCGGCAGCCGGCTCACCATGAAGTACCCGGCCGTCTACCTGGTCGGCCCCAAGGCCTCGGGTGAGGTTCTCTCGGTGGCCTACGCCGGCGCGGGGATGCACCAGGACGCCGGGGCCAAGATGGTCCACGCCGCCCCCGAGACCACGTCGACGATCATCTCCAAGTCGATCTCCAAGGACGGCGGGCGCACCACCTACCGCGGCCTGGTCAAGGTCGAGGAGGGCGCCGAGAACTGCAAGAGCCACGTCCGCTGCGACGCCCTCATCCTCGACCCCGAGAGCCGCTCCGACACCTACCCCTACATGGAGATCGGCGAGCGCAGCGCTCAGATCGGCCACGAGGCCACGGTGTCCAAGGTCGGCGAGGACCAGCTCTTCTACCTGATGAGCCGGGGCCTGTCCGAGCAGCAGGCCATGGGCATGATCGTGAACGGCTTCATCGAACCGGTCACCCGCACCCTTCCCATGGAGTACGCGGTGGAGTGGAGCCGCCTGATCGAGCTCAACATGGAGGGCTCTGTCGGGTAGTTCCCGTCAGAGCGCGAGCAGCTCACCGACGTCGATCACCAGGCCGGGGACGACGTCGGTGACGAGTTGCTCGCCCGGCTCGACGACGATCGGCTTGGCGTAGGCCTTGCCGACGAGGCGGTAGACCTCGACCCTGGCGGCCTCGGGCCACACGATCCAGTATTCGGCGATTCCGAACCGGGCGTACAGCTCGCGCTTGCGGACGAAGTCGTGGCGTGGGTCGGACAGCACCTCGACCACGAGCGTCGGCGGGCCCTGGATGTTCGGGGCCGTGATCCGGTGGAGGTCGGCTTCGGACAAGTAGATCGCGTCGGGCTGGAGGGTCACCGTGTCGGACAGCACGACGTCGCAGGGAGCGATGTACGCGTGACCGACGCCTTGGCGCCGGACGTGCTCGACGAACGCGATGCCGATGCGCAGGACGAGGTCCTGATGTCGGGTTGAGGGCGCGGCCATCTCGAACAGCTCCCCGTCGATGAGCTCGAAGCGCCGGCCGTCGTCGGGGAGGGCCGCGTAGTCGGCATAGGTGAGCGTGCGGGGCTGCTCGACTGCCATGGGCAAAGGATACGACCGGCCTGCCGACAGCCGCTCAGAGGAGGGCCTGGAGGCTCTCGATCGTGTCGGCCTCGGCGGGCGTCTTGTCGGGGCGGTAGCGCTTGACCCTGGCGAAGCGCAGAGCGAGGCCACCCGGGTAACGGGTGGACGACTGGACGCCGTCGAGGGCGATCTCGACCACCAGCTCGGGCCGCACGTGGACTGTGATGCCCTCGCGGCTGACCTCCCGGGCCAGGAACTCCTCCGTCTGCCAGGTGAGGAGCTGGTCGGTGAGGCCCTTGAACGTCTTGCCGACCATGACGAACCCGCCGTCGGCGGCGCGAGCGCCGAGGTGGAGGTTCGAGAGCCAGCCCTGGCGGCGACCGTGGCCCCACTCGGCGGCCAGCACGACCAGGTCGAAGGTCTGCACCGGCTTGACCTTGCGCCACGCCCCGCCCCGGCGCCCAGCCTCGTACGGCGACCCAGCCGCCTTCACCATCACGCCCTCGTGGCCGGCGGCAATGGCGCCGTCGAAGAACGCCGACGCCGTCGCCGGGTCGTCGGTGATGACGGACGGCACCCGCCACCGGCCCGCCACCCGGTCGAGGACGGCCAGCCGGTCGACGAGGGCGACGTCGAGCAGGTCGTCGCCGTCCACGTGGAGGATGTCGAAGAAGCGCCCCGCCAGCACCGACGGGGCGTGGCTGCCGAAGCTGCTCATGCTCTCCTGGAACCGTCCGGGCCGTCCACCGTCCTCGTCCAGGCCCAGCGCCTCGCCGTCGAGCACCAGGCTGCGGGCCGGGAGGGTGCGCACCACCTCGCCGATGCCCGGGAGGCGGTCGGTGACGTCGTTCAGGTTGCGGGTGAAGATGCGGACCTCGTCGCCGTCGCGATGGACCTGGATGCGGGCGCCGTCGAGCTTCCACTCCACCGAGGCCAGCCCCGTGGCCTCCAGGGCGGCGCCCACGTCGGGCGAGCTGGCCGCCAGCATCGGTTGCACCGGGTGCAGCGGCCGCAGGCCGACGGCAGCCAGGGCCTCTGCACCCCCCTCGGCCAGGGCGAGGGCGGCGACGTGGTTCAGGTCGCCGGCGAGCATGGCCGCCCGGCGCACGTCGGCCGCCGGCAGCCCGCTGGACTTGGCCACGGCGTCGAGCATGACGCCCTCCAACGCGCCCTGGCGCAGGCCGCCCGTCAGCGTCTGGCGCAGGAACGTGTGCTCGGCCTCGGTCGCCCGCCGGAACAGCTCCTCGAGGACCGCGTTCCGGGCCGCCACGGACCCCGCCCCCGTCGTCGCCGCCAGCCGGTCCATGGCGCCGTCCACGTCGGCGACCGTCAACGTCGGCTCAGAAGCGGGCACCGACGCGAGGGCGGCGAGACTGGACCACCCGACCCCGATCCGTCCCTGGCGGGCCTCGCCGCTCAGCAGCGCCACGGTCGGCGCCACCTCGTCCGGCTCGAGCCGCCGGAGCAGGTCCACCAGTGCCGTCACCTTGGCCGTGCGCGACGAGGTGGCCGTCACCTGCGCCGACGTCGACACCAGCTCCGAGAAGAGCGTCACCGCAGGTCAGTCTGCAAGAAACCCTCTATATGGAGGTTTCTTGCACAGTCATCGGCGGAAGGCGGGCCCCGGCGGGACGGTCAGCCCTCGGCTTCCATCACCGGTAGGCGGGCGGCGACGACCGAGCGCCGCTGGGACTTCTTCTCCGGTCTCGGCGGCCGCTTGACGAAGCGGCGGCCCAGGCGGACGAGGCCCAGCTTCCAGCACCAGTAGCCCCACCGGCCTGGCAACACCGCGAAGTCCATGCCGCGCAGGTGCTCGAGCACCCGCTTGGTCATGTACAGGGCGCGCAGGACGATCCCGAGCCGGGGGTACATCCGCTGCGGCTCCGAACTGGCCCGCACCGTGCGCAGCATCAGGTCGAACAGCCAGCGCGGCGGCTTCCACACCGCCAGCACGTACAGGAGCAGGTTGGCGGCCCGGGGCGGCACGATCAGGTAGCCGGCGTCGATGCCCTGCATGTCGACGCCCCGCTCCGACATGGCCCGTTCCAGGTCGGTGTTGGGGATGACCTTGAGCGAGTAGATGAACAGCGTGTACGGCCTGTCGATCTTGTAGAGCAGCTCGAGCGTCTCGACGACGTTCTCGCGGGTCTCGATGGGGTTGTCGACGATGATGTCGTAGGCCGGGGGGATGTGGTACTTCGGCGCGTACGAGGCGATGACCTCGCCGGCCTGGAGGATGCGGGCGGGCGGTGTGGGACGCCGGTAGAAGTCGAGGATCTCCTGGCTGCCGCTCTGGATGCCCATCCGCACCCGGTTCATGCCGGCCCAGGTGAGGATGTCGAACTTCTCCTGCTTCACGTAGTTGGGGATCACCCCGTAGACGGTGAAGGGCAGGGCCAGCTGCTCCTTCCACTTCTCGGCGAACTCCTCGAGCTCCTTGTAGGTGATGGCCATGAAGCTGTCGTCGTTGAAGCTGACGTTGCTGATGTGCGGGAACGCCTTCCGGGCGGCCTTGACCTCGTCGATCACGTACTGGGCGCTGGGGTGGCGGATCTTCTTGTAGCTGGCGTCGTTGGCGATGAACTTGGTGTTGCCGCAGAACGAGCAGTGGAACGGGCACCCGATCGACCAGACGGTCTGGTAGCCGAGGCTGAAGTTCATGACGTAGTCGTCCTTGGTGGCGGGGACGAAGCCGCGGCCCTGGACGTAGATCATCTCGCCGGGCGCCCCGTACTGAGGGAACGGCAGCGTCTCCATCTCCCCGGACGTCATCAGCGGCAGGAAGCCGTTGCGGACGATCTCGCCGCCATCTCCCCGGAACCAGAAGTTGCCGGTCCTGGTGTAGTCCCGGCCCTCCGAGAAGGCGTCGTAGAACTCGTGGAAGGCCAGCTCGCCCTCGCCGTTGCAGATGGCGTCGACGTCGGCGAGGATCGCGTCCTCGGGGTGGATGATCGGGTGGATGCCGCCCCAGACGAGGTAGGTCGACGGCGAGATGGCCCGCAGCCGCTTGATCACCGCACGGGTCAGGTCGGCGTACCCGGTCATCGACGAGAACCCGACCAGGTCGGCGCCGGCCAGGCCGTGGGCCAGCTCGTCGATGTCGGCGTCGCCCAGCTCGCCCTTGTTGCCGCTCTCGCCGGACAGGAAGTTGCCCACGCCCCGGAAGTGCTTGGTCGACACGTAGTAGGACTGGGTGTCGGGGTTCAGCCTGGCCGCGTAGGCGGCCATCTTGCGGAATCCGCACGAGGTGATGCCGTCCTCGAGGCAGACCATCTTTATGCGCACGTGACTCCCTGCAGACGCGGCATGGTCACTCGGCGTGAGGCCAGGTGGGCGCACAGTACCATCGGGCCCGCCAGACGACCGTGCCAGGCGATCGAGGCCGCAGGGGGACGCCGGACGTGAGCACCGCGCATCAGGAGTACCAGCGTACGTACTACGACCGCACCTATCCGTCCAGGATGGAGGCGGTACGGGATCAGCTGGCCCACCCCCTGTTCTGCTCGTTCCAGGACCGGCTGGCGGCCCGCATCCTCGACCTCGTCAGGCCCGACGCCGCCGACACGACAAACGGGGCAAGCCCAGGCGCCACCACCAACGGCGTGGGTGGCGGCCCCCTGCGCGTGTTCGAGACGGCCTGCGGCGAGGGGTTCCTGGGCGCGGCCATCCGGCGGGCGGCGGCGCAGCGCGGCCTCGCCGTGCACTACGCCGGCACCGACCTGAGCGAGGGCGCCCTGGGCCTGGCCCGGCAGTCCGTGGGCGGCGACCTGGAGGTGGGCGACGCCGTCGAGGTCACCGCCGGCATGGCCGCCGGCAGCGCCGACGTCGTCATCATCAAGAACCTGCTGCACCACCTGGAGGACCCCGCCGGCCTGCTGCGGGAGGCGGGGCGGGTGGTGGGCCCGTCCGGGAACGTGGTTGTCGTCGAGGCCCGGCTCGGGGCCCCGCCGGTGACGATGCTGGCCATGATGGCCCCCCGCCGGGAGAAGTTCTTCTGGGTCGGCGCCCGCCGCAACCGCAAGGCGGTCGCGTCAGCAGGGCTGACCATCCGCCACGCCGAGCGGTTCAGCTTCCTGCCCTACGAGCTGTTCTTCCAGATCCGCTACAGCGTGATGCGGCGGCTGTTCTCGACGTCGAACCCCACGACGATCAAGCGGATCTCCGACCTCGACGAGCGCCTGACCGAGCGGGTGCCCGCCCTCGCCGGCTACTGGATCTGGGTGGCCGGCGCCGGCACCTCGGGACGCCGCAGCAGCACGTAGCGGTGGTGGGCCAGGCCCGGCGCCATCGGGGCAGGTAGGTACCGCTCCCAGCGCGACAGGCGGGCCACCCGGTCCTTCATCCCGGGGTCCTCGCCCCGCAGGAAGGGCAGGATCGACCACGCCCACGCCTCGTCCCCTTCAGCGGCGGTCTGGCCCCGGCGGGCCCGGAGGACCTTGGCCAGGGGCACCGACGTGTCGGGGAAGGGCGGGATGTCGAACAGCCCCGTGCCGACCTTCTCCATGCCGGCCGAGGCGCCGGCGGTGGTGACGAGCCGCTGGTCGAGGGCCTGCTCGTTGACCTGCTTGAACATGTTCCGGTGCCACAGCAGGGCCCGCATGCGCATGAAGATGTTCTTGTTGGGGACGCAGCAGAGGATGCCCTTGTCGGCCCACCGGGCCTGGGCCGCCAGCACGCCCTCGGCGTCCTCGAACCACCACAGGGCGGCGAAGCTGAAGGCCAGGTCGTAGCGAGTGGGCAGCTGGTCGGGCCACGTGGCCGGATCGGCGCTCTCCACCAGGTGGGTCTCGGGTTTCAGGCCCAGCTCCAGCCACTGGTTGTGGACCGCCGCCAGCCGGTCGGCGTCGTAGTCGAGCAGCCCGACGCGGACGCCGCTGCGGGCCAGCGTGACGCAGTCGAGACCGGGGAACCCCATCATCCCGAACGCCGGGGCGTGCAGCACGCTGGTGGCCCCGAGCTGTTCGACGGCGTCGGCGAGGACGTCGTCGAGGGCGAAGCGCTCGTAGACGGTGCCCAGACCCTCGTCCTCGTCCTCGAGGTAGTTCCGCCAGTCGAACCCGAGCACGCCGCTGGCGGTGGGGGAGATGGGGACCCTGGCGTCACGGGCGGCCACGAACGCCGCCCCCACCGCCGGCACCCCCTCGTCGATGCCGATCTCGGGCCGCCATCCGAGCTCCCGCTCGGCCCTGGCCCAGGAGTAGGCGCGGTCTCGGGTCATGACGTCGACCGAGTGGCGGGTGAGGGGCGGTTCGCCGTGGCGGCGGGTCACGGCCCACACCGACTCCGCCATCGCTCCCAGCGGCTCGAGCACTCCCGCCGGGACGCCGAAGGACGGGTCGGCCAGGCCCGCGCCCTGCGCCAGCAGGCTGAGGATGTCCCTGACCGTGTCGGCCTGGGGCCCGCCCATCACGTAGACGCCTTCGCCACCGGTGCCGGCGGCCAGCAGGCCCCTGACCAGGTCGTCGACGTGGACCAGGTGGATGCGGTTGTCGCCGGTGCCGGGGAAGAACCGCACGCCGCGGGACATCAGCTTGACGGCCCGGGCCAGCATCCCCTCCTGATCGTCGGCGCCGTAGGTGATCGTGGGCCGGACGATCACCGTCTCCCCGCCGGTCCAGTCCTGCACAAGGCGCTCGGCGGCCAGCTTGGCCTCGCCGTAGGCGAATGCGGGGCGAGGAGGAGAGGTCTCGTCGGCGGGCCACTCCTGGTGCCACCCGTACACCGACGTCGAGCTGACGTAGACCAGCCTCGTGCCGGGCGCCAGCGTCCGCAGCACGTTGGCGGTGCCGTCGACGTGTGTCGCCCGCAGGTCGGCCGGCGTCCCGCGGTAATGGCCGGCCAGGTGGTAGACGAGCCTGGCGCCGGCGGTCGCCCGCAGCAGGCTCTCGATGTCGCCCACGTCGCCGGCCATCGACTCCACGCCGGCCGAGCCGCCGGCGCCGGCCACCGCCGCCATCACCCGGTCGGCGGCGTCTCTGGAGCGCACCAGCACCCGGACGTCCTCGTCCCCCGCGGCCAGGGCGGCGACAAGGTGCCGGCCGATGAAGCCGGAGCCACCCGTCACGACTATCACCAGGAAGCAGGGATCATGAAGGCGTGGAAATCTTGACCGGGATCGGGGTGCGGATCATGCCGGCGGCGATCCGCCGCGCCGCGGCCGGCTCGACCAGCAGGTTGGTGTAGGCGGCGTTGGCCAGGGGGCAGGCGCAGCGCTCGGTGCGCATCCACGCCCGGAACTCGGCGGCGGCCTCGGAGAACCACACCTTGCGGAAGTCGAAGCCGTGGTCGCGCAGGTTCCCGAACGACTTGGCCAGCACGCAGCACGACCACACCTCGCCGTCGGCCACGATGTGCACCGACAGGAACCCGGCGTGGCACACCGGCATGGCGGTGGCGTCGCCGTCGAGGAACCGAACGACCCGGTTGTAGTACTCGCCCCGTATCGTGCGGACCATCTTGGCGACGGTGCCGTTTGCGGCCTTCTCCGCCTCCAGGACCGCGGCTGCAGCCCGGGCGAACCCCTGGCCGGGGGGGGTGATGCCGGTGTTCAGCGTCTGGAGCTCGACCCGCTCCTCGGCCGGCTCGGCGATGTAGGAGTCGGCGCCCAGCTTGGCCAGGCCCTGGGCCACCTCGGGGAAGTCGTCGACATTGGCGTTGGAGACGACGGTGTGGCACCCGACGGTGAGGTTGGTGAGCCCCAGGGCCCGCAGCCCGGCCATCGTCGCCATCAGCCGCTCGTAGGACCCCGCCGCCCCCCGCAGCACGTCGTGGCGCTCGGGGATGTGGTGGTCGATGCTGAGGTTGACGACCAGCTGGATGTCGGGGTTCTCGGTGCAGATCGTCTTGACGCCGGCCACCACCCGGTCGGTGAACCAGCCGTTGGTGGGGATGTTGACCACCGCCGGCTGGCAGTGCCGCACCGCCGATCCGATGATCTTGGGCAGGTCCTTGCGCAGGAAGGGCTCCCCGCCGCTGAAGGTCATCCAGGCAGGGGCCTTGCCCATCGAGCGGAACACCTCGTCCCACTCGTCGGCCGTCAGCTCCACGACCTTGCGCTCGTAGACGTTGCAGCTCAGGCACTTGAAGTTGCACCGGAAGTTGGTGCTGATGGTGACGTTGACGGGGAGCAGCCGCGGCCACCCCCGGGCCCTCCAGGAGCTAGCGGTGCCCAGGGCCCAGCCCGTTCGGGCCACCCGTAGGGCCCTTGGTGCTCGTGACCATTGCCCAGACAACGTTTTCCCTTCCCCTCAGGTAGTCGAAGCGGGCCAGGAGCCGGGCTCCGGCCTCCAGCGCGACGGCACCCGCGGTGAACGCTAGTGGCCTGGCGCGCAGACGGTGGCGCTCGGCGAGGAGATCCCGCCCCAGCTCGGTGACGAGCAGGCCCAGATGCAGGCTCGGCACCGAGTAGTGCTGGCCCCGGCGCAGCCAGAGATGCCCGGTGTGGATCTGGCGGCGCTGCTTGACGAAGTCGGCGACGGTGCCCGGGCCGCGGTTGGCGACGATCGCCTCCGGGACGTACACCGCCGCCCATCCCTGGGACTCGAGCAGGGCCTGGAAGCAGGCCTCGTCGACCGACGTCCGGGGCAGTGACACGACGGCCTCGGCCCGCAGGGCGATCATCTCGCCCAGCTTGGGTTGGTGCAGAGCGAGGCGGTGGTGCAGGCGCCAGAGCAGGTGGCAGGCGTAGCCGATGGCGGTGTCCTCGGAGTTCACCGGCATCGGGCGGCCGCCCGCCAGCCCCACGCCGGGGCGGCCCAGGGCCTCGACCACCAACCCGATGGCTCCCGGCTCGGGCAACACGTCGCCCGAGACGACAACGATGAACGGGAAGCTCATGCACGTGACGCCGAAGTTCACCGCCGACGCCTTGCCCGACCGCTCGGCCTCGACGTAGAGCTGCACCCTCGGGTCGCCGGACGCGACCTCGGACACGATCGGGACGGTGTCGTCGTCGCAGCCGCTGGCCACGACCACCACCTCGCCGACGCCGGGCTCGGCCAGCAGCCGCTCGAGCAGGGTGGCGATGTTGGCGCCGTCGTTGTGGGTGGCGATCAGGACGCCGGTGGCTGTGGTGTTCGGGATTGCCGTCTTCGGGCTTGGGTCCGGGGCCCGGGTCGGGTCGGCGGCCGGGGTGCCCGCGCCGTTGGTGCCCGCGCCGTTGGTGCCCGCGCCGTTGGTGCCCGCGCCGTTGGTGGTGGCGGGGGAGCCCAGGCGGTTGGTGGCGGGTCGAGGCTGGCCGGCGCGCAGGCGTGACGTATCGTGCCCCCCCGACGGTCGGTCCATGTCGGCTGTCCACCCCTCCGTTCCCGCCGGCCGGCCGCGTTCCCAGACACGGGCGCTGAGCTACCCAGTGCGGGAGCATAATCTGCCGGGGTGAAGCGGCCGCGCCTTCCCGCCATCGGGCGCCCCGCCGCGCTGGTGGCGGCCCTGGTCCCAATGATTGTGACGGTGATTGTGACAGTCCTGGCCGGGCTGGCCCCAGGAGCCGCGCTGGCCGAGGCCAACACATGCCCGACCACCAGGTCCGACGCGGCACGGGTCACGATCGCCAGCCCGGCCGGGGACGCCGACGTCAGCGGGACAGTGGAGGTCACGGGCCGCGCCGAGTCGGTGGTCCCGCTGTTCCAGGTCGAGCTGTTCGTCGGCGACTCCCGTCGAGACATCGCCTACCTCGACCCGCCGGCGGAGGCCACCGACTTCACGCTGAGGTGGGACACTGCGGCGACGAAGTCGGGCCCCGCCACCGTGCGGATCGTCGCGTGCGGCGGCAGCATCGAAGGCCTGTCGCTGGTGCAGGGGACCGCCTCGGTGGCGGTCAATGTGCAGTCCTCACCTGCGGCCGGGGAGAACAAGGCCCTGGTGGTCACCGAGAGCGCGGGGACGGAGGCACCGTCGTCGTCCGTGGTGATGGGCATCGTGATCGCGGTGCCGGCCGTGGCCGGCCTGCTCTATGCCGCCTCCGGCCGACGCCGACGAATGTGAGCGAGCCGGGTCCCGGCCGGCACGCCCAGGCCGACCGCGGCGAGATCCTCAACCCGTGGTTGGAGGGACGGCTCCACCGCCTGGCGGCCGACGGCCCGATGCAGGGTGAGGCGGGCCGGGCGCTCGACCTCGGCTGCGGCAGGGGTTTCTGGCTGCGACGGATGGAGGCGGCCGGCCTGGCGCCCGTGGGTCTCGAATACGACCCGGTCCGGGCCGTCGAGGCCCTGCGCCAGGCTCCGACCGCCGCCGGCGACGCCGCAAGACTGCCGTTCAGGACCTCGTCGATCGACCTGGTCCTGTCGATCCACGTGCTTCACCACCTGCCCGACCCCGAGGCGGTGCTGGCCGAGGTGCGCAGGGTGCTCAGACCGGGGGGACACCTGGTGCTGGCCGAGACCGTCGAGGACAACCCCGCCATCCGCCTGGGGCGCCGCGTCCACCCTCATTGGGACGGCGTCGGTGTCCACTCACGGTTTCGGGCGGCGACGCTTCTGGGGCTGCTCGACGAGGCCGGGCTCGACGTCGTCGACCACCGGCAGCACAGCCTGCTGTCGTTTGCGGCGTGGGCCCTTCCGGTCGGTGACCGGTGGGCCTGGTCCACCCTTCTCCGGGTCGAGAGCGTCCTCCCCGCCGGGCTCGGCCGATGGGGTGCGCATCTGGAATGTGTGGCGCGAGCGCCCTGAGGGTGACCCGGAGTGCTGTTTCCGGGCCCGGTGCCCGAACGGTCGTCGCCGCCGCCGGATGGCGATCCACGCCAGGCCCATCAGCATGCCGCCGGTGATGAAGCGGCCCAGCAGGGCCGACGCCGGCCGTTCGTACTGGAGGGTCACCACGTGCTTGCCGGCGGTGAGGGGGACGCCAACGAAGGCGCCGTCGGCCTCGTACACCGGGACGCGTCGGCCGTCGATGGTGGCCTTCCAGCCCGGGAACCACGTCTCGGCCACCACCAGGAGGGCGGTCTGGGGGCCGTCGGTCTCGATCCGCCAGTCGCCGGGACCGAGCCGGGTGGCCTGGGTGAGGGTCTTGGGAGTGTCGGCGGGCGGGAGGCGGTCGTGGATGGGGGCGAAGGCGGCGACACGGTCGGTGAACAGCCGGTCGCCCAGGACGAAGTTGCCGGGCCCCTCCCGGCTGGGCCCGGTGACCAGGGTCGGGCCGTTCTCCGGGTCTCCCTCCGGCGGGTCGCACCCCCGGCACGTGAGGCGGAAGACGTAGGTCTTGCCGGCCGAGTCGACGATCGGGTCGAAGGTGTACGCCACCAGCCCGTACTCGTCGGCGCCCACCGCCTGGCCCCGGGCCACCTCGGCGCCCAGGGCGCGACCATCGTCACTGGCCTCGTGCAGGGTCAGCTCGGTGCCCTTGGCGTCGTTGCCGACCCAGACGGCCATCCCCCGCAGGCCGTTGGCCAGGGACCGGTAGACGGCGCCCACCGGCTCCTCGGCGATCGGCTCGAACGTGGCGCCGGCGAAGAAGGCCCCGAACCAGGTGCCGACGGCACAGGCCACCGCCACTTCGCCCGACACCTGCCCGAGCCCGGAGACGTTGCGGGGCTCGCACGCCGGACGGGCCAGCACGGTGGCCACCGGCATGCCCTGGAAGTGCTGGGCGGTGTTCTTGTCGCCGGTGACGACGCCCACGCTCCTGGTGGCCAGCGCGGTGGCCATCAGCGGGGACAGATTGGCGTCGCCCACGATCACCGCCTGGTCGTAGGTCCGCACCAGCGGGAGGGTGCGGGGGTTGCGCTGGAGCCAGACCTCGTCGATACGCTCGTTGGCGGTGCCCCTGTCGGTCGGTTGCTCGACCGCCAGGTAGCCGGTGCCCGTGAGGCCCCATGCTGCCTCCCGTAGCCCGAACGGCCCGACGTAGGTCTCGCCGGTCAGCCGCCACAGCTCCTTCCCCGACACCGGGTGGGGCCAGCCGACCGACAGCTCCCGACCGCTGTCCAGCAGGCCCGCCACCGAGCGAGGGTCGAGGCGGCCGGTGGTCAGCCGGGACTCGTCGCCGGCGGCGTCGAGGGCGTCGGTCATCCGCTGGTAGGCGGCCGCCGAATCGGGGGCCTGCACCTGGTAGAAGGTCCGGTAAGGGAGGATGTCGGCGAAGAAGGCGAGCAGGACGACGCCGGCGAGCACCGCCGGCCGCAGGAACTTCAGGTCCGGCCGGTGGAGGGCGCCCCACCGGGAGAAGTAGCGGATCGGGAAGGCGGCGCCCAGGGCCAGTCCGAGGGGGGCCACCACGTAGAAGCGCGGGAACCGCAGCGTCGCCATCAGCGGCACCACCGACTGGAGCTTGACGAACGGCGCCACGAAGGGCATGAGGACGAGGAGGACGAGCGCGCCGCCCATGACGAAGGGCGTCGAGCGCCCGAGGTGGAGGCGCCGGATGTAGGCGCCGAGCGCCAGCCCGGCGACGGCCCCGGTCAGGGCGAGGGCGAACCACTCGTTCCGGAGCGCCGGCCCGCTGGCGGCGAGGGGGACGGCTCCGGTGTTCATCCACATCCCGGCGAGGGAGACCAGCATGACGGCGGCGAGGGTGGCTTCGCCCTTCAGGCGGCTGAGCAGCACGACGGTGACCACCGACAGGGCCACGCAGACCCATCCCAGGTAGAACAGCTCGGGGAGGATCTCGGTGCGGTCGAAGCCGACGATGCCGGTCAGGCCGCTCGACCGGGAGAAGAAGATGCCGATCTCGCGGCCGAAGCTCCCTCCGAGGCCCCACGACAGCTCGCCCCTGACCAGCTCCGGCGGGGAGAGGACGAACGACCTCCCCAGGGTGAGGAACGGCAGCAGCCAGAAGGCGATGCCACCCAGCGCCACCCCGACCACCACCCCCGCCCGCCTGAGGACGTTCATGGCCGACTCGGTGGTGTCGATGCCCCGGAGTCGGCCGATCTCGGCGAGAATCAGGAGCCCGCACAGCAGGACGAGGGCGTAGGCGTACTCGGCCTGGTGCAGGACGGCGAAGGCGGCGATCAGCCCGGCGGCCACCAGGTGCCGGGTGCCGTCCCCGCGCAGGCCCAGGCGCATGCTCCAGGCCAGCCACGGCACCGCGGCCAGCACCGCCATGGCGGTCTCGGAGCCGATGAGGGCGCCGTGGGAGATGAGGAAGGGGTGCAGGGCGTAGACGATGGCGGCGACCACGCTGGCGGCCGTGCGCCCCCAGATGGACCGGGCCAGGAGATAGGTGCCGAGCCCGCCGAGCACCTGGAAGGCGAGGATGGCGATCTTGATGGACGCGTCGGCGCCGAGGACGGAGGCCAAAGGCACGAGCAGAAGGACGGGGAGCGAGGGGGCGAGCGCCCACACCGGGGCGCCGCCCCACATCTCCGGCATCCAGTACGGCACCCGGCCGATGGAGCCGAGGTAGTCGGTGGCGATCTTGACGTAGAGCGTGGTGCCGGGCCCGTCGAGGGTCAGCGACCCCCTGAGCCAGAGCCCGGAGAAGGCGGCGACGATCACCGTCAGCAGCGCGGCCATGGCCGCCACCGGATGGCGGGCGATCAGGACGGCGAAGGGCGACTGGCTGGCCCGCCGGGCCGCCGCCTGCACCGTCCCTCCGGTCGGTGTCGGGTTCTCCGGCGGCGGGGGCGGGTCGCGCGGCGGCGCGTGCCTGGTGCCCTGGCGGGGGGCGGGGGGAGTGAGCCGCTCGGTCACATGCGCCGCCGACTCGTCACTGGTGATTCAGGGCCGGCGGGGCGTGGTGGGGCGAGCCGGGCATCAGCCGATGGTAGATGGCGACGGCCGGCAGGACGGCTCGGGTCTACTCCGGGACACAGAGCACGTTCATGCTGCTCCCGTCGGGTATCCGGGCGGCGAGCGCGTGGGCGTCGGTCGGCAGCGGGCGGCGGGTGCGGAGGTGCTCGAGCCGGTAGTGCCGGCTGGTCAGGAACTCCACGATCCGCTCGAAGCCGTCGCCGCCCTCGTAGGCGCAGGGCGCCATCTCGATCACGATGGTGGGCCGGCTGCGCTCGACGGTGGCTGCCGCGCCGGCCAGGACGTCGGGCTCGGCCCCGTCGACGTCGAGCTTCACGAAGTCGACCTTGTCGCCCGCGAGGTAGTCGTCGAGGGTGACGGCCCGGGCGCCATCGGTGCCCCTGAGCATGCCCCGGTGCTGGGGGTGCAGGTCGGCCGGTTCGGACTCTCCATGCCCGTTGACGAGCGGCCAGCTGGAGTAGATGCCGAGGGGTACGGTCCGGTCGTCGGGGCTCACCAGCAGGGCGTGCTCGGCCGTCACCCGCGGGACGAGGGACGGGTTCAGCGCCAGGTTGGCCTGCAGCTTCGCGAACGCCCAGCAGGTGGGCTCGAAGGCCAGGACACGTCCCGACCCCCCCGCCGCACGTGCGAGGGGCAGGGTGTGGGCGCCGACGTTGGCGCCGATGTCGACGACGACGTCGCCCGGGGAAACCAGCCGCCGGTAGCGGCGCACGACCGACGGTTCGAAGGCGCCGAACAGGTAGATCGAGAGGTCGATGCCCTCGCGCAGGTCGAGGCACCACCGCAGGCCGCCGCGGATGACCTCCACCTCCTTCGACCGCCACGGACCGCGGGCCAGGTTGACGAGCTGGTAGGCGACCCGGGCGCCGAGGAGCATGGTGCGGGCGGAGACGGTGACGATCGGGACCGGCACGCTCAGCCAGCCCTGCTCAACCGGGTTTCGCGTCCGGCCGGGTGGCGGGTTTCGACTCCGGCGGCTGGCGGGTTTTCGCCTCCGGCGGCTGGGCCTCCTGGGGCTGGGAGCGGCCTTGGCCGGTCGTGATCGCCTGCCACAGGTCGTCCTCGAGCCGGTTGATGCGCTCGCCTTGGAGGCGGATGGCGTCCCAGACGCGCCCGTTCAGCTCGGTGAGGGGGACGCCTCCCGACCTGGTGGTGGCGGTGACGGTGCTGTCCAGCTCCCAGAGCGCGGTGAACAGGGCCCTGTCGACCTCCTGCTGGTGGACGTTGACACCACGCTGTTCCCGGTGGGTGCCGAGCAGCTTCTCCACCAGCCGCCGGGTCACCCGTCCCACCTGTCCGTGGGGCTGACCGGCGTCCAGGTCGACGCCGTCGTGCAGCAGTCGCCCGGCCCGGTACAGCGCCGACTCGGGCGTGTCGGCCGCTGGCGAGGAAGCTTGGGCCGGGCCGCCGGGCCGGCTGGCGGGGGCCACCGACGCTCCCCGTTCGATCGGGGCCACCCCGCCGGACGGCGCGGCACCGTCCCCTGCGCCTCCACTTTCCGGTCTCTGCAGGAGCACGAAGTCCTGGTAGGCCATGGACCGCTTGGGCAGGAAGGCGGCGACGTCGAACCACCGGGCCCAGTGCTCGAAGACGTACCAGGGGGCGTGGAACGTGGAGTGGTAGAAGTCGGGGAAGGGCCCGCCGGTGAAGGCGTCGTCCTTGATGAACGAGATGCCGCGTGTGCTCAGCTCCCGGCGGATGACGCTGGCGTCGCCGCCCCGGCCCGCCACCGCCTCTTCGAACCTGGTGAAGGCGGTCTCGCCGTGGACGCTCAGCACGACGTAGCCACCGGGCTTGACCACCCGGCGGAGCTCGGTGAGCCACTCGTCCTGATAGTGCTCGTCGATGTGGGTGAAGACGCTGTGGCTGAAGACCAGGTCGAAGAACCCGTCGGCGTAGTCCAGCGGGGGCAGGGGTTGGTTGACCCTGGTCTCCGCCCACGGGATGTTCTCCCTGGTCCAGGCGATGGCGCGGGCGTCGATGTCGACGCCGTGGACAGACGAGGTCTTGGCCAGGTGCTCGAGCCACAGCAGGATGCGGCCGCACCCGCTGCCGAAGTCGAGGATGGTCGGGAACGTCTCGAGGGACCGCCCCACCACGCCCAGGACGGCCTCCAGATCCTGCACCGACTGGTGGCCCGAGACGTAGAAGGTGGTCTTGTCCGTGTAGCCGGTGACCCGGGAGATCAGCTCCTCGTCGGGCCACGGCATCGTCGCCGAGTCGGGCGTGATCAGCCCTCCCGACGCCGGTTTCTGCCCTGTCTCGTCGACCTCCGGTTGCGCTCCCACGGTGCGGACAGCGTGGCCCAACACCGGCCCGGACGACAAACAGCCCTGCCTTGCGCGACGAACAGACCCGCCCTGCGTGACGAGCAGGCCTGCCCCGGACGGCGAGATGCGCGGGAGGGACTCCCTTGCCGGTCCGTCGCCGTGGTGCCTACTGTGGCCCCGATACCGGACCGGACCGCCCCCGAGCGATTCGCTGGAGCCACTGGGCAGCGGGGTGAGATCGCCGCCGGAGAGTCGCCTGACCATGCGCATCGCCATCGACCTCAGGATCCTTGCGGTTGGCCCCCGTGCCATCAACCGCGGCATGCCCCGGTTCACCCAGCAGCAGCTGCGCAACGTGCTGGCGATCGACCACGAGAACGAGTACCTGGTGCTGACGAGGGAGGGCGAGGACCTGTCGGTCGTCGACCGGGCCATCCGCACCGCCCACAACGCCGCCATCTGCCATCCGACGGGCTGGTCGGTCGACGAGCCGGGCCACCCTCAGACCATGCTGCGGCGCTCCGCCGAGTTCCAGGACTGGCTGGTCGCCCAGCAGGTCGACCTCTACCACGCCACCACGCCGTTCCTGTTCATCGATCCGTTCCCGCTGGACTTCGACGCCTGCCCGATGGTGGCCACGTTCTACGACGCCATCCCGCTGATCTACCCGCAGCACTACCTGCCGGAGCAGTTCCGTGACGCCTACAGCTGCTGCCTGGCGGCCGTGCTCCGATCCGACCGCCTCCAGGCCATCTCCGGGTCGGCCCGTCGCGACGCCAGCGTGTACGCGGGCTTCCCGAGGGATCGGATCGACCTGGTCAGTCCCGTCGCCGACGAATGCTTCCGCCCCCTCGACGCCCGCCAGGTCTGGACGTCGCTCGACGCGCTCAGGCGGCGGATCAGGCTCCCGTCCCGTTTCGTGCTCACGGTGAGCTCCACCCACCACAGCAAGAACGCCGAGACGCTCCTGCGGGCCTACGCCCTGCTCGACGAGCGGCTCCGGGTCTCGTTCCCGCTCGTCTTCTGTTGCCATCTCGACGAGGCCGGGCGGGCGCTGGTCGCGTCGCTGGCCGAGGGACTCGGCATCGAGGACGACGTGATCGTCACGGGCATGGTCACCGACGTCGAGCTGGCCGGGCTCTACAACGCCGCCACAGCCGTCGTGCACCCCTCCCGCTACGAAGGGTTCGGGCTGCCAGTCCTGGAGGCCATGCGCTGCGGCACGCCGGTGATCACCACCACCGCCTCGTCGCTCCCCGAGGTGGGAGGTGACGCCGCGGTGCTGGTCGACCCCGAGGACGCAGCTGCGATGGCCGGTGCCATCGCCGCCGTGCTCGAGGACCCCGAACGTAGGGACGGGATGTCTCGGGACGGGCTGATCAACGCCGCCCGGTTCACCGGCGAGGCGCTGGGAAGGGCCACGCTCGCCGGCTACGAGCGCACCGTCGCCGCCCCCGCACCGGCGACGTCTGGGCCGGCCCGGCCGAGGCTGGCGATGTGGTCACCGCTGCCGCCGGAGCAGACGGGGATCGCCGACTACACCGTCGAGCTGCTGGCGGGGCTGACCCGCCACGTCGACGTCGAGGTCTTCGTCAACGACGGCTTCCTGCCCGACATCGACCTGATGGCCCGCTACCGGGTCCACGAGCACAGCGCCTTCGGTCGACGGCTGGCGCAGGTCGGCTTCGATGCGGTGATCTACCAGGTGGGTGGCTCGCTGTTCCACTGGTACATGAACGAGGCCATGCAGGAGCACCCGGGCATCGTGGTCCTGCACGAGCTGTCGTGGAGCCACCTGCTGTACCTCCATTCGGAGCTCGAGGGCGACGTCGAGGGGTTCCGCGCCGAGCTGGCGGAGTTGGAGGGCGACCTGGCCCTCCGCTGCTTCGACGCCATCCAGGAAGAGGGACCGCCGTCGCTGCGTCAGGAGCTCCTCGACGCGTTTCCGATGCTGGGGCGCATCGTGGCCACCAGCCCGGCCGTCGTCGTGCACTACGACGGAGCCCGGCGGGCGATCGAGGACAGGTACCCCGACGCACCGGTGCGAACCGTCGTCATGGGCGTCGCCGACCCCTATACCGGGCCGGCGTGGCGGGACTGGGCCCTCGCCCGCCGGGCGCTCGGACTGCCCACCGGGTCCTACGTGATCGGCGTCTTCGGCATCGTCGACCGCTCCAAGCGGGTGGAGGCCGTCATCGAGGCCCTCCCCGCCGTCCTGGAGCAGAACCCGGGTGCCGTCGTGCTGGTCGTGGGCAGGGCCCACGAGTCCCGCTACCTGTCGATGCTCGAGGACCTGGCCCGCCGGCTGGACGTGGCGGCGTCGGTGCGCTTCCTCGGCGAGGTCGACCGGCGGACGTTCGACGGCGCCCTGGTGGCGTGCGACGTGGTGGTGAACCTGAGGGAGTCGACGGTGACCCATCTCTCGGCGACGCTCATGCGGGCGATGGCGGCGGGAAAACCCGTCGTCACCAGCGAGGCGGCGGGCTGGGACTTCATCCCCGACGAGGCCTGCGTTCGGATAGCTTCCGATGGCACGCTCGACGAAGAGCTGTGCCGCCTGGGCGGCGACCCCACCCTCCGGGCGCGCATGGGCGAGGCTGCCCGCCGCTACTTCGAGCGTGAGGCGACGGTCGAGGTGATGGCCCGGCGCTACCTGGAGATCGTCGACGACGTCAGGGCGGGCCCCCCACCGGTGAAGTCGGGACCGGCGAAGTCAGGGCCGGTGACGACGACAGCAGGCAGCACGTTCGAGAAGGCAGGCCGGTGAACTTCAACCCAATGAAATTCAACAAGGTGTGCGAGCTCGAGGACTTCGCCGACGAGGAGCTCGTCGGGTACATCCGCGAGGTCTGTGCCCAGAAGGCCGCCCACTTCCCGGCCGAGTACCCCGCCGGCTACGAGGCCCGCAAGGACTGGGAGGTGGCGATGAGCGTGCGCGCCCTCCGGCACTTCGGCGCCCTCAACCCGGACGCCGTCATCCTGGGTGTCGCCGCGGGAACCGAGGACACGATCTTCTACCTCACCCGCCACGCCCGGCAGGTCTTCGTCACCGACCGCTACCTCGGCGCGGGCGCCTGGGGACAGGTCGCCCCCGTCGCCATGCTGGTCGACCCCGCCTTCCTGGCCCCGTTCGACTTCGACCCCAACCGCCTTGTCGTGCAGCACATGGACGGCCGGTCCCTCCGCTACCCGGACGAGACCTTCGACGCGGTCTTCTCGTCCGGGTCGATCGAGCACTTCGGGGAGCTGCTCGACGTGGCGCACGCCGCCTACGAGATGGGCAGGGTCCTCAAGCCCGGCGGCATCCTCGCCCTCTCGACCGAGTTCAAGATCGAGGGGCCGCCCGAGGGGATCGGCTGGCCTGGGGACGCCCTCATGCTGTCGGCCGAGAACCTCCGGCGCTACATCGTCGAGGCCAGCGGGCTCGAGCCGGTCGACGACCTGGAGACCGTGCTGTCGGAGCCCACGCTGGCAACCGCCCGGGACATCTCCCAGGCGGTGATCGACCACGACCGCCGCCTGAACGGCGCCGGCGCGAGGGGGGTGCCCGAGTACGCCCTGTGGGACTTCCCCCACGTGGTGATGAGCCACGGCGGCTACGAGTTCACGTCGGTCCACCTGACCCTGCGCCGTCCAGCGGCGTGGCCGGCGGTCGACAACGCCTGGGCCCGCCCCCCACGGGAGACCCTCGACTCCATCGCCAGTTGGAACGCCGGCGTCCTCGCCGCCGGCGACCCGTCCGCTTCGTCCGCCGCGGAGCCGGAGCCCGCGGGCCCGGTGCCGGCCCCGACGGCCTCGGTCACCGACGACGACGACAACGAGGTCGAGGCCGAGCCGGTCCTGCCGCCGATCCCCGTGTCGGCCGCAACGGGGACGTGGGACGAGCGGGTGGCGGCGGTCGCCTCTCTCCCCGACGTCGTCCTGGAGTACCGCCGGTCGGCCGGAGGCCACCTCGGCGGCGTGCTCGGCCTCGCCGAACAGGCCCGCGGCCAGCTCGAGGGGATCGCCCGGGACACGACCGAGGTCGATCGTCACATCCCGGCGACGGCGAGGCTGCTGGGCGATGCCTCCCGCCGGCCGCCGCGGGCCCCCGTCGACGAGTACCGGCTGGCGCCGCCCGCCTCCCCCGTCGACCGGTCGGGATGGAAGCGCTGCCAGGCCAACCTGGGCGGCGAAGCGACCGTCGTCGTGGTGGTGGACCGCTCGAGCGACGATCCCATCACCGGCGCCATCGTCCATGGCGAGACGCCGCTGTTCAAGCCGCTCGTCGAGCTCATGCTGGCGCTGACCCGGCCCGATGACATCGTCGTCGACCTCGGCGCCCACATCGGCACCTTCGCCCTGGCCGCGGCCGGCGCCGGCCGGGGCGCCGTCGCGGTGGAGGCGTCGCCCGCGAACGCCGCCCTGCTCAGGGCCAGCGTCGTCGCCAACCGCTTCTGGGGCCTCCGGGTCGTCACCGCCGCGGTGGGCGACACGCCGGGCACCGTCGACTTCTGGTCGCACGGCCCGTGGGGCCACGTGGCCACCCCCGCGGAGGGAGGCATGTCGGAGCCGGTCGCAGCCGTCACGGTCGACTCGCTGCTGCACGAGCTCGGGCTCCCCGGCGCCCGGTTCGTGAAGATGGACGTCGAGGGGTGCGAGGTGGCGACGGTGCGGGGCATGAGGACGCTGCTCTTGCCCGACGACGCCCCCACGCTGCTCTACGAGGCCAACGGCCACACCCTCGCCCTGTTCGGCGAGACGCCCGAGAGCCTGGTGGCGGCGCTCGACGACCTTGGGTACACGAGCTACTACATCGACTACGTCGTCGACCCGCACCTGCTCATCCGCGTCGAGCCCGGCGTGATGCAGCCGGAGACGCTGGTCGACTGCCTCGCCGTCAAGCAGCGCCCGGAGTCCCTGCCCGGCTGGCGGTTCGCCCCCCCGATGACCCTCGACGAGCGGGTCCGGCGCATGGTGGCGGACTGCCTGGTGCCGAACCCGGACCACCGCGCCTACCTGGCCCGGCGGTTGCGGGAGGCCGGCCCCGACGTCCTCAACCATCCTGCGCTGGCCTCGACCCTCGCCGCCCTGGTGGTCGACCCGGACGACGCCGTCCGCCAGACGGCGGCCTGGCTGAGCCCGGCGCCGGCGTGACCGCCCTCCCGACCAGCCCCGACGACCCCCGCCTCGACGGCTGGTACCACTCGATCGAGCTTGGCGGCGGGCTCGTCTCGAGGGGTCGGTTCGACCACAGGAGCGTCGTCGACCGCTACGGGCTACCCGAGTCGATGGCCGGCCTGACCGCCCTCGACGTGGGTACCGGCGACGGGTTCTTCGCCTTCGAGATGGAGCGCCGGGGGGCCGACGTGGTGGCGATCGACGTGGCCAGGGTGGGCGACTGCGACTGGTTGCCACGGATGCGCTCGCGCATCGGTGCCCTCGACGACATCCAGACCTGGCCGGACCACTTCCGGATGGCCCACGCCATGCGCGGCTCGGCTGTCGAATACCGCTTCTGCAGCGTCTACGAGCTCTCCCCGTACACGGTCGGCACCTTCGACGTGGTGTTCTGCGGCTCCCTGCTCCTCCATCTGCAGAACCCCCTGCTGGCCCTGCACAACATCCGCTCGGTGACCAGGCAGATGGCCGTGATCGAGACCGCCGTCGACACCGACGGCGAGACCCACCTGCCGGGCAGGCCGACGATCGCCTTCGGGGCCCCGGCCGGCGTCGAGCAGGAGCCCGGCGACAACAACGTGTACTGGCTGATCAGCACGACCGGCCTGCGGCGCATGCTGCAGTACGCCGACTTCGCCGTGACCGAGCCGCAGGGCGTGTTCGACCTGCCCCCGAGCGGGTCCCGGGCGACGAGCGTCGTCGCCTACCCCCACCGTCCGCCGCCGGGCGGAGGGTAGGCCTCAGAGATCCCTGGTCGGCGGAGGCGCGGGGGGCAGCGCCAGGCTGTCCAACCGGCGCTCGGCGGGCGAGCCTTCGGCGCAGGTGAGGATGTCGCAGTACCAGTAGGCGTCGGACCACGCCGCCGCCTGTTCGGGATCGGTTGTGACACCCACCACACGGCCGGCGTTGTCGAGGCACATCAGGCGCCGGTACCCGAGGTCCTGCAGCCAGGCCAGCTCCGGCGCCGGGGGTGTGAGCATGAGCACGGGGCAGAACTCGAGGAACAGGACGGGCGCGTCCCGACGGAGCGTCGCCTCCGCCCCGTGGAGGACCTCCATGTCGTGGCCGTCGGTGTCGGTCTTTAGGAAGGACAGCGGGCCTCGCCGTGGGAGCTCGTCGTCGAGGGTCGTCACCGGCGCCGCCTGGATCGTCGTCAGGTGCGGCATGGCCCGGATCGAGCCGCTCGTGCCGTCGGTGTTGATGAAACCACTGCCCCGCTTGGCGTCGACCAGCGACGCCGAGACCTCCACGTCGCCGAAGCCGGCCAGCCGCAGGTTGTACTCGAGGTAGGCGCGGTAGCGGTCGGCGGGCTCGAAGCAGAGCACCCGGGCGTGCGGTTTGACCGCGAGGATCTCCAGCAGGCTGGCGCCGATGTTGCTGCCCACCTCGCAGACCATCGGCTTCTCGTCGGGAACGAGCGTGGAGACGATCGGGCGCAGCACGTTGTCCCACTCCCAGCCGGCGGCGACGGCATCCCCGACCTGGCTGCCGGTCGGGAACACGAACGGGCGGCCCAGGTACTGCACGACCTGGCTGGGCATCCACCCCATCGACTCGCAGTACAGCGCGAGGCCAGTCGGATCGGGTACGCCGGTCGGATCAGGTACGTCGGCCGAATCGGGTACGTCGGCCCGCTCGGGCACGTCAGGTGGATCGGGCACTCAAGCGGCGCCGAGCCCGCCAAGCCTGCGCTTCACCGCCAACGCGATCCGGGCCGGACGGGTCAGCATGCGGGCCGCTCCGGGGTGCTGGTCGGCCAGCCTGGTCAGGCGCCGGGCCACACCGAGCGCCTCGGGCGAGACCCCTTCGATCAGCGACCGGGCGTCCTCGGCTCTGGCCTGGAGCTCGACCAGGGCCTGGCACAGGGGGTCGTACTGCTCGCGGACCGCCTCGACGGCGCCGGTCATCTCCTCGTAGCGGGCTCGGCTGCTGGCCAGCGACCGCTGCAGCCGCTCGAACTCGGCCTGCAGCAGGCTGATGTCCATGGCCTCGTGGTCGGCGAGGAGGTCGGCGTACTGCTCGGCCAGCGCCTGGTTCGCGGCGCGTGCCGCCGTCAGGTGCTTGTAGTGCAGCTCGAGCCCGGCGAGGAGGTCCTGCTGGAGCTTGTGATGCACGTAGGGGATGTAGTCGTCCAGGACGTTCGCCGGGGTGCGGAGCGCGTCAAGCAGTTGGGCGTCCTCGATCCGCACGTACCAGCGGTTCAGCCCGTCGAACGCGGCGAACAGGTAGTCGGCGTCGAGCAGCGTCGGCTCCCACCCCTCGTGGCTCGACACCGTGGTCAGCGGCTCGGTGGCCTCCACCAGCACCACACGCGGCCGCCACCGCTTCCAGTCGGCCCCGAGCAGGACCCGGCCCTCGAGGCCCTCGACGTCGATCGAGAGGAAGTCGATCTCGCCCTCGACGTGGTCCTCGCACACCTGGGCCAGCGTCAGCACCTCGACCTCGCGCTCGGCGTAGGGGATGCCCGAGTCACGCTGGTGGCCGGCGGCGTCGGGGGAGAACGTCGAGCACCCGGTGCCGCCCGACTCGAAGAACGTGAGCGTTCCGGGCTTGTCGGAGAGGCCGACGCCCAGGTTGACGTCGCGGGGCCGGGCCTCGCACAGCGCCGCGAACGGCTCGGCCGCCGGCTCCACGTTGATGCCGTGCCAGCCCTGGTCGTAGAAGTGCTTGGTGACCGAGCCCATGACCGGCAGGTGGGCCCCGACGTCGATGTAGAAGCCCCTCAACCCCGTCGGGAAGAGGCGGGCGAGCAGCACGTCCTCACCGTTCTGGGCGTACGACACCATCGTCATGGGTGCATCACCCGGCCTATTTGACCCGTGCCGCTCAGGAGAGTCAATCCGATCTAGCATCCCCCGGTGGTCCTGAGGAGCATCGTCGGCGCCGCGGTTCGACCCGCCCCGGGCGAGTGAACAAGACGATCTGGATCTACGGCCACCGCTTCGAGGTGACCGGCAGCGACATCGACGACTACTACCAGGGGCTGCGCCACGGGGCGGAGCTCGACCTGGTCGACTCCGTCCTGGCTGGCATCCAGCCCTTCGTGGCGAAGGACGCCGTCTGCCTCGACGTGGGCGCCAACGTCGGCCTGTACACGATGGCCCTGGCCGCTCTGGCCCCGAAGGGATCGGTGTGGGCGTTCGAGCCGGCACCCGAGACGTTCGGGTTCCTGACCAGGAACATCGAGCTCAACAAGCTGGCCAACGCCCACTCGGTCCACGCCGTGGTCGGAGACACCACCGGGTTCGTCGAGTTCCAGGACATCCCCTTCTTCACCGCCGGCAGCTTCGCGGTGATGGGCGAGCCGTTCCTGACGACCGAGGTGCTCGGATCCCTGTGCGTCAAGCAGCCGAGCATCACCATCGACCAGTTCCTCGCCGACCAGGGCATCGAGAGGCTCGACTTCGTCAAGGTCGACGTGGAGGGCGGCGAGTTGTCGGTGCTCGACGGAGCTGAGCGGGCGCTGGCCGAGCACAAGCCCCTCGTGGTGCTCGAGTTCAACAGCTTCGGCATGACCTTTCACAACGCGGTGTTGCCACAGCGGGCCCTCGTGCGGATCCTCGAGACCTTCCCGTACGTGTACGTCATGGACCGCTCGGACGGTCGGCTGGCCTGCCTGGAGACGCCCAAGGAGGCCTACGAGCTCCTGTACGAGAACGGGATCAACGGCCCCGCCGACAATCTGATGTGCTCCTTCGACGACCTGGGCGTCGAGGAGCGCTACAGCCGGCTCGTGTCGTACAAGTCCAAGGATGCCGCGGGCCTCCGCGTCGAGGCCATGAAGCAGACCGTGTCGTGGCGGGTGACGGCCCCACTTCGACGGACCCGGGATTGGGTGGACGTCAATCCGCGCGCCCAGGAGATCGCCGACCGCGTGCGGGCGGTCCTCATCCGCAAGGCCGAACGCCAGAAGCGCACCGGCGGCTGACCCCGCGCGACCAGCTAGCCTAGTGCCGCTCAGGCAATGTTCGCCCTGTCCGCCAACGGCACATTTGCTACACGGCCGAGTGCAGACCCCGCACGTTCTGGGACGCGCGTTCAGAGACGCCAGCGCAGCCCCGTGGCGCACCCCGAGCCGTCGATCTGTTCGCTCGTGGTCCTACCCCGGAAGGACGGGATCGTCGGCGGAAAACTATGTCTCGCAGGTACGGTTCGGTATGACCGACAGGGGATGGGCGGCCCGCGTTGGTGGCCACGCCAATGTGACGCCCGGATTCGACGCCAGGGTGCGCGCTGAGCTCAGCACCGCGTACCGGCAAGCTCCGGCCGTCCTCGACCTCGGGATGATGGATGAGAGGCGGAACGTATGGAAGGTCGAGCCAGGGTCGCCTGCCGACCAAGCTTCTCTGATTGAAACCCATCTGTTCTTGTACTTAGCATCTGGGAGAGAAGGCGGAACGAACCTCCCGCTCACTCAAGCGCGGTCGCTGCTGGCGGATGCTGCCGCAACGTTCACCGCCCTGGGCCTCATCACCATTGAGGAGGACGCCGCAACGCGGTTTGCGTCGATCGCTCCTCTATCAAGAAGCATCGCAGAACGGGCCTCGACCGTCGCATGGGTCCTGGCGGGGATTAGTGCCGAACAGTGGCTTCGGCGTGCGCTGCTCGTCGAGATCCGGGGCCTGGAGTTTTTGCTCGGGTACCTGCCCGACGTGCGAGTCGGTCGGGATGCAGGCGATCTTGAACATGCGAGAACACGTTTCCTTAAGATCGCCGAGGTGAACGCTGGCGGGTATGTGCTCGACAAGAAAGGCTCGGTACTCAGCATCGGCGGTGAAAAGCGGCCTACGCTGACCTCTGTCGTTTCGGATGCAGCTGGGCCGTCTGCGTACGCGGAGCTTTCGGTCCATGCGCATCCGACGGGGTATCTTCACGTCGTATCGACAGAGTGGTCTAGAGGAGGAAACGGACAGGTTTGGTTTGACCGGAAATCGACGGTTCACGATGAGGGACGCCTGTGCGAGGGCGCAGTTCTCGCCTTTTCGAAGGCCGTCGTCGCGGTCGCCGATCAGATTGGGTGCGACGACCGGCCAACTTACGATTGGGCAGCTCGCATCACAGGCCTCTGGCAGGAATGGTGTCATGCCAATGGATGCGCGTGACGTGATGCAGCCGTCCACTTACGCGGCGACAGTGGTGTGGCCACACTCGTGACCTCGGCCGACATACGCGATTCGCTTCTGGCGCGAGCTGGGCTACACGTAACCGTCGATCTGGTCGCTCCGCCGCTCGGCGGGTGATCCAGTGCTGCCCGACAGCTCGTCGGTCGTGACGACCGGCGTACCGTCCTGTCCGTCTGGGGCTGGATGGATTACCCGCCCGTTTGTTCGTTCATCAGGGTACTCACCTGATCGAGAGACTCGATCAGTCGGGCGGCGACGTGGTCGAACGCGTCGATCGTGCTCATCCCGTGGATGCCGAGGCGCTCGAGCGCCGCTTCGCGCCTGGAATCCAGCCAGGTGCGCGATGCCACCGGCGGACCGGACGTCGTACAGCGCCCGCAATGGCTCCACGACACCTGCTGGTCCTCCAAGGCGCTCGGCCACGCGGCCGAGCAAACTCAGACTCCTTTCCCCGGAATTGGCGTCACCTAGGAACGCCTTCAGCGGCGCCGGATCGATCGCATCGACGAAGCACTTCGCAAGCAGGATCATCGGGCCACCAAGTGCTGCTGGGTCCTCGCTCAGCGGGCCGATCATCGATTCGTACTCCGGGGCAACGTCGTCGCCGAGCGGTCGCCAGACTGGGGTCCCAAAGAGCCGCTCGGACGCCTTCGCCGCCTTCTCCCGTGCGCGCCGCAGATCACCTGGGACGTCAGGCGACGACGCGAACTGGTTGAGAAAATCCCGGCGGAATCGTCCCTGCTCCATCTCTCCTTCCGGCATCACGTTGTGCGTGAGCCAGTGGCCCCACTCGTCCGGCGGCAGGCTTTCACCGAAGTCTCCGAGGTACACCTCGACGAGACCCGCTGTGTTGAACGAGATGTCGAGTCCCCAGAGGCTGAGGCAATCGAGTCGCGAGCGGCTTAGCCGGTACCGGTTCGGTTCTGAGGCGTACGGAATCAGGACCTCGCGCCTGAAGTTCACGGGGGTGAGGTAGTGGAGACGGCTGTCGTCCTTGTCGAAATAGGTGCCGAGTTGGTCGGGGTCACAGGTGTGCCGAAGCGGCGCGCCAGTCGCAGCATCGACGGCGTAGATCAACGTCGGGAACTGGTTGTCCTGGCGCCGTTGCTCGAACCGAGGGACGCGGCTCGTTTGGATACCCCGAACGACGTACTGGCCGAGCAGCCGTGCGAACCCCGGACGGCTGCCGGTAAGGAGGTCAGAAGTCGCAACAAAATCGAAATGCGCCCAGTCGCTACTGAAGTCCTCCTCCACGCGGTCGAAGCCGTCGACAGCGGTCATTGGCACGCAGTCGATCTGGAGAATCGCGTGACTCCCGCAGGCGTGGAGGTACTGTCGGAACTCGAGGGCCCGGACCTCGACGATCCAATGCTCTCGTGCGACCTGGGCACGGACTAGTTCCTGCGGTCGACCTGCCTCGTTGACGTACGCCCATCCGTTATCGACGGGGTAGGCGTCGAAGTACCACAGGAACGGTTGGGAGATGTCCAGCGTCGGATCCGAGGATCCGACGGGGCGACGGACCTGAATGAAGAACTCGAGTCTGGCGTCAGCGTCGGTGACCTGCAGACCACTGTCGAAGCCGTGGTCGCCCTCAAGGTTGTACCAAACGCTGAACGTCCCGAGCCCATGGCCGACCCAGCCGGTGTCATCTATCGCTCTGCCTGCGTCGTCTGGGGCGACGAGGACGCAACCTCGACCGCCGTGACGATCATCGGTGAAGTAGTGCTCGCATACGGTCAGCCACCCGGTCGGCTCCGGGGTCACGGCCGCCAGCACGTCGGTTGGCCACAGGTCGTCCGGATAGTCCCCGGCCGGTCGCTGCCATACGTCCACGAGCCTCGGTGGTGTCGGCCCGTCGATGTAGCCAGGGATGACCGGAATGCTCACGGCACCGAGGCTACGACCGGACAGCGCCAGTTTCGTCTCCTGCGGGGGGTGACTCTGTCCGGACACACTCGTGGAACAGCGAACCCTGCACCAAGCCCGGCAGTTCCTGATTTGCCTTTTGGGGACAGGCGACCTCTGCTCTGATCTGACGGACGCTGCTTCGTCGCCCGCTCAGGCGCACGAAATCGGCGGTCCGGCGCGTTGGGCCCTGGCGGCAGTGCGCGCCAGATCTTCGCGACAGAACGTGCGTAGGTTGCGGTCTTCAACCTGACGCTGGGCCTGGTCGGCTCCAGCCTCCGGGTCCCGCTCGACCCGGAGGTGCGACATGACAACGAACAATGCGACCCCGACGACGGAGGTCGCGGTCCTCGATCCGCAGTTCTCTGATGCGGAGCGCTACGCGCTCGGCGCGTTTCTGGCCGGCTACCGCGGCCAGACCCGCGACGCCTACGCCTTGGATCTCCGCCAGTTCGTGGCGTGGTGTGACCAGCACGACCTGAGGCTGTTCGCCGTGCGCCGGGCAGACATCGAGTGCTTCGCCCGCGACCTCGAGGCGCTGGGACGTGCAACCGCGACCGTCGCCCGTCGTCTGTCGACGGTGGCGGGGTTCTACCGCTACGCGGACGAGGAAGGCCTGCTGTCGCCGTCGCCCGCCGCCCACGTGCGCCGCCCGCGCATCGACTACGAGTCCCACGCCACAGGGCTCGACCGCAACGAGGTCGGCGCGCTGCTCGTCGCCGCCGGGCTGGCGTCGGCGCGCGACCATGCCCTGATCTCGCTGCTGGCCATCAACGGGCTGCGGGTCAGCGAAGCGCTCGGCGCCAACATCGAGGCACTCGGCATCGAACGCGGCCACCGCACACTCACCGTGGTCCGCAAGGGCGGCAAGATCGTGATCATCCCGCTCGCGCCGCGCACCGCCCGCGCCATCGACCTGGCGATCGGCGAACGCGTCGAAGGGCCGATCTTCCTCGCCGCAAACGGCAGCGACCGGCTCGACCGCCACGCCGCATGGCGGATCGTGCGCCGCCTTGCTCGCAAGGCCGGGATCAACAAGCCGGTCGGCCCGCACACGCTGCGCCACGCGTTCATCACCGCCGCACTCGACGCAGGCGTCCCGCTGCGCGACGTCCAAGAAGCCGCCAGCCACGCCGACCCGAGAACCACCATGCGCTATGACCGCGCTCGGGTCTCACTCGACCGGCACGCGACCTACGTGGTCGCTGCGTTCCTCGCCGGCGCTGCCCGGTAGCTCAGCGGGCAGGGCCGTACACTGGCCGTCGTGTCCACCGTCGAGCAGCCCGAAGAGCCGACCGTGCGGGTCTACGCACCCGACGAGGCCCTCAAGCGCGCCCGACCACTGCCAGGGCGCGACCGCCTCGTCGTCGAAGACATCACCGACGAGGAGTGGAAGGCGTTCCAAGAGGCGCTCGCTGACACATGAGTGAGGCCCGGGCCGCGGGCGTCGTCGTGGACACGATGGTCATCAGCTGGCTGTTCGACGACCGCCCCAACCCGCTCGCCGACACCTACCGCGAGCTCATCGGCAGCGAGCCCGTCGTGCTCGCCTTCCAGACCGTCATGGAACTCCGCTTCGGCGCGCTCCGCGCCGGGTGGGGCGAGCTGCGCCGTCGACGGCTCGAACGCCGCATCGCCGAGATCGCTGTCGCCCAACCCGACAACGAGATGATCACGCTCTGCGCCGAGCTCCGCATGCGGTGCCAGCAGGCAGGCCACGCACTCGGGGACAAGCTCCACGACGGCGACCGATGGATCGCCGCAACCGCCATCCGACTCGGCGTGCCGCTCGCATCCCACGACCAACTCTTCAACGGCGCACCCAGACTGCGACTCATCACCGCCGACGCCGCCCGCTGACGCATCGGGCCGTCGGACGTTCTGTCGCTCCGACCCCGCACGCATCGCCGTCGATCTGTCGCGTCTGGCCAGATCGCAGTAGTCCATTAGCCGCTTGGTGGAGAACGGACGGGGCGATCGCCGAGCTGTCGTGGGCAGACCGCCGAGCACCTCAGTCTGCGAGGTCCCGGACGCGGGTGTCACCGTGTACGACCAGCGTGTCAACGATGCGCTGCCAGACAGGCACTCGTCATCGCCGCAGTAGGAGCGGACGTTGCGCAGCCACTCGGGCAGAAGAAAGGTCCGGGAACCCGCCGGATCCTTGTCAACGACTCGCTCGACCCAAACGATGCCGAGCCGCGCCTGCTCCTCGATCGGCTGGGTCTGGAGCATATGGACCATCGCGTCGATCGCCTCGCGGCCGCCGTTCGACGCTTCGATCCAGCTGTCGATCTCTGGCCGCCACTGTTGAGGCACAGCCCAGCGGATCGGCTCGCCCGTCAGCTCGCTGTAGCGGTGCCGGTGCTCGTAGGTCATGTGCGGGAGAAACCTCGAGCGATCGACCCCGCCAACGCCACTGGTCGCGACCCCTGCGCCGCCTGACGGGCGATGGAGCAGGACGCTGTGACCTCCGACGGAGGCGGTCGAAGGCCCTTCTCACACGAGACTTCGCACGGACGACCTCCGGCGAGTCGTCCTGCGGATCTTTCCGGGCGTTCGTAGCAGTCCCAGACGTCGCGAAAGGCTGTGGCCATACTCCCCGCGCCGCGTCTGCCAAGTCGGGTTGTTCCTCCGCTGCGGCCGCGATCGCCTCGACGTACTCCTCCAAGGCGTGTGGAGCGTCCGCAGCGAGATCGCGGGCGTGCTCCAGGAGAAGCGCAGGGTCCCCGCACGCCGCGACCGTCAGCGTGGCTCGCGCAGCGAAAAGGCGTCCGACTCGCTCTGGTGGTAGCCGTGCTCGAACGGCTTCACGCTGCGGCGATGCGCGGCGAGGACTGCGGGTAGGAGGTCCGCCGCAGCCGGGTGCACACAGGTCTCGTGGCGTGCTTCCGCGCCGAGCGCTCGAAGGGCCGGACTGAGATCGGGAGCAACTACCTCCTGTTCCCCAGCGGACGCCAGCGCCGGGAGCAGGGGCCCGGTCAGCGGCCCTCGATCATCTTCTGGGTTCCATGAGGATCGTCGGACGGAGGCGTGGCGCACCGACTCCTCGACGAGGTCGAGCGCGGCGTTGTGGTGACAGGGTGACCCCTCACAGGGCGAGGCCCATACCGCGTCGAGCGCTCGACTCGCGAAGATGGGCACCTCGATTGGGGACTTCGTGAACAACCAGGTGAGCGCCGTCTCCGTCGTTTCTGCGCCCGAAGCAGCGAGTGCCTGTCGAAGTTCGGCAGCAGCGGGCGTTCGCAGCAGCGGTAGACCCCTCGCTGCCGAGCGATCCGCGCCGTGCGGGTAGAGCTGACCGTCCTCGACGTCATCAGGCGTGCGACTGGTGCGCTCGGCAATGACGTCGAGGAGAACCTGGGCCGCCCAGAGCAGATCGTCGAGCGGCACGTCGAGGCCGTCGAGGTAGGCCCCTTCAAGGGCGGCGGCGGCGACTGCGATCGGGCCCTCGCTCGCAATTCGATCCCTCGCCCTTCGATCCCCGCCAGCAGGAAGGGTGCCCAGCAACTCGCGACCACTGCCACATCGGCCGTGAGCTCATCGAGCATTAGTGGAGGTGGCCGTCGGATCTGATCGAACCGGTCGACGTAGCGGACTGGAGGCGCAACGACTCGTTGAAGCGGGCGTAATCCACACGCTGTGCTTCAAGCGCCGCCGCGACCTCGGGGTCTCGCGGTGCTGCAAGACGATGCCTTCCTCAGTTTGGGTGGCGTCGATGAGTTCGGGTCAACACGCTGCCCAGTGCAGCGCAGTCGTCGGGTCCTCCCCAAGTTCCTGTCCGCGAGCTTCGAGCAGCCCGCCCAGCTCCGCGGAGCTCGTCGGCGCGGGTGTCGTCCACGCTCAGGGCCAGCGCCATCACCACACGCCACGGATCCCAGTTGCGGCGGTCCGCAGCAACCAAGGGTGTCCGCGAGCGGCGAGCCTAGAGTGCTCACTCGTCACTCGGTTGAACTCGAGGTGCCAGACCGCAGGCTCGGCAAGGAACGGGTCGATAGCAGCGGTGCCCCGGCCGAGATGACGCACCAGCATCCCGTAGACCAAGGCGGGCATCGCCAGGTTTTCGCAGTCGGCAAGGAGGAACTGGGCGAGCATGTCCGGCGTCAGCCTGCCACGCTCGATCAGCTCGTCGCCGACCACCTCGAGTGCTTGCAGGGCGCTCATGCAGGGGTAGGGACCCACACCTGTGCCCCGATACCAGAGCCACACGTGGGCGTCGCCGATGTACAACCTCGGTGAACCGGTGAGGTTCAGCTCAAGCGACAGACCATCGGTCGTATCGGTCGGGTCATGCCTGCCCATGAATTTGACCCGGATGCGGGCGGCGTGGTTGAGCATCCGGTTCAAGCAGCCGACCCCGTCGATGAAGTCGGCGCGGAACAGTGTGAGGAACGGACCGAGGTAGTACCCGGCCAAGGGCCCGAAGCCAGCAAAGTCGTGAGACCGGATGCCGTAGTCGTGGATGAGGTCACTGTGCCGGGGCCGACGGTCGATGTAGTAGGCCTCGGTCAGGTCGACGAGCAGCTCTGGGTTGAACTGAGCGATTGCGACACCTGCCAGTGTGGACTCGAGCGCCGGTGCCAGGCGGTACGGGTCCCGATCGGCCACACGCCGGAGCAGCGCCTCACCTTCGCTGCCCATGTCTGGACCGAGAAGCGCCAAGCAGCGGACCGTCGACTCGGACGTCAGCTCTCCGAAAGGTCGCGTGCAGGCACCTCGAAGTCGTCGTCATCGTCGTCGAAGACGATCGACGAGAACATGGCGAACTTGGCCGCTTGGGCCTCGGCCTCGGCGACCTCCTTCTCTGTGCGCGCCGCCAGGCGTGCCGCCTGCTCCTCGGCAAGCTCGAGTTCCCGGCGGTCACCTTCGCCGACTCGATGAACGATCAGCTCGAGCAGCCGCTGGCGCTCGCTGTCGCCGGAGGGCGTAGGCACGATCACAAGGCTCAGCAACCAGCCCTCGATGAACTCGGTCACCTCGGTGTTGGTGCCGGTGGGCCAGCCGCGCTCGAGAAGCAGCGCGGCCAGGTTCTGGGCGACGAGACGTTCGAGGAAGCCTGCACGCCGGTACCGGAGGTCGACCACCCGAAGCATGCGCCT
>CAWGUU010000020.1:0-44310 GCA_963825765.1 uncultured Acidimicrobiia bacterium
CGGCATGGAGGGTGGTGTGGTCGTCGAGCGGGTTCGTAACCTCGACGGTGCCACCGGCCTCAACGCCGCCACCGGCGACTACGAGGACCTGTTCAAGGCCGGCGTCATCGACGCCGCCAAGGTGACCCGTTCGGCACTGCAGAACGCCGCTTCGATCGCCGCCCTGTTCCTCACCACCGAGGCAGTCATCGTCGACAAGCCCGACCGCAACGGTGGTGGCGGCGACGCCTACCCCGGCGGGATGGAGGACTACTAAGCCGCACTTCTGGGCAACAAGGCAGTAACGACCTGCGTCCGAAGGGGCTGGCTCCGGCCAGCCCCTTCGTCGCGTCCGGGCCAAGGCAGGGCGTCCGGCGCAGCGCTTCGTAGACTGGCCCTGTGCCCTCCGCCGACGCCCCTGTCACCAGCCCGATCGTCCCGTCCACGGGATGGGGCGTGCTCCACCTGTTCTGCAAGGCCCCGGCCGGCGCCGTGGACCGGGAGGCGGTGGTGGCGGCGGTGAAGTCGGCCCAGGCCGACGACCACCAGGTGGTGGCCTTCGCCGTCCTCGGCCACAAGGCCGACCTGGGGTTCATGGCCCTCGGGCCCGACCTGTGGCGGCTGCAGCAGCTGCAGGCCGACCTGGCCGCCGCCGGGTTGGGGCTGGCCGACTCCTACGTCTCGCTGACCGAGGTGTCCGAGTACGCCAAGGGCATGCCGGCGGATCGGCTCGAAGCCCGGCTGCACCCGGTGCTGCCCCCCGAGGGGAAGCCGGCCATGTGCTTCTACCCGATGTCGAAGCGGCGCGACACCACCGGCAACTGGTACGCCCTGCCCTACGACGACCGTCTCAAACTGATGGCCCGCCACGGGCAGGTGGGCCGCCGGTACGCCGGACGGGTGCTGCAGCTCATCACCGGGTCCACCGGGCTCGACGACTGGGAGTGGGCCGTCACCCTCTTCGCCGCCGACCCTGTCGCCCTCAAGGACTGCGTGCACGAGATGCGCTTCGACGAGGCCTCGGCCATCTACGCCGAGTTCGGCCCCTTCGTCACCGGCCTGGTGGCGCCGATCGAGACCGTGCTGGGCAAGGTCGGCGTCGCCTGACCCGCCGGGCTCGAGCGAACTGGGGCGGCGTACCGGCGTATGGCGCGGCTGAGTCGCCCCAGTTGGCTGGGGTGGTCAGTCCTCCCCGAGGTAGGCCTTGCGGACCTGCTCGTTGCCGGCCAGCTCCGACGCCGGGCCGGACAGCACGATGCGGCCGGTCTCCAGCACGTGGGCCTCGTCGGCCAGGGCGAGGGCGGCGGCGGCGTTCTGCTCCACCAGCAGCAGGGTGGTGCCGGCGGCCTTGAGCTCGGCCAGGGCGTCGAAGATCCGGCGCATGAGGATGGGCGACAGGCCCATCGACGGCTCGTCGAGCATGAGCAGCCGGGGCCGGCACATGAGGGCCCGCCCGATGGCCAGCATCTGCTGCTCACCCCCCGACAGCGTGCCCGCGGCTTGGGCCCGCCGCTCGCCGAGCACCGGGAACCGCTCGAACACCGAGGCCATGTCGGTGGCCACCGCCTCGGTGTCCTTGCGGATGAAGGCGCCGAGCTGGAGGTTCTCCTGGACGGTCATGCGGGGGAAGATCCGGCGTCCTTCGGGTGCGTGGGCCATGCCGCGGGCCACGATGTCGTGGGCCGGCAGCGTGTCGATCCGCTCCCCGTCGAACCACACCTCGCCCTCGGTGGGCCGCAGCAGACCCGACAGCGTGCGTAGCGTCGTCGTCTTTCCCGCCCCGTTGCTGCCGATGAGGGTCACCAGGCTCCCCGCCTCCACCGAGAACGAGATGCCCTTGACCGCCTCGATCCGCCCGTAGGCGACGTGGAGGTCCTTGACCTCGAGCAGGCTCATGCGACCGGGCTCATTGGTCGGCGGGGGCGCCGAGGTACGCCTCGATCACCCGCGGGTCGGACTGCACCTCGGCCGGCGTGCCCTCCACCAGCTTGGCTCCCTGCACCATGACCGCCACTCTGTCGCACAGGCTGAAGATGAACCGCATGTCGTGCTCGATCACCACCACCGCCAAGCCCTGATCGTGGACCCGCCGCACCAGGTCCATGGCCGCCGTCGTCTCGTGGGGGTTCATGCCGGCGGTGGGCTCGTCGAGGAGGAGAAGGCCGGGGTCGGTGGCCAGAGCCCTGGCGATCTCCAGTCGTCGCTGGTCGCCGTAAGGCAGGTTCTTGGCCAGCCTGTCCGCCGAACGGCTCAGGGCCACGAACACGAGCAGCTCCCGGGCCTTCGCCTCCGCCTCCCGCTCCTCCCGGTGGAACCGGGGGCCCCGCCCGATCACCGAGAGCACGCCGGTGGACGTGCGGCAGTGAGTACCCACCAGCACGTTCTCCAGGGCGGTCATGTGCGGGAACAGCCTGATGTTCTGGAACGTCCTCGCCACGCCGGCCTTGGTCACCCGGTCGGGCCGCCGGGGCAGCGGCTTGCCCCGGAAGGACACCTCGCCCGAGGTCGGCGTCACCAGACCGGTGAGGCAGTTGAAGAACGTCGTCTTGCCCGCCCCGTTGGGCCCGATCAGCCCGACGATCTCCCGGTCGCCCACCGAGAGGTCGACCGAGTCGACGGCCACCAGCCCGCCGAACCGCTTCGTCACCGCACGGGCCTCGAGCAGCGCGCTCGATACCTGGGCCATCGCAGTCCCCGGTGGGGCGCCGGTGGCGTCGGCCCCGCCTTCGGTGTCGTCGCGCAGCTCCTGCTGGCGGCGGCGGACGGCGAGGATGCCCTCCGGCCGGAACCGCATCATGAGGATCAGGGCGATGCCGAACAGCAGCAGCCGCTTGTCCTGGAAGGCCCGCAGCTTCTCGGGCAGGACGAACAGGGCCACCGACCCGAGCAGGGCGCCCTGCACGCCGCCCATGCCGCCCAGGACGACGGCCGCCACCAGCAGGATCGACTCGAGGAACGTGTAGGAGTCGGGCGACACCTGGGTGGTCACGTGGGCGTTCACCGTGCCCGCCGCCCCGGCCAGGAACGATCCGATGGCGAAGGCCAGCAGCTTGTAGCGGACGGTGTCGACGCCCATGGCCGCCGCCGCCACCTCGTCCTCGCGGATCGCCACCCACGCCCGCCCCACCCGGCTGGTGTTGAGCCGGGTGAAGACCACGATGGCCGCAGCCACCAGCAGCAGCTCCACGAAGAAGTAGTTGGCGAAGCCGGGCAGGGTGACACCGAAGAGCTGGTGGCCCTCGCCGAAGTCGAACCCTCCTACCGCGAGGTTGCGAATGCCGGCGATGCCGTTGGGGCCCTGGGTGAGGCCGTCCCAGTTGTTGACGGTGATGCGGAAGATCTCCCCGAACCCGAGGGTGACGATGGCCAGGTAGTCGCCCCGCAGCCGCAGGGTGGGCGCTCCGATCAGCACCCCGAACAGGGCGGCGATCGTGGCCCCCAGCAGCACCACGAGCAGGAACGGCAGGTGGACGTGGACGGCGCTGAGCGAGGCGTTGCCGAAAAGGGCGCCGACGTAGGCACCCACGCCGAAGAAGGCCACATACCCCAGATCCAGCAGCCCGGCCAGTCCGACCACGATGTTCAGCCCGATGGCCGCCACCGCGAACACGCCGATGGACGCGAAGACCCGGAGCCAATAGGAGTCGCCGCCCTGGGTGAAGGGGAAGACGACGGCGGCCACGGCGGCCGCGGCCAGGGCCACGTTGCGGTGACGCTCGAAGAGCGTCTCCAGCCACGCGAAGAGACCGAGGCGAGAGCCTGCCACGGTGGCCGCGATCAGGAAGATCACCCACGACACGAACCGGCTCGACTCGTCGATCCCCAGGCCCCACACGACGACGAACAGGACGGCCGCCACCGCGGCGGCCACCACCACCCTCTCTGCGATCGCCGGCAGCCGGCGCCAGGAGTCCGGAAGGGCCCGGTCGGGCGGCAGGGCGCGGAAGGACACCAGGAGCACGGCACCGCCGAGCAACGTCAACCACGCCCCGAACGCGACGCCGCCCAGACCGCCGCCCTCGCCGGCGATGGCCGCCACGTTGTAGCCGGCGACGGCCACCGTTCCGATGGCGGCGGCGGCCCCCGCCCGCCGGCGACCCGCGACGGGAACCTTCACCAGCACGGCCGCCGCCGCCAGGACCAGCGTGAACAGACGGGCTCCCCCGGGGAAGCCGGCGAGTGTCATCTTGCCCGGGAAGCCGGGAAAGGTCGCCCACGGCGACAGGCTGCCGGCGACGACCAGAGCGGCGCCCGCCACGGCGAGCGGCAATGGCGGCAACCGGACCGCCAGCCGATCGAGGCCCGCAGTAAGCGTCCTCACGCCCGCGCCGCCACCCGTTCGCCGAGGAGTCCCGTCGGGCGGAAGACCAGCACCAGGATGAGCACCACGAAAGCCACAGCGTCCTTCCAGGACGAGCCGTGGGGCAGATACTGCACCGCCATCACCTCGACGATGCCGAGCAGGAATCCACCGAGCACCGCCCCGCTGATGTTGCCGATGCCTCCCAGGACCGCGGCGGTGAAGGCCTTCAGGCCGACGAGGAACCCGATCCGGAAGTCGATCTGGCCGAACCGCATGCCCTGCATCACCCCGGCCACGCCCGCCAGCGCCGCCCCCAGGATGAAGGTGACCACGATGACCTTGTCGGTGTCGATGCCCATGAGCTTCGACGTGTCCGGGTCCTGGGCCGTGGCCCGCATGGCCCGGCCGGTGCTCGTCTGCCGGACGAAACCCTGCAGGGCGAGCATCAGGGCCACGGCGGTCACGACCACGAACACAGACACCCACGCCACCGTCACCCCTGCCACCTCGAACGTGCCGGTGATGAGGCGGGGAAAGGCCTGCTGGCGGTTGCCGCCCGGGTAGAACAGACGGACGACCTCCTGGAGGACGATCGAGACGCCGATGGCGGTGATCAGCGGCGCCAGCCGGGGGGCGTTGCGCAGCGGGCGGTAGGCGAACCGCTCCATCAGCACCGCCACGATCATGGCCACCACCACTGCGGCCAGGAGCATGACCGGCAGCGCCACCCAGGCGTTGGTGGCCAGCGTCTCCGGCAGCACGTAGACGGCAGTGGCCAGCGCCGCGAACGCCCCCACCATGACCACCTCGCCGTGGGCGAAGTTGATGAGCTGGATGATCCCGTAGACCATCGTGTACCCGAGCGCGATCAGGCCGTAGGTGGCCCCCAGCACCGTGCCGTTGACCACCTGCTGGAGGAACTGGGTCACGCGTTGCCCCGGGAGGCCGGGACGGCCCCAGCCGAGCCCACGAAGCTGGGCCCTAGCCGGCGAACGCCTGGGTCAGGACCGGCTTCCAGTCGCCACCCTCGACCTTGTACACGGTCAGGAGCTTGGTCGTGGTGTCGCCGTACTCGTCGAACGCCACCTTGCCCGAGGCCCCTTCGAAGTCGGTGACCTGCACGTCGGTCGTCACCTCTGCCCGCACGGTCGGGTCGACCTTCGTCTTGTTAGGGAGGACCTGCGCCAGGGCCTTGATGATGACGTTGGCAGCGTCGAAGGCAAGTGCGCCGTAGGCCGACGGTTCATCCTTGTACCCCGCGGCCTTGTAGGCGTCCAGGAAGGCCTGGGCCGACGGGAGCTGACTGGCCGGGGCCCCGACTGCGGTGGCCAGGTCGCCCACCGCCGACGCTCCGGCAACGTCCACGTACGTCTTGTTGACCACGCCGTCGCCGCCCATGACCGGGACGGTGATGCCCGCCAGCTTGGCCTGGCTGGACAGCAGCGAAGCCTCCGGGTACTCACCGCCGTAGAAGATGATGTCGGGGTTCAGCGGCTTGATCTTGGTGACCACGCCCGAGAAGTCCTTGTCGCCGGGATTGACGGTCTGCGTCTCGCCGAGCACCTGCCCGCCGTCGGCCACGAACCGAGACGCGAACGACTCGGTCAGGCCCTGCCCGTAGGCCTTCTTGTCGTGGATGAGGACCACGGTCTTGGCCCCCGCCGTCTTGTATGCGTAGTCGGCTGCGAAGCCCCCCTGGAGGTCGTCGTAGGTGGCGGTGCGGAAGTAGCTGTCGTACGGGCGGGCCGGCGCGGTCTTGAAGTTCTCCCCCCTGGTCAGCTTGTCGCCGGTGTTCGCGGGCGAGACCATGACGATGCTGGCCCCGTCGAGGATCGGCGCCACCTGCGCCGCCACGCTTGTGTTGTACGTGCCGACCACGCCGACGACTGCGCTGTCGGACACCAGCTTGTTTGCGGCCGCGGCGCCGACGTCGGGCTTGCCCTGGTCGTCCTGGGCATCGAGCTGCAGCGTCCAACCGGACACCGTCTTGTTGTCGTTGGCCTGCTTGATGGCCAGGTCGACGGAGTTCTTGATGCCGTTCCCGACCGCGGCAAGGTCGCCGGACAGGGGCACGATCACACCGATCTTGGCCACCGGGCCGCTCGACGACTCGTCGCCGCCGCAGGCGGCGAGCGTGAGCGCTACCACGACCAGCGGGACGAGCACCCGCCACGACCGGACCTTGAACACGTGCATGCCGATACCCCCCATGATTGGCTCCTTCGCCGCCGTGTTCGCTAGAGCAGACGTCACGCAGGGTAGCGGTAACGTCTCGCTCGTGGCCGGTACCCCTCCCATCGACACCCTCAGGGCACGGCTGCGGGAGCTGGACCGGGTGCTCGTGGCGTTCAGCGGCGGGGCCGACTCGGCCTTCCTGGCCTGGATGGCCCACGACACCCTGGGCCCCGACCGGGCGCTGGCCGTCACCGCTGTCTCCCCCTCGCTGGCCCCCGACGAGGCCGCCGACTGCGCCGCCCTCGCGGCCGAGTGGGGCCTGCGGTGGCAGGCGGTGACCACCGACGAGCTCGACCGGCCCGAGTACGTGGCCAACGACACCGAACGCTGCGCCCACTGCAAGGCCGAGCTGATGGAGGTGATCGGCCCCATCGGCGCCGCCGAGGCGGCCACCGTCGTGCTCGGCACCAACCTCGACGACCTGGGCGACCACCGGCCCGGCCAGGCGGCCGCGGCGGACGGCGGTGCCGCCTTCCCGTTGGTCGACGCCGGGTTCACCAAGGCGGCGGTGCGGGAGGCGTCCCGGTCGCTCGGTCTGCGCACCTGGGACAAGCCGGCGGCGGCTTGCCTGGCCTCCAGGGTCCCGTACGGCACGCCGGTCACCCTGGGCACGCTCGACCGGGTGGCCCGGGCCGAGGCCGCGGTCCGTGCCCTCGGGTTCCGCCAGCTCCGGGTCCGCCACTACGGCGACGTGGCCCGGCTGGAGGTCGAGATCGAAGACCTTGCCGGTGTGGTCGAGCGTCGCCAGGCGGTGATCGACGCGGTGAAGGCCGCCGGCTACGCCAGGGTCACCCTCGACCTCGAGGGCTTCCGCTCGGGGAACCTGAACCCAACCCGCACCGAACTGGGGTCACAGGGTCGCGCCAGGCGCGACTGAACGTCACCAGTTCGGGAGCTCAGGCCCCGTACTTGGCCAGGCGTCCCGCAGCGGCCAGCAGCAGCGGCATCAGGTCGACCGACGGGCGACGGCCGATGGCGCCGCGGAGAGCCCAGCGCTCACCGAACCGGGTCACGTCGTCGCGGCCGACGCGGGGCCCCCACATGAGCACCGGCACCGGGTGCCAGGAGTGCGCCGCCATCTGGCTGGGCGTGGCGTGGTCGCCGGTGACGGCGAGGACGTCGGGGCCGAGGGCCACGATGTCGGGGATCGCAACGTCGAGCGCCTCGATGGCGGCCACCTTGGCCTCGAAGTTCCCGTCCTCGCCGGCCGAGTCGGACGGCTTGTGGTGGAAGAAGAAGTAGTCGTGGTCGTCCCAGAACGTGCGCAGTAGGTCGACCTCGCCGGCCAGCGTGCTTACGGAGGGCAGCACGTGCATGCCGACCAGCTGGCCGACACCGCGGTACATCGGGTAGATGGCGGCGGCGGCGGCGTTGACCCCGTAACGGAAGTGCATCGACGGCAGGTCGCGCTGGGAGTCGAAGCCCCGCAGCAGCACGACGTTCGCCTTGGGGTGGTCGGCCAGGATGTGGCGGACCTGGGCGTCGAACTCGGCCACCACCTCGGCGGTGTGCTCGGCGAAGCGGGTCTGGGCCATGGGCGGCGACGGCGGGACGCCGACGGCCTGGGGGTCGGTGTCCGAGACGCTCGGGCTGAGGTCGGAGCCCCGGAACACCACGAGCACGCGGTGCTGGGCCTCGTGGGCGAGGGTGACCTCGACGCCTTCGATCTTGATTCCGGCTCGGAGCAGCTCGACCACCGCCACCGCCTCGGCGTTCGGCAGCCGGCCGGCCCGGCGGTCGGTGATCCTGCCGTCGGCGTCGAGGGTGGCGAGGTTGCCGCGGGCGGCGATGTCGCCGGGCTTGATCTCGACCTCCAGGCCCGCAGCCGACAGGGCGCCGCGTCCGAGCTGGTACTCGACGGGGTCGTAGCCGAAAAGCGCCAGGTGGGCGGGGCCGGAGCCGGGGGTGATGCCGGGGCCGACAGGATCGAGGAGACCGCTGGAGCCGGCGGCGGCCAGCTCGTCGAGGTTGGGGGTGTGGGCCTCCTCCAGCTCGGTGCCCCGGTCGGGACCGGCAAAGCCGGCCAAGCCGTCGAGGACGACCAGAACGATCTTGCTGGATGCGGGTTGGACGAGAGTGGCGAGATCCAGGGTCACGGGAGTCAGGTTAGGGCAGGGAGGGACAGGCGAGGCTGGGGATCCGCCCGCCCCTCCCTGCGACCCGGGGCCGACGGCGGCGTCCAGCGCGGCCGTCGACCCTCTCGAACCTGTGTGTGCCATCCATTGTGCACCGCGTCAGCCGTCGGACTCGAGCGCGGCCTTCTCGAGCAGGTAGCCCCGCGACCGCACGGTCCGGATGGCGAGGCCGAGTGGCCAGAGCCGCCGCCGGAGGCGCAGCACGTGGACGTCGAGGGCGTTGCGACCAGGGGCACCGTCGGGCCAGCCGGCCCGGACCAGAACGTCGCGGCTGGCGACGGCGCCGAAGCGCGACACCAGGGCGTCGGTGAGCCGGGCCTCCAGCGGTGGCAGCGCCACCCACCGGCCGCCGAACCGCAGCACGCCGTGGACGTCGAGACCAGGGGCGTCGTGGCGATGGGCCTGGCTGCGCAGGGAGAGGGCGTCGACGCGGGCCCGCACGTCGCTCTCGGGGGCCGGGATGCGGATCCAGTCCTCCAGGCAGTCCCGCAGCGGCGGCGGATCCTGGCCGTCCTCGACGAGCAGCAGCCGAGGGTCGCCGGAGACGCTCAACCGGGCCCTGCGGGCGTCCTCGTCGGGCCAACGCAGCAGCGTCACGTCCACCGGCCCACGTCCTCGTTCGGTGCGCGGCCCGCTGCGTTGTCGGTCTTTCTCGCCGGAGCGTCCATCGATGCGAAAGCTACGGCCGTCGTGTTGCTGTTTTGTTTCCCGGCTATGAACCTCTGCGTTCAACCACCGCTCTGCCGCCGTTGAGGCGATGTTGGGAAACGGAGATCCCGATGGCGGCGTCGTCCCGCTACGATCGAGGCCGCCTCGCGGGCGTAGTTCAGCGGCAGAACATCAGCTTCCCAAGCTGAGAACGCGGGTTCGATTCCCGTCGCCCGCTCTCTGCACAGCCCAGGTCAGATGCCACGCCCGGCTGACAAAGCCCTCCCTGCTTAGCCAAATTTCGGGATCGTCGTGCCATATCCGTGCCATAGAGGCTGGCACGAGATTTATCGGGCGTGAGGGATAGGACCGATCGTCCGGGATGGCGGTGATGAGTGGCACGCAAGCGAAGCCCGTGGGGAAGCGTCCGGAAACTGCCGTCGGGGCGGCACCAGTGCCGGCAACGGTGACGGCGGCGGGGTTGTACCAACCGCATCCACTCGAACACGGCCAAGGCGAGGGGCATCGCGCCTGTGCGGCTGCGGTGCTCACCGACGACGTCGTTGAAGAGGATACGACGATCGTGCGGCGACGGGCGTTGACACCTGCTAGGTTTGCGGCCGTGGCGACAGGACCATCGGTGCCCGGCGGGCCGCAGCTACCAGAGAGCGCGCTCACGCCCCTGCAGTCCTGGCTGGACGCGACGCGACGCCGCTACGTGTGGGGCAGCTTCCTCGGTGCCCTGGCGATCATCATGCTTTGGGTCTCCTCCGACCTTGACATCGGCTCATGGTGGCGAGATCTCTGGATCTCGCTGGGCGTCGCACTTGCGGCCTACGCCGTGTTCACCCTGCTGCTCCACGGCCTAGGCGACGCCCGCGGCGGCTGGCTGGCCGTGTTCGGCCTGGTCGGCGCTGGGGTGATCGTTCTCCTGGTCTCGCGCCACTTGACGCGAGGCTGGTGGGAAGACGTCTCGCTCGAGATGGGCGTAGCGCTGGTGTTCTTGGCGCTCATCGAGAGCGTCGTCGGCGCGATCATTAGGCAAGAGCCGCGCCGCGGAGATGAGCCAGGTTCCGCCCAGAAATCCGGATTCCTGGGCAGTATCGTTGCCAAACGGGCAGGGACGGGCGGTCTCAGGCCCCCGAGCTGACAGAGTCTGGTTGTTAAGGTGGGCGTTGGGGTCCAGAACATGCCACCCGACTTCATGACCCCGGCAATTGACGTGCTCACCGAAAAGACCCCGGTCCTCGATCCGACAACCCTCGCGAGCGCGGCTGCATGGAGGGCTCGTCTGAGCCGCACTCTGATGCGGACCGCGCCGGTGCCGAACTTGGCATCATGAGCGGTGGCGCCGTTCACGGGCGTGGTACGGCCACGATGCGTCGAACGAACGGCTATTCGGGGATCCTCACGCGACAGAACGTTCAGGCACTGGCAGCGAAGAGATACTCGACAACCTCAAGTGACATATGTCACGAATCTCTGATGCGGGTCAGTCGGCATGTTCCTGCCGGCATTCCCACATTCGCTCACGGGACAGCCCCGCGTACCTGCGCAGGAGCCCCGGCCGCCGATACCTTCGGCACCCGCGAGCCGACGGCGCGATCCGAGGTCGATGGCGACCCGTCGCTCGAGCTGCACACGGCCGAGGAATGCAACGACCTACTGGAGTGGGCACTGGATATGACGGTGGCATTATCCGTCAGTGAATCCGCATAGCTCGCTCCCAGGGGCGCACCCTATATTGACTCGAACGCACTCAGCGTCTCTTCAAAGTCCCTAGGAATCTTGTATTCTGCAATAGTAGCGTTTGCTGCCAGCTTGGCCTGCCAGGATGGGGGAAGAACGGAAAGTTCTCCTCCAAAGGAAACTTTGAGGCTAATCTGCTCCTCAATTAGTGAGTAGCCGATCGCCAGCGAGAGCTTGAGTTTTCCACGCGAAATGGTGAACTGTCCTCCTCCGATATCGATCGTAGTAAACTGCTTCGCGACGAGATCGTAGACTATTCGATACTTACTTTGGCTACCTGCCTCAGGCCGAAACGCTAGGTAGACTTGGTCACACACCCTCGGCGACTGAGCAGCCTTCTTGCAGCCGGCTGTTACAGTCGGCCGGAATCTGAGGTCCTTGGGATCACGAAACTTGAACGAGAACTCAAATCCTAGGCCAAGGGGAGACCGCTCGGGATAGAGAATTCCTCTCAGAAGCTCTCCTACATTGGTCGCGAAGATCAGCCTGTCTTTAATACGCTCATAGAGGAACACCGAGCGAACGTAATTTCGTGCTCGCAGGACAGCGTCATATGCCGCCGACATCGCAACCGAGAGAACCGCGAAGTTTCCTGAAGGGTCGGCGAAAGTAGCCGGATTGTTCTGACCGTAAGAATACTGGTGCAACGTCGCGGGATTCGAAGGAATACCTTCGTGCGAGTCCATCGTGCGAAATCGACCAGTGTAACTGTCGTAGTATCGAGCTCGAAGATAGTAAGCTGACGGCGCCGTTCGAAGAGCCTCTTCTCCTGAATAGAGATATCGATTGGGTGTTGCACCCGCTGACGCCACATCGTGACCGTAGACGTCGTAGCTATAGCGATCTGAGATCGCTCCTGCGCTGTTCGTCAACAATCGGACGCTGCCGTGGCCGTCGTAGCCGTAGAAGCTGACCTCTCCGTCCGCGAACCTCTGACTGATCAGGTCCAACCCATACGTGTACGACCGGGTGACCGTGCCGCCGACGAGCTCATCGATCACCTGTGAGTAGCCCGTCGGGTTGCGGTCGTCGACGAGGAACTGCGTGGTCACCCCACCGCTCGTCTCTTCGACCTTGTTGCCGTCGCCGTCGTAAGCGATCGTCACCGCCCCGCCGTCCGCACCGATCAGGCGGTTGTCGTAGTCATAGGTATAGGTGTGCTCATCGGTCTCCAGCGTGTTGCCGTTGTCGTCGTACTTCTCGGTCGTGATCCGATCGTTCTCGTCGTACTCGTACGTCGTCGTTGGCACCCCGGGGAGGGTGGAGGTCCGTGCCAGCCGGTTCCCGACGGGGTCGTAGTCGTAGCCGACGACGCCGTTGACGCCGGCCGGATCCCCGGTGACCGTCTCGGTCCTCAGGCGGTAGAGCTGGTCGTAGCCGTACTCGACCCGCCGACCGTCCGCTTCCGACACCGCCAGGCGATTGCCGGCGTGACCGAGCTCGTAGGCGTAGGAAGCGAGGGTCGTCGCTCCCGAACCCACCGTGAGATCCGTCAGCCGGTTGAGCTCGTCGTAGGCGTACGACGACGTCACCCCGTTCGGGTAGGCGACGCTCTTCAGGTTCGACGCAAGGTCGTAGCCGTAGGACGTCACCCCCGACGCCAGCCGCTCGTCGGTCAACCCCCGCAGCCGGTTCAGCTCGTCGTGCTCGTATGCGATGGAGGCACCGCCGGCGTTGGACGAACGGAGGCTGGCGACCTCGCCGGTCGGCTCGTAGCTGTAGGACAGCGTTCCGAACGGGGTGGCCTTGGTCTCCAGCCGGTCACGCAAGTCGTAGCCGTAGGTCGTCGTGCCCGTGGCGTCGACCATGGTCTGGCGCTGGCCCGTGGCGGAGTAGGTGAAGCTGACGGTCGGCTGGCTGAAAGCTGGGTCGGGCACCTTCGCCAGGAGCCGGTTCATTTCGTCGTGGCTGAACGTCGTGGTCCGACCGTTGAAGTCGGTGTGGGTCTCGACGTTGCCCGTGTCGTCGTGGGTGAACGTCTCGAACTTGTCCGTCAGCGGTAGCGTCTTACGGGTCTGGCGACCACGCAGGTCGTACTCGAACGAGGTCGTGTGGCCGTTGGCATCGGTCTGGCTGATGCGATTCCCGACCTCGTCGTACGCGTAGCTCGTCACCTGGTTGAGCGCGTCGGTCACGCTGGTCAGCCGGCCGACCTGGTCGAAGCCGAACCCGGTCACGACGCCGGCCTGGTCGGTCTCCGACATCCGGCGACCGAGAAGGTCGTAGCCGGTCCGGCGCGTAGTCACCGGATTCCGGGTGGTCGCCGGGTGGGTGGTGGTCTCGAGCCGGTGAGCGCAGTCGTAGTCGAAGCCGGTGCGGTGCCCCAGCGGGTCGACCTCCGCGATCTTCAGCGCGTCGGCGTCGTACTCGTAGGACGTCGCGTTACCCAACGGGCGCCGGATCGCCATCACGCGACCGTCGGGGTCGTAGTCGTTCTCTGTCCGGTTGCCCCGCTCGTCGACCTCGGCGACCACACGACCGCCGTCGTCGTACTCCGTCGTCCGCCGCGACCCGCCAGGATTGACGACCGTCACGGGACGGTTGACCTCGTCGTACTCGGTGCTGGTCGTGCGGCTGCCCTGGTCGACAGCCCCGACCACGTTGCCGTTGTTGTCGTACTCGTTGGCCGTGGAGGTGCGGTCGGGATAGATCGTCCGTTCCAGCTCGCCGCGGGCGTTGTACACGGAGCGGGTCACACGATTCTTCTCGTCGATCGTGGCGACGACCCGGCCGGCGTCGTCGTACACCGTCCGTGTGGACGTCGTATCCGGATTGATCGTGCTCACCAACCGGTTCTGCGAGTCGTACTCGTACCTGGTCACGATCTCGACCGAGGGCAGGGGCTTCGACCGCACGACCTTGGACTCGATGCGGTTGTTGTTGCCGTCATAGAGGTATTCGGTCCTCGCACCGGTGGCATCGGTGGTGGCCTCGACGTTCCCTCGGTCGTCGTACTCGTTGACCGTCGTGCCGTTGAGCGCGTCGGTGACCTCGAGGACGTTGCCCCGTCCGTCGTAGCTGAAGCGGGTGACTGCCGAACATGCGGTGGTAGACAGGACATTGCCGTTGGCCGGATCGATGTCGTTCTCGGTGACGTGCCCACCGGGGTCGCGCGTGGACTTCAGCTGGTCGAACGACCCGTATGTGAACTCCGTCTGGTTGCCCATCGGCGTGGTCTCACTCGTCTGGTTGCCATGGCCATCGAACCCCCGTTTGGTCTCGTTCCCGTTCGGATCGGTGGTCGACAGCTCGTTGCCCAAGGGGTCGTAGCCGCGCCGGGTGACCAGCGGTGGGCGGCCGGCGACGAACGCCGTCTCCGTCACGACATTGCCGTCGCCGTCGTACTCGAGGACGGTCGGATTGCCCCGCCGGTCGGTGAGCGTCTCGGTATTGGTCCCGAGGTTGTGGGAGAAGTCGACGACCTTGCCGTTGGCATCGGTCACGGTCCGAAGGCGTCCGTCCTCGTCGTAGTCGCTGCGCACCGGCCGGCGACCGAGCGGGTCGTGGATCTCCAGCAGGTTGTGCCGGCGGTCGTAGGAGAACCGGGTCACGTTGCCCGAGGCGTCGACGTGGGACACCAGGTCGCCGTCGACGTCGTAGCCGTAGAGGACCTCGTGCAGGCTGGGGTCGACCATCCGCGTGATGCGACCGGCCGGATCCCGCTCGAACGTCAGCGCCAGGCCGGCGGAATGGCTGATGCCGCCGGGTGTGATGGTGAGGACGTTGCCGTTGCGGTCGGCCACCTGCTCCACCCCCGTCGCCCTGCCGATACGGATCTTGGTGCCGTCCGGTGACGTGTAGTCGAACACCCTGGGGTCGAACGGGCCGAGATCGTCGTCGTAGAGCGTGGCGCTGTTCGGCGGCCCCGGCTGCGAGCTGTCGCCGAGGACGACTGTGGTGTCGCCGACCACGCCGAGCGTGCCCACGGTGCCGGACCTGGCCACGTAGGACACGGTCAGATCCTGGGCCTCGGCAAATGGGTTCACCGGCGACACGTTTGGCGATACCGAGATGTCGAACTCCTCCACCTGGCCGTCGGGGAGCGTGACCGACACCTTGTGGTCGCCGTCGGGCACCAGGTGGTAGTTGGACAGCCCGAACCCGGCCGGTCGCTTCTCGACGTGCCATCCTCGGCCCTGGACGCGGTTGGTGCGGACACGAGCGCTGCGCACGCCGAGCCGCCATCCCACGCCGAAGTCCCCGACCGTCTTGTCCCGGCTGTCGTACGTGCGGGTGACGGTGACGTCGAGGCCGGGCATCGGGATGGTGAGGTCGTCGAAGCCGAGGGTGAAGTTGCCGACCTTCTGCTCCCGGTCCACCTGCACCGTGACCTCGGTCTCCGAACGGTTGCCGGCGGCGTCGACCGCGGCCAGGCGCAGGGTGTAGAGATCGTTGACCAGCAGCGTCGGGTCGAGGATCCCCAGCTTGCCGTCGGTGACCGGAGTCGCCGACTCGACGATCGTCGTGAAGACCGTGTCGCCCGCAGGCGCGAGCTCCAGCACGTACTTCACCAGCTCGGGATCGTTGGCGGTACCGGTAACCTCGATCGGCGCGGTCACGGTCGATCCTTCACCCGGGGCGGAGATCGCCACCGTCGGTCTCTCGCCGCTGGGGGCCATCGCCTTCACTCTCAAGGTCGCCGAACCAGTCGCCGCCCCCCGTGAGGCCGTGACGGTGACCTCGCCGAAGCTGTGGGTGGTGGCCAGCCCCTCGGGAGAGATCGTGGCGACCGCGGCGTCGCTCGTGGACCAGGTGACATCGCCGGCGTGGAGAGCTTCGGACGTATCGTCGTCGTGGATGCCTCGGGCCACGAACGCCTGCTCCTGCCCGGCCACGAGGTGCGCAATGGTCCGGCGAAACGACGATCGACGTGACCTCTGCACCTCCCACCGACAGCCCAGTGGTGCCGACGACGCCGTCCAGCGTCGCCGTGACGCTCGTAGTTCCGTACGCGACCGCCGTCGCCATCCCCGTCGGGGCGATCGTCGCCACCGCCGGCGGCGTCGGTCGACCACGTCACCTTCGGTGGTGACGTCGGCCATGGCGCCGTCCGCATAGCTGGCCTGGGCCTGGAACTGCTGCGTCCGGGTCGGGTCGAGGACCGTGCCGCGGGGGGCGATGTCGAGCGCCACCAGCGCGGCGTGATCGGCGGCGACGACGTCGACGGTGACGATCCCGTCTGCGCAGCGAGAGTCGGGAGATCCGGCTGTCGTGCCGTCGTCGCACGCCTTGTAGCCGAAGCTGTCGGTGCCGGTGAACCCTGGCTTCGGCGTGTACCTGACCGTGCCATCCTCGAGGGTGACCTCGCCCTGCGTCTCTGGCGGCCCTGGGAGCGGTGGCACGCCGATCACGGTGAGCGTCTGCCCTGCCTCGTTGGGTGGACCGGCCGAGTCGTTGGCCGTCAGCTCGACGGAATCGAACGAGATCGGCGTGCCCTCCTCCGCCGACTTGGCGTCGGGTGCGGCCGTCGGCGGGTCGTTGACCTCTCGCACGGTGAAGCGCACGGGCGCCACGTTGGAGTCGTTCTCGCCGTCGCTGGCCTTGAACGTGAGACTGTCCGACCCGTTGAAGTTAGGATCGGGCGTGTACGTGCGCTCGGCTGCTCCTGGGCCGGCGGGTTCGATCCCGCCGTGGGTGGGGCCAGAGATCACCGTGTAGGTCAGCGGGTCGCCGTCGGGGTCGATGGCAGGCAGCCGGATGGGCACGGGGGCGTCCTCGTCGGTCGTGACGTCGAGCGGCGAGGCAACCGGCCGCGGATCCCCGCGGACGGTCACGGTCACGGTCCCGTCGGCGCAGCGCTGGTCGGGGGTCCCTGCCGTTGTGCCGTCGTCGCAGACCGTATACCCGAAGACGGCGTCGCCGGCGAAGCCGGGCTCCGGCGAGTACCTGACCGTGCCCGCAGCAAGCTCTACGTCGCCACGGGTGGAGGGCCCAGGATCCACCTTGGTCACATCGAGGTGCTGAGCCGTCTCGTCGGCGGGGCCTGGCGTGTCGTTGGCGGCCAGGTCCGACGACGGGAATCGCAGCACGCTGGTTGAAGGCACGTACTCGAACGAGGCGACGTCGGCCACCACGCCGGCGGCGGAGCTGCAGTCCCCGAACACCAGTCCCGGGCTGACGGGGTGGGGCGACTCCGCGACGGTTCCGAACAGGACGCCGTCGCGGCGGACCTCGATGCCCGACCCCGGCGTGACCCGAAGTGAGTATTCGTGGAAGTCGGTGTTGTCGAGTCCCGGGAAGACCTCGGCCGTGCCGGGTGACTGGTGGACCGCCATCCGGTCCGGCTCGATGTACAGGTTGTGGGCGAAGCCGCGCTCCTCGGCCCCGATGCAGAAGTTGAGCTGCGACGGCTCCTCGACGCTGGTCACCCGCACCCTGGCCCGGATCTCGTAGCCCGCGGTGGGGAACACAGCGTGGCGGGTGTAATAGGCGAACCCGTTCGGGTGACCCAGGGTGTCGAAGTGCACGGATCCGGGCACCAGCGACACCGACTGGTCCTCCGCCAAAGAACCCGGATACAGGGCCCACCGCTGGGCGGACGGCAGGGATGCCGGATCGAGGGACAGCCCGAGGTTCACCATCGACTTCGAGTCCGGATTGGCGACAGGCGGGTCGTTGGCCTCCCGGACCGTCACGTGGACGGTGGCGACGTTCGAGTCGAGCCGACCGTCGTTGGCCTTGAAGGTGAACGAGTCGGGCCCGCTGTAATCCGGGTCCGGGACATAGGCCCGGTCCGGCCCGCCGGCACCGGGCTGCTCCACGCGCCCATGGGCCGGAGCACCCTCGACGGTAAAGGTCAGGGGATCCCCGTCGGGGTCGGTGGCGGGAATCGTCACCGCCGCTGGGGCGTCCTCGTCGGCCACCAGGTCGCGATCGGAGGCGACCGGCGCGTCGTTGGTCCTCACGAGAACGTCAACGCTCCCGTCGGCACAGAGCGGCGAAGGGCGCGCCACCGGTCGTGCCGTCGTCGCACACGCGGTAGGGGAACGTGTCGGCGCCGGTGAAACCCGGCGCGGGCGTGTACGTGACTATGCCATTGGCGAGATGAGCCCGACCGCCCACGCTGTCCACCACCAAGGTTTGGCCCGACTCGTTGGCCGGCCCGGCCGCGTCGTTCTCGATCAGATCGGTGGCGGGGAAGGAGATCGGCGCGTCCTTCTCCGCCGACCGGCTGTCAGGGGCGGCGACAGGTCGGTCGTTGTGCTCCCGCACCGTGACTGAGACGGTCACCGTCGTCGAGTCACCGGCACTGCTATTGGCCTTGTACCGGAACGAGTCGGCCCCGTTGAGATCGGGCCCGGGCGAGTAGTCGAACGACCCGTCGGGCCGAAGATCGACCGACCCGCTCCCCGGCCCCTGGACCAGCACCGCCGACAGGGCGGCACCCTCCGCATCGGAGTCGTTGGCCAGAACGCCGGGCGCGGGTACCGAGAGGACAGTGTCCTCGTCCGCGTCGTAGTCGTCACCTCTTGCCGTGGGTAGCCCGAGGCGGGGGCCCTCCGCGGTGGTGAGGTCTACAGAGCTGTGGTTCGCGACCGTCGAGCCCGCCGCCGGCTCCTGGCGCACGACCCGCGGCTGGACAAACTCGAAACCCGTGACCTCGGCCCGGGCGTTGGTGCCGCAGGTCCCGTCGCCAAGGTACACATGGTTGTCGACGACATCAGAAGCTGGCCGGAGCTCCGCGACTGACACTCCATCGACGGACAGCTCGTAGCTGCGCCCTGGGATGCCGTCGAGGGTATATGTGTGGGCCACAGTGTTGTCGGCGGAGTCCGATATGACGGTCCTGTCGGCGGCTACGATGCGATGCAAGCCGAGGCCGATGCCGGCCGAATCCCTGCCGTTGAAGAGCCAGAACGCGAACCCGAACGAGTTGGTCGAGACGGCACCTTCTTCCTCGAGAACCCGCGCGACGGTCTGCATTCGGTAGGGCAACCTCTTGTCGACAGCGCCCATCCACTTGTAGCCGTTCCCGCCCGAGCCGCAGAGCCCGACGCCGATCGAGTCTTGGTGAAGCGCCGTCCCGTCGACGGAGAACACCCGGCTTTCCGGTGCCGGAGAACCGGCATCGCTGTACACCGCGCCCTGCTCGCTCGGGAGTCGATCAAACTCGAGGTCGATCCCTCCTCCAACCAGGGTCTCGGCACCCACGTCGAGATCGGCTGCGCCGATCAAGGCCCGGGCGGAGGCAGGATCGAGCCCGACCACGTTGGGCACCACCACCCCGGCGACGGTGAGGGTGAATGACTGCGTGGTCGCGGCGCCGTCGGGGTCGACGACCCGGACATTGACTCCGTTGTCACCGATCTGGCCGGTAGTCGGAGCCCACGTGATCGCGCCGGACGAGGGATCGACCGCCATTCCCGCCGGGGCAGAATCCAGGCTGAAGGTGAGGCTGTCGCCGGCGTCCGGGTCGGCGGCGTCGACGTCGTAGTCGCAGCGCTGCCCGACCGTGCACTGGCCCGAGGCATTGGTCAGCACCCACGTGTCGTCGAAGAGGCTCGGGGCTGGCTCCTGGTCGTTCCGGCCGAGTGTGACGATCATGCGGTTGGACGCTCGGTGGTACCCCACCGAAGCCATCGCCCTGGCCGTCGGTGGGCCGCCGGCGGTCGGCAGCTCACGCCATGCCGGCGCACCTCCGGTGCCTGACGCGTTCGACAGCACCCACGTGTCGTTCCGGGCGAGGTACGACCCGTCCCCGGCCCTCGGATCCCACCCGCCGAAGCTGATCAGGCTGCGGGTGTTGGGATCGAACACCGACGAGACGGCGCTGCGGGGAGACGGTGCACTGCCGGCCCCCGGCTGCAGCTCCGACCACGTCGGCGTCCCCCCGAGACCGTTGGCGTTGCTGAGCACCCAGACGTCGTTGCCGACGGAATCTGTGCTCCCCAGCCCGCCGAACACGACCAGGCGGTTGCCCACGCCGTCGTAGTTCGCGCTGGACGGGTGCCCTCGCGGCGGCAGAGTCTCACCGGCGGTCGCCAGCTCCTCCCAGTGGGGTTCGCCGAGCCCGTTGGCGTCCACCAGCACCCGGGTGGTGCTGACATCGGAACCGGGCCCACCGGGCACACCGCCGAACACGACGAGCCGGTTGCTCACCACGTCGAACGCGCCGGCACCGCCCATCAGCTGGCCCCCATCGGGCAGCCGGATCCACTCCGCGACACCCCCGAGGCCGTTGGCGTTGGTGAGCACCCAGGCGTCGCCGAGTCCGCTGCAATGCTCGACGCAGCCGCCGTAGACGATCAGTCGATTGGCGGTGGGGTCGTACCCGGACGTGTAGGCATACCGGCCGACCGGTCCTGGAGCGACCGGCTGGAGCTCGGTCCAGCGCGGTCGGCCGGCGATGCCACTGGCGTTCTCGAGCACCCAGACGTCGGCCGGGTGGGGATGGGGCGTGACGTTGTCCTCCCCGCTGAACACGATGATCCGGTCGTTCACCTCGTCGTACGCCTGTGATCCGTAAAGAGTGCGAGGTCTCGGCCGCGGTGCCGACGGCGTCGTGTCGACCCACTTCGACACCGTCGGCAACGACGTGATCGCAGGCGGCCGGTTCGCCGGCCCGTCCACGTGCACGAGCACGGTGCTGTCGGCGCACAGACCCTCGGAGTCGCAGACCTCGTACTCGAAGCGGTCGTCGCCGGAGAACCCGGTCTGTGGCGTGAAGGTCACCGTGCCCGCGTCGAGGCGGACGTCACCCTTGGTGTCGTCCAGCCTGCGCGCGTCAGTGACCTCCAGCGTCTGACTCGACTCGTTGGGCGGACCCGGCGCGTCGTTGGCGGTGAGGTTGGTGGCCGGGAACGACAGCGCTGTGTCCTGAGTGACCGACCTCTCGTCGGGGTTGGGCCGGGGGGCGTCGTTGACGGGGGTGACGGTGATCCGCACGGTGGCGATGTTGGAGTCCAACCTCCCGTCGTTGGCGCGGAAGGTGAAGGAGTCCAGCCCGAAGAAGTCGACGGGCGGGATGTAGCGCACCGGGCACCCGGGGCCGACAATCTGCGCGCAGACCAGGGCCTCGACCTCGCCGTGGACCGGCCGGTCGACCGTGAAGGTAAGGCGGTCGCCGTCTCGGTCGGTGGCGGGGAGGACGAGGTCGACAGGCGTCTCCTCTGGCGTCGTCTTCTCGACGTCGGTCGCGACCGGGGCTCCGTTGACCTTGCGCACCTCGACGTGGACGATGCCGTCCGCGCACTGGTTGTCGGGCGCTCCTGACGTCGATCCGTCGTCGCACACCTCGTAGCCGAACGAGTCGGCGCCGCTCATGCCCGGTTCCGGCGTATAGGTGACCATTCCTCCCGCAAACTCGATGTCACCCTCGGTGGTCGGGAGCCTCCGTGGGCGGGTGACCGAGAGGATCTGGGACGACTCGTTGGCCGGCCCTGCCGAGTCGTTGGCGAGGAGGTCGGTGACCGGGAACGACAGCGTCGTGTCCTGGTCGACCGACTTGGCGTCCTCGCCGGCCGTGGGCTGGTCGTTGACCTCCCGGACCGCCACGCGGACGGTCGCCACGTTGGAGTCGTCCTTGCCGTCGTTGGCACGGTACGTGAACGAATCCGGCCCGAAGTAATCCCGGTCAGGGGCGTAGGTGCGGGCCGCGCCCGAGCCGGTGAGCTGGCCGTGGGCCGGGTCGGTCGCCGTGTAGGTCAGCGGCTCGCCGTCGGCGTCGGTGCCGGCGAGCGTGACGGGCGTCGAACTGTCCTCGTCGACGACGACGTCGAGGTCGGCGGCCTCCGGACGATTGTTGAGGATCGCCGGGCTCTCCAGGCCGCAGCGAGCCTGAGCCAGGATGACCTCTCCCCTACCCCACCGCCCAGCAGTCAGGTGGAGGTGGGCGGCATTGACGGTGATGGTCGTCTTTGCCGGCTCGGTCGGCGTCGCCGGGCGGGTGGAGATCACCTGCTCGTTGAGGACGAGCCTCCCCAGTCCAGGAATCTCCACGGGTGTGTTGGGGGCGGGGGCGAGGTCGGTCGGTTTGGCTCCCCCGATCGAGAGCCTGCCCACGCTGGCAGATCCGGTCGACCCACTGGCCGCCGAGTTGCACCTGGCCGAAACGTGCTCGAGGGTGACCACGGATCCGATCCGGAGCGACCCCACCTCCGCGGAGCTGCGGGCGAACGCGCCGGCACCGGCCGTGCTGCCCTGCGTGGTCACCTCCAGTCCGTGGACCGAGGCGACTATGGGCACGCCGGCGGACGCCAACGACCGGGTGAACGGCCCGCCACCGCCGGCCGGGAGCTTCACCTCGGGCGTCGGGCCCAACCCGAGGACCTGCCGAGCGGTGTGCATTCTGACGCTGACGCCGAAGGCCCCGCCGCTGACACGAATCGCAGGGTGTGGCGTCGAGCCCGACGCGCCGGCGGCCGGCGGATCGGGAACCAGCAGGGTGGCCAGGACGACCATGGCCAGGGCGACGGCGAGAGCCACGGTCGGTCTGGACCACCGCCGCACGCCCGTCTGTCTCATCGCCTCACCCCTGGCGGGCCATGCCGCAGCGGGACTGGGCCAGCACCACGTCGCTGGAGGCCAGGGGGCTCGACAGCAGGTGGAGGTGGACGGCGTTGACGGTGATGGCGCTGCGGCCGGGGCCGTCGTCTCGCACCTGCTCGTTGAGAACCAGGGTGCCCACCCCAGGCACCACCAGGCGGGTGCCGGGCTCGGGGGTGAGGTTGAGGTAGGTGGTGGAGCCGATGACCAGGCGGGCGATGGTGGTGGCCCCGGTGGAGCCTGCGGGGGTGGTGCGGCAGTGGCTGTGGGCCACCTCCAGGCGCAACCCGCCGGCCAGCCGGCCCCGGGCCTGGACGGTGGACACCTGGGCGTCGGAGGCCACGTGGGCGTCGGCCCCGGAGGCCACGCCCTCGGTGGACACGGCCAGCGTTCCCAGGCGCAGAGGGGTGGAGGCGGCCGCCGCCGCGGCGGTGAAGGGCCCGCCCCCGGTGGGGGGCAGCACCACCTCGGGCACCGGCCCCGACGACAGCGGGAAGCCGAGGAGGCTGGCCTGCAGGCGGTAGCCGAAGGCCCCGCCGCTGAGGGCGTGGACGACCGGGGTGACCTCCACGGCCACGGTGGCCATGGCGGTGCCGCCGTGGCCGTCGGCCACCGTGTAGGTGAACGACGCCGGCCCCACGTAGCCCGCCTCGGGGGTGTAGGTGACGAGGTGATCGTTGCTGGCCACGCTGCCGTGGGTGTCGGGGGTGGCGCCCACCGCCACCACGCTCAGGGCGTCGCCGTCGGCGTCGGTGTCGTTGGCCACCAGGGTGGTCGATGGGATGACCAGGGCCTGGCCCTCGACGGTGGCGGCGGTGTCGTCGACGGCCACCGGGGGCCGGTTGGCCACGCTCACCACCACGGTGTCGCGGCCCTCCCCGCCGTCGTCGTCGGTGACCGACAGGGTGAGGACGTAGGTGCCCTCGGTGGCGAAGGAGGCGGTGCGGGTGATGCCGGCCCCATAGTCGACCGAGCCCGACGACGGGTCCCCGGCCACGTCCCAGGCGTAGGCGTAGGGCTGGTCGAGGGCGGCGGCCGGGTCGGTGAAGGTCGCCGCCAGCGCCAGCGGCTGGTTGCGGGCCACGCTCCGGTCGGCCCCGGCGTCGGGCGTCGGGGCCACGTTGGTGACCGCCACCTGGGCCACGTCGGTGGCGCACAGAGCCTCGGGGTCACACGTCTGCACGCTGACGGCCACCGACGACGGCCCGTCGCGACCGGCGGCCGAGAACACCGGGGCCACCCCCGGGGTCTCGAAGGTGGCGTCGCCGTCGAGGTCCCAGGCATAGCTCAGCGCGTCGCCGTCGGGATCGCTCGACCCCGACCCGTCGAGCGCCACCGAGGCGCCCTCGGCCACGGTGTAGGGACCACCGGCGCCAGCGGTGGGGGGAGCGTTCGTCGGTGGGATCTCCTTGATTCCCGCCGGCGAGAAGGTGACGTGCTCCCACTGGGTGGTACTGGCGAGCACCTCGACCTCGAACGTCGCGAGGTCGGCGTTCCAGTGCACTCGAAAGAGGACGCCTGACTCCTGGGTGACGAGCACGTCGCCCACCATCTCCGTGAACTGCTCGGCTTCAGCGCCCTGGAGCGTGCCGCTACCGAAGTTGACCCCGAAGAAGTTCTCGTTGGCGGGAATGACGTCGAGGTCCTCGGGACTGATCCCCAACCCGTGGCACTGCGCATTCCCAGAGCTGTCGACGGCGTAGATGCAACCCTGCCCCTCGGCGCCGGCCAGGATCCGGCCGGCCCAAGGGCCGTACTTCGCGGGATCGGCGGGAACGGTCGTGACGCCCTCGAGGTGGGTGCCCAGGGCGGCCAGTTGTGTCGCGACGCCGTCACTCGTCACCCGGAAGACGTAGCCCCCGGTCGTGACCGCGATCAGGTCGCCGCCGAAGGAGCAGTAGCGGTCCTGGAACAGGCTCCCGCGCAGCAGTCCGGTACCACTGCCGAGGTTCACCCAGGGGTTCTGCACGGCCGTGCCGTCGGCCGAGATGCGCACGATCACCCCATCGGCACCGCTACCGGTGAAGAGCTCGCCGGCGGCGAAGCCTCCCTGGCAGTCGCTGGTTCGAACGGTGGCGATCTTGACCTCGTCGGTCAACCCGCTGATATCGGAGAACTGAGTCCGCTCGCCGTCGGCGGACACCAGCTCGAAGTTGTACGGCTGGCCACTCGCGTAGTTGACCGAGAGCACCACCTTGTTGGTCGGGTCGTGATGATCGATCCCAATCGGAGTGTTGAAGCCGGTACTGATTGGCGTGAGCGTGATCGGGCCGGGATCGGCCGGCGCCGCCGTCGGTGAGACCAGGGTGGTGACGAGCGCAAGGGTGACGAAGAGCGGGACAAGGTGCCTGTGGTTCACGTCGGTATCTCCCTTCGGTGGCGACTCATCGCCTCATCCCTGGCGGGCCATGCCGCAGCGGGACTGGGCCAGCACCACGTCGCTGGAGGCCAGGGGGCTCGACAGCAGGTGGAGGTGGACGGCGTTGACGGTGATGGCGCTGTGGCCGGGGCCGTCGTCTCTTACCTGCTCGTTGAGCACCAGGGTGCCCACCCCGGGCACCACCAGGCGGGTGCCGGGCTCGGGGGTGAGGTTGACGTAGGTGGTGGAGCCGATGACCAGCCGGGCGATGGTGGTGGCCCCGGTGGAGCCGGCGGGGGTGGTGCGGCAGTGGCTGTGGGCCAGCTCCAGGCGCAACCCGCCGGCCGGCCGGCCCCGGGCCTGGGCGGTGGTCACCTGGGCCTCGGAGGCCACGTGGGCGTCGGCCCCGGAGGCCACGCCCTCGGTGGACACGGCCAGCGTCCCCAGGCGCAGAGGGGTGGAGGCGGCCGCCGCCGCGGCGGTGAAGGGCCCGCCCCCGGTGGGGGGCAGCACCACCTCGGGCACCGGCCCCGACGACAGCGGGAAGCCGAGGAGGCTGGCCTGCAGGCGGTAGCCGAAGGCCCCGCCGCTGAGGGCGTAGACGACCGGGGTGACCTCCACGGCCACGGTGGCCATGGCGGTGCCGCCGTCGCCGTCGGCCACCGTGTAGGTGAACGACGCCGGCCCCACATAGCCCGCCTCGGGGGTGTAGGTGACGCTGTGGTCGTTGCTGGCCACGCTGCCGTGGGTGTCGGGGGTGGCACCCACCGCCACCACGCTCAGGGCGTCGCCGTCGGCGTCGGTGTCGTTGGCCACCAGGGTGGTCGATGGGATGACCAGGGCCTGGCCCTCGACGGTGGCGGCGGTGTCGTCGACGGCCACTGGGGGCCGGTTGGCGGTGTCGTCGTTCGCGATTGTGGCGACACCGTGACCGTCGATGATCCCCGCTTCCACCGCGTTCGCCAGCTCGAGCGAGAAGTGCTCGTCGGGCTCGAACGTCGAGTCGCCGTGGACATCAACGGTCACTGTCTGTGTGGTCTCGCCGATAGGGAAGCTGAGCGTCCCCGAAACGGGCTCGAAGTCCTCGCCGGAGACGGCGCTGCCGTCTGCGGTGGCGTACTCGACGGTGATGACGTCCCGCGGATCCGCCCGGGAGAGGGCGACGGTAAAGGTCGCTGGGACCACACCGGCGCTCCCCTCGACGACCGTTGCGTCGCCAACGGTGATCGCCGGCGCGACCCCGTTGTCACCGATGAAGTTCCCCCGCGTCGCCAGTGAAAGAATCCGGCCCGACGCGTCGACGTCGATCACGTCCATGCCGCCCGAGCTGGTGAAGTGGAGGTGCGAAGCGTTGCCATTGACGTCGCTATCGGAAAGGCCCATGGCGGCACCAGCCGGGGTGACGGTGAACCCAACCTCACCCTGACCCAGCTCAGTCGACGTCACCAGGAAGGGCAGGAACTGCAGCTCGCAACAGGTCGTGAGCCGGTTGTCGCCGCCCTGGCTGAGCACGACCAGACCACCGCCCGCGTTGACGTACTGCCGCACTTCGTCACCGCGCTGGTTGAGGATGTCGAGCTCTTCCTGACGGAGCCAACCCCCGTGATCACTGGCGACTACAACGACGTCGTAGGACGAGAATCCGACGGTGTGGAGATCCAGCAGGCCGGGCGACCCCGAGCCGTAGTCGGCCACGTCGTAGCTGAACCCCGCCGCGTCCATCCCCCGCCTCGGATCGCTGTAGGCCTCGCCGGCGTCACGAAGGCCGGTAACCAGGAGCAACGACGGCTCGTCGTGGCCGAACGTCACATAGGCCACAGCCTTCTGAAGCATGTTGATCGCGCCCTGGTGGTTGCCCCCGCGGAACGCATGGAAGTCAGGGTCGTGCCCAGTGACGAACACGCCGCCCGGCCCGACGTGCGCAGCTCGAGCCAGCGGAGCCGTCGTCAGGCACGTTCCGACGACCAACCCGACGACGGCCGCCAGGACGGTGGTCCGAGTGCTCATCGCCACATCCGCGCACCCGCACGTGTGGCCGCTCTGCGCGCCGCCGCCCACACCGTCCGCCGCCGGTGGTCGTTCATCCGAATCAGTCGGCCGAACGGGCGTCGGCTGCGCTCGCGTCGCGAGACGTCGCCGGCGGCACTCGGGCGCCCTTACGCCGGGAACGGCGCTCGGCGAGGCCATGGAGGACAGGGCGACTCCGCTCGGCAGCAAGGTGCCGCTCTGCGCTGAGCTGGCAGTAGGGGTCCACCTCCATGGCCAAGCGGGTGATCGCCGACCGCGATCCGTCAATCAGGCCCGCCTTCAGCCGCACCGACGCCAGCCGGTTCTCCACCGCTCTGGGGCTGATACCGAGGGCCGCCGCCACCTGCTTGTCGGTCATTCCCTCGGCGACGTGGCGAAGGACGGCCTGCTCGGCTCCGCTCAGCGTGAGGCCGGCCCCGAGGAGGTGCCCGGCTAGGGTGGGGGTGACGTAGGTTCGGCCCGACGCCACCGCTCGCAGGGCAGCGAGCAGATCGGCGGGACTGGCGTTCTTGGTCAAGTAGCCGCGGGCGCCCTCGGCGAAGGCGAGCACCACGTCGGGCCCCGAGGCGTACGCTGTCAGCACCAGCACCCGTGCGGTCGGCCACCGGGCCAGCACCTCGCCGGTCGCGGTCCTCCGGCAGCTGTCGGGCAGCCCGAGGTCCAGCAGCACCACGTGTGGCTGGACGTCGTGGGCGAGGGCTCGGTCCAGGCTGGCAGCGGCCCCGACGACGTCGACGCCCGGCATCCGGGCGAGCTCGTCCTCGAGGCCCCGGCGGAAGAACTGGTCGTCGTCCACCACGAGGACCGAAATGACGTTCACGGCCGCCATCCTCGACTACGGCGCGTCGCGCCAACAGGGGAAAAACCCCGCCCGGCACACATCTTCGGCGCGGCGAAGCTAGACGACGACCCCACGCCCCGCGCCCCCAACCATCCGCCGTCCCCCGCATCCCCCGGCACCGACCGATGCCTGACTGAACGCTTACCACGGAATGTTCACTTGTCAAGCCCTTGTCTTCAGAACGCGATCAGGGCCTTTCGGGTACCGTCGCCCGCAGGACGGAAGGACCGACGGCGTGGACGTAGAACCTTCACCGCCCGCTGGTGAGCGACTGGTTCGGCGCACGGTGAGCCAGCTCGTAGTCGTTGCACTGGGCTACCGCGCCATTGTCACGGTCGTGGCCGTCGCCATCACCGCGACATCGCCCGATGTCGCGGTTGCCGACAAACGCCAGCTCCTCGTCGTGGCCGGCGCGCTCGTGCTCGCCCACGCCGCCCTCATCCTGGCGAGACCGCGGACACTGGTCCGTCCCGCTCCGACGTGGGCCTGCGTGGCCGATGTCGCGGTCGCCGTCGGCCTGAACTTCTGGGTTAGTGCCGCGATCATCCCCGAGGGCTATCTGTACCGCGGGTACGGCGACCCCTTCGGTGCTTACGGCATCGCGACGCTCGCCATGTGGACCGCGCTCAAGGGGCCGCGAGCCGGTGCCGTCCTACTGGCGTTCGTCATGCTGCCGCTGCAGGTGGCGATGGCGATGGCCAACTCCGTCACCCTCGAGTCCGTGGATTGGGCCCGGTTCGTCATGCGGAGCCTCTGGCTCGTTGCCGCGCTCGTCGTCGGATCACTGCTCTGGAACGGGCTGCGACGCGGCCGGATGGCCCTTGAGGCCCAGGGTGAGCTGGCGGGGCGACAGGCGGAACGCCGCCGGGCCCTCGACGCCCTTCACAACGTCGTCCTCCAGAGCCTCACCGGCATCGAGCGGAGAGCAGCGAACCCTGGCGCAGGCGTGGGGGCGGCCATCGACGAGATCGGGAAGGAGTCCCGCCGGCGAGCCGCTGACGTGAAGGCGCTACTGGAGACGCAAGGCGAGGGCGACGCGGTTCCGGTCATGGCCACCCTCCGCCGGCTGGCCACCGAGCTCGAGGGTGGCGGCGGCATCCGGGTCGAGCTCACGACGCAGGGACCGGAACCGCTTCTCGCTCCCGACGCCGCCGATGCCCTGGCCGGCGCCGTCGGGGAGGCCCTTCGCAACGCCCGCGACCACTCGGGCTCGACCAGCGTGGTCGTGGGGGTCTGCACCGCAGGCGACCGGGTTCGAGCGACGGTCCGGGACGACGGCTCGGGATTCGACCCGACTGCCGCGGCCGAGGACTACGGGATTCCGGACGGTCATCCGCGAGCGGATCGCGGAGGTCGACGGTTCCGCTCGCCTGGTCACCCGTCCCGACCAAGGGACCACCTGGGAGCTGGCGGTACCGTGCAGCACTGGCGCGACGCCAGCCACCGGCGCGGCGGCGATCGAGGCCCTGGTGGAACGCACGGTCGCCAGCTACGCGTTCCTGCCGCTGGCTTACCGGGCGATGGGCTTGTTGATAGCGACGGCCGGTCTCATCGGGTCGCGCTCGCTCGGCCCCATCCCGCTTCGTCCCCTCGTGGCCGTGCTCCTCGTCGCCGCGGTGGCCAACCTCGGGCTCATGCTCGCCGTCGGAAGGATGCCCCGGCTGTTGAAGGACCGGCGCGTGATCGCCGCCGACCTCGCGGTGCTAGTGACGCTGAGCATTTGGGCGGCGACGACGATGCCCGACGGAACCGTGTTCCTCGACAACCGCGACCCCTTCACGGTGTACATCCAGGGCACCGTCGCCCTGTGGACCGGCTTCGGAAGCAGGACGCTCGGGCTGGTCCTCGTGTCGACCCTCGGTTTGCCGCTCCAATTCCTGCTCGCCACGCTGAACGGAGTCCCTCTCGCCTCCATCGACTGGCTGACGCTCGCCACCCGGGGTTTGTGGTTCGTCGCCGCCTTCCTCCTCGCCGAAGGAATTGTGTCGGTGGTCCGAGGGGGAGGTGCGCTCCTCGCCGCCGACCGCCACCGCGTGCTGGCCGGGACTCGGAGCGGGCCACGGTTCTCGAAGCGTCGGGACGGGAGGCACTGGACACGCTCGAGGCGATCGGCCGCCGAGCCGGCGAGGGGACCTCCGAACCGACGAAGGCCCTGCGTGACATCGGAGCGATGGCGCACCGTCAAGGTGCTCGGATCCGCTTGATCCTCCGCGCTGGCGAGCTCGCCCCCGTAGGACTGCAACTGGACCTCGAGATGCTCGTCGCTCGGTTCCACGAACGTGGCATCCTCCAGGTCGAGCTGGTCGCCGTCGACGTGGCTCGAGCCCCGGCCGACCCGACGACGACGTCGCTCGTCGAAGCGCTGGAGCTGGTTCTCACGAGCGTCGAAGCCCTTCGCTCGACGCGAGCGGTCGGGCTCTTCGTGGAGGCGGGCGATCACCGACTCCGGGCCGTGGTCAACAGTCCTACAGACCCGAGCCCCCACCTGAGCGAGGAGACCGCGACGACGACCGGGCTGCAACGCGCGCTCGCCGCCAAGCTGGCGGCCACCGGAGGAGCGGTCGCCCTGACGAGGACCGTGACCGGCGAGAGGTGGGAGCTATCGGTCGCGACCGCCGGCGTCGAAGCATCACCCGCACGGGTGGCCCGCTGACGGCGACCAGGAGCCGTCAGGCCGGCAGCCACCCGCGTCCTATGACCAATCTCGTCAGCCGTTGATCCGCGCTGCGATGGTCTCAACGTGGCGACGTCGCCGGCAATCAGCCCGTGGTCGAGAGTAGGAGTGTCGAGGAGCAACTGGTTGCGCCAGAGTGCCAGCCGGGCGGCATCGATGTCCTTGACGGATCGGTACCGCTCCTGCAGGTCGAGGCTCGCCATCCCCGCGTCGATTGCCGCCTGGCGTAGGCCGCCGACGTCCTCGAGCGTCAGGGCGACGTCGAGAGCCTCGAGCGTCTCGTCGATCATGTCGGCCAGGAGCGGCGGGGGGTCGCCCGAGAAGGAATCCCACGCCTCCTGCATTTCTTCGATGGTGGCCGCGAGACGATCCCAGCGCCGGAGAGGAGCGGTCCAGAAGACGTCGGCGGCGCCGGCCGACAGCTGCCTGAGCTGCGATGGCACCGGCCCGGGCAGGGCGTCGACGGGCACGGCGAGGGCGACGCTGTACAGCTCGTCCTTCGAGGCCACCGCCGCTTGGAACTCGCCATACTCGGGAGCGAAAGAGATCTTGTTCTCGACCGTGCCGTCGTCGAGCACCGCCTCGGTGGCGATGGCGCCGGACACCGGGCCGCTGGGCCCAGGAACGGTCAGGCCGGTCGCGTTCACCGTCACTTCCTCGAAGACGAGACCGGGGATGTTCTCCGGCCGAAGCACGTCGCCGACCTGGGGGGTGGCCGGCATGATCATGCCCGGAGGGCCGTCCCGCCCGGCGAGCCAACTGCCGTCGTGGTTGTCGATCACGCCGTCCTCGTAGTTGTCCACCTCTTCGCCGAAGTACCAGACGGATCCGTCGTCGGCCTGGGCGTAGAAGTCCCTCGCCACCTCACTTATCCGCCCGTCGGTGTAGGCGACGACATGCGTGACGAGTGTCTCGACCCGGCGGCCGTTCCAGGCGATCCTCTTGGTCTTCCTCAGCTGGGTCACCTCGAACCGGACCTGGTCCTCACCCTCGGTACCGAGCTGGAGCACCTGCTTCAACGGCGCCTTCGGGAAAAGCGGATTGGTAATGGCGGTCGGGTGGCTGAAGGTGGGTTCGGCCACGTCGACGCGGCCCGCGGCGGTCGCAGGAGCCGTGCCGCCAACTGCGAACACGCGCCCAGGGCGGTGACAGGCGCCGACCTCCGTCTACTCGTCGGTGTCCCTCGCGTGCCCCGAAGCGTGCTCGGCCCCATGGGCCCGCCCCCCTCTAAACGGACCCTTGTGGCCCGGTGCCGCTCGACTCTGCAGCGGGTACTCGTGAGACTGACATGAGCCGCTGAACGCCTAGCTGAACGCGGAGCGCGGTCGCGTCCTCACCCAGCGGGTACGTCCTGCCGGGCGTCTGCCTCAGAGCCCCTTCTCGCTCTTGAAGGCGGCCACGAGCGTCTCGGCCACCGCCGAGTAGGCGGTAGTAGGTGCGGCCTTGGCCTCCATGTCGGCGACGTCGAGGTCGAGGCGCCTCCGCAGCGTTTCCAGCCGGAGCCGTCTCGCCTCCTCGGACATGGCCTGGCTCTCGGCCTCAGCGATGTCGTGCATCGTGTCGCGCACGTGGCGGATGGCGGCCTGGGTCTCGCGGGCGGCCACCGCCCGTGCCTCGACAAGGGCACGACGCATCAGGGCGGCCACGTCGATCGTGACCTTGCCGCGCTCGCTGTCGGCGCCGCCGACCAGAGCCGGCCGCACGGTGCCGTTGGACCCGAACTCCAGGTGGGCGGCGGGATCGTCGACGCACGGGTCGAGCAGGAGGGCCACCTCCCTCGCCTCCCCACCCTCGGCGGCGGCGCGCAACGAGCCAGTGGCCAAAGGGAACTGGTTGGCCTTGCCCGCAACCGACTTGCCGTCGGCACCGATGATCTCCTGCTCGCGGGCCCGGTTGCAGTCGGCACACGACGGGAGCAGGTTCGTCCAGACCATCGCCAGCCACCAGTAGCCGGGCTTCTTGGGCTTTCCGCCCTCGATGAAGGCCCCCTTCGGCCGGTAGTGCTCCACGTCGACGGGCATTGCCGCGGCGAAGAAGGTCTCGCAGTACGCGGACTTCCCGCCGAACATCGCCTCCATCGCGGCGCGGACGTCGTCGGCCTTGTAGGCGGCGAACGTGAAGGACTTCTCGCCGTTCTCCTTGACTTTGAAGAAGGCACGGGCCTTCACCAGCTCCTTGTCGCCGATCGATCCGACGCCGTCGAGGCTCTTGGGCGTCGGCAGCCGCGCCACCCGCCGCACGCCTCAGTCCGCCTGCGGAGTGAATCGCTCGGGCGAACGCTCCGCCCACACGTCGGCCAACATCTGCACCGCGGCGTCGCGTCCTCCTGCTCCTTCCTCCGCCTCCGGCGCCGACGCTGCCCGCCGGGCCAACCACAGGTCGGCGGCCTCGTAGACGAGGCGCTCGCGCTCGGTGTCGCCCAGGAGGCGCATCCCGGCCAGCTGGTCCTGGAGCTCATCGACCCGCTGGGTCTGGGCCTCGGTCGGCGTCCGCAGTGCCAGCAGGGCGTAGTACTCGTTGAACGCCTTCTCCACCTCGGGATCGACCGTGGAGCGCAGGCCGAACAGTTCGGACGTGAGGAGCTGGTCGGCCCGGAGCCCGGCCACGTTCGGCAGGTCCTGGCGCACGACCACGGTGCGGTGCTCGTCGTCGCGACGCTCGACGAGGGCGACCTCGCCGTCCTCCAACCCCCGGAGGCACAGGGGATCGTGCGTCGTCACGATGAACTGGACCCTCGGGAACAGATCCCGCAGGCCTTCGACGACGCGCATCCGCCAGCGAGGGTGCAGGTGGGACCCCAGCTCATCGAGCATGACGATGCCCTCGGCCGCGGCCACGTCGTCCCAGAGGCTGAACAACACGGCCATGATGTCGCAGGCGAGGGCGACGACCGACTGGTACCCGTCGCTCAGCTGGGCCAGCGGGACGGTCGAGCCGAGTACCCGGCAGCGCACCTCCCCGGCCTTGCGGAATCGTAGGAACCCTTCAGTTGCCTTCAGGTCGAGGAGCTGGCGAAGGGCGCGACCCGCCGTGGCGAAGCGATCGTCGTCGAGGCTCAACAACCAGGCGTTGGCGTCGGTCATAGGGACGAAGGGGCGGAACAGGTTGTCCACGTCGGCGATGGCGTCCGGCGGCGGCGGTACCGGCTCGGTCCCGCGCTCGGGGAGCAGGCGGGTGGCGCCGTAGCCGAGAACGAGCACTTTGGCGTTCTCAGTCCCCCCGAAGGTGTCGTCGCTCTTGCGGGCCGTCAGGACGCACGGCTCCGTGACGCCCGAGAGCCACACCTTGATCTCGGCCCGCTTAGCCCCGTTGCGTACGAAGTCACCGGCCCGCAGGTTGAGCGCGTCACGGCTTCGCCGGCCGAGCAGGGCCAGGGCCACGCCTTGAAGGATCGAGCTCTTCCCCGCCCCGTTCTCCCCCAGCAGCATCAGCCACGGCGCCCGCGCTGAGCGGCCCGATGGGGCGTCGACAAGCAGGTGGCGAATCGGCTTCCAGTCGGTGATCTCGATCGAGCGGATGTATTTCGTCGTGGCGAAGTAGGTGTCGTCGTTCGAGCGGTTCTCGAGTGAATAGTTGTCCTGGGCCGCCATCGCCGCGTGCTCGGCACCGACTGCGGCCTGCTCCTCTTCGGCGCTGCGCTTCTTGATCCGTACTTCGCCGACGACCACGTGCTCGCCTTCGTCCGAGATACCTGGCACTGCTGAAGACGCGGTTTCGGCAAATCGGCGGACGGCCTCCCGCCGAGCGGCTGCGTACTCGTGCTCGTCGCCGACTCCGATTACGCCGCGACGACCGGATGCCCATGCGACTCGGGCGACCGTCGTGGCCCCCTCCATTGATGCTCTACGACGCTTGCGAAGCGCGTCCCGGTTGAGATCGAAGCAGTCGATTGTCGCCCGCCCCTCCGGTGTCTCGCTGTTCACCAACCCGTCGTCGGTGAAGACAAGGTGGCTTTGCGGGTCGTCGAGGAACGGGTCGAGCAGCAGTGCGTGCTCTGCGGAGGCGAGAGCATTGCCGTGCTTCCCGAATGGCGCCCGCCGCTCGAGCACCGGGAAGCGCTTTCCTTTGGCCCAGTTGCACAGAGTGCAGACGAGGTGGAGGTTCTCCCAGTCGTAGGCGACCCACGCATAGTGCGGGAGGCTCGATACGCCCTCGACGACAGCGCCGCTGGCCGGACGGAACCGGGCCGTATCGCTCTGCTCGCCACGCACCCTCGACTCGCAGAAAGCGCACTTGCCGTGCTGGGCCTCAAGAAGCACCGTGGCGACACTGGGCGCGTCGACAACGCCGTCGTACAGTCGCAACGACTGCTGTTTGGCCAGAACCGCCTTGGACCGTAGGCCCTCGAATTGCGCCTGGGCCCACTCGTCGGCTTCCACGCGTGCACGACGAGCCCGTGCCGACAGCAATGGCTCCGGGATCTCCCTCGGCCTGACGAGTCGGATCATCGGAGGCTTCTCGCCGACGCCGGGCAGTGAGAAGTCTGGCCGATTCTTGAATGGGGGTGCTCCGTACCGCTCCCCTGGCGGACGCAATCGACGTCCTTGCCCATCGTGAGCCCCTTCATTCTCGGTCTCTACGGCAATCTGCTCTGCCGAGGGTATCCGGCGCCCGCCAATAGCGACCCAGAGAGGCCTCCGGATCGGCGCCGTAGCATGCGTCTGTGACTGCTGAAGAAGACCTCATCAAGGCCATGAAGAACTTCGACTACCCGAAACGGGCCTCGCTGACCGAGGAGGCCGACATGGTCATGAAGGGGGGTATCACGAGCGGCGTCGTCTACCCCCTTGCGGTCTGCGAGCTGGCCAAGACCAAACGCTTCAGGAACCTGGGCGGTAGTTCGGCGGGCGGCATCGCCGCGGCGATGGCGGCGGCGGCCGAGGTGGGGCGCGACGCCGGCGGGTTCCAGGAGCTGGCGAAGCTCCCCGACGACCTGGGACGCGACCTCCTCCGCATCTTTCAACCCAGTCGCAGGACCCGCCCGCTGTTCCGCATCCTCCTGTCCACGATGGACAAGGAGCGCGGCCGGGCCGTGATGGTGCTCCGGGTCCTCGGCGGTGTGATCGGTACCGCGCCCGCGGCGTTCGCCCTCACCCTCGTCGCCGGCCTCATCCTGGGCCTGTGGGGGCTGCTGGTCGTGGGGGGTGCACCTCACGAGGGTGCCGACTGGGCCCGGATTGCCCTGGGCCTGGCGTTCGTCGCACTGCCCTCGTTGGGGCTGGCCCTCGTCGCCGCGTTGGTGGGCACAGTGTTGTCCGGGAAGAAGCGGCTCGAATCGAACGGCTACGGCGTCTGTCGCGGGTCAGCCGGAGCGGCGTGGCCTCGGCACGCACCAGAGGAGAGCGACGTCGAGCCATTCACCGATTGGCTCCATGTGCGGCTCAACGGCGCCGCGAAGGTCGGCGACCAGCGCCAACACGTCCTCACCTTCGCCGAGCTGTGGGGAGCGCCGGAAGGGACCGAACACCGGCCGGACGACTGCAACGTCCGGCTGGAGATGATGACCACGAACGTCACCCAATGCCGGCCGGTTCGCCTGCCCTTCGAGCAGAACCTGTATTCGTACTGCCCGGAGGAGCTGGCCGAGTACTTCCCGCCCCCGGTCATCGAGCATCTGCGCACCCATTCCCGCGCCAAGTCGAAAGACGATGATCCGGAGGATTGGACCTGCCCGAATCACCCTGACAAGCGTCTCGTCCGCCTCCCCGCCGCAGGCGACTTACCCGTCGTCCTCGCCGTCCGCCTGACGTTGAGCTTCCCCGGCCTGATCAGCGCCGTGCCGTTCTACGTCATCGACCGAGGGCCGGAGGTCCAGAAGCCCGTGCGCTGCTGGTTCTCCGACGGCGGCATCAGCAGCAACTTCCCGATTCACTTCTTCGACGCCATGTGGCCGAAACGGCCCACTCTGGGCATCAGTCTCGCCCCCTATCCGGTCGGGCGAACCCCGAAGGACGTCTATTTCCGTGGGGCGGGCAAGTCGGCCGCAGCGAGGACACGGGATACCTCGTCGCTCCCGGGTTTCATTTCGGCATTGCTCGACACCCTCCAGAACTGGTCGGACGAGGGCCAGTGCGTGCTGCCCGGGTTCAGGGACCGCATCGTCGACGTCCACACCACCGACGAGGAAGGCGGGATGAACCTGAACATGCCCCCCGAGACCGTCCTGTCCCTGTGCGTCCGTGGACACCAGGCGGCAGTGGCGCTCGGGACGTTCGACTTCACCAGACATCGGGACGTGCGATACCGCACTGCGATGGGCCAGCTCGACCGGGCGGCGCGGAGCATGCTCGCCCGCTACGACACCGAGCTGCCGGGAGGGCTGCCCGGGTACCGCGCCTTCCTCGAGGACTCTCCCTTCTCGGAGGCCAGCCTCAAATGGAAGAGGGGGGCGGTGGAGCGCACCGACCAGCTCCTGAAGTTCGTGGGGCGGGAGCGCAAGGAAGCCGCACCATCGGAGGACGCCGGACCGGACGGAATCCCCTACCCGGACTTCACCAAGAAGGACTACGAACCCTTGCCACTACCCGATCTGCGCCTCGTCGCCCGGTTCTGATGACGGCGCTGACCCTGGCGCCCGAGGCATGGTCGTGCGGGGAGCGGGCGGGGTGGCTCCTCGTATCCTTCCTCGTCGCCGCGCTGTGCCAGGCCGGATTCGGCGCAGCTAAGAAGGTCATGCTCTCGACCGGCGGCGTCGGGATCGTCGGCTTCGAGACGATCGGGTCGTGGTCCCGGGCGGACCCCGTTCTCGAGAAGTGGCGGGCCAGCGGCCGGGGCTGGCGGGCGGCCCGCTGGTCGCTCGTCGTCGACGTGCCCTTCCTCGTGGCCTACGGGCTCGGGCTGTGGGTCCTGGCTGCGGTGGTCGCCGACCACGCCCGCGACCTGGGATGGACGGGATGGGCGACGGCGGCCGCAGTGACAGGAATCGCTTTTCTCACGGCGGCCGCCCTCGACCTGATCGAGGACATCGCCCTCGTTCTGGTCCTCCACCGCAGGCGGAACGTCAATTGGCCCGGCATCGCCCGGGTGTGCGCGTTCGCGAAGTTCGGGTTGCTCCTCGTCGCCGGCCTGGTCCTTGCAACGGTGAGCATCGCCTTTCTGGGCCCGCCCACCTGAGCCGTCCCGTACGCGGTCGGAGCCGCGGGCGGGAGGTATCGTCCGCGGGTGGGGAGCGACGGCCACCCCGAGGTCGACGAGCTGTTCGCGGCGGGTCCCGAGGAGTTCATCGCCCGCCGCCAGGCGCTCGTCAAGCAACTCAAGGCCGCCGGCGACCGTGAGGGGGCGGCCGAGGTGGCCGCCCTCCGCCGACCCACGGTGGCCGCCTGGGCGGTGAACCAGCTGGCCCGCCGCCATCCCGACGAGCTCGGCCGGCTGCTCGCCCTGGGCCAGGACCTGGAGGAGGCCCACGAGGGCCTGCTCAGCGGGGGACGTCCGGACAGCGCGGTGACGGCGGGACGGCGCCGACGCGAGGCGGTCGCGGCGCTGACGGACACGGCGATGGGCCTGCTGACCGAGTCGGGGCGGGCGGCCGACGCCCACCGCGACGCCATCGCCGGCACGCTCGACGCCGCATCGCTCGACCCCCGGTCGGGCGCCGTCGTGCAGGCCGGGCGGCTCACGCGGGAGCTGGACCCTCCGAGCGGTTTCGGCCTCGACTGGGTCGCCGACGACTGGTCCCCGCCTCCTCGCCGGACTCCTCGGCCGGAGCAGGACGAGCAGGACGACGCCCCCGCCGCGGAGTCGACCGGCGAGGAGGAGGCCGAGGCCCGCCGCGCCGCCCAGGCCGCCGCCGCCCAAGCTGCGGCCGTTGAAGCGCAGGAGGAGGCGGCCCGGGCTGCGTCGGCGGCGTCCGCGGCGGAGGAGGAGGTCGAGCGGCTGGAGCGGGAGCTGGACGAGGCCAAGGCCGCGGCCCGCGCCGCCCGGCGGGCGTCGGCGGGCGCTGCCGCCCGGGCGAGGAAGGCGACCACCCAGGCGACCGCGGCCGGCGGCCAGTCGAAGTAGCCGAGCCTGCGGCGTTGCGAGCGGCCCGCCGGCAGCTCAGCCCCGGAACAGGCTGGCGAGGGCCCAGATGGCCGTGACCAGCCCCACCGTCATCATCACCACGCTGCGACCGAGGGGAGGGCGGGCCAGCTCTCCGTCCCTGCTCTCCCGCGGCGGTCGCACCAGGGCCAGCAGCGTGCCGACGAACAGCGCCCCTCCGAGGGCGAGAAGGAGGTAGGGCAGCAGCTGGTCGCCGAGGAACATCGGTCCGAGAACCTAGACCGCGGGCGGGCGCCGCGGGCATCTCGAGTTTCCCTCGAGGAAGTGCTCGCTTTTCCTCAAGGTGGTGACTGAGACCGCCGACAGAAGTTGGGCGACGGCAACTCCGGGGACCCCGGTTCTCCCAAAGGCACCTTGCGCTTCCCGCCAGCGCAGGACCCCCTCCCGGTCTCCCCGGGGAAGCCGTCGCCCCCCTTGTCCGGCGTCCGCCGGGCGGGACGGCTCGGCCTTCTCTCGGGCGTCAGTCGCCTTGCTTCAGGCGGAGGTAGTCCTCCAGCGCCCGCCGGTGACCGTTGGCGCCGGAACCCACCACGCCGCCGGTGCGGACCTCCTTCACCGCGTCCTCCAGCTCCTCGAGCAACCCGGAGAGGTCGTCCTCGGGCCCGGCGGCCTCCACCTTGTCGAGCGCTTCGTGGATCCGGTCGAGATGGCGCCTGACCTGCCCGTACTCGTCATCCAGCCTCTTGCGGCTCTCGGTCAGCGTCTCGTCGGCCATCGCTACGACAGTAGTTTCGGTTCGGGGATGTCGGCGGGCAGGGCCTGGAGGCCGGACGGGTAGCTCTCCTTCATCTGGGCGTAGATGGCGCCCAACTCGAGCAGCGGCTGGTCGCCCACCGCGTCCCGCAGGGCTGGCAGCAGCTCCGCCTCCTCGACGGGGGCGTGGGCCCGCATCTCGGCGGCGAGGGTGGTGAGCGCCTCCTCGAACTCGGCGTCGCCCGGGTGGGTGCGCTCGATGGTCTCCATGGCCCGGCGCATCGACTGGTGCTCGGACTGGCCCCGGTTGGCCATGTCCACGCCCCCGGGAACGATGTCGCGCAGCGCCGGGTACAGGATCTGCTGCTCGGCGGCGGTGTGGGTGGCCAGCTCGTCGAGCAGGCGGTGGGCGAGCGGGAACCGGTCCTCCCGCTCGGTCGTCAGCGCGGTGAAGAGCTCATCGATGACCCGATGGTCCCGGGCGATGAGCTCGGCCAGATCGGTGGAGGTCGGGTGGGACGTCACGCCGGCCCACGCTAACCGTCCGGCGTTGACCCGAGCGCCTGGTCTTTCACCCGAGTGCCTGGTCTTTCAGCTGAGTGTCAGCCAGCGGACGCCGTGCTCAGTCATCAGCCGGGCCTCGTCATCGGTGAGCGGTATTCGCCCGGTGGCCTTGCGGATGAAGGCCAGGCGGTCCCAGCCCATCGTGGCCGGCGTGCCGATGGCCTGCGGGCCGAGGAGCAGTCGCTCCGTGACGCCCGCCGCCTCCGGCGTGATCCACGGCTCCCGATCGAGGCCGGCGGCCAGGTCGAGCCCGTGAACGGCGAGCTCCACCACCCGGGTGACGAGGAAGTCGGTGAGGAGCATGGCGTCGCCCCACCGGGTGCGCAGCATCGCCGGCAGGCGGTTGGTGGCCACCAGGACGTGGGCCAGCAACTCGGCGACGGTCCACGGGACGCAGGGCGTCGGCCTGCGGAAGTCCTCCTCGCCGAGATCGAGCATCACCCCCGCGAGACGCGCGCCCTCGGCCTGGAGACCCTCGAGCACCTCGGTTCGAGTCACGCCGGTCCGGCCGGCCTGGAGACGGGCACCGTGAAGCCGATCGCCGCGCCCCCATCAGGCTGGTTCCGGGCTGCGATCGTCCCGCCGTGGGCATGCACCAGGTCGCGGGCGATCGACAGTCCCAGGCCGCTGCCCCGCGAGTCGGCGGCGCGGGTGAAGCGCTCGAAGACGCCGTCGAGCTGGTCGGCGGGGATGCCGGGCCCGTCGTCGACGACGGTGAAGAGGACCCCGTCGTCGGTGGCGACAACCGTGACGGTGACGGCGGTGCGGGAGTGGCGGACGGCGTTGGAGAGCAGGTTGGCCAGCACCTGGCGGACCCGGGTGGGGTCGACGTCGACCTCGGGGAGGTCGTCGGCCACGGTCGACGTGATGACGACCCCCTTGCGCTCGGCCAGCGCGGTGTGGCTGTCCACCGCGTCGGCCACGAGCGCCGCGGGGTGGGCACGCTCGTAGTGCAACGCCAGCCGGCCGGCGTCGGCCAGGGCCAGGGTGTGGAGGTCGTCGACCAGGCGGCCCAGGAGGTGGGTCTCCTCCAGCAGCGAGCCGAGGTGAGCGTCGTCGCGGGGGTGGATGCCGTCGAGCTGGGCCTCGATGCCGCTCTGCAGGACGGCGAGGGGGGTGCGCAGCTCGTGGGTGACGTCGGCGAGGAAGCGCCGCCGTTGCTCCTCGGTGGCGTCCAGCCGGGCAGCCATCTGGTTGAACGTCTCGATCAGCGACCGCAGCTCGCGGGGGCCGGCGGCCTGCACCTCGACGCCGTGGTCGCCCTGGGCCACGCGCTCGGAGGCGCCTAACAGGTCGGCGACGGGACGGCTGATCCGCTTGTAGGCCAGGGCGGTGGCCACCCCGCCCACCAGGGCGACGAAGCCGACGACCAGCAGCAGGCCGCCCGGCCCCCGGCCACGGTCGCCTTCCGGTCGAGCGGGGGGGCCGCCCCAGTGGTCGAGGCCGAAGCCGACGACCACGCCCAATCCGATGAGCACGACCAGGGCGAGCACGGCCACCGCGACGAACCGGCGACGGAACCGCTGCGGCGCCATCTTCCACGGGGGGCCGCCGGGTGGCCACTGCTCCCCCTGTGGCCACCAGGGCGGCGGGCCGCGGCGGTGCCGGTGCCGGTGCCGGCGATCGACGTGCCGATCCTGCCCGTGCCCCACCGGTCAGCCTTCGACGAACCGGTAGCCGACGCCGTGCACGGTGAGGACGTACCGCGGCCGGTGCGGCTCGGGCTCCAGCTTGCGGCGGACGTTCTTGACGTGGGCGTCGATCGCCCGCTCGTAGGACTCCACCGCGACCCCGTGGATGACGTCGAGCAGCTGCGCGCGGGTGAACACCCGGCCGGGCTGGCGGGCCATGTGGGCCACGAGCGCGAACTCGGTGGCGGTCAGCTCGACCGCCCGACCGGCCACCGTGACCCGGCGACGGGTCGGGTCGACGACCACGTCGCCGACGGTGACCGGCGCGTCGTCGTCGGCCGGCAGACCGTCGGTGCGGCGCAGCACGGCCCTGACCCGAGCCACCAGCTCTCTCGGGCTGAAGGGCTTGACCAGGTAGTCGTCGGCGCCGATCTCCAGCCCCAGCACCCTGTCGACCTCGTCGCTGCGGGCGGTGAGCATGATGATCGGCACCGGCGACCGTCGCCGCAGCTCGCGGGCCACGTCCAGGCCGTCGAGGCCGGGTAGGCCGAGGTCGAGGACCACCAGGTCGGGGCCGACGGCGCGGGCCTGGGCCAGGGCGGCCGGGCCGTCGGACGCGGTCACGACCGAGAACCCGGCGTCGGCCAGGTAGTCCCGCACCACCTCGAGGATCTTGGGCTCGTCGTCGACCACCAGCACGGTCTTCACGTCACCTCCATCCTCGCTCGCCGGCGGGCCGGAGGAGCAGGGCCGCTACTCCTCGCTGGTTGGGGTGTCGCGATGGGCCCGACGGTGCCAGTCCTGCATGGCCTCGTCCCGGCCGCCGTAGCCGCCGCCCGGTCCGCAGCCGCGGTACCAGCCGCCCGGTCCGACCCGTCCCCTCAGCAGCAGCACGACCAGCGCGATGCCCAGCAGCGGGAGAAGGAAGAACCCGGGCCCCGGCCCGTAGCCCCACCCGTGGCCGCCGACGACCCGCACGACCTCCCCGCCGTCACCCACGACCTGGGCGACGGGCTCGCTGTCGCGCTGCCCGGCCTGGAAGGCCCCGACGGCCACGCTGACCACGACCAGGGCGGCGAGCACCCCGGCGGCGACGCCGGCCCACACACGTCTGTTGTTCATCTCGGTCTCCTTTGCGATCGACGCTCCGGGCCAAGGATCGGCCGGAGATGTGAACGCGTGATGGAGACGTTGTGGATATTGCGGGCTCAGTAGCCGCGGTTGCGCTTGACCCTGTCGTTGATGCGGCCGCGGACGGCGAAGGATCCACCGACGAGGCCGATGAGGATGAGCAGCGCCCCGAGCGCGAGCAGCAGCAGCCAGAGGCCGCCGCTGGTGACGCCCAGCACCACCGCGCCGATGCCGAAGAGCACGAACAGCGCGCAGACGACGATGTCGAGGGCCATGGCGACGCCACGCTTCCACATCCCGGTGGCGGGCCACAAGACCCGCGAGGGGCCGGTGGGATCAGACCGCTCAGACGGGCGCGGCCAGGGCGCTGAGCTTGTCGACAAGCTCGCCGAGGTCGACGGTCTTGTCGAGGACGGCGAGGGACTCGTCCACCGCCGCCTGGGGCACGTCGGCGACGTCGAGGGCGGTGAGCAGGACGACGGCGGCGTCCGGCGCCGCGATGCGGATGGCGTGCAGCGCCTCCAGGCCGCCCATGCCCGGCATGATGAGGTCGAGCACGACCATGTCGGGCTGGAGCAGGGCTGCGGCCTCGATGGCCTCGGCGCCGTCCTCGGCCTCGGCGATGACCTCGAACGCCCCGTCGAGCTCCATCGCCATCTTGATCGCCGCCCGCACCTCACGTCGGTCGTCCACAAGCAGCACCCGCGCCGGCTTGCGCTCGCCACCGGTGGGGCCGATGCCCGGCGTCAGCCACTCCTCCAGGGCTTCGATCGCCGACGGGCGGCACCAGTTGAAGCCCTGGGCCTGGTCGCACTTCAGGCGGGTGAGCTGCTCCATCTGACCGACGCTCTCCACCCCCTCGGCCACCGCCTCCAGCCCGAGGGCGTGGGCCAGCCCGATGACGCTGGCGACGATGGCGGTGTCGGACTCGTTGCGACCCAGGCCGGCCACGAAGGACCTGTCGATCTTCAGCTGGTCGACCGGGAAGCGGCGCAGGTAGCTGAGCGACGAGTAGCCGGTGCCGAAGTCGTCGACGGCCAGCCGCACGCCGAGCTGCTTCAGCTCGCGCAACCTGGCGATAGTGGCCTCGGGGTCGGTGACGCTGGCGCTCTCGGTGATCTCGAGGGTGAGCAGGTTGGGGTCGCAGCCCGAGTCCCGGAGGGCGGTCACCACCACCTCGACCAGGCCCGGCGTCTGCAGTTGGCGGGTGGAGACGTTCACGCTCATCCCCAGGGGCCCGCGGTGGGGGTAGGCGTCGGCCAGGTGTCGGGCCTGGAGGCACGCCTCCCGGATCACCCACTCCCCGATCGAGACGATGAGGCCGGACTCCTCGGCCAGGCCGATGAAGTCCGCCGGCGGGAGGACGCCCCGCACGGGGTGGTTCCAGCGCAGCAGGGCCTCGAATCCGACGACGCGGCTGTCGGCCAGCCGGATGATCGGCTGGTAGTTCACCTCGAGCTCGTCGGCCTCGACCGCCCACTGGAGGTCGTGCTTGAGGGACACCCGCTCCACGGCGGCGGCCCGCATGGTGGGGTCGAACACCTCGAAGCTCCCGGCCCCGCGGGTCTTCGGGGCGTACATGGCGGCGTCGGCCCTGCTGACCGGCTCGTCGGCCTCCACGTGTCCCTCCGGGCTGGCGTCGGCCACCGCGATGCCGATGCTGAACCGGGTGCGCACGTGGCGCCCGGCCACTGGACGTCCTCGGCCCCGGCGGCGGCGATCCGCTCGGCCACCAGTACCGCCTCGGCCTCGGACAACGGCCTCGAGGAGCACCGCGAACTCGTCCCCCCCAGGCGGGCGACGGTGTCCTGGGGCCTGA
>CAWGUU010000021.1:0-31977 GCA_963825765.1 uncultured Acidimicrobiia bacterium
TTCGGCCAGGTCGACGCGTCCCACGGCGGCCGCAGGAGCCGTGCAGCCAACTGCGAACACACCTGCCAAGACGTAGGCGACCAGGGCGGTGACGGACGTCGACCTCCGTCTCCTCGTGGGCGTCCGTTTGTGCCCCGAAGCGTGGGCGGCCTCAATGGCCCGCCCCCCTCTAAACGGACCCTCGTGGCCCCGCTCGCCGCTGGAGCGGGAACTCGTGAGACTGACATGAGCCGCTGAACGCCTAGCTGAACGCGGAGCGCGGTCGCGTCCTCACCCAGCGGGTACGTCCTGCCGGGCGTCTGCCTCAGAGCCCCTTCTCGCTCTTGAAGGCGGCCACGAGCGTCTCGGCCACCGCCGAGTAGGCGGTAGTAGGTGCGGCCTTGGCCTCCATGTCGGCGACGTCGAGGTCGAGGCGCCTCCGCAGCGTTTCCAGCCGGAGCCGTCTCGCCTCCTCGGACATGGCCTGGCTCTCGGCCTCAGCGATGTCGTGCATCGTGTCGCGCACGTGGCGGATGGCGGCCTGGGTCTCGCGGGCGGCCACCGCCCGTGCCTCGACAAGGGCACGACGCATCAGGGCGGCCACGTCGATCGTGACCTTGCCGCGCTCGCTGTCGGCGCCGCCGACCAGAGCCGGCCGCACGGTGCCGTTGGACCCGAACTCCAGGTGGGCGGCGGGATCGTCGACGCACGGGTCGAGCAGGAGGGCCACCTCGCTCGCCTCCCCACCCTCGGCGGCGGCGCGCAACGAGCCAGTGGCCAAAGGGAACTGGTTGGCCTTGCCCGCAACCGACTTGCCGTCGGCACCGATGATCTCCTGCTCGCGGGCCCGGTTGCAGTCGGCACACGACGGGAGCAGGTTCGTCCAGACCATCGCCAGCCACCAGTAGCCGGGCTTCTTGGGCTTTCCGCCCTCGATGAAGGCCCCCTTCGGCCGGTAGTGCTCCACGTCGACGGGCATTGCCGCGGCGAAGAAGGTCTCGCAGTACGCGCACTTCCCGCCGAACATCGCCTCCATCGCGGCGCGGACGTCGTCGGCCTTGTAGGCGGCGAACGTGAAGGACTTCTCGCCGTTCTCCTTGACTTTGAAGAAGGCACGGGCCTTCACCAGCTCCTTGTCGCCGATCGATCCGACGCCGTCGAGGCTCTTGGGCGTCGGCAGCCGCGCCACCCGCCGCACGCCTCAGTCCGCCTGCGGAGTGAATCGCTCGGGCGAACGCTCCGCCCACACGTCGGCCAACATCTGCACCGCGGCGTCGCGTCCTCCTGCTCCTTCCTCCGCCTCCGGCGCCGACGCTGCCCGCCGGGCCAACCACAGGTCGGCGGCCTCGTAGACGAGGCGCTCGCGCTCGGTGTCGCCCAGGAGGCGCATCCCGGCCAGCTGGTCCTGGAGCTCATCGACCCGCTGGGTCTGGGCCTCGGTCGGCGTCCGCAGTGCCAGCAGGGCGTAGTACTCGTTGAACGCCTTCTCCACCTCGGGATCGACCGTGGAGCGCAGGCCGAACAGTTCGGACGTGAGGAGCTGGTCGGCCCGGAGCCCGGCCACGTTCGGCAGGTCCTGGCGCACGACCACGGTGCGGTGCTCGTCGTCGCGACGCTCGACGAGGGCGACCTCGCCGTCCTCCAACCCCCGGAGGCACAGGGGATCGTGCGTCGTCACGATGAACTGGACCCTCGGGAACAGATCCCGCAGGCCTTCGACGACGCGCATCCGCCAGCGAGGGTGCAGGTGGGACCCCAGCTCATCGAGCATGACGATGCCCTCGGCCGCGGCCACGTCGTCCCAGAGGCTGAACAACACGGCCATGATGTCGCAGGCGAGGGCGACGACCGACTGGTACCCGTCGCTCAGCTGGGCCAGCGGGACGGTCGAGCCGAGTACCCGGCAGCGCACCTCCCCGGCCTTGCGGAATCGTAGGAACCCTTCAGTTGCCTTCAGGTCGAGGAGCTGGCGAAGGGCGCGACCCGCCGTGGCGAAGCGATCGTCGTCGAGGCTCAACAACCAGGCGTTGGCATCGGTCATAGGGACGAAGGGGCGGAACAGGTTGTCCACGTCGGCGATGGCGTCCGGCGGCGGCGGTACCGGCTCGGTCCCGCGCTCGGGGAGCAGGCGGGTGGCGCCGTAGCCGAGAACGAGCACTTTGGCGTTCTCAGTCCCCCCGAAGGTGTCGTCGCTCTTGCGGGCCGTCAGGACGCACGGCTCCGTGACGCCCGAGAGCCACACCTTGATCTCGGCCCGCTTAGCCCCGTTGCGTACGAAGTCACCGGCCCGCAGGTTGAGCGCGTCACGGCTACGCCGGCCGAGCAGGGCCAGGGCCACGCCTTGAAGGATCGAGCTCTTCCCCGCCCCGTTCTCCCCCAGCAGCATCAGCCACGGCGCCCGCGCTGAGCGGCCCGATGGGGCGTCGACAAGCAGGTGGCGAATCGGCTTCCAGTCGGTGATCTCGATCGAGCGGATGTATTTCGTCGTGGCGAAGTAGGTGTCGTCGTTCGAGCGGTTCTCGAGTGAATAGTTGTCCTGGGCCGCCATCGCCGCGTGCTCGGCACCGACTGCGGCCTGCTCCTCTTCGGCGCTGCGCTTCTTGATCCGTACTTCGCCGACGACCACGTGCTCGCCTTCGTCCGAGATACCTGGCACTGCTGAAGACGCGGTTTCGGCAAATCGGCGGACGGCCTCCCGCCGAGCGGCTGCGTACTCGTGCTCGTCGCCGACTCCGATTACGCCGCGACGACCGGATGCCCATGCGACTCGGGCGACCGTCGTGGCCCCCTCCATTGATGCTCTACGACGCTTGCGAAGCGCGTCCCGGTTGAGATCGAAGCAGTCGATTGTCGCCCGCCCCTCCGGTGTCTCGCTGTTCACCAACCCGTCGTCGGTGAAGACAAGGTGGCTTTGCGGGTCGTCGAGGAACGGGTCGAGCAGCAGTGCGTGCTCTGCGGAGGCGAGAGCATTGCCGTGCTTCCCGAATGGCGCCCGCCGCTCGAGCACCGGGAAGCGCTTTCCTTTGGCCCAGTTGCACAGAGTGCAGACGAGGTGGAGGTTCTCCCAGTCGTAGGCGACCCACGCATAGTGCGGGAGGCTCGATACGCCCTCGACGACAGCGCCGCTGGCCGGACGGAACCGGGCCGTATCGCTCTGCTCGCCACGCACCCTCGACTCGCAGAAAGCGCACTTGCCGTGCTGGGCCTCAAGAAGCACCGTGGCGACACTGGGCGCGTCGACAACGCCGTCGTACAGTCGCAACGACTGCTGTTTGGCCAGAACCGCCTTGGACCGTAGGCCCTCGAATTGCGCCTGGGCCCACTCGTCGGCTTCCACGCGTGCACGACGAGCCCGTGCCGACAGCAATGGCTCCGGGATCTCCCTCGGCCTGACGAGTCGGATCATCGGAGGCTTCTCGCCGACGCCGGGCAGTGAGAAGTCTGGCCGATTCTTGAATGGGGGTGCTCCGTACCGCTCCCCTGGCGGACGCAATCGACGTCCTTGCCCATCGTGAGCCCCTTCATTCTCGGTCTCTACGGCAATCTGCTCTGCCGAGGGTATCCGCCGCCCGCCAATAGCGACCCAGAGAGGCCTCCGGATCGGCGCCGTAGCATGCGTCTGTGACTGCTGAAGAAGACCTCATCAAGGCCATGAAGAACTTCGACTACCCGAAACGGGCCTCGCTGACCGAGGAGGCCGACATGGTCATGAAGGGGGGTATCACGAGCGGCGTCGTCTACCCCCTTGCGGTCTGCGAGCTGGCCAAGACCAAACGCTTCAGGAACCTGGGCGGTAGTTCGGCGGGCGGCATCGCCGCGGCGATGGCGGCGGCGGCCGAGGTGGGGCGCGACGCCGGCGGGTTCCAGGCGCTGGCGAAGCTCCCCGACGACCTGGGACGCGACCTCCTCCGCATCTTTCAACCCAGTCGCAGGACCCGCCCGCTGTTCCGCATCCTCCTGTCCACGATGGACAAGGAGCGCGGCCGGGCCGTGATGGTGCTCCGGGTCCTCGGCGGTGTGATCGGTACCGCGCCCGCGGCGTTCGCCCTCACCCTCCTCGCCGGCCTCATCCTGGGCCTGTGGGGGCTGCTGGTCGTGGGGGGTGCACCTCACGAGGGTGCCGACTGGGCCCGGATTGCCCTGGGCCTGGCGTTCGTCGCACTGCCCTCGTTGGGGCTGGCCCTCGTCGCCGCGTTGGTGGGCACAGTGTTGTCCGGGAAGAAGCGGCTCGAATCGAACGGCTACGGCGTCTGTCGCGGGTCAGCCGGAGCGGCGTGGCCTCGGCACGCACCAGAGGAGAGCGACGTCGAGCCATTCACCGATTGGCTCCATGTGCGGCTCAACGGCGCCGCGAAGGTCGGCGACCAGCGCCAACACGTCCTCACCTTCGCCGAGCTGTGGGGAGCGCCGGAAGGGACCGAACACCGGCCGGACGACTGCAACGTCCGGCTGGAGATGATGACCACGAACGTCACCCAATGCCGGCCGGTTCGCCTGCCCTTCGAGCAGAACCTGTATTCGTACTGCCCGGAGGAGCTGGCCGAGTACTTCCCGCCCCCGGTCATCGAGCATCTGCGCACCCATTCCCGCGCCAAGTCGAAAGACGATGATCCGGAGGATTGGACCTGCCCGAATCACCCTGACAAGCGTCTCGTCCGCCTCCCCGCCGCAGGCGACTTACCCGTCGTCCTCGCCGTCCGCCTGACGTTGAGCTTCCCCGGCCTGATCAGCGCCGTGCCGTTCTACGTCATCGACCGAGGGCCGGAGGTCCAGAAGCCCGTGCGCTGCTGGTTCTCCGACGGCGGCATCAGCAGCAACTTCCCGATTCACTTCTTCGACGCCATGTGGCCGAAACGGCCCACTCTGGGCATCAGTCTCGCCCCCTATCCGGTCGGGCGAACCCCGAAGGACGTCTATTTCCGTGGGGCGGGCAAGTCGGCCGCAGCGAGGACACGGGATACCTCGTCGCTCCCGGGTTTCATTTCGGCATTGCTCGACACCCTCCAGAACTGGTCGGACGAGGGCCAGTGCGTGCTGCCCGGGTTCAGGGACCGCATCGTCGACGTCCACACCACCGACGAGGAAGGCGGGATGAACCTGAACATGCCCCCCGAGACCGTCCTGTCGCTGTGCGTCCGTGGGCACGAGGCGGCAGTGGCGCTCGGGACGTTCGACTTCACCAGGCACCGGGACGTGCGATACCGCACCGCCATGGGCCAGCTCGACCGGGCGGCGCGGAGCATGCTCGCCCGCTACGACACCGAGCTGCCGGGAGGGCTGCCCGGGTACCGCGCCTTCCTCGGGAACTCGCCATTCTCGAAGGCGACCGCCACGTGGAGGACGGGGGCGGTGGAGCGCACCGACCAGCTCCTGACGTTCGTGGGGCGGGAGCGCAAGGAAGCCGCACCATCGGAGGACGCCGGACCGGACGGAATCCCCTACCCGGACTTCACCAAGAAGGACTACGAACCCTTGCCACTACCCGATCTGCGCCTCGTCGCCCGGTTCTGATGACGGCGCTGACCCTGGCGCCCGAGGCATGGTCGTGCGGGGAGCGGGCGGGGTGGCTCCTCGTATCCTTCCTCGTCGCCGCGCTGTGCCAGGCCGGATTCGGCGCAGCCAAGAAGGTCATGCTCTCGACCGGCGGCGTCGGGATCGTCGGCTTCGAGACGATCGGGTCGTGGTCCCGGGCGGACCCCGTTCTCGAGAAGTGGCGGGCCGGCGGCCGGGGCTGGCGGTCGGCCCGCTGGTCGCTCGTCGTCGACGTGCCCTTCCTCGTGGCCTACGGGCTCGGGCTGTGGGTCCTGGCTGCGGTGGTCGCCGACCACGCCCGCGACCTGGGATGGACGGGATGGGCGACGGCGGCCGCAGTGACAGGAATCGCTTTTCTCACGGCGGCCGCCCTCGACCTGATCGAGGACATCGCCCTCGTTCTGGTCCTCCACCGCAGGCGGAACGTCAATTGGCCCGGCATCGCCCGGGTGTGCGCGTTCGCGAAGTTCGGGTTGCTCCTCGTCGCCGGCCTGGTCCTTGCAACGGTGAGCATCGCCTTTCTGGGCCCGCCCACCTGAGCCGTCCCGTACGCGGTCGGAGCCGCGGGCGGGAGGTATCGTCCGCGGGTGGGGAGCGACGGCCACCCCGAGGTCGACGAGCTGTTCGCGGCGGGTCCCGAGGAGTTCATCGCCCGCCGCCAAGCGCTCGTCAAGCAACTCAAGGCCGCCGGCGACCGTGACGGGGCGGCCGAGGTGGCCGCCCTCCGCCGACCCACGGTGGCCGCCTGGGCGGTGAACCAGCTGGCCCGCCGCCATCCCGACGAGCTCGGCCGGCTGCTCGCCCTGGGCCAGGACCTGGAGGAGGCCCACGAGGGCCTGCTCAGCGGGGGACGTCCGGACAGCGCGGTGACGGCGGGACGGCGCCGACGCGAGGCGGTCGCGGCGCTGACGGACACGGCGATGGGCCTGCTGACCGAGTCGGGGCGGGCGGCCGACGCCCACCGCGACGCCATCGCCGGCACGCTCGACGCCGCATCGCTCGACCCCCGGTCGGGCGCCGTCGTGCAGGCCGGGCGGCTCACGCGGGAGCTGGACCCTCCGAGCGGTTTCGGCCTCGACTGGGTCGCCGACGACTGGTCCCCGCCTCCTCGCCGGACTCCTCGGCCGGAGCAGGACGAGCAGGACGACGCCCCCGCCGCGGAGTCGACCGGCGAGGAGGAGGCCGAGGCCCGCCGCGCCGCCCAGGCCGCCGCCGCCCAAGCTGCGGCCGTTGAAGCGCAGGAGGAGGCGGCCCGGGCTGCGTCGGCGGCGTCCGCGGCGGAGGAGGAGGTCGAGCGGCTGGAGCGGGAGCTGGACGAGGCCAAGGCCGCGGCCCGCGCCGCCCGGCGGGCGTCGGCGGGCGCTGCCGCCCGGGCGAGGAAGGCGACCACCCAGGCGACCGCGGCCGGCGGCCAGTCGAAGTAGCCGAGCCTGCGGCGTTGCGAGCGGCCCGCCGGCAGCTCAGCCCCGGAACAGGCTGGCGAGGGCCCAGATGGCCGTGACCAGCCCCACCGTCATCATCACCACGCTGCGACCGAGGGGAGGGCGGGCCAGCTCTCCGTCCCTGCTCTCCCGCGGCGGTCGCACCAGGGCCAGCAGCGTGCCGACGAACAGCGCCCCTCCGAGGGCGAGAAGGAGGTACGGCAGCAGCTGGTCGCCGAGGAACATCGGTCCGAGAACCTAGACCGCGGGCGGGCGCCGCGGGCATCTCGAGTTTCCCTCGAGGAAGTGCTCGCTTTTCCTCAAGGTGGTGACTGAGACCGCCGACAGAAGTTGGGCGACGGCAACTCCGGGGACCCCGGTTCTCCCAAAGGCACCTTGCGCTTCCCGCCAGCGCAGGACCCCCTCCCGGTCTCCCCGGGGAAGCCGTCGCCCCCCTTGTCCGGCGTCCGCCGGGCGGGACGGCTCGGCCTTCTCTCGGGCGTCAGTCGCCTTGCTTCAGGCGGAGGTAGTCCTCCAGCGCCCGCCGGTGACCGTTGGCGCCGGAACCCACCACGCCGCCGGTGCGGACCTCCTTCACCGCGTCCTCCAGCTCCTCGAGCAACCCGGAGAGGTCGTCCTCGGGCCCGGCGGCCTCCACCTTGTCGAGCGCTTCGTGGATCCGGTCGAGATGGCGCCTGACCTGCCCGTACTCGTCATCCAGCCTCTTGCGGCTCTCGGTCAGCGTCTCGTCGGCCATCGCTACGACAGTAGTTTCGGTTCGGGGATGTCGGCGGGCAGGGCCTGGAGGCCGGACGGGTAGCTCTCCTTCATCTGGGCGTAGATGGCGCCCAACTCGAGCAGCGGCTGGTCGCCCACCGCGTCCCGCAGGGCTGGCAGCAGCTCCGCCTCCTCGACGGGGGCGTGGGCCCGCATCTCGGCGGCGAGGGTGGTGAGCGCCTCCTCGAACTCGGCGTCGCCCGGGTGGGTGCGCTCGATGGTCTCCATGGCCCGGCGCATCGACTGGTGCTCGGACTGGCCCCGGTTGGCCATGTCCACGCCCCCGGGAACGATGTCGCGCAGCGCCGGGTACAGGATCTGCTGCTCGGCGGCGGTGTGGGTGGCCAGCTCGTCGAGCAGGCGGTGGGCGAGCGGGAACCGGTCCTCCCGCTCGGTCGTCAGCGCGGTGAAGAGCTCGTCGATGACCCGATGGTCCCGGGCGATGAGCTCGGCCAGATCGGTGGAGGTCGGGTGGGACGTCACGCCGGCCCACGCTAACCGTCCGGCGTTGACCCGAGCGCCTGGTCTTTCACCCGAGTGCCTGGTCTTTCAGCTGAGTGTCAGCCAGCGGACGCCGTGCTCAGTCATCAGCCGGGCCTCGTCGTCGGTGAGCGGTACCCGCCCGGTGGCCTTGCGGATGAAGGCCAGACGGTCCCAACCCATCGTGGCCGGCGTGCCGATGGCCTGCGGGCCGAGGAGCAGTCGCTCCGTGACGCCCGCCGCCTCCGGCGTGATCCACGGCTCCCGATCGAGGCCGGCGGCCAGGTCGAGCCCGTGAACGGCGAGCTCCACCACCCGGGTGACGAGGAAGTCGGTGAGGAGCATGGCGTCGCCCCACCGGGTGCGCAGCATCGCCGGCAGGCGGTTGGTGGCCACCAGGACGTGGGCCAGCAACTCGGCGACGGTCCACGGGACGCAGGGCGTCCGCCTGCGGAAGTCCTCCTCGCCGAGATCGAGCATCACCGCCGCGAGACGGGCGCCCTCGGCCTGCAGACCCTCGAGCACCTCGGTCCGAGTCACGCCGGACCGGCCGGCCTGGAGACGGGCACCGTGAAGCCGATCGCCGCGCCCCCATCAGGCTGGTTCCGGGCGGCGATCGTCCCGCCGTGGGCATGCACCAGGTCGCGGGCGATGGAAAGCCCCAGGCCGCTGCCCCGCGAGTCGACGGCGCGGGTGAAGCGCTCGAAGACACCGCCGAGCTGGTCGGCGGGGATGCCGGGCCCGTCGTCGGCGACGGTGAAGAGGACCCCGTCGTCGTTGGCGACAACGGTGACGGTGACGGCGGTGCGGGAGTGGCGGACGGCGTTGGAGAGCAGGTTGGCCAGCACCTGGCGGACCCGGGTGGGGTCGACGTCGACCTCGGGGAGGTCGTCGGCCACGGTCGACGTGATGACGACCCCCTTGCGCTCGGCCAGCGCGGTGTGGCTGTCCACCGCGTCGGCCACGAGCGCCGCGGGGTGGGCACGCTCGTAGTGCAACGCCAGCCGGCCGGCGTCGGCCAGGGCCAGGGTGTGGAGGTCGTCGACCAGGCGGCCCAGGAGGTGGGTCTCCTCCAGCAGCGAGCCGAGGTGAGCGTCGTCGCGGGGGTGGATGCCGTCGAGCTGGGCCTCGATGCCGCTCTGCAGGACGGCGAGGGGGGTGCGCAGCTCGTGGGTGACGTCGGCGAGGAAGCGCCGCCGTTGCTCCTCGGTGGCGTCCAGCCGGGCAGCCATCTGGTTGAACGTCTCGATCAGCGACCGCAGCTCGCGGGGGCCGGCGGCCTGCACCTCGACGCCGTGGTCGCCCTGGGCCAGGCGCTCGGAGGCGCCTAACAGGTCGGCGACGGGACGGCTGATCCGCTTGTAGGCCAGGGCGGTGGCCACCCCGCCCACCAGGGCGACGAAGCCGACGACCAGCAGCAGGCCGCCCGGCCCCCGGCCACGGTCGCCTTCCGGTCGAGCGGGGGGGCCGCCCCAGTGGTCGAGGCCGAAGCCGACGACCACGCCCAATCCGATGAGCACGACCAGGGCGAGCACGGCCACCGCGACGAACCGGCGACGGAACCGCTGCGGCGCCATCTTCCACGGGGGGCCGCCGGGTGGCCACTGCTCCCCCTGTGGCCACCAGGGCGGCGGGCCGCGGCGGTGCCGGTGCCGGCGATCGACGTGCCGCTCCTGCCCGTGCCCCACCGGTCAGCCTTCGACGAACCGGTAGCCGACGCCGTGCACGGTGAGGACGTACCGCGGCCGGTGCGGCTCGGGCTCCAGCTTGCGGCGGACGTTCTTGACGTGGGCGTCGATCGCCCGCTCGTAGGACTCCACCGCGACCCCGTGGATGACGTCGAGCAGCTGCGCGCGGGTGAACACCCGGCCGGGCTGGCGGGCCATGTGGGCCACGAGCGCGAACTCGGTGGCGGTCAGCTCGACCGCCCGACCGGCCACCGTGACCCGGCGACGGGTCGGGTCGACGACCACGTCGCCGACGGTGACCGGCGCGTCGTCGTCGGCCGGCAGACCGTCGGTGCGGCGCAGCACGGCCCTGACCCGAGCCACCAGCTCTCTCGGGCTGAAGGGCTTGACCAGGTAGTCGTCGGCGCCGATCTCCAGCCCCAGCACCCTGTCGACCTCGTCGCTGCGGGCGGTGAGCATGATGATCGGCACCGGCGACCGTCGCCGCAGCTCGCGGGCCACGTCCAGGCCGTCGAGGCCGGGTAGGCCGAGGTCGAGGACCACCAGGTCGGGGCCGACGGCGCGGGCCTGGGCCAGGGCGGCCGGGCCGTCGGACGCGGTCACGACCGAGAACCCGGCGTCGGCCAGGTAGTCCCGCACCACCTCGAGGATCTTGGGCTCGTCGTCGACCACCAGCACGGTCTTCACGTCACCTCCATCCTCGCTCGCCGGCGGGCCGGAGGAGCAGGGCCGCTACTCCTCGCTGGTTGGGGTGTCGCGATGGGCCCGACGGTGCCAGTCCTGCATGGCCTCGTCCCGGCCGCCGTAGCCGCCGCCCGGTCCGCAGCCGCGGTACCAGCCGCCCGGTCCGCCCCGTCCCCTCAGCAGCAGCACGACCAGCGCGATGCCCAGCAGCGGGAGAAGGAAGAACCCGGGCCCCGGCCCGTAGCCCCACCCGTGGCCGCCGACGACCCGCACGACCTCCCCGCCGTCACCCACGACCTGGGCGACGGGCTCGCTGTCGCGCTGCCCGGCCTGGAAGGCCCCGACGGCCACGCTGACCACGACCAGGGCGGCGAGCACCCCGGCGGCGACGCCGGCCCACACACGTCTGTTGTTCATCTCGGTCTCCTTTGCGATCGACGCTCCGGGCCAAGGATCGGCCGGAGATGTGAACGCGTGATGGAGACGTTGTGGATATTGCGGGCTCAGTAGCCGCGGTTGCGCTTGACCCTGTCGTTGATGCGGCCGCGGACGGCGAAGGATCCACCGACGAGGCCGATCAGGATGAGCAGCGCCCCGAGCGCGAGCAGCAGCAGCCAGAGGCCGCCGCTGGTGACGCCCAGCACCACCGCGCCGATGCCGAAGAGCACGAACAGCGCGCAGACGACGATGTCGAGGGCCATGGCGACGCCACGCTTCCACATCCCGGTGGCGGGCCACAAGACCCGCGAGGGGCCGGTGGGATCAGACCGCTCAGACGGGCGCGGCCAGGGCGCTGAGCTTGTCGACAAGCTCGCCGAGGTCGACGGTCTTGTCGAGGACGGCGAGGGACTCGTCCACCGCCGCCTGGGGCACGTCGGCGACGTCGAGGGCGGTGAGCAGGACGACGGCGGCGTCCGGCGCCGCGATGCGGATGGCGTGCAGCGCCTCCAGGCCGCCCATGCCCGGCATGATGAGGTCGAGCACGACCATGTCGGGCTGGAGCAGGGCTGCGGCCTCGATGGCCTCGGCGCCGTCCTCGGCCTCGGCGATGACCTCGAACGCCCCGTCGAGCTCCATCGCCATCTTGATCGCCGCCCGCACCTCACGTCGGTCGTCCACAAGCAGCACCCGCGCCGGCTTGCGCTCGCCACCGGTGGGGCCGATGCCCGGCGTCAGCCACTCCTCCAGGGCTTCGATCGCCGACGGGCGGCACCAGTTGAAGCCCTGGGCCTGGTCGCACTTCAGGCGGGTGAGCTGCTCCATCTGACCGACGCTCTCCACCCCCTCGGCCACCGCCTCCAGCCCGAGGGCGTGGGCCAGCCCGATGACGCTGGCGACGATGGCGGTGTCGGACTCGTTGCGACCCAGGCCGGCCACGAAGGACCTGTCGATCTTCAGCTGGTCGACCGGGAAGCGGCGCAGGTAGCTGAGCGACGAGTAGCCGGTGCCGAAGTCGTCGACGGCCAGCCGCACGCCGAGCTGCTTCAGCTCGCGCAACCTGGCGATGGTGGCCTCGGGGTCGGTGACGCTGGCGCTCTCGGTGATCTCGAGGGTGAGCAGGTTGGGGTCGCAGCCCGAGTCCCGGAGGGCGGTCACCACCACCTCGACCAGGCCCGGCGTCTGCAGTTGGCGGGTGGAGACGTTCACGCTCATCCCCAGGGGCCCGCGGTGGGGGTAGGCGTCGGCCAGGTGTCGGGCCTGGAGGCACGCCTCCCGGATCACCCACTCCCCGATCGAGACGATGAGGCCGGACTCCTCGGCCAGGCCGATGAAGTCCGCCGGCGGGAGGACGCCCCGCACGGGGTGGTTCCAGCGCAGCAGGGCCTCGAATCCGACGACGCGGCTGTCGGCCAGCCGGATGATCGGCTGGTAGTTCACCTCGAGCTCGTCGGCCTCGACCGCCCACTGGAGGTCGTGCTTGAGGGACACCCGCTCCACGGCGGCGGCCCGCATGGTGGGGTCGAACACCTCGAAGCTCCCGGCCCCGCGGGTCTTCGCTGCGTACATGGCGGCGTCGGCCCTGCTGACCAGCTCGTCGGCCTCCACGTGTCCCTCCGGGCTGGCGTCGGCCACCGCGATGCCGATGCTGAACCGGGTGCGCACGTGGCGCCCGGCCACGTCGACGTCCTCGGCCCCGGCGGCGGCGATCCGCTCGGCCACCAGCACCGCCTCGGCCTCGGACGCGTCCTCGAGGAGCACCGCGAACTCGTCCCCCCCAGGCGGGCGACGGTGTCCTGGGGCCTGACACAGCGCTGCAGGCGGCGGGCGACCTCCTGGAGCAGCAGGTCGCCGGCGGCGTGGCCGAGCGTGTCGTTGACCCCCTTGAAGCCGTCGAGGTCGAGGTAGACGATGGCGTTCGGCCCCGGCCGGCGCTGGGCGCGGCTCAGGGCGTGGGCGACCCGGTCGGCGAAGAGCGTCCGGTTGGCCAGCCCGGTGAGCTCGTCCCGCAGCGCCCTGGCCCGCAGCTCGGCCTCCAAGGCGTGGCGCTCGCTGACGTCACGGCTGTTCATCACCAGCCCGTTGACACTCGGGTCGTCGAACAGGTCGTTCAGGGCGGTCTCGACGTGGGGCCAGGAGCCGTCGCCGCGACGGAGGCGGCACTCCATGAGCGGCCGGACCGCGGCACCCCCGCCGGCGGGCCCGAGGGCGGGAAGGACGTCGTCGAGGTCGGACGGGTGGATCCAGTCCGACAGCGGGCGGCCGACGAGCTCGTCGGGACGGAGCCCGAAGACCCGCTCGACCGAGGACGACTGGTACACGACGACGCCGGCGGCGTCGACGATGGTGATGACGTCGGTGGAGTTCTGGGCCAGCGACCGGAACCGGGCTTCGATGCCGGCGAGGTGCTCCAGGGCGGCGCCGGCGACGGTGGCGACGAATTCCGCCAGCTGCACCTCCTCCTGGCTGAACAGCCCGCCCACCTGGGCGTGGGTCACGTAGAAGCACGCCACCGGCCGGCCGTCGGCCATGACCGGGGCGCACAGCACCGAACGCAGGTCCGACAGGACCAGGCTGTCGGTGCTGTCGGAGCCGTCGACCAGCTCGCCGGCGACGACGGGCGTCATGCTGGAGAGGGCGCGCTGCACCAGCGTGGTGCTGACGTCCTCCATCCGTTCGCCGGCACGCACCGACAGCCCGCCCCGCTCGTCGACGTCGACGACGCGACAGCGCTGGCCGCGCAGCAGGGTCACCGCCGCGTCTCCAACCGCCGCCCACACCGCCTCCACCGACGTCGCCGAGGCGACCGTGCGCCCGACGGTCTGGAGCCCGGCGAAGCGGTCGGCAAGGGACAGGTCGGTGGTCGACGGGTCGAGGGCCTCGGGCGGGGGGGCCAGCAGGGCCGCCACGTCGGCCTCGGCCGCCTGGAGGTCGCCGGGGTCCCGCCAGGCCAGGGCGTGGCCGACCTCGGCCAGCGCCAGGCGGGTCAGGGCCGCCTCGTAGCGGGCGCCCTGGGCCTCGGCCACCTTGAGGCTCCTGGCCAGGAGACGGTTGGCCGACCACCCGTGCCCGTACAGGGCCATCACCAGGCCGCGCTCGCGCAGGGCGTGGGGCAGGTTGTTCTTGTAGGTCTCGGCCACCTTCACCGCCTGCTCCGCCGCCTCGTTGGCCTTTCGCAACATGTCCCGGCGGGCGCGCGAGCGATGGGGCGGTGCGGCCTCGGCGGCCATGCGGCGGGCGGTCGCCAGCCACGGGGCGACCGGCGCCACGTACTCCTGGCGGAGCCCCGACCGGCGGACGAGCCTGGTGGCCGTCTCCAGCTCGTCGATCGCCTCGGCGATCTGGCCGGCGCCCAACAGCCGCACGGCCTCGGCCAGGTGCAGCTCGGTGGCGGTCTGGGCGTCGGCGGTGTCGACCGAGAGCTGCGAGCGGATCAGCTCGGCCGGCACCTGGCCGTTCGACGCCCTGGACCACACGCTCAGGCTGGCCCCGGCCGCGGCCCTGTCGCCGATGTCGAGGGCGGCGAAGTGCAGGTTCCGGGCCACCTCGACCGCCTCCCGCAGCTCGCCCAGGCGGTAGTGGGCGAAGGCGATGTGCCAGGTGGCGGTGTTGACCTCCCACCGGTCGCCGGTGCGGTCGAGCAGCACCACCGCCTCCTGGCAGCGCTCGATGCATCCGCGGAAGCGGGAGGCGGCGTAGAGCACCAGGCCGTAGAAGTGCAGTGACTGGCCCTGGCCCCACACGTCGTCGAGCTCGTGGCGGATGGCGAGGGACTTGCGGGCGTAGGCGATGCCCCGCCGGAACCATGGGATCATCGTCGTCACCGGGGCGTGCTCGGAGTAGGCCTGGGCCAGCTCGGCCGACGGCGGGTACCGCTCGGCCAGGTTCATCTCCCGGAGGTGGGCCCACCCGCAGGGGACGCGCCCGCTGTTGAACCAGTAGACGTAGGCGAGCCGGCTGTAGATCCGGATGGCCAGGAGCACGTCGTCGGCACCGTCGAGGCTGCGGCGGCGCCACCGGCAGACGGTGGGGAAGAGGGTGTGGCCGACCTGCACCGCCATCTCCCACAGCAGGCCCACGAGGAAGGTGGCCAGTCGCTTGGGCGCCCACCGGCCGAGAAGGCGGAGCGCGCCTTCGAGGTGGGTGCGGGCGCTGCGCTGGTCGCCCTGGCGGAATGCGACGTCGCCGAGCTTGGCCTCCACCGCCGCCCGCGGGACCTTCCCGCTGGTGAGCGAGCGGGCCAGCTCCAGGGTGTGCATCGCTTCCTCGTAGCGGCCCTGGAGGGCGAGGATGTCGCCGAGCCCCTCGGCCACCTGGGCCCGGATCTCGGGGTCGGCGTCGGTACCGGCCCGCTCGGCGATGCGGTAGTGGTAGGCGGCGATCTCCAGCGAGTACTGGGCGCGGGCCCGGGCACCGGCGTGCAGGGCGTAGTGGAGGGCCCGCTCGGGCCGGCCGGCGGCGTCGAAGTGGTAGGCCAGCTCGAAGACCCTGTCCCGGTCGGTGGCCTCGATCCGCAGGGCCGCCTGGAGGTGCAGGGCCCGCCGCACGCCGTCGTCCAGCCTGGTCAGCAGGGCCTCACGGAGCTTGTCGTGCATGAACGTGCACCGGCCCGTGTCACCCGACTCCGTGTAACCCGACTCCGTGTCACCCGACTCGTCCTGGGCGTCGACCCACACGATCCTCCGGCGGGTCGCCTCCTGCACCGCCGTGGCGACGACCTCGGGCGCCAGGCCGGCCAGGTCGGCGGCGAACCGGAGGTCGAACTCCTTGCCGAGCACCGCGCCCACCGACAACAGCCGCAGGGACGCGTCAGAGAGCAGCTCCAGGCGGCGGACGAGGAAGAGGGCCGCCCGACGGGACGTCTGGGCGTGGGCCATGCCGATCGGGTCGACCTCCCACTCGTCGCCCATGCGCACGAGCGCCCCCGATTCGACCAGGCCGCGCAGGACGGCGGACGCCATGAACGGGTTGCCCTCCGACAGGTGGCCCACCAGCTCGACGGCCTCGTCCGGGAGGGGGCCGGCCATCGACTCGGCGAGGCTACGCACCTCGGCCGGTGGGAACGGCTGGAGGACCACCCGCTCGGTGCGGGCGATGGCGCGCAGCGGGTGGTCCGTGCCGACCTCCTCCGACCGGTACGCGGCCACCACCAGCACGTGGGTGCCCTCGGCGACGGCCCGGCGGTGCCAGTGCCCGAGGAGGCTGAGCGTCAGCCCGTCGGCCCACTGGCAGTCGTCGAGCAGCACCAGCGTGGGCCGCTCGGGCGTCCCCAGGGCATCCAGCAAGGAGCTCAGGGCGTCGACGGTGCGCAGCTCACCGTAGGCCTCGGGACCGAAGTCGGCGACGCCCAGGGGGGCGACCAGGTCCTCGAGGTCGGGAAGGGCGGCCGCCGCCGCGCCGGCCCGCTCGCCGAGGCTCTGCCGGAGATGACCGGCCAGGCCCGGCCGCTCCCCGGCGGCGGCGAGCACCTCGGCGGCCACGCCGTCGAGGACCTGGAGCGGGCGCTGGGCCGCCTTGTCGACTCCCTGGCCGCGCAGTGTCCACACGCTCGGCCCCGCCTGCTGGGCCAGCTCGTCGAGCATGCGGCTCTTGCCCATCCCGGACTCGGCACCGAGCAGGACGAGCCCCCCCTTGCCGGCCTGGGCCCGCCGGAGGAAGCCGGCCAGCTCGGCCAGCTCCTCGGAACGGCCGACGAACGCCGGCTCGGCCAGGGCGTGGCGCCGGTCGCTGAGGCCGATGACAATGGGGGGGTCGGAGACGCCCCGGGACAGGGCTTCGGTGATCTGGTGGAGGTCGGCGAGGACGGCGCCGGCCGACTGGTAGCGCTCGTACGGATGCTTGCGCAGCAGTCGTTGGATGACGGCGTCCACGGCGCGGGGGACGGCGAAGTCGAGCGACCGCAGGAGCGGCGGCGGCGAGTTGAGGTGCTGGCGCAGCACCTCGCCGACATCGGATCCCTCGAACGGGGGCCGCCCGGCCAGGCACTCGAAGAGCAGGACGCCCACCGCGTAGAGGTCGGAGCGCTCGTCGGTGGCGGTGTCGAGGGTGCCCGCCGCCTCCGGCGCCAGGTAGCGGGCCGTGCCCACCGGCTCGTCACGGATGTCGGCGTCGAGCCACGCGCTGCGGGCAAAGCCGAAATCGACGAGCACCGCGCGCTCGATGGGATCCCGGTCGTCCACGATGACGTTGGCAGGCTTCACGTCGCGGTGCAGCACCTCGGCGTCGTGGGCCACCTGCAGGGCCTGGAGGACGTCGGCACCGACCTTCAGGGCCGAGGCCACCGACAGGGGACCGTCCCGCAGCCGGTCGCGCAGGCTGCGACCCGGGATGAACGGCTGCACCAGGAACACGTGGTCGCCGTCCTGGCCCATGGCCACGAGGGCGCGCGACCCGAGTCCTTCCAGCCGGGTGAGGACCGTGGCCTCGTGCTCCAGTCGCACCCGCGCCGCGTCCGAGACCTGGGACACCAGCACCGTCTTGATGATGACCTTGTCGCCCTGCTCCAGGTCCACACCGACGTGCGTCGTGACCCCGAGGCCGCTCTTCAAGACCTTGGTTCGCAGAAACCGACCAGCGATCGCGCCACCGTCCATCGCCGGCACGGCACCCTCCTTCTCCTCATCTATCGACAGACGAGGGTCCGGGCTTGATGGGCCGTCCGGATCAGGGACGGTGGCGGCCCATCACGCCAGGCCGGGTGGGCCGGGTGGGCCGGGTGGGCCGCGAGGCGGTGACCTGCGACTTAGAAGATGAGCAACAGGAGCAGGATGATCAGCAGGACGCCGGCGAGGCCGATGCCCCCGCCCCTATACGTGCCTCCGCCGTAGCCGAAGCCGCCGACCAGCACCAACACGATCAGGACGATGAGTATCAGCGTTATCGGATCCATGGTCGGCTTGTCCCCCCGCGACGACCGCCGCAAACGACGGCGTTTCGCGTCCGCTATCTGGGGGCGCCGACTCCCCCCGAGAGGCTGACTTTGGCCTGCCGTTCGACGGCCGACATGCCGAGGCGGGTGGCGGTGTCGCCGGCCGCCTCCAGCAGCTCCTTGCCTCCGGCGGCGTTCCCCCGGGCGAGGAGCGACCGGCCCCATTCGAGCTGGGTGCGGGCGAGCCACCCGGGAGCGTCGATGCGCCGATGGAGCTCGGCGGCGGCCGCGAACCAGCGGTCGGCCGCTTCGTCCTCGCCGAGCGTGGCCGCCAGCATCCCGAGGTAGTGGGAGACCCCGCCGCAGTAGGCCAGCGACGTGAGGGTCACGAGCTGGTCGGCGAACGGTTCCAGCAGCTCGACCAGCCGGCCGGCGCGGGCGGAGTCCCCGAGGTGGGCGCACACCACCGCGCAGTTGGCCACGATGTGCAGCCACGTCGGCTCGAAGGCGTGGTCGGCGAAGTCCTTCGCCGCCAGCTCGTCGAAGCACCTCCTGGACGCGGCGACGTCGCCCTTCTCGCAGGCGCAGAGGGCCTGCCACGACCGCAGGAACCAGCGCGAGTCGGGGTCGCGGGCCAGCGCGATGCGCAGCGGCCGCTCCCACCGTCCCAGCGTGCCCCGCTCGTAGGCGAGCTGCATGCGCTGGACGGAGAGGAACATGTCGGCATCCGGCTGACCGGCCACATGGCCTAGCTGGTTGGCCTCGACGGCGAGCCGTTCGGCGTCATCGAACCTGGCCGCCAACAGGGCCCGCCCGGCGTCGAGGTAGGTCGAGTACCACAGCAGGGTTGGCTGCCGGAGTTGGCCGGCCAGCCGGCGGTGGGCCTCGAGGCAGGCGGCCGCCTCGTCGGTGTCGGCGGCCTCCATGGTCGCCACCGCCCGCCAGGCCCACGCCTCGCAGCGCAGCTCGGCGTCGGGCAGCTGCTGGGCGACGGCGAGCAGCTCGGCGGTGTCGGCCAGCCGTTCGGGCAGCGTCGCCGGGTCGCCGCGGATGGTGTTGTAGCGAGGCGCCAGCACCTGGGCGAGCGTCGGCAGGTCGCCGAGGCGTCGTGCCATGGTCAGCGCCTCGTCGCTCAGTCGACGCGCCGCGGCGACGTCGCCCGAGTACACGAGCTCCACCGCCAGCCGGGCCAGCAGGGACGCCCGCAGCGTTCCGTCGCCGGGATCGAGAGCCGCCAGCGCCGCCTCGAAGGTCGCCACCCGGTCGGCGTCGACCCGGCGGGTGGCGCTCCAGAAGCCGCGGGTGTTGGCCAGGGCGGCGGCGGCCATGCGTCCGGCGTCGCCGAGCTCGCCGGCGAGAGCGGCGGCGTCGAGGAGAGTCCGACGGTGGGACGGGTCGCCGCAGCGCTTCTGGGCCTCGCCCAGCGACATGAGGAGGTCGCAGCGCAGGCGCATGGCCAGGCCTTCGTCGCCGGGGTCGACGGGGATCAGGTCCAGAAGCTCGAGGCCCTGGCGGAAATGACGGGCGGCGTCGTCATGAGCCAGCTGGGCGAGCGCCTGCCCGCCGGCCTGGTTCGAGTACGCCACCGCCTTCGGCGCCCCCCCGATGGCGGCGGCCCGGGCGAAGTGGCGGGCCAGCTCGGGCAGGTCCTCCGGACGGCCGACCGACGCCAGCTCGATTGCCTCCCCGACCCGGCGGTGCAGCTGGGCCCGGCGGCCGGCCGACAGCTCGTCGTAGAGCACGTCGCGCACGAGGCCGTGCGTGAACCGCTGGCGCAGCGTCGGCCCCGCCACCTCGGCGACGAGGCCGGCGTGGATCGCCTCCTCCAACCCCGAGAGGGCCGAGTCCTCGTCGAACCCGACGGCGGCCTGGAGGACGGCGAGGTCGTACTCGGTGCCGATCACCGACGCCACCGACAGCAGGCGGTTGGTGGCCGCCGACAGCCGGGACAGGCGGCGCCTGACGACCTCCTTGATGCTGTCGGGCACGTCGCCCGGCCTCGACTCGTCGAACCCCGACTCGTCGAGGTGTCGCAGCATCTCCCGCATGAACAGGGCGTTGCCGGCGGAGACGTCGTGCAGTGACAGGGCCCGTTGCGCGGTCGTCGACGCGTCGACCGCCTGAATGAACGCGCGCACGTCCTCCACGCCCAGCCCCGACAGCCGGATCCTCGTCACATCCGCCATGCGTCCGCCCAGCACCTCGGTGAGGGGGTGCCCCTCGTCCACTTCGGTGTCGCGGTACGTGCCGATGACGAGAAGCGGCATCCCGTCGACCTTGGTGATCACGTGGCGCAGAAGGAGAAGGGTCGGCCTGGTGGCCCAGTGGAGGTCGTCGAGCACGAGGACCACCGGCGCCCGGCGGGCCAGGGCGGCGAGGGCCTGGCCGGTCGCCTCGAACATGCGGTACCGGTCGGTCTCGGGGTCGGACGAGAGGGGCACGGGCACCGACGGGGCCAGGTCGGCCAGCTCGGGGACCAGGCGCACGAGCTCGCCACCCCGGCCGCCCAGCAGCGACGTCAGGTCCTCGGCCGGCAGGTGACGCACCGCCTTGGCCATGGCCTCGGCGAAGGGCTGGTAGGGCACGGCCAAGCCGTCGTCGCAGCGGCCGACCAGCACCCCCGCACCCTGGCGGTGGGCGGTGCGGGCCGCCTCCATGGCCAGGCGGGTCTTGCCGATGCCCGGCTCGCCGGCCAGCAGGACGAGCCGGGGCCCGCCTCCGCCGGTGCCGTCGGGTCGTGTGACGGCCCGCCAGGCGGCGTCGATCTGCTCCAGCTCGTCGCCGCGGCCGACGAAGGGGCACCCGGCGTCGTCAACGTCGACGGTGAAGGGCAGGGGCGCCGTCGGCCGCGCGCGGGTGCGCCCGGACGGGGGCGCGTGTGGCCTCTCCGGAGCCACCCAGTCGAGCTCGGGCTTCTGCAGCAGCACCATCTCCTCGAGGCGCTGCAGGGCGGGCGACGGCGTGATGCCCAGCTCGTCGCCGAGGTTCCGCCGCAGCTCGCCATAGGCGCGGAGGGACTCGGCCTGGCGCCCGGACCGGTACAACGCCAGCATGAGCTGGGCCCACAGCCGCTCGCGGAGAGGGTTGTCGGCGGCCATCTGCGCCAGACCCGCCACCACCTTGGCGTGGTGGCCGAGCACGAGCTCGGCTTCGACCCGCTCCTCCCAGGCGGTCAGCCGCAGCTCCTCCAGCCGGGCCGCCTCGGCCACGGCGAACGGCTGGTCGGCGAAGTCGGCCAGCGCCGCTCCCTGCCAGAGCGCCAAGGCCTCGGTCAGCAGCGCGGCAGCCGCCTCCGGTCGTCCCTCGGCGGTGGCCCGGCGACCCTCGTCCACCAACCGCTCGAACCGGCCCGCGTCAAGGTCGTCGGCGCCGACGAGCAGCACGTAGCCGGGCTTGCGGCTCTCGAGCAGGGACTGGCCGTCGGTGCCACCCGCCGCCAGCACCTGGCGCAGCCGGGACACCTGGACCTGGACCGCTCCGGACGCGTCGGCCGGCGGGACGCCCTGCCACAGCTCCTCCACGATGCGATCGGTGGAGACCACGTGGCCGGCGTGGACGAGGAGCAGCGCCAGCAGGGCCCGCTGCTTCGGCCGGCCGAGGTCGAGGGGGTGTCCTTCGTGCTCAACCTGGAGGGGCCCGAGCATGCGGAACTGCACCGGCAGGATTGTACGGCCGGCCACCCTCTGGCAGCCGTCCGATCCGACGAATTGGGACGGCGTACCCGCGTATGGCGCGGTTGAGTCGCCCCAGTTCGGTGAGCGGGTGCCTAGTGCGAGCAGGCTCCGGGCTCGTGGCAGCAGCCGATGGCGTCGTCGGCCTGCTGGAGCATCGCCGTCGACTCGGAGCTCTTGGCCAGGACGTCCCGGTATCCCGACATGGCGTCGACGTAGTCGAGGAACGACGGGCCGCTCTGCTCGGCGATGTCGACGAACATGGCGCCGTCCCAGCCCATGCCCTCGGCCGCCTTCCACGCCCCGGCCAGCTCGTCGGTGTCGAAGGGCAGGCGTTCGGCCAGCTCGGCCAGTTCCTCGTCGGTCATGACCACAAGTATGGCGCCAGAAGCAGACCGACGGCCGCGCCGCCCCGAGTCGATCTATCGTGTGGCCGGTAGGTACCGAACCGGCGTGCGGGAGGTGTCGACATGGCGAGCGACGAGCGTGAGCAGGAGTTGGCGGAGCTGCTGAGCGAGGTGCGGGCCCTGCGGGAGTCCCTCGACGCGCTCAAGGCGAACCCGGCGTTGCAGGCGGAGCGGCTTCCGCCCACCTACGCGGTGGCGGTCCGCCAGGCCCTGCCGCCGGACTACGCGGTGGCGGTGCGCCAGTCGTTCCTGCCACCCGACTACGCGGTGATGGTGCGGGTGCGCAACCCCTTCGAGCAGGTGGTCAACCCGGCGCTGCAGGTCCCCACCTACAACGTGGCGGTCAGCCCGCCGTTCGTTGACGTGGAGAACCCGATCGTCGACCAGTAACCGAACGTCGGCCGGGCACAACCACCCCATGGGCGCCGTCGCCTACATCCCCTACGCGCCGACGGCCGGGAGCGTCGAGGCCGGGTGGCTGGCGGAACACCTGGGTGCGCCGGTCGATGTCGCCGGGGGCCCCACCCTCAACCTCGACCCGGGCCGGCCGCTACCGTCGCTCGACGCCCTGGCGCCCACCCTGGACCGGCTGCTGGCGGCACCGGCCGTCGTCGCCGAAGGCCCGGGGGGGCTCCTCTGGGCCGCGCTCCTGCGGGTCCGCGGGTTCACCGCCCCGGTCACCGTCCTCCCCTACCTCAACCCCCGCGGCTGGCACGACGTGGCCGCGGCTGCCCTGTACCGCCGGTCGGCGACGGCAGCCGACCGGGTCTTTGTCGGCTCGACACCGTCGGCGGCGGTGTACCGGGCGCTCGGCGTCGCCGCACGGGTCGGCGAGCCGTTCGGCGTGGACGACGCCCGCTTCGCCGTCAGGCCCGGCGCGGCCACGACCCTGGCCGAGCTGTCGATCCCGCCGGGACGGGTGCTGCTCTTCGCCGGCCGAGCCCAGCCCGACAAGGACCTGTACCGGCTCGTCCGGGTCGGCCTGAAGGCCCGCCTGCTCTTCCCCGACCTCCGGATCGTCGTCGCCACCCATGTTGTCGACCCGTCCTACCTGGAGCCGGTCGGCGCCGCCGACGGCGTGCACGTCGTGGTCGACCCGACGCCCGACCGGCTGGCCGACCTCTACAACGCCGCCGACGTGTTCGTCACGGCGTCCACCAGCCACTTCGAGACGTTCGGGCGGGCGCCGGCCGAGGCCCTGTGCTGTGGCACGCCTGCCGTCGCCCCCCGCTACGACGGCTTCGCCGAGGTGCTCGACCAGGCGGGCGGCACGCTGGTCGACGTCGAGACCGACCCCGCGACGGGAGCCCCCCGCGTCGACGAGGCCGCGCTGCTGCGGGCGGTCTACGACGTGCTGACCGATCCCCGGCCGCCCCGCCGGGCCGAGATCGCCGCAGTCGCCCGGCGACGGTTCGGCCGGTCAACCACCATCCGGCTGTTCGACGACAGGACCGTCGCGGCCGCGGTCGGGCCGGCCGCTCTCGACCTGCCGGCGGCGTGGCACCGGCCGCTCGCCGAGCTCGCCGGCCGGACGCCGACGGATGCCGTCTCCCACTACTGGCACGGCTGCGACAACCGGCGGCTGGCCGAGCCCGACGGCGACCTGGTGGCCCAGGTCCGCCGGGCCCTGTGCGTGACCACGGACAACCGGTCGCAGGAGGTGCGGGCGTGCCGCTGAGCATCTGGCAGGGCATGGAGGACTGCCTCCAGACGATCGTGGAGCGCCGGCCCACCGCGGTCCTCGACGCCGGCATCGGCTTCGGACTGTGGGGCGCCCTGCTGCGCCAGTACCTCGACGTGTGGTCCGGGCGCATCCAGCCCGACCAGTGGACGACCCGCATCGACGGCATCGAGATCGACGAGCGCCGGGTCCAGCCCCACGCCCGCCAGCTCTACACCGAGATCCACATCGGCGACATCCGCGACGTCGTCCCCCGGTGCGCCGCCGCCCGCTCCTACGACGTGATCCTCTTCGGCGACGTCATCGAGCACCTGGAGAAGGACGACGGTCGGGCGCTCCTCGACATCGCCTCCATCCTCGCCTGCCAGCTGGTCGTGGTGCGCATCCCCCTGGGCGACGGCTGGCGCCGGGAGGGAAGGGAGCCTCCCGACCACCACCGGTCGCAGTGGTACCCGGAGGACTTCGCCCGCTGGCCCTGCACCCTCCGCCACTACGACTTCTGCGGCATCCCCTACGGTCTGGTGGCCATCGACGCCGGCGTGGCCCGGGTCGAGCAGCGCCTCGAACGGCTGGAGCGGCGCCTGGAGAGGCTGGTGGAAGCGTGACCGGTGGAACGGTGACAGGGGCCGGGCCCATGCTGACCATGAGTCCCGACGTCACGGTGATCGTGAAGGTCACCAACGCCTGCGACATGAAGTGCAGCTACTGCTTCATCGAGCCGTCGGTGTTCCACAAGACGATGCGGGACGAGACGGCCCGGCGGGTGGTGCACGCCTTCCTCGACTCCGACTACTTCCGGTCGGTCAACTTCGTCTGGCACGGCGGCGAGCCGCTGCTGCGGGGCCGGCGGTTCTTCGAAAAGGTCTTCGAGGAGCAGCGGTCCTGCACCACCAAGGTGGCCTTCACCAACGCGACCCAGACCAACGCCACCCACCTCGACGACGGCATGCTCGAGTTCCTCCTGGCCAACGACGTGGGCATCGGGCTGAGCCTGGACGGGCCGGTGCCGGTGAACGACGGGTCGAGGAAGAGCCGGCGGCGGCTCCCGATGCTGGCCGACGACCAGGCCGGCAGCGGCGGGTGCGGCGACAACCAGGGATTCAGGGGCCAGGGCCAAGGCTTCAGCGCCCACGACACCACCGTCGGCGCCGCCCGGCGGCTGCAGGACCGTGGACGGGAGGCCGCCGCCATCGTCACCGTCAACCGCAACAACGTCGACGCGCCCGAGGCCGTCTACCGGGAGTTCAACGACCGCCGCATCCACATGAAGGTCAACCCCCTGACCCGGTCGGGCCTGGCCGACACGCCCCTCGGCTCCGACCTCGGCATCACCGACGTCGAGTACGGCGAGTTCCTCGTGCGCCTCTTCGACGCCTGGTTCGACGACCCCGACGCCGCCATCACCATCGACCCGTTCGGCCAGCACATCGCCCGCATCGTGGGCGATCAGGTGGCCCACAACTGCTTCTACACCCTGAGCTGCCACCGCTTCTTCCTCGGCGTCTCCCCCGACGGCGACCTCTTCCCGTGCGGGATGTTCCAGGGTGAGCCGTCGTTCCGCTACGGCAACATCGGCGACATGGAGCCCGAGGACGTGGCCCGCACCATGCTCTTCGGCGACATCGACGCCAGGGAGCAGAAGGTGCTGGAGGACTGCTCCCGCTGCGCCTTCTTCGACCTCTGCTACAGCGGCTGCATGTTCCACTCGCTCAAGGACTCCAAGGTCCTGGCGGAGAAGGACTACTACTGCGCCGGCTACAAGACGTACTTCGAGCACGTCCTGCGGCGGGTGCACGCCGACCTGGTGCGGGCGGTCGGGGCTACGCCGCCGCCGTCACCTGAGAGATCGGCACCCTAAGAGATCGGCGCGAAACGGGCGGTGAAGTGCCGCAGGAACGGCGGTTCCCAGGTGATCCGGTAGCCCGGGACGGTCTGGCGGTTGCCGCTCACCGCGGTGATGACCTCGGCCACGTAGTCGACGTGGCTCTGGGTGTAGACCCGGCGGGGCAGGGCCAGGCGCACGAGCTCGTGCTGGGCCGCCGGCCCGAACATCACCGACCCCACCTCCACCGCCCGCACCCCTCCCACCCGGTACAGCTCGACGACCAGGGCGTGGGCAGGGAACTCGGCGGGAGTCAGGTGCGGGAGCATGACGCCGGCGTCGACGTAGACGGCGTGGCCACCCGTCGGCCGCACCGTCTGGACACCGGCGTCCCAACACCGCTGGGCCAGGTAGTCGGCGGTGCGGACGCGGTAGCGCAGGTAGGCGGGGTCGAGCACCTCCCGCAGGCCCTGGGCGATGGCCTCCAGGTCGCGGCCGGCCAGCCCGCCGTAGGTCGGGAACCCCTCGGTCAGGATGAGCAGGGCCCGGCACCTGGCAGCCAGCTCGTCGTCCCGCAGGGCCAGGAAGCCGCCGATGTTGGCCAGGCCGTCCTTCTTGGCGCTCATGGTGACGCCGTCGGCGTAGGAGAACAGCTCGTGGGCCACCTCGGCCGGCGTCCGGTCGGCGTAACCCTCCTCCCGCTGGATCACGAACCAGCAGTTCTCGGCGAAGCGGGCGGCGTCGAGGAACAGAGGCAGCTCGAAGCGGTCGCACAGCGCCCGCACGGCGCTGACGTTGGCCATCGACACGGGCTGGCCGCCGACGGTGTTGTTGGTGACGGTGAGGAACACCATGGGCACGTCCGACGCCCGCTCCTCCAGCAGCTCCTCCAGCCGGGCCACGTCCATGTCGCCCTTGAACGGCGCCTCCACCTGGGTGTGGCCCGCCTCGGGGCAGGGCAGGTCGGCCGCCTCCCCGCCGTCGTACTCGATGTTCGCTCGGGTGGTGTCGAAGTGGGTGTTGTTCGGGACGACCTGGCCGTGGGTGACCGTCTCGGCGAAGAGGATGCGCTCGGCAGCCCGTCCCTGGTGGACGGGGATGACGTGGGGCATGCCCGTCAGCTCCCCCACCGCGGACGCGAAGCGCTCGTACGACGCGGCGCCGGCGTAGGACTCGTCGCCCCGCATGATCGCCGCCCACTGCTCGGCCGACATGGCGCCGGTGCCGGAGTCCGTGAGCAGGTCGATGAGGACCTCGCTGCTGGACAGGCCGAACAGGTTGTAGCCGGTGCGCTCCAACGCCGCCTGGCGCTCGGCAATGGTCGTGAACTGCAGCGGCTCCACCGACTTGATCCGGAACGGCTCCATCACGGTGTGCCAGCCGCCCTCGGTCACATCCGACTCGCCAGGCACATCCGACTCGCCAGGCATGTCATCAGCCGTCACGCCTCCCCCCTCTCGGCCGGCTCGTCCCGCCCGGAGCGGCGAAGGAGGAAGATCACGAGGCCGAGCACGAGCAGTCCCCCGACGAGCACGCCCATCTCCACCATGAGGTCGTCGAAATCGGCCTTGCCCACGTAGCCCGAGGCCTCGGCGCTGATCACGATCAGGCGCCGGACGATCGCCACGATGCCGACGACCAGGAACGGCTCGGTCAGCAGGATGCCCTCGGCGATCACCGACCGCAGGGTGTGGAGCAGCTCGGTGACGATGAAGACGAGGATCAGGCCGTCGAGCAGCTGGAGGATCGAGTCGACGAAGGGCTCGTCTCCGACGTGGCGGCCGAAGGTGAGGAGCACGTTGAAGAACAGGACGACGCCAGCCGCGGCGAGGGCGAGGGCGATGCCGACGTTGAGCGCGTGCTCGGCCTGCTGGAGACCGGCGGCCAGCATCCCTCGGCGCGACGGCCGGACCTCCTTCTCGTCCACGCCGAGATTGTCACCGCTGCCGGGGGCGGGCGTCTACTGAGCCGCCGGTCCGCTATAGACGTGGGTGATGGGTGACGACGATCTCGGGGAGCTGGAGGAGAACAACCGCATCCTCGTCCCGGAGGAGCTGGAGACCCAGCACCGCCTGGAAGGTCACCCGACACCGCTCGAGGACTGCCGTGTCTGCGAGTCGCACCGGCCGTCGCGGTCCTAGTGCCATGACCAGGTCCGACAACCCACTCGCGGCCCCCGTGACGGCGTTCGTCGACCGGTTGGCGCCCGTCCTCGTCGACCTGGCCGGCGGCGCCGGCGCCGAGCAGGCCGCGAAGCTGCGGGGCGACGTCGCCCTGGAGGCCCTGAACCTGGCGGCGGCGTTCATCGACGCCGACGGCCGCCACACCGACGACGAGCTGCGCGCCTTCGCCGACGCCTTCGCCACCCGATCGGACACCGTGGCCCGGGCCGCCTCGCCCCGGGCCCTGCGGTCGGCGGGCCTGCTGACCGGCCGGCGGACCTTCGTCGACACGCCGTCGCCGCTGTTCGACCTGCTGGTACAGGCCGACGCCCGCGCCGGCACCGCCGACTCGTGGGCCTACTACCTGGGCGCCGCCGACATCGCCTTCGCGGTGATCGCCATCGACGACGACCCGTCCCACGCCGAGCTGACCGCCGTCGAGGCCTTCCGCCACCGCCTGCTCCGGGCCATGGACGGGGCAGGTGTCGGCCGACCCGGCCGGCCCCGGCCCGCCCCGTCGCCGTCGACCTCGACCTCGACGTCCGGGGCCGCGCCGGATGTCGTCGCGGACGCCGCGGAACCCCCGCCCCAGGAGCCTTCCCGTCCCCTGGAGGAGGTGCTGGCCGAGCTGGACGCCCTGGTCGGGCTGGCGCCGGTGAAGGCCGAGGTCAAGCTGGTGACGAACCTGCTGCGGGTGGAGAAGATCCGCAAGGAGCGCGGTCTGCCCGTCGTCGAGCACAGCCGTCACCTCGTGTTCACCGGCAACCCGGGCACCGGCAAGACCACGGTGGCCCGCCTCCTGGCCCAGATCTACAGGACCCTCGGGGTGGTCGAGAAGGGCCATCTGGTGGAGACCGACCGGTCGGGCCTGGTCGCGGGCTACGTCGGCCAGACCGCCCTGAAGGTCAAGGAGGTGTTCACGTCGGCCATCGGCGGGGTGCTCCTCGTCGACGAGGCCCACGCCCTGGCCCGCGGCAACGAGCGGGACTTCGGCCACGAGGCCATCGACATGATGGTGAAGCTGATGGAGGACCACCGCGACGAGGTGGTCCTCATCGTCGCCGGCTACCCCGACGAGATGGCGGTGTTCCTCGACGCCAACCCCGGCCTGCGCTCACGGTTCCCGAAGACCATCTACTTCGACGACTACACCGACACCGAGCTCCAGCGCATCTTCGACGGCATGTGCGTCAAGAACCACTACTCGCCCACGGCCGAGGCCCGGGTCAGGGTGCTGGACTTCGTGGCCGCCCAACCCCGCGACAGGGGCTTCGGGAACGCCCGGCTGGTGCGAAACCTGTTCGAGGCGGCAGTGAGCCGCCAGGCGACACGGGTGGTCGCGTTGACCGACGTCAGCGACGAGGCCCTGGTGACGTTCGAGGCCGACGACATCCCGCCGCCGCAGCCGTCTACGTCAACTTGCCCGGCACCTAGGTCAATTTGAAGGTGTCGAGCAGCCGGTCGTACGCCTTCGGGCGACCCTTCCCCGACGCCGCGCCGATGACGTACAGGCGCTGGCCGACCAGGAAGATGCGCTCGTACACGTCGCCTCCGTCCAGCGAGATCTCCGCGTCCTTGGCGGGGTGGCCGAGGAAGGTGGTGTCGCTGCTGGAGGTGATCGTCCCCTTCACCTGGGTCGCGGATCCCTGGACGGCACCGGCGAGGGCGGCGGCGGGATCGAGGGGGACCGGCGAGTCGGTGTAGGTGACGGTGACGGCCCCGTCGTCGACCTCGCTCGTCAAGATGATGACCTGGAGGTTGACGCCTCCGGCCGACTGGCTCTGTGCGTCACGCTTCGGCTGGTTCGGGAACTCGGCGGTGAAGCTGCCGTCCTCGGCGACGAAGGCCACACCCTTGGTGTCGGTGTCGGACGACGAGCACGCGGCGGCCGACAGCACCGCGAACGACATGACGGCGGCCAGCAGCAGCCGGCGCGTACGGAGCGTGCGGATCATGGATGTTCTCCCCCTGCCTCGGCGTGAGCAGCTCCCCGGACGGGCACGTTGGTGCCCCCGCCGACGCCCGCCAGTCTGGCCCAAGGCGCCGGCAACGTCGACCCCCGGCACAGCTCGCCGCCTGCCCGGCAGCGGAACCGGGGCCGCACAACCGCGGCATGCGCGGGTGAGTCGCCCCAGTTGGCGGGAACGGGATGTGCGTCAGCCGGGCGACTGCGGTTCGGTGAGGCGTCGGCCTGTGATCTCCCGGGGGACGATCCGCAGCCAGTGGCTCGGCTCGCCCCCCGGCCAGGGCGTCACCGGGAGGGTGCGGACCCGTTCGGGCATGGTGTCGAGGGCGTCGGTGACCTCGTGCCCGACACCCTGGACGAGCACGCTCCAACCCGTCCGCCGCTCCTGGTCGATGTCGTCCGCCTCGAAGGCGACCAGCCGGAGCCGGGCCGCCGGAGCCGGGCCGCCGGAGCCGGGCCGCCGGAGCCGGGCCGCCGGAGCCGGGCCGAGCATGGTGCCCCCGTCCATCCGGATCACGACGTTGTCGTCCTCGACGGCGTAGTTGACGGGGAGTACCAGCGGTTGCTCGCCGTCCACCACCGCCAGCCGGCCGACCTTCTGTGTCCCCACAGCCGGACGCATTCGTCGCGCGGGATGGGTTCCAGGGTGTGGGCCGGCTCCGCGTCCATCGGGTCCTCCGCGACCTCCCGGTCGGGCCCGCGGCGTCAGGAGACGTCGAGCTCGTTGCCTTCGGGGTCGGTCAGCAGCGTCCACCGGCCATCGGGGCCGTCGTGGACGCCGACGACGGTGGCGCCAAGCTCGACGAGGCGTTCGACCTCGGCGTCGTGGGCCTCGGGCCCGACCAGGAGGTCGAGGTGGACCCGGTTCTTCACGGTCTTGGGCTCGGGTACGGCCTGGAAGAGGATCCGCCGGCCAGTACCTGCGCCCCGCTCGTCGACGGGATCGTCGGGATGGCGCAGCGAGGCCAGCGACCGCCAGCGTCGCTTCCCGTCGATCTCGACCGTGTACTCGGCCGGCACGTGGCCGGCCTCCACGAGACCGCCGACGAACGCGCCGATCTCCTCGTGCTCGTAGTGGAGGGCTTCGGCCCAGAAGGCGGCCAGCGCGTGGGGCTCGGCGGCGTCGAAGACGACCTGCGTACGGATGGCGGTCACACGGGCAGTAGGCACGACGACATGATCCCCCGGGAGTATGTCGGTTACGCCCGACGGCCGATTCCAGCGATGCTGGGCCGCCGTAGGGTCAGGGCGTGCGCAGACTGTGGGCCCGGGTGCGGGACGCCAACCCGCTGGTGGTCGACTCGATCTTCGCCGCCGTGGTGCTGGTGGCGGGCCTGGTCAGCCTCACCGCCGGACCGACGCCGGCCAACCCCACCCCCGCCGACGCCCTGGCTTGGGAGTCGGCGTGCTGATGTCGTTCGGCCTGCGGGCCCTGCTCAGCGCCGTCGGACTTGAGGTGCCGAGCGGCTCGATCGTGATCGCCCCATCCACGGTGATCACCGCCTTCGTGGTCGGCACCGTCATCACCGTGATCTCGGCCCTGTGGCCGGCGGTGCGGTCCAGCCGGGTGAAGCCGATCGCCGCTCTCCGCGACGTCGACCTCGACGTGTCCGGGTCGTCGATCGCCCGTACCGGGGCCGGCCTGGCCGTTCTCGGCCTCGGCGTGGCGTCCTTCACCGCCGGGATCCTCGGCGCCGGCTCGGCCCTGGCCCTCATCGGGTTCGGCACGGTGGCGACGATCATCGGCGTGTTCGTGCTCGGTCCGGTGCTCGCCATCCCCCTCATGCACGTGCTGGGGGCGCCGGTCCAGGCGATCTCCGGCACCACCGGGCGCCTGGCCCGGGAGAACGCCAAACGCAACCCCAAGCGCACGTCGGCCACCGCGTCGGCGCTCATGATCGGCGTGGCCCTGGTCGGCTTCAGCACCATCCTGGCCTCGTCGACCAAGGCGTCGATCCCCGACACGCTGTCCCAGTCGCTGCAGGCGGTCTACGTCGTCGCCTCGGGGTCGTTCGGCAACGGAGGCCTCAGCCCCGAGATCGAGGTTGACCTGTCGGCCCTGCCCGAAGTGGCGGCGATCTCACCCATGCGGTCGAGCCCGGTCGAAGTGGACGGAGAGGCCACGCAGGTGGCGGCGGTCGACACCCGGACGATCGACCAGGTGGCCGACCTCGGGGTGACGGCGGGCCGGTTGGCCGACGTCTCCGGAGCGTCGGTGGCCGTCGAGGACCGCAAGGCCAAGGCCGACGGGCTGGCGGTGGGGGACACGCTCACCATGACCTTCGCCCGCACCGGTCCTGTCGAGCTCACCGTCAGGGCCCTCATCGACCGGCCGCCGGCCGGCGGCGACGGGATGGTCTACCTGGTCGGCCTCGACACCTACGACGCCAACGTCACCGAC
>CAWGUU010000022.1:0-84726 GCA_963825765.1 uncultured Acidimicrobiia bacterium
TCGCCCCGGACCACCCGCCGCATCGACTCTGGCCGGGCCAGATGCCGACGACCCTGTTCGGTGGACGCGGCGCTGCACGAGGCGGCGGTGGCGTCGAGATCTCCCGTGCCGACAGGTCGACGCTGTAGTGAGGCCGGAGAACTTCTTCTTGCCGGCGAGCAGGCCCCTGACCAGGTCGACCCCCTCGTCGAGCCGCTCGGCCCGCACCCGGCGGTCGGTCTCCTCGCCGGTTTGGCCGAGGGCGTCGTCGACCGCCCCGAGGCCGACGGCCAGGATGGCCCGGCCGCCCGACAGCTGGTCGAGGGTGAGCACCTGGCTGGCCACCTTCCACGGGCGGCGCCAGGGAAGCGGCGTGAGCATCGTGCCCAGGCGGACGTTGGTCGTGCGCTGGGACATGGCCGCCAGCAGCGTCCACGGGTCGACGCCGTAGGAGGCCTCCCACACGAACACGCCGTCCCACCCGTCTGGTCGGCGAGGACGGCCAGCTCCAGCTGCTCGACGGCGCTCCCGCCGGGGAGCACGAACCCGAACTTCATCACTCGTTCAGAACGCGACGCAGGTCGGGCCCTCGAACTGCGCCGTCGCGCTGGCCGCCCACGCGTCCCCCCGGCGGGTGAGCACCCGCCAGTAGTAGACGCCACCCGGCTGCGAGTCTCGCAACTCGTAGGTCGACTGATCGGCCGGCAGCTCCTCGCTGGTGGTGTAGTTGCCACTGTCCAGCCCGTCCGGCCGGGCCGACACGGCCACCACCTGCACATCCGCGCCCGCTGGCTGCCAGGAAAGCCTGGTCAGAGGCATGGTCCCTTCACAGCCGGGCAGGGCCGACAGGTCCGTTCGCGACCGAGCCCTCGCCCGTGACCACCGGCTGCGACGGCGGGGGGGACGGCGGGAGCCCGGGCCCGGTGGGAGGCGTCTGCGACGCGGCCGTCGTCGGTGGGACGGGCTCGGTCGTGGTCGCGCCGACCGTGGAGCCGTCGTCGTTGCCGGTCGTCGGGGTCGACGGCGTCGTCGATGTGCTCGGCTTCAACACGGATTCTCCGCTCGTGCCGTCGCCGCAGCCGGCCGTCACCATCAGGACGGCAAGGGCCGCGGCCGCCCACGTGGCGCCCCTCCCCGACCCCGGATACCGCACGTCACAAGGCTATCGACAGTACGATCCGCGGCAGCGGCGGGGCGAGGATTTCAAACCAGATCGCAGCACAGGGAGGGCAGGACCATGGCGCATGTACAGCGATGGTCGCGACCGGGCGGGCGGGTGGCGTTGGCGACGGTCCTCCTCCTCGGATCGCTGGCCGTCCAGGTCGGCCTCGCTCCCCAGGCGTCAGCCTTGGTTCCCGTCGCCGTCACCTTCACTGACGTGAACCCCGACGCGTCCACCAACGCCAGCGCCAACAGCTCGACGGGCGGCCGCACCAACGGTCTGGCCAGCGCCAGCGCCAACAACCAGGTCTTCTACGCGGCCACCGAGTTCGGGGGCGTCTACAAGACGACGAACGCAGGGGCAACCTGGTCGTTCCTCTCCGGCCACCGCCCGATGGTCGCGTGGGACGTCGAGGTCGACCCCAGCAACAACAACCGGGTCTACGCCACCTCCTTCTTCGACGGCCGGGCCGCCAACTCGATATCCGGGATCGAGAGCTCCGGCGACGCCGGCACCACGTGGACCCACTCGGCCACGGCCACGCCGCCGACCGCCTCCACCGCCACCTACGGAGGATGCCCCGCGGCCCGGGTGGCGGCCCCGTCGGCGTTCGGGATCGGCATCAACGCCACCAACGGCAACGCCGTCGTCGGCACCAACTGCGGCGTCGGCCGCACCACCGACGGCGGCGCCACCTGGGCCTTCTCCGATCCGACCCCGTTGACGACGGCCACCAACGTGTGGGACGTCTTCGTGCAGGGCGACGGAACGGTGCTCATCTGTGGGAACGACGGCGTTCACCGGTCGACCGACGGCGGGGCCAACTGGACTTCGGTCGTCGGCAACCTGCCCGGTGCCCTGGCCTTCGGCCGGTGCTCGGTCTCCGCCTCCCCCGACGAGAACTACGTCCTGTTCGTCGAGTTCGGCGGCCGCGTCTTCGAGAGCGACGACACAGGTGCCACGTGGGTGGAGTTCCCCGGGTCGTCGGACGGCACCCGTATCCCGTTCATCACGACCAACAACCGGACCACGGGGTTCGACCTGTGGGTCGGCCGGGGCGTCAACCTGTTCCGGGCCGGCTGTACCACGCCGGCCATGCCCGCCCCCGGCGGGGCCCGACGGTGCCCGTTGGTGGCCACGTGGGTCAACGCCCAGACCGGGGCCCACGCCGACACCGGCGACGTGGTGTTCGACACGGGCCCGGCCAACGACCGCTGCCCGAGGGTGTACTCGTCCGACGGCGGCGTCCACACCACCGCCCAGGCCAACCCCGCCTGCCACACCCCGACGTGGGTGCGGGCGAACGTCGGGCACCACGCTCTGTGGCTCTACTCCATGACCGGCGCCGACCAGCCCGGCGACCCGAACGAGAACCTCTACATGGGCGCCCAGGACAACGGGGCCATGGGCACCACCACCGGCGGCAACAGCCCGCCGACCTGGAACTTCCCCCACTGCTGCGACGTGTTCAACATCGCCGCCGAACCGGCCCGGGTGGTCTGGGACTTCTTCTCGACCTACAACCAGTTCCGGGGCGGCCCTGGCATGACCGGGCCCGTCGCCATCACCGCGCCCGCCCCCGGCAACGGGACCCAGGGCGTCGACCTGTTCACCTTCCCGGACAACATCGACAACTTCGGGGCCAACCAGTACGTGTCGGTCAGCGGATCCGGGGCGTTCACCACCACCGACATCACCGCCAATCCGGTCGTCTGGACCGCGTTGGGAACGGGCATCCCGGCCGGCGGGTTCTGCGGCGTGCAGGTCGCCGTCACCGGGGGAACGCCGACGTTCTACGCCCAGACCGGCTGCCTGGGTGTGTTCGAGACCGGGAACAACCGTGGACCGTTCCAGCTCTGGCGGCTCCAGGGACTGACCGGCACCTGGGACCGGGTGGACGACAACTTCAGCGCCACCAGCGGCATCGAGATCTTCGGCGCCGACCCGAACAACCCCAACCGCGTCTACGCCTCGCACCTCTCCGGCCCCAAGGGCGTGCAGATGATCCGCTCCACCGACGGCGGCGCGACGTGGCAGGTCGATGCCGGGCTGACGGCGCTGATGGACGGCAACGGCGACTTTCAGATGCAGACCGGAGTCGGGGCCGGCGCCACGAGCTTCACGCAGTTCCAGGGGTACGTGCAGCCGACGCTGGTCGCCTTCGACCCCGAGGATGCCAACACCATCGTGGCCGGCGGCCGCGACTCGGGGGTGTTCCTCTCCCGCAACGGCGGCCTGAACTGGTCGTTGCTGACCGACCCGCGCACGCCCAACACCTCGGGAATCCCGCACCTGCCTCGGCCCTTCTTCGCCTACTTCGACCACGAACCCGCAGGGTCGATCCGGATCCACGTCGGCACCCAGGGCCGGGGCATGTGGCGCATCACCGTTCCATCCGACGCCTGCGCGCTGACGACGGCTCCGCCGGCAGGGTCGATCATCGGCACCGCCGGAAACGACAACCTCATCGGCACCGCCGGCGACGACGTGATCTTCGGTGCCGAGGGCGCCGACAGGATCACCAGCCTGGGCGGGAACGACACCGTCTGCGGCGGGACGGGCAACGACGAGATCTACGGGGTCGACGGCAACGACACCCTCCTCGGTGAGGGCGACGCGGACAAGCTCGTCGGCGGCACAGGCAACGACACCCTCATCGGGGGCACCGGAGCGCCCGATGACGTCTCCGGTGGGCCAGGCGACGACACGATTGACGTCCTCGATGGTGTCGGCGGCGAGCGCTACTCGGGCGGCGACCACGTCTCTGGCGACACCTGCGTGGCCGACGCCGGCGACATCGGCTTCGGCGACTGCTCGCCCTAGCCTCAGCCCCTCATCCCAGAGCGTGCTCCGCGGCCTCGAGCAGGCGGGCGGTGCAGCCGGCCATGTTCACGGGCGGGAGGAGCTCGTCGGCGATGCGGTCGGCGATGGCAGCGAAGGCGGCGCCCGCGGCACTGGTCGGCGCGGCCACCGATAGTGGCGTGCCGGCGTCGTTGGCCCGGCTGACGTCGGGCTCGAGCGGGACCCGTCCGAGCAGCGGCACACCCAGCTCGTTGGCCAGTGTCTCGCCCCCGCCTTCGCCGAACAGGGCGTAGGACTGACCGTGGTCGCACGTGAACGACGTCATGTTCTCGATGACGCCCAGGACCTTGAGGTACGAGCGGCGGGCCATGTCGGCCACCCGCACCGCCACCTTCTGCACGGCGAGGGCCGGCGTGGTGACCACGACCATCTCGGTGCGCGGCAGCAGGCGGCCCAGCGCCATCTGCACGTCGCCCGTACCGGGCGGCATGTCGATCAGCAGGTAGTCCATAGGCCCCCAGGCGACCTTGACCAGGAACTCCTCGAGGGCCTTGGCCAGCATGAGGCCCCGCCACATGATGGCCATGTCCTCGTCGTCGACGAGGAAGCCCATGCTCACCACCTTGATGCTGCCCTCGCCCACCTTGACCACGTGGGGCCGGATGAGGCGGCCGTCGGTGGTCTCCAGCCGTCCCTTGACACCGAGCATGCGGGGGACGCTGAAGCCCCAGATGTCGGCGTCGAGCACACCGACCGAGAATCCCCTGGCGGCCAGGGCGGAAGCGAGGTTGACGGTGACGCTGCTCTTGCCCACGCCGCCCTTCCCGCTCGCGATGGCGACGATGCGGGTGCTGAGGGGCACTTCGGTGTCGGGGGCGTTGTTCGACGCGTGGCGGCGGGCCCGCTGCATCACCATGCTGCGCTGGGTCTGGTCCATCTCGCCGAACTTGACCTTCACATCGGTGACGCCGGACAGGCCGCGGACCTTGGAGATCACGTCGTCGCGGATCTGGACCCGCAGCGGGCAGCCGGCGATGGTGAGCGAGACGTTGACGGACACCACGCCGTCGGGCTCGATGGCGACCCCGTTGACCATGCCCAAGTCGACGATGTTGGAGCCCAGCTCCGGGTCGACCACCCCTCTGAGGGACCCCATCACGTCCGCCTCGGTGATCGCTACGGGGGCGGTTGCGGAGGGGATGGCGGGGGCGTCCGGGGTCACGTCTGGATTTTACCGGGCTCGGCCGGTAATATCCATCTGTGGATACGCCGCGACTCGACGTGCTCAAGGCGCTCGGGGACAACACGCGTTACGCCATCTACCTCGAGCTGGCCCGATCCCGCTCGCCGCGATCCACCGCCGAGATCGCCGAGTCGCTCGACCTGCACCCCAACACCGTCCGTCCCCACCTCGAGCGCATGCGTGACGTGGGGCTGCTGGTGGTGGAGGCCGACGGGCACGGATCGGTCGGTCGGCCCCAGCACCGCTACTCCGTCGCCCCCGACGCACCCTCGCTCGGGCTGGAATCCCCGGCCTTCCCGCTGCTGGCCCGCATGCTGGCGCCGCTGGCGGCGGCGGCCGAGCTGGAGCCCGACGACGTCGCCCTGGTCGGCGCCCAGGTGGGCCAGGCCATGGCGGTGGCGGCCCAGCCCCGGCCCGGCTGTGTCGACGCCCTTGCGGGCATGCTGTCCGAGCTCGGGTTCGACCCTGCGGTGGCTGCCGACGACGACCTCGTCAACATCGTCTTCACCCATTGCCCCTTCGCCGAGCTGGCCGAGGCCCACCCCGAGGTGGTCTGTCACCTCCATCGGGGCCTCATCCAGGGATATGTGGAACAGATGGGCGGTGCGAGCGTTGAACGGTTCGGTACGCTCGCCGACCGCGACCCATGCCAGGTAGAGCTCTCCGTCGGGTAGATTGGGAGCCGGAATTCCTTCAGGAGGAGTTGGATGATCGTCCTCACCGACACTGCAAGCACCAAGGTCCAGGAACTGCTCAAGGCCGAGGGCAACGACGACCTGGCGCTGCGGGTGGCCGTACGGCCCGGCGGATGCTCCGGCTTCAGCTACGAGATGTTCTTCGACTCGGAGTTCGGGAGCGACGACACCGTCGCCGAGCTCGGTGGCGTAAAGATCGTCGTCGACGCCGCCAGTGCCCCGTACCTCCAGGGCGCCCAGCTCGACTACAAGGACGGGCTCCAGGGCGCCGGGTTCGCAATCAACAACCCCAACGCCACGAAGAGCTGCGGCTGCGGGCAGTCCTTCAGCTGAGCACGCCGGTCGGGCCCTACCGCCCGATCGTCCGAGCAGGAGGGTGGCTGGTCACCTCCGGCCAGATCGGCCTGTCGGGCACTGCCCTCCTCGAGGGCGGGATCGAGGCCGAGACCAGGCAGTGCCTGGCCAACCTCTCGGACGTGCTGGCCAGCGAGGGCGCGACGCTCGACGAGGTCGTCCGCACCACCGTCTACCTGCAGGACATGGGTGACTTCGCGGTCATGAACGCCGTCTACGCCGCCGCGTTCGGCGAACACCGGCCGGCCCGGGCCACCGTCGCCGTCGCCGCCCTGCCCCTGGGGGCCCTCGTCGAGATCGACGCCTGGGCCTGGGTGGGCGACTGACGCCTCTCGTCTGAGCCCTCGCCCCTCCAGGGGATCACCAGCTACCAACTGGTGACACGGAGCCGCGCCGGGCGCGGTTGCGTGTCACCGGTTCGCCTGCCAGGAACCGCGGCGTCCGGGCACTTGACCCGTACGCTCATCCCGTGCGAGTCGTGGCGGTTGGCGTGCAGCCGGTCGGAGTGGTCGCCATCGGGTTGATGCCGACCGGCGTCGTGGCCATCGGCGAGCTGGCGACGGGTGTCATCGCCATCGGACAGCTGGCCCGGGGCGTCGTCGCAGTCGGGCAGCTGGCGCTCGGACTGATCACGATCGGCCAGCTGGCGATCGGGGTGCTCTGGGCGTGCGGGCAGGTGGGCATCGCCGCCACGTCGGGCCCCGGGCTGGTCCTCGGCCTGTTCGGCCGGCTGTACGCCCGTCGCCTCGTGGGCAGGGAGCCGGGACCGGCGTGGGGCGGGTTCCGGCTGCTGAGCCGGGCTCAGCTGGTGGCGGGGCCGGTCGTCGTCCTACTGCTCGCCGCCCTGTGGTGGTTCGCCGCCGGAGCACCCCTGGCCGACGCGCTCACCCGGCTTGACCCCGTCGCCGTGGAGGAGCCCCCACCCGACCGCTGCGTGGGCCGCTGCTAGACGCCCCAACGAGCCTAAACACCCCATCGTGATTGCCCGAAGCGGTACCCGACCGACCGGACGGTGTGGATGAGGCCGGCGTGCTCCTCGGTGAGCTTGGCCCGCAACCGGCGGATGTGGACGTCGACCGTGCGGGCCCCGCCGTAGTACTCGTACCCCCAGACCCGCGACAGGAGCATCTCCCTGGTGAAGACCTTGCCCGGGTGGGTGGCCAGGAACTTGAGCAGCTCGTACTCCATGTAGGTGAGGTCGAGGGAGCGGCCGGCGATGGCGGCCTGGTAGGTCTCCAGGTTGAGCACGAGCTGGCCGTACTCGATCAGCTCCGGGCGGGTGCCCCGGCCCGTGCGCCAGAACAGGTGGCGGAGCCGGGCTTCCACCTCGCCCGCCCGCAGCGGCAGCACGCAGATGTCGTCGAACAGGTCCTCCCGCAGCTCCAGGTCGTCGAGCTGGGTCGCGGCCACCAGGAGGAGCAGCGGCTCCAGCGGGAGGTCGCGCTTGCGGAGCGAGCGGCACAGGGCCAGGCCGCCCTCGGGGTCGACGTCGGCACAGATCACGGCGCCCGACCAGCCGTCCTCCGGCTCGCGGCGGGAGGCGTCGTCGCCGGTCGTGGCCGGCAGCCACGGGTACCCGGCGGCGTCCAAGACGCTCGTCACCGTGGGCGGCGGCGGGTCAGGGAAAACCAGTAGCGACTCCATAGACCTCTCCGCCTAGAGGATGGGTAGGTAACGGTCCAGCTCGAACGGCGTGACCTGGGTCTTGTAGGCGTCCCACTCCACCCGCTTGTTGCGGATGAACCATTCGAAGACGTGCTCGCCCAGCACGTCGGGCAGCAGGTCGGAGTGCTCCATGCAGGCGATCGCCTCCTCGAGCGACCCGGGGAGCTGGTCGACGCCCTCGGCCAGCCGCTCCGCGGGGGTCATCTCGTACAGGTTGGCGGTCAGCTCCGGCGTCAGCTCGTAGCCCTCGGAGATCCCCTTGAGCCCGGCGCCGAGGATCACGGCGAAGGCCAGGTAGGGGTTGCAGGCGGGGTCGGGCGAGCGGAACTCGATGCGGGTCGACGACCCCTTGCCCTTCTTCGAGCCGGGGATCCGCACCAGCGCGGAGCGGTTGTTGCGGGCCCAGGCCACGTAGACGGGCGCCTCGAACCCCACGACCAGCCGCTTGTAGGAGTTGACCCACTGGTTGGTGACGGCGGTGATCTCGCGGGCGTGGGTCAGCAGGCCGGCCACGAAGCCCTTGGCCACCTTGGACAGGTGGGCCTCGTCGCCCGGGTCGTGGAAGGCGTTGACGTCGCCCTCGAAGAGCGAGATGTGGGTGTGCATGCCCGAACCCTGCACGCCGGCCAGGGGCTTGGGCATGAAGGAGGCGAACACGCCGCGCTCCAGGGCGATCTCCTTCACGACCAGCTTGAAGGTCATGACGTTGTCGGCCATCGTCAGGGCGTCGGTGTAGCGCAGGTCGATCTCGTGCTGGCTGGGACTGTCCTCGTGGTGGCTGTACCGCACCGGGATGCCGATGGACTCCAGGGCCAGGATCGTGCGCCGGCGCAGGTCGGTGGCGACGTCGACGGTGGTGAGGTCGAAGTAGCCGCCCGAGTCGAGGGGGATGGGGGCGGGCTTGCCCTTCTTGTTGGCGAAGTAGAAGAACTCCATGTCGGGGCCCACGTAGAACGAGAATCCCAGCTCGCGGGCCCGGTCGAGGTTGCGCCGCAGGACGTGGCGGGGGTCGCCCTCGAAGGGCGAGCCGTCGAGGTTGGTGACGTCGCAGAACATCCGGGCCACCGGCGTGTCCTCGCCCCGCCAGGGCAGCAGCTCGAAGGTGTTTGGGTCGGGGTGCAGGAGCATGTCGCTCTCCTGGACCCGGCTGAAACCGTCGATGGCCGACCCGTCGAAGGTCATCCCTTCCTCGAAGGCGTTCTCCAGCTCGCCGGGGACGATGGCGATCGACTTGAGCTGGCCCAACACGTCGGTGAACCACAGCCGGATGAACCTGATCCCTCGCTCCTCCACCGACCGGAGGACGTAGTCCTGCTGGCGTTCCATGTCGCCATCATCGCACCGCCGAACTCGACTCCGGTCCAGTTCACAGAGCGTTCACCAAGGAGCAACCGACGGGAAACTGGCCCCCGCGAAGGTGGCGCACTTTCCAATCGATCCCTAGAAGGGGGAACCGTGCACGGACACAGCCCGGCCGACGTGCTGAAGATGGTGTCGGACAACGACGTCGAGTTCGTCGACTACCGCTTCTGTGACCTACCAGGTCTCGTACAGCACGTGACCGTGCCCGCCACCCAGCTGACCGAGGCGGTCTTCACCGACGGTCACGGCTTCGACGGCTCGTCGATCCGGGGCTTCCAGGAGATCCAGGAATCGGACATGATCCTGCTCCCGGACGCGAACACCGCCTACCTGGACCCGTTCCGTGCCCGGACGACGCTCAACATCCACTGCTTCGTCCACGACCCCGTCACCGGCGAGCCCTACTCCCGCGACCCCCGCTACGTCGCCAAGAAGGCCGAGGCCTACCTCAGCTCCACCGGCATCGGCGACAAGGCCTACTTCGGGCCCGAGCCGGAATTCTTCATCTTCGACGACGTGCGGTACTCCTACAACGGCAACTCGTCGATGCACATGGTCGACTCGGTGGAGGGCACGTGGAACACCGGCCGCGACGAGGGCCCGAACCTCGGGTACAAGCCGCGTACGAAGGAGGGCTACTTCCCCGTCCCCCCCATGGACAAGTACCAGGACCTGCGGTCGGAGATCGCGGCGACGCTGATCGCCCTGGGCATCCCGGTGGAGCTGCACCACCATGAGGTGGCATCCGGCGGCCAGGGCGAGATCGGGATGCGCTTCGACACTCTGCTGAACATGGCCGACAAGCTGGTGACCTTCAAGTACGTGGTGAAGAACGTCGGCAACAACTTCGGCAAGACGGTGACGTTCATGCCCAAGCCGCTGTTCGAGGACAACGGATCCGGCATGCACACCCACCAATCGATCTGGAACGGCGACGAGCCGCTCTTCTACTCCGAGACCGGGTACGCCGGGCTGTCCGACATCGGGCGCTGGTACATCGGGGGGCTGCTCACCCACGCCCGGGCGATCATCGCCTTCTCCAACCCGACCACGAACTCCTTCAAGCGGCTGGTGCCGGGCTACGAGGCCCCGGTGAACCTGGTGTACTCGCAGCGGAACCGCTCGGCTTCGTGCCGGATCCCGCTGGCCCAGAAGAGCCCTAAGGCCAAGCGGGTCGAGTTCCGGTGCCCCGACTCCTCCTGCAACGTGTACCTGGCGTTCTCGGCCATGCTCCTGGCCGGCATCGACGGGGTGCAGAACCGCATCGAGCCCCCCGACCCCGTCGACAAGGACCTCTACGACCTGCCGCCCGAGGAGCTGGCCGAGGTGCCGCAGGTGCCGGCCAGCCTCGACGAAGCCCTGCTCGCACTGGAGGCCGACAACGACTTCCTCCGCGCCGGCGACGTCTTCACCGACGACGTGATCTCCACCCACATCGCCTACAAGCGGGAGCACGAGATCGACGCCCTGCGACTGCGGCCGCACCCCTACGAGTTCCACCTGTATTACGACATCTAACCCCCGACTCCTGAACTGGGGCGACTGAACCGCGGAATGCGCGGTTACAGCGCCCCGGTTCGCTGGGTTCAGGTAGTGCCCTGGCCGGGTTGCGGGATGTCGACCTCGAGGCGGGCGGCTTCGGTGCGGACGAAGCGCTCGGCGACGTCCTGGAGCGCCTGCCGCAACGCCATCACCACGACCGCCTCTGCCAGCGGGCCCAGCTTCTCCAGCGCCCCGACCAGCTCGGTGACGCGCTCCGCGGGCATGCCGGTGCCGACGAACGGCTCCCACAGGTGGGTCTTGAACACGTCGGTGAAGCGGCCGGCGATCGTCGACGCCTCGGCCCGCAGGGCTTCGTACTCGTCGAGGATCACGCCGGGGGGGACGCCCATCGCGGCCAGCTCGCTCCCGATCCGCAGGAACGACGGGCTCCGGACGATCACCCGGCCGTCGTCTGGGAAATCGACGAGACCCAGGTCGACGACCCGGGCCGCCATCTCCGGCGTGAACTCCACCTGGGGCAGGTAGGCGGCCAGCTCGCCCGGTGACATCGACTCGGACGGCTCCGGCGTCCAGGTGGACGGGCCGTCGCCGAGGCCGAGGATGGCCCGCAGGCTCTCGCCCCGATCCATACCGTCGAGCAGCTCCCTGATGCCGGCCAGGGAGAAGCCACGGTCCTGGAGCCGGGCGATCAGGCGCAACCGGGCCAGGTGCGTGTCGTCGTAGTAGCCGACCCGGCCCCGCCTCGTCGGCGGCGGGAGCAGGCCCTTGTGCTGGTAGAGGCGCACGGTCGAGACGACGACCGCCGCGGCGGCAGCCAGCTCGTCGATCGTCATCTCTGGGGTCATCTCCGGGCTCGTCTGGGACATCTGCACTCCGTCATCTCTGACTTTGCTTCTGAGCACTGACTTTACGAGTAGATACTCGTACTGTATATGGTAACAAGATGAGCCAAACATCGGAGATTGACGCATGGCGCGCATAGTGATCCCGGGTGGAACGGGTTACCTCGGCCGTGCGCTGGCCGAACGGCTGGAGGCGCGCGGCGACGACGTCGTCGTGCTCACCCGAGGACCGAGCCGCCGGCTGGACGGCTGCCGGCTCGTCTCGTGGGACGCCCGCACCGTTGGCGACTGGGTCGACGAGCTCGACGGCGCCGACGCCGTCGTCCACCTGAACGGGCGCCGGGTGGACGTCCGGGCCACCAGGCGCAACGTCGACGAGCTCATCTCGTCGCGCGTCGAACCGGTCCGGGCTGTCGGCGAGGCGGTCCGGGCGTGCAGCTCCCCGCCGGCGGTGTGGGTGCAGTCGTCGTCGCTGGCCATCTTCGGCGAGGGCGGCGGCGCAGTGATCGACGAGTCGACGACGCCGAGCGGGATCGGCCCGAGGGAGATGGTGACCGTCTGCCTGGCCTGGGAGGGGGCGTTCCGCCAGGCGACGGCGACGGCCACCTGCGGCGTCGACCGCACCGTGCTGCTGCGGATGGGCATCGGCCTCGGCGGCCGCGGCGACCCGGCCACCGCCAAGCTCGCCCAGATCGTGAGGATGGGGCTCGGCGGCCGGGTGGGGTCGGGGCGACAGTGGGTGTCGTGGGTCGACCTCGAGGACCTGCTGGCGGCCATGCTCCGTGCCATCGACGGGCCGGTCGACGGGCCGGCCATGAGCGGCACCTACCACGTGACCTCGCCGAACCCCGTCACCAACGCCGAGCTGATGGCGACCTACCGTCGGCTCCTCGGCCGTCGCGTGGGCCTCCCGACGCCGGCGATCGTGGCGAGGCTGGGCGCGCCGCTGCTCGGGAGCAGCGCCGGCCTGGCCCTGACCGGCCGCCGCTGCGTGCCGACCCGCCTGATCGATGAGGGCTTCGTGTTCGCGTATCCCGACTTCGAGCCGTCCGTGCAGCGCGCTCTCGCACGGTGCGCCTGACGCCCCCCTGACTTAGGGTGGGCGCCGATTTCGACGGCGGAGCCGATCGAGCGAGGAGGACACCGTGCAAGAGCGCAGCCCGGCGGACGTGGTGCGGCTCGTCCAGGAGGAGGGCGTCGAGGTGGTCGACTTCCGCTTCTGCGACCTGCCGGGGCTCATGCAGCACTTCTCTACGCCCGCCCACGCCCTGACCGAGGAGGGTTTCGAGGAGGGCTACGGGTTCGACGGGTCGTCGATCCGGGGCTTCCAGGAGATCCAGGAGTCGGACATGATCCTCGTGCCCGACCCCAACACCGCGGTGATCGACCCGTTCCGCGAGTTCAAGACCCTGAACCTGAACTGTTTCGTCCGCGACCCGGTGACCGGCGACTCCTACTCCCGTGACCCGCGGTACGTGGCCAAGAAGGCGGAGGAGTACCTGGTGTCGACGGGGCTGGCCGACACTGCCTACTTCGGGCCCGAGGCCGAGTTCTACATCTTCAACGACGTCCGCTTCCACCAGGACCAGCACTCGGCGTCGTACTCGGTCGACTCGATCGAGGGCATCTGGAACTCCAACACCGACGAGAAGCCGAACCTCGGGTTCAAGCCGCGGTACAAGGAGGGGTACTTCCCCGTCCCGCCCATGGACCACTTCCAGGACCTGCGGTCCGAGATGATCCTCATGCTCGAGAAGGTCGGGATCGAGACCGAGGTCCAGCACCATGAGGTCGGCACCGCCGGTCAGGCCGAGATCGACATGCGCTTCGACACCCTGCTGGCCATGGCCGACAAGCTGATGCTCTACAAGTACGTCACCAAGTCGGTGGCCTGGGCCCACGACCTGTCGGTGACGTTCATGCCCAAGCCGCTCTTCCAGGACAACGGGTCGGGCATGCACTGCCACCAGTCGCTGTGGAAGGCGGGCGAGCCGCTGTTCTTCTCCGAGACCGGCTACGGCGGGCTCTCGAACATGGCCCGCTGGTACATCGGCGGGCTGCTCACCCACGCCCCGTCCATCCTCGCCTTCGCCGCTCCCACCACCAACTCCTACAAGCGGCTGGTGCCCGGCTACGAGGCCCCGGTGAACCTGGTGTACTCCCAGCGGAACCGGTCGGCGGCCGTGCGCATCCCCCTGTACTCCCGGAGCCCGAAGGCCAAGCGGCTCGAGTTCCGCTGCCCCGACCCGTCGGCCAACCCCTACCTGGCGTTCGCGGCGATGCTCATGGCCGGCCTCGACGGAGTCCAGAACCGCATCGAGCCGCCCGACCCGGTCGACAAGGACCTGTACGACCTCCCCCCCGAGGAGCTGGCCCTGGTGCCCCAGGTGCCGGGGTCGCTAGAGGAGGCGCTCTCCGCCCTGGAGCACGACCAGGACTACCTTCTGGCCGGCGGCGTCTTCACCCCCGACCTCATCGAGACGTGGCTGTCGTACAAGCGGCTGCGCGAGATCGACGAGGTCCGCCTCCGCCCCCACCCCTGGGAGTTCTACCTCTACTACGACATCTAGTCGGATGGGTGCTCTGACCTCCGTTTCCACGGTGGGAAGGGCGCCGCCCCTGACCTCAGTCGGCCGATCCGTACGGCGTCCACGGTTCCGCGTGGGTATAGAGGTTCTCGCGGGCACGACGAGGCGGAACCGGTCGATCGAGCTCGTCCCCGAACAGGCTGAGCACGCCCGCGTCCTTCTCAGCCAGTCGGGAGCGTCGGTGGCGAGCTTCCTGGCGCATCCGCGGAAACTCGTCTGCCGCAGCGTTGTACAGGCTCGTCATGATCCGGTTCCCCGCCTCATGATCCGTGGCGAAGAGCATGTGGTAGATCGAGGCGCCACCCTCGTTGAAGATCTCGAGCGGGTGCGTCCAGCGGTAGCCGAGGACGTTCTGCAGGCGCCAGCGCATGAGGTTGACGTACTCCTCCCGCGCCTCGCCCGGTTCCATGGCTTCTGTCAGGCGTGCTCTATAGATCGCACGCCATTGATCGGTTCCGTACATGCGGTCGAGCTTCACGGCGTCCTCATCTCGGACTGCGCCGTCCCTTCGCAGAGTGCGGATGAACATTCCGGCGGCAAGGAGGAGCCAAATCTCCGTCTTGGTCCGTCCTGGCTTCTTGAACTTCGACAGAGCCTCGAGCGTCGACCAGTGCACGTCGGGTCCGTTCGGGTCGACGAATGCGAACGTGGGAGCCCAGTTGAAGGGCGCGAGTTCCGCCAGGACGGTGCTGATCGTTTGGTTGCAGTCACCGGCGGTGACCCTGCTATCACGTCCGGCCGTGGCCGGGGCGATAGCCGTGCGAAGCCGGCTCGCGTACGGCTCGACCTCGAAAAACCGAAGTCGCGAAAATGGGGCGTCGCCCGTGCCAAGCGCGATCTGAGCTGAGCCATCCAGGTTCTCGTCGGTTAGTCGCTCTCGATTCGTCGGCTGGCCGCCGAACAGATCGAGATAGACGATCTCGCGCTGGCTCTTCGACGCCGTCGTGAAGGCGTCGAGGTATCGGCGGAGTAGATCGAGCTTGCCTCGGGTCCAGAACCCCCAGTACCTCGGCATCGTTCAGGCTCCGATGAGCTCCGGCATCTCATCGTACGTATGACCGTGGAGCTCGCGGCCACCGGCCTTCGGCGTGTGACCGCCCCATTGCTTGAAGAAGAACGGGACGCGGGCGTCACGGCACTGATCACGGAGGTCCGTAACCCACCTCGGATCCAGGGCGCGGGCTCGCGTACCGCTCTCGCCGCCGGCGATCAGCCAGTGGATTCCGTCGAGGTCGAGCCGCTCGAGCGGCCCGAGCAGGGGCTCGGCGCTGACGAATCGGACGGATGCCTCGACTTGGCGGAGGTGGTCGAGGCGGAAGCGGTACTTGGTGCTCTCGACACTGACGCCCATCCAGAGGTTGGGCGGCCAGTCGAGCCGCTGCCCGACTTCGGCGAGCCTCTTCGAGCGCTTTGTGAGCACCTGGTACTGGTGCTGCGGCGTGTCCGCGATGACGCAAAAGACCCGTCGGATGTAGCTGACCGGCACGTCCTTGTGGAACAGGTCGCTCATGGAGTTCACAAAGATCTTTCGCGGTGCCGACCACGTCCGCGGCACTTCCAAGGTCTCCGGGTGAATCGTGAGACCGAATCCCGGACCGCTCGTACGCGGGTCGCCGTCGTTCTGGTACTTGGCCTGACCCATGGCCTTGAGACGCTTCGAGAGGGTGAGCGCGTAGCAGTTGTCGCAACCGGGCGACGTCTTGTCGCAACCCGTTGTGGGGTTCCACGTCGCCTCGGTCCACTCGATCGAGCTGTGGTCTCCCATGGCTGGCTCCCTGTTCCGTCGTTGGCACGAGCGATCGGCGCGGGATCCCGTCGAGCAGGAGCGCTGGTACCTCATTGAGGTCGCCGAGTTTGCGAGACGAGCGTACCCAGGGGGTGTGACGGTGTCCGGGCTGCAGGCCCAAAGAACCATGTGAAACAGCTTGGAGAGAGCGACCGCCGACCGGATCCGGCAGAAATCACGACACTTACGGTTGCGTCAAACCCGTATAACCCGGGCCGGCGCGCGGCGCTCGTCGACCCAGTGGCGGTACGCCGTCCAGGCTGGCGCCCGGCGGTGGTGGCAGGCGTCGAGCGTGCCGGCGAGGTGGCGGAGGTGGCGGTCGAGGCCGTCGCGGTGGCGGCGGCGCAGGGCGGCGCTGGTACCAGTCGGCCCGGCTGCGAGGCGGGCGTCGGACAACCCGATCGCCGTGCCCTGCGACGCCAGCGCGTCGCGCCCGAGGGCGGCGTCGCCGAGGGCGAGGACCCGAGCGTCATCGGACGCCGCTGTGACCGCGACGCTGGCGACTCGGCGGACGACCTCGGCGTCGGCGAGGTCGACGTCCTCGAGCAACCAGCCGGCACCTCCGTCCACGAGCCGGTCACAGACGGCAGCGGAGTCCGGCGGCGGCGTGCCCCGGACCGACCCACCCCACGGTGAGCCATCGGGCAGAGCCGAGGCGGAAGGCGTAGCCGGTCGACGTGGCGGCCAGCCGCATGGTCGGGTCGAGGTCGCCCCGAGGCAGGCTGCAGCACGTCGCCACCCACACCGGCGTTGGATGGACCCTGCGCACCGCGGTCAGGGCGCGGCGGCCGGTGGCGTCCACCACACGCGCCTCCGCCGTCACCTCCTGCGGTACGCAGCGGCGCCACGACCTGCACGTCGCGACAGGCCTGCACCCGGCGCCACAGGGCGCCGACAAGCGCGCTGCGGTCGACGTGGGCACAGGCCGGCCCCCGCCGCGCCATAGGAGCAACCTGCTCCCACGCCACCAGGCTGTCCCTCGTCAACCGGTCGACGTCGAGCTCGGCGGGGACGATCCCCAGCTCCAGCAACAGGGTGAGCAGCGGGGCCGGCACCCGTTCCACAGCGGGCATGGCGGCGACGGGACGAGCCGCCAGCACCACCGGCCCGTAACGGGCCTGGAACAGGGCGTGGGCCAGCGCCACCGCGCCGGACCCGAGCACCACGGTCACGGAGGCGGCGGCACGGCGGCGAACCGGGGGTCGGCCGGGACGGCGAACGCCGGCTGCAATCCCCGCTGGGCCAGGGCCTCGCAGGCGCCGTCGACGCCCTGGGACCCGAGCATCGTCTGGCGGGCGGTGTTGATCCTGCTCGTGCCGCTGGGGACGCCGAGCCGGTAGCCCTGGAACAGGTTGTCGAGCACCTGCTCGTACCGCTGCTGGAGCGTGCGCAGCCCTTGGTCGCCGGCGGGTGCGGGCTGGAGGGGACGCAGGTACTGGACCGGGTCGTGGCGGTCGAGCCACTCCTGGATGGCGAGGAAGGACGCGTAATGCTCCGCCCCGTCGGCCATCACCGAACGGATGCTGGCAGCGAGGTCGTCGTCGTCGTCACGCTCGAACGTGGCGAGCAGCGAGCTGTAGAGCCCGTCGACCGTGAGCGAGGGGGCCTCGACCCGCACGAACTCGGCCATCACGTCGGGGGTGAGGCGCCGGAAGCGAACCGGCCGGTCGGCGAAGCCGGCCGAGCCCCGGAGGATGGTGGCGACTCCGAGTGCCGGGGTGAACGGAGCCGCACCACCAGACCGCCGATGGAGCTCGAACAGCACCGAGTTGACCCACCGCAGGTGCCGCATCTCGCTGATGGCGACGAGGAGGAGCTGCTGGCGGGCGGCGCGGACGTCGTCGCGCAGGACCGTTCCCTGGGCGCCCGCGTTCACGTCGAGGCTGTAGAGCGCGGCGAGGTACTCCAGCATCACCGCCACCTCGACGCCGGCGGCATAGCGCAGGGTGGGCAGCAGCTGCGCGGGCGCCAGCGGAACGCCGGCGATGGCGTCGGGGTCGTAGGGAACCCGCAGCTCACGGCCGTCGAGCACGACGTCGAGGTCCTGCCATCTCTGGTTGATCTCGAAGTAGTCCATCTCCGCCCCGGGGCGGCGGAACGCGCCGGTGCCGGCTGGGGGAGCGGGATCGGGCGGGTCGTTCCCGGCGCGGTCGGAGCGCAGCCACAGCGTCCGCATGCCCCAGTCGGGGTCGTTGTTGGCCACGCCGGCGGGCAGGGCGGGCAGGGTGAGGTCGGGATGGTTCGACGCCCAGTAGAAGCAGCCGCAGTCGCGGAAGTCGTGGGTCCAGGGGGAGCACAGCGACTGGGTCAGCTCACCGGGCTCGAACATCTCCGCGAACGCGCCGTCGTCGGTGAGGTAGGAGGCTCGGGTGGCGGTGACGGCGACCGGCGCGCCGCCGGTTCTCCGCAGCTCGAGCGTCACCTGGGTGGCCGGGCGGAGCAGCCGGACCACGGTCCAGCCGTCGGGCGGCACACCGTCGGACTCACCCAGCTCGTTGGTCTGGAAGGTCCGGGATCCGAAGCCGGCGAAGTCGCCCGTCACCCGGGTCACCCGCCAGGTGCCCTGCTCGGTGGCCAGCCGGCGGATGCCGTCGACCAGCGGACCGGGCGGCTGCTCGGCCTGAGCCCGGGCGAGGGACGTGCCGACCAGCTCGATCACCTGGTCGCCGAGGAAATCGAAGGCCAGGTAGGGGAAGAACCGGCGGTCGAGGTTGCGCAGGTCGACCTCGAGGCCGGGGAAGCAGTTGCCGACGCCCGACTCCAGCTCGGTGGTCACCGGGTTGCCGGCCGCCCGCGCCTGGGTCAGCCGGGCGGTGCGGTTCCTCGGGTTCAGCTTCTCTCCGGCCATCACGCACCTCCGCGTTCGAAGTATTCAGGTCGCTCCGACGACACCACGCAGTAGGCGTCGAGGCAGAACTCCAGCCAGCCCCTGATGGCGTCGCACGCCGCGTCGGTACGGGTGCCGGCCTCCTGGTGGCACCCGCCGCTGCACAGGTACCGGGCCCAGCAGCTCCGGCAGGGTTCGACCCGCTCGACGTGGTGGGCCTCGAGGAACCGCCGCTGCCGGGACGGGTCGACCGGCGCCGCGCCGTCACCCAGGAGGTAGTCGTCGTCCCCGATCGCCCGGTGGCAGGCGTACCACTGCCCGGCGGTCGACACCGACGCGTACCCGCCACCGGCGCCGCAGGGGTAGGGCGACGACGAGCCCGCTTCCAGCCGCCGCAACGCCACGCTGAAGTTGTCGAACGTGGTGTCACCGCCTCCCCGGATGACGTCCAGCTCGCGCTCGCCGAGGGCGACGGAGGCGTCCAGCCACCGCGGCCAGTCGGTGTCTCCGAGCGCACCCGCGCCGACCCGGACCGGGGCGAACCCGATGGACCGGAACCCTTCGGCGGCAAGGGCGTCGTGGCGCCCGACGAGGTCGAGGTCGTCCCTCGTGAGGGTGGCCCGAGCGGTGACCTGGGCCAGGCCCGGGTCGCCCAGGAGCGGGCGGATGCCGGCCATGGCGTCGTCCCAGCTCCCCTGGCCGGCGAGGCGGATCCGGCGCCGGTCGTGGACGGCGCGACCACCGTCGAGGCTGACCGTCACCGCGAACCGGTGTGCACGGAGGAGGTCGAGGTCGGCGGCGTCGAGCACGGTGGCGTTGGTGGTGACGGAGAACCCAACCGGCTGGCCGAGCTCCTCCGCCCGGCGGGAGGCGAACTCGACCATGTGATGGACGAGGCGGCGGTGGAGGAACGGCTCCCCGCCGAGGAACCCGATCGTGGCGTACGAGCGGCGCTCACAACCGGCCAGCAGGGACTCCACGGCCTCCTCGGCGATGGGTGCCGACATGGCGCCGGACTGGGCCCCTTCGAACGAACCACGGTCGGCGTAGCAGTAGTCACAGGCAAGGTTGCAGGCCGACGTCACGTTGAGCGACAGGTTCTGCGGCGCCACCGACGGGACCGATCCCAGGTTCAGTCGGTCGCCCGCTTCCAGGTAGTCGGACAGGGACGCATCCGACACCTCGGGGACGTCGGCGGCGGCCACGTCCAGGATCTGGCTGCCCCGGAGCACGAGCACGTGGGTGCCGACGCGGGACTCGAACGTCCGCCACTCGACCGGGACGGTGGTCATGTCCCGTCCCCTTCCCCGCCGGCGTCGAGGGAGGCGAGGATCTGGCGGCGCCGGTCCTCCGCTTCCGCCGACAGCGGAGCGACGTCGCCCTCGGCCAGGATGTCGGCTCCGGGCGCGGTGGCGTCGGCCACCCACCTCAGCAGCAGGTCGTACTGCCACCGGGCGAGGGACAGGGCCCGGGCGTTGCTGTTGCGCATGAACGGCGGCATCTGCATCGACTGGCCGCCCTGGTCGCGAAGGGGGCTGGCGAACGTGGGCCGGACCAGCGCCTCGATGCGCTCGGGGTGGGCGCGCACGAAGGCGACGAGCTGCTTGAGGTCCGACAAGCTGCGATGGCGGTCGCGGGCCCGCTGGGAGAGCGGTTGGGGCTGGTTGGGCGATGGTGGAGGGATGGCGATGTCCGCGTCGCGGAGCCGGTCGAGCCCGCCCATCGCCCGATCCCGCTGCGGGACACCGTCGCCGGGGATGGCGCTCGATCTCCGCTCGTCGGGGGCGAGCGACCGGGCCGCGCTCGCCCGCCACCAGTCGACGTCCATGGCCAGCACCGTCTCGTAGACCCGCTCGAACAGGTCCTCGATCCAGGTGGCCAGGTCCTCGTCGCTCAGGGACTGGTCCCTCCGGCGATCGTGCTCGCGGTCGTTGATCTCGTCGGCGAGGGACAGGAACGGGCGGCGGTCGGGGGCGTACTGGGGTGGACCGACGCTGATGTTCGCCCGGCACCGCAACGGGCCGGCGGTGAGGGAGAGCTCGGCCACCAGGCGGGCGTCGCAGGTGTCGTCGACGACGCCGAGAGAAAGGTCGTTGGCCGTCACGTCGACCGTGTCGGCGGGAATCGCCCGGTTGCTGGTGGGCGCGTTGAACCACCCCGCGGCGGGATCGAGGAAGGCACGGTCGTTGGGGACGGCCGGGGCGACCGCACCCGGGATCATTTGCGCCGCCGCCGGCGGCCCGTAGAACCGGCCCCGGGCCGGGGTGAAGCGGACACGCACGGCGTCGATGCGCACGTCGTCCGGCCACCGGGGCGAGGGCGGCTGCGGCACGGGTCGGAGTACCTGGAGGCGGCCGAGGGGGATGTTCCGTCCTCGGGGGATCATCGGCCGGGTGGCCTCGGGCGGGCTGGTTCCGAGCAGCTGGACGGCGCCGTGGCTGTTGCCGCGCACCCGTACCGCCGGGAAGGTGCCGAACCGCAGGAACGCGGGGTTCTGCCCCGCCCCGCGTGGACCTCGCCGCTCGGCCTTCCGGTTCATGGCGTCGACAGTGAACGTGAGGCTCGCGGTGGAGGCGCTGTTGGCAGCCAGCAGCGCGGTCGTGACCGGTCTCGGCACCCAGTCGGCCGAGCCGCCGTCACCGGTCATGGCCCACAGCTCGAGGAACGGCGCCAGGGGACGGAGCAGCGCCCCGTCACGCAGGATCAGCCGCTGGGGCAGGCGCGGCGAGACGCTGCCGTCGGTGCGCACGTCGAGCGTCCACGTGGGAAGGATGCGGGTCTCGGCGACGGTGTGCGGGTCGCCCGGGCCCCAGTCGAAGGCGTCGAGCGGTGTCGAGCTGCCGCCCACCCTGGCGACGGCCACAGATGGGTTGAAGAAGATGCGCCGAATCGTCTCTGCAGCCACGCCGCCCTCCGATCGCCTGGAGCAGATGCTACGACCATGGTCGGCGCCGCGCCGGGGCCCCGGATTGCGGCGGAAGCCTCTCGGTTCGCCTTCGATCGTTGCCGGCATCCGCCATTTGCGCCCCGTCTCCCCGACTTCATCAGGTCGACGTGCCCTGACTACACTCCCCGAGCGGCGCGGTGCGTGGCGGGAGATCGGCGGATGGAACAACAGGCTCCATGGCCCAGCAGCGGCTCGAACAGGCGTGCAACTGGCCTTGCGAGCTATGGGACGGCGTCTCTCCATGTCTCGTTGCTGGATCGATTCGAGTTACAGGACGGCGACACCCGAATCGCGCTGCCCGGGAGCGCCGAGCGCGTTCTCGCCTTTCTGGCCATCCGGGACAAGGCCGTCCGACGGGCGCTGGTGGCCGGAATCCTGTGGCCCCACGCATCGAACAGCCACGCCTACGGCAATCTTCGCTCTGCCCTGTCACGTCTCGGGTCGAGCGGTCACCGGGCGGTGCGGGCTGACCCCGTCGAGCTCGAGCTCGTCCCGAGCACGTCCGTCGACCTCCGAGCGGCCCGGGCGTTGGCCATGAGCCTGTTGGGCACTGCCCGTCCGGCGGCCACCGAGCTCAGCCCGGCAGCGGTCCTCGTGTTGTCGACCGAGTTGCTTCCCGGGTGGTACGACGATTGGGTCCTCACCGAGGCCGAGGCATGGCGCCAACTCAGGCTGCACGCGCTGGAGACACTCGCCGGACACCTCAGCGAGGCAGGGCGCTTCGGAGAGGCGATCGTCGCCGCCGGCGAGGCGGTGCGAACCGAGCCGCTGCGGGAGAGCGCGCACGCCGCGCTCATCCGCGTGCACCTCGCCGAGGGCAACCACGCCGAGGCGCTCCGCCAATTCGATCGCCTGAGAGACCTTCTGAGGGCCGAGTTCGGCCTCGAGCCCAGCGCTCGGCTCAGGGACCTTCTGTCCCATGACCCGGGCGATGCGCTCCATCGGGGCAACCGCGACGCAAGATACGAGTAACGCAGCGGTAACGGCCACGGGAGCACAATGTGAACGAACGCCGTCAGGCGTCGGCTTTTGCAGGAGGCCAACGATGCGTGAGTTCATGGATCTGCCCCCGACCACGACTCGAAGCGTTCATGGTTCGGGCGCACGGACACGGGGCAGGCGATTGACGCACACGCGGCGACTCCTGACACTCGCCTGCGTGATCTCTCTGTCGTTTATCGGCCTGGACGCGCCTGGAGCGAGTGCGGCGACCTGGTCACAAGGAGCCACCGTCGTCGTGAAGCAGGTGGGTCAGCAGGCCCTCGTCGACATCGGTACCACCGTCTGCCGGCTGGCCACGAACTCGGGAACCGGTGGCGCGTGCGTTCCGTTCGGGGCAGGAAATGCCGTCAAGGTCACCGACGTGTCGGCCGGCCTGACCGTGGCGTACCAGGCGTGCGTCGATAATGACGGGAACGGCAAATGCGGGGGCACCCCCATCATCCAGGGCTGCAGCGACCTCGTGTTCTACAGCCACGACGATTCCGGAGCTTTCTTCAACCCGCTCGGACCGCTCCCGACAGGGTTCCGATCGGGCTGCCCGGGTGGGAGGTTCAGGGGCTATGTCATCTTCGTCTGCCAGGGTGTTCACGTCGACGGCATCTCGCCGCATACGCACTTGGTCAAATCGGGCACGGCCACGCTGACCACCAACGGCACGGGCTACGGGAACTTCTGCGGCCCCGGCGAGGCCATCGACCCGAGGACCCCGCCGAAGACCTATGTCGTCATTTAGTCCGCGTCGCCTGGGTTGGCTGGCAGGCTGAGCCTGTAGGCCCGGAGGATCGCCGAGCCTCGCTTCCTGTCGGCGACAGGCTTGCCGAACCGGCGAGCCGGGGCGACGTACTCGCGCCTGGCGCGGTTGAGTCGCCCCGGTTCGGTTCTACCGGCGGCCGTGGCCCTCCTGGACCTCCACGAGGCCGAAGTCGGCATCGAGCTTGACCGTGACGCGGGTGCCGTCGGCCTTGGTCATGTGGGCCTCGTACGTGGCGCCGTCGGCGTCGTTCTCGACCCGCTCGACGGTGGCGCCAGGGACGGCGTCGAGGGCGGCCGCCTTCGCCTTCTCGGCGGCGTCGCCGGTCAGCAGCTCCTCCTTGACCCCGTTCTCACCGACGTGACCACCGAGACTGGGGTCCCGCGGCGGCCGGTCCTTGGTCGCGGCGGGCGCCTCCGTCGACGTGGTCGTCGTCTGGGCACCGGCGCCGACGTTCAGAAAGGTGGCGCCGAGGGCGCTGCCGAGGAGGACCGAGCCGGCGAGGGCGCCGCCGACCAGGGCCTTTCCCATTGACTTCATCGTTCTCCTTCGTCGTGGTTGTCGCCCCACCCTGCGCCCGGCGGATCGGAGGGGGCTCGCCGCCACCTGGGAAGTTCCCCTGACGCGCCGGCCGACCACAACGGCAGGGAATTGGCGACACCCCGCGGCCGGCGCGCCGCTACCTTCCAGGAGTGCGCGTCCTGCGTGTCCCCGGGTTCCCGGCGTTGCTCGCCGGTCAGGCGGTCAACGCCATCGGCAACTGGGTCGCGCTGATCACCATCTGGGGCTTCGCCGCCTTCCGGTTCGACGCCGGGGCCGGCGACCTCGCCCTGCTGTTCGTGGTCCTGGCCGCGCCGGGAGCGTTCCTCGGCCCGCTCCTGGGCGTGCCCATCGACCGGCTCGGGCCCCGCCGTGCGCTCGTCCTCGCCAACTTCCTCGGCTTCCTCGACGCCCTGGCCCTGACCCAAGCTCACAGCTACGAGATGATCATCCTGCTGGCCCTGCCCCTCGGGCTGATCGAGGCGATGGCGACGGCGTCGCTCGACGCCCTCCCGCCCCGCATGGTCCACGACCGGGACCTGGTGCGGGCCAACGCCCTGCTCGAGGGGGCCCAGGACGTCGCCATCCTCGTCGGTCCCGCAATCGCCGCCCTCGTGTACGCCCGTTGGGGTCTGGCCGGCGCCTTCCTCACCGACGCGGGGACCTTCCTCGTCGGGATGGCGGTGGCGCTGCCACTGAAGGTCGGGCCGGTGGAGCGAGACGCGGCGGGCACGGCGTGGCGCGAGCTGACGGCCGGGCTCGCCCTCGTCCGCCGCGCCCCTGGCCTGAAGTGGACATTCGCCGTGGCACTGGGCACCTACGGGCTGTGGTCCCTGTTCGGCGTGCTGGAGCCGCTCTACGTGAGAGACGTGTTGAAACAGTCCGAGACGACGTTCGCCCTCCTGCAGATGGTGTTCGGTGCCGGCTTGGTCGGCTCCGGACTGCTGCTGGCCGCGCTGGGCGACCGCATGGCCCGCCCCCGGTACGTCGCCGTGGCCATGATCGTGTCGGGAGCGACGGCGGCGCTGTACCTGAGCACGACGTCGCTGTCCGTCGCCTACGTCGGCGTCTTCCTGTGGGGAGTGGACGTCGCCTTCTTCTACGTCCCGGCCAAGACGCTGCTGCAGCGGTATGCACCGGTCACCGCCCACGGGCGCATCCTTTCGATCAACCAGTCGCTCGAGCCGATGACCGAGATCCTCATGGCGCCCTTGGCTGCCGCCGCCGTGGGGCTGCTGGGTGTGCGCCTGCTGGGCGTGGTCGGGGGCGCGGTCGTCGTGGTTCTCGGCGTCGTCGCCCTGGTCCTGGCGGCGCGCCTCGCCCCGCCGCCGCCGGCCGGGCCGGTCGACGAGCGCGCCGTGACCTCGATCGACCCCATCGCCCTGCGGGGGCAGGCACCGGGTTGAGCGCCACGGCGCGGGTGACCCGCTACCACGGCGAGGCCGGGGTCACACTGGCCGCCGGGATGCTGGAGGTCACAGTGCTGCCCGACGTCGGCATGCTGGGCGTGTCGCTCGGCCACGACGGCGAGGAGCTCCTCGCCCTCCCCCACGGCGTGGCCGGCTACAAGGCGGGCCACTCGACCGGGCTGCCGTTCCTGGCCCCGTGGGCCAACCGGCTGAGCCGGTGGTCGTACGAGGCGGGGGGCGTGACCGTCGACCTACGGGGCCTGCCGATCCACACCGACGGCCACGACCACCCCATGCACGGCACGATGGGCGCGCAGCCAGGGTGGGAGGTCGTCGACCTCCACGGTGGGTCGCTGCAGGCCCGGTTCGACTTCGCGAGCAGGGCCGACCTGCTGGCGTCGTTCCCGTTCCCGCACGAGATCGTCATTGACCTCACCGTCGACGGCGCCTCGTTGGATATCGCCACCACCATCCGTGCCACCGGGGATCGCGACGTCCCCGTGTCCTTCGGGTACCACCCCTACCTGCGCCTGCCTCGTGCCCGCCGCCATTCGTGGCGGCTGCGGCTCCCCGACCGGCGCCACCTCGACCTGGACGGGGGCGGCCTCCCCACCGGCGGGTCGGAGGACGAAGAGGCGGGATGGCTCAGGCTGGGGGACGACTCGTTCGACGACCTCTTCGCCCTTGGCGACGACCGCTCGTTGGTCCTCGCCGGCGGCGGGCGCAGCGTCACCGTCGAGCTGGACGCCGGCTACCCGTTCGCCCAGGTGTACGCCCCGGCCGGCCGGCGGTTCTGCTGCCTGGAGCCGATGACGGCTCCCACCGACGCCCTGGTCAGCGGCGAGCACCCCACCGTGCCCGCCGGCGGGTCGTTCACCGCCCGGTTCTCGCTGACGCCCCAACACACCGGCTGACCCGAAAACACCGGATGAGTCGGGATCTGCTAACCACGTGGTTATGGCGGAGCCGGTGATCGTGCTGCGAGGCCTGCGCAAGTCCTACGGCGAGCGCGAGGCGGTCAAGGGCATCGACCTGGAGGTGACGGCCGGGGAGATCTTCGCTTTCCTCGGGCCCAACGGAGCCGGCAAGACCACGACGGTGGAGATCATGGAGGGCTTCCGGCCCCGGGACGACGGCGAGGTGACGGTGCTGGGCGAGGATCCGGCCACCGCCGGCCGTAGCTGGCGTTCCCGCATCGGAGTCGTGCTCCAGGACCTCCAGCTGCAGCCCCTGCTCACCGTCCGCGAGTCGCTCGAGTTGTACGCCGGCTACTACCCGTCGCCCCGCACCGTGGACGAGACCATCGAGCTGGTGGGCCTGGCCGGCCAGCACGACCAGCGGGCGGGGAAGCTGTCGGGCGGCCAGCAGCGCCGCCTCGACGTGGCCCTCGCCCTGGTCGGCGACCCCGAGCTGTTGTTCCTGGACGAGCCGACCACCGGTTTCGACCCCGCCGCCCGGCGGGGGGCCTGGGACGTCATCGGCAGCCTGCGCGACCTGGGCAAGACGGTGTTCCTCACCACCCACTACATGGACGAGGCCTCGGCCCTGGCCGACCGGGTGGCGATCATCAAGGACGGTCGCATCGTGGCCGAGGGCCGGCCCTCGGAACTTGGGGCGGACCGGGCGTCGAGGACGAGGATCGCGTTCGCCCTGCCTCCGCCGCTCACGCCCGCCGACCTGCCACCGTCACTGCGCGACCGCGCGACGGCCACCGGCGAAGGGGTGGAGGTGGTCACCGCCAACCCCGTCGCCGACCTCGCCGCCCTGACCGGCTGGGCCCTGGAACGGGGGGCGGAACTGCCCGGGCTCCAGGTCACGCGACCCACCCTCGAGGACGTCTACCTGGAGCTCACCCGCGAGGAGGCCCCAGCCCAATGAGCCCCAGCCCAGTGGGCCAGCCCAATGATCCCAGCCCGGTGAACGGCCTCCGCCTGGTCCTGCACCAGTGGCGGTACGACCAGAAGACGTTCTGGCGGGAGCCGACCGCGGTGTTCTTCACCGTCGGCCTGCCCCTGATCTTCCTGTTCCTGTTCGTCTCCATCTTCGGCAACAACCCCATCGACCTGGGCACCGAGACGGTGAAGGGGTCGACGTACTACGTGCCCGGCCTGGTCACGCTGGCCATCGTGTCGGCCACCACCGTCAACCTGGCCATCTCCGTCGCCATGGCCCGCGAGAAGGGCCTCCTCAAGCGACTGCGGGCCACGCCCATGCCCCCGTGGGTGTACATGGCGGGCCGGGTGGTGACCGCCTCGATCGTGTCGCTGCTCATGACCGTGCTCGTGACCCTGCTGGGGGCGGTGATCTACGGCGTCGAGGTCCCGACGTCCACCATCCCGGCCCTGATCCTGACCGTCGTCGTCGGCACCGCCGCCCTGTGCTGCCTCGGCTTCGCCCTCACCGCCGCCATCCCGAGCGAGAACGCCGCACCCGCCGTGGCCAACGCCGTCGTCCTGCCGCTCTACTTCATCTCGGGGATCTTCGTCCCGACCGACCAGATCCCCCAGGCCATGCAGACGGTCGCCAGCATCTTCCCGGTCAAGCACCTGTTCGAGGCCCTGCTGACGATCTACAACCCGGCCACCACGGGCAGCGGCATCCGGTGGGCCGACCTGGCCGTGCTGGCCGGGTGGGGCGTGATCGGCCTCCTGATCGCGGCCAAGACGTTCCGCTGGTCGCCGCGGTAGCGCGAGCACGGGCGCGGGCGTGCGCGTAGCATCGCCCGCATCGCCGCGGGCCGTCCCAACCTCGTACGCCTCCTGGTCTCCTCCCTCGCCGTCGCCTGCGTCCTCGGCCTCCCCGCGTGCGGCAGCGGCGACGGCGCCACCTTCGACGTCAAGGAGGGCCAGCCGTTCGGCGAGCCTCGGAGGCTCGAGTCCTCCAACGGCGCGCTGACGGCCAAGCTGACCGTCACCGAGGGGCCTGTGGATGTCGGCGGCGTGTCGGTGATCGGCAAGTCCTACGACGGCTCCTACCCCGGTCCCACCATGGTCGTGTCACCCGGCGAGTCGATCCGCCTGGAGCTCGTCAACGAGCTCGACGAGGCGACGAACATCCACTTCCACGGGTTCCACACCTCCCCGTCGGGCATCGCCGACAACGTCCTGCGCAGCATCCCCGCCAAGTCGACCGCTGCTGTCGACGTGCCCGTGCCGCCCGAGATGCCTACGGGCCTCTACTGGTACCACTCGCACGAGCACGGCATCTCCGAGGAGCAGGTCTTCAGCGGGCTGTCCGGGGCGATCGTGGTCAGGGGCTTGGAGGACAGGCTGCCGCCCGAGCTTCGCGGCGTCCCGCAGAAGGTGTTCACCCTCAAGGACCTCCAGGTCAAGGACGGGAAGATCGTCACCGAGAACATCAGCTCGGACGCGCCGACCACCCGCACTGTGAACGGCCTCGTCGACCCCCGCGTCACGATCGCGCCCGGCGAGACGCAGCTCTGGCGCTTCGCCAACATCGGCGCCGACATCTGGTACAACCTCTCCTTCGGCGGCCAGCCGTTCAACGTGGTCGCCGAGGACTCGAACCCCGCCGGCACCGTCTGGGCCGCCTCCGAGCTCCTCATGCCACCAGGCAAACGCTACGAGGTGCTCGTCCAGGGGCCGCCGGCGGGCACGCACCAGTTGAAGACGCTTGCCTACTCGACCGGCGAGGAGGGCGACAACTACCCGGAGAGGGTGCTGTCGACCGTGGAGTCCACCGGCGCCGCGGTGACGCCGTCGGCCCTGCCGACGAGCCTGGGCCCCCTGCCCGACATCCCCGCGTCGGAGGTCGACCGCCAGCGCCAGTTCGTGTTCTCGGAGAGCTTGAACGGCAACGAGTTCTTCATCAACGGGGAGGCGTTCAACCACGACAAGGTGAACGTCACGGCCACGCTCGGTGACACCGAGGATTGGGAGATCTCCAACGTCTCCGGCGAGGTGCACCCCTTCCACATCCACGTCAACGACTTCCAGGTCATCTCGGTGAACGGCCAGCCCTACGAGGCCAAGAGCTTCCAGGACGTGGTGCCGCTACCGGTGAAAGGCGTGGTCGTGATCCGCCAGCGCTTCGCCGACTACACCGGCAAGTTCGTCTACCACTGCCACATCCTCGCCCACGAGGACAACGGGATGATGGGCCTGATCGAGGTCGTGGCTCAGGCGTAGTTGCCCGTTACCGTGGTCAGCGCGCCGGCCGAGACCGTGGCGGTGGTGCACGCCGGGGGGGTGAAGCCGGCGACCGGCCCGAAGCAGACCTCGTGGGAGCCGGTCGGCAGGTCGGTCCACATGCCCCAGTCGTCGCGGGGAACACCGTCGACCGAGATCGTCCCCGGCACGGCCGGGCTGGTCATGACCCTGAGGCTGCCCCGCTGGGTGAAGCCGCCGGTGACGGTGGTGACCGCGCCGGCGGTGACGGTCACCGTCTGCGGCGCCGGCTCGGTCCAACCCTGCACGTGGGTGAAGCTCACGGTGTGGCTGCCGGGAGGGAGCTGGAGCCACGTGAGCCCCCACGTGTCACGCGGCACGCCGTCGACGAGGATCTGCGACGGCACGGCCGGCGACGAGGTGACCCGCAGCTCGCCGACGTTCGTGGCGCCCGGCGCCCCGGCGTTGGCGACGTAGGCGCCCGTCACAAGGGTCTCGGCCCCGGCGGCCACACTGACGGTCTGGCAGGGGGGCGGGGTGAACCCGGCGACCGGCCCGAAGCACACCTGGTGGCTCCCCGTCGGCAGGTCGGTGAACATGCCCCAGTTGTCACGGGGAACGCCGTCGACCGAGATGGCGGCCGGCACCGCCGGCTCGGTACGGGCCCGCAGGAAGCCCCGCGCCGTGAACGTGCCGGCGACCGTCGAGACCGCGCCCGCCGAGACGGTGACCGTCTGCGCCGCCGGCTCGGTCCAGCCCTCCACGTGGGTGAAGTCGAGCGAATACTGGCCCGGAGCCAGCTTCAGCCAGTTGAGCCCGAAGCTGTCCCGGGGAACGCCGTCGAGGAGGATCTGCGACGGCAGGGCCGGCGACGTCGTCGCCCTGAGCAGGCCGGGCGCGGTGGTGTCGACGATGCGCCGGACCTGGCCGCCGGCGGCGTAGGTCGTGTAGTAGAGCGCCTGGGTGCCGTCGTGCGGACCGAAGCGCAGGTTGACGGCGCTGTTGGCGCCCAGGCCGGTGGCGAAGTCGACACGGGTGAAGCCACCGGCGCCGTTGGGGTCGAGGCGGAAGATCTTGCCGCAGGCGAAGTCGGCGAACAGGTACTTGCCCTCGTAGTCGGCACGCCAGGCCCCGTTCGGCACGAAGGCCCCGCCGGTGATGGAGCGGCAGCCGTCGGCCCGGCCGTAGTCGAAGATGGGGTTGGTCATGCCCGCCGGCGGCGCCCCGCAGTCGGTGGTCGACCCGTTGGCGCAGTGGCCCTCCCTGACGTTCCAGCCGTAGTCGGCGCCGGCGACGCCCAGGTCGATCTCCTCCCACGCCCCTTGGCCCACGTCGTTGATGTGAAAGCGGGTCGTGGCGGCATTGGGGTCGAAGGCGAACCGGAAGGGGTTGCGCAGGCCCCAGGCGAAGGTCTCCCGGCAGATCTGGCCCACCGCAGCGGCACCGAGCTTGCACGACGCCGTGCCCGGGCCGGTGAACGGGTTGCCGGCGGGGACGTTGCCGTTGCGGTCGATGCGCAGGATCTTGCCCACCAGCACGTTTCGGTCCCGGGAGGCGTCGTTGGACCCGGCACAGCCGCTGGGGGTACCACCCGGGTAGTCGCAGCCCCCGTCGCCGACGCTGACGTAGAGCATCCCGTCCTTGCCGAAGTTCAGGTCCCCGGCGTTGTGGTTGCCGGCCGGGGAGGGAATGTTGTCGATGAGCACCACCTCGCCGCCCAGCGTGTTCCCCGTCATGACGAAGCGGGAGACGCGGTTGACCGTTCCCGTGCCGCAGAGGGCGTCCGTCTTGAACGAGTAGTAGAGGAAGACGTAGCCGTTGGTGGCGAACGCAGGGTCGACGGCCACCCCCAGCAGGCCCCGCTCGGAGTTGGAGCAGATGACGGTCGACAGGTTGACCGCGGGGGTGGCGAGCAGGCTGCCGTTCTGGACCACCCGCACGGTGCCGCCCTGGGTGGTGATCAGCATCCGGTCGTCGGGGGTGAAGGCGAGAGCGGTGGGGGCGGCCACGGCGGTGACCAGCTCGTCGGTGAACCCGGCGGGAACAGTGGCACCGGCGGGCGTGGCCGAGAGCACGATGGCCGCCAGTCCGCCGGCGACCACTGTCAGGGCGGTGGCGAGCGCTGAGAGTCGACGACGCATCCTCCCGAGTGTGCCATCGGCAGCGGCCGTCTCGGACGCGCAACGGGGGGCTAGCTCAGGACGCGGTTGCGGAAACCGCGGGCGCCGAACCAGGTGAGGACGGCGGTGAACCCGATCATCCCCCCGTAGATGGCGACCAGCGGCATGTGCGGCACGCGGGGGGCCAACGCCGCCCGGAAGCCCTCGCTCATGTAGACGAGCGGATTGAGCAGCACGAGGGCCTTCAGCCACGGGATCGGCGTCAGCCGGGCCCACGGGTAGTAGGTGGCGCCCAGGAACGTCATCGGGATGACGATGATGCTGAACATCAGGGCCACCTGCCGGGGCTCGACCCGGGTGCCGACCGCCAGTCCCAGGCTGGCGCCGGTGAGGGCGGCCAGCGGGGTGACAGTGAGGAGCAGGGGCCAGCTGACCTGGAGGTGGACCGCCGTGGCCGGGATGAACACCGCCAGCGGGAAGACCACCACCGCCGCCAGCACCGCCTGCAGGGCGCCCGACACCACCTTCTCGAAGGCCACCGCCGAGATCGCCAGCGGCGCCATCACCCGGTCCTCGATCTCCCGGGTGTAGCCGATCTCGGTGACCAGCGGCAGGGTGACGGCCTGGATGCCCTGGAACGCGCAGGCGATGGCCACCACGCCCGGGACGAGCAGGGTGGAGAACTCGGCGGCGCCCGCCCCCGCGCCGCCGACGCCCTGGCCGATCTTGGGGAACACGTAGGTGAAGACGAACACGAACATCAGCGGCTGCATGACCGTACGCAGCACGAAGGTGGGCACGTTCTTGCGCAGGACGGTGAAGTCGCGCAGCAGCAGGGACACGAAGGCGGTGACGGCCGGGCGGGCGACCGTCGTGCTGGTGGCGGAACGTTTTTCGCCGGCGACGAGGCTCACTCCCGCAGCTCCTTGCCGGTGAGGTTGATGAACACGGTCTCCAGGGTGGGCTCGGTCATGGACAGGTCGGTGACGGTGAAGCCGCCGGCCTCGGTGTGGGCGATGAGCCGGGGCAGCACACCGGCCGACCCCTCGACGTGGACCTGCAGGCTGCCGTCCACCACCTTGACGCACCGGACACCGGCGAGGGATTCGAGGTGCCGGGCCAGAGGAGCAAGGTCGCCGTCGGCCGACACCTTGACGATCGTGTCGGCGCCGATGGAGCGCTTCAGGGCGGCGGGGCTGTCGAGGGCGAGGAGGCGGCCGTGGTCCATGATCGCCACCCGGTCGGCCAGGCGGTCGGCCTCCTCCATGTAATGGGTCGTCAGCAGGATGGTCTGGCCGGCGGCGTGCAGCTCACCGAGGATCTCCCACAGGGCGAGGCGGCTCTGAGGGTCGAGGCCGGCGGTGGGCTCGTCGAGGAACAGGATGTCGGGCCGGTGCATGATCGCCCTGGCCACCATCAGCCGCTGGGCCATCCCCCCGGAGAGGGCGTTGACGTCGGCATGGGCCCGGTCGGCCAGCCGGAAGCGCTCCAGCTCGGCGTCAGCCGCCAGGCGCGCCGCCGCACCGCTCATGCCGAAGTACCGGCCGTGGAAGTACAGATTCTCCCAGGCGTCGAGGCTGCGGTCGAGGGTGTTGGACTGGGAGACGACTCCGATCGACTGCTTGGCCCGGGCCGGCTCGGCCACCACGTCGACGCCGGCGACCGTCGCCCGCCCCGACGTGGGGATGACGCGGGTGGTGAGCATCCCGACCGTGGTCGTCTTGCCGGCGCCGTTCGGGCCGAGCAGGCCGAAGATCTCCCCCTCGGCCACCTCCAGGTCGAGGGCGTCGACCGCCTTCAGGCCCCCGTTGTCGCGTGCCGGGTAGACCTTGGTCAGCGCTTCGGTGCGGATGACGACGTCGGCGGCCAGATCAGCAGGCTATGCGCACTCTTGTTGGGTCCCTTATTCGGGAGTGCCGCCCGTTTTCTCGACCGGGGACCCCTTGCCGTTGCTGAGGTTCCCGAAGAGCGTCGCCAGGCTGGTGCCGGACTCGAAGAGCGACTCGGCACCCGTGCGCTCGTCGCCCAGGCGGACCAGGAGGGCCACGCCCACGTAGAGGGCGACGATGCCGAAGGCAACGTCCCGGCTGCGCACGGTCTCGGGCAGGGAGGACTCAGCCACCACCCGCGCCACCGCCTCCTCGGTGAAGCGGATCCAGGGCTCGATGCGGGCGCCGATCTCCGGGCCCAGCTCGGGCGCCGACGAGCTGCCGGCGATCAGCTCGGCCAGCACCGCCACGTGGTCGCCGTCGAGGTCCTCGCGGTACATCTCGCTCGCCACCCGCAGCAGGTCGGGCAGGGTGTGGACGGCGTCGACGGCCGCCTTGTAGCGCACCATCCGCTGCTCGCTGGTGCGGTCGAGGGCGGCCAGCAGCAGGTCGTTCACGCTGCCGAAGTGGTAGAAGACCAGCGCCTGGTTGAACCCGCCGCTGGCGGCGATGGCCCGGGCGCTGGTGGCGGTGAAGCCCTTCTCCTTCAGCGTCTGGAGGGCGGCGTCGACGATCCTGCCCTTGGTCCCCTCGCTGATCGAGCGGGCGACCATTCCTCGCGTACCAGCTTTGGCCATCTGCTCAAAGTATCAGCCCAAACAGGGGGCACGGACGCCCCCGAGAAGCGGTACGGGCCCCGGTTTCCCGGCTCAGGACAAGTAATAGGCCCGGGCGAAGAAGGAGGCCGCCCCCGCCAGTCCCACGCCGCTGCAGACCAGCACCCACAGCCGCAGCCGGTCCCGACCGGCCAGGAGCTCGGCGGCGACCGCGAAGCACGGGAACGCGGCGAGCAGGTAGCGACCCATGCCCGTGAAGTTCTTGGTGGAAAGCGCCGAAAGACCGACGAGCAGGATCGTGAAGGTGCCGTACCCCCACCCGAAGCGCCGCACCACCCGCGGGAGCAGGGCGAGCGCCCCCACCGTCACCGCGGCATTGGCCGCCAGCACCATGCAGGCGTGCACGCTCTCGAACCGGGCCATCTCCCGGAAGAAGTCGACCTTGAACCAGGTGACGGGCCCCTCCTCCTGGCCCCACGCCTTCTGGATGGTGAGGAAGGCGAGGGGGTCGCCGAACCGGTGCCACAGGTAGATCGCGTAGGCCGCGGCGCCGGCTGCGGCCAGCAGAACTCCGCAGTCGCCGGGCCGCAGCCGGGCGAGCCTCTGGCGCCAGCCGGTCGTGGTCTGCGGCGGAGGCTCGGCGGCCGGCGCCCCGCCGTCGCCCGCCTCCGCCGTGACGGGCTGCGCGAACCGCCCGCCGAAGACGCCGCGCCGCTCCAGGGTGCGCACCACCAGTCCCACGACGAGCACCACGCCGAGGGGACGGGACGCGGTGGCGGCCGCCCCGATCAGGCCGGCCAGCCAGGGGTGGCCGCGCTCGAGAGCGGTGAAGGAACCGATGACGGCGAGGAGGAAGAGCGCGTCGGCGTACAGCGGCCCGAACAGGTAGAAGGAATACGGGTAGAGCAGGAGCAGCAGCAGCGCCGTCCACGCTGCGTCGGGCGACAGCCGTTCCCTGAACCAGCGAGCGATCAGGGCCGCGGCCGCCACGCCGGACGCCAGGGTGACGACCACCCCCGGCCCGGTGACACTGCCCACCAGCGACCGGCCCACCCTCATGAGCATCGGGTAGAGCGGGAAGAACGCCACCGGTCCCTGGCGCCCGGGCGTGTAGTCGTAGCCGTAGAGGGCGATCTGGCGGTACCAGCCGGAGTCCCAGTTCACCCACCCCTCCCACCACGGTCGACCGACGAGCAGGTCGGGACTCTTGGCCCGCACCGGCAGGAGGACGGTGGACACCACCGTCACGGCGACGACGGCCAGGGCCACGACGGCGATGGCCACCAGGTCGCGCCGGCGGGCGGGGTGCGGGGCCGGCATCCGGCCACGGTAACGACCGGGATCCGGCCACGGTAATAATCGCCACATGACGAGGTCGACGGCCCCGGGCCGAGCCGAACACCGCGGCGGTAGCGTGGCCCCTTCCAGAACGGGGAGGCGCAGATGAACGTGTCCGAGCAGTCGTTGATCGACGACGCGCAGGGAGCAATCGGCGACGGGGAGCGGGTTCTCGCCGCCGGCGTCTTCCAGCCGCGGAAGGCCTCGGGCGCCCTGACTGCCGGCACTCTGGCCGGTGTCGCGCTCTCGGCCATCCCGGGTGTCGGCGGTTTCGCCCAGCAGGCGGTGGAGGCGGCCACGGACACCGGCGGCTACATGGCACGCCACGTCATGGCCGACGAGCAGGGCATCCCCGTCTACATGCTGATCGCGGTCACCGACCAGCACCTCTTCGCCTTCAAGGCCAAGCACGACGACATCCTCGGCTTCAAGGTCGGGCAGCCGTTCGCCACGTGGGACCGCGACCACATCGCCATCACGGTGCACGGCCGGGCGGGCGTCCGCACCTTCCAGGTCGACGATCTGAAGACCGGCGAGAAGTTCGAGCTCGAGACGCCGCGGTTCTCCCCGATGCACGGAACGGTCGTCATCAAGCTCCTCCAGCAGGACTAGCGCCCTTCGTGGGGGGGAACGCCGGCTACGTCTTCCCGTAGAACACCCGTTCCACCACGTTCCGCGCCCGGCGGGTGACTCGCCGGTACTGCTCGCGCAGCTCGCCGGGCGACACCCCCAGCGACCGGGCCAGGGGCGCCAGCTGCTCGGGACGGGTCGGCAGCGAGTCGCCGGACGCGCCCTTGACCAGGAACCACCGGTTCCGGGTCCGCTCGAGGAACCGGTAGGCCTCGGCCAGGACGACCCGGTCCTCGGGAGCGAGGGCGCCGGCGTCATCCAGCTTCTGGAGGGCCTCCATCGTGCCGTTGGCCCGCACGCCGTGCTGGAGCTGGAGCAGCTGGGCGGTGAACTCGACGTCGGAGAGGGAGCCCCGACCCAGCTTGAGGTGGAACTGGGGGTCGTCGCCCGCCGGGATGCGCTCCCGCTCGACCCTCGCCTTGATCCGGCGGATCTCCCTCACGTCGTTGTCGTCCAGGCCCTTCCACACGTGGGGCTCGACCACGTCGAGGAAGCGCCCGCCGACGTCGGCGTCGCCGGCCACGAACCTGGCCCGCAGCAGCGCCTGGCGCTCCCACACCTGGGCCCAACGCTCGTAGTAGGTGGCGTATCCCTCGAGGCTGCGGGCCAGCGGGCCGTCCTTGCCCTCGGGGCGCAGACCGATGTCGACGGGGTAGATCCTCGTCGAGGGGGTGGTGCCGGCCAGGAACCGCACCAAGGCCTCCGCCACCTTCTCGGCGCTGGCGAAGTTCTCGGGCGTGTGGCCGTCGTAGACGAACAGCAGGTCGAGGTCGCTGGCGTAGGAGAGCTCGGACCCGCCGAACCGGCCCATGGCGATCACCGCGAAGGGCAGCGTCGGGGCCAGGGCGTCGAGGGCCGCCCGCAGGCAGGCTTCGGCGAGCGTCGTCAGCTGGGCGGCAGTGGCCACCACCGGGTCCTCGCCTTCGGTGGTCAGCTCCAGGACGTCGGCCGCCGCGATCCGCAGCTCGTTGCGGCGCTTGAACCGCAGCAGGGCCCGCTGGCGGTCCTCCACCTCCTCCCGCCAGGCGAGGGCGGTGCCGGCGCCCTGCAGGAGGGCGTCCGGGGAACGGCGGTCGAGGCCGGCGGGCTGACCCAGCACCGGGATCATGTCGGGATGGTGCTCGAGCGTCTCCGAGAGCAGGCGGCTGGTGCCCAGCAGCCGGCACAGGCGATGAGCGGCCTCGGGGGACTCCCGGAAGGCGATGGCCAGCTCCCTCGCCTGGGCGTCGCCAGACGCCAGGACCCGGAGTCCGAGCAGTCCGAGGTCGGGATCGGGTGACTCCGACAGCCACTGCAACACGAGGGGCAGCATCTGCTGCATGAGGCGCGACGAACGGGTCAGCCCCCTCGTCAGCTCCTGCAGGGCGATCCTCGTGCGCTTGGCGTCGGTGAAGCCGAACGCCTCCAGCCGGGCCGCCACCGCCTCGGGCGACATCAGGGCCCCGCCGCTGGAGGCCGTCAGGGCGTCGAGCAGCGGGCGGAAGAAGAGGTGCTCGTGGATGGACCGCACCGCCGCCTGCTGGCGGCGCAGGAAGCCGTTGAGGAGGTCGGCCGCGGTGGCCTCCGGCCCGTCGCGGTAGCCCATGACCCGGGCCAGCCGGTCGCGCCCGACAAGGTCGCCGGGCGCCGGCAGGGTGTGGACCTGCTGCTCGTGGACCAGCTGCAGCCGGTGCTCGACGGTGCGCAGGAGCCGGTAGGCGACGTCGAGGGCGCGGGCGTCGCCGGGGTCGACGTAGCCCGACGCGCCCATCTCGGCCAGGGCGTCGAGGGTGGTCGGCGAGCGCAGCGCGGGGTCGGCCCGGCCGTGGACCAGTTGCAGAAGCTGCACGGAGAACTCGATGTCGCGGATGCCGCCACGCCCCCGCTTGACCTCCCTGTCCGTGAGCCCCTTGCGGGCCAGGTCGCTCTCCGCCCTCGCCTTCATCGACCGAACCGCTCGCAGGTCGTCGAGGGTGAAGGGCCGGTCCCACAGCCGGGCCTGGGCCCGCTCCATGAAGGACCTGCCCAGCTCGGGGTCGCCGGACACCGGCCGGGCCTTGAGCAGGGCCTGGAACTCCCACGTCTGGGCCCAGCGGTCCCAGTAGGCCTCGTAGGACTCGAGCGACCGCACCAGCGGGCCGTCGCGGCCCTCGGGGCGGAGGTCGACGTCGACGCGGAAGCTGCCCCGGGCGATCTCGAGGATCTGGCGGGCGGCGCGGTCGTGGGCCTCCATCTCGCCGACGAAGACGAAGTCGACGTCGCTGGAGTAGTTGAGCTCGCGCCCGCCGAGCTTGCCCATGCCGATGACAGCCAGCCCGGGGGGAGCGCCCACCTCCTCGTACGCGGCCTGCAGCACCTCGTCGGCCAGCAGGGCGAGGGCCCGCCCGACGGCGGGGAGGTCGTCGAAGCCCACCAGGTCACGGGCTGCGATCCGCAGCAGCTCCAGCCGCTTCCACCGGGCCACGTCGCCGATCTCGGCCAGCACCGGCCGGCGGTCGGGATCGGCCAGCACGTCGAGGGCGAGGGGGTCTGCCAGGAGCAGCCGGGTGAGCGACCGGCTGGCGGCGGTGACCGCCACCAGCGCCTCCCGGAAGTGGTCGTCCTCCTCCAGCCGGGCGTCCAACCCGGGTACCGCCTCCAGCAGCTGCTCGACCGCCACCGACACCGCCGGCGGGGCGGCGGAGCGCTCGATGGCGGTCTGCAGGCTCATTGATCCAGCATCCTGTCGGATGCCGCACCAATGAGAGACGTGACATCCGGCCTCCGGCCGGACGAAGCGCGCCACATTGGCTCGCTCCACTCGCTCACGAAGCAGCAGTCTGGCAGGGTCCGGGAGAGGCCCCTTGTAACCTGTGTCGTGACCCGCATCCGAGTGGCCGCCTGCCAATTGAACATGGTTGTCGGGGATCTCGACCGCAACCTGGGCCGGATCGTCTCCGCCCTGGCGACGGCCGAGGCCCAGGGCTGCGACCTGGCGGTGTTCCCCGAGCTGGCCATCACCGGCTACCCGCCGGAGGACCTGCTGCTCAAGCCCGGCTTCGTGGCCGACAACCAGTCCGCCCTGCAGAAGCTGGCGGCCCGCACCGGGCGGTGCGCAGCCGTCGTCGGCTTCGTCGACTCGGCCCGCGACCTGTACAACGCCGCCGCGGTCTGCGCCGACGGAACGGTCAAGGGCGTCTACCGCAAGCGGCTGCTCCCCAACTACGGCGTGTTCGACGAACAGCGCTACTTCGTCCCCAGCCCCGACAAGGGCCAGCTGTTCGTGATCGGCGGGGTACGGGTCGGAGTCGTCATCTGCGAGGACGCCTGGTCGCCCGACGGTCCCATCGCCGACCAGGCGGCCGGCGGCGCCGAGCTCATCGTCAACCTGAACGCCTCGCCGTACCACGCCGGCCGGCTGGTGGAGCGGGAGCGCATGCTGGCCACCCGGGCCGCCGACGCGTCATGCGGCCTGGTCTACGTGAACCTCGTGGGCGGGCAGGACGAGCTGGTGTTCGACGGAGCGTCCCTGGTGCTCGACCACAACGGCGAGGTCGTGGCCCGCGCCGGGCAGTTCCACGAGGAGACGCTGGTCGTCGACATCGACGTCAAGCCCGTCTTCCGCAAGCGCCTCCTCGACCCGAGGGGCCGGGCCTTCGCCGACCCGCTGCCCGAGGTGTTCGTGAGCGGCGAGCCGATCACCAACCGGGACGTCACGGCGCCGCCGTGCGCCGAACCGCTGGGCGCCAGCCACGAGATCTACGAGGCCCTGGTGCTCGGCACCCGCGACTACCTGGAGAAGAACGGCTTCACCGACGTCGTCGTGGGCCTGTCGGGCGGGGTCGACTCGTCGCTCGTCGCCACCATCGCCGTCGACGCCCTGGGCGCCAACCACGTCCACGGGGTGGCCATGCCGTCGCGGTTCTCCAGCCCCGACTCGCTCGGCGACGCCGAGGAGCTGGCCGCCAACCTCGGCATCGACTTCCGGGTCATCCCGATCGAAGCCGCCCACCAGGCCTTCCTCGAGATGCTGGGCCCGTCGTTCACGGGCCTGGCCGAGGGGCTGGCGGAGGAGAACGTCCAGGCCCGGGTGCGGGGGACGACCCTCATGGGCCTGTCCAACAAGTTCCGCTGGATGGTCCTGGCCACCGGCAACAAGAGCGAGATGGCTGTCGGCTTCTCGACCCTCTACGGCGACCTGGCCGGCGGGTTCGCGGTCATCAAGGACGTGCTCAAGACCACGGTGTACGAGCTGTGCCACGATCGCAACCGGCGGGCGGTCGAAGGGGGCCGCCCCGCCCCCATTCCCGACCGGGTCCTCACCAAGCCGCCGTCGGCCGAGCTGCGGCCGGATCAGCGCGACGACCAGTCGCTGCCCCCCTACGACGAGCTGGATCCGGTCATCGAGGCCTACGTGGAGGGCGACATGACCGCCGCCGACCTGGTGGCGGCCGGCTTCGACGCCGTCCTGGTGCGCAGCGTGGTGGACCTCGTCGACCGCTCCGAGTACAAGCGCCGCCAGGCCCCGCCGGGCGTGCGGGTCACCACCAAGGCCTTCGGGAAGGACCGCCGGCTGCCCCTCACGAACGGTTATCGGGGCTGAAACAGGGCGTTCTCGGGCGCGACGCAGGTGAAACCGGCCCCCGCGTGGAACTACGGAGAGTGAGATTTCCAGGCGGAAGGGCTTGACCGCCTGGGTATGGTGAACTAAATGCGGCGCCGGGGAGGGTCGGGCCGGAATCTTCGCGCCTTCCACGGCGTTCCAATCCATAGCAGTTCGAAGAAGGACGTATCTACGTGCCGAAGGAGCGAGTCGAGCGCGACGAGGAAGACCTCGTACGCCTCTACCTCACCGACATCGGGCAGTACCCACTGCTCACCAAGGACGACGAGGTCCGCCTGGCGAAGGCCATCGAGGCGGGCAACGACGCGCGCGGCCGGCTGGAGTCCGAGGGCACCAACCTGCCCCAGGCCCGCCGCCGCGAGTTCCGACGGGTGGCGCAGGAGGGTGTCAACGCCCAGCGCACGTTCGTCCAGTCGAACCTGCGGCTGGTCGTGTCCATCGCCAAGAAGTACCAGGCCTCGGGCCTGCCGCTGCTTGACCTGATCCAGGAGGGCAACCTGGGCCTGATGCACGCCGTCGAGAAGTTCGACTGGCGCAAGGGCTTCAAGTTCTCCACGTACGCCACCTGGTGGATCCGCCAGGCGATCACCCGCGGCATCGCCAACACCGGCCGCACCATCCGGCTGCCCGTGCACGCCGGCGACACGCTGGCCCGGCTGCAGAAGGCCCGTGCCCGGCTGGAGCTCAAGCTCGGGCGCCCGGCCACTCTCTCGGAGCTGTCGGCCGAGGTGGAGATGCCCGAGGACAAGGTCACCGAGGCGCTGCGCTTCGCGGCCGAGCCCCTGTCGCTGTCGGAGCCGCTGCGAGAGGACGGCGACGCCGAGCTGGGCGACGTGGTGGAGGACCGTTCCGCCGAGTCGCCGTTCGAGGTGGCCGCCACCGCGCTGCTGCCCGACGAGATCTCCAAGCTCCTCGGTCCGCTCGACGAGCGCGAGCGGGAGATCCTGCGGCTGCGCTTCGGCCTCGACCGGGGCGAGCCCCGCACGCTGGAGGAGGTCGGGGAGCACTTCAACCTGACCCGGGAGCGCATCCGCCAGATCGAGGCCCGGGCCATGTCGAAGCTGCGCCACCCGTCCAGCGACACCGGCGCCCGCGACCTGCTGGCCGTCTAGAGGTACTTCTCCGTACATCTCCGCCCGGCTCTGTGCCGTGCTGTGGCGGAGGTGGACGGGAATCGAACCCGCCGGACGGGGATCGCCCGTCCCACCCGCTTTGAAGGCGGGGGCTGCCACCAGGTCAGCTGACACCTCCGGGTGGCACCGTATCTGCGCGATCCGGGTGCGAGTGGACGGCAGGGTCCTCGCGACCCGGCGTTCGCTCGTCGTAGACCTCCGCGAAGTAGTCCCGAAGTTCGAGGTGCACCCAGTGGTACGCGCCTCCGGTCGAAGCCAGGTACAGGTGGTCGCAGCACCAGTCGAGGAACGACACCCACCGCCACGGACCGAAGTCGTTCCATCGCAGCCGCACGCGGAAGGCGTAATGGGTGGCTGATGCGCACAGCCCGCAGACGAGCCCGGCCGTCGACCCGTAGAGGAGCCCGAAGCGCAGCGCGAGATCCGCTCCGCCGAGAAGGAAGCCGGCCAGACGCGAGCGCTGACGCGATCACGAGGCCCGAGACCAACCCGATGCGAGCAGAGTCGGAGAGGATCTGGGTGGGGGTGTCCGGTGCGAGGCGGGCTCGGTCCGGTCCGGTGTCCATGAACATGTAGAACGCGCCGGAGATGCCGAAGAGGAGGCCGCCGATCACTCCGAACGAAAGCCCGGACAGCGACGATCGGGGTCAGCGCCAGACCCGCCGCGGCCATGAGCAGGGCGATAAGCGTGATACCGAGTCCTTCCCGGAGACCGTCCCGGAACGACGGCTTGGGCCGCCGATAGACCGGTCCTGTCCACGAGACGAGTCCGAGACCTGCTCCAACTATTGCGGCGGTGCTCAGTCCAGCGCCGAGCACCAAGGCCTCGAGCCCTGCGCCGCTCCCCAGCACGAAGGCCACCTTCAGCCGAAAGGAACGAGGGCCGGTCCATTCGTGCAACCACAGCTCGGTTTCGTCGTCAGCTCGCATCCGCGAGCCGAGCCATCCCAGCCAGCGTCGCAGCTGGGCCTCCGAGTACACGGCATCCTCGGGAATGCCACCGGCTCGGACGGGGTCGTAGCGATGCGTGTGCATCTGGGTGACGTAGCGCGACCACAGCCGCCCATGGGCAGAAGCCAAGTCGGCTGATGCCAGGTCATTCGGATCGCCGTCGCTGTAGGCGAGGACGGCGACGCTGACCATCAGCGGGGTCGTCAGCAGCTCGGTGAGCCTCGGCTCGCCCGCCCGCAGCTTGGCTCGCACCGCGTCCCAGCGGGGTCCCGCAGCAGCCAGATAGCCGTCGATCTCGGCCACCTCGGGGCGCTCGACGATCACCGCCCCGCCGACCGTGAGCCGATCCTCGAGCGCCCGGTATTCCGCCAGGCGGGAGCACAGCACCAGGGGCCCACCTCGATGGTTCGACCAGAACTCGTTGATCGCCGCCACGCATGCCGCCCGGTGCTCGGCACCGACCTCGTCCAGCCCGTCCAGCACCGGCATCACCTGGTGGTGGTACACGAGTGAGCGCGCGGTGCTGGGCGGGTACCCGTGCCGGAGCTGGAACTGCTCGCCCAGCCACTCGAGCAACGGCTTGCGGTCCTTGGCCCACGATGCCAGCGGGAAGAGCTCGGGGATGGGAGCGGCGCCGTCCTGGCGGGCGTCCTCGAGGAGGTGGCGCATCAGGAGCAGCGCCTGGGTCGTCTTGCCCGAACCCGGCGGCCCGAAAATCCCCAGCTGGCGGCCAGAGTCGGCGTACGCCTGCTCGAGTGAGACCAGGAGGCCCCCAGAACCGGGCGTCTGCTGGTAGGCGAGCTTCACCAGGTCGGGACTGTCGCGCAGCCCGAGCTGGATCAGGGCCACGTGCCCCAACGACCGGTCGAGGCCGTTGGCGATGCGCTGTCGCCAGATGCGATCGATGAGCTCGGTTCGCTGAGCTCCCTCCAGCGGGACCGCTGGAGGCCCGTCGTCCCGATCGTCCTCTGACTTGTCGTCGGTCGACGCGAAGCGGACGACGAAGCTGGCCGCCACGAGAACCAGGCCGACGCCAGCGAGCAGGACCTGGCGATGCACTGAGTCGACGACGGGCAACTCGATGTCGAACGCCTTGAAGCCACCGCCGACGACGGCGCCCACGACGCACACGAAGCCCGCGACGAAGACGTTTCGCTCCGCTCGCCTCGGGACCAACCGCCGCCGCATCGGCCCAGCATATGGACGTCCTCCGCTCCACGAGCGGGTTCCTCCCTGCCCTGGTCAAGGGGTTCGTCAATTGAGGTTGACGTTGCCCTGCCGTCAACCTAGACTGACGGCATGAGCGGAACCACAGCGACGGAGTTGGCGGCGGCGGCGGCCAGCCGTGATCCCCGGGTTGGCCTGGGGGCGGTGGCGGCACTGCGCCGTCTCCTCGACAGCCTCGAGGCACTGCAGGTCGGCAACGCCCGAGACCAGGGATGGTCGTGGCAGCAGATCGCCGGGGTGCTGGGCGTCAGCAAGCAGGCCGTCCACAAGAAGCACGCCGCCGGCGGCCGCGTGCTCGGGGGGCGGTGACCGTGTTCGAACGATTCACCAAGGACGCACGCCAGGCGGTCATCGACGCCCAGGGCGAGGCTCGTCGCCTCGGGCACCGCTACGTCGGCACCGAGCACATCCTGCTGGGGCTGCTGGCTGGGGCCGACGGCGTCGCCGCCCGTGTCCTGCGTGACGCCGGGATCGACGCAGCGACGGTGGAGCGGGACGTGCTGCGCATCGTCGGCCCCGGCCAGGCCAGCCTGGGCCTGGACGCCGACTCCGACACCGATGCCGACGCCGACGCCCTTCGCGTCCTCGGGATCGACCTCGACGCGGTGCGGGAGGCGGTCGAGTCCCAGTTCGGGCCCGGCGCCCTCGACCTGGCACGGGTCTCGGCGACCGGGTCGGGTCGCCACCGGTTTGGGCTCGGGCTGGGGCTGGGGCGCCGGCGGTTCCGCCGGCGGCGGCGGGCGTGCCGAGGCCGGGACGGCCCTCCGGGCGCCGGCGCCGGCGCCGGGTCGCGGCGGCGGGCACATCTCGTTCACGCCCCGGTCGAAGAAGGTGCTCGAGCTGTCCTTGCGGGAGGCACTGGCCCTCCGGCACGGCCACATCGGTACCGAGCACGTCCTGCTGGGGATCATCCGCGAGGGGGAAGGGCTGGCAGCCGAGATCCTCGTCCTCCACGGCGTGGGGCTCGACGACCTGCGGCGGCGGGTCCTGTCCGCCCTCGACGACGCCGCCTGACCGGTCCCGGCGAACCCAGGTGAGCTGGTGACACGCAACCGCGCATGGCGCGGCTGCGTGGCCCCAGGTGCATCGCCGAGCGCCGGCGGGGAGATCCTGTCTCAGGGGTCCGGTAGCCTGGCCGAATGAAGAAGCTCATCCTCCTCGCGGTTCTGGCCGCGCTCGGCGTGATCGCCGCCCGGAAGATCCGCGCCACCTAGCCTCGATTCGGCGGAAATCCGTCGCCGGCAGGCCTTGCCTGGGCGGTGTCGGCCACCCTATAGTTCTTCCCCGATCCCTTCCCCGAGGTTTCTGTCGTCGCGTCCCCGGGGGGATCGATGCTCATCGCCTGCTGGTCGCCCAAGGGCGGCACCGGCACCACCGTCGTCTCGTGCGGCCTCGCATTGGTGCTCTCACGGTCGGGCACCGCCGGCCGTCCCACCTCGAACCGTCCCGCCTCGAACCGTCCCGCCCCGAATCTTCCAGGTCGGGGCGTCCTCGTGGCCGACCTGTCCGGCGACGTCCCTGCCGTGCTGGGCGTGCCCGTCGCACCGGCACCCGGTTTAGCCGACTGGCTGGCGGCCGGGCCCGAGGTTCCCGCCGCCGCCCTGTCCCGGTTGGAGGTCGAAGCCGGGCCCGGCCTCCGCCTGCTGGCCTGGGGGGAGGCGCCATCGACGGCAGCCACCGCCGCCGGCAGCTCGGAGCGCGGGGAGGTGCTCGCCGCCGCCCTGGCCGCCGACAGCCGCCCCGTCGTCGTCGATTGCGGCTCGGCCGCGTCGGGTGCCGCCCTCGCCCTGGCGGCGGCAGCGGAGCTCTCCCTACTCGTCCTCCGGCCGTGCTACCTGGCGCTGCGCAAGGCCTTGGCTGCTCCGATTCGGCCGGCGGGGGTGGTGCTCGTCAGCGAGCCGGGCCGGGCCCTGTCCCGGCGCGACGTCGAGGACGTGCTGGGTGTTCCCGTGCGGGCCGAGATCGCCTACGAGGAGGCCATCGCCCGCGCCGTCGACGCCGGGCTGCTCGGCGCCCGCATCCCCCGCACCCTCGAGCGGGCCCTCCGGGCGGCGGCGTGAACGCCGCGGCCGCGCTCAAGGCGAGGGTCCACGCCCGCCTGCTGGCCGCCGGCGCAGGAGGTCCGACCGGCCCGGGAGGATCGACCGGCGTCGGTTCGGGCGCCGGTGCGGGCGGAGTCGGCCATGGCTTCGCCGTCGGCGGCCTCGACGGCCTCGGCGGCCTCGGTGGCCACGGCGGAGGCCTCGGTGGGCTGACCCGACGGGTCGCCGACCTCGTCGCTCTCGAGGGGCCTCTCCTGACGCCTGACGAACAGTCCCGCCTGTCGGCCGAGGTGATGGCCGAGGTGTCGGGCCTCGGTCCCCTCCAGCCCCTGCTGGCCGACCCGGACGTCACCGAGGTGATGGTCAACGGCCCCGACCGGGTCTGGGTCGAGCGCGCCGGCCGGCTCGAGCGGGTGCCCATGGCCCTCGACGCCCCGGCCATCGAGCACCTCATCGAGAAGGTCGTCGCACCCCTCGGCCTGCGCATCGACCGCTCCTCTCCCCTTGTCGACGCCCGCCTGCCCGACGGTTCCCGCGTCAACGCCGTCGTGCCTCCACTGGCCGTCGACGGGCCGTGCCTCACCGTGCGCCGGTTCGGTGCCCGGGCCGTGCCGCTCGCCGACTTCACGGCGCCGCCCGTGGTGGCCCTGCTGGCCTGGGCGGTCGGGGCACGCCTCAACGTCCTGGTCTCGGGCGGCACCGGCGCCGGCAAGACCACGCTCCTCAACGCCCTCGCCGGCTGCATCCCTGCGGCCGAGCGCATCGTCACCGTCGAGGACGCAGCCGAGCTGCGGCTGCCCGGCGACCACGTGGTGCGCCTGGAGGCACGACCGGCCAACGCCGAAGGCGTCGGCCAGGTCCGGATCCGCGACCTGGTGCGCAACGCCCTCCGCATGCGCCCCGACCGGATAGTGGTGGGCGAGGTCAGGGGCCCGGAGGCCCTCGACATGCTCCAGGCGATGAACACCGGCCACGAGGGATCGCTGTCGACCTGCCACGCCAACAGCCCCGACGACGCCCTCGCCCGCCTCGAGACCATGGTGCTGATGGGCGACGTGGGCCTGCCACTGGCGGCCGTGCGGGCCCAGGTGGAGGCGTCGCTCGACCTGGTGGTGCAGGTCGCCCGCCGTCCCGACGGCTCCCGGCGGGTGGTGGCGGTGGCGGAGGTCGTCGACCGCAGCAGTCGCACGGGCGCCGACGGCACCCGGGCGGAGTCGGCCCGCACCCGGCTGGTGGCCGACGGATCCACCGTCGTGGCCCTCCCCAGGCGCCCTCGGCGAGCGTCCGGACACGCCGATCCCGACCCGTCGTGGATGGCGGCGTGATGCCCGCGGCGGCGCTCCTCCCGCTGGCGGTTCTCACCCTGGGCGCGGCTCTGCGAGCCGCGATCGCCGCCCGCCGTCGGGCTGTCCTGGTCCACCGGCTGCCCGCGGAGTACAGCCGTCGGCGCGGTGGTGTCCCCGCAGGGGGGTGGCCGCAGTCGCCGCGTCTCGGCCGGTTCGGGCTCCCGTCGCTCCCGTCGCCACCGGCCTGGTGGGCGCCGGCGCTGGCCGACGCCGCCATCGAGGTCCCCGCCGGCACCGCCTGGTGGGGCTGGCTCGCGGCCGCGTCCGCAGGCGCGGCGGTGGCCACCATCGTGTCGGGGTTGGCCGCCGGTGTGCTCGTCGCCGGCGCCCTCGCCGTCCTGCCGCCCCTGGGTCTGCGGGCCCGGAGGGGTCGGGCCGACGTCCAGCTCGAGCGCCACCTTCCCCTCGCCCTCGAGTCGATCGCCAGATCGCTGCGCTCGGGCGCGTCGGCCCGGCAGGCGGTGGGAGAGGCGGCGCTCGCCGGTGGGTGCCGCCCGCTGCAGGCGGAGCTGGCCACGGTCGCGGCCCAGGCCGGCCACGGCTCCAGCCTGGTGGGCGCACTGGAGGCTCTGGCCGAGCGGCGGCCCAGGCCCGGGGTGCGCCTGGCGGTGGCCGCCCTGTGCCTCGGCATCGACACGGGTGGCGCCCAGGCCAGGGCTGTCGACGGGGTGGCGGCCACGATGAGGGAGCGCCTGGGCGTCGAGGCCGAGGTCCGGGCCCTGTCGTCCCAGGCACGAGTGTCGGCGCTGGTCATCGGGCTGGCGCCGCTCGGGTTCGGGGCCTTCGCCGCCGCAACCGATCCCCGCGCCTCCCAGTTCCTTCTCCACACGCCGGCCGGACTGTCGTTCGTCAGCGTCGGTCTCCTGCTCGACGGCGTCGGCTGGATGTGGATGCAGCGGTTGTGCCGGGTGCCGTCGTGAACCCGGCCGCGGTGTCGACGCAGGTCGAGGCGGCGGTCGTCGCCGCGGGATGGGCCGCCGTCGTGCTGCGCTGGGGCTGGCGTCGACGTCCGGTGCCGGCGCGCGTGCGGGAGCTGGGCCGCGCATCCCTCGGCCGCCGGTGCCGGGTTCGGCCCGACTTGGCGTCCTCGCGTCGCAGGGCACCAGCCGGCACCGCCACAGCCTTGGCCGGCAGGGTCGCCGAGGGCGTGGGCGGTGCGGTCCTCCGGCGGGCTCGTCGCCCTGTGGATCCGGCCGTCGACCCGGGGGTCGATCCGGCCGTCGCCCGGAGGCTGGGGACGGCGATCCTCACCGGCCTGGCCTTCCTGCCGGTGCTCGCGCCCGCAGCAGTCCCGGCGGGCCTGCTGGCGTGGGCCCTGCCCGGGGTGAAGGCCCGCCGCAGGGAGCGCAGGCGCCTGGCAGCGCTGGCCGCCGACCTCCCCGACGTCGTCGACCTGCTGGTGTTGGCGGTGGGCTCGGGCCTCACCGTGCACCTGGCGGTGCGAAACGTCGCCCGGAGGGCGCCGGGGCCCCTCGGCAGCGAGCTGCGCCGGGCGTGCGACGAGGCCACGATGGGCCGGCGGCTGGGCGACGCCCTCGGCGACCTGCCGGCCCGGGCCGGTGACGCCGTGCGCCCGCTGGTGGCCGCCCTGCTGGCCTCCGAGCGGTACGGGGCGCCGCTGGGAGCCGGGCTCGAGCGCCTGGCCCTGGAGGTGCGCGCCGATCGCCGTCGCCGGGCCGAGGAAGCGGCCCGCAAGATCCCCGTCAAGCTCCTCTTCCCCCTGGTGACCTGCACGCTCCCCGCCTTCGCGCTGCTCACCGTGGCGCCCCTCATCGCCAGCGCCATCAGGTCGCTGCGCCTCTGACGCAGGAACTCCCAAACCAAGGAGCACAATGCTCGCCACCTACCTCTACGTCCGACTGGCCACCGCCGTCCTCTGCGCACGAGTCCGCACCGACGAGCGGGGCCAGGCGTCGGCCGAGTACGCCCTCGTCCTGCTGGGCGCGGCCGCCATCGCCCTGCTGATCGTGGCCTGGGCCACCAAGACCGACCTCGTCGAGAAGCTGCTCGACACCGTCCTCAAGGCCATCACCGGCAAGGCCAAGTGAAGAGGGGGACCAGGGACGAGGGCCAAGCTGCGGTCGAGCTGGCCCTCGTCCTTCCCCTCGTGGCCCTGCTTCTACTTGCGCTCGTCCAGGCCGGGTTGGTGATCCGCGACCAGATCCTGGTCGTGCACGCAGCACGGGAGGCGGCCAGGGAGGCGGCGGTGGACCCGGCCGCCGACACCCCGGCGAGGGCGGCGGCGGCCAGCTCGACCCTCGACAGTGGCCGGCTCAGCGTCGACACGACCGGCCGCGGCGAGCCCGGGAGCCGGGTGCAGGTGCACGTCCGCTACCGGGCGCCGACCGACGTCCCCATCGTCGGCGCGGCGCTCCCCGATCTCACCTTGGAGGCCTCGGCGACCATGCGTGTCGAACGGTGACCGTCCAACCACTCAGCGCGTGCGCCCGACGGTCGAGGTATGCCAACACCCTGCAAATCTCACGGAGAGTGGCGAATCCACCGATCAGAGCAAGAAAAAGGGGGACGGGGCTGGACCCGGCCCGGGAATTCTGGTACCTACATGACTGAGGCAGGTAGCTACACCCGGGGCGCGGTCGCCGAGCACAGTGTTCGGCCAACAACACAGGGGAGACTGAACACATGAGGATGTTCCGCCGAGGCGGGGCTATTGCCCTGTCCGTGCTCGTCGTGAGCGCATTCCTTGTGTCGCCCGCCTCGGCCGACACCGCCGTCGAGACCCGCCCCGAGAGCTTCATCGCCACGGCCAACGCCCGCGCGCTGTACCTCGAGCTGCTTGGCATCAAGGTCAGCGCCGGTTCGTCGGGCATGGAGATCTCCAGCGGCCCGTCGGCCAAAGCCACCGGCGCCGGCCTGCTGCTCGCCCCCGGCACGGTCAGCACCCTCGCCACCACCGGCCCCAACCAGAAGGAAGCCCCCCCCAAGGCCTGCGTCATCGACATCGATCCGCCCCTCCTCGCGCTCCTCGGCCTGCAAACCGCGTGCGGTGAGGCGCGGGTCGACAGCACCACCGGCGCCCCCCAGGCCTTCGGCAAGGGCCAGGTTCTGGGCCTCACGCTCGGCGGCGCCCAGCTGCTGGCGATCCTGCAGCCCATCCTCGACGCCCTCGTGCCCCTCCTCGACCAGACGATCGGCGCCGTCACCAACGTGATCCAGCCCCTCCTCGGCCCACTGCTGCAGCCTCTGCTCACCCAGCTCAACCTCGACCTCGACGCCCCGGTTTCCTCGCTGCTCGAGCGCCTCGAGGAGGTCACGGCTCTGGCCACCATCGACATCGGGACGTCGACCTCGGAAGGCACCTCCACCGCGACGGCCATCACCTCCACCGCCATCGCCCAGGGCGGCGAGATCAACCTCCTGCCCGGCCTGGCCCTCGGCGGGGCGCCGCTGCTGCAGATCGTCGTCGGCTCGGCCAAGGCCACCTCGTCGTTCGACCGGGGCGCAGCCAAGAGCACGCCGGCCTTCGACGCCGCCATCGCCCGGGTCAAGTCGCCGCTGCTCGGCCTCGACCTCCCGATCGCGCTGAACGCTCCCCTCGACCTGAACCTCGGCATCCTCCGCCTCCAGGTCTCCCTGGGCGCGGGCAAGACGATCACCAACGCCGACGGCTCCGTCGGTGCCGTCGCCGACGGTGTGAGCATCAACCTCACCACCCCCATCGGATCGATCATCCTCGAGCTGGCCCACGCCGAGAGCGGTATCGGCGGCCAGGGCAGGCTGGTCGAGCAGCAGAAGGTCGTCGAGCCTGCCGAGCTGCTGGCCAAGACGGGCAACGACCCGTGGGTCCCGCTGGTCGGCTTCGCACTGCTGCTGGCTGCCTTCACCACCCGCCGGCTCGTCGCCGCCCGGGTCCCCGGCACCACCGAGCGGTCGGAGCGGTAAACCGCGTCGCGGTCGAACTCGCCACCTCCTCCAGTACGATCGAACCGCCGATGATTCGAGGACGACGCGTGTGGTCATAGATTTCCTGCGTAGCCATCGCTGGGTGCGCCGCGGGCTGTCGGGACTGTCGGTGGTGCTGTTGCTGGGTGGAGTTTGCCTGGTCGGCTACCCCTTCTACACCAACGTCATGCAGGGACGTATCCAGACCCGCCTCGACGACCAGATCGTCAGCCCCGAGCTCCAGCAGGCGTACAAGGACCGCCGGGTCTCCACCGGTGACAGCCTGACGCGCATACGCATCCCGGCCCTCGACGTCGACACGGTCGTGGTGGAAGGCATCACGCCCAGTGCCCTGCGGGCGGGTGCCGGCCACTACCCGACGACGGCGCTGCCGTGCGAGGGCGGCAACGTCGCCATCGCGGGCCACCGCACCACCTACGGCCGCCCGTTCGGAAACCTCGACCAGCTCAAGACAGGCGACACGATCGACCTCATCACGCCTGTCGGTGCCTGCCAGTACCGGATCACCCGCGACCCGTTCATCACCGAACCCACCGAGCTCTCGGTGATCGAACCGACTCCCGACAAGGTCGTCACCCTCACCACGTGCCACCCGAAGGGATCCGCCGCCCTGCGGCTGGTCGTCCAGGCCACGTGGGTCAAGGACCTCAAGGAGACGTGAACGGGCGCCGCATCGGCGGACGGGGCCCCCGGGTGCTCGTCCGGTCGGCGGCGTCGGCTGCCGTCCTGATACTGGTCGGCGCGGGTTGGGCGTCGCCCGCCGGCGCCCACGCGGATGCCGACGAGCACGGCACGATCTCCCTGTCCGCCACCGGCGACCTCGGCTCACCCCCCGCCGTCTCCGGCACCCTGTTCGGCTTGTCGGCTTTGGGTCTCGGCATCGAGACCATCAACGCGATCGAGCTGACGGCGACACCGATCGGGCCCACGGGCGGCGGCCAGATCGGCGCCGACGGCTGCGCCATGGTCACCTCCGGCCGGTGCGAGTCCAACCGGGTGAGCTTCCACTGGCAGCTTCCGGGACTGGCCTACAACGGACCGTACGTGGTCAACGCCATCGCCGACCACTGCCTGCTGGGCTGCGGGCCAGCCACCGTCACGCCCCAGGAGTTCCGTCTGGCCGCCGACCCGGCGACGCCGGCCGACGTCCGGGCCGAAGCCGGTGCCGACCGCAACGTGATCCTGTCGTGGGCCCGGAACGGCGAGCCCGACCTCCTCTACTACGAGGTGTCGCGCAAGACGGGCGGGGGCAACTTCACCCGGATCGGCGGCGACGTCCATCAGCCCGCGTCCGGGCGGCCGGCGTTCGTGGACACCTCCACGTCGGGCACACCCGGCGGCGAGTTCGCTTACCGCGTGGTCGCCGTCCGCAACGGCCCCTCGGGCGACGACTCGACGACCCGGACCTCAGGCGCCTCGGGCGAGAAATCGGTCGCCGTGCCACCGCCGCCCGAGCCTGCAGCGCCTCCCGGAACGCCGGGGGCCGAAGCCAAGCCAGCCGGCAGCGACACCAACATCGGGGGCTACCTGGCCGGGCAACCAGGGGCGCTGGGCAGCCCCAAGCCGATGTTCCTCGACCTTCCCGACACCGGGTTCGACGGCTCACTGCCCTTCGGCCAGTTCCCTGGCGAGGACATGTCGGAGCCGGGCGAGGAGGACGCCATCAAGGCCACGATGGAGACGCGGCGCCTCGAGGCGTTCAACCGGGGACGGCCGCTGATCCCGATCGCCGCCGGCGCCATCCTGCTGTTGCTGGCAGCTCACCTGCGACTCTTCAACAAGAAGCTGAAGGGCGACGTGCCCGACCGCCGCAATGCCGCCGCAAGGTTCATCGCCACGCTCGACGCCTCCAAGCAGGCCGCCATGCCGCTCGACGTCGAGGCGGCAGTGGCCAACGGCGGTCACCACCGCCCACCCTCCGGTGCCGACCTCACCGACCTCCCGGAGTGGGGATCCTTCCGGGGCGTGACGCTGTTGCCGTCCACGCCGACCACGAACGGGGATGCCGGCGACGGGGATACCGGCGACGAGGAGTGGGCGGACGAGCGTGGTGCCGGCGGGATGCCGGTGACAGGAGGTCGCCACGAGGCATCCGCGGACGGCGAGGCGCTCGACCGGGCGGAGGACGACCAGGCCTTCGCCGAGCCGGAACAGCACGAGCAGGACGAGGAGGACGACGAGGACTGGGAGGTCATCGAGCCGGCGGTCGTCCTTGACGAAGAAGAGGAGGAGCACGACTTCCTCCTCGAGCTGGAGGAGGACGACTACCTCGCCGAGGTCGAGCTCGCCGAGGTCGAGCTCGGCGAAGTCGAACCGGCGCCGGCCGATGAGGTCCTCGTCGGGATGGAGCATGACGAGGCCGGGGACGAGGACGAGGACGAGGACTGGGTCCTCGACCAGAACGCGATGGTCGAGGACGACGAGCTCGTGGCCGAGGTAGAGCCCGACGAGATGGCCGAGATCGTCTCCCTGCTGGTGCCCGCCTCCGGACCGGTGGCAACGCCGTCGGTGAACCCGGAGCCCGAGCCGGAGCCGGCTGTGGCCGAGCTCGACGTGGACGTCGCCGAGCCCGACATCGCGGCCGCCGCCGGCACCAACGGGTCGCGGGAGCTGACCGACTTCGACGACTTCGAGTGGTCGGAGGAGGCCCAGTTCGCCGAGCCCGAGATCGAGGTCGTCGTCGCCCCCCGGGTGGGCGGCAAGAAGCTCGCCCGCGCCAGGCGCTAGTCGCCGTCCGCCAGCAGCGCCTGAAGCAGCGACACCGCACCGGGTTTGTCGAGGGGCTCGTTCCAGTTCCCGCACTTGGGTGACTGCACGCACGACGGGCACCCGGCCACGCAGCCGCACCGTGCCACCACGTCGAGGGTGACCTCCAGGTGCCGGCGGCCGGCGGCGAAACCCAGCTCGGCGATCCCGGCGCCGCCCGGGTAGCCGTCGTAGATCACGATCGTGGCCCGGCCAGTCTCGGCCTGCCAGTTCGTCGACAGCCCTCCGACGTCCCAGCGGTCGCAGATGGTGAACACCGGCAGGATCCCGATGGCGGCGTGCTCGACGGCGTGGACGGTTCCGAGCACCCGGGCGGCGTGGATGCCGGCCTCGACGAGCAGGTCGTCGTCGAGGGCGTACCAGAACCCCCGTGTGGTCAGCGTGGTCGGAGGCAGTTGCAGCGGCACCGTCTCCACCACCTCGCCGGTCGACCGCTTGCGCCGCTGGTAGGCGACGACGCGCTGGGTCACCTCCACCGGCCCGAGGAACAGCTCGGCCCGGCCGACACCGGACCCGTCGACAATCGTGTGCTCGTCGACAGCGAGGATTGCGACTTCGGTCTCGGTGCGGGGCCGGGTCGTCTCGTCGACCGCCGCCGGCGCCACCCACGCCGCCCGGTCGTCGAGGTCGAGCCGCTCCACCCGAAACTGCCGGCCCTGGTGCAGGTACAGCGCCCCAGGGTGCACCGAGGAGAAGGCCCGGCCCTCGTCGACGGTGCCGATCAGACGGCCGTGGCCGTCGACGATGCGGTACTCGCTGGCCGACGACCCCGTCCGCAGCCCCACCCGGGGCGCCGGCGCACCCCTACCGGCGTAGACGGCGAGGCCGTCGCGCAGACGGGCCTGGTCGGTCAGCACCAGCCGGCGCACGCCGTCCTCCAAATCCTCACCCCACCAGGCGTCGTCGGCCGGCGCCAGCGGCAGCTCGTAGGCGGCACAGGCCAGGTGGGGGCCCAGGACGAACGGGTTGGACGGGTTCACGACCGCCGGCTCGGGCGAACGGGTGAACAGCTCGCCCGGGTGGGCCATCCACCACTGGTCGAGCTGGTCCTCCCCCGCCACCAGCACCGCCGCCGACTGCTGGCACTGGCGGCCGGCCCGGCCGGCCTGCTGCCACATCGAGGCGATGGTGCCGGGGAAGCCGTCGAGGATGCAGGCGTCGAGCCCGCCGACGTCGATGCCCAGCTCCAGGGCGTTGGTTGCGGCCACGCCCCGGAGCCGGCCGCCGAACAGCTCGGCCTCGATCTCCCTGCGCTCCGACGCCAGGTACCCGCCCCGGTACGGCCGCACCAACGACGCCAGCTCGGCGGGCACCCGGCGGCGGGCCTCTGCCGCCACCAGCTCGGCGCCCAGGCGGCTGCGGGTGAAGGCGATGACGCGCGACCCTGCGGTCACCAGCCCGCCCAGCAGCCGGGCCGTCTCGTGGTGGCCCGACGCCCGGGTCCCCGCTGCCTCGTCGGTGATCGGCGGGTTCCACAGCACGAAGATCCGCTCACCGCGGGGCGACCCGTCGTCGGTGACCTCGGCCACCGCCAGCCCGCACAGCGCCGACGCAAGGGCGCCCGGCCCGCCGATGGTGGCCGAGCAGAACACGAACGTCGGGTTCGACCCGTAGTGGGCGCAGACCCGTCGCAGGCGGCGCAGCACGTGGGCCACGTGGCTCCCGAAGATCCCCCGGAGCATGTGCAGCTCGTCGACGGCGACGTAGCGCAGGCGGCCCAGGAAGCGGGCCCAGCGCTCGTGGTGCGGGAGGATCCCGACGTGCAGCATGTCGGGATTGGTCAGGATGGCGGTGGCCGACCGCCGCGCCCACGTGCGGGTTGACGCCGGTGTGTCGCCGTCGTACGTCGCCGCGACCACGCCCGACGCGTCCAACCCTCCCAACGAGCGGAACTGGTCCTGGGCCAATGCCTTGGTCGGGAACATCAGCAGGGCGGTGCCGCCGTCGAGCGCCGCCTCGGCCACCGGCAGCTGGTAGCAGAGCGACTTGCCCGACGCCGTGCCGGTGGAGACCGCCACCGACGTCCCGGACCGGGCCAGGTCGACCGCCTCCGCCTGGTGCGTCCACAGCCGACCGCCGGGAACGAGGGCGGCGACGGCGTCGGGAAGTGGGCTGGTCAGGGCCTGGTGGCGGGCGGCACGAGCCGGGATACGCTCGACGTGCACGACCTGCCCGTCCTCGGCCAGGGCCTCGACCACGGCGGCGAGATCCACATCGAGGGTTTCTGGGAACGAGTAGGGCACGGGCTAGCGTTGCACCGGACGAAACAGTGGAGGAGCGGTCATGGATTTGGGTCTCGACGTCACCGAGCGTGACGGGTACGCCATCCTCAGCGTACGCGGCGAGGTCGACGTCTATACCGCCCCAAAGTTCCGCGAACGCCTCATCGAGTTGGTGGGCGAGGGCAAGTACCGCATCGTGGTCGACCTCGAGGGCGTCGACTTCCTCGACTCCACCGGCTTGGGCGTGCTCGTCGGGGGGCTCAAGCGCCTCCGCAGCCACGACGGTGACCTCTTCCTGGTGTGCACCAAGACCCGGATCCTGAAGGTCTTCGAGATCACCGGCCTCACCAAGGTGTTCTCCATCTACGACTCGGTCGACGCCGCTGTCGGGAGTCAGGCCTAAGGCCATCATGGACCCTCTCGCTGGGGACGCGGTCGAGCTGGAGATCCCGGCCAAGGCGGAGTTCGTGGCACTGGCGCGCCTGGCCGTATCGGCCATCGCCGCGGCCGACGGCGAGCTGGAGGACGAGCGGCTCGACGACCTGAAGCTGGCGGTGTCGGAGGCGTGCACCAACGCCATCGAGGCCCACAGCTCGATCGACACGGACGAGCGGGTGATCGTGCGCTGCTCGGTGGACGAGACCGGCCTGGAGGTCTGCATCGCCGACCGTGGCCCCGGCTTCGACCCGTCCCGGCTCCCCGACCATCCCCCCGTCACCGACCCTGACCGCCTCAAGTTCGAGCGGGGCCTGGGCATCCCCCTGATCCGGGCCCTCGTCGACGAGGTCGGGTTCGATTCCTCGGAGCAGGGCACCGAGGTACGTCTGGTCATGCGTCACGGCCATCGCCGTGACGGCGCCTACGGCGCCTGAGCCATGCCGAAGCTCCGCAAGCTCTTCCAACGTCTCACGGAGCCGATGTCGGAGGTCGACCTGGCCCGGCTGCGCGAGTTCTGCACCGACGTGCCGGGCGTGATCCCGATAGGGGCGGCCGTCGCCCGCCAGGAGGTCACCGTCGCCGGCGAGATCTCGTCGGTGCGCATCGTGCCCCGGGCCGGCTCACCGTCGCTGGAAGCCACCGTCAGCGACGGCAGCGGGTCGATCGTGGCCGTGTGGACCGGCCGGCGCCACCTGGCCGGCGTCTGCCCGGGGCGGCGACTGGTGTTGAGCGGGCGGGGTGCCGACCAGAACGGCAACGGCCGCCTGGTCGTGCTCAACCCCCTCTACGAGCTTCTCTGACCCGGCTGGTCTATTCGGGCCGGTTCATCTCGCCGACTCCGGCCCCGCCGCCGTCGGTGCGGCCGCCGTCACCGGAGCAGCGGCGGTGGGCTCGACCACGGGCGCTGACGGCGTGCCGACAAGCAGGGCCTTCACCGCCAACTCCGTGTCCGGGGTCACCAACACCAGCACCTCGTCGCCGGCCTGCATCACCGTCTCGCCCCGGGGGACGATCACGTGCCGATCGCGGATGACGGCCACGATGGTGGCGTCCCGGGGCACACCGAGCTCGGAGATGGGCGTCGCCACCGCCGGCGAGCTGTCGGCGAGCGTGACCTCCACCAGGTGGGCGTCCTGGAACTGCAGCAGTCGCACCAGCGACCCTACCGACACCGCTTCCTCGACCAAGGCTGTCAGCAGGTGGGGGGTGGACACCGACACGTCGACCCCCCACGTCTCGTTGAACAGCCACTGGTTGGCCGGGTGATTGACCCTCGCCACCACGCGGGGGACGGCGAACTCCTGCTTGGCCAGCAGGGAGATCACCAGGTTGTCCTCGTCGTCGCCGGTGGCGGCCACCACCACGTCGACCTCGCCCAGCCCGGCGTGATGCAACGACGACACCTCGCAGGCGTCGGCGACGACCCACGTCACGTCGAGGCCGACCCGCAGGCGGGCCACCAGGTCGGGGTCCTGCTCGATCAACATCACCTCGTGGCCGGCCTCCTTGAGGTCGGCGGCGATGTAGGTGCCGACGTTGCCGGCCCCGGCTATCGCGACTCTCATGGCGCGACTCTCATGGCGCGACTCTCATGGCGCGACTCTCATGGCGCGACTCTCATGGCGCGACTCTCATGTGGCGACCTTCATTTGTGGGCCGTCCCGGTCAGCCTGGCCTCGAGCTCGTCGAGGGCGTCGAGGTGGACGGCCAGGTGCAGCATGTCGCCCTCCTGGCCGAGGAGCTCGGAGCTGAAGAGCCGGGCCCGTCCGGCACGCGACAGCGCCACCAGCCGGAACTTGTCGCGCTCGTCGAGCTCGGCCAGCTTGCGCCCGGCCCAGCCGGCGGGGAGCGCCCGCTCGACCAGGCTGATCGTGCCCGACGCGTCGGTCCACTCGCTGACCGACTTGTCGGGGAACAGCCGGCGCAGCACCTGGTCGGTGGTCCACGCCACCGTGGCCACGGTCTGGATGCCGAGGCGCTGGTAGATCACCGCCCGCCGGGGGTCGTAGATGCGGGCCACCACGTTGGGGATCTCGTAGGTCTCGCGGGCGATGCGGGCGGCCAGGATGTTGGAGTTGTCGCCGTTGGTGACGGCGGCCAGGGCACCGGCCTCCTCGATGCCGGCCTCCTCCAGGTGGCTCCTGTCGAACCCGAAGCCGAGGATCGCCTTGCCGCTGAACTCCTCGGGCAGGTGCCGAAAGGCGTTGCGGTCCTTGTCGATGATGCTGACCGTGTGGCCGGCAGCCTCGACGGCGACGGCCAGCTCCGAACCGACCCGTCCGCATCCGATGACGACCACGTGCATCCGTGACATGCAACTCGCATCGAGGCTCGGATGACAACTCGCGACGAGGGCGGGCGAGCACCCTCGCGTTGTGATCGACCGATCGTGCACGGGTAGCTTGCCCCGGTGTACTCAGCGCTGAAGCGCCTGCTGGTGGGCCGGCCCATCGCAACCACCGAGGGCGAACACCGGCGGCTGCCCAAGACGGTGGCGCTCGCCACCTACTCGTCGGACGCGATCTCCTCCACCGCCTACGCCACCGAGGAGATCCTGATCGTGCTCACGGCCGGCGGGGCCGGCCTCGGTCTCGCCCTGTCCAAGCTGGTCCCGATCTCGATCGTCGTCGCCGTCCTGATCTTCATCGTCGTGGCGTCGTACCGGCAGACGATCTTCGCCTACCCCCAGGGCGGCGGCTCCTACCTGGTCAGCCGCGACAACCTGGGCAAGTACCCGTCCCTCGTGGCGGGCGCGTCGCTGCTCGTCGACTACATCCTGACGGTGGCGGTGTCCATCTCGGCCGGCGTGGCCGCCATCGTCTCCCTGCCGGCATTCCGGAGCCTGGCCGAGCACCGGGTGGCCGTCGGCATAGGTCTGATCCTGCTCATCACCGTGCTGAACCTGCGGGGCCTCAAGGAGTCGGGGTCGCTGTTCGCCGTCCCCGCCTACACCTACATCGTCAGCCTGGCCCTGCTGATCGGCTACGGGCTGATCCGGAGTTACTTCGGGGACCTCGGCCCCATCCCGCCCCCCGGACCGGGTGACGGGTTCACCGGCGTGCTGAGCGGCGGGAACCTCGGCCTGCTCCTGCTGCTCAAGGGCTTCTCGTCGGGCGCGGTGGCCCTCAGCGGGATCGAAGCCATCGCCGACGGCGTGCCCAACTTCAAGAAGAAGCCCTCCGAGGCCAAGAACGCGGCCGACACCCTGGCCATCATGGGCATCATCCTGGCCACCCTGTTCGTGGGCGTCTCGGTGCTGGCCCACCACCTGGCGCCGTACCCGACCGAGCACGAGACGGTGATCTCCCAGATGGGCCACGCCGTCTACGGCGGGGGTCCCTTCTACGTCATCCTCCAGTTCGCCACCGCCTCCATCCTGACCCTCGCCGCCAACACCGCCTTCGCCGACTTCCCGCGGCTGTCGTCGATCATCGCCCGCGACGGCTACCTGCCCCGGCAGTTCATGAGCATGGGCGACCGCCTGGTGTTCTCCAACGGCGTCGTGTTCCTGGCCGTGGCGGCCGGCGCGCTGCTGGCGGCCTTCGGCGGCGTCACCAACGCCCTGATCCCTCTCTACGCGGTGGGCGTCTTCACGTCGTTCACGCTCAGCCAGACCGGCATGGTCAAGAGGCACCTGAACCTCAAGGAGGCCGGTTGGAAGCGTGGGATCACGATCAACGGCGTCGGCGCGGTGGCCACTGGCATCGTGCTGATGGTCGTGGCCGTGTCCAAGTTCACCGCTGGCGCCTGGTTGCCGATCATCGTCATCCCGTCGATCATCGCCCTGTTCGTCGCCATTCGCCGCCACTACGACAGGGTCGGGAGCGTCCTGGCCATCACGCCCGACGAGGTCCGGCCCCAGCCGATGAACCACACGGTCATCGTGCTGGTCGGCAGGATCCACAAAGGCGTGCTCAAGGCCCTCGCCTACTCCCGGTCGCTGCGGCCCCAGCACATCGTCGCCCTCTACGTGTCCTTCGAGGAGGAGGACCAGCTGGCCATGGAGAAGCAGTGGCGGGACTTCAAGATCGACGTCCCCCTGGAGATCAAGTACTCCCGCTACCGGGAGCTGGTGCGCCCCGTGATCGAGTACATCGACGAGGTGGACGCCCGCTGGGGCGACGACACCGTCACCGTGGTCATCCCCGAGTTCGTGGTGGGTAAGTGGTGGGAGCAGGTCCTCCACAACCAGAGCGCCCTGATCCTGAAGGGCCGTCTCCTGTTCCGCCGCGGCACGGTGGTCACGTCGGTGCCGTACCACGTCGACGCCGAGGGGAGCGAGCACCGGGCCGGGTCGGCCGCCGAGGCCGCTACCCGGGAGGATCGCTCGGTTCGACGAGACGGTAACCAACCCCCGGCTCCGTGATCAGCCGGGGACGCTCGGGATCGTCCTCCAGCTTCTTGCGCAGCTGGCTGGCGTAGACCCGCAGGTACTGCGTCTCGGTGCCGTACTCCGGGCCCCACACCTCCTGGAGGATGGCCCGGTGGGTGAGCACCCGGCCCGGCCACCGGGCCAACAGGGCCAGGAAGGCGAACTCCTTCGGCGTGAGGTCCACGTGCCTCCCCTCGACGCTGACCTCGTGGCGGGCGATGTCGACCTGCAGGTCGCCCACCACCAGCACCGACTGGTCGACGGCGGCCCCGTCCTGACCGGGGGGGCGCCGGTTGCGCAGCGCCACCCGGACCCGCGCCAGCAGCTCGGGCATCGAGAAGGGCTTGGTCACGTAGTCGTCGGCGCCCTCGTCGAGGGCGAGCACCTTGCGGCGCTCGGACCCCTCCGCCGACAGGACCACGATCGGCGTCTGCGCCCAGCCGCGGATGCGCCGGCAGACCTCGACCCCGTCGATGTCGGGCAGGTTGAGGTCGAGCACCAGAAGGTCGGGCGCTTCCAGCGCGGTCATGTCGATGGCCTGCTGGCCACTGGTGGCGGTCAACACCGAGTAGCCGCGGGCCTCCAAGCCGGCCCGCAACGCCCGCAGGATGGCCGGCTCGTCGTCCACCACCAGGATGGTGGCGGGTCTGACGGCGGTCACCGGCGGCCCCAGGCCGAACTGGTGACGCACAACCGCGCCAGGCGCGGCTGAGTCGCCCCAGTTCGGAGGGGGTGGCGGGGGTGGACCCTCACTGGCGGCGCACCGGCAGGGTGAACACGAACGTGGCGCCGCCGCCGGCGGTGCGCTCCACCCTGATCGTGCCGCCGTGGGCCTCGACGACGGCCTTGCAGATGGCCAGCCCGATGCCGCTCGACCGGCTGCCCTCCCCCCGGCGGAACGGCTCGAAGATGCGGTCGCGCTCCCAGTCGGGCACACCGAAGCCCTCGTCGGCGACCCGGACCTCGACCAGGTCACCCTTGGGGCGGGCGACGATGCGCACCGTGGAACCCGGCGGGGCGTGGCGGCCGGCGTTCTCCAGGAGGTTGGTCAGCACCAGCTCCAGCTGGGTGTAGTCGCCGTCGACCAGCGGCAGGTCCGGTGGCAGCTCCACCTGCAACCGGACGGCTCGGAACAGGCCCTTCAGCCGGCGGACGCGCTCGGCCACCAGCTCGTCGAGGGGCACCGCCTGGCGGTCCGGGCTGAAGGCGCCGGCCTCGATGCGGCTGAGGGAGAGGAGGTTGGCCACGATCCGGTCGAGGCGCTCGACCTCGTCGCACACCGTCGTCAGCAGCTCGACCCGGATGGGCTCGTCGTAGACGACCCCGTCCCGGAGGTCGGTGGTGACCGCCCGGATGGTGGCCAGTGGGGAGCGCAGGTCGTGGGACACCGACCGCAGGAGCGCCGACCGCTGCTCGTCGACCCGCTTCAGCACCTCCATGCGAGCCACCTCCTCGCTGAGCCGAGCCCGCTCGGCGTCGGCCTCCTGCAGCCGCTCGTAGAGGCCGCGGACCTCGGCCTCCCGCGCCTCTGCCGCCCGCCGGCCGTCGGCCTCCCGCGCCACCAGCAGGCCCACCACGAGGGCCACGGCGAGGAACACGCCAAGCGCCACCCAGTCCTCCCAGGAGTCGACCTTGAGCTCGCCGTAGGGGGGGATGAACGCGAGGTTGAAGCATGCCGCCGCCGTCACCGCCACGCCGCCGGCCGCCACCGGTCCGCCCAGCACCCCCGCCGCCCCGACCGCCAGCACCAGCACGAGGGCCGGGACGGTCGTGGGGATGTCGGAGCGGAACGGGATCAGGGCCCCGATCGTGACCGCCACCGACGCCAGACCGATCGCCGCGCCCAGCCACGGAGCCTCACCGGAGCGACGGAGACCGGTCATCGGCACGATCTTTGCGCGTTCTTGACGCTACGGCGCCGCCGGTTGACCCGCCCTTGACGGGGGTTGGCCGATCATCGTCCCATGAGCCTCACCGCACCCCCGAGACCCCTCCCGCCGGCCGCGCCGGTCGAGGTGCCGAGCGGGATGGTCGACCGGGCGAAGACCCGCCTCCTGGGACCGGCGCTCAACACCGAGCAGCTGGCCCACGAGCGGCTCGGCAAACCCACCGCCCTGGCGGTGTTCGCCAGCGACAACCTGTCGTCGTCGGCGTACGCCACCGAGGAGATCCTGCGGGTGCTGGTACCGGCCGTGGGCCTCGCCGCGTTCTCTCTCGTCGTCCCCGTCACGGTGGCGATGCTCGTCGTGCTGGCGTTCCTGATCCTGTCCTACCGCCAGACGATCAAGGCCTACCCGAGCGCCGGCGGCGCCTACGTGGTCACCCGGGACAACTTCGGCATCGTCCCCGCCCAATTCGCCGGCGTCGCCCTCCTCGCCGACTACGTGCTGACCGTGGCCGTCTCGGTGTCGGCCGGCACCGCCGCCCTCACGTCGGCCTTCCCCGCTCTGGTGCCGGCGGCAGTACCGATCTCGATCGCATTCATCATGGTGGTGGCCTGGGGAAACCTCCGGGGCGTGCGCGAGTCCGGCAAGGTCTTCGCCGTCCCCACCTACTTCTTCATGATCAACATGCTCCTGCTCCTGGGCGTGGGGCTGTTCCGCATGGCCTTCGGCGACCTGCCGGTGCAGGCCGCCGACCAGGAGGGCCTGCTCCGCATGGGCTCATCGGTCGACGGGCTGTTCCTGGGCGCAGGACTGTTCGTCCTGCTGCACGCCTTCGCCTCCGGCGGCGCGGCGGTGACGGGCGTCGAGGCAATCTCCAACGGCGTCCCCGCGTTCCGCCCGCCCGAGTGGCGCAACGCCCGCACCACGCTGGTGGTGATGGGCGTCAGCCTCGGCGTGATGTTCCTGGGGCTGTCCGTCCTGGCCGGGCACATGCACGTCGCCCCCTTCGAGGAGGGCTCGCCGACCGTCATCTCCCAGATCGGCAGGCTGGTCTATGGCGCGGGCGCCATCGGACACATCCTGTTCTTCGCCCTCCAGGCCGGCACCATGCTCATCCTGGTCCTCGCCGCCAACACGTCTTTCGCCGACTTCCCCCGCCTGGCCTCCTTCCAGGCCGCTGACGGCTACCTCCCCCGCCGCCTGGTGCATCGCGGCCACCGGCTCGTGTTCTCGACCGGGATCCTGTGGCTGGCAGCGGCGTCCATCGCCCTTGTCATCGTCACCGGCGCCAAGGTCGACCACCTGATTCCCCTCTACGCGGTGGGCGTGTTCACCTCGTTCACCCTGTCGCAGGCGGGGATGGCCAAACACCACATCCGGCTGAAGCTGGACGGCTGGCGCGCGGGGCTGGCGATCAACGGCGTCGGTGCCGTGCTCTCCTTTCTGGTGCTGGCGATCATCACCGTCACCAAGTTCACCCACGGGGCCTGGCTCATCGTGGTGCTCGTACCCATGACCGTCGTCCTGCTGCTGCGGCTCAACCGCCAGTACCGGGCCGAGGCCGCCGAGCTGGAGCGGGATGCCGAGCTGGCCGCCACCGCCCGCATCCTGCGGCGCCACGTGGTCCTGGTGCTCGTGGACCGGCTCGACCGCTGCGCGGCCCGGGCCATCCAGTACGGCCGCACGCTGACGCCCGACGAGCTGCGGGCCGTCCACATCGCCTCCGACCTCGACAGGGCTGAGGAGCTGGCCGACGAGTGGGCACGACTGGGGCTGTCACGGCTCACGCTGGAGCTGGTGGACTGCCCCGACCGCCGCCTCCCCCTCGCCCTCGTCGAGGTGGTGTCCGAGGCCCTGGCCGGGGGCGACACCGAAGTCACGGTGCTGCTCCCCCGCCGGGCCTACCGCCGGGCGTGGCACCGGTTCCTCCACGACCACACCGCCGACCGCCTGGCCCGCGCCGTCGCCGGCCTTCCCCACGCCAACGTGACCTTCGTGCCCTACCACCTGGGCGAGGGCGCGACCCGATGACGCCGATCGGGGAGGTCGAGTGGCGGCAGCGGGTGCGGGTCGAGGGACGAGTGCGGTCGGTGCGGGTGCAGCCTCGCGTCGGGGTGCCCACGCTCGAGTGCACGATCGTCGATGCCACTGGCGGCATCGGGGTCGTCTTCCTGGGCCGACGCCGGGTGGCGGGGATCCGCCCCGGGTCCCACCTCGTGGTGGAGGGCATGGCAGGAGAGCATCACGGGCGGCTCGCCATCCTGAACCCGCTGTACGAGATCGTCGCCTCCGCCTGACCACCCGTAACTGGGGTCATCCAGTCGCGCATGGCGCGGTCCTGTCGCCCCAGTTCGCCTGGAGGACCAAGTTCGCCTGGAGAAACTGCGTGCGTGTGAAGGCGGCGCTAAGAATCCCCCCGCAGGCGCTAAGGCTCCGTTAAGCCCGTCGCCGAGGACGACGAGCAGGCGTACAACCGGAGCATGGACCGCGAGACACAGCTGATCGCCATGGCGATGGGAGGGCTCGCTCCTATCGCCGTCGCCGGAGTGCTCGTCGGCGTTCGAGGGGAGATCCTCGCGTCGACCGTCGCCCTCCTCCTGATGATCGTCGTCGTAGCCGTCGCCGCGCTCGGTGGACGGGCCGCCGGCGCAGTCGCGGCGATCACCGCCGCATTCTCGTTCGACTTCTTCCACACCCGGCCGTACCTGTCGCTGAGCATCGTCTCGAGGGACGACATCGAGACCGCGGCGCTGCTGCTCGTCGCCGGGCTGATCGTCGGAACGCTGGCCGGGCGCAACAGTCGGGCGCGAGAGTCGGCGGCCGCCAGCCGGAGCGAGATCCGGCGCATCCACCGGCTGGCCGAGCTCGTTGCCGCCGGCGAGAACCCGATCGACGTGATCTCCGCCTGCCAGGCCGAGCTGATCGCCTTGCTCGACCTGCGGACCTGCCGCTTCGAGGCACCACCGTTCGACCTGTCACTGCCTCGCCTCGAGCGGTCCGGAGGGATCTCCGGCGCTAGCACCCGCCGCTACGTGGAGGGCGGCTTCGACCTCCCGTCGGAGGGCGTCGAGCTCCCGGTGCTCAGCCGTGGCCAGCGCGTCGGTCGCTTCGTGCTCGATCCGACGCCAGCGGTCGGCGTCTCCCTCGAACAGCAGGTCGTCGCCGTAGCCCTGGCCGATCAGGTGGGCGCCGTCCTGTCGGCCGCTCCACACGCAAACCACCCCTGAGAGGACTCCGTGCTGGACCTGATCTTCATCGGGGTGATCGTCGCCTTCTTCGTCGTATGCGCCGCCTACGTGCGCGGGTGCGCTCGCATCATCGACCCGGATGCAACGGTCGAAGACGCGACACGCGCGGGACGTGTGGAAGCGCAGTCGTGACGGCCGACAACATCATCGGCCTGGTGGTCGCGGTGCTGCTCACCGTCTACCTGGCGATCGCCCTGCTTTTCCCGGAGCGGCTCTGATGACCGCCACCCACCGGTACGAGGCCCACCTGTGCGAGACCCCCCCGTGCGAGGCTCACCTGTGACTGGCGCCAACTGGCTCCAGATCGGCGTTCTCCTGGCCGTCCTGGCCGTGACCCTCAAACCGTTGGGCGCGTACATGGCCAAGGTGTTCGGTCCCGAGGGCAAGGCTCCCGGCGACCGTGTGTTCCAGCCCCTGGAGCGCGTCGTCTATCGACTCACGGGCGTCGACCCGGACCGCGAGCAGCGGTGGCAGATCTACGCGGTGTCGTTGCTGGCCTTCAGCCTGGCCTCTGTGCTCATCCTCTACCTGCTGCAACGCATCCAGGGCGTCCTGCCCGTCAACCCGACGAGCGTCGGTGGGTTCCCCGAGGCGCTGTCGTTCAACTCCGCTGTCAGCTTCGTCACCAACACGAATTGGCAGAACTACGCGGGCGAGAACACCGTCAGCCACCTGATCCAGATGGTCGGCTTCGCGGTGCAGAACTTCGTGTCGGCGGCCGTGGGCCTGGCTGTGGCCGTCGCCTTGATCCGTGGTCTCACCCGGCGAGAGTCGGCGACGATCGGGAACTTCTGGGTCGACCTCACGCGGGCCGTGACCCGGATCCTGCTACCCATCGCCTTCGTGGCCGCGGTCGTGCTCATGAGCCAGGGGGCGATCCAGAACCTCAGAGGCTTCACCAACGTCCGGACTGTCGAGGGCGCCACCCAGGTCGTCCCCGGTGGGCCGTTCGCCGGCCAAGAGGCGATCAAGGAGCTGGGCACCAACGGCGGCGGGCCGCTCAACGCCAACTCGGCCCACCCGTTCGAGAACCCCAACGGATTCACCAACCTGTTCCAGCTGTTCCTGATCCTGCTCATCCCGTTCGCCCTCACCTACACCTTCGGGCGCCTGGCGAAGGACCAGCGCCAGGGATGGACGGTGTTCACCGCCATGTTCGTCCTGTGGCTGGGCGCCTCGCTCCTGGCCATGACCTTCGAGACCGGCGGCAACCCAGCACTGACCGCCCAGGGCGCCGACCAGACGGTGGCGGCTGCCCAATCGGGAGGGGGGCAGTCGGGCGGGAACATGGAAGGCAAGGAGGTACGCCTGGGCGCGGCGGCGTGCGGGCTGTTTGCAGCCACCACGACGGGGACGTCGACCGGGGCGGTCAACTGCGCGCACGACAGCATGACGCCCGCCGGCGGGGCTGTCCCCCTGGTGAACATCATGCTGGGGGAGGTCAGTCCCGGCGGGGTGGGTGCGGGGCTCTACGGGATGCTGGTGTTCGCCATCCTGTCCGTCTTCATCGCCGGGCTCATGGTTGGACGGACGCCGGAGTACCTGGGCAAGAAGATCCAGGCGCCCGAGATGAAGCTTCTCCTGCTCTACATCCTGGTCATGCCCGTGGTCGTCCTGGTCTTCAGCAGCATCTCGGTGGTGATGGACACCTCCAAGGCCTCGATCCTCAACTCCGGGCCCCACGGACTGAGCGAGGTGACCTATGCCTTCAGCTCGGCGACGAACAACAACGGCTCGGCGTTCGGCGGCCTCACCGGCAACACCGACTGGTACAACACCACCCTGGGTCTGGCCATGCTCGCCGGCAGATTCCTGCTCATCGTGCCCGCCCTGGCCATCGCCGGGTCGCTGGCCCGCAAGCACTCGGTGCCGCCATCGGCCGGCACATTCCCGACCGGGACGCCGCTCTTCGCCGGGCTGCTGACCGCCGTGGTCCTCATCGTCGTCGGACTGACCTTCTTCCCCGTCCTGGCCCTCGGCCCGATAGTCGAACAGTTGGGACTGTCATGACATCCCGGCTGGCTCCAAGGCGATCGCTGTTCGACCCCGCCATCGTGGCCCCGGCCGCCGTCGAGAGCTTCCGGAAGCTCGCCCCCCGGAAGATGGCGCGCAGCCCGGTGATGTTCATCGTCGAGATCGGCAGTGTCCTGGTCACGCTGATCTTCCTCAGGGACCAGGGTGGGTCGAGCGGCGCCCAGAACCTGTTCGCGGGCCTGCTGGCGGTGTGGCTGTGGTTCACCGTCCTCTTCGCCAACTTCGCCGAGGCCATGGCCGAGGGCAGGGGCAAGGCTCAGGCCGCCACCCTCCGGCAGGCCCGCACCGAGACTCTGGCCAACCTTCGGAAGGCCGACGGCTCGATCGAGCAGGTTTCCTCGGCGTCGCTCACCGTCGACGACGTCGTCGTCGTGTCGGTAGGGGAGATGATCCCGTCCGACGGCGAGATCGTGGCCGGCATCGCCTCGGTCGACGAGTCGGCCATCACCGGTGAGTCGGCGCCCGTCATCCGGGAGTCCGGAGGCGACCGCTCGGCCGTCACCGGCGGCACCCGCGTGCTTTCCGACCAGATCACGGTGCGCATCACCGCCAAAGCGGGCGAGACCTTCCTCGACCGCATGATCGCCCTGGTGGAGGGCGCCTCCCGGCAGAAGACACCCAACGAGATCGCACTGAACATCCTGCTGGTCGGGCTCACGATCATCTTTCTGCTGGCCACCGTGACCCTCCAACCCTTCGCCATCTACTCCGGCGCCGAGCAGCAGGTCATCATCCTGGTGGCCTTGCTCGTCTGCCTCATCCCAACCACGATCGGGGCTCTGCTCAGCGCCATCGGCATCGCCGGGATGGACCGGCTGGTCCAGCGCAACGTTCTGGCCATGTCCGGCCGGGCGGTGGAGGCGGCCGGCGACTGCGCCACTCTCCTGCTCGACAAGACCGGGACGATCACCCTCGGCAATCGCCAGGCGGCCGAGTTCCTGCCACTGCCGGGGGTGGAGGAGGAGCTGCTGGCCGAAGCCGCCCAGCTGGCGAGCCTGGCCGACGAGACGCCCGAGGGACGTTCGATCGTGGTCCTGGCCAAGGAGCGCTACAACCTGCGAGAACGCGAGTTGGTCGGCACCGTTCTCGTCCCCTTCACCGCCCAGACCCGGATGAGCGGCGTCGACATCGAGGGGCGGCACGTCCGCAAGGGAGCGGCCGACTCCATCCGTCGCTGGGTCGAGGAGCAGGGTGGCGTCGTCCCGCCGGAGCTGGCGAACTCGGTGGAGGGCGTGGCCATGGGCGGCGGCACCCCGCTGGCGGTGGCCGACGGCACCCGGATCCTCGGCGTCATCCACCTCAAGGACGTGGTCAAGGAGGGGATCTCCGAACGGTTCGAGCAGCTCCGCCGGATGGGGATTCGCACGATCATGATCACCGGCGACAACCCGCTGACGGCCAAGGCCATCGCCACCGAGGCCGGGGTCGACGACTTCCTGGCCGAGGCCACGCCCGAGGACAAGATGGCGCTGATCAAGCGGGAGCAGGAGGGCGGCCGGCTGGTGGCCATGACCGGAGACGGCACCAACGACGCCCCCGCCCTGGCCCAGGCCGACGTCGGTGTGGCCATGAACACTGGCACCCAGGCAGCGAAGGAAGCCGGCAACATGGTCGACCTCGACTCGAACCCGACCAAGCTCATCGACATCGTCGAGATCGGCAAGCAACTCCTCATCACCCGGGGTTCGCTCACCACGTTCTCCATCGCCAACGACGTGGCCAAGTACTTCGCCATCATCCCGGCCATGTTCGTCGGCGTCCTGCCTGCGCTCGACGCGCTGAACATCATGAACCTGTCGTCGGCCCGGTCCGCCATCCTCTCGGCCGTCATCTTCAACGCGCTCATCATCGTGGCCCTGATCCCCCTGGCCCTCCGAGGCGTGAAGTTCGTGGCGGCCGGTGCTTCCGCCGTGCTGCGCCGCAACATCCTCATCTACGGAGTCGGCGGCATCGTGGCCCCCTTCATCGGCATCAAGGCGATCGACGTCGTCATCAGCGCCCTGGGAGTGACCTGACATGCGTGCACAGCTGCTCACCGGCGTACGGACCGTCCTCGTGCTGACGGTGCTGACCGGGATCCTCTACCCCCTGGCCGTCCTCGGTGTGGGCCAGCTCGCCTTCAACGACAAGGCCAACGGCTCGCTGGTGGAGCGCGACGGCACCGTGGTCGGGTCGACGCTCATCGGGCAGGCGTTCACCGGCCCGACCTACTTCCACACCCGGCCGTCGGCGGCCGGGGCCGCCGCCTCGGGGTCCTTCGTCGACGGCTACGCGGCAGAACCGACCGACCTGTCCCTGGCGGCGTCCGGCGCGTCCAACCTGGGCCCGACCAACGAGACCCTCCTGGCGGCGGTGAAGGAGCGGGTCGAGGCCTACCGGCTGGAGAACCGGTTGCCGGCGGACGCGCCGATCCCCGTGGACGCCGTCACCGCCTCGGGTTCCGGGCTCGACCCGCACATCTCGGTGGCCAACGCCGAGCTCCAGGCACGCCGAGTCGCCTCCGAACGGGGCCTACCGCTCGCGCAGGTGATGGAGCTCGTCGAGAGGTACACGGCCGGCCGTAACCTGGGTTTCCTCGGGGAGAAGGGGGTCAACGTCCTCGAACTGAATCTCGCGCTCGACGACGGCATCCGGTGACCCGACGGGGCACCCTGCGCATCTACCTCGGCGCCGCGCCCGGCGTCGGGAAGACGTTCGCGATGCTCAACGAGGGGTGGCGACGCCAGCAGCGAGGAACCAGGGTGGTGGTCGGATTCCTCGAGACGCACGGCCGGGAGGCCACCGCCGCCCAGGTGCGGGACCTGGAGGTCGTCCCCCGCAGGCACCTCGACTACCGGGACGCGGTGTTCGAGGAGATGGACGTCGACGCCGTCCTCGCCCGGCAACCCGACGTGGCCCTCGTCGACGAACTGGCTCACACCAACGTGCCCGGCTCCCGCAACGCCAAGCGGTGGCAGGACGTCCACGAGCTGCTCGACGCCGGGATCGACGTCGTGTCGACCGTGAACATCCAGCACCTCGAGTCCCTCAACGACGTGGTGGAGCGCATCACCGGGATAACCCAGCGGGAGACGATCCCCGATCAGGTCGTCCGGGCGGCCGAGCAGGTCGAGCTGGTCGACATGACCGCCGAGGCGCTGCGCCGGCGGATGGCCCACGGCCACATCTACGCCGCGGAGAAGGTCGACGCCGCCCTGGGGAACTACTTCCGCGCCGGAAACCTCTCAGCCCTCAGGGAGCTGGCCCTGCTCTGGGTGGCCGACCGGGTCGACGAGTCGCTGGAGGACTACCGGCGCCGGCACGGCATCGCCAACCCGTGGGAGACCAAGGAGCGGGTCGTCGTGGCCCTCACCGGGGCCCCGGGTGGCGAGAACCTCATCCGGAGGGCGGCGCGGATCGCCCAGCGAACTCATGGGGAGCTCATCGGCGTTCACGTCCAGACCGACGACGGGCTCACTGACCGCGATGGGTGGGGCCGGGATCATGCCGGCCCACCCTCGGCGGTGCTCGAGAGCCGCCGCCAGCTGCTCGCCGAGCTGGGGGGCGAGTACCACCACGTCACGGGGGCAGACGTCGCCGGGGTCCTCGTGGAGTTCGCTCGCGGCGAGAACGCGACACAGCTCGTCATGGGGGCCAGCAGCCGCACCCGCCTGCAGGAGCTCACCAAGGGCTCCGTCATCAACAAGGTGCTCCGCCACTCCGGGCCCATCGACGTCCACGTGATCTCGACCGGCGACGATCCCTCCGGCGGGCCGGAGTTTCGGCGCCGCCGGCGAAGCCGGCTTGCCGCCCTGTCAGCCCGACGCCGGGCCGCCGGCTGGCTGATCGCGGCCGTCGGGCTCCCCGCCGTCACGCTCGGTCTCGCCAACCTCCGGGCCAGCCTGTCGCTGCCCAGCGTCCTGCTCATCTACCTCATGACCGTCCTGGCTGTCGGAGCGGTGGGTGGCAGCCTGCCCGCGGTCGTGGCAGCCGTCACCGCCTCGCTGCTGGCCAACTGGTACTTCACCCCGCCCTTCTACCGGTTCACCGTCGCCGAGGGCGAGAACCTGCTGGCGCTGGGGGTGTTTCTCGTCGCAGCCGGCCTGGTGAGCGTGTTCGCCGACCTCGCCGCCCGGCGGCGGGCCGAGATGATCCGGGCCCAAGCCGACGCCGCGGCCATGGCCCGGCTGGCCGGATCCCTCGCCGAGGAGGACGTGCTGCCCAAGCTGGTCGACGAGCTGCGGACCACGTTCGGCGCCAGCTGCGTCGCCGTCCTGCGCCGCGAGGACGACGTCTGGGCGGCGGAGGCGGCAGCGGGCGATCCGGTACCGTCGAGCCCCGACGACGCCGACGCCGTGAGCAACCTCGGCGACGACCGCATGCTGGTCGTCTGCGGCGGCAACCTCGTCCCGGAGGACCGGCGGCTGATCACCGCCCTCGGCGCGCAGCTGGCCATGGCCATCGAAACGCACCGGTTGAAGGGCGAGGCGGCCAAGGCGCAGACGCTGACGGAGGCCAACGACCTGCGCGCCGCCTTGCTGCAGTCGGTGTCCCACGACCTGCGGACCCCTCTCGCGTCGATCAAGGCGGCAATCACCAGCCTGGGCCAGACCGACGTCGGTTGGTCGTCGGAGACCGTCCAGGACTTCCAGGGGACCATCCTCGAGGAGACCGACAGGTTGATCGCGTTGGTCGAGAACCTGCTCGACATGAGCCGGCTCGAGGCCTCCGCTCTCCACGTCGGCCTGCGGCCCACGACGCTCGACGAGGTGGTGCCGGCGGCGCTGGCCAGCCTGGGGGGCCGGGCGCGGGACGTCAGCCTCGACGTGGCCGAGGACCTCCCGGCCGTCCTGGCCGACCCTGCCCTGTTCGAGCGGGTGGTGGCCAACCTCGTCGACAACGCCCTCATCTGGTCGGCACCGGGTCAACCGGTGCGGGTGGAGGCCGGTGCTGTGGCAGGTCGGGTCGACATGCGCGTCGTCGACCGTGGCCCGGGCATCCCGCCGGCCCGGCGCGACGACGTGTTCCAACCCTTCCAGCGCCTCACCGACCACGGCACCGGGGTCGGCCTGGGGCTGGCCGTCGCCCGGGGCTTCACCCGGGCCATGGGTGGCGAGCTGGCGCTCGAGGACACCCCGGGCGGCGGCACCACCGCGGTCGTGAGCCTCCCGCGCAGCCTCCCGCAGGCAGGCGCGCCTCCTAACAAGACAGGCGACACGAAGGCGGCCACGGCATGACCCGCGTGCTGGTCGTGGACGACGAGCCGCCCATGCTGCGGACCCTCTCGGCCAACCTGCGGGTCCGCGGCTTCGACGTCGATCTCGCCCCCACCGGCGAGGCGGCCCTCGCGCTGGCCGCCCGCCACCACCCCGACGTCGTCGTGCTCGATCTGGGCCTACCCGGCATCGACGGCGTCGAGGTCATCCGTGGCCTGCGGGGTTGGAGCCGGGTGCCGATCATCGTCCTCTCCGCCCGCGGCGCCGAGCTGGACAAGGTCGAGGCGCTGGACGCCGGGGCCGACGACTACGTGGCCAAGCCCTTCGGCATGGACGAGCTCCTGGCTCGCGTGCGGGCCGCCGTCCGACGGTCGCTCCCCACCGCCGAGGAGGCCGTCGTCGAGACCGAGGACTTCACCGTCGACCTGGGGGCCAAGACGATCTCGGCCCGGTCGGGCGAGGCGATCCGCCTCACTCCCACCGAGTGGCAACTGCTGGAGGCGCTCGTGCGCCATCGGGGCCGGCTGGTCTCCAGCCGCCAGCTGCTCCAGGAGGTGTGGGGGCCGGGGTACGGCGAGGAGAGCAACTACCTGCGGGTTCACATGGCGCATCTCCGGGCCAAGCTCGAGCCCCAGCCGTCCCGGCCCCGCTACCTCCTCACCGAGCCCGGCATGGGGTACCGGTTCGTCGCGTCCTGAGTAGCCCGGTTCTGGTTTGACCTTGGGGGTGGCAGAAACCTAGGTTTTGCCCGCCAAAACATGGACGCTACCTTTACGAAATCCGAGCGCGAGACGTTGAAAGCGCTCTACCGGATGTCACGCGGCGGGGAGGATGCCACTACCGGCGCCCTCGCCGATGCGCTGGGCGTGGCGCCGGGCACCGCCACCGCCACGGTCAAGCGTCTCGCCGAACGGGGCCTCCTCGACCACAAGCTGTATCGGGGCGTCGAGCTGACGCCGACGGGCAGGGCCGCCGCGGTCAGCGCCATCCGGCGCCACCGGATCGTCGAGCGCTTCCTGTCCGACATGCTCGGCTACGCGTGGAACGAGGCCGACCGCCTGGCCACCTCGTTCGAGCACGACCTGCCCCAGGAGGTGGAGGACCGGCTCTTCGTCGCCCTCCACCGGCCGGCGTCGTGCCCCCACGGGTTCCCGATCCCGGAGCCCGAGACGGCCGACATCCAGGCCATACCGCACCTGTACGACCTCGAGCCGGGCGACATCGCCTGGGTCGCGGTGCCGGGCTCCACCGAGCCCGACGTCGTCGAGTTCCTCGAGACGCTGGGCGTCCGACCGGGCGTCCGCCTCGAGGTCCGAGAACGCCACCCCTTCGACGGGCCCATCGTGGTCCGGGTCGACGGGAAAGACCGTGTCCTGGGCGAGAAGGTCGCCCACCAGATCTATGTACGGAAGGAGATCCCGGCATGACGAGTATCCAGATCCTCGCCGGAGAGGGAGGGTTCCAGGCCTTCGAGCTCGGCGGTGCCGAGTGGGCCTGGTTGTGGTTCTCGGCGTTCACGGCCGTGCTGGCGCTGGGCGTGGGCTTCTTCCTGATGAAGGGCGTGCTCGCCGCCGACACCGGCACCGACAAGATGCGGGAGATCGCCCTGGCCATCCAGGAGGGGGCCATGGCCTACCTCCGGCGCCAGTTCCGCACGATCGCCATCATCGTGGTGCCGCTGACGGTGCTGGTGTTCCTGACGTCGACGGAGGTCCTCCGGCCCGACGGCAGCACCGCCCTCGAGTTCACCGAGTCGGGCCTCTTCCGCACCATCGCCTTCCTGGCCGGGTGCATCATGTCGGGCCTCACCGGCTTCATCGGCATGAGCCTCGCCGTCCGCGGCAACGTGCGCACCGCGGCTGCAGCCAAGCGGGGCTCCCTGCCCGACGCCCTCAAGGTGGCCTTCCGCACGGGAGGCGTGGCCGGCATGTTCACCGTCGGCCTCGGCCTCCTGGGCGCCACCGTCATCATCATGATCTTCCAGAACACCGCCTCGGCCATCCTGATCGGCTTCGGCTTCGGCGGATCGCTGCTGGCCCTGTTCATGCGGGTCGGCGGCGGCATCTTCACCAAGGCGGCCGACGTCGGTGCCGACCTGGTGGGCAAGGTGGAGGCGGGCATCCCCGAGGACGACCCCCGCAACGCCGCCACCATCGCCGACAACGTGGGCGACAACGTCGGCGACTGCGCCGGCATGGCGGCCGACCTGTTCGAGTCCTACGAGGTCACCCTGGTGGCGTCGATCATCCTGGGCTTCGCCGCCTTCGAGTCGATCGGCCTCAACCCCGCCCTCGGCGTCATCTTCCCTGTCGCCTGCCGGGCCATCGGCGTGCTGGCGTCGATCGTGGGCGTGTTCGCGGTGAAGGCCACCGACAACGACAAGTCGGCCATGGCGCCGATCAACCGGGGATTCATCACCGCCGGCGTGCTGACCGTGATCGGCACCTTCCTGGTGGCCCAGTTCTACGTGCACAACCTGAAGGTCTTCTGGGCGGTCGTCACCGGCCTGGTGCTGGCCCAGGTCGTGAGCCGGCTCACCGAGTACTACACCTCCACCGAGACCGCCCCGGTGCGCGACATCGCCGAGGCCACCCGCACCGGGCCTGCCACCGCCATTCTCTCCGGCATCGCCTCCGGACTGGAGTCCACCGTGTGGGCCGTCGTGGCCATCGCCGCCGCTCTCGGCGTCGCCATCGGGCTGGGTGGGGGCAACATCCAGTTCACCTTCTACCTGGTGGCCCTGGCCGGCATGGGCATGCTGGCGACGACCGGCGTCATCGTGTCCGAGGACACGTTCGGGCCGGTGTCCGACAACGCCGCCGGCATCGCCGAGATGACCGGCGAGTTCGAGGGCGAGCCGGAGAAGATCATGGTGAGCCTCGACGCGGTGGGCAACACCACCAAGGCCATCACCAAGGGGTTCGCCATCGGATCGGCCGTGATCGCCGCGGTCGCCCTGTTCGCGTCGTTCATCGAGATCGCGGGGGCCGAGCTGGGGATCCCGAGCCCCGAGGCCCTGGCGCGAGATCCGGGCGCCCTCTTCAGGGATCCGCTGACCCAGGTCAACGTGGCCGATCCCAAGATCTTCATCGGCCTGCTGATCGGCGGCTCGATCGCCTTCCTGTTCTCGTCCCTCGCCATCCGGGCGGTGGGCCGAACCGCCGGCATCGTCGTCCAGGAGGTGCGCCGCCAGTTCCGCGAGCACCCCGGGATCATGGACTACACCGAGCGTCCCGAGTACGGGCGGGTCATCGACATCTGCACCGCCGCCTCGCTCCGCGAGCTGGCCACGCCCGCCCTGCTGGCGGTGCTGACGCCCGTCATCATCGGCTTCGGCATCAGCTACCTGGCCCTCGGGGCATTCCTGGCCGCCGTCATCCTCACCGGCCAGCTCATGGCCGTGTTCCTCTCCAACGCCGGCGGGGCGTGGGACAACGCCAAGAAGTACATCGAGGACGGCCACGAGGGCGGCAAGGGTTCGGAGGCCCACAAGGCCGCGGTCATCGGCGACACGGTTGGCGACCCGTTCAAGGACACCGCCGGCCCGGCCCTCAACCCGCTCATCAAGGTGATGAACCTGGTTTCGCTGCTGATGCTGCCCGCCGTCATCGCCCTGCGGGACAACAACCCCGCCCGCTACGCCATCGCCGGTGTCGCCATCCTCGTGCTCATCGGCGCCATCGCCTTCTCGAAGCGCAAGGCCACGCCGATGGACGAGACCCCGGAGACGTCGACGGCCGCGGCCAAGGCCGCATAGAAGCCCCGGTCCGTCGCCACGTCAGTTTGCTGCGTCCGCAGCGCCCCGGATCCGGCCTGAAACCGGCTGCCCAGGGGCGCTATCGGTGCATCAAACGCGTCACGACTTCGGTTCGGCCTTCGACGCCCGCCGCATCTTCCACAGCTCGAGGAACACCGGCACGAACGACACGCCGACGATGAGGAAGATGATCGGGAGCAGGTACTTGTCGATGTCGGGGATGGAATTGCCGAGGACGTAGCCGAGCGACGTCAGGCCGACGGCCCAGAGGAAGCCGCCGACGACGTTGTAGGTGACGAACCGGCGGTACTCCATCTGGGCCACGCCCGCCACGACCGGGGTGAACGTCCGCACCACGGGGATGAAGCGGGCCAGCACGATGGTCTTGGGCCCGTGCTTCTCGAAGTAGTCCTTGGCCCTGTCGACGTTCTTCTTGTGGAAGAACCGGGAATCGGGCCGCCGGAAGATCGCCGGTCCGGACCGGCGACCGATGTAGTAGCCGACCTGGTCGCCGATGACTGCGGCCGCGAAGCACCCGACGAGGAGCACAGGGAAGTTCAGCTGGCCCTGGGAGGCGAGCAGCCCGGCGGTGAACAGCAGTGAGTCGCCGGGCAGGAAGAAGCCGAAGAGCAGGCCCGACTCGGCGAAGACGATGGCGAGGATGCCTATCGTCCCGAAGGCTTCGATCAGCGGCTTTGGGTCCATCGTCATGGGTTGCGGCCCGTTCCTGTCGTTTCGCATGACGGTAGTTGTTTGACAGGAGGCCCCCCCTGCGCCCAATGTCGTCTCTCGTGCCCAAGCCCCTCGTGCCCAAGCCGCTCGTCATCGTCGAATCCCCCGCCAAGGCCCGCACCATCGCGCGCTTCCTCGGAAGCGGCTACGTGGTCGAGTCGTCGGTCGGGCACATCCGCGACCTGCCCCGGAACGCCGACGAGATCCCTGCGGCCAACAAGAGCGAGCCCTGGGCCCGGCTCGGGGTCGACGTCGACCGCGAGTTCGAGCCCCTCTACGTGGTGGCGAAGGAGAAGAAGCAGGTCGTCAGCAAGCTGAGGCAGGCCCTCCGGCAGGCCGACGAGCTGTATCTCGCCACCGACGAGGATCGCGAGGGGGAGTCGATCGCCTGGCACCTGCTCGAGGTGCTCTCCCCGCCCAAGCGGGTGCAGGTCAAGCGCATGGTGTTCCACGAGATCACCGCCCCCGCCATCCGCCGAGCCCTCGACAACACCCGCGAGCTCGACGGCCAGCTCGTCGACGCCCAGGAGGCCCGCCGCATCCTCGACCGCCTGTACGGCTACGAGGTGTCGCCCGTGCTGTGGCGCAAGGTGCTGCCCAAGCTGTCGGCGGGACGGGTGCAGAGCGTGGCCACCCGGATCCTGGTGGAGCGGGAACGGGCCCGGATGCGCTTCCGCACAGCGTCCTATTCCAGCGTGGAGGGCAAGTTCGACAAGCCCGGCAGCACCCCCGGCTTCGGTGCCACCCTCGCCGCCCTCGACGGCGCCCGCCTGGCCACCGGGAAGGACTTCGACGAGACCGGGAGCCTGCCGCAGGACTCGCCCCTCGTCCTGCTCGACCCCACCGGCGCGGCGGGCCTGGTCGAGCGCCTGACCGGGGCCGACTTCGCCGTCCGGTCGGTGGAGGAGAAGCCCTACCGGCGCAGCCCGTACCCGCCGTTCATGACGTCCACCCTCCAGCAGGAGGCCGGCCGCAAGCTGCGCTTCACCGCCCAGCGCACCATGTCGACGGCCCAGCGGCTCTACGAGAACGGCTACATCACCTACATGCGCACCGACAGCACGTCGCTCTCGGAGACGGCCGTGGCGGCGGCCCGGCGCCAGGCGTCGGAGCTCTACGGGCCGGCCTACGTGCCCGAGACGCCCCGCCGCTACGAGAAGAAGGTCAAGAACGCCCAGGAGGCCCACGAGGCCATCCGCCCGGCCGGCGAGTCGTTCCGTACGCCCGACCAGGTCGGCGCCGAGCTGGGCAGCGACGAGTGGGCGCTCTACGACCTCGTCTGGAAGCGCACCGTCGCCTCTCAGATGGCCGACGCCCGGGGCAAGAGCGTGCAGGTCAGGCTCGGTGCGACCTCCTCGGCGGGTGAGGACGCGGTGTTCGCCGCCAGCGGCCGCACCATCGAGTTCCCCGGGTTCCTGCGGGCCTACGTGGAGGGGTCCGACGATCCCGACGCCGTCCTGGAGGACAGGGAGGTGCGGTTACCCGTCATGGCCGCCGGGGACGCCCTCACGGTCGAGGTGCTGGAGCCGCGCGACCACGTCACCAACCCTCCGGCCCGGTACACCGAGGCGTCGCTGGTGAAGGCGCTCGAGGACATGGGCGTCGGCCGCCCGTCCACGTACGCCTCCATCCTCGGCACCATCCAGGACCGGGGGTACGCCTGGCGCAAGGGCACCGCCCTGGTGCCCACGTGGACCGCCTTCGCCGTCGTCACGCTCATGGAGCGGCACTTCGGCTACCTGGTCGACTACGCCTTCACCGCCCGCATGGAGGACGACCTCGACAACATCGCCCGAGGGAGCGAGAAGCGGGTGCCGTGGCTGTCGAAGTTCTACTTCGGGAACGGGGGCGTCGGCCTCAAGGCGATGGTGAGCGAGCGCCTCGACGACATCGACCCGCGTGAGGTCAACTCCATCCCCATCGGCACCGACGCCGAGGGCCGGGACATCGCGGTGCGGGTGGGCCGCTACGGGCCCTACCTGTCGCGCGACGGGGAGACGGCGCCGGTGCCCGAGGGCCTGGCGCCCGACGAGCTGACCGTCGAGAAGGCCCTCGAGCTGCTGGAGACCCCGAGCGGCGACCGGGTGCTGGGCACCGACCCGGCCACGGACCTGCCCGTCATCGCCAGGGCCGGCCGCTTCGGGCCCTACGTCCAGCTGGGCGACGCCGACTCGGCGGGCAAGAAGAAGCCGCGCACGGCCTCGTTGTTCAAGCGCATGTCGATCGACGCCGTCACCCTGGAGGAGGCGCTGGAGCTGCTCACGCTGCCCCGGGTCCTGGGCAAGGATCCTGCCGACGGCGAGGAGATCTCGGCCCTGAACGGCCGCTACGGGCCCTACGTGAAGAAGGGGCCGGAGAGCCGCAGCCTCGACGACGAGGACAAGCTGCTGACTGTCACCCTCGAGGAGGCGCTGACCCTGCTGGCCCAGCCGAAGCCCCGCGGCCGGGCCGCGGCGGCCGAACCCCTGCGGGAGCTCGGCCCCGACCCGGCGTCGGGTGGCCCGGTGGTGGTCCGGCAGGGGCGGTTCGGGCCCTACGTCACCGACGGCATCACCAACGCGTCCCTGCGGGGAGGCGACTCGGTGGAGGAGATCACCCTGGCGCGGGCGGCCGAGCTGCTCCAGGAGCGCCGCGACAAGGGCCCGGCCAAGCCCAAGGCCGGGACACGCAAGGCGGCGCCCCGGAAGGCCGCCCCCCGGAAGACGGCACAGGGTAAGAAGGCGCAGGCGAAGGCGGCGGGCGCCCGGAAGAAGAAGTCGGCCTGAGGGTCGATCAGCCAGGCGCTCAGGTCCACGCCGTAGCCTGACGACCCGTGGCGGAGCCCCCCCGACCGTTCGGCGACGAGCCGGACACCGAGAAGATGGCGCCGGTGGCCGACGAGGGGGCGGTTCGCGGCCCCCAACTCCTCGGCTCGGTCTCGTTCTTCCGCCTGTGGCTGGCCCAGGTCGTCTCCTCGTTGGGCGACTGGATCGGCCTGGTGGCGGTGCTGTCGATCACCAACCGGGTCGGCGGCAGCTCGCCGGAGGCGGCCATCGCCCTGGTCATGAGCGCCCGCATGATCCCAGGCTTCTTCCTGGCGTCGATCGGCGGGGTGCTGGTCGACCGGTGGGACCGCAAGAAGGTCATGGTCTCCTGCGACATCGGCCGGGCCATGGTGCTGGCCACCCTGCCGTTCGTGGACTCGGTTTTCGGCCTGTTCCTCGTTTCGCTGTTCCTCGAGATCCTCACCCTGCTGTGGTCGCCCGCCAAGGAGGCCTCGGTGCCCAACCTGGTGAGCGTCGACAAGCTGGCCAGCGCCAACTCGTTCTCGCTGGCCGCCGCCTACGGCACCTTCCCCATCGGGGCGGCCCTGTTCGCCTCCCTCACCAAGGTCTCGGAGCTCATCGGGTCCCACGCCGGCTTCCTGGGGTTCCTGGAGCTGAACCAGGAGTCGCTCGCCATCTACGTCGACGTGTGCACGTTCCTGACATCGGCGTTCATCATCTCCACCCTCGCCATCCCCCGGACCAAGACCCGACAGAAGTCGGCCTCGGTGAAGCCACTGAGCGGGGCCATCACCGAGATCCGCGAGGGCTGGCAGTTCATCGGCAGCAATCCGTTCGTGCGCGCGGTCATGGTCGGGCTCGGCACGGGGCTGATCGGAGGGGGGATGGTCGCGCCACTCGGGCCCCGCTACGCAACCGTCGTCCTGAACGCAGGGCCGTCGGGCTTCGGCCTGATGCTCACCGCCCTCGGCCTGGGCGTGGCTGCCGGGGTGCTGGGGCTGACCGCCGTCCAGCGCCGGGTGTCCAGGCTGCGCATCTTCCCCGTGGCGGTGCTCGGGGCCGGGGCGTTCATGTTCGCGGCGTCGTCAACGTCGAGCCTGACCCTCACGCTGACCTTCATCGGTGGGATGGGGGTGTGCGCCGGCGCCGTCTACGTGCTCGGGTTCACCATCCTCCAGGAGAACGTCGAGGACGATCTGCGGGGAAGGATCTTCGCAACGCTGTACACGCTGTCGCGGCTGTGCCTGCTGATCTCGCTGGCGCTTGCGCCCCTGCTGGCCGGCCTCCTCGACGAGCTGTCGACCGACGTCCTGGGGGGCGAGATCTCCCTGGGTGGCGCCACGATCAGCCTCCCCGGCGTCCGCCTCACGCTCTGGATCGGGGCCGCGATCATCCTGGTGGCCGGCGTCCTGGCCCTGCGGACGCTGAAATCGGAGCCGGACAGCCCGCAGGGCAACGAATGAGGGGGAAGTTGGCAAAGGGGAGGCTGGTCGTGTTCGAGGGCGGCGAGGGCAGCGGCAAGTCGACCCAGGCGGCGCTGCTGGCCGACCGCCTCGGGGCAGTGACGACGCACGAGCCCGGCGCCACCGACGTCGGCCGACGCCTGCGGGAGGTGCTGCTCGATCCTGCCGCCGGGGCCCTGTCGGAGCGGGCCGAGGCGCTGCTGGTGGCAGCCGACCGGGCCCAGCACGTGGACGAGGTCATCGGGCCGGCGCTGGCCCGGGGCGACGACGTCGTCTGCGACCGCTTCACCGGCTCCACCCTCGCCTACCAGGGCTACGGCAGGGGCCTGGACGTGGCCGAGCTGGCTCGGCTCTCGGGGTGGGCAGCGGGGGGCGTCGAGCCCGACCTCGTCGTGCTGCTGGAGGTCGACCCTGCCGCGTCCGCGGAGCGCCTCGGTCGCGATCTCGACAGGGTGGAGGCGGCCGGCGACGACTTCCACCGGCGGGTCGCGGCCGGCTACCGCGCCCTGGCCGCCGCCGATCCCGACCGCTGGGTCGTCGTCGACGGGGTCGGCACCATCGATGAGGTCGCGTCACGGGTGTGGGACGCGGTGGCGGCCCGCCTTACTCCCGGCCTCGAGAGTGGGACGGAGGCCTGAGCCGGTGGCCGACGTCTTCGATCGCGTGGTCGGCCAGGAGCGGGCGGTGGCCCACCTCCGGGCCGCGGTGCCGTCGCCGGTGCACGCCTACCTGCTGGTCGGACCGCCCGGCACCGGGAAGCGGCAGGCGGCCCGCGCCCTGGCCGCGGCTCTGCTGTGCCCCCGGGGCGGCTGCGGGGAGTGCGACGTGTGCGTGCGGACGTTGGCCGAGGTCCACCCCGACCTGCTGGTGGTGGAGCGGGAGGGCCCGTTCCTGTCCATCGAGCGGGCGAGGGAGATCCGGCGGCTGGCCATGCGCACGCCGAACGAGGCCGACCGCAAGGTGCTGCTGCTCACCGAGTTCCACCTGGCCCAGGACGCGGTCGCCCCCCTGCTCAAGGTCGTCGAGGAACCTCCCGCCAGCACCGTCTTCGTGATCCTCGCCGACCACGTGCCGCCCGAGCTGGTCACCATTGCCTCGCGCTGCGTCCGGATCGACTTCGGGCCGCTCGGCACCGAGGTGTTGGCCGGCGTGCTGATGGGCGAGGGCATCGCCGCCGACGTGGCCCGGGACGTAGCCGAGGCCGCGGGCGGGCGTCTCGACCGGGCCCGGCTGCTGGCTTCCGACCAGGGATTCGGGGCCCGGCGGACGGCGTGGCGGTCGGTGCCGACCCGTCTCGACGGCACCGGCGCCACCGTGGCGGTGATGGCCGCCGAGCTCGTCGACCTGCTGGCGTCGGCCGCCGTCGGTCCGCTGGAGGCCCGGCACGCGGCCGAGGCGGCGGAGCTGGAGGAACGGGTGAAGGTGTCCGGGGAGCGTGGCTCGGGCCGCAAGGACCTTGCCACCCGTCACCGCCGGGAGCTGCGGCGGCTGCGCACCGACGAGCTGCGGTTCGGCCTGGCGACCCTGGCCGCCCTCTACCGCGACGCCCTGGTGGACGGTGGGGCCGACGCCACCGCCTGCCTCGACGGCCTCGACGCCCTGCAGAAGGCGTCCGAAGCCCTCACCTACAACCCCTCCGAGGCCCTGTTCCTGCAGGCCCTGCTCCTGCGGCTGCCGCCCCTTCGCCCGGCGCGGGTGCCACGCCCGGGCTAGCGCCAGCGTCGGCGGATTACGGGAACGAGGGCGGCACCGGGGGAACGACGGTGAATCCCGTGGAGATGGTCGTCGCGGGAGCCTTGGTGGTGGGTGGGGCGGTCTGTGGCGGATCCGTCGGCGGCGGGTCCGTGGGCGGAGGATCGGTCGGCGGCGGGGTGGGTTGCGGGATGGCCTGGGTCGCCGGGCTGGCGGCCGGGGGTGCCGTCGTCGCCGGCCCCTGGACGGCCGCGGCGGGCGGCTGGGTCACGGGGGGCAGAGTGAGCGTGGTGGTCGAGCTGGGGATGACGGGCGTGAGGCCCGACGAGCCGATCGGCGCCGGCGCGCTGGTGACCTCGGTCGGAAGCGAGTCAGGCCCAGCCAGGAACTCGACGGTGAGCGCGAGCATGGACACACCGGTGAGGACGTAGAGGGCGACGTTCCACCGCTCGCCCCCGTGCAGCCGCTTCCACCGCTCGACCAGGGTGCGCGCCCGGTGGCGCCAGCCGTCGACGGTCTCGCCCGTCTGCACGGCGAGCTGGTGGCCGAAGACGGCCAGACTCTCGCGCCACCCTTGCTTCGGCCAGCCTGACATGTAACCAACGACGGTACCCGGGTGCCGCCCGAACCGGCGGCCGCGGCATGCGATACTCGACCGAACGCCCGGGTAGCTCAGTCGGTAGAGCAGCTCACTCGTAATGAGCAGGTCGTCGGTTCGAGTCCGACCTCGGGCT
>CAWGUU010000023.1:0-71805 GCA_963825765.1 uncultured Acidimicrobiia bacterium
GCAAAGCCCTGTACAGCGGTTCGATTCCGCTCGCCGCCTCCATCAAGTTGTCCCTGGTCACGAGCGGTGCACAGGGCTTGTTTCGCTTGCTCGCCTGAACGCCATCCTGCGCCCCTGGATCGCGTCCAGGCGGGCGCGCTCCGAGTAGTACATGGTCCAGCCGCCTTCGTCGAGTGTGTGCACGTCGCTCCGCTGGAACCCGACGTCGAACGAGTACGACGAGGTCTGAATGCCGAGGCGCTCAGTTGCGGCGACGAGACGGTCTGAGCACGTAGGCGACGAGGCTCATCCCGCGGATGGCACTTCGACGATCGTCGTTCCAGAGGACGTTGGCGGCGGTACGGGCTCGCCGGCCTCTCGCATGCCCTCGATGTGGAACTCGATCGCTTCGCGGATCAGCCGCTCGACCTCGGCGACGCTCGTGCCGGCTGCAACGCAGCCCGGCAGTTCCGGCACGTAGGCGGAGAACGAGTCGCCCTCGCCTTCGATGATCACCGCGTATCCGGTCATCGCGTCGGTCCCTTCAGTCCGGCCTGGCGCATCACGTTGGCAAGCGTTCCAGGCCGGATCTCCGCTCCGAGATTACCGGCCACCGTCACTCGACCCGGCTTGATGGCATGGATGAACTGACGGTGGCTCCCGCGTTGCCGCGACTGCACCCACCCGTCAGCCTCGATCAGCTTGATCACTTCGCGGACGTTCATGGCTCGGGGATCGTTTGGTCGAGGTGCGCCGCGATCTCGAGCTTCTCGCGCCCTCGACGTGGATCACCGACGGGTCCGGTGAGTCGCTCGGCCCCGATCTGCCGCACGCGGTTCTCGGCGTCCTGGCGGCGCTTGAACGTCTCCTCGTCCGCTCGGCCACCGGGGCGGTAGCGAGCGTCGTCGCGGGCCTCTCCGGCCGCAGTGAGGCGCTTCGAGATCGAAGCCATCCATCAGTCCTTCGTGAGATCGATGAAGGGCAGCGGAGGCTGCGAGGCGCTTGTCGCATCGTACTCGGGGGTGGTGACAGCAACGCCTCGACACTCCGGCGTCATGGCGACGAGCGGCACCAGAGCGGCCCGCCCGATGTTGCACGACCGGGAGCTGGCCGCGGTGATCAGCTCGTACGCCTTCGTCCGCCCGACTCAGGGCATCGCCGCCGCCTCTCGACCGGCAAGTACCGTCGGATCGTGAGCGCCTGGTTTGAGGAGCACGTCGTCACGGTGATCAACGACGTTCTGTCATCGGTGGCCGTGGGAGGCGAGGTAGACGACCAACACCGATGCGACAAGCTCGCCATCGGTATCGAGGGCATGTTCCGACAGGAGGTCGAGGCGCAGTACCCCGCATGGCCTCCTCAGTCGACAACCGACGGCACGAGAGTCGATCTCTGCGTTCGGTCCAGCGAGGACACGCTCGATGTAGCAGGCGTGACATGGATCGACTTCGACGGATCGGTGTTCCCGTTTCGTGCTGAGATGAGGCGAGCAGCGGACGGCACGGTCTCGGTTGCTGCCTACATCGGCGAGGTGGATCAGCGCACCGGGGCACCTCCGCGCATGCCGCGTGGGACGCTTGTCCTGCCGGCCCGCGACGAGGATGGGGCGAATCCAGTCGCGGAACTCATCGTGGGCAGACGGCAGAATCCAATCACGTGGACGAGGGTCTTCGAGGTGGCGTAGCGATGATGGCGCAGTCCGCATCCCGCGCCCATCCCGCGGTCGCACGCATTCACCGCTGTTCGGCGAAGTCCGCACACTCGCTCTGACCGGTAGGTTCTTTGGGCCGGCGTCCGCGAGGATCCGGCCTGAAGAACCCGCAAAGCCCTGTACAGCGATCCCGCTCGCCGCCACCTCGCTCCGACCAGGAGGGATCCCTGGTCAGGGGCTGTTTCTGTCGACGAAGCAGTGGAGCTGCTCCTGCCAACTCTTGACCTCTTGCCGGAGTCGCTCGACGTCCTCGGCGGGGAGTCGGAAGCTGGCAGCCGGCAGGCGATCGAAGCGACCGAGCTGCTCGGCCAACACGTTCCGGTCGAACCCCCGATCCTTTTCCGGCGCCAACTGACACAGATGCTCGAGTCCCCAGTGATCGACTACCGCGGCGAGTCCACGAAGTCGCGGGGCTCGGCCCGGTCGAACAGGGCGAGGACCTTGTCCACGGCCAGCTCCTCGCCGGCCAGGGCGAGGCCGAAGGGCGTCCGCTCCGGCGGTAGCAATCGGAAATCGCTGGCCAGGTCGACCTCGGTCGCGGCTTCTCCATCGGTCACGAGCAGGCGGGCGAATCCCTCGGTAATCCTGACGGTGTCGACCTGGAGGCCGGCGTCGCGCAGGTCCCGCTCCAAGACTGGAAGCAGCTCGAGCACCTGCTCGGGGCGTGTGCCGAAGTAGTCGAGATCGCGGGTCGTACGGTTCCACATCACCTCGGGCGACGAGCGCGCCGCCACCCGCCAGGACGAACCCGGAGGACTCGACGAGGTCCGCGACCAGCAGGGCGACCCTTTGCTGCAGCGCGCTCAGCACGACACGTCGATGCCATGGCGGCTGTACCAGTCCGCCCACGCCCGCCGGACACGCGGCGGCAACACCAAGGCTTCCCATCGGTCGGCGAGCACGACAACGTCGATGAATCGCCGCACGTCGTCATCGGTGCCCTCCCGTAGGACCATCTCGTAGACTCGGTCGCGCTCGACGGGGTCGTCGAGGTCGTAGGTCAGGGGCTCCTCGCCGCTCCACTCCACCCACAGCGGCAGTTGGACAAGGCCAGTCTCTTTGGCGAAGCGCGGATCGTCGACGTCGTCGGGCACTGAGACCGGTCGAGCGTCTGGCCCGAGGTTTCGGGACCGGCCGGATGTCATGCATCAAGTTTACGAAGGGGTCCGCACGCTGCAGTGCGTTTTCGTCGGTGAGCCCGGGCTTCGGTCGGCGGAATTGTGCTCAAAGGTGGGCGGTGGGCGCGGGCGATCGTCCGAGTAGGCGATCTCGTGCGAAACGAACGAGTTCGGGAGTCGATCATCGCTCGGCGGCTACCGTCGGGGGCGCCATGTCCCAGGTCCGTGTCCACAACTTCTCGATCTCCCTGGACGGGTTCGGGACGGGCGACGGCATCACGTTCGAAGCGCCGTTCGGTCACGCCGGGGAACGCCTGCACGAGTGGATGTTCGCCACCCGGTTTTGGCGGTCGATGGTCGGCGATCCCGGTGGCACTGCGGGCGTCGACCACTCGTTCGCCGAACGCCATGCCCACGGCTTTGGCGCCGAGATCATGGGCCGAGGCAAGTTCGGCCCGCAGACCGGCCCCTTCACCGACGTCGGCACCGACGACGAGTGGCGTGGCTGGTGGGGGCCCAACCCGCCGTTCCACACGCCGGTGTTCGTGCTCACGCACCACCCGCGCCCGTCGATCGAGATGGAGGGCGGCACCGTGTTCCACTTCGTCGACGCCAACCCGCCCGAGGCACTCGACCTCGCGCGGGAGGCAGCGGGCGACCTCGACGTGCGCATCGGCGGTGGCCCGACCGTCGTCCGCGACTTCCTCGCCGCGGACCTCATCGACACGCTCCACGTCGTGCAGGTGCCGATCCTGCTCGGCCGCGGTGTTCGCCTGTGGGACGGCATCGAGGGCGTCGAGGAGCGCTACGAGATCGAGGCGGTCTCCTCACCCAGCGGTGTCACCCACGTGACCTTGACCCGTCGATAATCGCCGACGGGTTCGGTCCATGTGTCCCGGTCGACGACCGGGGGGAGGGGCGTGGTGGTGTCGGTCATAGTGATCTCACTCGCCTCAGTGGCGGAGCTACCCGGTTTGTACGCCGACCCCGGTGACGCCCGGGCGCGTCCACTGGGGCATCGGTCGACCGCCGTTTCTGGGCCCCGTCGGCGCACCGTGCTCGTCGGTGCGCAAGACGGAGTGGGTCGGGAACTGCGGCCACCCCTCGGGCGAGTCCTCCCACTCCTCCCGCCGTCCGTAGGCGGTCCTGTCGAGCAGCGCGAACGAGGGACTCATAACCTCGTCGCCCCGGCCGGTGGTCCAGTACGTCAGGTAGATCTGGTCCTCCCGCCGCAGGTAGCAGGAGATCCGGCCGGCGACGCCCACGGTGGGGTCGTCGAGGTGGGCGATGGAGTACCACGGCGCGGTGTAGCCCATGAAGTCGCGGAATGCCGCAAGCTCCTCGTAGGGCCCGTCGCCGAGGAAGGCAAAGGTGATCCCGTTGGCGTTGAGGTAGGCCGCGTCGGCGGCGTCCCCCATGTTCCAGGAGTTCCTGGTACAGCCCTCGCACTGCCACTCCCACGGCTCCCCGTCGTAGAACATGTGGCTGTAGACGACCAGCTCGTCGCGCCCCTCGAAGATGTCGCCGAACGGGACCGGGCCGTCGGGGCCGACGACGGTGGTGTCGGGCGGCACCTCGGTCATGGGCAGCCGGCGCCGGGCCGCGGCGATGGCGTCGCCCTCGCGGGTGTGCGCCTTTTCGCGCTTGCGCAGCTCGAGGAGCTGTCGCTCGAAGTCGTCGTGGTCGGTGACGGTCGGGGCTGGCGTGGTCATGGTTTCTCTTTCAGTTGTCCTGGGAGGGGCTTCCCCCGTCTAACCGGTGTCAATTCTCCGATGGCCTGAGGACAACGGACTCCCGCGCTCGACCTCGAGAACGCTGGCCTTGACGAGCCGCTCCCCCACGCCGCGCTGCCCGTCAGCCAGTCAGTGAGTCGGCGGATTCGCTGGAGGCAACCAATGCCCTCGTGTGGCGGAGGACCTCCTCGGGGTCCCACTGGAGGCGGGCGAACGTCTCGGCGATCCGGCCTTCGTGGTCGAGGAGGAACAACTCGATGCGGTGCCAGTTGACGAGGGCGGGCCCGTAGTTCACGCCCAGCCCGAAGAACTCCCGGAGGTCGTCGAAGTCCGACGTCGTCCGCAGGAAGCGCTGGTGCTCGGAGAACGTCACGCCACGGTTCTGCCCGTAGGCGAGCAGCCTGGCCGGCACGTCGAACCCCGGGTCGTAGGTGACGGCGGCGGTTCGCGACCCGTCCGTCCAGCCCCTCCCGCCGCAGCGATTCCTGGAGCCCGGCGAGCTTGGTGATCGTCAGCGAGCACTTGTTGGGGTTGTCGCACCGTGTGTAGAAGAACACGACGATCGACGGCCTCCCGCTGAAGAAGTCGGCGAACGTCAGCAGCCGGCCGTCCTGGTCCTCCATCCGAACACTTCGAGGAACACCTTCCGCCCGACCGTTGTCCAGGTCGATGTGCCCGACGGGGGCGTCGGCCCCGGCTCCGTGGCAGCAGGCGTGGCCCCCCGTCCAGCCGGCCAGCACCGCGGTGAGCGTGGCCCGTGCCGCCACCGACAGGACGTTCCCGTCCTCGGCCAGTGCCTTCAACTCGGCCTCGGCGGTCCGCGCCTCGCCGCCGAGCCAGGCGAAGGTCTTCAGGATCTCCTCCATCGCCGTGGTTCGGCTGGGCAACGGCCACTGGGGCCGGTAGGTGTCGAACGACACCGCGTCGTCGTTGTACTTGATGTTCTCGATCGCCCTCAGCAGGAAGGGCACCGTCTCGCAGCCCGGCGCGTCGAGCCCCCGAACGGCCATGGCAGCGGCGGCGACGGTATAGGCCTGGCGCCCGTTCTGGAGCTCGTCCAGCACGTACGGGAGAGCGGCGGGGGGCAGTCCCACCCGCTCGAAGGCGGCGAGGATGTAGCCGCGCAGCCGTACCACCGCGCTCGTGCTGCGGCCCGAGTAGAGGGAGACCCGTTCCGGCAGCAGCGCGACCAGCGCGTCGCGGTCGGCTCGGCCCCGGAGCACCTCGTCCACCAGCTCGGCGACCTCGGCCTCCGGGGTGTCCTGGTTCATCGCCGACACGCCGGCGGCCAGCTAGGTCGTGTGCTTCGAGATGTAGGCCGTCGTGGCCTGCTTCAGCTGCTTGGACGTGGACCCGGCTCGGAGGCGCTCGACCTCGCGGGCCAGCTCGTCGTCCTGGCTCAGGGCCGCCGGGTTGGCGAAGTAGGTGAGCGTGTTGAGCGACATGGCGCGCAGCTCGTCGTCCTCGCCGTCGTCCAGCAGGATTCGCCTGGCCTCGACCTCGAGCTCTTCGGGGTCCACCGATTGCAGGGCGATGGCGCTGACCCTCCGGACGTCGGGCTTCTCGGTCTCGTCCCTGAGGACGCCGAGCAGCAGCTCCGACGACGACGGGTCGGCGGCGAGGATGCGGAGCGCCTCCTTCTTGGCGGTGCGGTTCGGCGGGTCGGCGACGATGGCCTTGAGGAGGGGGAAGTAGTCGGCGTGGACGTCGTACCCCAGGAATTGGATCGCCTTCGCAGCAGGCACGAGGGCCTTGGACTCACCCTTCAGGCCCGCGACCAGGCGCCGCTGGACGTACTCGTCCTTCTCCCGCGCCAGGATTCCGATGGCCCGGCGGCGCAGCTGGGCGTCGGGGTCGTCGATGATCGAGCGCAGCGCCTCGAGGTAGTCCGGGCGTTTCGCCGGGAACAGCACGAACCGGAAGCTGATCTCCTGGAGCAGGCCCAGGACGGCAAACCGTAGGTCGATCGGCACCGCTCTGTCGCGCAGGATGTCGAGGAGCGCGTCGATCAGGTCGGGTCGTTCCTCGACGTGGGCGCTGATGACCTGGAGCGCGGCGGCGACGAGGTCCTCGCTGGCATTGGGGTCCCGCAGCACGGCCAGTGCGGCGTCGGCCTCGTCGCCGGCGTCGTCGCCACCCGCTGCGAACAGCCGGGCCGAGGACGAACCCGATCCCTGCAAAAGGTCGGTGAAGCTTGTCTCCGATTGAGCGGCCTGCTCGAGCTCCGCTTCGTACTGTCGGCGATATTCGGACACGTCCATGGTGCTCACCGCCTCATGGCGTTATGAACTCGAACGGGACATCATCGTAGTCGAACCCGAGGCGGCTCCCCGGGGTGAGCACGCCCTGGTAGTCGACCATGGAGCCGACCGTCGGACGGAGCCCAGGCGCTCTGACCAGCGGCGACGGAGCCATCGTGCCTCCCGGGGCGGTGGACGGCCGAGGGGGCGTGACGACCTGGTTCCACGGCCACATCGTGTCCCGCAGATTGTGTCCCACCTGGGTGCTCCCGGGGTCCCCGGCCCTGCCCAGGGGGGTGAAGGTGCTCGCGTCTGTCACGTCGAAACGGCGGTTGCGCCACTGCCATTTCGCCCACAATCGGTCGACGTTCGCATGGAGCATGAAGAAAAGCGGGTCCTTGGCCGCGGTCGGGATCTGCGAGATGGATCCCGTGAAGCCACGGTGTGCGGTGCCGTGCGGGTTGCCCTCCATGGCCCGAAAATTGGCATAGCGATTGCCCAGAGCGATCGTGGCGGCCTCGGTGATCACGCGCCCGCCGTCCCCTTCGGCAGCCTGGGTCCGGGTGTCGAAGAGCGGTCGGCGGTTGATCCCCGTGGACCCATCGGTGGCCCAGAACTGGAGCGGGTTGGACGCGCTGAACTGCACGGTGCCCGTGTTCGGATCCGGAACCCCCATGAAGTCCCGGTTGAAGACTCTCGGCGCCGGCTGGTCGAACCTCCAGTAGGGCAGCGTCACGCTGGGATCGATGAGCTGCAGCTCGCGCTCCAGGTCCAGCATGAAGGCGCGGTGCCAGGGGAGGAAGCCCGCTCGACCGTGGGCCTCGGGGTCTCCCGCCGAGGTGTGGACGTTGCGGAAGTCGGCGAACCTGCCCCGTCCGCGGTCGTTGAGGGTGGCGAAGGCGGCGATGAACCGGTTCCGCTCGGCGGTGGTGAGGCTGACCGCGTTCTTGCGGACCCGGACCATGATCGGCTTGGAGCCGAGGATCTGGTTGGTGGCGACGTTGACGACCTCGACCGTGGCGTCCCGATCGTCGATGCTCGGCCGCTGGAACCTGCCGGCGACGTGGAACCTCACCGACCTGCCGCTCACCGGCAGGGTGACCTCCAACGTGTCCGTGCCGGTGCCCGGGATGGAGCTGAAGAACACCACCTGGCCGCCCCTGGCGGTGTTCTGGTTTCGCAGTCGCACCCTGACCGGGCCGGTGGCTCCCGTGGTGTCGGAAAGCCGGATGGCGGAGGGCACCGGGGACCAGCCGATGAATCGGGCGTCGGGTCTTTCGTTGCCGTTGAGAGCGATTTCCGTTCTCACAAGGTCCACTCCCACCGGGACGGGGCCGATACGTCCTTGGCACCTCGGCGTCGCCCGGCCCGCCGTGGCCACCCCACTTTGGCGCCCTTCTCGTTGCTTCGCAACAGGAGGGCCGAGGGCTACCTTCCGGAAAGCTCCACCGGCTTGAAGCCGACCTGGAACGCCGTGATGTGCCCGCCCCCGATGATCCCGGTCGGCACGTCGATGGTCGTGACTTGTCCCGTGCCGGTATCGATCGCGTCGACCTTGCCGTCGCCACCGCGACTGACAAAGGCGTGCCGGCCGTCCGGTGTGATAGCGGTGAACCGACGCTCGTAGGTGGGGAATGTCGGTGCCACCCCTGCCACCGGGCCCTTGGTCAGCTGGGCCAGCTCGACGGTACGGACGATCTGCAGGTAGGTCGGCGACGTTGGTCGCACGTCGATGATCCTCAGCTGGTCCTTCCCGCCGGCGGTCAGGGGGCGAATGACCGGCTCGGCTGCGAACGTGGTCGAGACGGGAAAGCCCCGGGAGGACGCCCCCGTGCCCACGGTGATCCGCCGGGCGGTCTTCGCCACCAGGTCGGTCACGTGGGCGTCGAGCCGGACGTCCTGCCAGTCGGTGGCGATGCCGGGAGTGAGGTCGACGTTGAGGGGGGTGAGGATGTGGGACCCGTCAAACATGGCGCGCACCCGATTCCCCTTGGAAAGCGTGAGTCCGTCAGCGTTCCACGGCACCGTTGTCCGGTTGACCAACGTGGGGCAGATGATGCCGACACACGGGAAGGGGGGCACGCGCTCCGGGAACAGGCTGACTGGTGGCCGGCACAGAGCTGCGGGGGTGCACGAGACGTCGAAGATGTCCATGCCCAGGTTGTCGGGGTTGGGCACCTGAGCCTCACCGGCGCCGAGGTTGGGCGGCTGGGGTCCGGTGGTGATCCCGATCGTGCCCGTGCTGGGCGAGCTGAAGCCGCCATGACTGTTCGGTCCCACCCCGAAGGTGCCCGTCGGGGTCGAGTTGCCGGCGAGCAGGGCAGCCACGTTGTAGGCCCGGACTACGCCACCTCCGACCCCCGCGAACACGGTCAGGGGGTTGGCGCCGAAGAACGGCGTGAGGTCCTCGGCGGCGCCGGCCATCGGAATCTCCACCTGGGTGTTCTTGAATGTCTTGAGGTCGATGAGGTTCAGCACCTCGAGCCCCGGACCTGCACCGTTGGAAGCCACCGCGTAGTAGCGGAAGCCGGCGTCGACGGAGGACCATGGGGCCTCGTCGCCCAGCCGGGAGGTGACGCTGTTCACGACGCTGGGCGCGCCCGCGGCGTTGAGCTTGATGGCGAGGGTCTTCTGGGCCGACTCGTCGTTGACGATGATGCGGCCGTCGGGCAGCACGATCACCCCGGCGTGAGCCGGGTTGTTGGCGGCGGGGTCGGCGCCGGCGGGAGCGCCGGTGCGGGCGCCGAGTTTCACGCCGGTGACCTGGCCAGTCGGCGTCATCCCCGGCACCTTGTAGAAGTACACGGTGCTAGCGGCGCCGTCGGAGACCATCAGATAGGAGTCGCCGGTGGCCGCGGCCGCTGGGGCCACCGGGACGATAGCCCCCAGCGCCACCGCGAACATCGCCAGGATGATGAAGCGAAGACGCCGGAAGCTGCCGTCGTTCGGGCGCGTCGAGTACCCCCTGCATCGTCGCATCTGCTTCGTCTCCCCTCGTGGGCAGTGCCGTCTGCTGAGCTGGTCGGCCCTGCATGCCGTTGTGACCGTCGGCATCAAATCACAATCACAATCAGGATGCAACAGAGAGAGCCCTGCGATAGCGGGAGGGACGGAGAGGTTCCTGGCCTCGAGCGGGTAATACGTGCACCTCGTCGCTGGAGGCTCCGTAGGGTAGCGGCCATGAGTGAGAATCGGTGGCCTCTCGAGGAGCACGTCCAGTGGTACCTGACCAGGGCGGACTCCATCCCGCATCGAACCGAGGGTGAGGCGGAGCTGCTGGCTCACCTCCCGTCGTCGCTGGCGCGGGTCCTCGATGTCGGCTGCGGCGACGGCCGGCTGATGGCCTTGGTGCGCGCCGCGTTCCCCGGAGCGTGGGGAACCGCCGTCGACTTCTCCCCCGCCATGCTGGCGGCCGCCAACGAGCGGTTCGACGGTGACACCGACGTGGACGTCGTCGACCACGACCTCGACGACCCCCTGCCCGAGCTTGGACGGTTCGAGGCGATCGTCTCCAGCTTCGCCATCCACCACGTCGACGACCAGCGAAAGCGGGCGCTCTACCAGGAGGTGTTCGACCGGCTGCTGCCCGGAGCGCCGTTCCTCAACCTCGAGCACGTCGCGTCGCCGACCCTGCGGTTGCACGAACGGTTTCTGGCCGAGCTCGGCATGGCCCTGGCCGACGACGACCCGTCCAACCTGCTGGCACCCGTCGAGGCGCAGCTCGAATGGCTGCGGGCGATCGGCTTCGAGGACGTCGACTGCCATTGGAAGTGGCGGGAGATGGCCCTGCTGGGCGGGGTCCGGCCGGCGGCGTGAGCCCTCGGGACCTCTCACTGGTCAGGCGGCTGGCCGACGAGGCCATCGGCGCCGGCGATCCGCTCGGGTGGTTCGAGCCGCTCTACCTGGCCGCGGCGCGGGGCGAGGCGGTCATTCCATGGGCAGACCGCGGGCCCAATCCCAGCCTTCTGCGATGGACCGCCGATCACGGTGTCGTCGGCGACGGGCGACGGGCGCTCGTCGTCGGATGTGGTGGCGGTGACGACGCCGAGGCCCTGGCCGCGCTCGGATTCTCCGTCGTCGCCTTCGACCTGTCCGCCGCCGCCATCCGTCTGTGCCAGTCGAGGTTCCCGGATACTCACGTCGACTATGCCGTCGCCGACCTCCTGGCTCCGCCCGGGGAATGGACGGAGTCGTTCGATTTCGTGTTCGAGGCCAATACCATCCAGGCCCTTCCCGTCGGACGGCTGCGGACCGGGGCGATCGCGGCCCTCGCCACGTTCGTCGCCCCCGGCGGCGAGCTCCTGGTGGTGGCTCGCGGCCGGGACGAGGACGAACCGCTGGACCAGGTGCCCTGGCCGCTGACCCGGGCCGAGGTCGACGCCTGCGGCGGCGACGCCCTCGAACCGGCGGCGTTCGAGGATTTCCTCGATGACGAAGACCCACCCGTGCGGCGTTTCCTGGCGGTGTTCCGTCGGTCCTCGTCGTAGTTCCGGGGTGCCGTGACACATCCATCATCTGCACCTTGACGACCAGGCCCCAACGTCCGTGCCCGTGGATAGCCTGCTCTGGATGAGCGAGCGGCCCTTCGAGTGGATCTGTGAGATCGAGCCGCCGACCAGGCCCGACCTGATGCACGTCCGGCACCAGATCGGCGTGCTCAGCAAGGTGGCCTCCGCGTACCTCATCCCCGACAACCACGTGGGCCGGGCCACCGTGTCGAGTATCGCCGTCGCCCACGAGGTCGATCGCATGGGGGGGCGTGCCATCGCCTGTCTCAACGCCCGCGACCGGAACGCGCTCGGCTTCCGACGCGACCTCCTGACCGGAGCCGCCTATGGCGTCGACGAGTTCCTTTTCGTGTACGGGGACGAGCCGGTCGCGGGCGCCCGCACCGGGCAGCTCACGGTGCGGTCGATGATCGAGCAGCTGCGGCGCTTCAGCGACGAGTACCAGGGCCACGCCGGCCGCTTCCGGGCGGGCGTCACGACCCGGCTGCGACCACTCCCGGCCTGGAAGCAGGAGGCGGACTTCCTGTTCGTCCAGGTGTCGTTCGACGTGGACGCGCTGCTCGCGTGGCGCGACACCGTCCCCTTCCACGGCGACGTCTACGCCGGCGTCATGGTGCTGCCCAGCGCGTCGATGGCCCGCAAGCTCGTGGCCGCCATCCCGGAGATCGAGGTCCCCGCCAGCTGGCTGGGCGCCATCGAGAGCGACCGGGGCGCTGGCGTGGAGCTCGCATGCGAGCTGGCCCACCGCGTGGCCGAGAGCGGCGCCTTCACCGGCGTGCACCTCATCCCAGGCGTCCGGTACCGGGAGACCGCGGCGCGGCTGGAGGAGCTGGACCGGGCTCGCTGACCGGCCGTCGACCCCCCCCGACCTGGTTGCGGTCGGACGCACGCCCGACCCTAAACTAAGGGCTCGACCCGGCGGCTACGAATCCGTGGAGAGTGCTCATCGGTACCCCCGACTGCGGGTTCCGGGCAGAGATGATCTTGGCCGTACCCCCTCTGACGCCTCTTGGTGCCAGCTTCCTTGACGGAGGGCCAATTGGGGTCAGAGGGCGACGACCTCGCGGGTGGCGGCGCTGCGGCGGGCGGCCTCGATGACCTCCAGGGTGAGCAGCGCGTCCCCGGGCGCCACGGGGGCCGAGGCACCGCCGTCGACCGCGGCCACCATCGCCTCGTAGAACCGGCGATAGTCGCCGGGCACGGTCGGCACCGGTTCGACGTCGTCTCCCGCGCCGACGGCGCCCCATGTCACCGCCGGCGCCTCGCCCCATCCGGGCGCCCCGGGAACGTCGCCGGCGGCGAGGGCGGCCTCCTGTACGTCCATCCCAGCGACGACGTAGCCGGCGTTCGAGCCGAGGACGCGGAACCGGGGCCCCGGGCGCGACGCCACCGAGCTGGCCCACAGGTGCGACGTGACCCCACCCCCGTGCTCCAACGCCACGAACGTGTCGTCGTCGACGTCGGCTCCCGGCCGCCGCCGGCCCAGCTCGGCGTACACCGACACGGGCGGTCCGAACAGGACGACGGCCTGGTCGATCAGGTGGCTGCCCAGGTCCATCAGCAGCCCGCCGCCCTCGGCCGGATCGCCCCGTTCCCGCCACGCCTCGGCCCGCCACGCCTCGGCCAGTCGCTCCGGACGCCAGCGCTCGAACCGGGACTCGAACCTCCAGACGTCGCCCAGCTCGCCGTCGTCGAGGAGCCGCCTGACGGTGAGGAAGTCGCCGTCCCAGCGACGGTTGTGGAAGACGCTCAGCACCAGTCCTCGGCGCTCGGCCTCGGCCACCACCCGCCGCCCGTCCTCGGCCGTGACCGCCAGCGGCTTGTCGACGACGACGTGCAGTCCGGCAGCCAGGGCGTCGAGCGCCGCCGGCGCGTGAGCCCGGTTGGGGGCGGCCACCACCACGAGCCGGAGACCGAGGTCGCCGGCGGCCGACCACAGGTCGGCGGTCGAGTCCACGAGCGCGGCGTGCGGGTGGGCGGCCGTCGCCCGCCGCCGGCGCTCGGGGTCGCGGGTGACGATGGCGGCCAGCTCCAGCCCGGCGACCGCCTCGATCAGTGGGGCGTGGAACACCTCGCCGGCCATGCCGTAGCCGACGAGCGCGACCCGAATCGGAGTCAGCGGGCGGTGGCTCCCCGCCGGGCGACGGCGTCGATCGTGACCGCCGCCAGCAGGACGATGGCGGTCACGACGTACTTCGACGCCGCGCTGTAGCCCTGGAGGCCCATGCCGTTGTCGATGGCGGCGATGACCAGGCCCCCGAGCACGCCGTGGACCGCCTTGCCCCGGCCGCCGAACAGGCTGGTGCCGCCGATGACGGCGGCGGCGACGGCGTACAGGACCAGGGTGCCGCCGTCGAGCGAGGTCGAGACCGATCGAAGCCGCGACGCGTAGATGATGCCGGCGATCCCGGCGGTGAAGGAGGCCAGCGCGAAGCAGGCGGTGCGGATGAGGGCCAGGTTGACGCCCGCCCGTCGGGCCGCCTCGGCGTTCCCGCCGATGGCGTAGACGTACCGTCCGAACCTGGTGCGGCCGAGGAGCATCGTCCACATGGCCAGCACGCCGAGCACGATGAGCACGACCCACGGCATGCCCCGGATCGGCACCAGCCGCCCCCGGTTGGTGTTGCAGACCAGGACGACGGCGACGCCGGCCACCAGGGCGCCGACGATCTTGAGAGCGGTGAGGCTCACCGGCGGGGCGACAAGGCCGCTGGACCGCCGCCGGCCCTCCCGCACCCAGGTGCTCAGCCCGAAGAGGCCGACGATCCCGAGCATGACGGCCCAGCTGGCCGCCGGGGTGAGGTTGCCGCTGGCCAGGTCGTTGATGACGTTGTCGTTGATGGACAGCGACCCGCCGGTGCCCAGGATCAGGAGGAGCACGCCCTGCCAGCCCAGGAGCCCGGCGAGGGTGACCACGAACGACGGCAGGCCCAGCCTGGTGATGATCGTCCCCTGGAAGGCGCCGATGGCGGCGCAGGTCAGCAGGCCGGCGAGGATCGCCGCCCACCATGGCCACCCCACGGTGTTCTTCACCAGCTCGGCCATCACGGTGCCGCCGATGCCGCTCACGAACCCGATGGACAGGTCGATCTCGCCCAGGAGGAGGGCGAAGATCATGCCCATGGCGAGGAGCATGTAGGGCGCGCCCTGGACCAGGAGGTTCACCAGGTTGGGGGCGGTGAGGAAGTTGGAGTTCAGGGAGTGGAAGAGGATCGAGATGAGGACGAGGCCGGCGATGACGGGCAGGACGCCGCTGTCGCCCGCCTTGATCCGCGCCCACCGGGCCCGGAGGTAGTCGCCCAGCGAGTCGGCGACAAGCTCGGGGGCGACGGCCAGGTCGGCCTCCACCGCGGCCGCGTCGGTGATCGACCCGGCGTCGCCCTCCGTCGGGCCCGGCGCCACCGCCTGCGGCTTCTCGACGTCGGGCTTCTCGATGTCCGTCATCCGGTACCGCGAGTCGACACGCCGCTGGTCATGAGGTCGACGACGATCTGGCGGTCGAGCTCGGCCGCCGGCCGGACGGCGACCATCTGGCCTAACCGGAGCACGGCCACCCGGTCGGCAACCTCGAACACGTCGCTCATGTTGTGCGACACGATCATCACCGCCAGCCCCCTGTCGGCCAGCCGCCGCACCAGGTCGAGCACCATGCGGGTCTGGGCCACTCCCAGCGCCGCCGTCGGCTCGTCCATGATGACCAGCTTGGAGTTCCAGAGGACGGCCTTGGCGATCGCCACCGACTGCCGCTGGCCACCGGACAGCGAGGCCACCGGCTGGCGGATCGACCGCACCGTCGTGACGGCCAGGCTGCTCAGCGTGGTCTGGGCGGCCGCCTCCATGTCGTCCTCGTTCAGGAGCCGGTGGCGCTGCTTCTCCCGGCCCAGGAACATGTTCTGGACGATGTCGAGGTTGTTGCACAGGGCCAGGTCCTGGTGCACGGTCTCGATCCCCAGCGCGGCGGAGTCACGGGGCGTGCGCAGCTGGACGGGCTTGCCGTCCCAGTGGATCTGCCCCGCGTCGGGCGTGTGGATCCCGGCGATGCACTTGATGAGCACCGACTTGCCGGCCCCGTTGTCCCCGACCAGGGCCGTGACCTGACCCGACGGCACGTCGAGGGTGACGTCGACCAGGGCCTGGACCGCGCCGAAGTGCTTCTGGAGGCCGTCGAGCCGGAGCAGGGGCGGCGCTGCCGCGCCCGCCCCACCTGTGCTCATGGCGTCGGTGCTGATCTCAGGGGCCCGGGAGCCGGGTCAGCCGATCCCGGCGTCCTTGCAGGCAGTGGCCACCTCGGGAATGCACAGCTCCGTCACCGTCACCGCCCCGTCCTTCACGACGGTGGAGGCCATGTTGGCGCTGGTGACCCACACCGGCGTCAGGAGCACCGACTGGACGTCGGCGTTGGCGTCGGTGTCCCTCGTGGTCCCGTTGGCCAGGCCGGCGGGAAGCTCCTTGCCGGCCCGCAGGTAGATGGCGGCCGCGGCGGCGGCCTGGGCCTCGAGGTAGATGGGCTTGTAGACCGTGCCGCACTGGTAGCCCTTGAGGATGTTCTGCAGGCCTGGGGTGGAGGCGTCCTGGCCGGTGGTGGGGAACCTCTTGGCCGGGGTGTTCTGCTTCTGGAGCACGGCGATGACGGCGTTGGCGTTGTCGTCGTTGGGCGTGATCACCGCGTTGGTGTTGGGGTTGGCGGTGAGCTGCTGCTCGAAGGTGGTGGCGGCCACGGCGGGCAACCAGGTGCCGGCCGGCTCGCCGACCTTCACGTACGTCCCGGCGTCGAAGAGGGGCTTGAGCACGCCGTTGTAGCCCTGCGCGAACAGACTGGCGTTGTTGTCGCTGGGGTCACCGTTCATGACCAGGACGTTGGGATTGGTCACGTTCCACTCCTTGATGCAGTCGACCTCACCCTGGCCGATCAGCTGGCCGACCTTGACGTTGTCGAAGCTCACGTAGAGCCGGCCCGGGCTTCCACCCTTGGTGAGCCGGTCGTAGTCGATGACTTTGACGCCCTTCTGCGCGGCGTTGGCCTCGATGGCGGCGCCGCTGCCCGAGTCGAGAGGGTCGACGATGAGGACAGAGGCGCCCTCGGTGATGGCCGCCTCGGCCTGGGTCTGCATCGTGGCCGCGCTGCCCTGGGCGTTGTCGATCTTGAAGTCGTCGGAGGTGAGGCCGGCCGCCTCGAACGCCTTGGCCAGGTACGGCCGGTCGAAGGACTCGTACCGGGCCGACGTGGTCGTGTCCGGGAGGAGGACGGCGATCTTGCCCGTGCCCTGGGCGGCGAGCTCGTTCAGCTGCGACATGGCCGTGAAGTCGGCGGTGAACGACGACGCCGAGAGCTCCTGGCCCGTGCCTGTGCCGGGCGTCGGGTCCGTGGCTTTGTCGCCCGAGTCGCCACACGCAGCCAGCGTCAGGGCGGCTATCGAGACACCTACCAGAGCGACCCGCTTGAGTGAAGCCGTCACACCCAACCCCCTCTCGCGCCATCCGTGGTCGGACACGTACCCGTCATGATACGGAAACCACCGCGTTACAGGAGGAATCTCCGGAGATTCCCGATCGAGCCGTGCCTGACCGGACTGGGCGAGGAATGGGTATGTCCTCGGCGATGGCCGACCGGACGCTCTCCCCGTCGGACCGGGTCGAACTGCGGGTGATCGTCGACGCCGAGCGGCGGCGGACTACAGAACAGGTCGCCGCCCTCCAACTCGACCTCGACACGATCATCGAGGGTTCCGCGGTCGCGCCTCCCGACGACGAGCACGACCCCGAGGGTGCGACCATCGGCTTCGAGCGGGCCCAGGTGGCCAGCCTCCTGGAGCGAGCCCGGCTCCGTCTCGTCGAGCTCGACCGGGCGCGGGAGCGGCTGGCCGACGGCACCTACGGAACCTGCCGGCACTGCGGCGAGCCCATCGAGCTGGAGCGGCTCCGCGCCCATCCGACGGCGCTGTCCTGCGTGAGCTGCGCCGACGCGCTCTCGCTCAGGCTGGGCCGCCGCACCCGGTCATGAGGGGGCCCGGTCATGACCGTCGTAGAGCAAGGGCCCGCGCCGCGAACGCCAGCGCCCCCACCGGTCCGGCGAGGCCGCGCAGCCCGGCGGTGACGACGAGCTTGGCCGAGTCGAGCTCGGGAAGGCCGGGGTAGCCGGCCAGCTCGGCCCCCAGGGCCCGTCGCACCCGCGGGAGCAACCCCGGGGTCAGCCCCACTCCCCCGCCCATCACGATCCGCTCCGGGGCGTAGGCGTACACGGCGGTCCGCAGCCCCTCGGCCAGGTAGGCCGCCTCCAGGGCCATCGCGTCCCGTCGGCGGGCTCCCTCCAGCGTCTCGGCCGGTTGGCCCCAGCGGGCCGCCATCGCCGGCCCGCTGGCCATCCCCTCCAGGCAGTCGCCGTGGAACGGGCACGTCCCGGCGAATGCGTCCCCCGGGCGGCGGCGGACGGGCACGTGGCCCAGCTCGGGGTGCAGCATCCCCCTGACCAGCTCGCCCTGGACGACGACCCCCATCCCCACGCCGGTACCGACGGTGACGTAGACGAAGTTGGCCAGTCCCCGGGCCGCGCCGGTCGCGCCCTCGGCCAGGGCGGCGCCCTCGACGTCGGACCCGAGGCCGATGGGGACGTCGAACGCGGCCCGGATCGGATCGATCACGCTGGCGCCGATCCAGGCCAGCTTGGGGGTGTTCAGCAGCCGCCCGTGCGTGGGGCCGGGGCGCAGGTCGACGGGCCCGAAGGAGGCGACGCCGATGGCGGCCAGCGGTCCGTGCTCGTCATCGCCATGGCGGAGGCGGGCCACGACCCACGGCATGGTCTCCCCGGGCGTGGTGGTCGGCGTCCGCTCGACGTCGAGGACGTGTCGGGGACCGCTCCCCACGGCGACGATGACCTTGGTGCCGCCCAGCTCGACGCCGCCGAACATCGGCGCGTCCCGTGTCCGGCCGGTCCCCATGTCGGCCGGAGGTTACCGAGGACGGGTGGGGGTCAGCGCCCGGCCGCCGACCGGGTGTTGAGCTGGTCGAACCCGACAGCGACGAGGATCAGCACGCCGATGGCGATCTGCAGGTAGAAGGCGTTGATGGCGAGCAGGTTCCCGCCGTTGTTGAGCACGCCCATGATGAGCGCGCCGGTGGCCGCCCCGAGGGCGCTGCCCTTGGCGCCGAAGAGGCTGGCGCCGCCGATCACACAGGCGGCGATGGCGTTGAGCTCGAACCCGGTGCCGGCGGTGGGGATGCCGGCTCCCAACCGGGACGTGAGCAGGATGCCGCCGACACCGGCCAGTACCCCGGAGATGGCGTAGACCGACGTGGTCACCAGGCGGACCGGCACTCCGGCCAGACGAGCCGACTCGGGGTTGGATCCGACGGCGTAGATGTACCGGCCGAACACCGTGCGGGTCAGGACGAAGTGGATCACGACGGTGATGATCACGGCGTAGATGAGCAGGTTCGGGATGCCGACGATGTTGCCGTTGGCGATGGACTCGAACGACTTCGGCAGCGGCTGGACGGTTTTGGCCTCGGTGATGACGAGCACGACGCCGCGGGCGATGCCCAGCATGCCCAGGGTGGCGATGAACGGCGGCAGCTTGGCCCGGGTCACCAGCAGCCCGTTGGCGATCCCGAGGGCGGTGCCGATCGCGGCGCCGACGAGGATGGCGACAGGTATCGGCCACCCGGCCACCAGCAGCTGGGCGGTCACCGCCCCCGACAGCGCCAGCACCGACCCGACGGACAGGTCGATGCCGGCGGTGAGGATCACCAGCAGCTCGCCCTCGGCGATGATGCCGAAGATGGCGACCTGCCGGGCCAGGTTGGCCAGGTTGCTCCCGGTGAGGAAGTCGTTGCTGGCGAGGGTGAGGGCACCGACGGCGACGAGCAGGACCACGAGCCCGCCGCTCTCCCTCCCTGCGATGTCGCCCAGGCTCAGCACACGGGACGACGGCGTCGCCACCTCCACGGTCTCGTCGACCGTTGCGCCGGGCTCGGCCACCGGACCGCTGCGAATCGTGGTGGTCTGCACCGGCTCCCGCCACATGAGCTTCGACATCACGTGCCCCCGTTCCCGGTCGTGTTCCCGCTCCCGTTCCTGCCGTCACCTGTGTTGTCGTCACCCGTGCCCCGGGCCTTCCCGCCGCCGCTGGCCAGCCGCAGGACGTCCTCCTCCGACGCCGACGGGCCAAGCTCGCCGGCGACGGCACCGTCCTTCAGCACCAGGATCCGGTCGGCCAGCCCGAGCAGCTCGGGCAGGTAGGACGACACCACGATGATGCCCAGCCCCGCCTCGGCCAGGTTGCCGATGACCGTGTACAGCTCGCCCTTGGCGCCGACGTCGATCCCCTTGGTCGGCTCGTCGAAGACAAGGACCTTGGGGTGGGTCAGCAGCCATCGGGCCAGCAGCACCTTCTGCTGGTTGCCGCCGGAGAGGGTCGACACCGGCTGGTCGTAGGACCCGGCCCGCAGCCGCAGGCTGTCCAGCAGCTTGTCGGCCTCGACGGCCATGTCCTTGCCGGGCAGCAGGCCCCGACGCGAACCCCGCCGCAGGCTGGCGATGGTGACGTTCTCCCGGATCGACAGCTCGGGGAGCAGGCCCAGCACCTTGCGGTCCTCGGTCAGGAGGCCGATACCGGCGTTCATCATCGTGCGGGGGCCGGTGGGCTCGACCCGCTTGCCTTCGATCTCGATCTCGCCGTCGACGATGGGCGTGGCCCCGAACAGGGAGAGCAGCAGCTCGCTGCGGCCCGATCCGAGCAGGCCTCCGATGCCGAGGATCTCCCCGGCGCCGAGGGTGAAGTCGATCTTGGGCCCGCCGGCCACCCGTTGCAGGCCCTTGACCTGCAGGATCGGCGTCCCGGAGTCCCGGTGCTGCTCCGGGTAGAGCGAAGTGATCTCGCGGCCGACCATGGCGGTGATGAGCTTGTCCTCGTCGTACGCGCTCATGGGCCCGGTCTCCGACAGGCCGCCGTCGCGGAGGACCGTCACCCAGTCGCCGATCTCGAACATCTCCTCGAGCCGGTGGGTGACGTAGAGCATGGCCACCCCGTCGTCGCGGAGCCGCTTGATGTGGTCGAGCAGCCGCTTGGACTCCGCCTCGGTGAGGGCGGTCGTCGGCTCGTCGAACACGATGACCTTCACCGTGGCGGCGGTGAGGACCTTGGCGATCTCGACCAGCTGGCGGGTGGCGGCGGGGAGCCGCTCGACGACCGCGTCGGGCGACACGTCGGTCAGCCCCACCTCGTCCAGCGCCGCCCGGGCCCGGCTGCGCAGGTGGCCCTTGTCGAGGATCCCCCGATGGGCCGGCAGCCGGCCCATGAACAGGTTCTCGGCCACGCTCAGGTGCGGGAGCAGGCTCAGCTCCTGGTAGACGGCCTGGACGCCGGCTTCCCGTAGGGCCGCCGGCGTCGGCGAGGTCACCGGTTCGCCGTCGATCGTGTACGTGCCGCCGTCGGCGTGGTGGGCGCCGGTGAGGACCTTGATCAGCGTCGACTTCCCGGCCCCGTTCTCACCGGCCAGGCAGTGGACCTGGCCCGGGAGCAGGCGCAGGGACACGTCGGAGAGCGCCTGCACGGGGCCGAACGCCTTGGAGACGCCGGTCAGCTCGAGGACGGCGGTCCGCTCGGGAGCCGGTGCGCCGGGGGTAGCCGTGACCGCGCTCACGACCCTGCCGCCTCGGTCGGCGGCTCGAGAAGCTGCTTCACCTCCGCGTTGTTCATGTTCTCCTGGTCGGCCACGACCGCACCCGGGTCGAGGTCTCTCGGCGGGATGCGCCCCACGGTCGCCATGCCCGCCTCCAGCACGCCCTGGTAGCCGAAGAAGTACGGGTTCTGCACGACCAGGGCGTCGATGGAGCCGTCGGCCAGGGCCGCGTTCTCCTGGGGGTCGGAGTCGAAGGCGACCACGGGTACCCGGTCGGCGGCGCCGTTGTCCTTGATGGCCCGGGCCGCCCCCACGCCCGACGTGTTGTTGTCGGCGAAGACCCCGAGCAGGTCGGGGTTGGCGGTGAGGGCGTCGTTGACCTGGGCGGCAGCGGTGTTGATGTCGTTGTTGTTGTACCGCTGGAGGGACGCGTCGACCTGCGGGCAGCCGGCCGCCAGCCCGGCGCGGAACCCTGCGTCGCGGTCCACCAGGGACTGGATGCCGGCGACCGAGGACTCGATCAGCACCTTGCCGGTGGTCTTGTTCTGGGCTTTGAGCAGGTCGCACATGCGGACGCCGGCCTGGTTCCCGGCCTTGACGTTGTCCGTGCCGATGAAACCCTCGGACGCCGTCGTCACCCGGCTGTCGACGGTGATCACCTTCAACCCGGCGGCACGGGCCCGGTCGATGGCCGAGTTGAGGGCGGTCGAGGAGTTGGGGGCGATCACGATGGCGTCGGTCCCGCGGGAGATGGAGTTCTCGACCAGCTGGACCTGCTCGTCGATGTTGGTCTCAGACGTCGGGCCGAAGGTGCTCACGTCGATCCCGAAGTCGCCGCCGGCCTGCTCCGACCCGGCCAGCATCACCTGCCAGAACGACGAGTCGCTGGCCTTGATGATGACGTCGACCTTCTTTCCGCCGGCCGCGCCGCCGCCGCCGCCCCCGCCACCGGAGCCGCCCGACCCCCCGGTGGCGCGGCCTCCGACCACGCCGGCGACGGCGGCGACCAATGCGATCGCAGCGACGAGCGACGCGGAGAAGACCAGTCGGGTCTTGGCCATTCGGAACCTCCCCCACTACCGAGCGGCCGTCCGATGCGCACCGCTGTCCTGGGTGAATCTAACCCCGGAAGGGGCCGGTTTCCCTAGTCAAAATCGCTACGCGCGGACGAGCTCGTCGGAGGCGAGGTCGCCGGTGACGCAGACGGCGAAGCCCTGGGGCGGGAAGGGGGTGTTCTCGGCGATGACCCGGATCCGGTACTCCCCCGGCTTCGGCTTGGCCACGGTGACCTGCTCGACGTTGTTGGCGGGGTCGGGGGTGACCCCGGCGAACTCCGGCTGCTGGGACGGGTGGAACAGGGAGCTCTTGCCGAAGCTGTTCTCGCCGTTCCCGACGGCGATGGGAAGGTCGGGACCGGTCACCACCAGCTCCAGGTTGTTCTGGACGTGCACGGCGGCGAAGTCGGTCCAGGTGAGGACCACCCGCAGGGGTGCCTTCGATCCCTTGGCCACCGTGACCTTGTAGGTGGCCTTGCCCCTGTGGGACTGGTCGACGGAGCGGCTCTCCAGCGCGTCGGGCGAGTCGTTGGGCACGTCGGCGAAGGCGAGGCGGCGGTTCGGGCCGTCGGCGGTGGGAAGGATCGTCGCCAGGTCGAGGCGGCCGTAGCCCTGGTCGAAGTCGGGGTAGCCCACGTCCTCCTGGGTCCCCGCCGACCGCAGGGACGGGAGCCGCTTGGCCCCGGCGAGGAGGATGGCCTTCACCAGCGCCGACGACGGTGCGGGCGTCGCCCGCTCCACCCGCAGGTACTGGCGGACGAGGGCGGCGGCGCCGGCCACGATGGGAGCGGCCATGCTCGTCCCGCCGATGTAGACGTACCGGTTGTCGAAGTCGGGGAAGTCCTGCCACACGAGGCCGGGGTCGACGGCGGCGGCGCGGGTCGACAGGATGAAGGTGCCCGGAGCGACAAGGTCGGGCTTGACGCTCTCGTAGTCGGTTGGGCCGCGGCTGCTCAGGTTGGCGGTGCGGTCGGGATTGCCCGCCACCGGCTCGTTTGAGGCTGGCGGCTGCGGAAACGTCCGCGGCTTGCGCGTGCCCCACGTCTCGGTGAAACCGGGGCGGTCGGTCTGGCAGGCGCCGACGGTGAGCACGTTCTTGGCGGTGGCGGGCGTGCCGACGCTGCCGAACACGAGCGTGCCCATGGGCGCGGCGCCGGTGTTGCCGGCGGCGACGACGACAAGCACGTCGGGATGGGCCCGCAGGAACTTGTCGACGGTCATCGAGTTGCCGTCGTAGGGACCGGGCAGCGGGACGCCCCAGCTGAGGTTGACGATCTTGGCGCCGGCGTCGACCGCGTGCTGGAGGAGCTGGCCCAGGTCGGGCGGCAGGACCATCTTCCCGCCCGGGTCCACCACTCCGAAGACCGCCAGCTTGGCGCCCGGCGCCATGCCCGTGATCTTCCCGGCGGATGCCGCTCCCGTTCCCGCCACCAGACCGGCGACGTGGGTGCCATGCCCCTTCACGTCGCCCTGGGCGGCACCGTCCAGGGCCTGGTTGACGAGGATGCGGTCGACGAGGTCGGGATGGGCGGCGTCGACGCCGCTGTCGAAGACGGCGACGACCTCGCCCTCGCCCGTCCACGGGGTGGCGGTCGCCTCGTTCACCCGGTCGACGCCGATCAGGCGGCGGCTGAGGTCGGCATACAGCGAGGGCCTCTCGTAGGGGCTGATCTTGGCCACCTGGGGCAACTTGGCCAGTCCGCCCAGAACCGCCTGGAGAGCAGCGGGGTCGAGCGTGAACTTGACCCTGACCAGGATGTCCGAGGTGCCCAGGATCTCCGTGCCGGCGGTGGAGGCGAGGATCGACCCGATCACGGCCACGTCGTCGGGCCGCTGGCAGATGACGTCGTAGGTGTCGGGCACCTCGGCGGCGTCGTCGCTGTCGGCCATGAGGCCGGCCTGCACCACGCCGAGCTCGGCGGCCCTGGCCGTCTTGACCGCCTCGAGCAGCTCGGGGGTGACCGTGGACTCGAACCCGTACCGCTGCAGGTCGGCCACGAACGGCTTGGCCCGAAGCTCGTCCTGCTGGGACGGCGTGACGTACATGAGCAGCACGTTGCCGGGTTCGGCGGCGAGGGGCTCCAGGCCGAGGTCCAGGAGGGCCTGGCGCTGGTCGGAGCGGAGCGGGCCCGTGAACCGGACGCGGAAGATGTCCTCCGCCGGGGCCGGCGGTGACTCCTCGACGGCCATCGCCTCCAGCCCGCCCAGCGCCTCCAGCTCGCCCAGCGCGGTCGGCGACTCGGCGACGACCAGCCATCCGTCCTCCGACAGCTGGGCCAGCTGCGCCATCTGCTCGAAGCCGGCCAGCACGTCCCGCTCCTCGGCCGACGCGGCGGCGCCGCCGGGCGCGGTGACGGGGGCGGTCGCGGTGGGGGGGACCGGCGCGGCTGGCGGGGACGTGTCGACCTCGAAGGACTCGGTGGCCTTGGTGGCCTTGGTGGCCTTGGCGGACTTGCGGACTTGCGGGACTTGGCCTTGCGGGACTTGCCGGGCTTCGCCTCCGCGGGGGTGGGCGCCGCCTCCGCCGCCACGGCATGCGGGCGCGGCGGGGCAGCAGCGGCAGCGGCGGCGGTGGGCGCGGCGGCCGCGGCCGGCGGCGCAACGGGGGCGGCCGGCGCGATCTCGGGGTCGGCCACGGCGTCGACGAGGAGCCCGGCCCTCGTCAGTACGGCCAGCTGGTCGGGACGGACCCATCCCTCGACCGCCTCGTCGAACTCCTGGACCTCGTTGGGGTTGACCTCGGACAGGACCTCGACCGCGAAGCGGCGCTGCTCGTCCGTGTCGCAGTACACAGATGCCCGGAAGGGATCGCCGGCAGCCACCTCGCAGCACCTCCTTGGTCGGCCGCCCGACCGTACCGTGGGGACGGCGCGGCCGGTGGCCGGTATCGTCGCCAGGCCATCGGGTGGAGGGAGTCCATGAAGCCGGTCAGGACGTGGGAGCGGGCCTACTTCGCGGCCGTCGGCCTCCTCGCGCTGTCGGTCGGGGTGTGCGGCTTCTTCCTCCCGACCCGTGCAGCCAAGGTGCTCCCGTTCGCGGTGCCGACCCTCCACGCCCGCTTCCTGGGGGCTATGTACCTGTCCGGGCTCACGTTCATGGTCGGAGCCCTGCTGTCGCGGACCTGGGCGGAGGTGCGCATCGTCGCCCCGATGACCGCCGTCTGGACCGGTGGCCTGCTCGTCGTCTCCCTGCTCCACCTCGACGCGTTCGACCTCGGCCAACTCCCGGACCAGGTGTGGTTCGCCGCCTACGTCGCCTACCCGCTGATCGCGGTGTGGCTGACCTGGCGGCACCGGGCCGACAGCCACGAGCGGGTCCCCGGCGCTCCCCTGCCGGCCTGGGCCCGGAACTATCTGGTCGCCCAGGGCGCCGTGGCGACCGCGCTGGGGGTCCTGCTCTTCCTGGCGCCGTCCTGGATGGCCCGCGGGTGGCCGTGGACCATCACCCCCCTGCTGGCCCAGCTGTACTCGGCGCCGCTGCTGTCCTACGGCGTCGGAAGCCTGCTCCTGTCCCGGCAGCGGACCTGGCCCGAGGTCCGGGTCTGCGCCGTCGCCATGCTCGTGTTCGCCGCCCTCGTCCTGACCGGGTCGTTCCTGCACCGTGATCTGTTCGACGCCGCCGACGTCGCCGACGTCGCCTGGTTCACCGGCTTCGGCGTGGCCACCGTCGGGCTCGCGTCCCTCGGTGCGGGCTCGATTCGAGGGTCCCTCCGGGTGGCAGCGACGTGAGCGAGCGCGGCAGCGGCGAACCGTTGCGCCGACCCGGCACCCGGGTGGCGTGGCCCTTCCGGGTGTGGCTGGGGGCCGAGGTGCTGTTCGGCCTCTTCGCGGTGCTGAGCGTGGGCGTCTCCCCCGCCGACACCGCCAAGAACTTCGCCTGGGCCATCCAGCCGGTGGTGATGGCGGCCGCCCTGGGCGCTCTGTACTTCTCGGTGGCGCCGACGTTCGTGATGGCAGTCCTGGCCCGGCGGTGGGAGATGGTCCGGGTGCTGGTGGTACCCGCCGCCATCTTCACCACCACCGAGCTCGTCGCCACCGTGCTCCACTGGGACAAGTTCTCGGTGGGCACCGGCCCCTTCAATCTGTGGCTGGCCAGCTACCTGCTCCCGCCGCCCATCTACGTCGCCGCCTACCTGTGGCACCAGCGCCGGACCGGTCCCCCGACCTTCGACAACCCCCTCCCCTCCGTCCTCCGGATCGGACTGGTCGTACTCGGGGGCGTGCTCAGCCTCGAGGCCGTCGTCGCCTTCGTCCACCCGCAGTACTTCGCCTCCTCGTTCCCCTGGGCGCTGACGCCCCTCACCACCCGGGTGATGTGCGGCTTCCTGCTGGCCATCGGCACCGTGCTGCTGTCCGTCGCAAGGGAGAACGACCGCGACCGGGTGCGGGTGGCAAGTCCCCTGTTCGTGCTCCTGCTCCCGGCCGTCGTCGTGCAGGTCGCTCGGTACCGGGACCAGGTCGACGCGTCGAACGTCCGCTTCTGGACGATCCTCGTCTACCTCGGGATCCTGTTCTGCCTCGGGGTGTACCTGGCATGGGGCAACTGGCGGGACACGCTCGGGTGAACCTTCCCGACGGCGCCGACGCCCGGGTCGGCGTGGTACTGCTCGCCGTCGGGTACGCGGCCGCACTTGCCGTCCTCGTCCGCCTGCTGCCGGTGTTGCGGGAACGCAGGCGGCGATGGTTCGCCGTTCTGGCGTCGGGCCTCTCGTGCCTGGTGGTCGGCTGGCTTCTGCTCGGCCGGCCGGTGCCGGCGGCGGTGAACGGCGCCGGTCTCGTCGCGGTGACGGCGGCATGGCTCTGGACCGGTCGGCGCCGGCGGCCGCCACCGTGACCACCCCGGCATACGGGGCGGACCTGGCCGCCACCCATCACGAGGGTTTCGGCGATCTCGCCCGCAACGCCGTTGCTGTCCTGCTCGACGCCCTCCCGCCCGAGGCCGCGAGCGGGCTGGTCGTCGACCTGGGGTCGGGCAGCGGGATCCTCGCCCGCCTCCTCACCGACGCCGGCTTCGAGGTCCTGGGCGTCGACATCTCGCCGGACATGGTCGCGCTGGCCAGGACCGTGGCCCCAGACGCAACGTTCGTCTGCGCCCCGCTGCTCGACGTCGACCTGCCTGCCTGCGTGGCCGTCACCGCGGTGGGCGAGATCCTCAACTACGGCTTCGACCCCCGCCACGCCTCTCGACGCCTGGACCAGCTGTTCGGCCGGGCGGCGGCGGCACTGGCCCCGGGCGGCACCTTCCTGTTCGACATCGCCGGGCCGGGGCGGGCCGGGCCGGCGCGGTCCTACGAGGTGTTCCGTGACCAGGGCGACAGCACGCTGTTCTCCCGGGCCGAGGAGGACGAGGCAGGCACGACGCTCGTGCGGCGGATCACCCTGTTCCGCCGGGTTGGCGCCACGTACCGGCGCAGCGACGAGGAGCACGTGCTGCACCTCCACCCGCCCGACGACGTGGAGCGCGCCCTCGCCGGAGCCGGTTTCGACGTGCGCCGGGTCGACCGCTACAGCGGGTTCGAACTTCCCCACGGCCTGCACGGCTTCGTCGCCACCCGGCTGCCGACCTCGGGGTAGCCCTCGGCGTACGCGTCGCGCGTGCAGGAACCTGGATATATTTCATGATTTTGCACGCTCACGGCCAGGCTCTCGCACCCGTGGACCCGGCCCCCGTCGAAGCTGGCCAAAGAAATGCTTGTGAATGGAAGCACAAGGGCTTATATTTCCTTGTGAACCTACGCACAAGCGGAGCTAGACCAAACATGGCCCCTGTGAGGACAAGTCAGAGATCGTTGGAGTCGTGGCGCAGGAACGCCGCGTGCAACGGCACCCACACCGACCTGTTCTTCCCTGTGGGGGAGGTCGGCGAGGAGCCGGTGCGACAGGCCGAGGAAGCGAAGATCGTCTGCTTCGCCTGCCCGGTGCGCGAGGAGTGCCTCGAGTACGCCTTGGCCACCGATCAGCCTTTCGGCATCTGGGGCGGTACCACCGAAGCCGAGCGCCGCGCCATCAAGCGCCGCCGGCGTCGCCGGCCCGCCGTCGCTTCCTGAAGCAGCTCCGTCGGGCGTTCAGCCGGTAGAGGCAGAGCGCCGGCGGGGACGGGAAGCCACCACCGCCGTCGCACCGAGGGCGACGAGCACTAGCCCGGCCGCCGACAGGTCGGCCGAGGACGTGCCGGTGCGGGCCAGCGGCTGCTTGACCACCTTCACCGGCGTGGCCTTCCGATCGTCCTCACCGTCGTGGCGGTCGCTGCCGTCACGCTCGAACCCCGGATGGTGGACGGGGTGGTGGTCGACGATGACGATCGGCCGCTCGTGCACGCTGAACAGGGCGAGGCTCTGGTGGCACGTGCCGTTGGGGCCGTGTCCGAAGACGGTGATCTCGTTCTGCCCGCCGGGCGTCTCGTTCGGGGAGCCGGATCGTCGCCGTGTAGTTGCCGAAGGAGTCGGACGCCACCGTGCCCAGGACGACCGGCGGGTTGAACAGACCGATCCCCAGCACCTGGTTGGCGGCGAAGCCGCCACCGCTGAGGCCCAGATGCTCGCCGGCGCCCACCACGCTCGAGCTCACGCCCGCCGGTGACGCCGTCTGCGGCCCCGAACAGCTCATCTGCGCGGAAGCACTCGTCGCCGTGGAGATGACGATGGCGGCGGCCGAAGCCGCCGCCATCAACAATCCTGCAAAGACCCGTCTCATCCTGCCCCCCGCCTCCCGCTCGTGAAATACGGGGCGACTGTAACCGAGACGCTGTGAAAATGCTGGGAGGAGCCCAGCGGGAGGGACTAGCCCTTGCCGTTGCTCTCGTAGCGCTCGCCATGGGGCTTCTCGGCGGCGTAGGAGTGCATGGTGTAGGCGATGTGGCGGTCGTTCATCTCGGTGCGGTCGAGCCGGAAGCCAGGCTCCTCGGCCGGACGGTTGACCATGAACGACAGCGCCGTGGTCTGCTTGGTGTACGTGCGGTTGTACCCGTTGACCTTGATGTAGCTGTTCGGGTACGCCTTGCGGCACGCCTCCACCTCGGAGAAGGCCGCAGCCCCGTCCTTGGTGTCGAACATCGGCAGGCCCCACATGTCCCAGTAGGCGTTGCGGGGGTGGGGGTCGTCGGTGAACTCGATCGAGACGGCCCAGTTGTTGTCGATGCAGTACTGGATCTGGAGCTTGATCTCGTCGTCGGTGAGCTCGGGCAGGGTCGAGAACGTGCCTTGTCGGATACGGATTCCCATGGGTTCCTCCTGCCTCAGCCGGCCGACGTCGGCGTGGGCGTGACGTCGGGCGTGTCGGTGGACTCGTAGTTGAAGCTGATCTCGCCCCAGACATCGAGGGCGGTCTGCAGCGACGGGTACTTCTTGGCGACCTCCTTGAGGATCTCGGGACCTTCCTTCATGTAGTCCTTGCCCTCGTTCCGAGCCTTGATCATCGCCTCGATGGCGACCCGGTTGCACTCGGCGCCTGCGGCGATGCCCATGGGGTGGCCGATGGTGCCGCCGCCGAACTGGAGCACGACGTCCTCGCCCAGGTAGTGGAGCAGCTGGTGGGCCTGGCCGGCGTGGATGCCGCCCGATGCGACCGGCATGACGCCGGGCATCCGGGCCCAGTGCTGGTCGAAGTAGATGCCGTTGGCCCGGTTCTCGGGGACGAACTCGTCGCGGAGGGTGTCGTAGTAGCCCTTGATGATGGCGGGGTCGCCCTCGAGCTTGCCCACCACGGTGCCGGAGTGGATGTGGTCGACGCCCGACATGCGGGCCCACTTGGCCGTGACCCGGAAGTTGACGCCGTGGTTCTTCTGGCGGGCCCAGGTGGCGTAGCCGGCCCGGTGGAGGTGGAGGATGCACCCGTTGTCACGGGCCCAGTTCGACATCGACGTCATGGCCGTGTAGCCGATGGTGAGGTCGATCATGATGATGATCGAACCGATCTCCTTGGCGAACTCGGCCCGCTTGTACATCTCCTCCATGGTCGCCGCGGTCACGTTCATGTAGTGACCCTTGACCTCGCCGGTCTGCTCCTCGGCGCGCTTCACGCCCTCCATCGAGAACAGGTAGCGGTCACGCCAGCGCATGAACGGCTGGCTGTTGATGTTCTCGTCGTCCTTGGTGAAGTCCAGCCCACCGCGCAGGGCCTCGTAGACCACCCGGCCGTAGTTGCGGGCCGACAGGCCGAGCTTGGGCTTGACGGTGGCTCCCAGCAGTGGGCGGCCGTACTTGTTGAGGTACTCGCGCTCCATGACGATGCCGTGGGGAGGCCCGGGGAAGGTCTTGAGGTAGTGCTCGGGAATTCGAAGGTCCTCCAGGCGGAGGGCCTTGAGCGCCTTGAACCCGAAGACGTTGCCGATGATCGACGACGTCATGTTGGGGATGGAACCCTCCTCGAACAGGTCCATGTTGTAGGCGATGAAGGCGATGTGCTGATCGGGGTTCCCGGGGACGGGCTCGATCTTGTAGCACTTGGCCTGGTACTTCTCGTAGGCGGTGAGGCGGTCGGTCCACACCACCGTCCAGGTGGCGGTGGACGACTCGCCGGCGACGGCGGCACCCGCCTCCTCGGGGTCGACGCCCTTCTGGGGCGTGATCCGGAAGGCGGCGAGGACGTCGCTGTCCGCCGGGACGTAGTCCGGCTCGTAGTAGCCCATGGTTGCGTAGGGAATGACACCGGCGCCCCAGCGCTTCTCGCCGTGGACGGTGCCCTTCGCGGATGCTCCGTTGCCTGCCATAGGTACCTCCGTAAATGTTGGCGGCTCCTTTCCATTGTGGACCCTGAGCGTTAGCCTGTCCATGTTGTATTCGCTTTCGACTGTCTAGAATCGTTCAGGTAGCCCTTAATCGATAGGGTAGGCCGGTGACCTTCAACCAGCTGAGAACCTTCGTCGCCGTGGTCGACGCCGGCTCGGTGTCTGACGCCGCCGCCGATCTGATGGTCAGCCCCCCGGCGGTGTCGGCCGCGCTGGCGACGCTCCAGGCCGAGCTGGGAGTTGCCCTGGTGGCTCGCGTCGGCAGGGGGCTGGAGATCACGCCCGCCGGACGTGTCTTCGACAGCTACGCCCGGCGGGTTCTGCAGATGGTCGACGAGGGCGTGGCCGCCACGCGCGACGCTCTCGACCCCGAGACCGGCAGGGTGCGCCTGGCGGCGGTGACCACCGCCGGCGAGCACGTGCTTCCCCGGTTCCTCGCCTCCTTCCGGGCCCGACATCCCCACGCCGAGGTCTCGCTCGAGGTCGGGAACCGCGAGCGGTTGTGGCAGATGCTGGGCGAGCGGGAGGTCGACCTGGCCATCGGCGGACGGCCACCCCGCGGCGGTCGGTTCGTCACGCGGGCCACCCGCACGAACGTGCTCGTCCTGGTGGCGGCGGCACTGCATTCCGACGAGGACCGGCCGCACGCCGACGGGGAGGTTCCGCTCGTGCGCGAGGTCGAGGTCGAGGAGCTGGCTCGGCAGGTGCTCCTCCTGCGCGAGCCCGGGTCCGGCACCCGCAGCACCGCGCTCGAGCTGTACGAGGAGCTGGGCATCACCCCTGCCGCGGCCCTGACGCTCGGTTCGAACGGCGCGCTCCGGGAGTCGGTGCAGGTCGGGCTGGGCATCACCCTCATCTCGAGGGATGCCGTCGCCCGCGAGCTCGACGAGGGGACGCTCGAAGAGTGGAGGTGCCCGTCGGTCCCACGCCACCGCGCCTGGCACCTCGTGTCGCGCGCCGGCGAGGACCTGCCGGCGACGGCCGGGCTGTTCCTGTCCCACGTCACCGCCGACCCCGAGGAGGGCTTCGTTATGGTCCGCCACCCCGCGGCCGGGTAAGTTCGGCGACAGACCTAAGAAGAGCGTCACACCCCTAGGAGGGCCCCGGAATGGATCTCGCCGAAGTCGCCAAGGCAATGGTCGCGGACGGCAAGGGAATCCTCGCCGCCGACGAGAGCAGTGCCACGATCACCAAGCGGTTCGCCGCCTTGGACATCGAGTCCACCGAGGAGAACCGCCGCGCGTACCGCACCACCCTCCTCGGGACGCCGAACATCGAGGACGTCATCAGCGGCGTGATCCTCTACGACGAGACAATCCGCCAGAAGGTCGACGACGGCAGGTCGATCCCCGAGTTCCTGGCGTCGAAGGGCATCCTTCCCGGGATCAAGGTCGACACCGGCTCGAAGCCGCTGTCCCTCTGCCCCGGTGAGCAGGTCACCGAGGGCCTCGACGGGCTGCGCGAGCGCATCGCCGAGTACGTGAGCCTGGGGGCCAAGTTCGCCAAGTGGCGGGCCGTCATCATCATCGACACCAAGTCGGGCTTCCCCAGCGACAGCGCCATCCGGTGCAACGCCCACGCCCTGGCCCGCTACGGCGCCCTGTGCCAGGAGGGCGGGCTGGTGCCGATCATCGAGCCCGAGGTGCTGATGGACGGCGAGAACGACATCGACACCTGCTACGAGGTCACCCTGAAGACCCAGCGCCGGGTGTTCTGGGAGCTGGCTCAGCAGCGGATCGAGCTCGGGGGCATGATCCTGAAGCCCAACATGATCGTCCCCGGCAAGAAGAGCGGCACAGAAGCCTCTCCCGAGGAGGTGGCCGAGAAGACCCTGCGCTGCCTGTACCACTCGGTGCCGCCGGAGGTCCCCGGCATCGCCTTCCTGTCGGGAGGCCAGCCGGCCGAGGTGGCCACGCGCCACCTCGATCTCATGAACAAGATGGGCCCCCACCCCTGGCAGCTCACGTTCTCCTACGGCCGGGCCCTCCAGGACGAGGCCCTCCGCACGTGGCATGGATCCAAGGACAACGTGGCCGAGGCCCAGAAGGTCTTCACCCACCGGGCCGCCCTCACCGGCGCCGCCCGCGAGGGCACCTACGAGCCGGAGATGGAGTCCGGCGACCTCACCCTCACCGCCGCCACGTCGTCGCAGGACTAGACCCCCCCACCTCACCGAACCGGGGCGACCTGGTCACGCCTGGCGCGACCTGGCCGCCCCAGTTCGTGGAGGCTCAGGATGTTGCCGTGTCCTTCGGCACCAGTACCTCCACTGTCGTGCCCTTCTCCGGCTGCGACCGCACGGTGAGTCGGGCGCCGATGAGCTCGGCCCGTTCCTGGATGCCCACCAGGCCGTAGGCGTGGCGCTCGGCCGCGTCCTCCACCGAGAGGGCGGCGAAGCCCCTGCCGTCGTCGGTGACCGACAGCCGCACGCCGTCGGCGTCGCGGGCCAGGCGCACCGTGACGCTCGACGCGCCGGAGTGCTTGACCACGTTCTGCAGCGCCTCCTGGGCGATGCGGTAGAGCGCCACCTCCACGTGGGACGGCAGGCTGACGGGCTCCACGTCGAGGTTGACCTCGTCGACCGGGACGGAGCGGGCCAGGCTGTCGAGGCTGGGGCCGAGACCGAGGTCGTCGAGAAGTGTGGGCCGGAGGCCGCCGATCGCGCCCCGCGCCTCGGTGAGGGCGGCGGTGGCCAGCTCCTTGGCCGTCGCCAGCTCCCGGAGGACGGTGGCCGGATCGGCGTCGGGTGCTGCCGCCTCCGCCGCCAGCAGGTGGTACCAGAGCGACACGAGCCGCTGGCTGATCCCGTCGTGGATGTCGCCGGCCAGGCGCCGGCGCTCGTGCTCCTGGGCCTCGATGATCCGGGTGGCGAAGCTCTCCAGCTCCTCCTCCCGCTGGGCCAGGCGGTGGTACAGGCGGGCGTTGTCGATCGTCCCGGCCATCAGGTTGGCGACCTGGGTGAGGAGGGCGAGGTCGTACGGGCCGTAGTTGCGGGCTTCCCGGGAGTGCACGTTGAGGACGCCGACCACCCGCCGGCCCCGAGGGCTCAGCATCGGCACCGAGACCATCGAGGCGAAGTCCTCGCCCCGCAGGGCGGGGATGTAGCGGTAGCGGTCGTCGTTCCACTTGTCGGGGACCACGGCGGGCTCGGCGTGCAGGGCCACCCAGCCGGCGATCCCCTCCCCCAGGTCGAGCGCCACCCGGCCGACCTGCTGGTCGAACGGCGGCGTGGCCCCGGCCAGCACGATCCTGCGGTGCTCCTCGTCGACCAGGTGGACGAAGCACACGTCCGATCCGGTGGCCTCGGTGACCAGGCTGGCGACCCGCTGGGCCACCTCGGGCACGTCGAGGTCGGCCGAGGTCACCTCGATGATCAGGCCGAGGAGCCGGACGTCATCTCTGATGGGGAGCCGGCCTATTGCCGTTCATGGTCACGGCACTAATGGAAGATGCCCTCCCGGAGGGCCATGGTGATGGCCTGGGCCCGGTCGGAGACCTCGAGCTTGCGGTAGATGCCCCGGGCGTGGGTCTTCACCGTCTCCTCGCCGATGAACAGCTTCTGTCCGATGGCCCGGTTCGAGAGTCCGTGCACCATGTACTGGAGCACCTCGCTCTCCCGCTGGGTCAGGCCGAGCCGGGCGCCGGGCCAGAACTCCCCGCTCTGGAGCCGGGCCGCGGTCATCGCCACCCGCCCGGCGAGGGACGGGTCGATGGCAACGTCGCCCTCCATCACCCGGTCGAGATGGTCGGCCAGCTCCGGGCCGGTGGTGGTCTTGAGCAGGAAGCCCGAGCCACCCACCCGGAGCGCCTGGAACAGGTACTGCTCGTCGTCGTAGACGGTGAAGAACACGACCTTGACCCCGGGGTTGGCCGCCACCAGGTCGCGGCACAGGTCGAGGCCGCTCGAGCCCTTGAGCCGGACGTCGAGCAGGACGACGTCGGGCTTGACCTCGGCCGCCAGCTCGAGCGCCTTGGGCCCGTCGGTGGTGGCGCCGACGACCTCGACGCGCTCGCTCTGGGAGGCGAGCATGGAGAGGAGCCCCTCGAGCACGACCTGGTGATCGTCGACCAGGAGGAGCCGGACAGGGCCCGGCGAAGATGCGGTCACTGGTTCATCACGTTATCCGCACGCTATTACGGCACGCCGGCCGTCTCCGCGTCACCAGGTTTTCCCCCGCGCTACCACCCTCAAGGGGACACTCCCGGCGAGGCCTCGGACCTAGGCTTGCCGCCCATGAACTTGGAACGCGCGCGTCCTGTTGCCACCCCCGTCCACGGCGTCCGGGGAATGTCCCCGAACGGGGGCCGCGTGGCAGACTGCGAGACCCCCACCCGCATCCGGACCGAGCAGGCCGGACGTACGGTCGACACGGAAGCAGCCTGAACCATGCCCGACAAGCAGGTCAGCATTCAACGAGCGTGGCGGACCAACGGTGACAGCCCCGGGCGGCCGATCATGCTCGCCATCGCCGGAGACAGCGCGGCAGGGAAGACCACCATCACCAAGGGCATCGTCAACGCCCTGGGGCCCGACCGCATCACGTCGATCTGTGTCGACGACTACCACAAGTTCGACCGGATGGAGCGCAAGACCAAGGCGTTCACGCCGCTGCACCCCGACTGCAACTACGTCGACATCATGGAGCAGCACCTCCAGCTGCTGGCCCTGGGCAATCCCATCCTCAAGCCGGTCTACAACCACAAGGACGGCACCCTGGCCCGGCCGGTGCTGGTCGAGCCTCGCGAGTTCGTGATCATCGAGGGGCTGCTCCCCCTGTTCACCAAGCTGTCCCGTGCCTGCTTCGACGTGTCGGTCTACCTCGACCCGCCCGAGCCGATCCGCTACGAGTGGAAGATCAACCGGGACACCCAGAAGCGCGGGTACACCGAGGAAGCCGTCCGCCAGGACCTGGAGAAGAGGGAGCCGGAGTCGGCCGCCTTCATCCGTCCCCAGCGGTCGATGGCCGACATCGTCATGCGGTTCGACCGTATCGCCGGCCGTGACAAGCCGGGCGACCCGCTGTCGGCCAGCCTCCTGCTCCGGCCCACGATCGCCCACCCCGACCTGAACAACATCCTCACCGAGGACCACCGGTCGGCCATGCACCTCAAGCTGATGCGCGACGACGACGGCAAGCCGGTCGACGCCCTGCACATCCACTCCTACGCCGACCGCGAGATCACCCGCGACGTCGAAGAGGCGATCTGGAAGGACCTCGGGGTCGACGACCCCATCCCGGACTCGCTCGGCGTCATCGACGAGGGTGTCCGCAGCGAGCCGCTGGCCATATCCCAGCTGATCCTGCTCTACCACCTGTTCCAGGCCCAACAAGGGTAAGGCCAGCAAAGGCTGACGCGGGAGGGGCCGCTCGCCGTCAGCGGTCCAGCACCCGGCGGGGCAGGCGCCCGGTGCGGAGCAGTTGGCTGCGGACCGCCTTGTCGCCGAGGCCCACGCGGTGGCACCACCAGCCCAGGGCCACGGCCCCGACCAGCTCTTTCACGACGATCACCGCCGGCGCGGCGTCGAGGGCCGGGAGTCCTCCGTCGAGGTCCCAGCCGAAGGCCGGCCACCAGAAGGTGGCGGTACGGGCCCACATGCCGTCGACCAGCAGGTGCAGGAACATGCCGATGGGGAGGGCGAGCAGGCGACGCCGGGCGTCGCGGTGGCCGCGGGTGGCCAGCATGACGACCACCAGCACGGCCACGCTGGCGACGAGGGTGTGGGCCACCCGGGCGCCGCCGAACGGAGCGTCCACAAGGTCGGGTAGCAGCACCCCCACCACCAGCAGGCGGTAGTCGAGGGCCGGGTCCCGGAAGATGGCCCAGGCCAGCACCAGGGCCGCGCCGACAGGCCAGAGGATCATGGGCCGACAGGCCAGAGGATCATGGGCCGACAGGCCAGAGGATCATGGGCCGACAGGCCAGAGGATCATGGGCCGACAGGCCAGAGGATCACGGGCCGACAGGCCAGAGGATCACGGGCCCCCCTGGCTCGCGTGACCTCACCGCACGAGGATGCGACCGCACTGCTCGCAGCACAGCAGGGCGTCGGGCGGCTGGCGCCGGAGAGCGTCGAGCTCGCTGGCCGACAGGCTGAGGTGGCAGCCGCCGCACCGCCCGTTGACGAGAGGGGCGGCACCGATGCCCCCGAGTCTCACCCGCAGCCTGTCGTACTCTGCCGTGACGCCGTCGGGCAGCCCGTCGCCGGCCTTGGAACGGGCGTCCACCTCGGCCGCCAGCTCGACGTCGATCTCGCCCTGGGCGGCCGCCACCAGCCCCTCGACCTTCGCCGCCTCTTCGAAGGCCCGCTCCTGCTCCGCCAGCAGGGCGGCGATCCCCGCGTCCAGCGGCTCCCGCTCGTCGAGGACCTCGAGCACGCGTTCCTCCAGGTCGCCCTTGCGCCGCCGAAGGGCGTCGACCTCGGCCTGCAGGGCCTGCAGCTCCCGGATGATGCTCACCGCGCCCGAGTACAGCCGGGCCTGGTCCTCGGCCAGCTTGGACTCCACCATCGCCAACTCGTGCTCGAGGGCGGCCTGGCGGCGGCCCACCTCGTCCAGCACGGCCCCGGCGTCGACCAGCTCGACCTCCAGCTCCGCCATGCGTCGCTGGAGCGACGCCAGACGCTCCAACTCGGGCAGCGTCTGGCGGCGGTGCCGGAGCTGGTCGATGGTGGTGTCGTGCTCCTGTACCCGCAGGAGCTGCTCGAAGATGCCCGTGGCCGTCAACCCGGTCGGCTGCGATTGCGAGCCTGGTCGATGAGCTCCTGGATCTCGGGCGGCAGACTCGGCGAGGGGCCGTTCCTACCACCGCCCGTGGCCGGCGGCTCCGGCGGGGCCGGCGCGGGGGTTTCGGGCGCGTTGTTGCCGCCGGCGGAGGTTGGCGGCGACTGGGCGTCGGGCGGCTTGTCCGTGGGCGGCGTCTCCGCCTTGATCTCCGAGATCGGCTTCTCCCCCGGCAACCCGAGGAAGCGCGACTCGCCGCGACTCCCCTTGTCCGGCGCCGGGAAGTCGACGACGGGTTCGCCGGCCAGGGCCTTGCGGTAGAACGACCCGACGATCTGCGCCGGGTAGGTGCCGCCGAACACCGTGACCCCGTTGACGTTGCGCATGGACACGTCGGCCTCGGGCGCCCCCATCCACACTGCGGTCACAAGGGTGGGTGTGTAGCCGATGAACCAGGCATTCGTGTTGTTGTCGGTGGAGCCGGTCTTGCCCGCCACCTGCCAGCCCGGCACCCCGGCGGCCCGGCCGGTGCCCCGCGAGACGACCTGGGTCAGCACCTGGTTCACCAGTCTGGCGTTCTGCGACGAGATGGCCCGCTCGTTGGTGGGGGTCGACTTGAAGATCTCCTTGCCGTCCCGGTCGAGGATCCTGTCGATGACGTAGGGCGGGTGGTGCTCGCCGTCGGCGGCGAGGGTTGAATAGGCGCTCGCCATCTGCAGCGGGGTGACGCCTCCGGATCCCAGGGTGATGGACAGGACGTTGGGCAGCTCGTTGGTGACGCCCATGCGGTGGGCGACGTCGATGACCTTCTCCGGTCCGATCAGCTTCACCAGCCGGGCGTAGGCGCAGTTCACGGAGCTCACCGTTGCGTCGGTGAGGCTGAGCGTGCCCCCGCCCTGGCCCTCGACGTTGTCGGGGGTCCACACCGGCGGGTTGCTCCCGGGATTGGGGATGGCGCAGGGAGCGGTGCCGAGGATCGTGTCGTTCGGCGACATGCCCGCCTCCATCGCCGCCACCAGCGTGAATGGCTTGAACGACGAGCCCGTCTGGCGGCCTGCGGTGTCTGTGACCAGGTTGAACTTGGTCTGGTCGAAGTCACGGCCACCGACGAGGGCCTTGACCGCCCCCGTGGTGGGTTCGACCGTCACCAGGGCGGCGGTGAACCGGCCCTGGGAGTCGGGCAGGATCGAAGCCACGCTTTCCTCGGCCATCTCCTGCAGCCGGGGGTCGAGGGTGGTGTGGATGGCCAGGCCCCCGTGGAACACCGCTGTGTACCGCTCGCTGTCGGTGGCCCCGAGGCGGGTGTCGCTCAGCAGGCGCTGCTTCACGTACTCGGTGAAGTAGTCGCTGCCCGGCGCCGGGCCCTCCCGGGGTGGCGGCTGAATGGGCATGGGCTCGACCTTGCCCTCCTCGGCCTGGGCCGGCGTGACGTGGCCCAACTCGACCATGTGGTCGAGGATGGCGTCGCGGCGGTCCTGGGCGATCTGCGGCTTGACGTAGGGGTTGGCGAAGACGGGATTCCGGATGAGACCGGCCAGGAGCGCGCCCTGGGCGAGTGTGAGGTGTTGCACGTCGGTCTGGAAGTAGCGCTCGGCGGCCGCCTGGATGCCGTAGGCGTGGTTGCCGAAATAGACGGTGTTGAGGTAGCGATCGAGGATCTCGTCCTTGGTCATCTGGTTCTCGAGGCGGATGGCCAGCGCCGCCTCTTTGATCTTGCGGTTCACGTCCTGCTTGGAGGTGAGGAGCACGATCTTGACCAGCTGCTGGGTGATGGTGGACCCACCCTCGGAGACCTCCCCCTGCTGCAGGTTGGTGACCATGGCCCGCGCCATGGCCTGGAGGTCGAGCGGGCCGTGCTCGTAGAAGCGCTCGTCCTCGGTGTCGAGCACCGCCCTGACCACGTGGTCGGGTACCTGGTCGAGCGCTACCGGGACGCGGTACTCCTCGTCGTGGAAGATGTCGATCACCGAGCCGTCGGCGGCATAGACCACCGACCGGGTGGCGAGCGGGCCGAGCTCCACTGCTTCCGCGCCCTGCCCCACGCTTCCGGCGCTGAAGAAGATGGCGGCCTCGTGGGCCAGGAGCATGCATCCGACGCCGAAAATCGCGCCGGCGACGACCAGCACGCTGGCCCACCGCAAGAACCGCCCGCCTATCCGCTGGTCGGCTATGCCCTGATCAGGACCGCGTGCCATTCCCGCCCACCTCGGCAATCCCACGCACGATGCGAACCTACTTCCCCGTCATGCCAAGGACTATTCAGTGCAGTGCGATCGAGGTTTCCGGGGGTTTCCCGGCCCCCTCCTGCGTCAGCCCCACTCCTCGCCCAGCATGGCCTCGAGGCGCTCCTTGCGGCGGGGCTTCTCGGCCTTCGGCGTCTGCTTGGCCCGGCAGCGGCCGGACAGGCCGTGGAGCCACAGGGCCGTCTTGGCGTCGTCGTCGGGCTCGGCCTGCACGCGGGCGTAACACTCAGGGCAGCGAAAGGTCTTCGGTGTCATCCGTCTCTTTTCAGCAACTCCCACTGGCCCTTTCGACAACCTCTACAAGTCCCTTCGTCCCCACCTATCCACAAGGATACGCCTCCACGAGGACAAGCGTCGGCGGGTAGTGGCGGTCGGGCTGGCGGCCTCGGTGGGGCTCTCATAAGCTGTGGACAAGTCTCACGGATTCGGGGGGGTCACGTGGCGCCAGGGAGCGAGCGACGGAGATGACGACGGACGCATTCCTGGTGGCCGCGCTCTTCGGGTTCATCTGGGCGGCGGTGCTCATCCCTCCGGTCGCCAACGCCCGCGCCGCCCGCCGGGCCGAGTTCCTGGGCAGCATCCGGCCGGGTGAGGACGACGGATTCGAGGCGGAGCGGCGAACCTCGGCGCCGTTGAGCCCCAAGGCCCGGCGCCGGCACATCCTGGGCGGCCTCCTGGTGGCCATGGCGGCGACGCTGTTCCTGGGGATGCTCCCGACGTTCCGGCTGGTGCTGGTCGTGCACCTCCTGCTGGTGGACTCGTTCCTCGCCTACGTCGGCTTCCTGGTCCTGCTGCGCGACCGCGAGGCGCGGGGTGCCCAGGCGGTCGTCGACGGGCCCCCGGTGCCCGACCGGGTGCCAAGCCGGGTGCCCAGCCGGGTGACCGAGGAGCAGGTCCGACGCGACGCCCAGCCGGTGCCGTCGTTCGGGAACGTCGTCGTCGCCGCGCCCCGCGCCGTGATGGCCGACCTGGCCACCTCAGCCTGACCGGCCCCCAGCGCCTGCCGGCCTTTGGGTGACTTCGCCTTTGGGTGACTTCGCCTTTGGGTGACTTTGCCGCCGCCTGAGCGAGGCAGAGTCGGCTGCCACCTCGTATCTGCACGGCTCTGAGCTACGTTTGGCTCGTATGAGCGAGCCATACCGACTGAGCCAGGTCGCCGAGCTGCTCGGGGTCAGCGTCGACACCGTCCGGCGGTGGTCGGACCAGGGGCGCTTCGGGAGCAGCCGTACCGAGGCCGGCCACCGCCTCATCGACGGTGCCGACCTGGCCCGGTTCATCGCCGAACGGGCCGCGGCGGTGGAGGAGCCCGACGACGTCACCGTTGCCAACTCCGCCCGCAACCGGTTCCCCGGCGTCGTCACACGGGTGGTCAAGGACGGTGTGGTGGCCCAGGTCGAGATCCAGGCCGGGCCCCACCGGGTGGTGTCGCTGATGACCAGGGAGGCGGCCGACGAGCTGGCCCTCGCCCCGGGTGTGCTGGCCGTCGCCGCGGTCAAGGCCACCAACGTCACCGTCGAGCTGCACCGACCGAGGTGAGGCAGCGGATGGCGGTGGCCGGGGCGGTGCTGGCGCTGGTCGCGACCACCTGTGTGGGTTGCGGCGGCGGCGGCGGCAACGGCGATGGGGGCTCCCACACCCTCACGGTGCTGGCCGCCGCCTCGCTGACCGAGTCCTTCACCGAGCTGGCCACGACGTTCGAGGCCACCCACCCCGGCGTCGAGGTCACGTTCAACTTCGCCGGGTCCACCGCCCTGGCCCGGCAACTCGCCGAGGGGGCGCCCGGCGACGTCCTGGCCACCGCCGACCAGCCGAGCATGCAGGGCGCGGCCGCCGCCGGGACGGTCGGCGACCCGGTGGTCTTCGCCCGCAACCGGCTCGAGATCGTCGTGGCCGAAGGCAACCCGAAGGCCATCCGGACCCCGGCCGACCTGGCCCGGGCCGGCGTCGTGATGGTGCTGTGCGCCCCCGAGGTGCCCTGCGGGAGGTCGGCGGCCCAGGTCCTGGACCGGTCGGGGGTCGATCCGAAGCCCGCCTCGCTGGAGGAGAACGTGAAGGCCGTCCTGTCCCGCGTCAGCCTCGGCGAGGCCGACGCCGGCATCGTCTACGTCACCGACGTCCGCGCCGCCGGGTCGTCGGTGGAAGGCGTCCCCATCCCGGACGAGGCCAATGTCGTGGTCGACTACCCGATCGCCAGGGCCCTCCAGGCGGCCGACCCCGACGGTGCGGGAGCGTGGATCGAACTGGTGCTGTCCCCCGAGGGCCGGCGCATCCTCGCCGATTTCGGCTTCGCGGCCCCGTGACCCGGCGGACGCGCCCTCCCCTGCCCTTTCTCGTGCTGGCAGCGGGGGCGGTGGCCTTCGTGACACTGCCGCTGGTCGCGCTCTTGCTGCGGGCACCCGTCGGGCATCTGGGGCGGGAGCTGGCATCTCCGGCGGTGCGAACCGCGCTGCGGCTGTCGCTCGTCTGCTCGCTGTCCGCGCTGGCGGTGTCGGTCGTCGTCGGGGTCCCCCTGGCGTGGGTCCTGGCACGGGTCGAGTTCCGCGGCCGGCGCCTGGTGCGGGCCCTGACGATCCTGCCGATGGTCTTCCCGCCGGTGGTCGGCGGCGTGGCCCTGCTCATGGCCTTCGGCCGGTCGGGTGTGCTCGGAGGGCCGCTCGCCGACTGGTTCGGCATCCGCCTGCCATTCACCACGACCGGCGCGGTGCTGGCGGAGGCGTTCGTGGCCATGCCCTTCCTCGTCGTCACCGCCGAGGCCGCATTCCGGTCGATGGACCGCCGCTACGAGGACGCCGCCCGCACCCTGGGCGCCGGCCGCTGGACCGTGCTGTGGCGGGTCACCCTGCCCCTGGCCCGTCCCGGCCTGGTGGCTGGTGCCGTGCTGTGCTGGGCGCGGGCGCTGGGAGAGTTCGGGGCGACCATCACCTTCGCCGGCAACACGCCGGGCCGCACCCAGACGATCCCGTTGCAGGTGTACCTGCTCATCGAGTCGGGCCGGCTGGACTCGGCCCTCGTCCTCAGCCTCGTCATGGTCGTCGTCTCGGTTGCCGTCCTGGTCGGCCTTCAGGACCGGTGGCTGGGGACGGTGCGGCACTGAGCCTCGAGGCGAGGGTGGACCTGACCCTGGGTGCCCTCCACCTCGACGTGGACATGTCGGTGCCGACCGGGGGCGTCGTCGCCGTCGTCGGTCCGAACGGGGCGGGGAAGACGACCTTGCTCCGGGCCCTCGCCGGGCTGCAGCCCCTCGACGCCGGCCGGGTCGTGCTCGACGGCGAGGTGCTGGAGGACACTGGCACCTCGGCAGGCACCTCGGCCTACGTCCCACCGGAGCGGCGGCCAGTCGGCGTGATGTTCCAGGACGACCTGCTCTTCCCCCACCTGAACGCCGTGGAGAACGTCGCCTTCGGGCTGCGGTGCCGGGGCGTGGGCACCCGGGAGTCCAGGCGGGTGGCGTCCGGGTGGCTGGAGCGCATCGGCCTGGCCGACCACGCGTCCGCACTGCCGGCAGCGCTGTCGGGAGGCCAGGCTCGGCGCGTCGCCCTCGCCCGTGCCCTCGCCACCGAGCCCCGGCTACTGCTGCTCGACGAGCCGCTGGCCGCCCTGGACGCGTCGACGCTGCCGGAAACCCGCCGGGCGCTACGACAGCACCTCGACGGCTACGACGGCATCCGGGTGGTCGTGACCCACGACCCCGTGGACGCCGGCGCGCTGGCCGACCACGTGATGGTCGTGGAGCGGGGAAGGGTGGTCCAGACGGGCACCCTGGCAGAGATCAGCGCCCGTCCCCGGAGCCGGTACGTCGCCGATCTGGTCGGTGTGAACCTGCTGGAGGGGACCGCCGTAGCCGGTGGCGTGGAGCTGGCGGGCGGGGGCTACCTCGTGGTGCCCGGCACCGAACCGGGCCCCGTCTTCGTGGTGATCCACCCGCGGGCCGTCACCCTCAACCGGGATCCCCCGGGGGGGACGCCGCGCAACGTGTGGCGCGGCGTGGCCCTGGGTGTGGAACGGGAAGGCGAACGGGCCCGGGTCGTCGTGGGGGGCGATGTCCCGGTCGTGGCCGAAATCACTGCCGCCGCCGTCGAGGAGCTACGGCTCGACGAGGGCGGCGACGTGTGGGTGGCGGTGAAGGCAACCGAGGTCGGCGTCTATCCCGCCTGAGCCTCGAGCCCGGCTGCTACCAGCCGCCGCGTCCTGCGCGCCAACCCCACCCGGCGACCATGAACAGCAGGAAGATGACCAGAAGCGTAATCAGAAGGCCCATGGGGCACCCCTTCATCCTCGGGCCGGCCATGCGATCTCGGACCGGCGACCAATGTCTGCTGGATACCTACCCGCTCGCGCCGTGTGTTACTCCTGCCACGTAGAGCGTTCGTAGCAGCTCAGACCAACCCGGCGACGGCGTTGATCGACAAGGCGATGACGGCGGTGCCGAGGACGTAGGACAGCATGGCGTGGCGCAGCACGGTCGATCGGATCCGGCTCGATCGCAGGTTGGTGTCGGCCACCTGGTAGCACATGCCGATGGTGAAGGCGAGGTAGGCGAACTCGCGGTAGGCGGGACGGCCACCCCCGGGAAACTCGATCCCCGTCTCCTCCTCCCCGTAGTACAGGCGGCCGTACATGAGGGCGAACACGGTGTGGACGACGGCCCACGAGGCGGCCACGCCGACGATCCCGACGCCGGTGAGAATGGCTTTGCGCGGCCCGTGGACCTCAGCCGCCTTGAGCAGGATGAGCACGACGGCGACGAGGCTGGCCACGCTCGCCACCAGCACGGTCACGTCGGCGACGAAGCGGGAGTCGTCCTCGGCCGAGGCGTGGAGCTCGGTGGCCGCCGCGTCCTGCGGCAGCACCTCACGCCAGACATGGACGAGGAAGGTGCCGGCGGCGACCTCCCACGCGATCATCGCAGTCGCCTGCCAGGCGACGAACCAGGCGGCGACGAGGCCCGCGGCCAGCCCTCCCACGGCGGAGACCAGCAGCCGCCGGGCGGCGACGTGCCGGGACGCGTCGGCGTCGCTCTCGGGTCGCCGGTCGCCCTCCACTGGCCGGCGAGTCTCGCAGTCCGCCTGCGCCGGATGGTGGACCCGGCGGGCCTAGGCCGTCAGGCCGGCTGTACCCGCACGATGTAGGTCCTGATGTCGGCCGGCTCCGCGGTCTCGATGGCGCCGTAGGTGCAGCACAGCGTGGTGGCCCCCGCGCCGCGGGCCTCGAGTTGCACCCGCTGGCACGGCAGCTCCCCCGGCTCGAACTGCTCGTCCACCACGCTCAGCAGGTCGCCCACCAGCTCGTAGCGCCAGGCGTAGCCCTCTCGCGGCGTGGTGGGCACCCGGATCTCGAACGTCGACCCCGACGACACGGTCACGAACTTCACCGCCTGCTCGGGCCCGGCCCGCACCGGGGCGAACGGGATGGGCGCGGGCGCCTCCTCCTGGGCCCGCTCCTCCAGCTTGGGGTCGTAGATGTCGGGGGCCGGATTGGGCTCCGGCGAGACCCAGATCCAGCCGTCGCGCTCGACGATCTCGAAGGTCGGCAGGTACCCGGGCTTGAGCTTCCACATGTTCTCCGGCTTGGCCCCCCGGGCGGGATGGACGTTCTCCCCCGTGTCGGCCTCGTAGAGGTAGGCGTGCTTGGGGCAGCGCAGCACGCAGTCGGTGATGGTGGCGTCGTCGAGGGGCGTCACCTGGTGGGGGCAGGAGGGGGCGAAGGCGACGAGGCTGCCGTCCTGGAGGCGGGCGACGAGGATGTGGCCGTCCTCGGTGCGGACCCGCCGGATCTGGGTCTTGTTGCCCTCACCGGCAGGAAGCTCGTCGCTCCTCATGCCTCGGATCATCGCCGAGAGTGTACGGACGCCCAGGTCCATAGTTGGACGTCGGCCGGGCCCTGGACGGCGAGGGCGGCTCGGTAGGCGGCCTCCGGGTGCAGGTCGACGACGGTCCAGCCTGGGGGCGCGACGACCTCCCGCAACGGCTGGGACAGCCCGGTGCCGGAGGCCTTGACGAGGGCCTCCTTCCTGGTCCAGCAGGCAAAGAAGGCGTCGGGCGTGTGCATCGCCGCCGCCTCGTTCGGAGCGAAGTACCGCGCCGCCAGCTGCTCCCACGGCAGGTCGTCGCGGACGCGCTCGATGTCGATCCCGACCGGCGCGTGGCGGCAGAAGGCGTAGAGGGCGACGCCGCCGGAGTGCGAGAGGTTGAACTCCAGTGGGGGGTGCCGAGGGGCGAGGGCGGGCTTGCCGTGGGGCCCCAGGTCGATCTGCACGTCGTGGGGTGGCGCGTTCAACAGGACGCCGAGCATCTGGCGCAGGTAGCCCCGGGCGGCGACGAACCTGGCCCGGAGGAGCGGTGTGCGCAGTCGATCGGCCCGCGCCCGCTCGTCAGCGGTCAGAAGAGCTTCGAGACCCGCAGCATCCGCGTCGAGGTCGGCGCGGCAGACGTCGACCGTCGTCGTGCTGCCGGCGGGCTGCGTCCACGGGTCGTCCACGGTCCTGCACGACCACACCTCCGTCGCATCCATGCCGACGGCATCGAACCACACCGCCGTCCCGCCCACGCGCCACCACGACCTCACGGCCCCCGGTGGCGGGGCCGCGAGGCCGACCTGACCTGCCGGTGAAGCGACGTCAGTCGGACACGGCGAAGCTCCGTGCCACCGCCGGGGCCGCCTCGTAGGCGGCGGCCCCGGCCTGGCTGGCGACGACGGTGCAGGTTCCGTAGCCGATCACGCTGATGGCCGAACCGTCGGACCCGCCGGAGGCACCGGCACCGGCGGTGCCGGTGTCAGTAGGTCGTTCATCGGGCACTCCCTTTCGTGAGCAGGTGTGCCGAACAAGACGCCCGACGCCCGCCGCGGTTACGGCTGGTGTCCGCTGGCTCGAATCGCCGGAATACTTCACTCGGTTATATAGTTGGGTGAAGTGATGGAGACCCACCCCGATCCCGATTCCGCCGAGCTGGCGGCCGAGCTCCGCCTCGCCTTGATCCCGCTCGTGCGGGAGCTGCGCCACCAGGCCGGCCCCGACCTCACGCCGTCGATCGTGTCCGCCCTCGTCACCGTGATGCGGGAGGGACCCATCTCCCTCGGCGACCTCGCCGTGCGCGAGCACGTCTCCCAGCCGATGATCAGCAAGATCGCGGCGTCGGTGGTCGAGCTGGGCCTGGCCAACAAGGTCAGCGACCCCACCGACCGGCGGGTGACCCTGTTGGAGATCACCTCCGAGGGCCGGCGGCAGCTCGATCGCAGCCGTACCCGCAAGAACGCCTGGTTGGCAACGCGGATGACGGGCCTCAGTCCCGACGAGATAGCGACCGTGCGCGCCGCCATCCCCGTCATCCATCGCCTGGCGGAGGGGCCGTGACCCGCCTGCGGGCGGCTACCCGGCACACGTTCCGCTCGCTGCAGGGGCGAAACTTCAGGCTCTTCTTCGTCGGCCAGGCCGTCTCCCAGACTGGGACCTGGCTGCAGCTGGTGGGCCAGACCCTGCTCGTCCTCCAGCTGACCCACAGCGGCGTGGCGCTGGGCGTGGTCACGGCCGCCCAGTTCCTGCCGATCCTCGTCCTTGGGGCTTGGGGCGGGGTGGTCACCGACCGGGTCGACAAGCGGCGCCTGATGATGGTGACCCAGTCGGCGACGATGGTCCTCGCCCTGGCGCTTGGAGCGCTGGTGCTCAGCGGGCACGCCACGGTCAACTGGGTGTACCTGCTGGCCGTGCTGACCGGTGTCCTCAACGCCTTCGACAACCCGGCCCGGCGGGTCCTCGTCAACGAGCTGGTGCCTGAACGGGACGTGACCAACGCCGTCAGCCTGAACTCCACGCTCATGACGGGGTCGCGCACCGTGGGTCCGGCGGTGGCCGGCCTGCTGGTGGCGACCGTGGGGATCGGCTGGTGCTTCGTGGTCAACGGGCTCAGCTTCGTCGCCGTGCTGGTGGCCCTCTGGCGCATGGACCCTGCCGCCATGCGGGTCGGCGCTCGCTCGGCGAAGGGAGAGAAGGGCCAGCTCAGGGCCGGCCTGCGGTACGTGTGGACCACCGAGGAGCTCCGCGTGCCCCTGCTCATGCTGGCGGCGGTGACCGTCCTCGCCTTCAACTTCCAGGTGCTGACGCCGCTGTTCGCGGTGCGGACCCTCGGCGGCGGCACCGGCGCCTACACGTTGCTGGCGTCGACGACCGGCACCGGCGCGGTCATCGGGTCGCTGTGGCTGGCCCGCCGGGAGGCCCTCACCACCCGCTTCCTGGCCATGGCGTGCGTGGCGTTCGGCGCCTCGTCGGTGCTGTTCGCGCTGTCGCCCTCGCTGGTCCTGGCCGCGGTGAGCGGTGTCCTCGTGGGAACCACGAGCATCGTCCTGCTGTCGGGCACCAACGCGGTCCTGCAGCTTCGGGCCAGCCCCGAGATGCGGGGACGGGTGCTGGCCCTGTTCACCGTCGTCTTCCTTGGCAGCACCCCGATCGGCGGCCCCATCGCCGGCTGGATGGCCGAGACCCTCGGCGTGCGCGTGGCCCTGGCGGTGGGCGCCGCGACCGCTCTCCTCAGCGGGGCGGTCGTCCTTGTGACCACCCGGCCGGGCGGCGCGGTCGAAGCCTCGCCTGCGGAACCGGTTGAAGCAGAGATCCTGGCCGCGGCCGCCTGACGGTCGAGCGTGCAAAAAGGTCGCTATATGCGACCTTCTTGCACACTCACCACTGGCGCCGCGGTGGGCGCTGAGGGACTCGAACCCCCGACCCCGTCCTTGTAAGGGACGTGCTCTTGCCAGCTGAGCTAAGCGCCCGCTTGCCCGCCGTCGACACTACGTCGCTGGGGTAGGTCGGGGGCCGGGCGGGTGGACCGGGCCAGCTCGACGAGGGCGGTGGCGGCCTCGGGGAGGAGGATGGGCAGGTCGTTGGCCGGGAACCAGCGGACCTCGGCCACCTCCGGCGACCGCGGCACCGGCGCCGGCACCGGCACCGCGGGGTCGCCCGACGCCGCCGGACCGCCCGACGCCTCCTGACCGCCCGACGCCTCCTGACTGACTGTGGCGACCAGCCGGGCCCGGTAGATCACGTCCACCCGGCGCTGGTGGGGCTCGATCACGACCATCGGCGGCTCGTCGACGACGAGCTCGACGCCGAGCTCCTCCCCCACCTCCCGCCGCACCGCCACCGAGGGCTCCTCCCCCCGCTTGAGCAGCCCGCCGGGGAAGCCCCACGCCTCCCGCCGCCGGTAGGACTGGCGCACCAGGAGCAGGGCGCCGTCGTTGCGCTCGATGACGCAGATGGCGCCCACATGGAACGACGGCGTCAGGGCCCGGACCACGTAGATCCGCAGGAAGACCGGTATCCGCCGGAAGACCGCCAGCTTCAGCGCCTGGAGCCGCCGCCCGGGGGTCGGGCCGGGCGCCGAGGCGGTCACGCCGCGCCCGCCCTCGCCGCCAGGGCCTCGGCCAGCAACGCCGGCGTGGCCGCCGCCACTGGCGACCGTCGTTCCAGCAGGCCCAGGGTGACGAGGTCTCGGCCGGTCGCCTCGGCCACCACCGCCCCGGCCTCGAGGCACACGAGCATGCCGCCGAGGTAGTCCCAGGGGGCGTGGGCCTCGCCGCTGCAGTCGACGTAGGCGTCGAGCTGGCCCGACGCCACCGCGCAGATGTCGAGCGCCGCCGCCCCGAGGGCCCGGAACTGGCGCCACCCGAGGTGGCGACGCGGCCAGCCGGTGAGCCCCAGGACGGCGTCGCCCATCGAGGTGCAGCCGGTCGGTGCGATCGGCCTGCCGTTCAGCGTCGCTCCCCCACCCCTGACGGCCTCGTAGCGGTCGCCGGTGGCCTGGTTGACCACGACCGCGGCGCGGGGCCCGACCTCGTCGACCGCGCACAGGCTGGTGGCGTACCAGGGCAGCGAGCGGGAGGCGTTGGTCGACCCGTCGACGGGATCCAGGGCCACCTGCACCGCCCGGTCGGGATGGTGCAGCCCCGACTCCTCGCTCAGCACGCCCAGGCCCGCTCCCACCAGGACCCGCACCGCCACCTCGTCGGCCACCAGGTCGCTGCGGTACTGGCCGGCCCGCGTGCCGGCCGGGCCCCAGTCGTCCAGGTCGTCGAGGACCCCCCGCACCTCCCCTGCCGCCTCGTTGAGCGCTGCCAGCAGGAAGTCGTCGGTCACCACGACCATCCTGGCCCACCCGTTGCGACCACGCCGTATACCGGCCGCGAGCGCCTACGCTCGTCACGCACCCGTCGCCCGTGAGGAGGTGGACCCCCTGGCAGCAATCGACGTGGCCGGCTACGTGGCCGAGCTCAAGGATCATGCCGTCGACCACGGCTTCCACGTCCACGACGAGCGCCATTTCGTCGAGACGTACTCCCTGCGCCAGGTGTGGGAGGTGGACCTGCACCCCGAGGAGGGCTGTGGCGGGCCCCTCGACCTCCACCTGGCGCTCGAGGTGGAGCCCCGCGTGCTTCTGGCTTTCGAGGACGTCGTGTCGAGCCTGCCCGAGGACGAGGATCCGGCCGACGACTACCAGTTCCCGCTGATCTTCACCTGGGCCCTGCCGCCGCTGCCGACCGGTCCCGACCTGCTGCTGCTGGCCACCGAGCTGGCCGGCGTCGGCGGCCCCGACCTCCCCCTCGAGGTGTCGGCCATCGACTCCTTCGCGTCGGTCACCGACGCCCCCGAGCGCAGCCTCACCATCGTCGCCCGCCAACAGGTCTCCCTGGCCAAGGTGCTGGCCGGCGAGGAGCTGCTGTGCGAGATGCTCGACCGCTGCCTGGCGGTGAGCCGCTTCCTCCTCGAAGAAGCGCCGGCCTGGGGAGTGTGAGAAATATGCTTGACAGGACTCGGCGAGCGGGAGTACATTCACGTTCCGGAGTCCCGAGGTGGTAACCGAAGCAAGGTTTTCGGACCGAGCAGAGGAAGCTTCCTCGGGGCTCTCTATTTCGCGTCCCAGGTACGTGTGATTGCCCGGATGATGGAATGGAAGACATGACGGTCTCAAACACCGTTGCTCGAAAGGGCGTGCGGGTTCGAGTCCCGCTCCGGGCACTACCAGCCTGATTTTCCGACCTCGCAGCCTGATGTTTCCGATGCCCTGCTAGCGCGATACGGCAGGCTCTCGATCTAGGTGCTCGCCACGACGGTGCCGACTGCGACCACCTCGGTCAAGCAGAAGAAGAGGTCCGGGTCGTCGAGGACGTAATCGTCGGACTCCGGGTCGAAGGCCGCCTCCCACGCTCGTAGCTGTTCGTCGGTCAGGAATGGGGCGGCAGTCTCGCCCAGGAAGTTGGCGTTGCCCTGGATGTACCTCTTGGCCGAATTCTCGAGGGGGTGCGTCTTGTGGATCGCGTAGGCCCGGCTCGTGACCTGCTCCAGGCTCCCCCTCACCAACAGGCCGCGCACCTTCCGGCCCATGAAGCCGTCGTTCCGAGGCCAGGAAGTGCCGTTCGACCCGCGGGCGTCCTCGGCCTCCAGGGCTACAGTGACCGCATACAGGACGGTCGCGACGAGGCGAGCGCTGACCGGGTGGAAGAGGAACGTGCTGTCGTCCCACTCCTTGACGATCACCCGTCCTCCTGGTCGGGTGACCCGCGTCATCTCCGCTATCACGTCCTGCGCGTTGGCGTGAGCCGAGAGAGCATTGCCGAGGAAAACGATGTCGAAGGAGTCGGCCGAGAACGGCAGGGAGAAGATGCTGCCCACGGCGAACGAGGTCGGCCCGCCGAGCGGCTCATCGGCCTGGCTCGACACTGCGTACCGGAGGTAGGTTTCGGTCAGATCCAGTCCGACAACCTGGCCCGTCGGACCCACCAACTCGGCGAACCACGGCGCCCACAAGCCAGGTCCGCAGGCGAGGTCGAGCACGCTCAGGCCCTCGCGGATGTTCAAGTCGGCGAGCATCTGCCGCCGTTCCGCCGCCTTGGCCTGGTGGTGGTCGAGAAACCACTCGACACCCTGGTACGGAAAGCCGGACTCGATCGACTCGCCTGTGCTCACTGCTCCGCCACTCCCTCGCCGTGCATTGTCCTTTCCCATCCTGCCGCACCACCATAGAGCCGCATGACCCGAGTCACCCAACGGAGTCGCGTCAACTACCCCGTATGTCGGGCCCCGACGGGCAAATCACGCCGTCGGACAAACGGCAATGGGCCTCAGACCAGAGCGGCGATCAGGTTGGCCGCGGTGTCCTTGGGCGACACCTTGTACCAGGCCTGTTCCACGTTCCCGTCGGCGTCGACGAGGAACGCCGAGCGGATGATGCCCATGTACTTCTTGCCGTACATGCTCTTCTGGCCCCACGCGCTGTAGGCCTCGGCCACGGCGTGGTCCTGGTCGGCCAGCAGCGGGAACCCGAGGCTGTACTTGGTGTCGAAGCGGGCCTGCTTGGCCGGCGGGTCGGGGCTGATCCCCAGGATGGCGGTGTCGCCCACGGAGCCGGCCACGTCACGCAGGCCACAGGACTGGGTGGTGCAGCCGGGCGTGTCGGCCCTCGGGTAGAAGTAGACGAGGACCTTGCGGCCGCGGAAGTCCGACAGCTGCACCGTCGCCCCCGACTGGTCGAGCAGGGAGAAATCGGGAGCAGGGTCGCCGGGAGTCAGGGCCATGGCCCCGCACGCTACAGGCCGAGCGGCAGCTTCTTCCCGTTGAAGGGCGTGGTGCCCAGCGCCATCTGGACCGTCAGCGACGAGTGGGCCGCCATGTAGTCCATCTCCCGCTTCAGGTCCCCGACGCCGTTGACGACCAGCGTGGGGACGCCGACGAGCAGGGTGCTGAGCTGGCCGAGGGCCTTGCCGGTGGAGTCGAGGTAGGGGCTCCCGGAGTCGCCGGGCAGGTCGGGCGGGATGGTGTTGATCTCGTGGCTCCAGCCGTTGTTGGTGTCGCCCCGGGCGATGCCGAGGTGGGGGCTCAGCAGCGTCAGGCCGAGCCGCAGGCTGGAGTTGCCATAGCTGTACGCCTTCTGGAGGAGCTTGGTGCCGGTGGTGTTGATCCCGTTGGGCCCTCCCCAATGGGGGATGGAAGGGTTCACCTTGGCCCGGTCGGCGGGATCGAGGCGGATCAGGGCCAGATCGTTCTTGGCGCAGGCGTCGACGTTGGTCTCACCGGCCGCCTGCATCGCCAGCCAGGCGTTGTAGACGAGCGTGCCGGGTTTGGAGGCACCCCCGACGGTGACCTCCGTGCCGAGGGGCTGGGAGCTGGTCAGGCAGCCGTCGACGTCGGTCGGGCCACCGGTGGTGGAGCAGTGGGCGGCCTGGCCGATGTAGACGTCGGTGGCGTCGTAGAACACGAAGTTGGCGGTGCACTGGCCACCGGCGGTGATGGTTTGCACGCCGGGGTGGATGGGTGCCGTCGCCGCCGGAGCCCAGGTGGGCACGGGTATCGGTGCCGCGCCGGCTGCCGTCGGCAGCACGGTCAGGGACAGGACGGTCGCCGGGAGGGCGAGGAAGGCGAGTAGGGCCGTGACAGGTCGTCGCAAGATACGCATTCCGCCGAGGATGCCAGGCTGGCGCCGGAATGTCACTGGCAGCGCGCAACAAATTGCGCCGCGTGGTCAGTCGCCCGGTGCCGCCGCCAGTGAGTGGAAGCCGCCGTCCACGTGCACCATCTCGCCTGTGGTCGCCGGGAACCAGTCCGACAGCAGGGCCACGCACGCCTTGGCCACCGGTGTGGCGTCGCGGGTGTCCCAGCCCAGCGGGGCCCGGCCCCCCCACGTCTCCTCGATCGTCTCGAAGCCGGCGATGCCCTTGGCCGCGATCGTGCGGAGCGGGCCGGCGGACACCAGGTTGACCCGGATCTGGTGCTTGCCCAGGTCGCGGGCCAGGTAGCGGGAGGTGGCCTCCAGCGCGGCCTTGGCCACGCCCATCCAGTCGTAGGCCGGCCACGCCTGGCGGGCGTCGAAGTCGAGCCCGACGATCGAGCCGCCGGACTCGCGCATCAGCGGCAGGACGGCCCCGGCCAGGGCCTTCAGCGAGTAGGCGGAGACCCGCAGGGTGACGGCCACGTCGTCCCACTCGGCCTTCATGATGTCGCCCCCCAGGCAGTCGGCGGGGGCGAAGGCGACGGCGTGCAGCACCCCGTCCACCGTGCCCCACCGGTGGCTGAGGTCGTCGGTGAGGAACAGCATGTGGGCCGGATCGGTGACGTCGACCTCGAGCACGTCGGGCTCGGTGGGCAGTTTGCGGGCCGTCCGCTTGGTGAGGCTCATGGCCCTGCCGAAGGACGTCAGCACGATCTCGGCCCCCTGGTCCTGGGCCAGGCGGGCCACCGAGAAGGCGATGGACGTCTCGTGCAGGACGCCGGTGACAAGGATCTTCTTGCCTTCGAGCAGCATCAGAGTGGTGTGCCTGTCCTTACAGGGGTGTGTTCGAGTGTTTGACGCCGGCCATGGCCGGCACTCGCTTCGAGCGGAGGGCGACCAGGCCGGACACGAGGAGGCGGCGGGTGTCGTGGGGGTCGATCACGTCGTCGACGAAGCCCCGCTCGGCGGCCACCTGCGGGGTGCAGAACCGCTCGGCGTACTCCGCCTCGAGGTCGGCGGCCAGCGACGCCCGGTCCACCGGGTCGTCGACGGCGTCGAGCTTGCGGCGCTGGAGGACCGCAACCGCGCCCGGCGCCCCCATGACCGCGATCTCGGCTCCCGGCCAGGCCAGGCACAGGTCGTTGCCCAGGCCCCGGGAGTCCATGACGATGTAGGCGCCCCCGTACGCCTTGCGCAGGACGACGCAGAGCCGCGGCACGGTGGCGGCGGCGTAGGCGGACACCAGCTGGGCGCCGTGACGGATGACCCCCCGCCACTCGATGTCCTTGCCGGGCTGAAAGCCCGAGCTGTCGACGAAGGTGACGAGCGGGAGCCCGAAGGCGTCGCAGGACTGCACGAAGCGGGCGGCCTTGCACGACGCCTCGATGTCGAGGGTGCCGGCCTTGTGGCTGGGCTGGTTGGCGATCACGCCCACCGGGGCGCCGGCCAGGCGGCCGTACCCGGTGACCACGTTGGGGGCGGCCGCCGCCCGCACCTCCAGGAAGGACTCCCTGTCGACGACGTCGCCGATCACGGTGCGCACGTCGTAGGAGGCGGTGGCACGGTCGGGCACGGTGGTCGCCGCCACCCGGCAGGGCCGGTCGGCAGGGTCGTCGCAAGGGGCCGTCGGAGCCGCGTCGAGCCAGTTGGAGGGCAGGTAGGAGAGCAGGTCGGCGACGGCCCAGCCCGCCTCCTCCTCGTCGGCGACGACGATCGACGCCAGGCCGCTGCGGCGGGCGTGGACGTCGGACCCGCCCAGGTCGCGTCCGGTGGTGGCTGCGCCGGTGAACTCCTCGACGGTGTGGGGACCGCTCAGGTAGGCGAAGGCGTCCTCGGTCATCACCACGTGGTCGGCCATTCCCAGGATCAGGGCGGGGCCGGCGACGCACGGTCCGACCACCGAGAAGATCACGGGCACGGTGCCGGAGGCGTCGCTGATCGCCCTGGCCACCCGTCCCCACGCGTGCAGCGCGGCCAGCCCCTCGCCGACGTCGGCGCCCGACGTGGCCAGCTCACCTACGACGGGAACGCCGACCTCCAGGGCCATGCGGACAAGCCGTTCGATGACCTCGCCCTCGACGGGGCCGATGGCCCCCTTGTGCTTTCCCCCCGCCAGGCGGAACCAGGCCACCCGGCGCCCGTCGATCTCGGTGAGGGACGCGATGGCCGCTCCACCCCGGCGGGCCGCCACCGGGACGAGCCCACCGGACTCAGGGGTCATGGGCTCGGAACGAGTACCAGGCTGGCGTTGTGGCCGCCGAAGCCGAACGAGTTGGAGACAGCGGGGCCGGCGGCGATGTCGCGAGGCGACCCGGCGACGACGTCGATGCGCAGCTCGTCCTCGGTGCGCTGGTGGTTGGCCGTGGGCGGCACCTTGCCGTCGCGCATAGCCAGGAACGAGGCGACGGCCTCGACCGCGCCGGCGGCACCGATGAGGTGCCCCATGGCGCCCTTCACCGAGGTGACGGGCGGGGGGGTGTCGCCGAACACCTTCAGGACGGCCTCGGCCTCGGCCGCGTCGTTGAGCGGCGTGGACGTGCCGTGAGCGTTGACGTGGCTGACCTCGGACGGGTCGATGCCGGCGTCGGCCAGGGCCAGGCGCATGCACTCGGCGGCACCCACGCCACCGGGCGACGGGGCGGTGATGTGGTAGGCGTCGGCGTTGCGGCCGTAGCCGGCCACCTGGCCGTAGATCCTCGCTCCCCGGGCCACGGCCCGGTCGAGGCGCTCGAGCACGAGGAAGGCGGCGCCCTCGCCGAGCACGAACCCGTCGCGGTCGACGTCGAAGGGCCGCGACGCGAGCTCAGGGGCGTCGTGGCGCATGCTGAGCGCTCCCATGCGGGCGAAGGCGGCGATGGCGATGGGGGTGACCGCGGCCTCGCTGCCGCCGACGAGCACGATGTCGGCCGAGCCCTCCCGGATCAGGCGGGCCCCCTCCCCCACGGCGTGGGACCCGGCGGCGCACGCGGTGGCCACGCAGAAGTTCGGGCCCGTCCACCCCAGCTTCATCCCGATCATGGCGGCGGTGGCGTTGGGCATCATCATCGGCACCAGGAAGGGGCTGACCCGGCTCGGGCCGCCCTTGTACATGATGTGCTCCTGGGCCTCCTGGGTGATCAGCCCGCCCACGCCCGTGCCCGCCACCACGCCGCAGCGAGCGGGGTCGGCACCGGGGTCGCCGGCGTCGGCGAGCGCGTCGGCCGCGGCGGCGAAGCCGAGCTGGGCCACGCGGTCGGCCCGGCGGGCCTCCTTGTAGCCGATGTAGGCCTCGGGATCGAAGTCGGCGACCTCCCCGGCGAACTGCACCGGGAGCTCCGACGGGTCGAACGCCTTGACCCGGCCGACGCACGACCGGCCGGCCAGAAGGGTCGACCAGAACGTCTCCAGGTCGCTGCCGGCTGGAGTCTTGACCCCCATACCGATGACCGCCACGCCCGCGCGGCCCGGATCCGTCATCCCTGGTTGGCGCTCTCGGTCGGCGCCGTCTGGCCGATCACCAGGTCGACGGCTTCCTTGACGGTGGTGATCCCCTCGAGCTTGTCCTCGGGGACCGAGATCGAGAAACGCTCCTCCAGTGCCATCACGAACTCGACGAGGTCGAGGCTGTCGGCACCGAGGTCGTCCTTGAAGCTCGCCTCCTCGGACACGATCTTACGATCGACCCCGAGCACCTCGACCGCGACATCGGCGAGCTTATCCAAAATGGTCGAGCGGTCCAAAGTGTTGATTCCTCCTGATTTCCGCTCACGGGGACTCTGACCCCTGAGCAGCTCGATAGGTCACATGGTATTTCCGGCCTCAGGTGCGAGGTTCCGTCCGCCTGGTCGTTGCTCTCAGAAAATCCGATTGTCATTCTGACTATGTTGGCCCCGATATACGGGGCATTCCGCCCCCACAGTCAAGGACCACTCCTCGGGCCCCACGCTGTGGGGAACTGCCAAGCCGGTCCGTCATCGCCCCGGGGACTCGAGGCGCGGCGAACCCATGTCGCGAACCGCTCAACGTTACTCTCCCGAGCGTCCACGCGTGGCGCCCGGCCGCCTGGCTCGATACCTGGCAAGGTCCGATGGGCGGCCCCCCCGACACCTGGAGCTCCGCTGCCGACCTGGCGCCCGCGCCGCGCCGCAACTCCGAACAGGACACGCTCGGGACACGCCCGTTGCTCCGCAGCCGGCGCTCGATGCACCGTGTCCTCCAAAAGTTGGCATCCGCCGACCGATCCTCTCCGGAATCAATTGTGGCGGGTGTGGTTGCGCAGCCCCAATGAGGTGTGGGAGAAATGCCGAGCGAGGATCTCAAGCGCCTTGACGGACAGCGCGAATAGCGCTCCGGACGTTCGAACTATTGCCGTCGTCGACGGTCGCCGCAATCAGTGGCCCATGCCCATGCCGCCGTCCACGGGGACGACCGCGCCGGACACGAACGACGCGGCGTCGGACGCGAGGAACGCCACGACCGCGGCAACCTCCTCGGGGGTGCCGAAACGCCCCAGGGGCACGAGGCGCGCCATCTCGGCCCGGGTGTCGTCGACCAGGGCGTCGGTCATCGCCGTGACGATCGGGCCGGGCGCGACGAGGTTGGCGGTGACGTTCCGGGAGCCGAGCTCCCTCGCCAGGGCCCGCACCAACCCGACCTGACCGGCCTTGGCCGCCGCGTAGTTGGTCTGTCCGGCCGACCCGGACAGCCCGACGACCGAGCCCACCACCACGATGCGGCCCCACCGGGCGCGCACCATGCCCGGTACCGCCCGCCTGACGACGTGGAACGTCCCGTCGAGGTTGGTCCGCAGCACCGAACCCCACTGGTCGTCGGTCATCCGCATGATGAGCCCGTCCCGGTTGATCCCGGCGTTGGCCACGACGACCTCGACCTTGTCGAACGCGTCCTCCACCTGTTTGAAGGCGGCGTCGACCGAGGCGGGGTCGGCCACGTCGACCTGCACGGCCAGCGACTCCCCCCCGACCTGGGCGATGGCGCCACAGGTGTAGGCCGCGGCCGCTTCGTCGGACTTGTAGCACGCCGCCACCCGGTGGCCGTCGGCGGCGAGGGCCAGGGCGATGGCGCGGCCGATGCCGCGGGACGCGCCGGTGACCAGCGCCACCCGCCCCCCCATCAGCTTCCCTGTCCCCGGAGGATCACGGCTGGCACCACCGGATCAGGCCTGGCCCCAGCGGATCAGAGCGGTGGCCCACGACATCCCGGCCCCCACGCCCGACACCATCACCAGGTCGCCGTCGTGCAACCTGCCCTCCTCGGCCGCCTCGGCCAGGCAGATGGGCACGGACGCGGCCGACGTGTTCCCGTAGCGGTCGACGTTCACGAAGACCTTCTCGGGCGGCAGGTTGAGGCGGGAGGCGGTGGCGTCGATGATGCGGGCGTTGGCCTGGTGCGGGATCCAGAGGGCCAGGGCGTCGGCGCCGATGCCGGCCTTCTCCAAGGTGGCCTCGCCCGAGCTGACCATGGCCCGGACGGCCCGGCGGAAGACCTCCTTGCCGTCCATCTTGAGGAAGTGGTCGCCGGCGGCCACCGTGGCGGGGGTGGCCGGCTGACGGCTCCCACCCGCGGGTATGGCCAGCAGCGGGGCGGCCGAGCCGTCGCAGTCGAGGTCCCAGGCCAGCAGGTTGGGCTCCTCGGACGGGACGAGCACGACAGCGCCGGCACCGTCGCCGAAGAGGATGCACGTCGAGCGGTCGTCGGGGTCGGCGAAGCGGCTGAGCGTCTCGGACCCGATGAGCAGCACCGGGCCGAAGTCGGCCGACGCCACCATCGAGGCGGCCACCACGAGCCCGTAGACGAAGCCCGAGCAGGCGGCGTCGATGTCGAAGGCACCGCAGCTCAGGCCCAGGGCGTCCTGGACGAACGCGGCGGTGGGCGGGATCGGTTGCTCCGGGGTGCACGTGCAGACGATGCAGCAGCCGATGTCGGACGGGCTGAGGTTGGCCTGCTTGATGGCCGCCCCACCGGCTTCGATGGCGAGGGTGGCGGTGGACTCGCCTTCGCCCACCCACCGCCGCTCGCGGATCCCGGTGCGCTCGACGATCCAGGCGTCGCTGGTCTCGACCCGCAGGGCGAGGTCGTGGTTGGTGACCCTGCGGTCGGGCACGGCCATGCCCCACCCGGCAACGGCGACGCCGATGCCGGTCGTGCCTCGGCTCAAAGCGCCAGGCGCAGCCAGGCCACCGGCTGGCCCTCGCGCACCCGCTCGCCGGCGGAGGCGAGGAGCCCCATCAGCCGGCCCGCGAAGGGGCTGCGCACGGGCGTGGAATGGCCGATTCCGTCGACGAAGCCGATGACCTGCTCCCTGTCGACGGGATCGCCCTCGGCAGGTTCAGACCCGGACTCGGCCGGGCGGAACTTGCCGGGAGCGGGAGCGAGTATCACTCGCTCCGGAACGACGAGCAACTCGCCGTGTACTGTGCCGGCTTCCATTCAGGCGACCTCCGAGAGAGCGGGTACGTCGCCGGGAGCCGAGACGTTCCGGCTCGCGATACCCGGGACAATACGGCGGGCCAGCCCGGACAGCACGCTGCCGGGGCCGACCTCGAGGAACATGTCGGCCCCGAGGGCGGCGAGCGTCAGCATCGACTCGCGCCAGCGGACCGGTGAGACAAGGTGACGGGTGAGGCGGACGGGCCAGCCGTCCGCCCCGTCGTAGGGTGCGGCGTCGGTGTTGGCGACGACCGCCGCCGTCGGTGCTGCGAAATGGGTGGCAGCCAGGAACGGCGTCAGGTGGTCGGCGGCCGGCGCCATCAGGGGTGTGTGGAAGGCGGCGCCCACGTTGAGCGGGATCACCCGCCTGATCCCCAGGCCGGGTGCGCGGGCGATGGCCTGCTCGATGCCTTCGGGCGTCCCCCCGAGGACGACCTGGCCGGGGGCGTTGTCGTTGGCGACCCAGCAGGTCGCATCGGCGCTCTCGCCGTCGGGGCCGCACGCCGCCTGCGCCTGTTCGATGGTGGCTCCGATCAGGGCCGCCATGCGACCGGGCCGGGCGTCGGCGGCGGCCTGGGTGGCGCCGGCCCGCTCGGCGGCGACGCGGACACCGTCCTCCAGGGTCAGGGCGCCGGAGGCGATGAGGGCGGTGATCTGGCCGAGGGAGTGGCCGGCGAACGCCATCGGTGCCTCGACGCTGTCACGCACCGCCTCCCATGCCATCAGGGAGGTCAGCAGCACCGCGAGCTGGGCGTCCCGGGTGCGGGCCAGCTGGTCGGCGTCGGCCACGAGGAGGAGGTCGGCGAGGGGAAGCTCGACTGCCGCTTCGGCCCGCTCGACCAGCGCCCACGCGGCCGTCTCACGCCAAGGCTCACCCATTTGAGGGAACTGGGTCCCCTGTCCGGGGAACAAGACGGCGAGGCCCATGTGAGGGTCTGACCTGCCGGGGGCCGATTGCGTTACAACTGGTTGAACGGCCGGCCAACGGGGGATGCCGGGGTGAGCGTCGCGGTGTGCGTCTCGGCTCAGCCGGCGTCGAGGCCGGCCCGGAGCTCGGCCACGAAGTCCCCGGCGCCGTCGGGTCCCGCTCCCTCGAGGAGGCGGCGGATCAGGGCGGACCCGACGATGACCCCGTCGGCGTCGGCTGCTGCCTCCGCCGCCTGCTGGGCGTTGGACACGCCGATGCCGATCAGCACCGGCTTGTCGGTGACCTGCTTGAGCCGGCGACCCATGGCGGTGGCCGACGCGGCCAGGGCCGAGCGCTCCCCGGTGACGCCCATCATGCCGACGGCGTAGACGAAGCCGTGCGACCGCTCGCAGATCGCCACCAGGCGGGCGTCGGGGGTGGTGGGGGCGGCGAGAAGGACGGTCTCTACCCCGGCGTCGTCGGCCGCCAGCCCCCAGCCGTCGAGCTCGTCGAGGGGCAGGTCGGGGACGATGGCGCCGGCGACGCCCTGGTCGGCCAGAGAACGGGCGAACCGGCGGTGTCCGGCGCGGAAGATGACGTTGTAGTACGTCATGACAGCAAGAGGGATGCCGACGTCGACACCACCGAGGGCGGTGACGATGGCGGCGGGGGTGATGCCGCCGGCCAGGGCCCGCTCGGAGGCCTGCTGGATCACCGGCCCGTCCATGACCGGGTCGCTGAACGGGATGCCGATCTCGATGGCGTCGGCACCGGCCGCCGCCACCGCCTGCACCACCTCGACCCAATCGGCGCCGAGCCCGCCGGTGACGTAGGGCACGAGGAGCTTGTGGCCGGCGTCGCGCCGGGCGCGGAGGGCCGACTCGAGGGGTCCGGGACGGGCCAAAGGGTTACTCGGCGCTTTCGGGGTCGATCAGGTGCATCACCTGGTCGACGTCCTTGTCGCCCCGGCCGGAGAGGGTGACGAGGACGGTGGAGCCGCCGGGCAGCTCGTCGGTGCCGGCGGCCCGTACGACCCAGGCCAGTGCGTGGGCCGACTCCAGGGCCGGGATGATGCCCTCGGTCTGGGCCAGCAGCTTGAAGGCGTCCAATACCTCGGCGTCGTTGGCGGCCACGTAGCGGACCCGGCCGATGGACGCCAGGTGGGCGTGCTCGGGGCCGACGCCCGGGTAGTCGAGGCCGGCCGAGATGGAGTGCGCCTCCAGGACCTGGCCGTACTCGTCCTGGAGCAGGAACGACTTGCTGCCGTGGACGACGCCGGGCACGCCCCTGCCGATGGCGGCCCCGCCCTCGGGCTCGACTCCCACCAGGCGGGCGGAGGTGTCGACGAAGCCGGCGAAGGTGCCGGCGGCGTTGCTGCCGCCGCCGACGCAGGCGACCACCACGTCGGGATCCATGCCGTCCAGATGGGACCGGGCCTGGAAGGCGGCCTCGTCGCCGATGATCCGCTGGAACTCGCGCACCATCCACGGGTACGGGTGCGGACCCATGACCGACCCGAGGCAGTAGTGGGTGGTCTCGACCGACGACACCCATTCGCGGAGGGTCTCGTTGATGGCGTCCTTGAGGGTGCGGCTGCCCGACGAGACGGTCACCACTTCTGCCCCGAGCAGCTTCATCCGGAACACGTTGAGCTCCTGGCGGCCGACGTCGACCTCGCCCATGTAGATGCGGCAGTCGAAGCCGAAGAGGGCGGCGGCGGTGGCGGTGGCGACGCCGTGCTGGCCGGCGCCGGTCTCGGCGATCATCCGGGTCTTGCCCATGCGCCGGGTGAGCAGGGCCTGGCCGACCACGTTGTTGATCTTGTGGGACCCGGTGTGGGCCAGGTCCTCCCGCTTGAGCAGCACGCGCACGCCCAGGCGGTGCGACAGTCGCCGGCACTCGGTGACCGGCGTCGGCCGGCCGCCGTAGTCGCGCAGGATGGCGACGTACTCGGCGCGGAAGGCCGAGTCGTCCCACGCCTCGGCGAACGCGCCCTCGAGCTCGATGCAGGCAGGTACCAGCGACTCGGGCAGGTACCGGCCGCCGAAGTCGCCGAAGCGGCCGCCCGCAGAGGGGTCGCCCATGAGGTGGACGGAGGTCATGACTGCGATTCTGCTCGCGCTTGTACCACCTCCAGCCGGGAATTGCGCGAGCAGAAACCGGGACCGGAGATCACAGGTCGTCCTGGTCGAACGGATCCGGGCTCCCGTCGTCGCCGACGATGGCCGGGACCGGGTCGCGGTCGGCGACCCCTGCCGCCCGGGCCGCCAGCACGAAGGCGCGGAGCTTGCGGGGGTCCTTGCGGCCGGGGGTGGACTCCACGCCGGTGGCCACGTCGACGCCCCAGGGATGGACCTGGGCCACCGCCTCGCCCACGTTGTCGGCGGTGAGGCCGCCGGCCAGCATCAGGCGCAGGCCGTCGGGCGCCTCGGCCAGCGCCCAGTCGAACACCTTGCCCGACCCGGGCAGCGGCGAGTCGACCATGATCACGTCGGCCCCGTACTCGCCGGCCCGGGCGATCGTGGCGTCGCCGGCGGGGAAGGCCTGGATGACGAACCTGACCCGCTGGCGGACGTACTGAGCGTGTTCCGGCGGCTCGTGGCCGTGGAGCTGGGCACCGCCGAGCCGGGCTCCGTTGACAACCTCGACCACCCGGGCCGGCGCCTCGTCGCGGAACACGCCGATGGTGAGGACCTCGGGAGGCAGCCGCTTGGCGATCTCGGCGGCCAGCTGGGGCGTGACCTGCCGCCGCGACGGGGCGAAGATGAACCCGATGGCGTCGGCGCCCATGGCCACCGCCAGCAGGGCGTCCTCCTCGTTTGTCGTCCCGCAGATCTTGACGAACACCTGGCTGACGGTACCGGGTCGGCCGTGTCGCTCCTGGGAACCTGGTCGTTCAGGACGTGGCTCAGCCGTCGAGGTTCCCGTGCAGGTAGGCGTCGTAGGCGGACAGGTCGAGCAAGCCGTGGCCGGAGTAGCCGAACAGGATCACCCGCTCGGCGCCCTCCTCCTTGGCGAGGAGGGCCTCGTCGATGGCGGCCCGGACGGCGTGGGCGGTCTCGGGGGCCGGGATGGTGCCCTGGACCCTGGCGAACTGGACCGCCGCCTCGAAGACCTTGCCCTGGGGGTAGGCCACCGCCTCCATCCGTCCGGACTTGACCAGGTTGGAGATGATCGGCGCGTCGCCGTGGTAGCGCAGGCCCCCGGCGTGGATGGGTGGGGGCATGAAGTCGTGGCCGAGGGTGTACATGGCCAGCAGCGGCGTCAGGCCGACGGTGTCGCCGAAGTCGTAGTCGAACCGTCCCGAGGTCAGGGTCGGGCAGGAGGACGGCTCGACGGCCACCAGGCGAACGTCGGTGTCGGGAACGAAGGGCAGGGCGATGCCGCCAAGGTTGGATCCCCCACCGCAGCAGCCGATGACGACGTCGGGGGCGGACTCGCCGGCCATGGCCAACTGCTCCTTGGCCTCCAGGCCGATGACGGTCTGGTGCAGCAGGACGTGGTTCAGCACCGAGCCGAGGGCGTAGTGGGTGTCCTCCCGGGTGGCGGCGTCGCCCACGGCGTCGCTGATGGCCGACCCGAGGGACCCGGAGGACTCGGGATCGCCGACGGGCGAGGGCACGACCGTGCCGCCCCACGTCTCGATCATCATCCGGCGGTACGGCTTCTGGTTGAACGACGACCGCACCATGTAGACCTTGCACTCCAGCCCGAAGAGGGAGCAGGCCAGCGACAGCGCGCTCCCCCACTGGCCGGCGCCTGTCTCGGTGGCCAGCCGGGCGATGCCCGCCTGCCTGTTGTAGAAGGCCTGAGGGATGGCGGTGTTCGGCTTGTGCGAACCGGCGGGCGACACCGACTCGTCCTTGAAGTAGATGCGGGCCGGGGTGCCCAGGGCAGCCTCCAGCCGGTGGGCGCGCACGAGGGGTGTCGGGCGCCAGAGGCGGAGGACGTCGAGCACCTCGCCGGGCACGTCGACCCACGGCTCGGTCGACACCTCCTGGCCGATGAGGGCCATCGGGAACAGGGGGGCCAGGTCGTCGGGCCCGACCGGCTGCCGGGTGGCCGGGTGCAGCGGTGGCTGCAACGGCTCCAGCAGGTGGGGGGCGACGTTGAACCACGCCTCGGGGACACGGTCGGGCGGAAGGATCCAACGGGGTCCGGTCACGGGTCGCTCACGGGGTACCTCGCAGGGCTCGCAGGGCTTGGGCAGGGTCCGCCGCGGTGACGAGGCTCTCGCCGACGAGGATGGCGTCGTAGCCGGCGGCGGCGAGAGCGTCGACCTGGGCCGGGCCGGATATGCCGGACTCGGCCACCTTCACGATCCCCTTCGGAATCAGGTCGGCCAGCCGCACGGCCCGGGTGGGGTCGACCTCGAAGGTCCGCAGGTCACGCTGGTTGACACCGATCAAGTCGGCGCCGGCGTCGATGGCGATCTTCAGCTGGGCCTCGTCGTGCACCTCGATCAGCGCCGAAAGGTTCAGACCCTCGGCCAGGCTCCGCAGGCGGTAGACCTCCTCCGGCGTGAGGGCGGCGACGATGAGAAGAACGGCGTCGGCACCCATGGCCCTGGCGTCGGCGACGTCGCGGCCGTCCACCGTGAAGTCCTTGCGCAGCACGGGGAGGTCGGTGGCGCTGCGGACCGCGGCCACGTCGTCAGGGGACCCGCCGAAGAACTCGCTGTCGGTGAGGACCGAGATGGCGACCGCACCCCCCGACTGGTAGGCGGCGGCCAGGGCGGCAGGGTCCAGGTCGGTGGCCAGGTCGCCCTTCGACGGCGAGCGCCGCTTGATCTCCGCGATCACCGACGGCCGCCCGGGGGTCGCCTCGGACGCCGCCGCCAGTGCGGCACGGAACGGCCGCGGGTCGGGCACCCCGAAGGCCGCCGACATCGCCTGGTCGAGCCAGCGGGGGTCCTCCCTGGAGGCCTTGCGCTTGGCGGCCATGATGCGATCGAGGGCTGTGGTCATCAGGGATGAACGGGAGGGGTCATCTCGGGGATGGTATCCACCCCCATCCTGCTGCTGGCTGGAAAACTCCGCCCTGTGGACCTGGCGCACCTCGACGGCGGGCCCTTCGGCACCGTCCTGGCCGACCCGCCGTGGCGTTTCGCCCACCGCACCGGGAAGATCTCGCCCGAGTACCGGCGCCACGCCCGGTACCGGACGATGACCACCGCCGAGATCGGGGCGCTCCCGGTGGCGGCCGGCGTCGCCGACGACGCCCACCTCTACCTGTGGGTGCCGAACGCCCTTCTGGCCGACGGCCTGGCGGTGATGCAGGGCTGGGGCTTCACGTACAAGGCCAACCTGGTGTGGCACAAGGTGCTGGGCGACGGACGCAGCGACCGTCGAGGCGTGGGCTTCTACTTCCGCAACGTCACCGAGCTGGTGCTCTTCGGCGTCCGGGGCAGCATGCGGACGCTCCAACCCGGCCGCCGCCAGGTGAACCTCTTCGCCAGCCGCAAGCGCGAGCACTCCCGAAAACCCGAGCAGCTGTACGACATCGTCGAGTCGTGCTCCCCGGGTCCGTACCTGGAGCTGTTCGCCCGGCACCCGCGGCTCGGCTGGGCGGCCTGGGGCGACGAGGCGCCTGGATTGATCGGCGCGACGGGGCCGGCCCGGGAGGGTGCGCGACCATAGCGAACGGGATGAGCTCCTCCACCGACGCCGGGACGATCGTCGTGGTGGAGGACGATCCCAACATCGCCGACCTGGTCGAGCTCTACCTGCGCCAGGAGGGCTTCCGGGTCGTGCAGGCGGCCGACGGCGACACCGGACTCGAAGCGGTCCGCAGCCAGGAGCCGCGCCTGGTGATCCTCGACGTCGGCCTGCCCGGTGGCATCGACGGGCTGGAGGTGTGCCGGCGGCTCCGCGTCGACAGCAACGTGCCGATCATCGTCCTCACCGCCCGCGGCGACGAGATCGACCGCGTGCTCGGCCTCGAGCTGGGAGCCGACGACTACGTGCCCAAGCCGTTCCTCCCCCGGGAGCTGGTCGCCAGGGTCAGGGCGCTGCTGAGGCGGGCCGACGGCATGCCCCGCGACCTGGCCGTCCCGCTGGTTGTCGGGGAGGTCGAGGTCGACTGCGCCCGCCGGGAGGCCCGGCTGCGGGGCACGGTCGTCCCTCTGGCCACCCGCGAGTTCGACCTGCTGCGGTACTTGGCCGAAAACGCCGGTCTGGCCCTCACCCGCCAGCAGATCCTCGACGGCGTGTGGGGCCGGGACTGGTTCGGCGACCAGCGCACCATCGACGTCCACGTCCGGCAGCTGCGCAAGAAGTTGGGCACCGGCCTCCCGCTGGCCACGGTGTGGGGCGTCGGCTACAGGCTGGGCTGAGCGCCATGACCCGGCGTCTGCCCACATGACGAGACGTCTGCCCACATGACGAGACGTTTGATTGTCACCGTGGTCGCCATCGTGGCTGCGGCCCTGGCTGTCGCCACCGTCGTGACCTTCGTCCTGGTGCGGGTCGAGGCGCGCGAGCAGGCCCGTACCGAGCTCCGCCGCCAGGCGGTCCGGTTGGCCACCCAGGTGGAGTCCGTGCAGGCCCCTGGCGCGCTGGCCGCGGTCGTGCGCGCCCTGCGGTTGGAGGGCGCCGGCGTCCTCCGTGTGGGGCCCGACGCCGGGCTGCGCGGCCAGCTCCCGCCGGGCGTGGTCCGCGACGACATCGACGTCGACCTTTTGCGGGCCGGAAAGCCCCTCACCGGCGAGCGAGCGGGCGTGCTCTTCGCCGCCGCCCCGGCCCAGCGGGGCGAGACCCTCGTCGTGGTCCTGAGCCGGAACGTCGGGGCCGGCCAGGTGGTGCTCGGCCCCTGGTTCCTGGCGATCATGCTGGCCACCCTGGCCGCGGCCGCCGCCGTGGCCGTCAACCTGGGTCGGCGCCTGACCCGCCCGCTGCGGGAGGCCCAGGACGCGACCCGGCGGATCGCCGCCGGCGACCTGGCGGTGCGGGTGCCCGAGGAGCAGGCCGACGGTTCCGAGCTGGAGGGTCTGGCCCGCTCCATCAACGTGATGGCGGCCAGCCTGGAGCGGTCCCGAGGGTTGGAGCGGCAGTTCCTGCTGTCGGTGTCCCACGACCTGCGGACCCCCCTGACGTCGATCCGCGGCTATGCCGAGGCGCTGGCCGAGGACCGCGCGCCCGATTCGGCGCGGGCGGGGGCGATCATCGCGGCGGAGGCGGCGAGGCTCGAGCGCCTGGTTGGCGACCTGCTCGAGCTCGCCAACTTCGACGCCCGGCGCTTCTCGCTCGACATCCGCAGCACCGACGTCGGCGAGGTTGTGGCCGACACCGCCGAGGGCTTCCGCCCCGCCGCCGACCGGGCCGGGGTCGGGCTGGACGTCCTTGGGGATCCGTCGGCCGCCGGCACCGGCTTGCTGCCGCCGGTTGCCGCCGACCCCGACCGCTTGGCCCAGATCGTCGCCAACCTGGTGGAGAACGCCCTGAAGTTCGCCCGGTCGCAGATCTCGGTGGCCGTCGTCGCTGTCAAAGCCGTGACCGCTGCTCCCGACGGCGACGGGGTGGCGATCGTCGTGGAGGACGACGGCCCCGGCATCGCCGCGGAGGACGCCACCAGGGTGTTCGAGCGCTTCTACCAGTCGAGCCGGGTGCCGGTACGCCAGGTGGGGTCCGGCCTGGGGCTGGCCATCGTGGCCGAGCTTGTCGCGGCCATGGGCGGGACGGTCAGGGCGGAGCCGGCGCCGCGCGGCGGGACGCGGGTGATCGTCGGGCTACGGGCGTGGCGGATGGCTGAGCTGTAGACCTGTGGCTCTTCCGGTCTGAGTCGTCCTGGCGCCTCAGGGCGCGCCCGGCGTGGGGGCCGTGCACGGCGGGAGGCTGACGGCGCTGGACGTGGTGCTCGTGAGCAGGTTCACGGGGACGGGCCCCGGCTGCAGGCAGCGCACCACCCAGGTGGCGGCACCGTTGCCGTCGGTGAAGACGACCGGGGCGGTCTCGACGGAGAGTCCCGGACCCGGCGATATCTGCACCCGCACGCCCGGCTGTCCCGCGGTGACTACGTTGCCGGCGGCGTCCACCCCCCCGCCGCCGTAGTGCACGGTCAGCGTGGCCGTCTGGCCCACGAGGGGCGGGTTGGGGTCGATGGTGGCGGTGACCCCGGTGGTGCCATACCGGACGAGCGTTGTCGAAAGCTGCTTGACCTCGGTCGCGCCGAGGAAGAACGCGTCCGGCGCAGCTTGGGCCAGGTCGGGCGGCCGGAAGACGTCGACCCGGTAGGAGCCGCCGAGGATCGACGGCAGCGTCCATGCGCCGGCCACGGTCTGCACCGTCTGGGTCGCCACCTTGTCGCCGATGAACCGCTCGATCTTGACGGTGGCGCCGGTGACGGGGCCTTCGGGGCCGTTCACCACCCCGGAGAGGGTCGCTTCCCCCGGGCCCATCTCGGTGATCTGGGTGGTCGCCGTGCGCGGCACCCCCGGGGGCGCGGTCACAGGTGGGAGGGTCGACGCCGGCGACACGGTGGTGGTCGGGGCGGCGGTGGTGGGCGGCGTCGTGGGAGTCGTGTCGTCGCCGGACCCCCCGCACGACGCCGCCACGAGGGCGACGACCACGGCGAGCAGGACTCTGCGCACCATGGGCGTCAGGATACGAGAGGGAGCGCCTCGATCCTGGCCACGGCGGTGCCCCCGTCCCAGGTGAGCTCGGCGTCGGCCGGCGGCTCGACCGCCCGGCGGACGTAGGCGAGGGCGACGGCCGCTTCCAGTCCGGGCGAGAAGGCGGCGCTGGTAACGACCCCCACCTCCTTGCCGTCGACGTGGAGCGTGGCGCCGGGCGGGGGCGGCGCCCCCCCACTCAGGACGACACCGTGGAGGTGGCGGGGGACATTGCCGCCGCGGGAGTCGATGCGGGCGACCAACTCCTGGCCGGTGTAACAGCCCTTGGTGAAGCTCACCGAGCGGTCCACGATGCCCGCCTCCTGGGGGATCGTCGACTCGGTCAGCTCACGACCCATGACCGGGATCCCCGCCTCGATGCGCACCACGTCGTAGGCCTCCAACGAGCACGGCCGGGCGACGTCGGCGGGTGGTGGCTCGACGTCGGGCCCGAGCAGGTCGACGCCGGGCAGCCCGGGCCAGTCGGCGGGTATGCCGTCGGGGAAGGCCCGGTGGGCGTCGGGGCCGCGGACGGCGATGCAGCGCCAGCCGTCCATGGCCTCGACGTCGGCCTTCGTCCGCAGCTTGAACCGGTTGAGGCGTTCGATCACGGTCTGGCCCCAGCCGGCGTCGGTGTCGAGGACGAAGGCGTCGTCGGTGACCCGTGTCATGCGCAGGAAGGCGACGACCTTGCCCTGCGGGGACAGCAGCAGGGACCAGGCGCTGTCGCCCGCGCCCAGGGCGAGCACGTTCTGCGACAGCTGGCCCTGCAGGAACTTGGAGGCGTCGGGCCCCGCCACCCGCACGTAGTCGCGGGCCAGCTCGACGACGCCGGCCGAGTGCCGGAAGGCGGCGTAGTCCCTGCCTAGTTCGGTGGAAGCAGGCAGTTCGGTATCAGGCACCGGCGGCGACCTGTCGGTTGGCGGCGAGCTCGCGGGCGGCCCGCATGCGCCGGGCGGCGGGGACGGCGGCCAGGAGGGCGGCGGCCTTGTTCCGGCACTCCTCGTCCTCGGCGGCGGGGTCGCTGTCGGCGACGATGCCGGCGCCCGCCTGCACCGACGCCCGTCCGTCGGCGGCGACGAACATGGTGCGGATGCTGATGGCGGTGTCGAGGTTACCGGAGAAGTCCAGGTAGCCGACCACGCCGGCGTACGGTCCCCGCTTGGTCGGCTCGAGCTCGTCGATGATCTGCATGGCCCGCACCTTAGGAGCACCGGAGACAGTTCCCGCCGGGAGGGTCGCCCGCAGCACGTCGATCGGGCCGAGACCGGGGGAAAGGTCGCCCGACACCTGCGACGTCAGGTGCATCACGTGGCTGTAGCGCTCCAGGGACATCAGCTCGTCGACCTGCTCGGTGCCGAACGACACCACCCGGCCGACGTCGTTGCGGGCCAGGTCCACCAACATGACGTGTTCCGCCACCTCCTTGGGGTGCTCGCGCAGCTCGCCGCCCAGGCGACGGTCGTCCTCGGGGGTGGCGCCCCGGCGGCGGGTGCCGGCGATGGGCCGCGAGACCACCCGACCGTCCCTGAGCTGCACCATCGGCTCCGGCGACGAGCCGACGACGGTGATCGAGGGGTGGCGCAGGAAGTACATGTACGGGCTGGGGTTCACCTGGCGCAGGACCCGGTAGACGTCGAAGGGGGCGGCGCCCAGGTCGAGGTCGAAGCGCTGGGACAGCACGACCTGGAAGATGTCTCCCGCCAGGATGTGCTCCTTGGCCACGTCGACGGCCTCGCCGTAGCGCTTGGAGCCCACCGTGGAGCGCACCTCGGGTGGCGGGTCTCGGGGGTCGGGCGGCGTCGCCGGGGTGTAGGCGAGGGGGCGGCCGAGCTCGTCGGCCAGCTCCTGCAACCGGCGGCCGGCCTCGTCGTAGCGGGCGTCGAGGGCGTCGGTGGACATTCCGGCGGTGACCCTGACGTTCTCGATGAGGTACACGCGCTGGCGCCAGTGGTCGAAGGCGGCGACGTGGCCGATCACCGACAGGACGGCGTCGGGGTGGCCCAGGTCGTCGGGCGGCGGCGACGGGAGGTGCTCGACCTCCCGCACCACGTCGTAGCCCAGGTAGCCGACCACGCCGCCGTGCAGGGGCGGGAGGTCGGGCAGCACCGGGGAGCGATACTCGTGGAGGAGTCCCTCGACCGCAGCCAGCACGCCCCGGTCGAGCGGCACACCGGCGGGCAACGTGCCGTCGACCTCGAGTTTGCCGCCGCGGGCGACGATCGTGGCCGACGGCTGGCGGCCTACGAAGGAGAACCGTCCCCATGTGTCGCCGTGCTCCACCGACTCGAGCAGGAAGCTGGGGGCGGCGTCGGGCCCGTCGCCGGCCAGCTTGAGGTAGGCGGCGACGGGCGTCTCCAGGTCCGACACCAGCTCGCGCCACACTGGGACGACGGTGTGGCCGGCCGCGAGGGCGCGGAAGTCGTCGCGGCTGAGGTCCATGGTCGTTACGTCGCAGCTGCGGGCGCGGCGGCGCCGAACCGCCGGTAGAAGCACGTGCGCTCGCCGGTGTGGCAGGCGCCCCGGCCCTCCTGCTCGACGACGAGGAGGATGGTGTCGGCGTCGCAGTCGTAGCGGGCCTCCCTGACCCACTGGCGGTCGCCCGAGGTCTCGCCCTTGCACCACAGCTCCTTGCGGGACCGGCTCCAGAACCAGCTGCGGCCGGTGTCGAGGGTGCGCCGGAGGGCCTCCTCGTTCATCCAGGCCAGCATCAGGACGGCGCCGGTGCCCTGCTCCTGCAC
>CAWGUU010000024.1:0-102461 GCA_963825765.1 uncultured Acidimicrobiia bacterium
TGCCGACGTGAACCGCGACTTCGGCAAGAATCTGGTCGCGGATGTTTCGGCCCCCGTTACGATCGACGGCGCGAGCACTTCGATCGAAACGTGGGGCAAAGCGGCTCTGAAGCAGAATCGCATCGACTACCAGGGCAACACGGTCAATTACGATATCTTCAACACGTATGACGTTCATCGTTATAGCGCTACCGGCGCACGTTTGCCGCCGACATGCAAACGTTCAAAACCAAGATCCCGCAATACAACCCCAGCGGCCAAATGATGCCGGTGGTCTACACGGAGTTCAATCGCCGCAACAGCAGCTCATTCGCGCGGCTCGACCGACACGCTCGACACGCCGACGATGTTCCTCGGGCTTGCCGACGACTATCTCGGCGCGATGAGCGGCGGCGTCACCGGCATGTATGCCTTCAAATTCAGCCAGACGCTGTGGGACCATGACGACGACAGCGCTACGCCGGACGTCACGCAGAAAACCGGCTTTCACTACGTCAACAACGATTACGATACGGGCGGCACCAACGACATCACCGGCGCGACTCGCGGCGCGGGCGTGGTCCGCCTGGCGGCAAAAGCCTTCAAAGGCGCTCGGCCGCGATTCAACAACTCAACAATCGCCGGCAACTCGAACTTCCAGGTCGCCACGAGCTACGACGCGGTCGCCGGCAACTATTACTATTTCAGCATCAATCAAAACAGCACGGCTACGTATGACCTCACGATCAACATGAGCAGTTGGAACGTGCAGCCGGGCACCGTCATCTCGGTCGAGGAAGTCAGCGCGTTCCATCATGGCGAAGTCACGCGGCTGGTCACGGTGCCGGCGTCGAAGCAGATCACGCTCTCGCAGCCGCTGCAAAGCGTGTGGCTGATGACCGTGCCGCATGGCCAGCCGGAGCAGCAGGTCGTGATCACACCGTCCGACGACGCCCGCGTTCGCAATAGCGACGGCGCCAGCTCCCAAGTCTACGCCAACAATAACTATGGCTCGCTCACCACGGCCTTCGTCGGCCGAACGCCCGATTCGGCCCGGTTCGACTACGCCACCTACATCAAATTCGGCATGGGCGGCCATCATGCCGACGAACTGTCGCGCGCCATTTTTCAAATCACCGGCAAAAGCACCGACATCAACGGCGGCGCTCCTGGCTCGATCCTGTTCCACGTTTATGCGCTCAGCAACGACGCCTGGAGCGAGAGCACGATCACCTGGAACAACGCTCCGAACCTGGCCGATCTCGATCCGCAAGTAACTGGCGTCGGCACAACGGCGTTTCCCGTCGGCCAGCTCACGTTCGACAACACCCAAGCCGAATGGGGAATCGATCTCACCGATTTTCTCCGGCAGCATCCGCAACTGGTCGACGACGGCGCACTCACGCTGGCCCTCGTTCGCGAGCAGCGGTTCACAGGCGACGTCGATCCAACGTTCAGCTACGTCGAACTGCAGATGAAGGAATCGGGCATCGCGCCGAAGCTTACGTTGTTCCTCGACAACCGCGTGCCTGGCGACTTCGATTCGAACGGCGTCGTCGATGCGGCCGACTACGTCATGTGGCGAAAGTCAGTTGGCCAAATCGGCACGGGCCTGGCGGCCGACGCCAATCGGGACGGCTCGGTCACGACGGCAGACTACAACATTTGGCGTTCGCACATCGGCCAAACCGGTAACCCTGGCAGCGGCGCCGTCGTCGGTTCTGCCGTGCCGGAGCCTTCGACGGTCGCTTGAGCTTTCCTGATTGCAGTATTTGCGATGATTTCGCGTCGAATCCCGAACTTCACGTTGCTTATGATAGGAAGATCAATGAGCTGGAACCGATGATTCGAAGCAACGCAATCCACCGAATCTGCGGTTGGCGTTGATTGCCATCGCGAGTGGTTTCGCGTATCCTGCCTGCGCGATTCAGCGCGGCGCATGGTTCTGGTACCAATCGAGCGATCCGAACGGCGCTGCAAACGTTGTCGGAGACAATGCGAAGGAAAACGAAGCCATTGCTTTCTTGAAGCAATGGAATGTGACGCGGCTCTACGGCAGCTATTCCAATTTGCCGACAAGCAGCGCATCGGCGATGGCTAAGTGGAACAAAAAGCTCGCCCAGGCCGGCATCGAATCGTTTGTTGTTCTGTCGGACGCGAATCTTGTGCTGCCGGCAAGCAATCGACGCTGCAGAGCGTGGTCACGACTAGGCTCGTCAATTTCAACAACGGCCGCAGCGATCCGCTGGAGAAGTTCGACGGCATCGAAATGGATCTCGAGCCTCACACGTTGCCCGAATGGGACACCGGCACCAACGCCGACCGCCGAACACTGCTATTAAACCTTCGCGATGCGTTCGCCACGGTCCGCCAGAAACTAGTCACGAGCGGCTACGGCTCGTCATTGCTAAGCGCCGCGATTCCGCACCTGGTTCGATTCCAGCACCTCGATCGGCTGGACGAGCAATGCTGATCGCGATCAGTGGTTTACGGATATTAATTCGTCACTCGATACGATCAGCCTGATGGCGTACGAAACCTCCAACATGAACTCGGTTCTTAAGCAGCACTTCGTACGAGCGAACCGCGTTCGGCACAGGCGCTATTATTGCCCTGCGGAGCAAGCTGGGCACCGAATGGACCACGTATAATGACTTCGCCAGCGCGATGCTGAATCTTGAATCGCAGAACGGCGCTGGAATCGACATCGAAAGCTACTATCGCCTGCGAAATTGCCCCTTCGCCGACCGCCGCTGGCGATTACAACAACAACGGCATCATCGACGCCGGCGACTACACGCATGGCGAAAAGGTGGCCCGCTTCTCAACGATCCATTCCCGGGCGCAACGGCAGACGACTTCGCCGTTTGGCGTATCGCATTTCGGCACATCAACTACCGCATCCGGCGCTATATTCGAATCTGCCGCAGTCCCCGAACCGTCGACTTGGCTCATAATGACATGGCCGGCTGCCTAGCTGTTCAGTGTCGTCCTCACATGTTGATATACAACGCCTTTTGGTCGAAAATAGACGAACGAGCGAAACTCTGTTCCGGCCGCAACTTACGGCGTACCATGCCACCTTCGAATCAACGGCGATTTTCGTTCGCAATTTCGGTTGTGGCCGGGCTCGCGTTCGCTTACACCGCCTCGGCTACAGCAACCGGTCGACTTCAATCGCGACATCCGGCCGATTCTGTCCAACAAGTGCTTTGCCTGCCACGGTCCGGACGAAGGAAAACGCGAAGCCGGCCTGCGGCTGGATGATGCCAAGATCGCGACCGGCGAAACTGGAGTCCGGGGCACGTTGCGATCGTGCCGGCAAGCCGGAACGCAGCGAACTGATTCGCCGCATCACGAGTACCGACGACGATGAGCGGATGCCGCCCGCGAAGTTCGGCAAGCCGCTATCGAAGGAAGAAATCGCCGCACTGCGGAAATGGATCGAACAAGGCGCCCGATACGCCACGCATTGGTCGTACGTGAAGCCGGTGCGGACGGAGCCGCCCGCTGCTGCCGAGGCCTGGCAACATTGGCCGCGCAATGCGATCGATCGTTTCGCACTCCAGGCGATGCGTGGCACACGGGCTTCATCCGTCGCCCGAGGCCGATCGTTACGCATTGGCTCGGCGCGTCTTCCTCGATCTTACCGGCTTGCCGCCGACGGTCGAGGAAGTGGATGCGTTTGTCGCAGAGCAACGATCCGCAGGCGTACGAGAAGCTTGTCGACGACTTGCTTCGCCGGCCGTCGTACGGCGAGCATTGGGCTCGCATGTGGCTCGATCTGGCCCGCTACGCCGACAGCGCGGGCTACGCCGACGATCCGCCGCGAACCATCTGGGCCTATCGCGATTGGGTCATCAAGGCCATTCAACGACAACAAGCCGTTCGATCAATTCACGATCGAGCAGATTGCCGGCGACTTGTTGCCCAATCCGACCGAAGAGCAACTGATCGCCACGGCCTTCCATCGCAACACGCTGACCAACAACGAAGGCGGCACGCAGGACGAAGAGTTTCGCAACGCGGCCGTCGTCGATCGGGTGAACACGACGATGGCGGTGTGGATGGGAACGACGATGGCATGTGCTCAATGCCACACCCACAAGTACGATCCGATCTCGCAGCAAGAGTACTTTCAGTTGTTCGCCATCCTGAACAACACGCAGGACGCCGATCGCACAGACGAATCGCCCGTGCTGCCGATTTACACCGACGAGCAACGACGCCAGCAGACAGAGTTGCGAAGCCCGCATCGCCGTGTTGCAGGCGATTCTGGCGACGTCCAGCAACGGGCTCGTGCAGCGTTCAGGCAGCTTGGGCCGCAAGCTCGAAGCTGTCATTGCACGCATTGAAGCCGGCGACGACCGTGCCGATCCTTCGCGAACTCACCGGCCAACGTCGCGAAACTCGACTTGCAATATCGGGGCAACTATCTCGACAAGGGCCCTGTGGTCGAACCGGGATTGCCGGCCGCGTTTCATGCCGCCGCCGCCGACCGGCCGCTCGACCGCTTGAAGTTGGCACGCTGGCTGGTCGACAAAGACAATCCCCTCACGGCGCGCGTCATCGCCAATCGGTATTGGGAGATGCTGTTCGGTCGCGGCATCGTGCTGACGAGCGAGGAATTCGGATCGCAAGGCGAGCCGCCGACTCATCCCGAGCTGTTGGATTGGCTGGCGATCGGAGTTCATGGACAGCGGCTGGGACACCCGGGCGCTGATTCGCACGATGGTGACGTCGGCCGTGTATCGCCAGTCGAGCCAGATCGTCGGCGACGCGGCCAAAGTCGATCCGGACAATCGCTGGTTGGCCCGCGGACCCCGCGTGCGGCTGAGCGCCGAGATGGTGCGCGATCAGGCATTGGCGGTCAGCGGCTTGCTAAGCAACAAGATGTACGGGCCGCCGGTCCGGCCGCCGCAACCGAAGCTTGGGCTCACCGCCGCGTTTGGCGGCTCGACGGACTGGAAAACCAGCGAAGGCGACGACCGTTATCGCCGAGCCATCTACACCACTTGGCGCCGCAGCAATCCCTATCCGTCGATGGCCACGTTCGACGCGCCCAATCGCGAGGTCTGCACGGTGCGGCGCACGCCGCACGAACACGCCGCTGCAATCGCTCGTGACGTTGAACGATCCGGTCTACGTCGAAGCGGCGCAGGCGTTGGCTCGCCGAGCGATCGAGCACGCCAGCGCCGTCGAAGAGCAGATTGCGTACGCATTTCGCTGCTGCCTGCTACGGCCGCCGCATGAGAACGAATTGAAACAGCTTGTGGCGCTGTACAACGACTCGCGCGCTCAACTGGCCGATCGACCAAAGGCGACCGTAAAGCTGGCGACGGTTCCATTAGGCAAGCTGCCGGCAGACATGAACCCCGTCGATGCCGACCTCGCGTCGCTAGTCATGTCGTGGTCCTGGATGGCGACGACGCCGTCGTTCGAGCGGAAGGCATCGTCGTCCACGGCCCAAGTGCTTGGCCCGCCACCCCTCCCTGGACAGGCGACGCGCGCGTGAGCCATCGCGAAGGTGATCCGCGCTCAGGCGCTCCGTCTCCAAGAGCGGTGATGCCCATCGACAAAGCTGGAAAGAGTCTCTCCGCGGTTGCAGCCGCCCTCGAAGCGGTCGCTGGCGCCCTGGCCTGGCTCTGGATGGCGGATTCTGTCGGCGTGGCTGGACCCGTTGTCACGGTCCGGCTGGCTGGCAACCGGCCGATCGAGGGGGAGTTGCCGGAATGTCCGGTCGGCTACGCCGCTCGGTCCGTCGAGTTGTGGTCCTGGGCATCACTGTCGACGCAGCCAGGACGCCGGCATGCGGTGCTGCAAGCAGTGACACTCCAGGCCGAAGAGCCGAAGGACCTCTATATCCGCGCCGGCTCGATCCTCGACACCGCCCAGTTCCTTTTCTCCCTCTCTCAGTCCGGGCTCATACAAGAGGCCCTAGCAGCGAGGCGTTCTCCGCGCGCGACTCGGCGGTCTCTGCCGGTCGGTCAGCAGCCGACCGAGCGGGGACAGCTGCTCGGTCGGCGGTCGATCGGGTTCTCGTGGTTGTCGCAGCCGGAGTCGGCCTCGTCCTCGCCAACAAGGGCGACCTCATCACTCGTCCGATCACCCTCGGACTGCTGGGTCTCGCCGCAGCGCTCATACTGGGTGCCGGCCTGCTCGCCTTTCACCTCGATCTGCCCGCCGCTGCTCGCTCGGTCGACCTGTTCAGGGCCGAACTAGAGCAGCACGCAGAGGTCCTCGTGCCACGCGACATTCAGACCATCGCTCAGCTGCCATCTCTCGTGGACGGTTCTGAGGAAGTGGGTCGCGCGCGAGCTGCATCCATGGCGATTATCGGCGTAGCCGTCCTCGCTCTCCTTTCATTGGCCGGAACTGTCATCGCCGGACAAGTGCCGACGCAGCCGGTACCGACCGCATCTACGACGACTGTCACGACCGGACGGGTGCCCACGACAGTCACGCCGCCCTTGACCTTTGCACCACCCCCGGTATCCGCCGCCACGTCCAACCCGTGAGTTCGCCGCGTGCTGTGTCACTGTCACAGCACGCGAGTAGAACACTGCTGGATCGAGTGATGATTGCTTCAGCTGCCCCGGGGGTCGAAGTACGGCGATTGGCGGGGTCCGCAGCTCACCTGGTCCAACACCTGGCCGGGTGCGAGATGTGCCGGGAGGTGGGTATTCGGTACTGTCCCGACGTGACCGATCTGATGGCGATTGTCCAGGCTGATCGGATTTCTCTTGTGGCTGGCGGCGGTCGAACACTCGGGCAGTAGATCAATCGCCCCCAAGGTTGACCGAATGCCGGCGGAAGCGCGTTCAGTCTGAGCTGACCCCGGCCTTCGTTACTGTGACCACATGCCGGGAAGGCGGGGGCGGTGACCAACAAGAAGGCGTTGAGCGAGTCGGACATCTGCGACCGCTTCATCACGCCGGCGGTCACCAAGGCGGGCTGGGCGCCCAACCGGTGGCGGCGCGAGTACGGCTTCACCGACGGCAAGATCATCGTCCGGGGCAAGCTCGTCGCCCGCGGCAAGCGCAAGCGGCTCGACTACCTGCTGTTCCACACGCCGAACCTGCCGATCGCGCTTGATCGAGGCGAAGGACAACAACCACTCGGTCGGCTCGGGCATGCAGCAGGGCCTCGCCTACGCCGAGACGCTCGACGTGCCGTTCGTCTTCAGCTCGAACGGCGACGGGTTCCTGTTCCACGACCGCACCGGAACCTTCGCGCACGATCGAGCAGACCCTGACCCTCGACGAGTTCCCCTCGCCGGAGACCTTGTGGGCCCACTACAGGCAGTGGAGGGGCCTCGACGGACGCCGACGAGGACCTCGTCACCAGCCCGAACTACGCCGAGGCCGGCGGCAAGGAAGCCCGCTACTACCAGCAGCTCGCCATCAACCGCACCGTCGAGGCCGTCGCCCGGGGGCAGAGGCGCCTCCTGCTGGTGATGGCCACCGGGACCGGCAAGACCTACACCGCGTTCAACATCATCTGGCGGCTCTGGAAGAACAAGACCGCCAAGCGGGTCCTGTTCCTGGCCGACCGCAACATCCTCGTGGACCAGACCGATCCAGAACGACTTCCGCCCCTTCGGCGGGGCGATGAAGAAGCTCAACCGAGGCCTGGTCGACGAGCACGGCCGCATCGACACGTCGTACGAGATCTACCTCGGGCTGTACCAGGCGATCATGGGCAGCGAGGACAAGGAGCCGATCTACGACAAGTTCCCGCGGGACTTCTTCGACCTCATCGTGATCGACGAGTGCCACCGCGGCAGCGCCGCGGAGGACTCGGCGTGGCGGGAGGTGCTCGACTACTTCGACTCCGCCATCCAGCTCGGCATGACGGCCACGCCGAAGGAGACGAAGTACGTCTCGAACATCCACTACTTCGGCGAGCCGGTCTACACGTACTCGCTGAAGCAGGGCATCGAGGACGGGTTCCTCGCCCCCTACAAGGTGGTCCGCATCGACCTCGACAACGACCTGCTCGGCTGGCGGCCCGAGGAGGGCCAGGTCGACGACGCACGGCGAGCTGATCGAGGACCGCATCTACAACCCGACGCGACTTCGACCGCGACATCGTCTTCCCACGAGCGCGACCGAGCTCGTCGCCGAGCGGATCACGTCGTTCCTGCACGGCACCGACCCGATGCACAAGACGATCGTGTTCTGCCAGAACATCGACCACGCCGAGCGGATGCGCCAGGCGCTCGTGAACGTGCCCGAGAACGCGCCGCTCGTCCAGGCCGACCACCGCTACGTCATGCGGATCACCGGCGACAACGACGAGGGCAAGGCCCAGCTCGACAACTTCATCGACCCCGAAGCGGCCCTATCCCGGTGATCGCCACCACCTCGAAGCTGATGACGCACCGGCGTCGACGCCCAGACCTGCCACGTCATCGTCCTCGACCAGCGCATCCAGTCGCTGACCGAGTTCAAGCAGATCATCGGCCGCGGCACCCGCATCTGCGACCGGACTACGGCAAGTACTTCTTCACGATCATCGACTTCCGCAAGGCCACCGAGCTGTTCGCCGACCCCGACTGGGACGGCCCACCGATCCAGATCTACGAGGTGCCCGAGGGCGACGAGGACGTCACGCCACCCGACCCGACGCCGCCGACGAGCCGATCGACGACGAGATCGACGTGATCCTCGACGACCCCGACCACGTCATCGACGACGCCGAGCTCGACGACGACGACCGCCACGTCTACGTGGTGAGTGGCGTGAAGTTCACCGTGGTCGCCGAGCGCGTCCAGTACTACGACCGCGACGGCAAGCTCATCACCGAGTCGCTCAAGGACTACACGCGGCGCACCGTGCAGGAGGAGTTCGCCACGCTCGACGAGTTCCTCAAGCGCTGGAACGCACGCCGACCGCAAGCAGGCGATCGTCGACGAGCTGCTGCGAACGGGGCGTGCTGCTCGAAGCACTGGAGGACGCACGTCGGCGGCGACCTCGATCGCCTTCGACCTGATCTGCCACGTCGCCTTCGACCAGCCGCCGCTCACCCGCCGGGAGCGGGCCGACAACGTGCGCAAGCGCGACGTGTTCACCAAGTACGGCGACCAGGCCCGCGAGGTGCTCGCCGCCCTGCTCGAAAAGTACGCCGACCAGGGCCTCGAGCTCGATCGGCGAGATCGAGATCCTCAAGCTCGACCCGTTCCCCGAGCTGGGCACGCCCGATCGAACTCGTGCGTAGGTTCGGCGGCCGCGACCAGTACCTCGCCGCCGTCCGCGAGATCGACGCCGCGCTCTACGAACCCGCCTGATCCGGAGCAATCGTGTCCCTCTCGACCACCATCAAGTCCATCCAGGACATCATGCGCAAGGACGCCGGCGTCGACGGCGACGCCCAGCGCATCGGCCAGCTCGGCTGGATGTTGTTCTTCAAGATCTTCAACGACCTCGAGATCGAGACCGAGCTCGAGGACGACGACTACAAGTCGCCGGTCCCGCCGTATCTTCGCTGGAACGCCTGGGCCAACGAGGACCTCGCCGGCACGAGCGCACCGACCGGCGACGAGCTGCTCGACTTCGTCGACAACTCGCTGTTCCCGGCGCTGAAGGACCTCGACGTCGCGAGCTTCACCGGCAAGGCCCGCCAGCGGGCTGAGCTGCTGCGCAGCGTGTTCGAGGACGCCTACAACTACATGAAGTCCGGCACGTTGATGCGCCAGGTGATCAACAAGATCAACCACGACATCGACTTCAACGAGTCGAAGACCGCCACACGTTCGGCGACATCTACGAGCAGATCCTCAAGGACCTCCAGAGCGCCGGCAACGCTGGCGAGTTCTACACGCCCCGCGCCGCCACCCAGTTCGCCGTCGACATGGTCAACCCCCAGCTCGGCGAGACCGTGCTCGACCCCGCCTGCGGCACCGGCGGCTTCCTCACCTGCGCCTATCGAGCACGTGCGCCCGCAGGCAGACACCGCCGGCCAAGCTCGACCGAGCTGAAGGACAGCATCCGCGGCGTCGAGAAGAAGCCGCTCCCGCACCTGCTGTGCGTCACCAACCTCATGGTCCACGGCATCGAGGTGCCCGAACGATCCGCCACGGCAACACGCTCGCCCGGCCCCTGCGCGACTACGGCCCGACGGACCAGGTCGACGTGATCGTCACCAACCCGCCCTTCGGCGGGATGGAGGAGGACGGGATCGAGGGCAACTTTCCCGCCGAGTTCCGCACCCGGGAGACCGCCGACCTGTTCCTCGTGCTCGTGATGGAGCTGCTCAAGGACGGCGGCCGCGCCGCCATCGTCCTGCCCGACGGCACGCTGTTCGGCGAAGGCATCAAGACCCGCATCAAGAAGCAAGCTGCTCGAGGAGTGCAACCTCCACACGATCGTCCGCCTCCCCAAGGGCGTGTTCGCTCCGTACACCGACGATCAAGACCAACATCCTGTTCTTCACCAAGGGCGAGCCCACCAAGGACGTCTGGTTCTACGAGCATCCCTATCCCGACGGGCTACAAGAGCTACTCGAAGACCAAGCCGATGCGCATCGAGGAGTTCGAGCCGGAGAAGGCCTGGTGGGACAACCGCGAGGAGACCGAGCGGGCCTGGATGGTCACCGCCGAGGACATCGCCGCCGGCGGCTACAACCTCGACATCACGAACCCGAACGTGGTCGACGACGGCCACGAGGACCCCGACGTGCTCCTCGCCCGTTACGCCGAGGCCAGCGCCGAGGTCGAGGTCGCCCGCGAGGCACTACGAGCCAGCCTCGCCGAAGCCCTCCTCCGCGACTGATGGACACTCAGACCTTCCTCGACAACTTCGCCACCATCGCCGACGCCCCTGGGGGTATACGACGTCTTCGGGCGTTTGTGCTCGATCTTGCAGTGAGCGGTCGACTCGTTCCGCAGACCAAATCGGACGAGCCGGTCGAGGCATTCCTCGACCGGATCGCGGACGAGAACGCGTCACCCACCCGGTCGGGCGCTGCCGCGCCGGCGAAGCCGCGTTTCGACATCCCTGCCAGTTGGCGTTGGTTGCCTCTTGGCCGTGTCGTCTACCTCGAAATGGGCCAAAGTCCCCCCTCGTCGACATACAACCGGCTCGGCGAGGGCATGCCCTTCTTTCAGGGTAAGAGTGACTTCGGACTCACCCACCCAACCGTCCGCAACTGGTGCACCGCGCCCACCAAGTTTGCTCATCCCGGCGACGTTCTTATCTCGGTCCGGGCGCCCGTGGGGCCTACAAACATCGCTGATCAGCGCTGCTGCCTCGGCCGTGGTCTCGCAGGTCTTCGACCTCTTGGAGGCATGCCTACCAGGTTCCTTCGCTTCTGGATCCAAGGCTTCGAGAAGGAACTTGTGGCGATGGCGACCGGCACCACGTTCATGGCAATCAGTCGCGGGAACCTTGCCCCTTTCCAGCTTCCCATTCCGCCGCTCGCTGAACAGGAGCGGATCGTGGCGAAATTGGACGAACTGATGAGGCTGAGCGACGAGTTCGAAGTCCGCCATGACCGCCACCATCACGCCACAACCCGATTCAGTAGCAGCGCCCTCCACGTCCTAGCCGAAGCCGAGACCCCCGACGACCTGCGTCGAGCGTGGGAACGAGTCAGCACTAACTGGAGGGTGGTCACCGGTCAACACGGCTGCATCTCCGACCTCCGTCAGACCGTTCTTCGACTCGCTCTGGCAGGTCGCCTGACTACAAGCACGCCGACCGATGGGACTACCGCGGCAATTCTCCAATCGTCTCGGGGCGAGGCCCTTGATCAGCCCGACCTTCTCGACGGCGAGGGTGGCGTGGTGGCTGCCCCGTATCGCCTCCCCGAAACATGGCGATGGGTCGCCCTTGGAGGGGTGACCGCTCACATCCTTGCTGGCTGGAGTGCTCCGTCGACACACCAGAGGAGGTCCGGCGATGATTGGGCCGTCCTCAAGGTGAGCGCGTGCTCGTGGGGGCATTTTCGGGCGGACGAGAACAAGGCACTGCAACCGGGCACGGTTCCAAAAGAGGAACTTGAGGTCCGGCGGGGTGACTTCCTGATCTCCAGGGCGAATACGTCCAACCTCGTCGCGCGAAGCGTCGTGGTCGAGGACACCCCGCCGCATTTGATGTTGAGCGATAAAACGCTACGAGTCACTCCGGTGAATGGGTGCGATCCCCGATACCTCAACCTCGCCAACCTTGGGCCCGCTGCCCGAACCCACTACCGAGCAGAAGCCACGGGCACAAGCGATTCGATGAAGAACGTCTCCCAACGTGCGATTCGGCGGACTCCGATCCCGCTGCCTCCACGCGGGGAGCAGGTCCGAATCGTGGCGGCGGTCACCCAGTTGAACCTCCTATGCGATCAGCTGGAGCACGCGCTGAGCAGACAATCGAGCGCGGCGTCACAACTCTCCTCATCGATCACTGCCGAATGACGACGTCAGGGCCACGCGGCCGCATAAGTCGGCCGCTAGCCGAGTCGCCCGCCCGTGAAACCACTCACCCTCCAGGCTCGGTGTCGAAGGGGTCTACGACGAGGAAGTACCGCGCCATGGGTGTGTCCTCGTCGAGCTCAGGAGCACCTCCCTCCCGCACAATGTCCGCCCATCGAGGCGGCTCTGACTTCAGCCAGTCCGGGAATGTGAAGTCCTCCTGCGTCTCCTCGTTCTGCTGGGCTGCACTCATCGCCCTAGCAAGCTCGACAGCAAGGGCGGAGATACGTGGCCCGTCAGGAGGCGCGACGGGCCCCGGTGCGCCGCTCGGCGCCTGAGCGGAGGCCATCTGTGTCCAGTACGGGCAGAAGAGGCACTCCCATGGCATCGCAAGCTTGTTCACGGCTCGGGCGTGCTGATTCGTCGCTGGGCCGGGAATCATGTACTCGACGACGTCGTCGGCATGGGCGATCGAGACCCCGAGGGGCGCAATACCCTCTTGCCACGGCGGCCCCAGCGAGGGAGCGCCGCGTCGCAGGTCGACTCGGAGACACCCGCCCATGGACACAACCGACCCAGCCAGCCCGAAGGGTACGACCTCCGAGTTGAAGAGGACGTAAAGAGGCACAGCCTGCGCCATCGACGCGGCATGGACAAGGGCCTGTGCCTGCTGAATAGCAGAGGGCTTTCGGAGCTCTGGGTAGAACCCGAAGCGACTGCCATCGATGTTCTTCGCCTGCACGAGGGCGGTCAGCCAGCCGGCTGGGGTCCGTAAAGCCCAGGCCCAGTCGAGCCCGTACGTCTTCTCCTCACCAACCGAGGACTTGTGGATCCAGACGCGACCGGCCCCCAGCCTGTGGAGCTCCGTAAGCAGCACCTCAGTGACGGTTTCCTCGCGCGGTCGAAACGGCGAGTCGCCGAGGAAATGCCACACCCACTCCGACAAACCCCCAAGCAACTCGACCAGCACCACACCAGTCTGCCGCACCCCGGCGTTAGAAGAAGCGTTAGAAGTCGGGCCCGGAACGCAGAGGGCCGGTGCTTTCGCACCGGCCCTGACCTGCTCTTTTCTTGGTGGCGGGGGTAGGATTTGAACCTACGACCTTCGGGTTATGAGCCCGACGAGCTACCAGACTGCTCCACCCCGCGGCGTGACTTCAGTTTAGCACTCAGGCTGCGGCTCCGGTCGTGGGGGTGGTGGACGGCGCCGGGGTCGCCGTGCGCTTGGCCGTGTCGATGGCCTGCTGGATGAGGGCGCGCGCCGCGTCGTTCTCCCGCTGGTAGCCGGCCAGGTCGCCCTTGCGGAGGGACTCGTCGGCGGCGGTGAACTTGGCCGTGGCCTGGTCGAGGAGGCTCTGCACCGAGGCGTCGACGCCACCGGGCGGGCCCGGCGGGGTCGTGCCGCCCCCGGGCGGGGTGCCGACGCCGGCGACGGGCGGCACGGGCACGCCGGGGCCCTGCAGCTCCAGGGTCGGCGGCGAGCTGCCGAAGATCTCGGTGAGCGCCGCCCGCAGCGAGTCCCGCATGATGACCTTCTCGCCGTAGACGACGATCACCTTCTTGAGCTGCGGCAACGGCGTGCCCTCGGCCGACACGTACAACGGCCGGATATAGAGCAGTGACTGCTCGATCGGGATCACCAGCAGGTTGCCCAGCCGTACCGAGGAGCCCTGGCCTCGCTGCCCGAGCAGGGTGATCTCGCTCGAGATCTCCGGCTGCTGGTTGATGCGGGCGTTGATCAGGGCCGGCCCGTCGGGCGGACTTCGTCGGTCCATGACGTAGGCGCTGAGCTTCCCGTACTGACCCGGGTTGCTCCTGGCGACCATGAAGGCGGTGAGCTTCTGGATGCTGCCGTCGGTGGAGAAGGGCACGAACGGCTGGAGGAGCACGAAGTCCTCCTTCTCCTCGTCCGGCAGCTTCATGGACAGGTAGTACGGGTCGATCTTGGTGTTGCGCGAGCCGGTGGGGACGCCCTGGGCGTTGGTGATCGGGGTCACCGTGGCGGCGGTGCTGACGGTGCCGGGCTCCTGGGCCAGGTCCCACCGGTCGGCGGTGCGGTAGAAGGACGCCGGATCGGTCATGTGGTAGAGCCCGTACATGTTCGTCTGGACCCGGAACATGTCCTCGGGGTAGCGCAGGTGGGCGCGCAGTTCCTCGTCCATCTCCGCCCCGTCGGTGAACAGCTTCGGGAACGCCTGCTGGTACGCCTTGATGATCGGATCGGTGGGGTCCACCACGTAGAACGTCATGCTGCCGTCGTAGGCGTCGATGGCCACCTTCACCGAGTTGCGCACGTAGTTGAAGCCGCCGTTGAGCCCGCTGTCGCCCCGGAGCCGGGAGGTGTCGGCGCGGCGGGAGTAGGGGTACCGGGTGGTGGTGGTGTAGGCGTCCTGGAGCCAGAGGATCCGGCCCTTGTGGATCACCATGTAGGGATCGGCGTCGAAGCGCAGGAACGGTGCCGCCTTGCGCACCCGCTCGTCGATGCCCCGCAGGTAGACGGCCCGGGAATCCTCGGTGATCAGGCTCGAGATCAGCGGGTTGATGTCGTTGAAGCGGAGGGCCAGCGCCACCCGACGCATGAAGGAGTCCATCTGGACTCCGGCCTTGCCGGCGTAGACGGTGGTGTGGTTGGTGCCGTCGGCCGCGGTGTAGTCGATCTCCTGCTGCTGGGTGTTGACGATGGCGTAGCTGGGCAGGTCCTCGCCGAAGTAGACGGCCGGCTGCTCGAGCGTGGGCGCCCCGGCGGTCGACACGGGGGGCAGGTCCTTGATGCGGAACTCGGGGTTGCCGTCCGGCGCCACCCCGCTGCTCGGCGTCAGGACCGAGCCGTAGCCGTGGGTGTACACCAGGTGCTGGTTCACCCACGACTGCGACGGGATGCCCTGGATGTTCAGCTCGCGGGCCGAGATCAGGGCCTGGGTCTCCTGGCCCTCGATCTGGTACCGGTCCACGTCGACGTCGTTGAACTGGTAGAAGTTCCAGATCTTCTGAAGCTGCCGGTCGGTCTCCTCGAGGATCGTGGGATCCCACAGGCGGGCGTTGCGGATCGTTGCGGCGTTGCGCTCGAGCCCGGCCGCGTCGAGGTTCAGGTCGGCCGCGAAGTCCCTCGACTCGGTGTCGGCCAGGTTGAAGGCGGCTCGCGTGGCGGTGATGTTGCGCTGGATGTACGGCAGCTCCTTGGTGGACTCCGTGGGCTGCACCCGGAACTTCTGGACCGCAGCGGGGTAGGCGGCGCCGATCACCACCGAGATGAGGGCCCACACGCCGACGGCGATCACCGGCAGCACCCAGCCCCGGCGCAGGATGTTCACGAGGAACAGCGCGCAGGCGAACAACGAGATCAGCACCAGCAGGTTGAGGGCCGGGAGCTGGGCATTGACGTCGGTGTAGCCGGCACCGCCGTCGACCGTTCCCCGGGTGGAGAACACGAGCTCGAAGCGCTGGAGGAAGTAGCCGGCCGCCTTCAGCAGGGCCAGGACCGCAAGCAGCACCGACAGGTGGGCCTTGACCTGCGGCGTCACCTTCTGCAGCGGCGTCTGGAACCGAATCCCGCCGTTCAGGTAATGGGCGATGGCGGTGACGATCAAGACGATGATCAGGGACGCGAACAGCCAGTCGACGACGAACTTGGCGAACGGCAGCTCGAAGACGTAAAAGCCGATGTCCCGGTGGAACTCGGGATCCCTCGTCAGGAACGGGACCTGGTTGCGGAACAGCAGCCAGGACTGCCACTGCCCGGCGACGCCGGGACCGGCGACGAGGGCGAACACCGCCGCCACCCCGACCCTGACCATCCCCGCCCGGGAGCCGACGATCTCGTGGTAGCGCTCGACGAACTGCTCCTCGGGCCCCATGGGTCGGAAGGTTGGAGCCAGCAGGTCGGCGATGGCCAGGTTCGCCCACATGATGGCGAAGAAGACGAGGGTGAAGACGACGGCCAGGCCGATCTTGGCGCCGAGGATCCCCTTCCACACGCTGGTGAAGCCGACCTCGTCGAACCAGAGGTAGTCGGTGTAGAAGCCGGCGATGCCCCGCAGCGATATGACGACGGTGAAGATCGCCACAGCCGCCACGACCAGGACGATGCGCTTGGAGTTGGAGCCTCGTCGTCGACGGGGCAGATCGGTGGGAGCACGCATGTAGCGGCCAGACTAGGTGGCGACCGGCACAAGCAAACAGCGGCACCCGGAGTGGGCCGGCGGATGGTGCTGGCCGGTGGGGAATGCCGTCCCCTTCGGGGTGGGGCCCGCCAGGGTGTTGTCGTGGCAGTCGGGGCAGGGACCGTCGTCGTCGACGACCCACCGCAGGAGCATCCCCTCGGCCATGGCCGAGAAGGCGCCGACGGCGTAGGCGGCGGCGGTGTAGTGGCGCACCGCGGGCTCGATCTCCTGGAGCTTGCACTGGCGGTAGGCGGCCCGCAGCGTCTCGGCCAACGCCTCGGCATCGTCGCTGTCGGAGCCGATGGCCCGCTCGAGCCGCTCCCGGAGCGGCCTGACCAGGTCGACGGCGAGGCCTTCGGCCAGTCGGGCGCCGGCGGGCTCGCTGCCGGAACCACCCCCGGACGCGTGGGCGGTGGCGAGTAGGGGCGCGGCCGCGGCGATCAGGCGGGCGGACTGCTCGGCGGCCCCCGGGAGGTCGGCGACGGAAGGACGACCGCGGACCTGGCGGAGCCGGTCGAGCCCCTCGTTCTGCTCGTCCTGCAGGACGCGCTTGAGGGCGCGGGTGAGGTCGGCGTCGATCGGGTCCAGCAGCTGGTCGCGGAACGACAGGGCAGTTTCGTCGACGACGGGATCGGGCCGGTTCTCGCCGGGGGCCGGCTGGGACTCTGGCACCTGGTCGCGCAACCGGGCGAACAGCTCGTCGGTACGGGGGCGGGGCGTGCCCGGCTCGAACCCGAGCTCGGGGTCGGGCGGGAGCTGTTCGTCGGACTGGTGGGCCGGGCGAGCCGGAGCGTCGACCGCTGCCAGGGAACGGCCCCGGTAGGGCGACCTGTCGGCGACCGACTGCGGCCGGACCGACGGCGGCCCCGGTGCCGGGTCGGGCGCGGACTGGCGGCCACCGGCCGAACCCTCCGCTCGCCGGGCCCCGGTGCTGACGCCGACCCGTTCGGACAGCGGCCACTCCGGGCTCGGCAGGGGCGACAGCGGTGACAGCGACGGCGGGGTTGGAGGCGGGGGAGGCGGAGGCGCCACCGGGGGGGCCGGCGGTGGCGGTGCAAGAGGCGGGGGCGGTGGCGGCGAAAGCGGAGGGGGCGGCGGGGGAGGAGGCGGAGGGGGTGGCGCCGCGGTCACGTCGGCAGCGACCGGCTCCTCCGACGGCACGGACGCCGGCAGAGGTGGCGGTGGCGGGGGCGCAGCGGTTGCGTGCTCGTCGGACGGTTCGGACGGCGAGGGAGCTTCGACGGGAAATGGGGACGGCCTCGACCAGTCGAATTCCTTGCCTGGCGGCGTCTCGGGGTCGACCACCGGGACCGGGCCCGTCCCGAGATGGACGCCCTCGGGCGGGGTGTAGTCGGGTTCGGACGACATGCGCCTGGCCACGGCCTCGGCGGCCAGGCGGGCCTCGGGCTCGGCCGCGGCCAGCTCCGCAGTGACCTCGTCGAGCGTGCGACGGACCACGTCGTAGGCGCTCACCAGCCGCTCGCGCGCCACCCGGAGCTGCTCGAGCTGCAGCTGGGCGGCGCGGCGGCGCCGGGCCAGGTCGCCGAGCATCCGCTCCCGGACGGCCCGGGCCTCGGCCACCATCTCCTTGCCCTGGGAGCGGGCGGATTGGATCGCCGCCTCGGCCTCGGCGCGGGCCTGGTCGCGCAGGGACCGGGCTTCGGCCTCGGCGGACTGGCGGAGGCTGGCGGTGACCCCGTCGGCCTCCTCGACCCGCTTCGCCATCAGCGAGTCGGCCTCCTGACGCATCCGGGCGATGCGCAGCTCGGCGTCCCGCAGGGTGATGGCGGCGTTCTTCTCGGCGTCGGCGGTGATGGCGGCGGCGGTCTCGCGGGCGCTGCCGATCAGCCTCCCGGCGTGCTCGCCCAACCCGGTGGTGAGCATCGCCTCGTCGAGCTCGGGGTGGGCGGCGCGCGACAGTGCCTCCTGCAGCGCCCGCCGGAGCTCGGTCTCACGCGAGGCGGCGGTGGCCATCTCCTCGGCCACCCGCTTGAGAAACTCCCGGACCTCGGCCGGCTGGTACCCGCGGAAGACGGTGGTGAAGGGGCGGCCGCCGACGGCATCAGGCGTGAGGGGGGAAGCGGCGGAGATGACGGCTCTGTCACCGTTCTCGTGTTCCATGCTCACCTCCGTTCGTTCGCGGCTCCACCTGCCGACGTCGCGGCCGTCCGCTGGCGCTCAGCCTACGCCCGCCGCGGCCGAAAATCGGGGACACTCGCGATGTCCGCCTCAGCCGCCGCCGAGGCCGCGCAGCAGGCCGCTCAGCGTGTCGACCAGAGCGTTGACGAGGTCGTCGATCGGGCCGATACCGGTGTTGAGCGGCCCCTTCCGATCGAGGGGGGGACTGCCGGGCGCAACCGTCGTCGTCGGGGTCGGCGGGTTGGCACCGGACGACCCGCCGTCACCGCCGCCCGAGGAGCCCGACCCGTTCCCGCCGCCGGAGGGCCGTGGCAGGGCGATCGCGGACCCGTCGCCGGAGCCCGTCGGAGGCGGTTTCGTGATCAGCGTCGGACCTTTGCCGATGCCCTCGTCGACGACGGCGACGAGCGGCGCGCGTGTCACGCCCTGATCGAGGGCGACGAGGCCCCACGACGCGCCCTGGTCGCGGAAGGCGAAGACCTTGGCCCAGCGTTCCTCGAACGACCCCATGGTGCCCTCGACGGCGATGGCGGCACCGACCAGCGTCTCCCCCGGCAGCCGGTCGACCGCCAACGACTCGTCGGTGAACGACGGCTCGGCGGCCAGCCGGTCCAACAGCCGGCGGTAGAAGTCGGGGGTGCGACCGTCGGTGGTGCCCACCTGGGCACTGAAGCCCTGGCTCCTCGCGTCGAGCTCGTTGCCGAGGGCGATGGCGTCGCCGAGGTACCGCATGTCCCAGGCGTCGTCGGCGTGGTACGCGACGGGCGTCGGCGTCGCCACCGGTCCCGCGGCAGGGACGACAACCTGCCGCAGGGCCGGAACGGTGATCGTCTGGCCCGCGGCAGTGACCTCGGCGCTGCCCGTGTAGCTGCTGACGACCACCGACTGGGCCGTCATGGACACCTTTGCCGCCCCCCGCACGAGCACACCGACGGCGCCGGCGGTGAGACCGAGCTCGGCTTCTCCCGTGGTGGCGAGGACGTCGCCGCCGAGCACCATCGGCTTGACCTCCGGGGGTCTCGAGTTCGCCGCCTTGGCCAGCTCGACGTTGGACGCCGCCCTGAGCTCGACCTGGCGGTGACCCGACCCGGTCAAGGCGATGGCGGCTGTGCCTTCGCGGACGCTGACCCGCTGGCCGAACTCGACGGTGTCCGTGCCCCGGATCTCGGTGATGTCCTCACCCGGCGCACCCACCTCGGCCCGGCCGCTGACGGTGAGCTGGCCGGCCTCGTTCTCGTTGTCTCCACCTCCGCATGCCACGCCGAGCAGGAAGGCGACGGCGACGCCGGCGAGAACCCCGACGCGACGGTGCAAGGAGATCGGGCCGGACGGAAGGTGACGGGGCATCAGCGCAGCTCCGAGCGGGCCTTGGGCGGGGCCACCGGCAGGATGAGCGAGAACCGGGACCCCTCGCCCGGCTCGGTCTCGCACTTCAGCTCGCCGTTGTGGGCGGCGACGATGCGCCGTACCAGCGCCAGTCCGAGCCCGAGCCCGCCGAAGACGCGCGTGGGGGAGCTGTCGGCCTGGGCGAAGTCCTCGAAGATGGCTTCCTTCCGGTCGTGGGGGATACCGATGCCGTGGTCGCGTACCGAGATGTCGATCTTCGACCCGTTCCCGTTCTCGAACGCCCTGGCGCTGAGCGAGACCGCCCCGCCGTCGGGCGAGAACTTGATGGCGTTGTCGATGAGCTCGTCGAAGCAGCGCTCCAGCAGCTCCCTGTCCCCCATCAGGTCGGGGATCTGGCGGGGGACGGTGCGGGTGATCGGGTGCTTGGGGTCGACCCGTTCCTTCCACCGGTCGACGACTGCGTCGAGAAGAGGCTCGACCGGCACCCTGTCGCAGCGCACCTCGCGGGGGCTCGCCTCCTGGGCGGCCACGTCGAGGAGCCTCTGGACGACGATCTCCAACCTGTCGGCGGCTTCGACGATCTCCTCCAGCGACTCGCGGGCCTTGTCGGCGGGGACGTCGCGCCGTAGGAGGAGCTCGGCGTAGCCCTTGATGGGCACGAGCGGCGTACGCAGCTCGTGGCTGATGTTGGAGAGCAGCTCGGCCTTGGCCCGCTCCGCCTCCCGCTCCCGGCGCATGTCACGGAGCACGTACACGCCGCCGATCACCTCGTCGTCGGGGCCGCGCAGGCCCTCGGCCGACAGGGCGACCGGCACGGGCAGGCCGTCGGGCCGGAGCACCACGGCACTGGAGTTCCAACCGTGCTCGGGCGGCGAGGCCAGGCGGGCGCTCAGGTCAGTGCCGTCCTCGGTGGTCACCCGGGCCACGTTGCCGACCACCCTGCCGATGGCCTGGTCGGCGGGCACACCGAAGAGCTGCTCGGCGGCGCCGTTGAACGTGCCGATCCTGCCGTCGGGCCCCACCGCCAGCAGGGCCTCACCCATGCCCCCGACCACGGCCTCCAACCGGTTGCGGACCTGGGCCTCGTCCTCGGCGCTCTGGCGCAGCTCGGCAGCCAGGTCCTCGATGGAACCGGCCATGGAGTCGAAGGTGCGCCCGAGGACACCGATCTCGTCGCTGCTGGTCACCGACGCGCGGACGCTCAGGTCCCCCTGCTGGATGCCTTCGGCGGCGCGTGTGAGCCGGCGGATGCCCGTCCCGATCCGCTCCCCCACCACCACCGCCACGATGAAGGCGATCAGCACGGCGACGAGGGCGACGAGGAACAGGTTCTGGTAGAGCTCGGTGCGGGTGTCGTTGACGATGCTGGTCGGGAGCGACGCGACGACGGCCACCTTGGCCCCCTCCGGGGCGACAACCGTCTGAGCGGCGATGAGAGACGTGGGCGCGGTACCGGTGGCCTGCCCCTGCCCGCCGCTGAGCGCCTTGCGGGCGACCCGGTGCAGGTCGGCGTCGGTCCTCTCACGCCCGTACCGGGCCAGCACCCTGTCGCGGTCGGCGATCGCCAGCGTGACGCCGGGATCGTTCCCGGCCCGTTCGGTGAGGTAGTCGACGTCGAGGGTCTGACCGGCGACGACCAGCCCAGCGACCCGGCTGCCGGTCTCGACGGGGTAGACGGCGATCGCGTAGGCCTTGCCTCCGACCACCTCGACGGACGACTGGCTGTCACCGGTGGCCAGTGTGTCGGTGACGGCCCGGGAGCCGACGAGCACGTTGGCGGTCGTTGGATCGGAGCCCGTGGCGGCAACCACGGTGCGCTTGTCGTTGGCGTAGAAGAGCGGGCCGGTCGACACCAGCAGCTCCTCGCCGGACAGGTTGTTCAGGTCTCGGGCGATCACCTCCCGGGCGGCGCCGGCAGTGGGGTCGTCGCTCAGGACCAGCACGTCGGCGATCCGTGACCCCTGGAGCGAAAGAGCCGTGAGCTTGGCGCTCGAGACCGCCACCCGGGTGGCGGAGCCGGTGATCTCCCCGCTCTCGGTCCTGGCCCGGGCATCGACCCGCTTGAACGCCTCCTCCTCCACGTTGTTGCCGATGACGACCGACAGCGCGACCGACACCGCCAGCACGACGACCAGCAGGATCGACCCGACGCTGACCGCGATCCGCGCGCTGATCGAGCGGCGGGCGGACATGACGAGCACCGCGCCGAGGCCCAGGGCGCCGAGGATCCGGAGCCAGTCGGACGTGGTGGCGGCGTCCATCACCGTGGCGCACTCGGCGAGGGTCATGAGCACGAGGGCCATCCAGAGCATCAGCCGGGTGCCCCGGTCCTCGCTCCACCCGAGCGTGCCGACCGCCAGCAGCACGATGCCGATGCAGCGGAAGGCGATGACCGGGGTTTCCCGGGATTCGGTCAGCAGCGAACCGTGCAGGAAGGCGGCGACGGCGAGGAAGAGGAAGCCGAGGAACAGCACGGTGCGGGAGCGCCGGCCGGCCCCGACCAGGTCGGGTCGGAGCAGGACGATGGCGCCGCCGGCGACCGCGACCAGGAACGTGGCGAACTCGACAGCGAAACGCAGCTGCGCGGCCGCCGACGACATCAGGCCCTCAGCGGCCGGTGACGAGCGCTGACGCGCCCACAGATCCTGGCCGGAGGCCGGAGAATGCGCTCGTTCGGGGACGGATTCGCCCGTTCATCGTTCCCAATCGTACCGCCCCAACGTCACCGACGGTGGTGCGGAGCCTACGTTGCGGCGCCAGGTTGGCCCAGCGCCAGGGCGTTGCTGCCGTCCAGCGCGCCGAGCACGCGGAGGGCCTCGTCGAACGATCCGACCCCGCGCACGTCGAGCTTCCCATCGGCGTGGGCCTTGGCCTCCGCCACGTTGTCGATGGGGACGAGGAACACCTTGACCCCCGCCCGCCGGACGGTGACCGCCTTCTGGGCCACGCCGCCGATCGGGCCGACCGTGCCGTCGGGCTGCAGGTCGCCTGTGACGGCCACGGGGACCCCGCCGGTCAGCTCGCCCGGTGTGAGGACGTCGAGCAGCTCGAGGGCATAGGCGAGACCGGCGGAGGGTCCGGTGACCTTCCCCGAGTCGATTGTGATCTCGAACGGCAGCTGGACCTTGGTGGTGAGCCGCACCCCGAGCAGGGCCCTGCCCTCCTCCCCCTCACCCAGCGGGGCGTCGAGGTCGATCGGCGCGGAGCCGTCGCGGAGGATGCGGAGCTTGACGGTGTCGCCGGGCTGGTGGGCCCGGATGGCGGTGCCGGCCTCGTCGCTGGTGGAGACCGGCTGGCCGTCGGCCTCGACGATGACGTCGTCGGGACGGAGGAGCGGTGCTGCGGGCAGTGCCGGGTCGACGGACACGATCTTCGCCCCCCCGCCGAGGTCGGTGTAGCCCAGGTGCCGGAGGGCCAGCAGCTCCGCCGTCGTCTTCGAGTCGGCCATGGCCTCGACGTTCTGCTGGCGGAAGACGTCGGCCGGTGTGTCACCCCGGACCTTCTGCTCCGGGATCACGTCGACGTCGGGATCCAGCCATCCGGCGACCGCTTCGTAGGGATTGACCCGCTCGCGCACCGAAACTGTGGTGTAAAGCAGCTGGCCACGGGGAGGGTAAGAGGGATGGCCGTTGACCGACACCACGCTGTTCACGGCCCGAGCCGTGCCGGGCCCCAGGCTGTCGTACGGCAAGCTCACGAATGCGGCGGAGACGCCGATCACCGCGGTCAGCAGGCTGAAAACCAGCACTGCCACCAGCCACGGCGGCAGCGGCCGCCGGTCAGGCGGCGCCCACTTGTCGGGTTACACCGGTCAGGATTGGCTCGGCGGGCGCCGGATCGAGACCGGGGCTATCGCCCGGTGCTCGGTCCTGCCCCAGTTGTAGGGAGGGATCGCTCGTGTCCATGCTCGTCGTTCTGGGCGTCGTCGTGCTGGCGGTTGCGGGAGTGCTGTATCTCGCGTTGGATCAGCCCGACCAGCCTGCCACGGTCCGTTCCCGTCCCAGCCGCGGGAAGCCGGGGCCCCAGCCCGTGCCTGCCGCCGTCGGTGTCGATGCCGCCGTCGGTGTCGATGCCGCCGTCGGTGTCGATGCCGCCGTCGATGCCGCCGTCGGTGTCGATGCCGCCGTCGGTGTCGATGCCGCCGTCGGTGTCGATGCCGCCGTCGGAGTAGCCGGCCCGCCGGTTGCCGGCACGCCGGTGCTCGTCGACCTCACCACGCCGGTGGCGACGCGCGTCCGGTCGGCGGTCACGCTGATGATGCTGGTGGCGGTGCTGGGCGCGGGCGTGGCCCTCCTGGTGGCAGCCGTCGTCGTCGGCGCCGCGAGGGCGGTCGGCGGCGGTCTCGCCTGACCCGCCGGCCAGCTGGTCAAGCGGCCAGGGCCAGCCTGACGACGAAGCGCTTGGCCTGGGAGCCGGGCGGATGGCAGGCGTACAGGGTGCCCGTGGCCGACGGCGTCTGGTCGGCGATCCAGGTATCCCCCGGCCCGACGACCAGCGAATCGGTGACCTCGTAGACCGAGCGCTCCCCGCCCACGGTGAAGACCACCTGATCGCCGGCGACGAGGTCGTCGAGATGGCGGAAGGGATGGGAGTTGGTGATGCGGTGGCCGGCAAAGACGGTGTTGCCCGGCTGGCCGGGCTCGGCGGTGCCCGGCCAGTGGCTGGGGCCACGGTCGATGTTGTGGAGCGTGACCCCCTGATAGATCCTGTGCACGAGGCCGAGGGCCGGGATCTCCATCGTGCCGATCTCGACGACCGGCTCAGGGGAGTAGGAGTCCTCCGGAATGACGATCGGCCGCGGGAGAGGAGGGAGGGTGGTCGTCGTCCCGACGGTGGTCGGCGGGTCGAACATGGGGGTGTCGTACGGCCGCGCCGGCGAGGAGGCCGAACGTTGGGCCGGCGGGATGTTGTCGGCCGCGCAGGCGCCGGCCACCAGCAGCAGGGCGGCGGCGAGTCCCAGCGCGAGGGTCCGATGACGACCCATGAAGGCCAGCATCCCACAGCTTGCACGGGCCCAGAGGTGCAGCGGTGAGCGTTCCGGGGCGGCGGCGGGCGGCGGCGGTGGCCGGCCACACGGGGGACGAGGCAGCGGCCCGGGCGCTGCTCGACGACGACTCACCCCTGGTGCGGTCGACCGCCCTGGGGGCCCTCGCCCGGCTGGGCGCGGTGGCCGAGGCGGACGTAATTGACGGCCTCGCCGACCCCGACCCAGGCGTCCGCCGGCGGGCGTGCGAGGTGGCGGCCGCGCTCCCCGGGCCCGACCTGCGCCCGCTCCTGGGTGACGGCGACTCGTCGGTGGTCGAAGTGGCGGCGTGGGCGCTGGGCGAGCGTGGGACGGAGTCGGAGGCGGCCGTCGCCGACTTGGCAGGAGTGGCGGCCGGGCACGAGGATCCGCTGTGCCGGGAGGCGGCGGTGGCCGCCCTGGGCGCGATCGGCGACGAGCGCGGCCTGCCCGCCATCCTGGCCGCCCTCTCGGACAAACCCGCGGTGCGGCGCCGGGCGGTGATCGCCCTGTCCCCGTTCGAGGGGCCCGAGGTCGACGCCGCCATGGCCGCGGCCCGGAACGACCGCGACTGGCAGGTCCGCCAGGCCGCCGAGGAGCTCGGCGATCCCGGCTGATCAGCGGCGTCCTACCGCTCGGCCCCCATGAACAGGACCTTCAGCGACTCGAACGCCTCCAGGCACTTGCCGGCGCCGAGCACGACACACTCCAGCGGGGCGTCCACCAGGTGGACCGGCAGCGCAGTCTCGGCCGACAGCCGCTTGTCGAAGCCCCGCAGCATGCCGCCACCGCCGACCAGGTGGATGCCCTGGCGGATGAGGTCCTGGGCCAGCTCGGGCGGGGCGAAACCCAGGCAGCGGACGACCGAGTCGACGATGGCCCGCACCTGCTCGCTGATCGCCTCCCGGATCTCCTCCGGCGACAGGATGGCGGTCTTGGGCAGGCCGCTCATGAGGTCGCGGCCGCGCACCTCGGCCTTCAGCTCGTCGGCGGTGGGGTAGGCCGAGCCGATCGCCAGCTTGATCTCCTCCGCCGTCCGCTCGCCGATGGCCATGCCGTACTCACGGCGGACGTAGGCCTGGATCGACGCGTCGATGTCGAACGAGCCGACCCGGATCGCCTCCAGGGCCACGATGCCGCCCAGGGAGATCATCGCCGTCTCCGACGTCCCCCCGCCGACGTCGACGACCATGTTGCCGAGCGGCTCGTGGATGGGCAGCCCCGCCCCGATGGCGGCGGCCATGGGCTGGGCGACGAGCTGGGCGTCGGTGGCGCCGGCCTGCCGCGCCGCCTCCTTCACGGCACGCCGTTCGACCTCGGTGATCGCCGACGGCACGCACAGCAGCACCCGCGGCCGCTGGAACCGGGACAGCCCGGCCCGTTGCAGCAGGAGACGGATCATGCGCTGGGTGATCTCGAAGTCGGTGATGGCACCCTGGCGCAGCGGGCGGACGGCCCGGATGTAGCCCGGCGTACGACCGATCATCTGCCACGCCTGGTGTCCCATCGCCAGCACGTCTCGGGTCTGCTCGTTCAGGGCGATGACGGTGGGCTCGTTGAGGACGATGCCCCTGCTCTTGGCATAGACCAGGGTGTTGGCGGTGCCGAGGTCGATGGCGAGGTCCCTAGCCAGACCGGCGCCCTCTCTTCGGCTCCGGGTGCTGCCCCTCGGGGTTCGGTGGCTCGGGGTTCGGTGGCTCGGGGTTCGGTGGCTCTGGGTTCGGAGGCTCGGGCCTCATCGGCCGGGTTCCCGGCTGGGTCTTCACGGGCTGGTTCTTCACCCGCTGGGCCCTTGCCGGCTGTGCCTTCGGAGACTGGGGCCGTCTGGACGGGCCCCGGTTCGCCTCGGACCGGTTCTCCGGCGGGAATGCCTCCTGGTCGGGGGCCAACGCCTCGAGCTCCTTCGAGAAGGCCCGGATGTGGGCGTCGACGGACTTCGGGGGGCGGTTCCTCATCCACAGGACGAGCACGCCCACCAGGCTGAGGCCCAGGGCGATCCCGAGGAAGACGAGAGGGCTCATCAGTCACCGCTTCTGACCGAGGCGTGGACCTCGGCGATGGGCGAGCAGCCCTGCGACCAGTCCTCGCCGCCGTCCCACGTCTCGAGCTTCCAGATCGGGACGGTGTGCTTCAGGGTGTCGATGCAGAACCGCGCCGCCTCGAACGCCTCCGCCCGGTGCGGTGCCGACGCCACCACGACGACCGAGCTGTCGCCGACCGCCAGCGTGCCGGTGCGGTGGAGCAGCACCAGGCGCCCGACGTCGGGCCAGCGGCGCCGGGCGTCGGCCGCGATCGCGGCCAGGCGGGGCTCGACCTCCTCCTCGTAGGCCTCGTAGGTGAGGCTGCTGACGCCGGTGCGCCCGGGGGAGGAGTCGCGCACGTCGCCGGTGAACAGCACCACGCCGCCACAGCCGGGGCGCCGGACCCAAGCCAGGGCGTCGGCGACCGGGAGCGGGTCCGTACCAAGACCCACCCAGTCGTCACCCCCCTGGGGAGTTGCGAGACCCACGTGCCCATGCTACCGGTGGGTCGCCGACCTGGGTCCGATGCCTGTGGACAAGGCTTCCGAGCCCCCGACAGGGCCTCCGAACCGGCCACGGGCACCTCCGTGCCGCGACCGGGCCCGGGAGGGGCGCCGGTAAGCTCGATTCATGGAGTTCGTGGACCCGGACGACGAGCCGGGCCGCGTGCGCTACCCGCCTCCTCAGGACGACCGCCTCTGGCGGCACCCCTCGGAGGTCGGCGTCCCCACGGCCTCCGAACCGGCCCGGCCGTCGTTGTGGGTCGTCGCCGCGGTGTCTGCTGTCAGCGCCGGCCTTTTGGCCACAGGCCTGGTCGTGGTGGCGATCGGGCTGATCGAGGGCGACCCCGCATTCCGGCCCATCGAGCGCCAGATGGTCCCGCGCCCCGCCGCCGCGGTCACCGAAAAGGCGGGCATCGTCGAGGTGATCGCCGGCGCCAAGGCGTCGGTCGTGCGGGTGCGTCTGGAGACGGGAGGCGGCTCGGTCGGCTCCGGGGTCATCTTCCGCAGCGACGGCCACGTCCTCACCAACGCCCACGTGGTGGCCGACGCCAACGCGGTGCGGCTCATCCTGCAGGGTGGGCGGGAAGTGCGGGCGCGGGTGCTCGGCACCGACCCCGACACCGACATGTCCGTGCTCAAGATCGACGCCGAGGGACCGTTCCCCACCGCCACCCTCGGCACCACGGCCGACCTCCAGGTCGGCGAGCGAGCCATCGCAGTTGGCTACAGCGCGGGTGCCAGCGGCGACCCCTCGGTCACGGTCGGGGTCGTGAGCGCGTTGCACCGCAGCGTCAGGACGGAGTCCGGCGGCGTGTTGTTCGACATGGTGCAGACCGACCGGCCCGTTCCCTCGACGTCCTCCGGCGGTGCTCTGCTCGACGAGGACGGCAGCCTCCTGGGCATCACCAACTCCCACACCGTCGGAGACAACGGCGCGTTCGGGTTCGCCGCGCCAATCGACGCGGTGGTGTCGGTGGCCGACCAGCTCATCGCCACGGGACGGGTGGTCCGCGTCTGGCTCGGCATCGATGGCACCGACGCCGACGGCGTCGCCACCAAGCTCGAAGTCGGGGGCGGGGGTGGGGGCGGGGCAATGGTCGGCCAGGTCACCGGTGGGAGCCCCGCCGAGCGCGGCGGGCTGCTGTCCCAGGACGTCATCGTGGGCATGGACGGCGCGCCGATCACGTCGATGGGCGAGCTGGTGGTTGCCCTCCGGCGTCACCGCCCCGGCGACGCGGTCGCGGTCGAGGTCATGCGGGGCACCGAGCGACAGTCGATGCAGGTCACGCTCGTCGAGCGGCCACAGGCGGCGGCATCGTGAGCGAGCCGACGGCGCCAAACTCATTTGGCGAACCAATGTGGCGCGCTTCGTCCGGCCGGCGGCCGGATGTCACGGCTCTCACTGGTGCGGCATCCGTTCGGATGGTGCACCAGTGAGCGACATCGGCGGCGGGAACCCGTTCGAAGGGCTGCCCATGTTCCGCGACCTGGCCCGGCTGTTCGCCAGCCAGGGCCCGGTGAACTGGGACGTGGCCCGCCAGATCGCCACCTGGCTGGCCACCGACGGCAAGCCCGAGACCAACGTCGACCCCGGCGAACGCATGCGGCTGGAGGAGCTGGCCCGGGTGGCCGACCTCAACGTCAGCGCCGCCACCGGTCTGTCCACGTCGGTCGCCGGGGGCATCCCCGCCATCGTGCCGGTCACCCGCTCGGAATGGGCGCTGCGCAGCATCGACGCCTACCGGCCGTTCCTCGAGCGGCTGGCCACCACCCTGGCCGGTGCCGGCCACGACGACGAGAGCTCCGGCCCCGACCCTGCCACCCAGCTGCTCGGCGACCTCGGCAAGGTGATGGGCCCCGTGCTTCTCGGCGTGCAGTCGGGCTACATGCTCGGGAACCTGGGCCGGCGGGCGTTCGGCCAGTACGACCTGCCCGTCCCCCGGCCGCCGGCCGACACGCTGCTGGTCGTGCCGGCCAACCTCCGGGCCTTCGCCGAGGAGTGGGCCATCCCCGACGACGACCTGCGCCTGTGGGTGTGCCTCCACGAGCTGACCCAGCACGCCGTGCTCGGATTGCCCCACGTCAGGGCTCGGCTGTCGGCGCTGATCAACGAGTACGTGAGCCGGTTCGAGGTCGACCCCAACGCCCTCGAGTCCAGCCTGGGGAGCATCGACCCCACCGACATGACGGCCTTCCAGAGCTTCCTGGGCAACCCCGAGACGCTGCTGGGCATCGTCCAGTCGCCCGCCCAGCGCGAGATCGCTACCCGGCTGGAGTCGGTGCTGGCGGCCATCGCCGGCTACGTCGACCACATCCTCGACACCGTCGGGCACGGCCTGGTGGGCTCCTACGGCCAGCTGACCGAAGCCCTCCACCGCCGCCGGGCGGAACCGTCTGAGGGATCCCGCTTCGCCCAGCGCCTGCTCGGGCTCGACCTGGGCACCGCCCAGTACGAGCGGGGCCAGTCGTTCGTGCGCGGCGTCGTGGATCGGGCCGGCGAGGAGGGCCTGTCCCGCCTGTGGACGTCCGAACGGGAGCTACCCACGCCTGCCGAGCTCGACGCCCCGGGCCTCTGGCTGGCCCGCATCGACCTGCCGGAGGACTAATTTCGACTCGGAAGCGGAGCTTCCTCGCCGAGTTTCCAAGGCGCTCCAGGCGACCGGTGTCAGCCCGTCCCGTCGTCGTCGGCGGCGGACTCTGCGTTGCGGCTGCTGAAGTGGTGGCCCCGGTGGCTGGCCACCACCAGGCCGCCCACGTAGATGAAGAACATGAGGGCGGCGGCGACCGCGATGACGTCGATGCCCAGGTCGGGTGAGATGTGGACCACCACCGGCAGGAATGCGCCGGCGACCCACACCAGCTGGAACCGGGTCTCGAACCGGGCGAATGTGCGGCCGCGGACGGCGTCGGGGGCGTCGCGCTGGACGATGCTGTCGAAGGCCAGCTTGGCGGCCGCCGCGGCCACGCCGGTGGCGGCTGCCACCAGGCAGAAGGCGCCGAGGCCGCGGACGAAGCCGGCCAGTACGGCAACGACGCTGACCAGGGCGAGGCACCCGAGCAGCATCCGCTCCTCCGGCAGCCGGCGGCGCAGCCGGGGGGCCACCAGGTTCCCCACGAGGGTGCCGCCGAGGCTGCACGCCAGCACCGCACCGAACCACCACGCCGGCGAGCCCTCGGCCCGGAAAGCGAACGCCACGAAGAAGGTGAGGAACCCGACGACGGCCCGCAGCACCGACATGGCGGTGGCCGCCATTCGCACCGTCGGTACGTGCAGCTCCTCTTTCGCCTCGGCAGGCTCCGGTCCGGGACCGTCCGAGGGGCGGGGGACGCGCATGGCCGCAACCGCCGCGGCCGCGAACGCCAGGGACGCCAGCCGGACCACCCAGGGGCCTCCCAGGAACCCGATCTTCAGCACCGGGACGCCCACCGCGGCCGCCGCGAACCCGGACAGCACCGCCAGCACCGCCAGCCTGGCGTTGGCGGTGACCAGCTGGCTCTCGTCGGCGACGGTGGTGGGGACCAGGGCGCTCTTGGTGACCAGGTGGGCCTTGGACAGGACGAGTACCAGGAACGCTTCCGGGAAGAGCAAGAGGCCCTGGAGGTGCGTGGCCATGGAGATGCAGACCAGGGCACGGGCGGCGGCGGAGCCGACCAGCATCCACCGGCGACCTCCGCGCCTGCGGTCGAGCACGGGACCGAGGAACGGGGCCACGACGGCAAATGGCGCCATGGTCAGGACGAGGTAGAGGGCGACCCGCCCCCGTGCCGCCTGGGGCGATATCGAGAAGAACAGCGACCCGGCCAGGGCCAGCGTGACGAAGGTGTCGCCCGCCGCCGACAGCATGTGGACGATGGCCAACCGGGAGAAGGGGGACCGTCCGAACCGGCCGCCTCCGGCCCCCTTCCGGAGGGGCTCCCAGCCAGTGTCGGTGGTCACTGCGACCATGCTAAGAGGCCCGCCGGCATCACATTGTCGCTTGGCGCGGTCCCGGTCGGCCGGGGTCTCAGCCCGCCTATCCGGCCTTGGCCGATGCGCTGCCAGTCGGGGATGTGCCAGTCGGCGATGTGCCAGTCGGGGATGTGCCAGTCGGGGATGTGCCAGTCGGGGATGTGGCAGTCGGGGATGTGCCAGTCGGGGGTGTGGCAGCCGGGGACATGGCAGCCGGGGCGATGGCGGAGGGCAGCACGAGGGTGAACGTGGAGCCGCCGCCCTCCTCGGACTCGACCAGCACCTCGCCGCCGTGGTTGACCACGACGTGGCGGACGATGCTCAGGCCCAGGCCGGTGCCCCCGACGTTGACGGAACGTGCCGACTCGACCCGGTAGAAGCGCTCGAAGATCCGCTCGTGGTCGCGCTCGGCGATGCCGATCCCCTGGTCGCGGACGCTGATCTCCACCTTGCTGCCACCTGTCTCCCTGGAGACCCTCCCCCGCACCTCCACCACCGATCCGGTCGGCGAGTACTTGACCGCGTTCTCCAGCAGGCTGAACACCGCGGACACCAGCTGGCGGCGGTCGCCGAGCACCCAGAGTCGCTGGGGCGGCTCGCCGAAGTTGATCGTCATCTCCTTGTCCTGGGCCGCCACCCGCACCCGCTCGGCGGCCTGGGCCACGATGAGGTGCACGGCCACCCGCTCCCGCACAGGGACCTCCTGGGACTGGATCCGGGACAGGTCGATGAGGTCGTCGACCACCCGCTCCACCCGGTTGGCCTCGGCCTGCACCCGGCGGGCCAGGCGCTGCACGACCACAATGTCCTGCTCCGTCGAGAGCGTCTCGGCGAGCAGGGCGAGGGCGCCGACCGGCGTCTTCAGCTCGTGGCTGATGTTCGTGACGAAGTCGCGCCGGACCGCCTCCAGCCGCTGGCGCTCCGAGCGGTCGTCGACGACGACGACGCCGCCGACCGTGCGCCACTTGTCGTCGAGCGGGTAGGCCACCGCGTCGAGTTGGAGGGGCGGCGGTCCGGGCAGCTCGATGGCCCGCTCCAGCACGCTGCCCTCGGTGGCCGCCAGGAGCAGATCGCCGATGACGCCCTCGATCGCCTCGTCGGGATCGACCCCGAAGAGCTCGATCGCCCGGGTGTTCCTGAACACCACGGCTCCGTCCTCGTTGGAGATGACGACGCCCTGGGCGACCCGTCCGAGGGCGATCTCAAGCCGGTTGCTGTCGATGGCGACGTCGCCCGTGTCGGCGACCTTCTCGTCGACGAGCTTCTCCAGCTGGGTGAGAGCGGCGTCCATGCCCCGGGCCTCGAGCCGGAGCTCCTCGTCGCCCAGGCGGGCGTTCAGGGCCCCCAGGCGCCGGACCAGGCCCCGCCGCTGCAGGCGGATGACAATGACTCCGGCCAGGACGATCCCGATGGCGAAGACGATCGCGATGATGTCGGCGATTTGCATGTCGTAACCGGTTCCACCCTACGTTCCCACGGCGGCCAAACCGCGGCTATCCGGCGATTTGAGGGCTCAGCGGCCCCCGGCGTCGGACTCGTCGTCCTCGGGGAAGCCCAGGTCCCAGTTGAGGATGAGGGCCTCGCGCTCGGCGTCGCGCACCACCCGCTCCCGGTTGCGGCGGAACTGCGGGTCGTGGGGAGGGAGGAGCAACAGGCGGGCCAGCGCCCTCTGGCGGAACTCCTCGATCAGGTTCCGGTCGCCGAACTCGGACACGACCTCCCAGTGGGGGGCCACCGGGCCGAGGTAGACGATGCGAACGTGGCCGCGGGGCGGCTGCGGTTCGCCTACCTCTTCGGGCGCCTGGACCATCCAAGGAGACTACAGCGGAACCCCAAACCTGCCGATACGTACGCGACGGTTCGTGGTGTGGGAACCTTCGACGATCCGAAAGCGTCTAGTTCTCCGTATGACCCGTGGGGAGGAACCGCAGAGTCACCGAGCCCGTTGATACTGACGGAGCCCGACGAGGGAGACACGATGGAAACGCACTGGATGGCGAAGGGCAACTGCAGGTCCGAGGCGCCGTCACTCTTCTTCCCCCATGACGGAGTCGGCGTCGAGGTCGCACGTCGGATCTGTGCCACGTGTCCCGTCAAGGCCCCGTGCCTGGAATACGCGCTCGCCAACGGCATCGACCATGGCGTATGGGGCGGAGCGTCCGAGCGCGAACGACGCCGGATCGCCAGGCGTCGGCGACTCGAAGCCGCCGCCGCCCGCTGAGGGAGCCTCGACCGCGCCGGTCCCCGCTCGGGTCCCGGCATCACGCCAGGGGCTGGATCACCGCCCGGGCCACCCGGCGCAGCCGGTCCATCAAGGACGGACGTGCCGCGGCCGGGGCCGGCAGCGAGCTCGCCGCACCCACGATCTGGTCGAGGGGCGCGCCGCTCACGACCGTGTAGACCCTGCCGCCCGCCTGCCACAGCACGACGTGGCCGCCGGGCCAGGTGTAGCGCCACCCGGCGGCGTCCCCGACGCTGACCGGTGATGCCCCCGCACCGAGGCTGCTCCGGTCCAGACGGCCCGGCTGCTCGAAGACGGACAGGTCGTACATCCCGTCGCTGTACAGGACTTGCACGACGCCGGAGCGGCGGTACACGCCCAGGCGCCGGTAGCCATCGGCCAGCTGATCGGGCGCCAGGCCGGTGCCCAGCCGGTCGGGCGCCAGCAACTCGGGGGCCTGGTCGCTGGGTTTCACCGGAGGGGGAGGGGGTGGCGTGGCCGGATCCAGCACCAAGGTGTCGAAGGTGACACGGCGGGTGACGGCGCCGGTCCGGTCGAACTGCTCCCGCTTCAGCACCAGGCTGGACTCCTCGTCCAGGTAGAGCCGCTCCCGCAGCAGCCCGTCCTCCTCGACGTCGACCGCCCGGGTGGGCCGGTCCGCCACTTGCGGCCCGGGCTGGTCGGCGGTCCTGTACTTGAGGCCGACGTCGGGGCGCTCTGCGAGCCCGAGCCGCGGCGACCACAGCAGGTCCCACCCGCCTTCCTCGTGCTGGAGCAGCCGCCCGGTGCCGGGCGCGGCCATGACCTGGTTCCCGCCCCGCACCACGACCGCCCCGTCGGAGGACTGCACGGTGAGACGTTCGCTGTGCTCGGTGCCGCCGTCGAGCCACCACACCTGCAGGATGCCGACGAACGACGCCGTCTCGGCCGCCTGCCGGGCCCGGTCGAGGGGGTTCTCCGTGGCGACCGCCCCGGCCGACGTGACGTGGCCCGTGGCCAGCAGGACCACAAGCAGGCTGGTGCCGACGCCGCGGCTGGTTCCCCTCCTCATTTGCCGTAGGGGATGGAGACTCCGGCGGGCGCCAGGTTGGACAGAGGGTCCGAGCCCACCGACGCCGAGGTGGCGTGGGCCGCGATCAGGCTCGCCACCTGCGGGTTGACGGGCTTCTGCTGGGGCGGGGTGACGCTGACGAAAAGGGCGGCGACGGCAGCGGCGACCCCGACGGCGGCCATCGCCACGCGGCGGTGATGGGGTCGGTAGGGCTGGAGCAGTCGCTGGTAGAGGCCGAACGGCGGCTCCACGGGAGGCAGGGCACGGACCCAGAGGCGGGCCACCGTCGCCGCCTCCAGCTCCCGGCGGCAGGCGGCGCAGGTCATCAGGTGGGCCTGGACCGAGACCTCCTCGGTGACCGCCAGCTCCCCGTCGATCATGGCGCTGAGGAGGTCGCCCGGGTGTTCCCAGGCGCTCACGACAGCAGCTCCCGGAGCTGGGAGCGGCCGCGGTGGATGCGGCTGCGCACGGTGCCGACAGGCGCGTCGACGGCGTCGGCGATCTCCTGGTACGACAGCCCCACCACGTCGCAGAGCACCACTGCCGCCCGGTAGTCGGGGGCGAGGCGTCGGAGGGCGGACTGCACGTCGTCGGGAAGGGCCTCGGCGGCCAGGGCGACGTCGGCGGCATCGGCCGGCGGGACGACCCGGTCGGGATCGTCGGGGAACGGGTCGGCTGGACGGCGGCGCCGTCGGCGGACCTCGTCGAGGAAGGTGTTGGTGGTTATGCGGCTCAGCCACCCTTCGAAGGATCCCGGCCGGTAGGTCTCCAAGCCCCTTCGGACCCGGAGGAGCACCTCCTGGACGAGATCCTGTGCGTCGTCGTTGTTCCCGGTCAGGCGAAAGGCCAGCATGTAGAGAAAGCGGCCGTGGTCTCGGGCCACGTCCTCCCATGTCGGGACCTTGTCGTCCGTCATCGGGAACGACGGCGGTGACCGGGGAGTTCCCGCCGGGGGCGGGGTGGCCGCTGTTCGCCGGCCAAAGCAGCAGCTAGGACGGGGGCTAGGCCGTCTCTAGGAAGGGGGGGTTTCCTTGCGAGCCTGCGCCTCGCGCTCGGCGAGCAGGGCGTCGAGCTCGGCCTGGGTCATGACGATCTTGTCCGTCGGCTTCGGGTCGCTCGGCTTGGGGTCGCGGGCCTTTGGGGTTTCGGGGGCGTCGGGATCGTCCTTGCCCTTCTCGCTCACGCCCTGCTTGAACTCCTGGGACGCCTGGCCGAGCGAGCGGGCGAGCTTGGGCAGCTTGGTCGACCCGAACAGGAGGAGCACGACCAGCAGCACGATGATCATCTCCGGCGCTCCCAACCCGAACATCGGCTACAGCCTACAGGCCGCGGCGATCAAGGCCAGGTCTCCGCTGTCGGGCTCGGTGAACGGGAGCGGGCGCGGGCTGACCACGATGGTCGAGACGCCGAGGGCCGCCCATTCCTCCACCTGCTCACGGACCTGGTCGACGGTTCCGACCAGGCGTCCGCGGCGGTACTCGTCGAGCGTCGTGCCCTCGAGGGCGCCGAGGGACTCGGTGCGCTGACGTTCGAAGCGCCGGGCCAGGTCGGCCTCGTCCTCGCCGACCAGCGCGTACAGGCCGATCGACTTCGTGATCGTGGCGGGATCGCGCCCGGCGAGCTCGCAGGCGGCGTCGAGCACCGTCAGGCGTCCGCGATACGTGTCGGGCGTCCAGATCCAGACCGTGTTCCAGCCGTCGGCGACGCGGGCCACGAGGTCGAGCAGGCGGTCGCCCTTGCCGCCGACCCAGATCGGCGGGCCCGGCCGCTGGACGGGGGTCGGCAGGCAGCGGGCGGCGGAGGCACGCTCGTACCTGCCGTCGAAGGTGAACGGGCCACCCTCGAACATGCCCCGCAGCACCCGTACCGCCTCCTCCAGCTGAGCCAGGCGCTCGCCGGGGCGGCGGAAGGGGATGCCGGCGGCGGCGAACTCGTCCTCGTACCACCCGGCCCCGATGCCGACGACGAGCCGCCCGCCCGACACGTTGTCGAGGCTGGCCAGCTGCTTGGCGGTGACTGTCGCCGGCCGCAACGGGCCGCACAGCGTGAGCGGCCCCAGGCGGACCGTGGACGTGACCCGCGCGACCGCGGCGAGGGCGGGGAGGGGATCGAGGCCCGGGCACCGCCCCGGAGGTCCTCCATAGCGCCCGCGGTCGAGGAAGAGGTGGTCGGAGAGCCACAGCGAGGCGAACCCGAGGTCCTCGGCCAGCCGGGCGGTGCGCTCGACAGGGTCCCAGCCGATGACGCCGGGCTCGGCCGAACCGAAGTCGTACTGCGGCAGCGCCAAGCCGATGTCCACTGCATTGGAGGGTAGGACGGGCTGGAGGGTACGGCGTGTGCGAGGGTACGGCGCGGTGCTCGAGTGTGTGGTCAACCTGAGCGAGGGGCGGGACGCCGCCGTGCTCGAGGCGCTGGCCTCCGCCGCCGGGGGCTCGCTGCTCGACGTGCACTCCGACCCCCACCACCACCGCTCGGTACTGACCCTGGCCGGCGACTCCGTCGAAGGCGACGCCCAGGCCCTGGCCGCCGAGGCCGTCGCCCGCCTGGACCTGCGGCGCCACACCGGTGTCCACCCCCGCCTGGGCGTTGTCGACGTGGTGCCCTTCGTGCCCCTCGACGGTTCGTCGCTCCACGATGCGGTGGCGGCGCGCGACAGGTTCCTGGCCTGGGCCGCGTCCGAGCTCGGCCTCCCCGGCTTCGCCTACGGGCCGGAGCGGACACTGCCCTACGTGCGTCGCCGGGCCTTCCGGGACCTGGTGCCGGATGCCGGCCCGTCGACGCCGCACCCGACCGCCGGCGCCGTCTGCGTGGGCGCCCGGGAGGTACTGGTGGCCTACAACGTGTGGCTGGCAGGCGGCGTCGGGGTGGTCAGGGCCCGGGAGATCGCCACTGCGGTGCGGGGGCCGGCGGTGCGGGCCCTGGGCCTCGACGTCGGTGGACGGGCACAGGTGTCGATGAACCTGGTCGACCCGATGCTGGTAGGCCCGGCCGACGCCTACGACGCCGTGACCGCCCTCGCCGGCATGGACGGCGTGGCTGCCGCCGAGCTGGTCGGCCTGCTCCCCGCGGCGGTGTTCGGCCGTGTTCCCGACACGCGGTGGGCGGAGCTCGACCTGGACCAGTCGAAGACCATCGAATCCCGCCTCGCCCGGGCCGGAAGCTGACCACCTGAGCCGCCCTTGGGCCGGTCAAGCCGGGTGACTGTGCAAGAAGCCTTCTATATGGAGGTTTCTTGCACAATCATCGATGACCTGTCATGCCTTTCGGATGCGAACAGCCTGGTGGCGCCGGACGGGTCGTGGATGCGCCCGACGCCACCAGATGCTGCGTGTCAGGCCGAGGCCGCACCCGGGCGGGAGGCGACGGTGCGCTCCCGCCGTATGCGACGCCGTTCCCGCTCGCTCAGGCCACCCCAGATTCCGAACTTCTCACCGTTGACAAGCGCGTACTCCAGGCACTCGACCCGCACGACACAGCCCCTGCACACCGCCTTCGCCTCCCTGGTGGAGGCGCCGCGCTCGGGGAAGAAGAGGTCGGGGTCGACACCCAGGCAGTTGGCCTGCCACTGCCACGTCCGATCCCCGAAGTCGAACCTGTGTCCTCGTCGCTGCTCCATCGCCGCCTCCCTCACGTCCGCGGCCACCTTCACGTACGCCCCCGCGTTGCCGAATCCCCGTCCACCGAGTTTCCCGCCTGCGGTCACGCAGTTGTAATTACAACGGTGTCATCTTCGTCCATGATGCCCAGGGGGCGCAAGTCAAAATCCGACTGCCCGCGCCTCGGCGTGGGTACAGGGACGGCATGGCCTCCGAAGCGATCCTCTGGAAGGCGGTGGGCGGCGTGAGTGGGATCGCGGCCGGCGCCGCCACCCGCACGTTCCTCCGCACCGCATGGCGCAAGACCAAGGGCGGTGACCCTCCCGCCAACCCCGCCTCCCGCAACACCACCTGGAAGGAGGCGCTGTTCTGGGCGGCGGCGTCGGGGATGGCGTTGTCCGTGGCCCGCCTGATCAGCCTCCGGGCCGCCGCCGGGGCATGGAAGGCGAGGACCGGCAGCTACCCGCCGGGGCTGGAAACCGTCAGTCCCTAGCCGTCACGCAGAGCGGCCGCGGGACGCCCGCTTCTGCTCGAGGTAGTCGACGAGGACGTAGCTGCCCAGGGTTTCCGGCGTGGTGAAGAACACCCGGCCCCGGTTGACCCGGGCCAGGCGCTCGACGAAGGCCGCCAGGCTGGGATCGGCATCCAGCATGAACGTGTTGATGCAGATGCCCTCGGCCGTGCACCGCATGACCTCGGCCATCGTGGCCTCGAGCGTCTCCCGGGCGGGCGGGTAGGAGAAGAACGGCTCGCCGTCGGGGAGGATGTGGGCGGTGGGCTCGCCGTCGGTGACCATCAGCACCTGCTTGGTGCCGGCCTGGCGGGCCAGCATGCGCCGGGCCAGCAGCAGGGCGTGCTGGATGTTGGTGCCGAACACGAAGTCCCAGGAGACCCGGGGCAGCTCTGCCGGGAGGAGCGTGCGGGCCACCTCGCTGAAGACGACCAGGCCGAGGAAGTCCCGTGGGTACTGCGTCGAGATCAGCGAGTGCAGGGCCATGGCCACCTTCTTGGCGGCCAGGAAGTTGTCCTTCATCGGCATCGAGAGCGAGAGGTCCAGCAGCAGGACCGTGCTCGTGCGGGTGAGGGTCTCGGTGCGGTCGACCTCGAAGTCGGCCGGCTCCAACTCGACGGGCGTGCCTCCCCCCCGACGCTGCAGGGCGTTGCGGACGGTGCGCTCGATGTCGAGGTTGAACGGGTCGCCCAGCTCGTAGGGCTTGGTGGCGAAGCTGCGCTCGTGGCCCGGGCCCTCGCGTTCGAGCTGGTGCTGGCCCAGCCGGTCCTTGTCGAGCCGCTGGAACAGGTCGCCCAGGGCGCTGGCACCCAACCGGCGAAGGCCCCGCGGCGTCAGCTCCAGGCGACCCTCGCGGGTCTCGATCAGGCCGGCCTCGGCCAGCGAGCGCGCCAGCTCGGCCATGCGCTCCAGGCTGCGGGCGCCGTCGTCACCGAGCAGGTCGCGGGCGACGTCCAGGTCGACCTCGGCCAGCGCGCCGGGTGACGGATTGGACGACAGCAGGTTCTCGAGCTGGTCGAGCGAGCCAAGCCGGTCCATGAGCTGGACGGCCTCGGGCATCCCGAGTGGGTCGCTCCCGCTCACCTGGTACTGGTTGCCCCACTGCTCGCCCGGGAACGCTTCCTGGAGGTGGCGCCCGAGGCGGTCGACCTGCCACCGCAGGTCCATGTCGTCGAGGAGCTGGGCGGACAACGCCTGGAGCTGGGCCCGCTGCTCGGGCGTCAGCGAGCTCATGAACGCCTGCATGGCCGCCATCCGGCGGGCCATCTGCTCGAGGAGCTCGTCGAGGGTGCGGGGGTTGTCGGGGAAGAAGTCGCCGTAGCGCTCCATGAACCCTTCGAAGTCGGGCTCCTCGCCCCGCTGGCGCTGGTCGATCATCTCGTTGAGGGCGGCCAGCATGTCCTTGAGGCGGGCGATGTGCTCGGGGCTGGTGTCGGCCATGGCGCCGGCCATTGACTGGAACTGGCTGTTCAGGAGCTGCTGGCGGAGGTGGTCCATGACCTCTTCGAATCGCCGGGCCGCGTCGGGGGAGACGAAGTCGTACTCCTCGAGGGCCCGCACCTGGCCGGCCAAGTCGGGGGGAAGGAGGTCGAGCGCCATGCGCCGCTCGGCCATGGCCCCGCCGGTGACCTCCTGGCGGCGGGGGTCGCCCGACTCCCGGGCCTGGCGCTCGAGCTCGTCGACCGCCGCCCGCTCGGTGTCGACCACCTCCCGCAGGGCCTTGGCGATGTCGTCGTAGACGCCGCCGAGGTCGTGACGGCTCAACTCCTCCTGGCGGCGCCGGCGCAGCCGCTCGACCAGCTCCCGCAGCCCGGCCAGACGCTCGCCGTCGTGGTCGCCCGCCACACGACCTCGTAGCCCGGACTGGAGGAGGCGGCGGAGGGCGGCATCGAGGTCGCCGTGGTACAGCAGGTCGTCGGTGAGCTCGCCGAGGACGTCGGCGGCGTCGAGCTCGAATCCGGCCTGGGTGCCGTCCCACCGGGAGTAGCGGAACGCCGACGGCACGGGTCTCGGCGCCCCTACCGGCCCCGGTACGTGGCCCGGGCCCCGACCGCGTCCTTGTTCAGCCGACGGGACAGGTGCAGCCCTTCGAGCACGAACTCGACGGCGCTGGCCACCGAACCCGGCGTCTCGCTGCCCACCAGGGGCATCACCGCCTGCCGCAGGGCGGGCAGGTCGCGGATGGCCTCGACGTAGGTCTGGGCCGGCACGTCGTCGCCGGCGTGGAAGACGGTGCCGGAGTCGAACGACGCCAGCAGCTCGCGGTGGCGGTCCGGCGGGCAGCTCTCCTTGAACACCTCCAGCACCGCCGACTTGACCAGCCGGTCGAGGACGGGCCCGTCGCCGGTCTCGTCGAGGGTCTCCACCTCCACCTTTCCTGCGGTCGACGCCGGGATCGCCTCCAGGTCGCTGATGCGCGGCACCGCCTCGGCCTCACCGAGGCGAAGGGCCCGCCGGGTGGCGTTGGCCACCAGCGTCTCGTAGTTGGCGATGCTCAGGCGCACCGAGACGCCGGACCGCTGGTTCACGTGCGGGCTGCGCCGGGCGCCGTGGGTGATCCCGGCGACGATGCGGGCCATGTGCTCCGGCATGTCGACCCGGATGCCGTCGACCTCGGCCGGCCTGGCCTCCTGGGCCACCACCGCCAGCTCCGTCTCGACGTCAACGGGGTAGTGCGTGCGGATCTGGGCGCCGAACCTGTCCTTCAGGGGCGTGATGAGTCGACCCCGGCTCGTGTAGTCCTCCGGGTTGGCCGACGCCACCAGCATCAGGTCGAGGGGGAGGCGGATCTTGTAGCCCCGCACCTGCACGTCGCGCTCCTCGAGCACGTTGAGCAGGCCGACCTGGATGCGCTCGGCCAGGTCCGGCAGCTCGTTGATGGCGAAGATGCCCCGGTTGGTGCGGGGAACGAGCCCGTAGTGGAGGGTGAGCTCGTCGGACAGGTAGCGGCCCTCGGCCACTTTGATGGGGTCGACCTCACCGATGAGGTCGGCGATGGACGTGTCGGGTGTGGCCAGCTTCTCGCCGAAGCGGTCGGAGCGGTGGACCCATTCGACGGGTGTGTCCTCGCCCCGCTCGCGGACCAGGTCGCGGGCGTGCCTGGACACCGGCGCGTACGGGTCGTCGTTGATCTCGGATCCACCGACCACCGGCATCCACTCGTCGAGCAGGTCGGTGAGCGACCTGATGATGCGGGTCTTGGCCTGGCCACGTTCTCCCAGGAAGACGACGTCGTGGCCTGCCAGCAGGGCATTCTCCAGCTGGGGCAGCACGGTGTCGTCGAATCCCAGAATCCCGTCGACGATCGGCAGCCCGGCGGTGATGCGGGCGGCGGCGTTGCGCCGCAGCTCGTGCTTGACCGGCTGGCTGCGCCAGCCGGAGGCTCGCAGCTGCCCGAGTGTGGCGGCTTGACCGAGAGCGGCCTGCGTCGACATCGTCGGGCCAACCTACCCGGCCACCTACTGTTGGGTTCAATGGACCGGAAGCCGATGGACAAGGGCGTTCTCTACGTTCACGCACTCCTCATCGGGTGCCTGCTGGCGGTCGGCTTGGGCACCGTGCTCTCGGAGGGCCGCTCCGGCGGGACCACCGAGGTGACGACCACCGAGACCACGGTGCACATACGTCCCGCCCCCGGGCAGGCCTTCCTTGCCGGCACCGCCCAGCTCGTCGTGGCCACCGGCGCCCAGTCGCCGCCGGTGCCGTCCCCCTTCACTCTGACCGCCCTCGACAGGGGCGTGGGGAAGGCCACCATCGAGAACGCCCTGGTCGGAGGGAAGCGGACGACGATCGCCTGGGGAGGCGGCACGCCGCTGCCGCTCTCGGCCGAAGGTGGCGGCATCGAGCTGTCCGGGGCGACGGTGGAGGTCGACGGCACAGGGATCACGTGGAAGCTGAGCGGCACGCCGCGCCGGCTCGTCCCCGGCGAGTACAGCGCCGGTGCCCCGGTGGCCACGGGTGTCTCCGGCCTGGCCAACGCCAGGGACGGCGTCGTGTTCACCGCCGACGACAGCACCATCGTCAACACCTCGGGCGACATCGTCATCAAGCTGCCGTCCCAGCGGCTCGACGTCACCGGCCCGGGCAAGGTCACGGCGTCGGGGACCCTCACCGTCGTCGACCCCGACGCGACACGCCCGGCGACGTCGGTGGACTTCGGCGAGGGCCCCTACCAGGCGGCGCTGGACCCCACCAGCGGCACCCTGCAGATCAACGCCGTCCTCCAGGGCCCCCTGAAGGTCACATAGCCAAGCGGGCGGGGCGGTCAGGAAACTCTCAGCCTGGCCGTCGGAGACCCGCCGTCACCTAGCTCGACCAGCTCGACGGTGTAGCTCAGGTACTGAGCCTGCCGGGGCGCGTCGGTGCGGAGGGACAAGGTGGCCGGTGGGCTGCCCGCCTTGGCCGTGGTGACCGCGATGGTGGCGTCGCCGGCCTGGATGCACTGCACGCCCGGTGGGCAGCGCGAGTCCTGGACGAGATCGTCGTAGGTGACGGTGAGCCCCTCCCCCTCGATATCGACCGTTTCGCCGACGCCGATCGAGAACGTTTGTCCCCTGGTCGCGCTCCGGCCGGCATCACTGCCACAGGCCGTCGCAATGACCATCGCCGCGGTTGCCAGCCAGACCAGCCACCGAGTGCTCACGTCCCCGACGGTACAAGCGCGGCCGGTTCCTTGGACCGCGTCAGGAATTGTCACACTGGACGTCGTTCCGACCCAGGAAGGCTCCCGCGATGGACGTCCATCGGCACTCATACGACGCGGTCATCGTCGGCGCCGGCGGGGCCGGTCTGCGGGCCGCTATCGAGACGGCCGGCAAGTGCCGCACCGCGGTCCTCACCAAGCTGTACCCCACGCGGTCCCACACCGGGGCGGCCCAGGGCGGGATGTGCGCGGCGCTGGCCAACGTGGAGGAGGACTCCTGGGAGTGGCACACCTTCGACACGGTGAAGGGCGGCGACTACCTCGTCGACCAGCCGGCGGCGGAGATCATGTGCCGCGAGGCCGTCGACGCAGTGATCGAGCTCGAGCACTTCGGGCTCCCGTTCAACCGGACACCGGAGGGCCGCATCGACCAGCGCCGGTTCGGCGGGCACACCCGCAATCACGGGGAAGCGCCCGTGCGGCGGGCCTGCTACGCCGCCGACCGCACCGGCCACATGATCCTGCAGACGCTCTACCAGCAGTGCGAGGCACGGGGCGTGGACTTCTTCAACGAGTACCACGTCCTCGACGTCGCCTTCGTCGACGACGACCCGGCGCGGGGCGTGGCCGGGGTCGTCGCCTACCAGCAGGCCACCGGCGACCTCCACCTGTTCGAGTGCCGTGCCGCCCTGTTCGCCACCGGCGGGTTCGGGCGCATGTTCAAGGTCTCGTCCAACGCCCACACGTTGACGGGCGACGGACCGGGGTTGCTCTTCCGGCGGGGCGTGCCGCTGCAGGACATGGAGTTCTTCCAGTTCCATCCGACCGGCATCCACAAGCTCGGCATCCTGCTGTCGGAGGCGGCCCGGGGCGAGGGCGGCATCCTGCGCAACGCCGAGGGTGAGCGTTTCATGGAGCGCTACGCCCCGACGGTGAAGGACCTGGCGCCTCGCGACATGGTGAGCCGGGCCATGCTCACCGAGATCCGCCAGGGCCGCGGCGCCGGCGCGGCCAAGGACTTCCTCCACCTCGACCTCACCCACCTGCCGCCGGAGCAGATCGACGCCAAGCTGCCCGACATCACCGAGTTCGTGCGCACCTACCTCGGCATCGAGCCCAAGACGGCGCTCATCCCTGTGCAGCCGACGGCCCACTACGCCATGGGCGGCATCCCCACCAACGTCTCGGCCGAGGTCGTGCTCGACGCCGCCGGCACCGTCGCACCGGGGCTGTACGCCGCCGGCGAGTGCGCGTGCGTGTCGGTCCACGGCGCCAACCGGCTGGGCACCAACTCCCTGCTCGACATCGTCGTCTTCGGGCGCCGGGGGGCGCGGCGATGGCCGAGTACGTGAACGGCGCGGTCGTCGGGGGCTCGCTGGCCGATGAAGTGGCGGCGCCGACGGCGGCGGCCATCGGCCGGATCACGTCGTCCGACGGGAAGGAGAACGTGGCCGACATCCGGGGCGCCCTCCAGGCCGAGATGACCGACAAGGCGTCGGTGTTCCGCACCGACGAGACGCTGCGGGAGGCGCTGGCGACGATCGGCGGCCTGCGGGAGCGCTACCGGTCGGTCCGCGTCGACGACAAGGGCAAGGTCTTCAACTTCGACCTCACCGAGGCCCTGGAGCTGGGCTTCCTCATCGACCTGGCCGAATCCCTGGTGGGCGGCGCCCTGGCCCGCACCGAGAGCCGCGGCGCCCACTTCCGCGACGACTTCCCCACCCGTGACGACGCCGGCTGGATGCGCCACAGCCTCACCCACCGGCGACCCGACGGCTCCCTCGCCCTCGACTACAAGCCCGTCGCGGGTGGGCCGTACACCCCGATGGAACGGCGATACTGAACTCGTGGACGTCGAGCTCAGGATCAAGCGGTTCAACCCCGAGACCGACGACGCCCCCCACTGGGAGACCTACACGGTCGACGTCGAGGAGTCGGACCGGGTGCTCGACGCCCTCCACCAGGTCAAATGGCACCAGGACGGCACCCTCAGCTTCCGCCGGTCGTGTGCCCACGGGGTGTGCGGGTCCGACGCCATGGTCATCAACGGCGAGAACCGCCTCGCCTGCGTGCTGCCCGTGAGCGCGGTGGCGCCCAAGATCACCGTCGAGCCGATCCGGGGCCTGCCGGTGATCAAGGACCTCGTGGTCGACATGGAGCCGTTCTTCGACGGCTACCGGTCGGTGCTACCCCACCTGATCACCACCGACGACCCGCCCCACGATCGTGAGCGGCTGCAGTCGCCGGAGCAGCGGGCCCGGTTCGACGACACCACCAAGTGCATCCTGTGCGCCGCCTGCACCACGTCGTGCCCGGTGGCCTGGGCCAACGGGGCCTACGTCGGGCCGGCGGCCATCGTCAACGCCCACCGGTTCATCTTCGACTCGCGCGACGAGGGCGCGGGCGAGCGGTTGGAGATCCTGAGCGGCCGCAACGGCGTGTGGGGCTGCAGGACGGCGTTCAACTGCACCGAGGCCTGTCCTCGCGGCATCAAGGTCACCCAGGCGATCAGCGAGGTCAAGCGGGCCGAGCTGGCCGGCACCGAACGTCTTCCGTAGCCGGAAAAACACCGTCGGTGGCAGATTCTGCCGCCGCCAGGCAGGAGCGCGGTGCCGCGTGCCGAACTTTGTGGTGAAGAATTGGCTGGGCTGGGCACCGACCGCCACGGGATTCCGTGACGGCCGAATGTCGAGCCGATGGCCGAGAGAGGACCATGCTCGACACACGCGTCGCACCACAGCCGTACCCGTCCGTCTTTGCGCCCGCCCCTTCCCCGGCCACCGAGGAGGCGCCGGAGCGCCGGCGACCGTCCGCCCCGAAACCCGGGATGCGTGGCACCGTCCTCATGATCGTGCTGGGGCTGGTAGCGGCCCACGGCTACCTGGGCAAGGTGCCGATGGTGCCCCAGTTCCACCTGCCGGGCATCCCTGCCGCGTCGATGTTGGTGGCAACGCCGCCGCGCCCCATCAGGGCCATGCCGGCTGGGAAGGGCATGTGGATCTGGCAGTACGGCAAGACCGAGGGAGGCGACGTCCACGCCATCGTGGCCAGGGCCAAGGCGGTGGGTCTCACCCACCTCTACCTGCGGGTCGGCTCCCACTGGGACGGCTTCTACGGCGGCTCGTTCATGGACAAGCTGCTGCCGGTGGCCCACGAGGCCGGCCTGCTCGTCTTCGGCTGGGACTTCCCGCGGCTGGGCGAGTCGGTCGACGGCGACATCGAGCGGGCCACGGCGATCATCAACTACGAGACCCCCGGCCGCCACCGTCTCGACGGATTCTCGGCCGACATCGAGACCGCGTCGGAGGGCACCCACATCACCGCCGAGTCGGCGTCGGCCTATGGCCGGGCCATCCGCGACGTGGCCGGTCCCGACTTCTCCCTCATCGCCTGCGTGCCCCGGCCCTCGGCCCACCGGGCCTCCTACCCCTACGCCGAGGTGGTGGAGAGCTTCGACGCCATCGCGCCGATGGTCTACTGGCTCAACCGCCAGCCCGACAGCGACGTGGTCGGCGCGGTCGACGACCTGGCCCAGTTCGGCAAGCCCATCTTCCCCATCGGACAGGCCTACGACGGGCTCCCTGAAGGCGGCCGGCGGGGAGTGCCGCCGCCCGAGGAGCTGTGGCGCTTCTTCACCGCCGCCAACTCGAAGGGCGTGGGGGGCGTGTCCTTCTGGTCCTGGCAGGCCGCCGACCAACCGGCCTGGGACGCGATCCGCGACGCAGTGGAGTTCAAGACGCCGGGATAGGCGGTTCTGCTCGCGATTGACCCACCTCCAGCCGGTACTTGCGCGAGCAGAAACCGTGGTCAGGGCGGTTGGAGCCAGTCGGACCAGCCCACGCCGACCCCGCCGCCGTCCGACTGGAAGCGGCAGAGGGCTCGGTCCAGGCGGCTGACGCGGCCGTCCGGTCCGGCGATGGCCACGGGTGCATGGGCCAGCGGGTCGGCGCGGACCTCCACGTCGCCGACCCTCAGCGAGGCGGCGGTGGCCAGGCCGTCCTCGCCGACGACCGCGTCGTGACCCTCTCCGGCGAACGGCGTGCCGTCGGCGAGGTGGCCGGTCAGCCACGTCGACGAGGCGGACCACCAGTCACGGACGCCCAACTCGTGCGACCGCCACCCGACTCCCGAGAGGTCGATGCGGCGCGACCCCACGAGCACCTCGCCGTTGACCACGCACGGCTGGGCATAGCCGGGCGACTGCGCCCGCGCGGGGTCGGCGGCGGCCGTCGCCTCCCACTCGAGGTCGAAGCCGAGGGCCCGGGGGTCGCCCCGTTCGGCACCGAATGCCTCGGCCGGGTCGTCGAGGGCCACCCCGAACGCTTCGAGGCCGACGGTCCAGTGTTCGAGGGGCGTCTCGCAGGTCATGTCGGCCCAGAGGCCCGACGCCCGCACCTCCAGCGACCGCTCCGGTGGCAGGTCGACGTCGTGGTCACGGACGAGCACGGTGGGCGAGCCCCGCTCGACCAGCGCGGCCCAGTACCAGGCCCGGCCGTCGCCCGGTCTGATCGCCAGTCGGACGTAGCCGCCCAGGGACCCGTCGGCGACGGCGAAGTCGAAGGCATACGCCTCCTCCCAGGACGCGGCGGTCCAGGGAACGTGGCGGCGCTCGTCGGCTCGGTCGACCATCGTCGTGGGCCATGATGGTCGAGATGGCGCGGTTCCTGAGCCCCGAGTGGCTGGACCTGCTGGCGGTGGCTGCGTCGGCCGCGGCCGGGGGCCCGGACGGCGCCGGGACACCGTTCGCCATACGCCAGGTCGTCACCGGTGGCCCGGACGGGGACGTCGAGTACGTGGTGCGGGCCGACGGCGGGCGTTTCTCGGTCCACCGGGCCGGCGAGATCCGGGCCGACGTCGACATCATCCAGGACTACGACACCGCCGCCGCCATCAGCCAGGGCCGGCTCAGCCCTGCCGTCGCCTTCGCCGGCGGGCGGCTGAGATTGGGCGGAGGGGTCGGCCAGCTGGTCGACCACCAGCAGGAGTTCGCCGCTCTCGGCGAGCTGTTCGCCCGGGTCCGCACCGCCACCACCTACTGACGTGTCGGGTACCGGACTGCCCACGCACTACGAGGTGCTCGGCGTGCGTCCCGACGCCACCCAGGACGAGATCCGCCGGGCGTACCACGCCCTGGCCCGACGCCATCACCCCGACACCCAGCCCGCCGCCGAGGCGTCGGCGGCGAGGGAGGCGGGCCTGGCGATGGCGGCCGTCAACGACGCGTGGAAGGTCTTGGGCGACCCGGCCCGTCGCCGGGCCTACGACGACGGCGCGGGCGACAGGGGCCACACGACAGCGCCGCCGCCACCGACGGACCCGGACGAATGGGTCCCGGTCCACGAGGGCGTCGAGGATTGGGACGAGGATTGGGACGACGACGACCGCCCTCCGCTCGTCGTCGGCGGGTTCGGGCTGGTCGTGATGGTGCCCGTGCTCCTGGTGGTGTTCGCCGTCGGGCTGTTCTTCTTCAGCACGATGGCGCAGTCGACGGTGCTGCGGAACGTCGCCATCGTGCTCCTGCCGGTGGCGGGCTTCGGCTTCGTCGCCGCTCCGCTGCTCGTGATGGTCCGATCCCGCAGCCGCGGCTGACAAGAGGTCGGACTAGCCGGCGGGACGGGCCAGCCGGATCGCCTCCTGCTGGCGGGCACCGACTTCGGCCGCCGCCGCCCGCAGGGCGGTGAGCTCGACCGGAGCCAGCGGCAGCTCGACGATCTCCCTGACCCCGTCCCTGCCGATCCGGGCCGGAACTCCCAGGTACACGCCGTCGATGCCGTACTGGCCGTCGACCCACGCCGCCACCGGCATCACGTCCCTGGTGTTGCCGACGACGGACCGCACCATCGCCTCCGCCGCCGCCGCCGGTGCGTAGTACGCCGATCCCGTCTTGAGCAGGGCGACGACCTCGGCGCCGGCGTCGCGGGTTCGCCGCACGAGCTCATCGATCCCCGCCTCGTCGACCAGCTCGGTCAGCGGTTGCCCGTAGACCCGTGCCAACGACGGCACCGGCACCATCGTGTCGCCGTGGGACCCGAGGGTGATGGCCTCCACGACGGCCGGCTGCACCCCCAGGTGCTCGGCCACGAAGTGCCGGAAGCGGGCGGTGTCGAGCACGCCGGCCTGGCCCATGACCCGGTTCCTGGGCAGGCCCGACACCTCGGCGGCCAGGGCGGTCATCTCGTCGAGGGGGTTGGACACCACGATGATCACCGTCCCGGGGGAGAGCTCCACCAGGCGCAGGACGACCTCGGCGACGATGGCGGCGTTGGTCTCGAGCAGGTCCGACCGGCTCATGCCCGGTTTGCGAGGCACTCCGGCCGTCACCACGCACACGTCGGAGGTTGCCGTCTCCTCGTAGCGGTTGGTGCCCACGACCCGGGTCTCGAACCCGACCAGCGGGCGGCTCTGCATCAGGTCGAGGGCCAGGCCCTGAGGCCGGCCCTCGATGACGTCGGTGAGCACGACCTCGTCGACGTACCCACCCTCGGCCACCCGCTGGGCGAGCGTCGACCCGTAGAACCCCGCCCCGACGACGGTGACCTTCACGTCACAACCGGTCGATGATGGCGGCGGCGAACTCCGACGTGCGGACCTCGGTGGCACCCTCGGTCAGGCGGGCGAAGTCATAGGTGACGATGCCGTCGCCGATGGTGGCTTCCAGCGCCCTCACGACGTCGTCGGCGGCCTCCTGCCACCCGAGGTGCTCGAGCATCAGCACCCCGGACAGGAGCAGCGATCCCGGGTTCACCTTGTCCTGCCCGGCGTAGCGGGGGGCGGTGCCGTGCGTGGCCTCGAAGATGGCGCGGCCGGTGACGTAGTTGATGTTGCCGCCGGGAGCGATCCCGATGCCCCCCACCTGGGCGGCGAGGGCGTCCGACGCGTAGTCGCCGTTCAGGTTGGTGGTGGCGATCACGTCGAACTCGTCGGGCCGGGTGAGGATCTGCTGCAGGAAGATGTCGGCGATCGTGTCCTTGACCAGGATGCGCCCGCCGGGGTCGCCGCCGCAGTCGTCCCACCCGACGGCCACGTCGGCGAACTCCTCTTTGACCAGTTCGTAGCCCCAGTTCCTGAAGGCCCCCTCGGTGAACTTCTGGATGTTCCCCTTGTGCACGAGGGTCACCGACGTGCGGCCCTTGGCGACGGCGTAGTTGAGCGCGGCCCGTACCAGCCGCTTCGAGCCCGTCTCGGACACCGGCTTCAGGCCGATCCCGGAGTCGGGCCGGATGTCCCACCCGAACTCGGCCTGGCAGAACTGGATGAGCCGCGCCACCTCGGGCGAACCCTCGGCCAGCTCCAGGCCGGCGTAGACGTCCTCGGTGTTCTCCCGGAAGATCACCATGTCGACCCGCTCGGGGCGCTTCACCGGCGAGGGCACGCCCTTGAACCAGCGCACCGGCCGGAGGCATACGTAGAGGTCGAGGATCTGTCGGAGGGCGACGTTGAGGCTGCGGATCCCGCCGCCCACCGGCGTCGTCAGGGGTCCCTTGATGCCGACGACGTACTCCTCGAAGGCGGCGATGGTCTCGTCGGGCAACCACGAACCGGTCTCGTCGAACGCCTTCTGGCCGGCGAGGACCTCGATCCACTCGATCCTCCGGCCGTGGCCTTTCACGGCGGCGTCGAGGACGGCCCGGGCGGCCGGCCAGATGTCGACGCCGATGCCGTCGCCCCGGATGTACGGCACGATGGGCTCGTCGGGGACGTGGAGGACGCCGTCGTCGGCGACCGTGATGCGCTCGGGCATGATCGGCAGAGCCTAGACAGCGGCCACGGCCCACAGGCCGGCCGGCGTCGCCGGAGCATGAACGTGCGTCCGCCCGCCGATACGCTGGCCCGACGGCGAACGGCGATGGCGAAAGGGGATGCGATGCCGGCCGAAGGCAACGCCAAGCTGGCCCGGGACATCTACGACCTGTTCAACCGCCTCGAGTTCGACCAGGTGCTCGCCCTGGCGACGGAGGACGTCGAGGTCTTCCTGGTCCCGTTCGACCTGACCCTCTCGGGCCCCGAGGGACTTCGTGCCTTCATGATGGGGTTCAAAGTCCCGTTCCCCGACCTCGAGGTGACAGTGGTGCAGCAGGTCGCCGACGGCGACCACGTCGTCAACGAGTGCACGTGGAACGGCACCCACACCGGTCCGCTGCAGAGTCCGAAGGGCGAGATCCCCCCGTCCGGCAAGCGTGTGAGCGCCGCCAGGTTCTGCGAGGTGTGGACCTTTCGAGCGGGGAAGCTGGCCCGACTCGTGAACTACCAGGACGTCTCGACCTGGCTCCGCCAGCTGGACCTCGTGTAGATCGGCGCCAGGCGGGAGCTAGAGCGCCAGGCCCCGCCGGCGGGCGGCGGCCTGCACGGCGTTGCGCAGGAGCATGGCGACGGTGGTGGGGCCGACGCCGCCCAGACGGGGCGTCACCCAGCCGGCGACCTCCCCCACCGACTCGTCGACGTCGCTGACCAGCCGGCGCCCCTCCCAGGAGATCCCCCCACCCACCACCGCCGCCCCCGGCTGCACGTCGCCGGCGGTGATCATGTTGGGCACGCCGGCGGCGCCGACCACGACGTCGGCGTCACGGGTGTAGCGCCGCCAGTCGGAAACGCCTGTGTGCACGACGGTGACGGCGGCGTTGGCCCCCGGCCGCTTGAGCGACAGCAGCAGGGCCAGGGGACGGCCCAGGGTGGCCCCCCGGCCCACGATGACCACGTGGCGGCCCTCCACCGGCACCTCGTAGTGCGCCAGGAGCGCCTGGATGCCTGCCGGAGTGCACGCCAGGGGGGCGTCGACGCCCAGCGCCAGCTTGCCCAGGTTCACCGGATGGAGGCCGTCGGCGTCCTTGTCGGGGTCGATGGCAGCCAACACCTCGTTGTAGTCGAGCCCCGCCGGGACGGGGTTCTGGACGAGGTAGGCGTCGACGGCGGGGTCGGCGTTGAACCCCGCCACCGCGTCGAGGAGCTCGGCCTGGGTCACAGTCGCCCGCAGGTGCAGGTGGGGCGAGGCGATGCCGACCGCCTCGCACGCCTCCTGCTTCTTGCGGATGTAGCCGGCGCTGGCCGGGTCGTCGCCCACCAGGATGGTGCCGAGCCCGACGGTGACCCCGTCGGCGGCCAGGGCGGCGACGGCCTGCTCGACGCCGGCCATGACCTCCTCCACCACCGGCGCACCGGCCATGACGATCGGGGTCACATCAGTGGCGGAACTGACGCTCGCCGGTGAGGACCATGGCCAAGCCGTAGGCATCGGCCGCGGCCACCACCTCCGCGTCGCGGATGCTGCCCCCCGGCTGGACCACGACGGCCACACCGGCCGCGGCCGCCGCCTCCACGCCGTCGGGGAACGGATAGAAGCCGTCGGTGGCACTGGCCCCGCCCTTGGCCCGTCCCGCCGCCTTCCGTGTGGCGACCTCGCCCGCGTCCACCCGGCTCTGCTGGCCGGCGCCGATGCCCACCGCCTGGCCGCCGTTGACCAGCACCACGGCGTTGGACGTCACGTGCCCGCACAGGCGCCACGCCAGCTCGGCGTCGCGCCACTGGTCCTCGGTGGGGACCGACTTGGTGGCCACGCGCCACGAGGACCGGTCGGCCACGAAGCGAGGCGACTCCTGCACCAGGAACCCCCCGGCGAAGGACCGGAGGTGCAGCGGCTCCGGTTCGGGTGCGGGAGCCTCCAGCAGGCGGGTGTTCTTGCGCCTGGCCGTCAGCCGTTCGAGCGTTCCCGGCTCGTAGCCCGGGGCGATGACCACGTCGGCCTGGGCCGCCTTCTCCATGACGGCGACGGTGGACTCGTCGACAGGCCGGTTGAGAGCCACGATGCCGCCGAAGGCCGACGTGGGGTCGCCCTCGAACGCCAGCCGGTAGGCCGTGGCCAGATCGTCGGCGACGCCGGCGCCGCACGGGTTGGCGTGCTTGATGATCACCGCCGAAGGACGGTCTCCCAGGTCGTAAACGAGGAGCCAGGCGGCCTCGGCGTCGCACAGGTTGAGGTACGACAGCGCCATGCCGCCGTGCTGCGCCACGCCGTCCCACCAGCTCGTCCGGCCGATCTGGCGGTAGCGGGCGCCCTGCTGGTGCGGGTTCTCGCCATAGCGCAGGACGTCGGCCCGCTCCAGGGCCAGGTGGACGGTCGGCGGCAGCACCCCCGCGCTGGCGCCGTCGGCAACGGCCGTGTCCAGCCAACCCACGATGGCGGCGTCGTAGGCGGCGGTCGACGCGAAGGCGGCCCGGGCCAGCCGGCGGCGGGTCCCGGCTGACAGCTCCCCCAGCTCGGACAGCTCGGCCAGCACCGCCGGGTAGTCGGACGGGTCGACGACCACGCCGACGGAGTCGAAGTTCTTGGCCGCCGCCCGCACCATGGTCGGGCCCCCCACGTCGATCATCTCGATCGACGGCTGGGAACGGAACGGGTACAGGTTGCAAACCACCAGGTCGATGGGTTCGATGCCCTGGCGCTCGAGGTCGGCCAGGTGCTCGGGCTTGGAGCGGTCGGCCAGAATCCCGCCGGCGATGGCCGGGTGCAGGGTCTTGACCCGGCCGCCAAGCATCTCCGGGCTGCCCGTGACGTCGGCCACCTCGGTGGAGGTGATGCCGGCCTCGGCCAGGGCCCGGGCCGTGCCGCCGCTCGACAGCAGCTCCCAGCCCAAGTCGCGCAGCCCGGCGGCCAGCTCCACCAGGCCGGTCTTGTCGTGCACCGACAGCAGGGCCCTCATCGCCTTCTCTCCTGGGCGATGCGGGGCGGGCTCCTGTCGACCTCGGGCCCCGGCGCCGGCACCCCGATCCATGCCGCTGCGCCCCCCACGGTCGCACCGTACCAGCCCCTTTCCTGGAGCCCGGAGCCGTGGTTCACTACTCGCACCGCCGCGAGAAGGAGCCCGGCATGGACTTCACCAAGCTCAGCCAGGGCGAGCGCATCGTGCTCATCGCCGGGATCCTGTTGATCGTCGACCTGCTGTTGTTCCCGTGGCACAAGTTCCCCGGGCTGCTCGGTGTGCCCCCGTACGGTCCGAGCTCCACGGGCATCCAGTCGCCGGGCGCCGCCTGGGGCGTGATCGCCCTGCTCGTAACCCTCGCCATGGTGGCCCACCTCGTCGCCACCAGGCTCGCCAACGTCACTCTCCCCGACATCCCGCTCCCGTGGGGACAGGTCCACCTCATCGCCGGGTGCACGGTGTTCGGCCTGCTGCTCATCAAGCTCGTGGCGGAGACCGACTTCACCGCCTACGGCGCCTACCTCGGCGTCATGCTGGCCGCCGCCCTCGCCTTCGGCGGGTTCGTCGTCAACAAGGAGGCGACTGCGACCGGCCGCGGTCCTCTCTAGCCTCCGTCGGCGTAAGGGCACGCGCTTCCGAAACACATGGTCGCGCTGGTGATCCCATGGAAAATCAGCTTGTCAGGCGCCCCACTCCGTCGAGAAACGCCAGCTGAGCACGAGTACTCCGATGTCGGTATGCTTTCTCTCCACGCGGGACAAGGCGGGTACACGCGCTGTCGGCGTTAGCGAAAGGCGGGGCTTCAGAGTGGAATCTGGATGGTACGCAGATCCGATACGCGCGAACTCACAACGCTTTTGGGATGGTTTGGAGTGGACCAACCACGTGAGTGGCGCCGGGGGCCAGACGGTCGACGGGGGGGTGCCGCCACAGACACCCGGGCCGATTCTCGTGCACCCACCGGCTCCGCCACCGCCTGCCTACGCGACCAATACCATTCACGGTCAGCCGGGGCAGCTCGTGGTTGCGCCGAAGAACCCGGCCGTTTCCTTGCTCATCTCGTTCTTCATCCCTGGCTTGGGCTCGATCATCAACGGCAATACCACGACCGGAGTCGTCATCCTCATCTGCTGGATCGTCAGCTGGGTACTGACAGTAGTCATCATCGGATTCATCGGCTTGACGGCATTCTGGATCTGGGGAATGGTCGACGCCTACCAAAGCGCGCAGCGCTGGAATCTGAGCCACGGCATAGTCTCCTGAACTTGGTTCCCGATTTGGCGGCCCGGGTCCCGGTTGCCGAGTGGTCAGGAGCCGATCGGTAGCCGCTAGGACGAGCCGGCCAGCACCTCCGCCGTCCGCCGGCCCAGCTCGGTCGGATCCTCCACCACCGACGCGCCGGCGGCCTCGAGCGCCTCGATCTTGGCCACCGCGCCGCCGGCGGAGCCGGACACGATGGCGCCGGCATGGCCCATCTTGCGGCCCGCCGGGGCGGTGACACCGGCGACGTAGGCGACCACCGGCGTCGTCATGTGATCCGCGACGAAAGCGGCGGCGGCCTCCTCGTCGGAGCCGCCGATCTCGCCGATCAGGATCACCGCCCGGGTCTCGGGGTCGGCCTCGAACAGCTCCAGGCAGTCGATGAACCCGGTGCCGGGGACAGGGTCGCCGCCGATGCCGACGCAGGTCGTCTGACCGATCCCCTGGCGGGTGAGCTCGTACAGGGCCTGGTAGGTGAGCGTGCCGGACCGTGACACCACGCCCACCGGCCCGCCGCCGAGGGCGATCTCGCCCGGGATGATCCCGATGTTGACCCGTCCCGGGCAGATCACGCCGGGGCAGTTGGGCCCCAGCATCCGGGTGCCGGGGGCGTTGCGCCGCAGGTGGGCCACGATGCGGGCCTCGTCGTGCAGGGGGATGCCCTCGGTGATGCACACCACCAGGGCGATGCCGGCGTCGGCCGCCTCGACCACCGCCGCGGCCGCTGCCCGGGCCGGCACCAGCACCAGGCTGGCATCGGCCCCTGTGGCCTCCACCGCCTCGGCCACGGAGTCGAAGACGGGGATGCCCTCGACATCGGTGCCGCCCTTGCCCGGCGTCACGCCGGCCACGACCTGGGTGCCGTACGCCCGGTTGCGCAGCCCGTGGAACCGCCCCTGGCTGCCGGTGAGGCCCTGCACGACGAGCCGCGTGTTCTCGTCGACGAGGATCACGGCCCGTCACCCGGAGCCCCAGCCAACCTGACCGCCAGGCGGGCGGCGTCGAGCATGGTGGGCTCGGAGCGCAGCCGGTCGGACAGGTGGTCGGCCAGCAGCGCCCTGCCCTCCTCGGCGTTGGTGCCGTCCAGCCTGACGACGATCGGGCTCGGGATGTCGACCTCCGACACCGCCTGGATGATGCCCTTGGCCACCTCGTCGCCGCGGGTGATGCCGCCGAAGATGTTGACGAGGATGGCGCCCACCTTCTCGTCGCTCGACACCACCTCGAGGGCGGCGGCGATCACCGCCGCGCTGGCGCCGCCGCCGACGTCGAGGAAGTTCGCCGCCGACCCGCCCACGTGGCTGACCACGTCGAGCGTGCTCATGACCAGGCCGGCGCCGTTGCCGATGATCCCCACGGTGCCGTCGAGGCCGACGTAGTTGAGGCCCTTCTCCCGAGCCCGGCGCTCGCGGGGATCAAGCTCCTCGGTGGCCCGCCACGCCTGCCACTCGGGGTGCCGGAAGGCGGCGTTGTCGTCGAGCGTGACCTTGGCGTCGAGGGCGACGAGCTCGCCCGCGGCGGTGAGCACGAGGGGGTTGATCTCGACCAGGTCGGCGTCGGCGGACTCGTAGGCCTGGTAGAGCGCCGGCAGCATGGCGGCAACCAGCGCGGCCGCCGGGCCGACGATCCCAGACCGGCCCACGACCTCGGCGGCGGCGTCCTGCGACAGCCCGTCCAACGGGTCGACGTGGACCCGCGCCACCGCCTCCGGGTCCCGCGCCGCCACCTCCTCGATGTCGACGCCTCCCTGGGCCGACAGCAGGCCAAGGTGGAGCCGGGCCGACCGGTCGAAGGTGAAGCCGGCGTAGTACTCAGCGGCGATGTCGGCGGCCGGCTCCAGCAGCACGACCTTCACGGTGTGGCCCCGGATGTCCATGCCCAGGATGGCGGCGGCCGCGTCCCGCACGGCGTCGGCGTCGGACGCCACGCGGATGCCGCCCGCCTTCCCCCGCCCGCCGATGCGGACCTGGGCCTTGACCACGACGGGGTAGCCGATCGACCCGGCCGCCTCCACCGCCTCGTCCACCGTCGACGCGACCGCTCCGTGCGGCACGGGAAACCCGGCGGCTGCCAGCAGCTCCTTGCCCTGGTGCTCGAGAAGGTCCATCCCGGCCGCATACTAGGAGCGTGGCCCCCGGTCCGACCCCGAAGCGCGGCTCGACCTCAAAGCGGCCGTCGAGCACCACCGTCGTGCTGACGGCGGTGGCCGGCGTCCTCGGTGGGATCCTCATTTTCGCGGTGGTGGTCAACCTGGTCGGCAGCAGCGCCGACAAGCCCGACTCGGCCGCCGCCGTCTTCGACGTGGGCCCCGCCGAACAGCGAGCCCGCGCCGTGGCCGAGGGCGGGCCGATCCTGTTCCAGGACCTGCTCGACGGCTCGCGCGACATCTACGTCCACCACCTGGGCGACACGAGTTGGATCGCGGTCGAGGCCCACAGCCCCGGTGCGCCCCGCCGCTGCGTCCTCCGCTGGGAGCCCGCCGCCACCGCCTTCGTGGATCCCTGCGACGGCCGCACGTTCCCGGCGGACGGCACCGGCCTCGTCACCTATCCGGCCACGGTGAACGACAGGAAGAGGGTCATCGTCGACCTGCGGGCGCCGTTGGCTCCCACCTCGACTGTCGACTCGACCCCCGGTTGAGGTGGTGGTAGCACCACTTTTCCGCAGGTCGGGAGCGGGACCCTTGCACAGGCAGGGATCCGATGGTTTGCTGCCCTCAGTGGCCCCGAGGAACCGACTCTGGGCGACGGCCTTGCTGGTGGTTGCGCTGGTCGTCGCCGGGTGCAGCTCCAAGCCGGCGAACCCACCCACGACGCTCAAGGTCCTGATGACCGACGACTGGGTCACCGCCCCGTTCATCGACGCGGTCCGCGAGTTCGAGGGTGCCCACCCCAACGTGCGGGTGGCCGTCGACAAGGGCCCGATCGGGCTCCAGGCCGACGTGGTGCGGGCCGGTACGAGCAGCGGTGCGTCGCCCGACGTGGTGCAGGGCCACGCCTTCTCGGCCGCCAACCAGGGGCTGGCGCAGCCGCTCGACGACGTCTGGCAGTCGAAGCTCAACGCCGAGGAGTTCTCGCCCGGGGCGCTCGAGGACGTGACCTGGAACGGCATGCACTACGGCGTCCCCCTCGACACCAACGCCATGGTCCTGATGTACAACGTCGACCACTTCAAGGAGGCCGGCGTCCCCGAGCCGGATCCGAAGACCCCGATGTCGCTGCAGGCGTTCGCCGACCTGGCCAGGTCGCTCACCACGGGCGACCGCCGGGCCCTCGCCATCCCGACCAGCAACTGGTGGACCTACGGCTGGATCAAGGCCAACGCCGGCGAGCTGGTCCAGGTGGGCAGCGACGGGAAGTCCATGCTGACGCTCGACGACCCCAAGGCCGTCGCCGGTGTCGGCTTCCTCGCCGACCTGATCGACAAGAACCTGGCTTTCCCCCCCCGGGGCGTCGACGCCCATTCCGACGATGCCTTCGCCCTCTTCGGCGCAGGCAGGGTGTCGATACACACCAGCGGGTCGTGGGACATCGCCAACATCAAGAAGAAGAACCTCTCCGTCAACTACCGCACGGTGTTGATGCCCCAGGAGCCGGGCGGGGGGACGGTGATGGGCGGCAGCAGCATGTGGGTGCCGATCGCCTCGAAGAACCGCGACCTGGCCGTCGAGTTCATGACGCTGCTGGCGTCGGATCCCTACGCCCTCCGGTTCGCCAAGGAGGAGGGTCGCCTGCCGGTGCGACCCCGGGTCTTCGACGACCCCTATTTCAGCGATCCCGACCGCGCCGTGTTCCTCGAGCAGCTCAAGACCGCCCACCCGCACAAGCTGGAGGCCTTCCCCGAGGCGTCCGCCGATTTCGCCTTCGCCCTGGACGAGGTCCTCGGCGACAGGAAGGATCCCGGCGAGTCCCTGCGCGCCGCCCAGCTGAAGGCGCAGACCGATACGACGAGCACCACGGGCGCGACAAGTCCGCCATGAGCCCCAGGCCGGCAGCCCGGCTGCGGGCCCGGGACTCGATCCTCTACAAGGTCGTCGGCGCACTGGTGGTGACTCTTGTCGTGTCGGGAGCGGTGACGGCGATCATCGCGTCGAGGCTGACCAGCGCCGCCCTCAACAGCCAGGCCCGGCGCACGGCCGCGAGCCAACTGACCGTGCTCCAGGAGACCTTCGCCGGCCGGGCCAGCAACCTCTCGGCCAGCATGCGCAACGTGGCCGACACGCTCACCGCCAACAATTTGGCGCTCCCCGAGAACCGGCCACAGCTGATCCAGGAGCTGGGCCGGACGTCGGCCAGCTACGGCCTCGACCTGCTCCAGGTGCTCGACGCCGACGGGATGGAGCTCATCCTCCCGGCCGAGGTCGGCACCACCCTCGATACCGGCTCGCTGGGGGCGGCGGTGCAGATCCGGCCCGAGCAGGGCAGCCGCCTGCTGGCGGCGGGCGACGGGACGTTCGTCCAGGCCGTCGTCGTGCCCTTCGGCGGGCCCTTGAAAATGAAGCTCGTCGCCGCCAAGGGTTTCGACGACACGTTCGCGTACGAGCTGCGGCGCCAGATCGGTGGCCTCGACCAGGTGGTCCTCGTCGCCAACGGCACGGTCGCCGGCACGAGCCTGCTGACACCTGTCGAGAAGCCCCCGGGCCAGGACGGCACCCGGCTGCCGTCGTCCCCCAAGGTCGTCGACGTCGGTGGCCAACCGCGGCTGGTGGCCTATGTCCCCCTCGTCTCCTCGCCGAAGGACCCGGTCAGCGGCGCCCTCGGCGTCGTCCTCACCAACCCCATCTCGCCCTTGCAGAAGTCGCTGTCCAATGCCCGGCTGTTGACAAGCGTGCTGCTGACCCTCGTCGCCCTGGGCCTCGGGTGGGCCCTGTTCCGGGTCCTGATCCGGCCGCTCCAGACGCTGACCGCCACCGCTGGGCGCGTCGCCGGTGGTGACCCGGACGCCACGTTCGTCCGCACAGGCAGGGACGAGATCGCCCTCCTGGCCGGGTCGCTCGAGCACATGCGGGTGGAGCTGCGGTCGAGGCTCGACGTCATCGCCCAGCAGGCGGCCGACCTCCAGGAAAGCTCGCAGCGAATCGTCGCCGCCCAGGACGAGGAGCGCCAGCGGCTGGCCCGCGACCTCCACGACGGCATCCAGCAGCAGCTCGTGGTGCTCCGCATGCAGGCCGGGATGCTCGAGAGCGGTGTGGGCAATGGCCACGAGGCCACGCCGGCGGCAGAGGCGTTCGAGGCCTTCGGCACCGAGCTCGACCACGTCATCCAGCAGCTGCGGGAGGTGACGCACAACCTGTACCCGTCCATCCTGATCGACCGTGGGCTGGTCGCCGCCCTCCACAGCTACGTCGGCCGGCTCCCGGTGTCGGCCGACCTGACCTGCATACCCGAAGAGCTCCCGCGCCTCGCACCCGAGATCGAGAGCGGCGCCTACTTCCTCATCGGCGAGGCGGTCACCAACGCCCTCAAGCACGCCGAGGCGTCGAGGATCGACATCCGTCTGGCGGTCCAGGACGAATGGCTGGAGGTGACGGTCACCGACGACGGGCACGGCTTCCTCGCCGGCGAGGGTGTCCGCCGCGGCGGCCTCCTGCACATGGAGGACCGGGCGAGGTCCTTCGGCGGCCAACTGACCATCACGTCGTCGCCGGGACAGGGGACGACGGTGACCGCCACGTTCCCGCTGCGGAGCGGAGCAGAGGAACCAGCCGCCACCCTCGGCCCGGCGTAGTCCGCTAGTCGACGTTGCGCTGGAGGAAGAAGAGGACTGCGGCGACGCGGTGGTTGATGTCGAGCTCCTCGCTCAGGTCCAGCTTCCTGAAGATGGCGTTGATGTGCTTCTCGACGGCGCGCTCGGAGAGGTAGAGCGTGGCCGCGATGGCGGCGTTGGTGCGACCACCGGCCATCTCGGTGAGCACCTCGTGCTCCCTCGTGGTGAGGCCGTGCAGGCGGGACCGCGACCGCCGCCGCTGGGCCTCCATGAGGGCGTCGACCACCTTGGGGTCGAGAATGGATCCGCCCTGGGCCACCTCACGGATGGCCTCCGCCAGCTGGGCCGGCCGGCCCAGGCGCTCCTTCAGCAGGTAGGCCCTCCCGTTCGACCCGTGACGCAGGAGCTCGAGTGCGTACTCCGGGTCGGCGTACTGCGACAGGATCACGACACCGATGGTCGGGTACTTGTCCCGGATGTAGTGGGCCGCTTCGATGCCCTCGGCCCGGTGGGTCGGCGGCATCTTGATGTCGAGCACGACCACGCCCGGCGACGTCTCGTCGATCACCGCCATCAGCTCGATCGGGTCCCCCGCCAGGCCGACGACCTCGATGTCGGGCACGGACGAGAGCACGCTCCGTGCCCCTTCCCGTACCAGGTACTCGTCGTCCGCGACGACCACTCGGTAGATCGCCGGCTCCCCCGTGTCCGCCATTGGTCGGTCATTCTGACACCCCGATGCGACCCTGCACGGTCCAAGGGGTGCTAGCACCCCCTGACAGGAGACCGGCTACCACCCTGTCGCCGGGCCGGAGCCGTGTGGCCCAATGGGGACGGAGACACGTCACCGGAGGTTCGTCTCATGCGGGACCAGCGTCACGGCCAGGCAACGGCTTCCCCCCCGCCGGAGCCGGTCGACGCGCCCGCCGACGAGATCGCCGCTGTGGTCTCCCTCGATGCATGGCGGCTCCGGGCGTCGGCAGCACCGGCCACCACCCACAAGGCCGGTGCCGACCCCCGCGCCGCCCATCCCGCCCGTCTGTGGGCCGACTCCCGGGCCGCTACCCCTTCTTGAGGGGGGCCCAGGACAGGAGCAACCACTTCTCCCCGACGCTGGGGAACCGCACCAGGGCCTCCGTCTTGTCGCCCGAACCCTTGATCTCCAGCACGACGCCCTCACCCCATTTGGCGTGGACCACGTCGCTGCCGACGCCGATCCCGAGTCGTTCCGCCCCCGTGGTGCGTGGCGGCCCCGGTCGCGTGGCGGCGTCGACGATGCGGTCCCGCCCCGACCGGTAGACGCCCGAGCCGGAACCGCTCCCGCTACCGAAGCCGCTGGAGCCGCCACTCCCCCGCCTCCGGCTGCGGCTGCCTTCGACCAGGTCGGTCAGGTGGGCCGGGATCTCCTTGAGGAACCGGCTGGGCGGGTTGTACTGGGTGGACCCGAACAGCATGCGGCTCCACGCGTGGGACAGGTAGAGGCGGCGGCGGGCCCGGGTGATCCCGACGTAGCAGAGCCGCCGCTCCTCTTCGAGCTCGTCCGGCTCCCCCAGGGAGCGCAGGTGCGGAAAGACGCCGTCCTCCAGGCCGATGAGGAACACGCCATCGAACTCGAGCCCCTTGGCCGTGTGGAGCGTCATCAGCACCACCGACGACTCGTCGGGGTCGATCTGGTCGGAATCGGCCACCAGGCTCACCGTCTCGAGGAAATCGGAGATCCCCGACGGTCTGTCCTCGCCGTCCGCCTCCTCTTCGAACTGCCGTGCGAACCCGACCAGCTCGGCCAGGTTCTCCAGCCTGCCGTCGGCCTCGATCGAGCGCTCCGCCTGGAGCTCGGCGGCGTAGCCGGTGACGGCCAGCACCCGCTCGAGGGTCGCCGCCGGCCCCATCTCGGCGTCCCGGAGGTCCTGCAGGAGCACGGCCAGGTCACGGATGCCCCCCAGCGCCCGGCCGCTCACGCCCGCTTCCTCGGCTTTGGCCAGCGCGTCGACCAGCGGTCGGCCCGACGACGCCGCCCACGCCTCCAGCCGGGCGACGCTCGTGTCCCCCACCCCGCGCTTGGGGACGTTGATGATCCGCCGCAGCGACACCTCGTCGGACGGGTTCACGACCGCCCGCAGGTAGGCGAGGACGTCCTTCACCTCCCGGCGTTCGTAGAACCGGGTGCCGCCGATGACCTTGTACGGGATCCTGTGCCGGACCAGGTGCTCCTCCAGCACCCGGCTCTGGGCGTTGGTCCGGTAGAAGACCGCCATGTCCGACCACCGCCAGCCCTCGGACTCGTGCAGGCGGTGCATCTCCCGACCGACCCACTCGGCCTCGTCGGCCTCGTCCTCGGCGAAGTACCGCTGGATCAGCTCGCCGCCCACCTGCTCGGTCCAGAGGGCCTTGGGCTTGCGCATCAGGTTGTTGGCGATGACCGAGTTGGCGGCGTCGAGGATGGTCTGGCTCGACCGGTAGTTCTGCTCGAGGACGATCAGGGTGGCGTCGGGGAACGAGTTCTCGAACTCGAGGATGTTGCGGATGTCCGCGCCGCGAAACTTGTACACGCTGTTGTGGACGAGCACGCCGTCGGCCACGTAGGTGTGCGTCGGATCCACCTGGAGGTCGAACACGGGCCCGCTGTAGTCCTCGACGTCAACGGCGTCGACCCTCGCCGGCTCCAACTCGCCGTCGCGCTCGACCAGCACGGTCATGCCGACGCGCACGTGCGACAGCGGGACGAAGTCGTAGATCTCGTCGCCGACGGCGGCCCGGCGGTGGATACCGATGCCGGCCGCAGCGGACGCCGCTTTCGCCAGGGTGAGCGCCTCGACGTAGCTCTTCCGGCTGGTCTCGAACCGGACCGACCCCCCCTTTGCCGGCCGGATCTTGAACCCCGCGCTGGACACCCGATCGGCCAGGTCGATGCGGTTCGTCGACCACTGGACCCGGTGGTAGGCCGCCGATCCCCTGCGATCGGAGAACATAGTCAGGTTCAGGCACTGCCGGTTGCGGCCGTTCTGGGGTCGGTGGTGCGGGAAGTCGGGGTGCAGGTCGAGATCGGTCATGAGCCGCTTGGCCCGGCTGGCGGTGTCGAGCTCGAGGAAGAGCCGTTCCAGCATGGCGTCGCTGAGGGCCAGGTTGCGGCCCAACCCGTGGTACACGGCGGTCGGTAGGCCGTACTCGGCGGCGTAGAACGCCTCCCAGTAGACGGCGTCGGCGCGGGACCCGCAGACCTTCAGGATCCAGGCCGCATCGGCGTGTTCCTGGTTCACGCGTACCCGCAGGCCGAGGTCCTCCTCGCCGGGGCGTCGGGGCCGCATGGACTTGGCCAGGCCGAGGCGGTAGCCACGGTCGGCCCGGTACATCAGGTAGACGAGATACCCGCCGGCCTCGCGGGACCGGCTGGCGAGAACGATGTGGTGCGGCGTACCCCGGACCGTCCTCCCGCCGGTCGTCAGCCGGTACAGCCGGCCGTCGTACCGACCCCGCTTGACCGCCGTGACCAACCCGATCCGCTCGGCCAGGTAGCCGGCGGTGCCGACCACCTGGTCACCCTCGACGACGTCCTCGATGGGTCGGGGACCGGTCGGGGTGGACACGAGCGTTCCCGGCGGCAGGCACTGATCCCCGTCCCCGACGACCAGGATGTTGCGGTGGCGGCCGGCCAGCAGCTTGACCAGCTCGTTCTGGGCTTTGTTGGTGTCCTGGAACTCGTCGACGAGGATGTGCTTGAACCGCTCCTGGTAGTAGGCCAGCTCGTCGGGCGCCACCCGCAGGAGCTCCACCGCCTTGGTCAGCAGGTCGTCGAAGTCCATGGCGTTGGCGTCGGCGAGGCGCTTCTGGTACTCCCGGTAGACCTCGGCGATGCGCTTCTCGTAGATGCTGCGGGCCCTGTCGTGGTAGGCGTCGACGCCGACAAGCTCGTTCTTGGCCGCGCTGATCACGGCGTGGACGGTGCGGGGCGGGAACCGCTTGGCGTCGATGTTGAGGTCGCGCAGCACGTACGACGTGAGGCGCTCGGCGTCGGCCTGGTCGTAGATCGTGAACGACGACGAGTAGCCCAGCCTGGCCGCCCCCCGGCGCAGCATGCGCACGCAGGCCGAGTGGAACGTCGACACCCACATCTTCTGGGCCACCGGGCCGACCAGGGCGCCCACCCGCCGCTTCATCTCGTCGGCGGCCTTGTTGGTGAAGGTGATGGCCATGATCTCGAACGGCGAGACGCCCTGGTCCTTGATCAGCCAGCCGATGCGCGACGTCAGCACCCGGGTCTTGCCCGACCCCGCCCCCGCGACGATCAGCAGCGGCCCGCCGGGGTGGGTGACGGCCTCCCGTTGGACGGGGTTGAGGTTGTCGAGGATGCCTGCGGGTTCGGTGCCCGAGGATTGGGGCATGGCCCGGTCCAGGCTACCGGGGGGGTCGGACTACCCCCCTACTCCCATTCGATCGTTCCCGGTGGCTTCGACGTGATGTCGAGGGCCACGCGGTTCACGCCGGGGACCTCGGCGATGATGCGGCTGGAGAGGCGTTCGAGCAGGTCCGCAGGCAGGCGGGCCCAGTCCGCGGTCATGGCGTCGTCGCTGGTCACGGCCCTGACCACCACCGGGTAGGCATACGTCCGCTCGTCGCCCATCACGCCGACCGTGCGCACCGCCAGGAGCACGGCGAAGCTCTGCCAGAGGTCCCGGTACAGCCCGGCCCGCTTGATCTCCTCCAGGACGATGGCGTCGGCCTGACGGAGGATCTCCAGGCGCTCGGGCGTCACCGTGCCGACGATGCGCACGGCCAGCCCCGGCCCCGGGAACGGCTGGCGCCACACGATCTCCTCGGGCAGGCCCAGTTCCTCGCCCACCGCCCTGACCTCGTCCTTGAACAGGTTCCGGAGGGGCTCCACCAGCTCGAAGGTCATGTCGTCGGGCAGCCCGCCCACGTTGTGGTGGGACTTGATGCGGGCCGCGTCCTTGCTCCCCGACTCGATCACGTCGGGGTACAGCGTCCCCTGGACCAGGAAGCGGGCGTCCTCGTAGTCCCCGGCCACCTCCTCGAACACCCTGATGAACGTCTCCCCGATGGCCATGCGCTTGGCCTCCGGGTCGATGACGTCGTCGAGCGCCTCCAGGAACCGGTCCGACGCCTTCACGTGGACCAGGTCGACGTGGAACTGGCGGCGGAACGTGTCCTCCACCTGCTCCGCCTCCCCCGACCGCATGAGCCCGGTGTCGACGAAGACGCAGGTGAGCTGGTCGCCGATGGCCTTGTGCACGATGGCGGCGGCCACCGCCGAGTCCACGCCCCCCGACAGCCCGCACAGAACCCGCTCGGACCCGACCTGGGCCCGGATCGAGTCCACCGCCGACTCGATGATCGACGTCATCGTCCAGGTGGGCCGGCAGCCGCAGACCTCGTACAGGAAGTGCTTCAGCACCTCCTGGCCTCGGGCCGTGTGCGCCACCTCGGGATGGAACTGCACGCCGTAGATCCGCCTGTCGACGTCCTCCAGGGCGGCCACCGGCACGGCCTCGGTACGGGCCGTCACCCGGAAGCCGTCGGGCACGGCGACGATCGAGTCGGCGTGGCTCATCCACACGTCCTGCTCCGACGGGAGGCCCTCGAACAGGGGGGACCCGGTGACAACCTCGAGCGCGGTGCGGCCGTACTCGGCGACGCCGGTGCGGGCCACCTCCCCGCCCAGCTGTTGGGCCACGAGCTGGGCGCCGTAGCAGATGCCGAGGAGGGGAACACCGCTGTCGTAGACCGCCGGATCGAACGACGGGGCCCCCTCGACGTGCACCGACGCGGGACCACCGCTGAAGATGATCCCGGCCGGCTTGCGGGCCAGCAGGGCGGCCAGCGGGATGTCGCGCGGCACGATCTCGCTGTACACGTGGGCCTCGCGCACGCGACGGGCGATCAGCTGCGCGTACTGGGCGCCGAAGTCGACCACGAGGATCGTGTCGTCCATGACGCAGAGTACCCGGCGGGGCCGCCGAACACGTGTGCCGAATACGTGTGACGCTCCGTGTACCGTGTTTGAGCGTTCGCTCAATCATCCCGTCTGCCGCCGTGGTTGCTGCTGCCCGCCGCCGCCCTCCTGCTGGTGACCATGGGCGGCGCCGTCGTGGCCGCGCCGCTCACACTGCCCCTGCTCGTCGTCGTCGGCCGCAGGGCCACCGGCCGGACTGTTCGCTTCCTCGCCGCCGCCGTCGCCGGGCTGACCGCGGCCGAGGCGACGTGGGCGCTGGTGTACGTCGCAGTCGGTGAATCGCAGCCCTGGATCTGGGCCGTCCCGCTCGTCGCCGCCATCGTCACCGTCGGCGCGATCGTGCGCCGGGCCGTGACCGCATGACCCTGACGACGCGCTCCTGGCCCGGCCTGGCGGCCGCCGCCATCGCCGTGGCCGTGGCCGTCCTCACCGCCAGCATCCTGGTGGCCGAGGGCGAAGGGGACCCGATGTGGGCCCCGTTGCTGATCGGAACGGCCGCGGTGGCCGCCGGAACGGGCTCAGCGGTGGACCGGCCGCCATTGGCCCTCGCCCTGCTGTGGTCGGCGACCGCCGTGCTCACCGGGCTCGGCGTCCTGGCCATCTTCTCGGTCGGGCTGCTGCTGCTCGTCGCCGCCGCCTTCGCCTTCGCCGGAACGGTTGCGACCGCGGTCGCCGTCAAGCGGCCGTGGCTGATCCCGGCGATCGTGCTCAGCATGCCAGCGTCGGGCCTCGCGGCGGTGGGGCTCTACGTAGGGATCGCGGCCTGACGACCCCGAACTGGGGCGGCGTACCGGCGTATGGCGCGGGTGAGTTGCCCCGGTTCGCCGGCGGAACCTGGTTAGCTCCGTGCTCCCATGCCGATGCCCTGGGAGCGCTGGAGGCTCTTGCCCTCGGTCTGCAGGGCAGGGGCGACCATGACCTCGGCCTTCTGGAACTCCTTGACGGTCTCGTAGCCGCAGGTCGACATCGAGGCCCGCAGCCCGCCGAACAGGTTGAGGCGACCGTCGTTCTCGTGGGCGGGGCCAATGAGGATCTCCTCCAGCGTCCCCCGCACCGTGGTGCGCACGCGGGCACCCCGGGGCAGCGTCGGGTGGAACGTGGCCATGCCCCAGTGCCAGCCCCGGCCCGGGGCCTCGGCGGCGGCGGCGAGCGGGGACCCGAGCATGACGGCGTCGGCGCCGCAGGCGATGGCCTTGGCCACGTCGCCGCCGGTGGCCATGCCGCCGTCGGCGATCACGTGGACGTAGACGCCCGTCTCGTCGAGGTGGCGCATGCGGGCGCCGGCGGCGTCGGCGATGGCGGTGGCCTGGGGCACGCCCAGCCCCAGCACGGCGCGGGTGGTGCAGGCCTGGCCGGGCCCGACCCCCACCAGGATCCCGACCGCTCCGGTGCGCATCAGGTGCAGCGCCGCCTGGTACGAGGCGCAGCCGCCGACGATCACTGGGATCTCCAGCTCACGGATGAACTTCTTCAGGTTCAGCGGCTCCACCGTCTTGGACACGTGCTCGGCGGAGACGACGGTGCCCTGGATCACCAGCAGGTCGAGCTCTGCGGCCAGGATGGCGTCGGCGAACATCGTCGTGCGCTGGGGGGTGACCGAGGCGCAGGACACGACCCCGGCGTCCTTGATCTCCTGGATGCGGACGCCGATCAGCTCGGGCTTGACCGGCTCGGCGTACACCTCCTGCATGCGGACGGTGGCCTTCTCGGGATCGAGCGACGCGATCTCGTCGAACACCGAGTCGGGATCCTCGTACCGGGTCCACAAGCCCTCGAGGTTGAGCACCCCGACGCCGCCCAGGCGGCCGATCTCGATCGCCGTGGCCGGGCTGACGACTCCGTCCATGGCCGCGGCCATGACGGGGAGACCGAAGTCGTAGGCGTCGATCTGCCAGGAGATGTCGACGTCCTCGGGATCGCGCGTGCGCCGGCTGGGCACGATGGCGATGTCGTCGAACCCGTAGGCCCGGCGTCCCGACTTGCCTATCCCGATCTCCACCTCAGCCACAGGCGACCACCCCCTGGACCGAGATTACCGCCGGGCTCACCGCTGCTAGTAACTCTCGAGCTCGGCGGCGAGCGTGGCCTGTTCGGCGGCTATTTCCAGGAGCTCCTTCATGCCGCCGAGCTTGAGGTTGCTCATCACCCGTCCGGGTGGGGTCTCGCCCTTCTCCCACTCCATCCACGAGGCGAGGAGCTTGACGGGGTCGGGCGGCGGTCGGGTTTCCATGGGAGAGGAGCGTAGTGAGCCGGGCCCGGCTCCTGACCGGCGACAGCGTGAGCGGTCGCCGGCGCGGAGCCGGGCCCGACAGGACTACATGCCCAACATGCCTCCGCCGCCCATGCCGCCCTCCATCTGGCCGCGGGGCAGGTAGTTCGCCTCGGGCTCGGGGATCTCGCTGACGAGCACCTCGGTGGTGAGCACCATGGCGGCCACCGACGCGGCGTTCTGGAGAGCCGAGCGGGTGACCTTGGCGGGGTCGATGACCCCGGCCTTGAACAGGTCCTCGAACTCCAGGGTGGCGGCGTTGAACCCGACGGAGCCGGTCTCGTGCTCCACCTGGCGGACGACGATCGAGCCTTCCTCGCCGGCGTTGGTGGCGATCCACCACACGGGGGCCTCCAGCGCCTTCCAGACGATCCTGGCGCCGGTGAGCTCGTCGCCCTGGAGGGTGAGCTTGTTGACGGCGTCACGGGCCCGCAGCAGGGCGGTGCCGCCACCGGCGACCACACCCTCCTCGATGGCGGCCTTGGTGGCCGACACCGCGTCCTCGATGCGGTGCTTCTTCTCCTGCAGCTCGACCTCTGTGGCCGCCCCGACCTTGATCAGGGCCACGCCGCCGGTGAGCTTGGCGATGCGCTCCATCAGCTTCTCTTTGTCCCAGTCCGACGACGACGCCTCGTGCTCGCCACGGAGCTGGGCCATGCGGGCCTTGATGTCCTCGGGGGCACCCATACCGTCGATGATGGTGGTGTCGCTCTTGGTGACGACGATGCGGCGGGCGCGGCCGAGGTCGGCCAGGGTGACGTTCTCCAGCTTGTAGCCGAGCTCGGGGGAGATCAGCTGGCCGCCGGTGAGAACCGCCAGGTCCAGCATCTGGCCCTTGCGGCGGTCGCCGAAGCCGGGCGCCTTGATGGCCGCCGAGGTGAACGTGCCCCGGACCTTGTTGACCACGAGAGTGGCGAGAGCCTCGCCCTCGAGGTCCTCGGCCACGATCAGCAGCGGCTTGCTGGTGCCCATGACCTTCTCGAGCACGGGCAGGAGCTCGTGGACGGCGCTGATCTTCTGGGCCGCGATGAGGATGTAGGCGTCCTCCAGGACGGCTTCCTGGCGCTCCTGGTCGGTGACGAACTGCGGCGAGAGGTAGCCCCGGTCGAACTGCAGGCCCTCGGCGAACTCGACCTCGATGCCGAAGGTGTTGGACTCCTCGACGGTGACGACGCCGTCCTTGCCGACCTTGTCGATGGCGTCGGCGATGACTTCGCCGATGACTGAGTCGGCGGCCGAGATGGTGGCGACCTGGGCGATCTCCGCCCGGCCCTCGACTTCCTTGGCCTGCGACTTCAGCGACTCGAGGACGGCGGCGACGGCTGCCTCGATGCCCCGCTTGAGGGCGAGGGGCTCGGCGCCGGCGGCGACGTTGCGCATGCCGGCCTTGACGAGGGCCTGAGCCAGGACGGTGGCGGTGGTGGTGCCGTCACCAGCGATGTCGTTGGTGCGGGTGGCCACCTCCTTCACCAGCTGGGCCCCGACGTTCTCGAAGGTGTCCTCGAGGGGGACCATGTCCTTGGCGATGGTGACGCCGTCGTTGGTGAGGACGGGCGTGCCCATCTTGGACTCGAGAACCACGTTGCGGCCGCGCGGCCCCAGGGTGACCTTGACGGCGTCGGCCATCTTGTTGACGCCCGCCTCGAGGGCCTTGCGGGCCTCTGAGTTGAACTTGAGCAGCTTGGGCATCTCGGGGCCCTACTTCCCGACGATGGCGAGGATGTCGCGACTCGTCAGGATCAGGACGTCCTCGCCCTCGATGGTGATCTCGGTGCCGCCGTACTTGCTGTAGATGACGGTGTCGCCGACGGAGACGCCGAGGGGCAGGAGCTCACCCGAGAGCTCGGAGCGGCGGCCGGGGCCGGCAGCGAGCACCTCGCCCTGCTGGGGCTTCTCCTTGGCCGTGTCGGGGATGACGATGCCGCTGATGGTGGTCTGCTCGCCTTCGCTGGGGCGGACGACGATCCGGTCGTCGAGGGGCTTCAGGTTCATTGCTGGGTAGACCTCCGCGTTAGCACTCTCTGGTATCGAGTGCTAACGATACCTCGGCCCCGTCCCGTTCTCAAACGGACCGAGCCTCGACGGCCTCAAGCAAGGCGCAGGCCGGGGTCGACTCCCACGTCCAGAGGCGTCGGGCCGTCGCTGTTGTAGCGCCACCAGGCCGCCGCCGCCACCATGGCGGCGTTGTCGGTGCACATCTCCCGACTGGGCAGGAAGGCCTGCAGGCCCTCCTCCGTGCACAGGTCGAGCACCCGCTCCCGCAGCTCCGAGTTGGCGGCCACGCCTCCCCCCAGGCACAGGGCGGTGGCCCCCACCTCCACCGCCGCCCGGCGGGCCTTGTCGATGAGCATGTCGACCACCGCCCGCTGGAAGGAGGCGGCCACGTCGGCCGTGGACACCTCGGGGTGGGCCCTGACGTAGCGGATGACGGCGGTCTTGAGCCCGCTGAGGGAGAAGTCGAAGCCGGCCGGCATCGGCCGCGGCAGCGGGACGGCGTTCGGGTCGCCGACCGCCGCCAACCGGTCGATGGCGGGCCCGCCCGGGTAGCCCAGCCCGAGGAAACGGGCGACCTTGTCGAACGCCTCGCCCACGGCGTCGTCGACGGTGGTGCCGATGAGCTGGTACTTCCCGTGGGCCTCCATCGACACGAGCATGGTGTGGCCCCCCGACACCAGCAGGACCAGCAGCGGAGGCTCGACGGTGGGATCCTCGAGGAAGCTGGCGTAGAGGTGGGCCTCCATGTGGTTCACGCCGATGAACGGGACGTCCCAGACCAGCGACAGCGCCTTGGCCGTGCTCACGCCGACGAGGAGGGCGCCGGCAAGGCCCGGCCCCACCGTCGCCGCCACCGCGTCGACGTCGGGTCCTTCGAGCCCGGCCTCGACGAGCACCTGGGCCACGGCCGGCGCCAGCAGCTCGACGTGGGCCCGGCTGGCCAGCTCGGGCACGACCCCCCCGTAGCGGGCGTGAAGGTCGATCTGGCTGGAGATCACCGAGGCCACCACGTCGTGGCCGTCGGCCACGATGGCGGCCGCGGTCTCGTCGCAGGACGTCTCGATGCCGAGGATGAGGAAGCGGTCCGCCATCACGGCTCGATCCGGGACCGGCCGTCGTCGACCAGGGTCACGCCAGGGATCCCCGACTCGATCCGGTCGAGCCGTCGGCGGTAGTCCTCCGTGTCGATGTCATGGGCCCACATCACCAGAGCGTCCTCGTTGGTCTCGATGTAGTAGTTCTTGCGGATGCCGGCGGGTACGAAGCCAAACTTCCTGTAGAGCTCCTGGGCGGGCACGTTGCCGACGCGGACCTCGAGGGTCAATCCCACCACACCGCGGGCGATGGCGTCCCGGGCGAGCGCCAGCATGAGCCTGCTCCCGAGCTTGGTGCGGTGCCAGGCGGGGTCGACCGCCAGGGTGGTGATGTGGCCGTCGTCGACGCTCACCATGAGCCCCCCGTAGCCCACGACCACGCCGGCGATCCGGGCCACGTAGTAGGCCCGGCTGCTGCGAAGGGCCAGCTCGCTCATGAACAGTCCCAACGACCAGGGCCTCGGGTACACCTGGGACTCGATCCGCAGCACCGACCGCAGGTGGCGCCGCCGCATCGGCACCAGGTGCACGACCAGCTCCGCCGACTCGCCCTCTCGGCTGGGCGCCTGCACCATCAGGTGCGCGCTCCCGTGCGTTTCGGCGCAAGGGGCCTCACCGCGAAACGCCCTCTCGGCGCTCCCAGGTGATCTCGGCGTCGCTGCGCCGAAGGTAGAGGGGCTGCAGCTCGGCGGCGGGGACGAACTGCTCCCGTATCGCCCGGGGGTGGGCCAGCTCGACCAGCGAGGACGCCGACGGGTAGGCGTTGTCGACGTCGGCCACCTCGCTGCGGGCCACCTCCCCCAGGATCTCCTGGTAGCGCACCGCCCCGTCGCCGACGAGCAGGCAGTCGTCACCCCGGGCCAGGAGCTCCGACGCCAGGTCGTCGGCGGTACCGAGCTGGTAGGCCGACAGCCGCTGAACCCCGCCGGGCACCTGCCGGTAGAACGCGTAGAACAGCTCTCCCCGCCGGGCGTCGATCACGGTGACGATCAGCCGGTTGCTGTACCGAACGGGGAGGGCCAGCAGGTCGAGGCTGGCGACGCCCACGGTGGGGATGCGCAGCGCCAGGGCCATGGCCTTGGCCGTCGCCACGCCCACCCGCAGCCCGCTGAACAGGCCCGGGCCCACGTCGACGGCGATGGCGGAGATCTCGGACAGGTCGATCCTCGCCTGCCGGCACACGAACTCGATGGCGGGCACGAGGGTCTCCACGTGCCGGCGGCCCTTGGCAGCGTGGAACGAGGCCAGCACCCCTTCGTGGCCACCGATGGCGCAGCCGACCTGGAGGGTGGCGGTTTCTATGCCGAGGATCAGCATCAGGCGGAGCCCGCCGTCGCACCGTCGGTCCACGGCGCCACCGCCCGGCGCAGCGCCGCGGTCCGGGCCGGCCACCGCGGTCCCACCGTCCGGAACGCGAGCCGGCGCTCGTTGTCGTCGTCCTCGTCGGCGGTGAGCCTCACCTCCAGGAAGTCTGCGGGCAGGGCCGGCGCGACGACGTCGCCCCACTCGATCACCGTCACGCCGCCCTCGTCGAGGAGCTCGGTGACCCCAAGGTCGTGCAGCTCCTGCAGGTGGTCGAGGCGGTACACGTCGAGGTGGAGCAGCGTCAACCGACCGGTGTAGGGCCGGGCCAGCACGAACGCCGGGCTGGTGACCTGGTCGATCACCCCGAGGCCCCGGGCCAGCCCCTGCACGAATGCAGTCTTGCCCGTCCCGAGGTCGCCGGCCAGCAGTATCAGGTCGCCGGGCGCGGTCAGCGGCGCCAGCTCGGCGGCCAGGGCGCGTGTGTCCTCGACGGAGGTGGTGCGGGCGGTGATCACTGTCAGGTCACCCAGCCAGCTGCGGCGCCGGCGCCGGGAGGTGCTGCTTGGCCCGGACGAGATCGGCCCGCATCTGGGCCGCCGCCTCCCCGCCGCTGCGGAGCACGGCGGCCGGGTGGTAGGTGGGGATGAGCACGCCGGTCCGGTACGGGTACGCCTTGCCGCGGACGCGGGTGATGCCCTCGGAGGTCGACAGGAGGAGCCTGGTGGCGAAGTTGCCGAGCGTGACGACGACCGTCGGGCCCACCAGCTCCAGCTGCGACTCCAGGTACGGCCGGCAGGCCTCGATCTCGTCCGGCAGGGGATCGCGGTTTCCCGGAGGTCGGCACTTCACCACGTTGCACACGTAGAAGTCGGCTCGGGTGAGGGCGGTCTCCTCGAACACCAACCGGTCGAGGAACTTTCCCGACCTGCCCACGAACGGCTCACCGACACGGTCCTCCTGCTCCCCTGGTCCCTCCCCGACGAACACCAGGTCGGCGGTGGGGTTGCCCACACCGAAGACGACCTGGGTGCGCCCACCGGCCAGCCGGCACCGGGTGCAGGCCAGCGCCTCCCGCTCCACGTCAGCGAGGGTGAGCATCACCGACAGATGGTATCGCCCGCCCCCAGAATCCAGACTCTCGTCAGACGTAGACACGGGGAACGCGCGGCCCGATGCCGCACAGCACCTCGTAGGCGATCGTGCCCACCCGTCCCGCCCATTCCCACGCGCCAACCGACTCCCCGGCGGCGTCACCCAGGAGAACGACCTCGTCGCCGGGAGCGACGGTCGTGTCGTCGCCGCAGTCCACGAGAACCTGGTCCATGGTCACGGCCCCGGCGATGCGGCGTCGGCGGCCGCCCAGGAGCACCTCGCCCCCGGTCTCGCCGAGCCGCCACGGCACCCCGTCGGCGTATCCGATGGGCACGACGGCGACGGTGGTACGGCCGTCGGCCCGGTACCGGAGCCCGTAGGACATGCCCTCGCCGTCGGCGACCTGCCTGACGAACGAAACCCGGGCTTTCAGCGCCAGCGCCGGCCGGAGGTCGGCCCGACCGGCGAGCGCGGGGCTGGGAGCGACGCCGTAGACGGCCAGCCCGCACCGCACCAGGTCGTGGCGGGCGGTGGGAAAGGAGAGGGTGGCGGCCGAGTTGCTGGCGTGCACGATCGGGGGCCTCAACCCGTGCCCGGCCAGCTCGCCGAGCACCGATTCGAACCGTTCGTGCTGCACGCCGGTGAACGTGTCGGCAGGGTCGTCGGCGACGGCGAAGTGAGTCCAGACCCCCTCCAGTGAAAGCTCCGGCCGCTCCTCCACCGTCAGCGCCAGCTTCACCGTGTCGCCCGGCGCCGTGCCCACCCGGTGCATCCCCGTGTCGACCTTGACGTGCACCTGGAGCGGACGGCCCGTGCCGCCGGCCGCGGCGGCCGCGGCGGCGGCCGCCACGCCCTCCTCGGTGTACAGGGTCGGCGTGAGCCCGAAGGCGACGACGTCGGCCATGGCGTCGGGCGGAGGTTCGGACAACTGCAGCACCGGCGCGTCGATCCCCGCGTCTCGCAGCTCGGCGCCCTCGTCCACCAGCGCCACCGCCAGCCACGATGCTCCCGCTTCGAGTGCGGCCCGGGCGACGGGTACCGCTCCGTGGCCGTAGGCCGAGGCCTTCACGACGACGCACAGCCGGGCGGGCGAGGCCAGCGAGCGCAGGAGGTCGACGTTGTGGCGGATGTTCGCCAGGTCGACCTCGGCCCACGCCGGCCGGTCCGCCACCGGGTCAGCCCGGGTCCGAGACGATCGCCCGCACCAGGTCGCCGCGGGCGATGATGCCGACCAGGACGCCGTCGCCGTCGACGACCGGAAGCCGGGAGAGCTCCCTCTCGTGCATCACGGTGGCCACCGTCTCCAGCGTGTCGTCGGGACCGCACGTCGGCGGGTCGGCGTCCATCACCTCGCCGACCGTCGCACCCACCGCCTTTCGCAGCTCGGCCTCGAACCGGGAAACCTGCGACGGCAGCTCGATGTACGCCCCCAGCACCGAGATCACCGTCGGGAAGTGCAGCTTGCTGTCCTGCACGATCAGGTCGTCGTCCTCCAGCAGCCCGACCACCCGCCCGGTCTCGTCGACCACCGGCGACCCGCCGATCCCGCGCTCGGACAGGGCCTTGGCGGCGGCGTCGACGGAGTCGGAAGGCCGGAACGTGAGCACGTCGGTGGTCATCACCTGGCGGACGAGGGTGGTGCGGGGCATGTGATCTCCCGGTCGAGGACTTCCGGCAGGAGTTCGAGCAGGTCGCCCGCCACCAGGCCGTGGCGCCAGCCTAGGTGGCCGGCCCGGCCGTGGACGAAGGCGCCGGCGGCGGCCGCGTAGAGCCCTTCGAGCCCCTGGGCGAGGAACGCACCGATCACCCCGGCCAGCACGTCGCCAGTGCCGGCCGTCGCCAGCCTCGAGTCGCCGGCGTCGCTGATCAGCACCTCCCCATCGGGCGCGGCCACCACCGTCGTCGACCCCTTGAGCAGCACGGTGGCGCCTGTCGACGCGGCCAGATCGCGGACCGCACCGATGCGATCGGCGCCCACCGCCGACCCGGTCAGGCGGGCGAACTCGCCCTCGTGAGGCGTGAGGACGGTGCTCGAGACACGATCGGCCAGCACCGCGGCCGCCTCTGCGGCGGTGCCCAGCGCGTAAAGGCCGTCGGCGTCGACCAGCGCCGGCACCGCCGGGACGGCGACGAGGAGCCGGCGCACGGCGGCCGCCGTCTCGTCCGACCGGCCCAGGCCCGGCCCGACGACGATGGCCCGCACTCGCCCGCTGTCGGCCACCACCATCGTGTCCCAGCCCTCGGCCGGGAGCGAACGACCCACGACCTCGAGGAAGCGTGGGCCGAACGAGGGATGATCGGGAGCGACGCCCGGGATGCCCAGCCGCACCATCCCCGCCCCGGACCGCATGGCGGCACGAGACGCCAGGTGGGCGGCGCCCGTCATGCCCGGCGACCCGGCGACGACCCACACCGCCGACTTCCACTTGTGCGTCTCCGGCGGCCGCTCGGGCAGCCAGGCGGCCACGTCGGACGCCTCCACCAGGTGGATGCGGGCGGCGGACACGTCGAGGCCGATGTCGGCGACGGTCACCCGCCCGGCATGCTGCCGGCCCGGCGAGAGCAGCAGGCCGGGCTTCAGGGCGGCGAACGTCACGGTCCTGGCGGCGGTGACCGCGCCGTCGCCGGCCCTGCCGGTCAGGCCGTCGACGCCGGACGGTATGTCCACCGCCAGCACCGGCGCCGAGCCGGGATCCGGCGCCTGGTAGTCGCCCCGGAAGCCGGTGCCGTAGGCGGCGTCGACGACCAGATCGCAGGCGGGCAGTCGCGACGGCGGCCCGGCGGCGTCGAACACCTCGACCCTGACGCCTCGACGCCGGAGTCGGGCTGCCGCGGCCCTGCCGTCGGCACCGTTGTTACCCTTCCCGGCGACGACCACCACCCGCCGGCCGTACGTGCCGCCCATCTGCTCGACCGCAGCCCTGGCCACCGCTGCGCCGGCCCGTTCGATCAGCACCTCGACCGGCTCGGGCGCCGCGCCGTCGATGGCCGCCATCTCCTCGGGGGTGACGACGGGACGCATCGGACCAGCGTAGACAGCCTCTACCCGGCGCCCATGGCCTCCGTCACCGCCCGGCAGAGCGTCTCTCCCGCCGATTCGGCCTCGGCGTGGGTCGCGGCCTCCACCATCACCCGGATCACCGGTTCGGTCCCGCTGGCCCTGATCAGGACGCGCCCGCCGTCACCCAGCTCGTCCTTGACGGCGGCGATGGCTGCGGCCAAACCGTCGTCGTCGTCGACGGGCCTTCCCTCGGCCACCACCACGTTGCGCAACACCTGCGGCCGCCGGACCACCACCGACGCCAGCTCGGCCAGCGGGCGGCCGGTGCGGACCATCACGTCGAGCAGCTGCAGGCCGGTGCGCGTGCCGTCGCCCGTCGTGGCCTGGTCCCGGAAGATGACGTGGCCCGACTGCTCCCCGCCCAGCGACCAACCGCCCTTCTCCAGCGCCTCCAGCACGTAGCGGTCGCCGACATCGGTCTCCACCAGCTTCACGCCCGCCGCCGCCATGGCCTGGCGGAAACCGAGGTTCGCCATCACCGTGACGACCACCGTGTCGTCGGGCAGCCGTCCCCGCGCCTTGCGGTCGAGGGCACAAATGGCGATCAGCTGGTCGCCGTCGACCAGCTCGCCGCCGGCATCGACGGCCAGCACCCGGTCGGCGTCCCCGTCAAAGGCCAACCCGACGTCGGCCCGTCGGGCCACGACCTCGGCCTGTAGCGCCTCGGGGTAGGTGGACCCGGCCCCCTCGTTGATGTTGAATCCGTCGGGCAGGTCGTGGATCACGTGGACGGTGGCCCCCAGACGCCGGAACACCGCGGGCGCCACCTCGTAGGCGGCCCCGTGGGCGCAGTCGAGGACGACGGTCAGCCCGGACAGGGCCGCCTCGGGCAGGCTGTCCACGAGGGCGTCGGTGTAGCGCAGGCCCTCCTCCGGAACGGTCCGCACGCTCCCGACCGGCGCGTCGTCGGGCGCGGTGGGCCCGGACCGCACGATCCCGTCCAGCTCGGACTCCAGCCGGGCCTCAGCCGGGTCGTCGAGCTTGCGCCCGCCGGCGGCGAAGAACTTGACCCCGTTGTCGGTGTACCGGTTGTGCGACGCCGAGATCACCGCCCCTGGGCGGTCGTCGGCAGCCGAGAGCCACGCCACGCCTGGCGTCGGCAGGACGCCCACGTCGATCACGTCGACCCCTTCGGCGGTCAGCCCGGCGGTCAGCGCGGCCTGCACCATGGGACCGGAGACCCGGGTGTCGCGTCCCACCAGGAACGACGAACCGGGCTCGGCCAGCACCCGCCCGGCGGCCCGACCCAGGGCGAGCAAGAGCTCGGGCGTGAGATCGCGGTTGGCGACGCCCCGAACGCCATCCGTGCCGAAACGAAGCGTCACGGTGTGACGGCTCAGCGCTTGGAGTACTGAGGAGCCTTCCGGGCCTTCTTCAGGCCGTACTTCTTGCTCTCCTTCTCGCGGGCGTCGCGGGTGAGGAACCCTGCCTTCTTGAGCGACGCCCTGAGCTCCTCGTCCAGCCCGACCAGGCCACGGGCGATGCCCAGCCGCAGGGCGCCGGCCTGCCCGGTGGGGCCGCCGCCGTCGAGGGTGGCGTCCACGTCGTACACGTCGGCGGTGGTGGTGAGCCGCAGAGGCTCGGTGACGACCATCCGGTGCGTCTCCGACGGGAAGTAGTTCTCCAGCGACCGCTTGTTCACGGTGATGACGCCGGTGCCGGTTCGCAACCGGACGCGGGCGACGGCCCGCTTGCGGCGGCCGGTCGCCTGGATGAGGGGTTTGGGCACGGGTTTCTTCCTCCTGGCCTACGCGCCCTGCTGGCGGCTGGCGGTGTGGGCCAGCGGCCGCGGCTGCGGCATCTGGGCGGCGTGGGGGTGCTGGGGGCCGGCGTAGACCTTGAGCTTCTTGAGCATGCGTCGGCCGAGGGGGCCCTTGGGGAGCATGCCGCGGACCGCGGCCCGCACCGCAGACTCGGGCGACTTGGCCATGATCTCGGTGTAGGTCCGCTGCTTGAGCCCGCCCGGGTAGCCCGAATGGCGGTAGGCGATCTTCTTGGCTTCCTTGCCGGCGGTGAGCACGACCTTGGAGGCGTTGATCACGATCACGTGGTCGCCGGTGTCGATGTGGGGGGCGAAGGTCGGCTTGTGCTTGCCCCGCAGCAGCCGGGCGACCTCGGACGACATGCGTCCGAGCACCAGCCCGTCGGCGTCGACGACGTGCCAGGCCCGCGTGACGTCAGACGGCTTGGGCGAAAACGTTGACATTCGTACGAGAGTAGCGTGCCTTCACCCGTCACCCGGAAGGGCCCGCTCTGGATAGGTGACCTCCCAGAGGCAGAGGCCGTGGGGCGGCGCGATGTGCCCGGCCTGGGACCGGTCACGGGCCCGCAGGATGCCCGCCATCTCGCCCGGCGGCCGGCGCCCCAGTCCCATCTCCACCATGGTGCCGACCACCGACCGCACCATCTGGTGGCAGAACGAGCTCGACTCGACGTCGAACCGCAGGAGCCCGTCGCCCAGATCGAGCCACCGGGCGTCGACGACCCGGCGGACCATGCAGGCGTCCGGCTGGCGACGGGGGACGCGACAGAACGACGAGAAGTCGTGCTCGCCGACGATCGGGTCGCAGCTCAGCCGCAGGTCGCCGAGCGACAGCGGGCCCGACACGTGCCATGTGGTGCCGGCCAGGAACGGGTCGGGCACCTCGCGGTTGAGCACCGTGTAGCGGTACTTCCGGGTGCCGGCCCACCGGCGGGCGTCGAAGTCGGCCTCGGCCGCCTCCACCGATCGCACCACGATCGACGGCGCCAGCATCCCGTTGACGGATCGCTGCAGCTGCGCAGGATCGAAGCGCTCGGCGTCGGCGTCGAAGCTGACCACCTGCCCCCACGCGTGGACTCCGGCGTCGGTGCGTCCGGCCGTCACCAGCTTGACCTCGTGCCTCAGCGCCCGGGCAAGAGCGTCGCTGAGGGCGCCGGCGACGGTCGGAATTCCCTCCTGGGCCGCGAAGCCTCGGAACGGCGAGCCGTCATAGGCGACGACCATCCGTGCCCGCACGGTCTCCATCGTCAGGTTTGCTGCATCCGTAGCGCCCCAAATCGGGCCGGAATCAGCGAATTTGGGGCGCTACGAGCGCACCAAATGGGTCAGACCAGCTCGATGCGGGCCATAGGGGCGTTGTCGCCGTGGCGGGGGCCGAGCTTGAGTATCCGCAGGTAGCCGCCCTGGCGGTCCTCGTAGCGAGGACCGATCTCCGAGAACAGCTTGTGGGCCATGTCCTTGTCGCCGATGAAGGCGACGACCTGGCGCTGGCGGTGGACCCCACCCTTGCGGGCCTTGGTGATCATCTTCTCGGCGATCGGGCGCAGCGCCTTGGCCTTGGCCTCGGTGGTGACGAGCGCCTCGGCGGCGATGAGCGACGCCACCAGGTTGCCCATCATCAGGCGTTGGTGCGACGCGCTCCCGCCGAACCGGCGGCCCTTCTTCGGCTGGGCGGGCATCGAGTGGCCTACGCGCCCTTGTTGCGCAGGGCCAGGCCCCGCTCGTCGAGCTTGGCCAGCACCTCGTCGAGCGACTTCTGGCCGAAGTTGGTGATGGCCAGCAGGTCGTCCTCGGTCTTCAGCACCAGCTCGCCCACGGTGTTGATCTGGGCCCGCTTGAGGCAGTTGCGGGGACGCTCGGACAGGTCGAGCTCCTCGATGGCCAGGTCGAGGTCGGGGGAGCCGCTGCCCAGGGCGCCAGTCTCGCCCAGCTCCAGCGCCTGGGGCACGTCGCTCATCTCGGCCACCAGGCCGACCAGGGCGCGCAGGGTGGCACCGGCCGAAGCCAGCGCCTCACGGGGTGAGATGGACCCGTCGGTCTCGATGTCGAGGGTGAGTCGGTCGTAGTTGGTGGCCTGCTCGACGCGGGTCGGCTCGACGCTGAACGCCACCCGCCGAACCGGCGAGAAGATCGAGTCCACCGGGATGACGCCGATGGTGGTCGACTTCTTGTTGCGCTCGGCCGAGACGTAGCCCCTGCCGCGCTCGACGGTGATGTCGACGGCCAGGCGGGCCCGGTTCGACATGGAGGCGATGTGCATCTCCGGGTTCAGGATCTCGACGTCGGCGGTGGCCTGCAGGTCGCGGGCCGTGACCTCACCGGGGCCGCGGGCGTCGAGCCGAAGCGTGACCGGCTCGTCGGACTCCACCGTGAGGACGAGGTCCTTGAGGTTCAGGATGATGTCGGTGACGTCCTCCTTCACCCCCGGGATGGTGGCGAACTCGTGGAGCACGTCGTCGAAGCGGACCTGGGTGACGGCGGCACCGGGGATGGACGACAGCAGCGTGCGCCGCAGCGAGTTCCCCAGCGTGTGGCCGAACCCCGGCTCGAGGGGGGTGACGGCGAAGCGCTGGCGGTTGCCTTCCGGCTCGCCGATGGCTTCGACGGTGGGACGTTGGATGATCAGCATGCAGTGACTCCTACTTCGAGTAGAGCTCGACGATGAGCGACTCCCGCACCGGCACGTCGATGTGCTCGCGCAGGGGGAGATCGCGGACGGTGACCGTGAAGCGCTCGTCGCCCGACTCCAGCCAGGCCGGGATCAGGCGGTCGATCGTGTCGAGGTTGTGGCGGAGGACGATCATGTTGCGCGACTTGGCCCGCACCGACACCACGTCGCCCTTGCGCACCTGGTAGCTCGGGATGGTGACCCGCTTGCCGTTGACCGAGATGTGGCCGTGGCGGACGAACTGGCGGGCCTGGGACCGGCTGGCACCCCAACCGGCGCGGAAGGCCACGTTGTCGAGGCGCTGCTCGAGCATCCGCAGCAGGTTCTCGCCGGTGACGCCCTTCTGGCGGTTTGCCTCCTCGTACATGTTGCGGAACTGCTTCTCGAGGACGCCGTAGATGCGGCGGGCCTTCTGCTTCTCCCGCAGCTGGAGCAGGTACTCGGACTCGCGGATGCGACCGCTGCCGTGCTCACCCGGCGGGTAGGGCCGGCGCTCGATCGGGCACTTCATCGAGTCGCATTTGGGGCCCTTGAGGAACAGCTTCATCTTCTCCCGGCGGCAGAGCCGGCACACGGGACCTGTGTAGCGAGCCATCAGAGCATCGCCTCGCAAGCAGAGCTTGCTCGGCGAGCTTGATCGAGCCCCGGCCGCCCGGCGAAGCCGGACCGGCCTCCGCCGTTACTTCTGCTAGTGGACTGAGAATTCATATCCTCAGACCCTCCGACGCTTCGGCGGGCGGCAGCCGTTGTGGGGGATCGGCGTGAGGTCCTTGATGCCCGACACCTCGATGCCTGTGTTCTGGAGGGAGCGGATGGCGGTGTCGCGGCCCGAACCGGGGCCCTTCACCAGCACGTCGACCTTGCGCACGCCGTGCTCCATGGCCCGCCGGGCACAGGCCTCGGCCGCCAGCTGGGCGGCGAAGGGCGTCGACTTGCGCGATCCCTTGAACCCCACGTTGCCGGCGGACGCCCAGGCGAGGACGTTCCCCTCGAGGTCGCTGATGGAGATGATCGTGTTGTTGAACGAGCTCTTGATGTGGGCCACCCCGTAAGTGACGTTCTTCCTCTCGCGCTTCTTGGGGCGCCGGCCTCCCGGCTTCGGCTTGGGCATCAGTGCTTCCTGATCTTCTTCTTGCCGGCCACTGTCTTCTTGGGTCCCTTCCGCGTGCGGGCGTTCGTGTGGGTCCGCTGACCACGCACGGGGAGCCCCCGGCGGTGGCGGATGCCCTGGTAGCAGCCGATCTCGATCTTGCGCTTGATGTCCTGGGCCACGTCGCGGCGCAGGTCTCCCTCGACCTTCAGGTTCTGGTCGATGTAGTTCCTGAGCCGGGCGACCTCCTCGTCGGTGAGGTCGCGCACCCGGGTGGACGAGTCGATGTCGGTGGCCTCGCACACCTTGACGGCAGTGCTGCGGCCGATCCCGAGGATGTAGGTGAGGGAGATCTCCAATCGCTTCTCGCGGGGGATGTCGATGCCGGAAATTCGGGCCACGGCGCGCCTAGCCCTGCCGCTGCTTGTGGCGCGGGTTGGTACAGATCACCAGCACCTTGCCGTGCCGCCGGACGATCTTGCAGTGATCGCAGATCGGCTTGACACTCGGTCGAACCTTCATTTCTGGGGGCCTTTGCTTACTTGTAGCGGTAGGTGATCCGACCGCGACTGATGTCGTAGGGCGTGAGCTCAACCTGCACCCGGTCACCGGGGAGGATCCGGATGTAGTGCATGCGCATCTTCCCCGAGATGTGAGCCAGCACCTTGTGGCCGTTCTCGAGCTCGACGCGGAACATGGCGTTGGGCAAGGGCTCGACGACCTTGCCTTCCATCACGATCGCGTCTTCCTTGGGCTTGGGCAGGTGATTCCTCCTGAAACTGATTCTCTTGAGAACGAGACCCGGACGCGGCGCCGCACCAACCACCGCCCGGGGACAATCGAACAGCGTATCTCAATCTAGGACACTACGGCTCACGCAGAAACAGGCCACGCAGTCCAGAACGGCCTGCCTCAGTCCAGAACAGTCAGCACCTCCGGACCGTCGTCGGTGACCGCGATCGAGTGTTCGAAATGCGCCGAAAGCGAGCCGTCGGCGGTGACGACGGTCCAGCCGTCCTTGTTCAACTCGGTCTTGGGGCTGCCGACGTTGACCATCGGTTCCACCGCGAACACGTGGCCCACGATGATCTTCATGTTCTGGGAACGGTCGAGGGGCCGGTAGTTCGGGATCTGCGGCGCCTCGTGCATGGCTCTACCGATGCCGTGGCCGACATATTCCCTGACCACCCCGTACCCGGCCGCCTCGGCAACCTCCTGCACCGCGCCGCCGATGTCGAATATGCGGTTGCCCTTGCGGATCTGGTCGATCCCGGCCCACAGCGACTGCTCGGTCGTGCGCATCAGGCGTTCTGCCTCGGGCGAGACGTCGCCCACCGGAATGGTCCGGGCGGCGTCGCCGTGCCAGCCGTCGATGATGGCCCCCGCGTCGATCGAGATGATGTCGCCCTCTTTCAGCACGTAGCCGCCCGGGATGCCGTGGACGATCACGTCGTTCGGCGACGTGCAGATCGTCGCCGGGAAGCCGTGGTAGTTGAGGAAGTTCGACTTGGCGTTCCGCTTGGCCAGCACCTCACGGGCCACCAGATCGAGGTCGGCAGTGGTCACGCCCGGAACGGCAGCGGCCTGGCACGCGTCGAGCATCTCGGCCACCACCCGGCCGGCCTTGCGCATCTTCGCGATTTCGTTCTTGGTCTTTATCACTGGGACCTCTGGATCACTTTCGTTTCCCGAGCCTGTTCTCGATCGCTCTGAGGATCCGGCCGGTCACCACGTCGGGTACACCCTCGCCGTCGACCGAGGCCAGCCTGTCGGTGGAGAGGTACCAGGCGACGAGCGGCGCAGTCTGCTGCTCGTAGAGCTCCAGCCGTCGGCTGATGGCTGCTTCGGTGTCGTCCTCCCGCTGGATGACCTTTCCGCCGCAGCGGTCACAGGTCCAGTCGTGGTCGGGGCGGGCGTCGATGCCGTAGTTGGCCTCGCACTCCTCGCAGACCCGTCGGCCGGCCAGGCGCCTCAGCACCACTTCGGTGGGGACGTCGAGGGAGATGACCAGGTTCACAGCGTGGTCGCCCAGAATCTCGTCGAGCGCCTCGGCCTGGGCCACCGACCGCGGGAAGCCGTCGAGGACGAACCCCTCGTCCTCTGCGTCCTCCTTGGCCAGGCGCTCCTCCACCATGCCGATGACGACGTCGTCGGGAACCAGCTCGCCCGAGTCCATATAGGACGCGGCCTTCTGGCCCCACTGGCTGCCCGATTTCACCGCCAATCGGAACATGTCTCCGGTGGATATGCGGGGCACACCGAAGTGCCGAGCCAGCCGTCCCGCCTGGGTACCCTTCCCTGCTCCCTGCTTGCCCAGGATGACGAGCCTCGTGCCGGCGGCCACTAGTGCTCCGGCTCGCAATTCGAGTGGATGGATCGGCGAGCTCTCGGCGTCGCTGGCCAGGCGCACCGGAGCCAGGAGACTCTTGTCGTCTCCGGGCGAGGAGCAACGCAGCCAGCGGCGGCGAGAGCCGGCGAGACGCCGCTAGAACTTGCGAGTCGGAGCACTAGGTGAGGAAGCCCTCGTAGTTGCGCATCATCAGCTGGCTGTCGATCTGCTTCATGGTCTCCAGTGCCACGCCCACGGCGATGAGGACTGTGGTACCCCCGAACGGGAAGCCCTCCACGTCCCAGAAGCGCAGGATGATGTTCGGCACCAAGGCGATGGAGGCCAGGAACAGGGCGCCGGGCAGGGTGATGCGGTTGAGGATCTGGGCCAGGTAGCGCTCGGTCGGCGGTCCCGGACGGATGCCGGGGATGAAACCGCCCTGCTTGCGAATGATGTCGGCCTGCTGCTGGGGATTGAACGTGATCGCGGTGTAGAAGTACGTGAAAAACACGATCATGAGACCGTAGACGGTGATGTAGAACAGGCTGCCGGGGTTGACCAGGTTCGTGTTGATGAAGTTCACGACGCTGTCGATCTGGATCACGTTCGACAGCAGCACGGGGAAGTACAGCACCGAGCTGGCGAAGATGATCGGGATGACACCTGCCTGGTTGACCTTCAGGGGGATGTAGGTGCTCTGGCCGCCGTACATGCGGCGGCCCACGACTCGCTTGGCGAACTGGACTGGGATGCGTCTCTGCCCCTGCTCGACGAACACGATGGCCACGATCATCCCCAGGCAGACCACGCAGAAGATACCGAAGGCGAAGTTCCCCTTCGTGGCCCGGATGTTCCCGAACTGTGCCGGCATGCGGCTCACCACGTTGGCGAAGATGATGATCGACATGCCGTTGCCGATCCCCCGCTGGGTGATCAGCTCGCCCATCCACATGACGACGGCGGTGCCGGCGGTGATGGTGAGCACGATGAGCGCCACGTGAGGGACGTCGAAGTCCTTTACCAGCGGCACCGTGGTGGTGCCGTCGGCCAGGAGGCCGTTGTTGAACTGGTAGGTGATCCCGGTGGCCTGGAGGATGGCGAGGCCGACGGTCATGTACCGGGTCCACTGGGTGATCTTCTTCTGGCCGATCGCCCCCTGCTTCTGCCACTGCTCGATCTTGGGGATGACCACCGCCAGCAGCTGCATGATGATCGAGCTGGTGATGTACGGCATGATCCCCAGGGCGAAGACCGCCATCTGGGTCAAGGCACCGCCGGAGAACAGGTTGAGGAAGCCCAGCACCCCGCCCTGCTCGGCCTGGGCCTGCAGGTCCTGCACCGCGCTGAAGTCGATACCCGGGACGGTGACGTTCGACCCGAGCCGGTAGAGGGCGATGATCGCCAGGGTGAAGAGGATCTTGTTCCGGAGGTCCGGGATCTTGAAGACGTTCTTCAGGCTCGAAAGCACGTCACTCCTCGGGCGATCACAGTCGAGGGCGGATCAGCGGTTGGTGAGGGCGTTGCCCCGTGCCGGCGGACGGCCCTCGAACGGAAGCGGCAGGACTTCAACCGTACCGCCTGCGGCCGTGATCGCCTGCTCGGCCGACTTGGAGAAGGCGTGGGCCTTGACCTGCAGGGCGCGGCTCAACTCGCCCCGTCCGAGCACCTTCACGAAGCCGTGCTTGTGGACGAGGCCCTTGGCCCGCAACGTCTGCGGCGACACCGTGTCGCCGTCGAAAGCCTCGAGGGCGTCGAGGTTGACGACGGTGTACTCGATCCGGAACGGGTTCTTGAAACCCTTGAGCTTGGGGACCCGCCGGCTGAGGGGCATCTGGCCGCCTTCGAAGCCGGGCGGCACCGAGCCGCGGGCTCCCTGGCCCTTGGTGCCTCGACCCGCGGTCTTGCCACCCTTGCCGGCGATCCCCCGACCGACGCGGCGCCGCTCTCGGGTCGAGCCCGGAGCCGGCTTGAGGTCGTGCACCTTCATCGGGTCACCTCGCTCGCCGGGTCCTCCACCACAACGACCAGGTGGGGCACCTTGGCGATCATCCCTCGGATCTCGGGGCGATCGGGAAGCGAGTTCGTCTTTCCGATCCGCCCCAGGCCGAGGGCGCGCAGCGTGGCCCGGTGGTTGGGCTTGGTGCCGATGGCCGACTTCACCTGCGACACCTGGAGCACGGTGGCCATCAGGCCACTTCCTTGGGCACGTGGGAGCCCCGGCGGGTCTCGTTGTAGGCCCGCAGCAGGCCCGGGGGGCAGACCTCTTCGGGGGACAGGCCGCGGTTGCGGGCGATCTCGTCGGGCCGCTTCAGGCCCTTGAGTCCGGCCACAGTGGCGTGGGCGACGTTGATGGCGTTGGACGACCCCAGCGACTTGGCCAGGATGTCGTGGACGCCGGCCGACTCGAGGATGGCGCGGGCGGCCCCACCGGCGATGACCCCGGTGCCGGGCGCCGCCGGCTTCAGCAGCACCCGCCCGGCGCCCCTCTCGCCGAGGATCGGGTGGGTGATCGTGGTGCCGGCCAGCGGGACCTCGAACAGGTTCTTCTTGGCCTCCTCGATGCCCTTCTGGATGGCGGCGGGCACCTCCTTGGCCTTGCCGTAGCCGAGCCCCACCTTGCCGGCACCGTCGCCCACCACCACCAGGGCGGTGAACGAGAACCGCCGACCGCCCTTGACCACCTTGGCCACGCGGTTGATCGTGATGACCCTCTCTTCGTAATCCTTTTCTGCCATCTACTTCGTCCTCGTTCGCTCGCAGAGCATCAAAATTCCAGCCCGCCTTCTCGTGCCGCGTCGGCTACTGCCGCCACCCGGCCGTGGTAGAGGTTGCCGCCCCTGTCGAAGACCACCTTGCTGACGCCCGCGGCCTTGGCCCGGTCGGCGATCAGGCGGCCGACCGTGGCCGCGGCTTCCTTGTTGCCCGTCTTCCCGCTGGAGCGGAGACCGGCTTCCACGGTGCTGGCGGCGGCGAGGGTGCGGCCGGTGGTGTCGTCGATCACCTGGGCGGTGATGTGGCGGTTGGACCGGAACACGGCCAGGCGGGGGCGTTCGGTGGTCCCCCGCACCAGCTTGCGCACCCGTGCGTGGCGCCGCTGCCGGGCAACCTGCTTCTTCTTGGTGGAGAACGTCACGAGAACAGCCCCATTTCGGTGTAATCCCGGTGGCCGTGAACGCCGCCGAAGGCGGCCCCCGCCGGCTGCCGGCTGAGCAGGGACAGCGTGGAGGTCGGCCGGCTCCGCCGGTCGGCCGAAGCTCGATCAGCTCGACCGAACGGAGCGAAGCGGAGTGAGGGCGAAACCATCACTTCGCCGCCTTTCCGGCCTTGCGGCGGACGACTTCGCCGGCGTAGCGGATTCCCTTGCCCTTGTACGGCTCGGGCTTGCGGATGGCGCGGATCTCGGCGGCCACCTGGCCCACCGCCTGCTTGTCGATGCCCTTCACGCTGATCCGGGTAGGGGCGGGGACGACGAAGGTGATCCCTGGAGGGGCCTGCACGACGACGGGGTGACTGAAACCGAGGGCCAGGTCGAGCCGGGTGTCGCCCTGGGCCACGGCCCGGTAGCCCACACCCACGATCTCCAGGTCCTTCTGGAACCCATTGGTGACGCCGACGACCATGTTGTTCACCAGCGACCGGGTGAGGCCGTGCAGGGCCCGATGCGACCGCTCGTCGTCCGGGCGTTCCACCACCAGGACGCCGTTCTCGCGGCGAACGGTGATGTCGGCCGGCAGGTCGCGCTCGAGCGTGCCCTTGGGGCCGGTGACCGTCACATGGCCGTCGGCCAGGGTGACGTCGACGCCGGCGGGCACCGGGATGGGAGCTTTTCCGATTCGGGACACCTAGTGCTCCTTCACCACACGAAACAGAGGATCTCGCCGCCGACGCGGCGCTGGCGCGCCTCGCGGTCGGTCATCAGGCCCTGGCTGGTGGAGAGGACGGCCACGCCCAGCCCACCCAGCACCCGGGGTAGACGGTCGGCCTTGGTGTAGACCCGCAGGCCGGGCTTGGAGATCCGCTTGATCCCGGAGATGGTCGGCGCCCGCTCCGGCGTGTACTTCATCGTGATCTCGAGGGTGCGTCCCGGTCGTTCGGTCTCGTCGCGGACGGTGAAATCGGCGATGTAGCCCTCGCGGCGCAGGATGCCGGCGAGCGCCTCCTTCAGCTTGGACGACGGCATGCGGACGGTGTCCTGCATGGCCACCGATCCGTTGCGGAGGCGGGTCAGCATGTCGGCGATCGGGTCGGTCATCGTCATCGGCGCGACTCCCTCACCAGCTGGCCTTGGTCACGCCGGGAACCTCGCCGGCGTGCACCATCTCGCGCAGGCAGATCCTGCACAGCCCGAACTGCCGGAACACGGCACGCGGCCGGCCACAGCGCCGGCACCTCGTGTACGCCCGTACCTTGAACTTGGGCTTGGCCTGCTGCTTGATGATCAGTGCTTTCTTAGCCACGTGGCGGCTGTCCCTCCCTCAAGGAGTTTCGCGTCGGAACGGAAAACCGAAGGCGTCGAGCAATGCCCTGCCTTCGGCGTTGGTGCGGGCGGTGGTGACGATGGTGATGTCCATCCCTCGGGGGGCGTCGACCTTGTCGTAGTCGATCTCCGGGAAGATCAATTGCTCGTCGACGCCGAAGGTGTAGTTCCCCCGGCCGTCGAACGCTGTCGGCGACAACCCCCGGAAGTCCCTGATGCGGGGGATCGACAGGCTGATCAGCCTGTCGAGGAACTCCCACATTCTCGCACCCCGCAGGGTGACCTTCGCGCCGATGGCGTTGCCCTCCCGAAGCTTGAAGGCGGCGATGGACCGGCGAGCCTTGGTGACCAGCGGCTTCTGGCCGCTGATCAGGGTGAGGTCGGTGACCGCCCCTTCGAGCAGGGAGGCCTGCTGGGTGGCCTGGCCGACGCCCATGTTGATGACGATCTTCTCGAGGCGCGGCACCTGCATGATGTTCGACATCCCGAGGTCCTGCTTCAGCTTCTCGCGGATCTCGGCGTCGTAGCGGGCCTTGAGCCGGGGCGGCGTCTTGGGCCCGGTGGACGGCTTCGATCCTGACGGCTTCGATCCTGACGGCTTCGATCCTGACGGCTTCGATCCTGACGGCTTCGTGGTCGTGGCCATCAGACGTCACCTCCGCACTTGCGGCAGATGCGGATCTTCTTGCCGTTGTCGTCGAACCGATAGCCGACGCGGGTCTGTCCGCAGGACGAGCAGAGCAGGGCCACGTTGGCGACCGGGATCGGCATGTCGCGGTCGATGATGCCGGCCTGCATGGTGGCCCGGACCGCCCGCTGGTGCTTCTTGGCGACGTTCACGCCCTCGACGATCACCATGTTCCGCTTGGGCAGGACACGCATGATCTCGCCGACGTCGTCCCTGTCCTTGCCGGTGAGGACCTTGACCCGGTCCCCCTTCTTCAACTTCAAGATGAACCTCCACAAACGAGCGTTGCCGCCGGCCAGTGTCGCCGCCGAAGGCGGCCCCCATGGCTGGCGGCCGGGCCGGCGACGCCGGCCCCGAGAAGGACGGCGGAGGCCGTCCGGCTCCGCCGGACGGCTGGAGCACGGCTAGCTCGGCCGAACGGAGCGAAGCGAGTGAGGCCGATCACAACACCTCGGGGGCGAGTGAGACGATCCGCATGAACTTCTTCTCGCGAAGCTCCCGGCCGACGGGGCCGAAGATGCGGGTGCCGCGGGGCTGGAACTGGTCGGTGATCAGCACGGCGGCGTTCTCGTCGAATCGGATGTAGCTGCCGTCGGGACGACGGTTCTCCTTCTTGGTGCGCACGACCACGCACTTGACGACGTCACCCTTCTTCACCGCGCCGCCGGGGATGGCGTCTTTCACGGTGCCGACGATGATGTCGCCGATCGACGCGTACCGACGCTTGGAGCCGCCCAGCACCTTGATGCAGAGCACCTCCTTGGCGCCCGAGTTGTCGGCCACCCGCAGCCGGGTTTCCTGCTGGATCACTTGGCCCTCTCCAGCACTTCGACGACGCGCCAGCGCTTCGTCTTCGAGAGCGGCCTGGTCTCCGACACCCGGACCCGGTCGCCGACCTTGGCGTCGTTCTGCTCGTCGTGGGCGTGGACGCGCTTGGTGCGCTGGATGATCTTCGCGTAGCGCCGATGGCGCACACGCTCGACCACGGCGACGACCGCCGTCTTGTCCATGGCGGTGGAGACGACCAGGCCCTCGCGCACCTTGCGCCGGTTCGGCCGCTCCTCCTCGTTCGAAGGCGAGCTGTCCTCAGGCATCCTCACGTCCCTCCTCGGCCGCCTGGCGAGCGGCGCGCGCCGCGGCCCTCCTACTGCCCAGCACCCGCGCCCGCCGAGCCGCGCTCGTGGCCTCCTGCTCCGCGTACGCCTCGGGCTCCTCTGTGCCTTCGTCGGTGGCGGCCTCGGCCGCCTCGATCTCCTTCTCGCGCAGAATGGTGTTCACGCGGGCGATCTCGCGACGGACGTCGCCCAGCCGGGCGTAGTTGTCGAGCTGGCCGGTGACGTGCTGGAAGCGCAGGTTGAACAGCTCCTGGCGGGCATCCGCCAGCCTGCCCTCCAGCTCGTCGGGGTCCATCTCCCGCAGCTCGGTGGTCTTGGTGGCCATCACTGCACCTCGGCTCGCGAGATGATCTTGGCCCTGATAGGCAGCTTCTGGATGGCCCGCTCGAGGGCCTCCCGCGCCAGCGGCTCGGCCACGCCGCCCAGCTCGAACATCACCCGGCCGGGCTTGACCACCGCCACCCAGCGCTCGGGGTTGCCCTTGCCGGAGCCCATGCGGGTCTCGGCCGGCTTCTCGGTGACCGGCTTGTCGGGGAAGATGTTGATCCAGACCTTGCCACCACGCTTCACGTGGCGGGTCATGGCGATACGGGCTGCCTCGATCTGGCGGGCGGTGATCCAGCCGGGCTCCATGGCCTGGATGCCGAAGTCGCCGAAGGAGATCTCGGTGCCGCCCTTGGCCTTGCCGGTGAGCCGGCCGCGGTGCTGCTTGCGGTGCTTGACCCGCTTGGGCATCAACATGGCTGCCACCTGCCGGAGGCGGACGAAACCATCACTCGTCCCCCGTGCGGAAGTGAGGGGTCTCGTGGTGCTGGCGCGTGCGCCGCTCCATCTCCTCTTCCTCGGCGAGGAGCCGCTCGGTCTCCGGGTCGGCCTCCTTGATGACGGGCGCCGCCGTTGCCGCGGCCTCGTCGCCGAGGCCCGAATCGGCCAGGCCGGCATCGGACAGGGCGCCGGCCAGCGCCTCGTCGCCGGAGCCGGGGACTGTCTCGCCGTCCGGCGCCTGGGTGCCGGCGGTGCCGAGCTCCTCCTCACCGGGGCGGCGGCGTCCGCCACCGGCGGAGATGATGCGGCGGGGCTTGGCGTGACCCGACGTCTCGCCGACGGCCATGGCCGCCTCGCGGGAGATCTTGTCCTCGTTGGAGGTCTTGTAGGGGAGGATGTCGCCCTTGTAGATCCAGCACTTCACGCCGATGCGCCCGAAGGTCGTCCGGGCCTCGCGGAAGCCGTAGTCGATGTCGGAACGCAGGGTGTGCAGCGGGACCCGGCCCTCGCGGTACCACTCGCTGCGGGCCATCTCGGACCCACCCAGGCGACCGGAGCACTGCACCCGGATGCCGAGGGCGCCGGCCTTCTGCGCCGTCTGCACCGCCCGCTTCATGGCCCGGCGGAAGCTGACCCGGCCGGCCAGCTGGTCGGCGACGCCCTGGGCGATGAGGGCGGCGTCGAGCTCGGGCTGCTTGATCTCCTGGATGTTGAGCTGGACCTTGACGTTGCCGGTCATCTTGGCCAAGTCGGCGCGCAGGCGGTCGGCCTCGGCGCCGCGGCGGCCGATCACGATGCCGGGGCGGGCGGTGTGGACGTCGATGCGGAGGCGGTCACGCGTGCGCTCGATCTCGACCCTGCTGATGGCCGCGTGGGGCAGCTGGCGCATCAGGTAGTCGCGGATCTTCCAATCCTCGATGAGGTAGTCGGTGTACTCACGGTCGCTGAACCAACGGGACTTCCAGTCGGTGGTGACGCCGAGGCGGAACCCATAGGGGTTTACCTTCTGACCCAAGCTGCTACTACTCCTTGTCGCTGTCGCCAGCGTCGGTGGTACCGCCGGCGTCGGCGGCCTCGGGGGCGGTGGAGCCCTCGGGCGCGACGTCGGCGGCTGTGTCGTCGGTGATATCGGGGACGTCAGGCGAATCGGGAACTTCGGGAATGTCGGGGGCGTCCACGATGCCCGTGCTCACGCCGGTGGCCGACGGCTTCGCCGGGGCCGAAGCCGCGGTAGAGGTGCCAGCGGGCCCATGGTCGTGGTCGTCGTCGTGCTCCCGCTCGCGGCGGCGGACGCGGCGGGCCCGGTCGGTCCTCGGCGTCTCGGCGGTGGAGCGGCGGGGCCGGCGGCCGGTGACGGCCTGTGCCCGCTGGGCCCTGCGCTGGCGCAGCTCGGAGTCGGGGAGCCGGCTGACGATCACCGTCACGTGGCACGTGCGCTTGCGGATCCTCGTGGCCCGGCCGCGGGCCCGGGGCCTCCAGCGCTTGAGCGTGGGGCCCTCGTCGGCGAAGCAGGCGGAGACGAACAGCTCGTCGCCGATCAGCGAGTGGTTGTGCTCGGCGTTGGCCGTGGCCGACGCCAGGATCTTGCCGACCACCGTGGCCGCGTCGCGCTCGCAGAGGCGGAGCAGGTCGGCGGCCCGAGCGACGTCGTGGCCCCGGATGAGGTCGAGGACGGCGCGGATCTTGTACGGCGAGACGCGGATGTAGCGACCGACGGCCCGCGCCGAGGGGGTCTCCTCGGTGACGGCGTGGGCCTTCGATTCGGGCCGGCGCCGGAAGACCGGGCTCTCGTTGAGCTTGGGACCGGGCATGCGCCTACCGCCGCCCCGCCCGTTCCTGGCCGGCGTGGAACCGGAAGGTACGGGTGAGGGCGAACTCGCCCAGCTTGTGGCCCACCATCGACTCGGTGATGTAGACGGGCACGTGCTTGCGGCCGTCGTGGACGGCGATGGTGTGGCCGACCATGTCGGGGATGACGGTCGAGCGCCGGGACCACGTCTTGATGACGCGCTTCTCGCCCTTGGCGTTGAGCTCGTCGACCTTCTTGAGCAGGTGGCCGTCGATGAAGGGGCCTTTTTTCAGGCTACGAGCCATGCAACTACCTCCGGGCCCCGCGCGACCGGCGGCGGCGGATGATGAGCTTCTGGGACGGCTTGCTGTTGTCACGGGTGCGACCCTCGGGGACACCCCAGGGCGACACCGGGTGCCGTCCACCTGAGGACTTGCCCTCGCCGCCGCCCAGGGGGTGGTCGACGGGGTTCATGGCGACGCCGCGGGTCTGCGGGCGCACGCCCTTCCAACGGTTGCGGCCGGCCTTGCCGATCGAGATCAGCTCGGCCTCGGCGTTGCCGACCTCGCCGATGGTGGCCCGGCAGTCGATGGGGACACGGCGCATCTCGGTGCTGGGCAGCCGGAGGGTGGCGAAACCGCCCTCCTTGGCGACGAGCTGGATGCTGGAGCCGGCGCCCCGACCCATCTTTCCGCCGGCGCCCGGCTTCAGCTCCACGTTGTGCACCGTGGTGCCGACGGGGATGTAGCGCAGGGCCATGGCGTTGCCGGGGCGGATGTCGGAGCCCTGGCCGCTCTGGAGCATGTCGCCGACGCGCACCTTGGCGGGGGCGAGGATGTAGCGCTTCTCCCCGTCGACGTAGTGGAGCAGGGCGATCCGGGCGTTGCGGTTGGGGTCGTGCTCGATGCCGGCGACCTTGGCCGGGATGCCGTCCTTGTCGCGCTTGAAGTCGACGAGGCGGTACTGCTGCTTGTGGCCGCCACCGCGGTGGCGGGCCGTCTTGCGGCCGTAGTTGTTGCGCCCGCCGGTACTGGACAGGGGCGCCAGCAGGGACTTCTCGGGCTCCGACTTGGTGATGTCGGAGAAGTCCGAGACGGTCTGGAACCGGCGACCGGCACTTGTGGGCTTGCGCTTGCGGAGGGGCATCAGAGGCTCACGTCTCGAAGAGGTCGATCTTGCCGCCGGGGGCGAGGGTGACGATGGCCCGCTTGGTGTCGGGGCGCTTGCCGAACGTCGCCGCCTTGCGGTTGCGCTTGCGCTTCCCCTTGCGGTTCAGGGTGTTGACACTGGTGACGCTCACGTTGAAGATCGCCTCCACCGCGTCGCGGATCTCGATCTTGCTGGCCTTGGGGTGGACGACGAACGTGTACACGTTGTCCTCCAGCAGGCCGTAGGACTTCTCGCTCACCACCGGTCGGAGCACGATGTCGCGGGGATCAGGCATCGTCGTCGCTCACCACCCGTTCGAAGTCCTCGTCGGAGGGTGCGCCCGTCGGTTCCGGCGTCTCGGCCTCGTCGGTGGGCGGAGGACCGTAGGCGGTCGCGGCCGGGGGTTCCGGCGCGGAAGCGTCGGACTCGTCGGGCTCGCCCTGAGTGCCAGGCAGGTTGGCCCGGGTGAAGACGATCCAGTCGCAGCAGAGCACGTCGTAGGCGTTGAGCTCGGAGGCCAGGATCGTCTGTGCGGTGGGGAGGTTTCGGAACGACTTCTCGACGTTCTCCTCGCTGCGGTCGAGCACGACGAGCACCCTGCCGCTCAGCCCGAGAGCGTCGAGGGCCGCCCTGGCGTCCTTGGTGCGGGGGGCGGGGAAGTCCCAGGACTCCACCACTGCCACCCGGTCCTCCGAGGCCCTGTCCGACAGTGCCGATCGCAGCGCCAGCTGCACCATCTTCTTCGGCGTCCGCTGCTTGTAGCTGCGGGGCTTCGGCCCGAGGGCCACGCCGCCGCCCTTCCAGTGGGGTGCCCTCGTCGAGCCCTGCCGGGCCCGCCCGGAGCCCTTCTGGCGCCAGGGCTTGGCCCCGCCACCGCGGACCTCGGCCCGGGTCAGGGTGCTCTGGGTGCCGGAGCGCTTGGATGCGAGTTGGCCCACGACGACCTGGTGCATGACCGGCACGTTCGGCTCGATGCCGAAGATCGTGGCGTCGAGGGACACGGATCCGGCGTTGTCGCCGGTGGGGGTGCGTACGTCGACCACGGACCTACTTGCCCTTCCCGTTGTTGCCGCGCACCGCGTCGCGGATGAGCACCAGGCCGCCCGCGGGGCCCGGGGATGGCCCCCTTGAGCAGGATGATCTCCCGCTCGGGGTCGGCCTGCACGACCTGGAGGTTCAGCGTGGTCACCTGCTGGTTTCCGACCCGTCCGGCCATCCGGGTCCCCTTGAACACCCGGGACGGCGTGGCGCACGCTCCGATCGCACCGGGCGCCCGGTGGGTCTTGTGGGTGCCATGGGAGGCGCTCATGCCCTTGAAGTTGTGGCGCTTCATGACGCCGGTGAAGCCCTTGCCCTTGCTCACGGCGGTGACGTCGACCCGCTCGCCGACCTCGAGGACGTCGGCGCCGATCTCCTGGCCGACCGAGTACCCGTCGGTCTCGTCGAGCCGCAGCTCCACCAGGCGGGTGCCGGGCTCGACGCCGGCGTTCTGGAAGTGCCCGGCCTCCGGCTTGTTGAGCTTCGACGGCCGCACCGAGCCGAAGGTGACCTGCAGCGCGCTGTAGCCGTCGTGCTCGGGCGGTCTTGACCTGGACCACCCGGCACGGCGGGACGCGCACGAGCGTGACCGGAATGGCACGGTTCTGGTCGTCCCAGACCTGTGTCATGCCGACTTTCTCGCCGACGATCGCCCTGCTTGCCATCGAAGCGCTCTCTCTGCCTTCACGCGGACGCTCCGCACAGGCAGGCGCCCGGCGGAGCGAGGTTGGGTTGTGCCTCGGAGTACCGAACGCGGCCGGCAGCCGAGGACGTCGAAATGTGGGTGGAGCCAAGACGGCTCCGGAACGAAAGTGAGAGTATAGCGCCGGCTACGAGAAGAGGCCCCGCCGGCCGCTCGCGGCCTTCAGACCTGTTGAATCTTGATCTCGATGTCGACGCCGGCGGGCAGGTCGAGGCGCTGCAGCGAGTCCACCGTCTTGGGGCTGGGCTCGAGGATGTCGAGCAGCCGCTTGTGGATCCGCATCTCGAAGTGCTCGCGGGAGTCCTTGTCCTTGTGGGGGGACCGAATGACCGTGTAGCGGTGCTTCTCGGTCGGCAGCGGCACCGGCCCGCGGACCTTGGCCTGGGTGCGGACCACGGTCTCGACGATCTTCTTGGTCGACTGGTCGACGATCTCGTGGTCGTAGGCCTTGAGCCGGATGCGGATCTTCTGGGCCATCAGGCGATGACCTTGACGACCCGGCCGGCGCCCACGGTGCGGCCCCCCTCGCGGATGGCGAAGCGCAGGCCCTCGTCCATGGCGATGGGCTGGATGAGCTCCACCGTCATCTGCACGTTGTCGCCGGGCATGACCATCTCGGTGCCCTCGGGCAGGGTGATCTGGCCGGTGACGTCGGTGGTGCGGAAGTAGAACTGGGGCCGGTAGTTCTGGAAGAAGGGGCTGTGGCGGCCACCCTCGTCCTTGGTCAGCACGTAGACCTGGGCCTCGAAGGTGGTGTGGGGGGTGATGGAGCTGGGCTTGGCCAGCACCTGGCCCCGCTCCACGTCCTCCTTCTTGGTCCCCCGCAGCAGCACCCCGATGTTGTCGCCGGCCTGGCCCTGGTCCAGGAGCTTGCGGAACATCTCCACCCCGGTGCAGACCGTGGTCTGGTTGTGGCCCAGGCCCACGATCTCGACCTGGTCGCCCACCTTGACGATGCCCTGCTCCACCTTGCCGGTGACCACCGTGCCCCGACCGGTGATGGTGAACACGTCCTCGATGGGCATGAGGAAGGGCTTGTCGATGTCACGCTCGGGCAGGGGGATGTAGGAGTCGACCGCGTCCATCAGCTCGTGGATGGCCGGCTTCCAGGCCTCGTCGCCCTCCAGCGCCTTGAGGGCGAGACCCGGATGACGGGGGTGTCGTCGCCGGGGAACTCGTAGTCGCTCAGCAGCTCCCGCACCTCCAGGTCGACCAGGTCCAGCAGCTCCTCGTCGTCGACCGCGTCGGCCTTGTTGAGGGCCACCACGATGTAGGGCACCCCCACCTGGCGGGCCAGCAGCACGTGCTCACGGGTCTGGGGCATGGGGCCGTCGGCGGCGCGTGACCACCAGGATGGCGCCGTCGATCTGGGCCGCCCCGGTGATCATGTTCTTGATGTAGTCGGCGTGGCCGGGCATGTCGACGTGGGCGTAGTGGCGCTTGGGGGTCTCGTACTCCACGTGGGCGATGGAGATGGTGATGCCCCGGGCCTTCTCCTCGGGGGCCTTGTCGATCTGGTCGAAGGCGGTGAAGCTCACGTTGGGGTTCTGCTCGTGCAGGACCTTGGTGATGGCGGCGGTCAGCGTGGTCTTGCCATGGTCGATGTGGCCCATGGTGCCCACGTTGAGATGCGGCTTCGAGCGCTCGAACTTCTGCTTGGCCATATGAGAACCCTTGTTTTCCTTGCCCGCCCCTGTGGCGAGCGTGCTCGTTGTGTCGGTTACTCGCCCCGGATCCGAGCGATGATCTCGCGGGAGATCGACTCGGGTACTTCCTGGTAGGAGTGGAACTGCATCGTGTACGTCGCGCGACCCTGGGTGCGCGACCGCAGGTCGGTAGCGTACCCGAACATCTCTGACAGCGGCACCTGGGCGCGCGATCACCCGGCTGGAGCCGCGCTGCTCGACGCCCTCGACCCGGCCGCGGCGGCTGGAGAGGTCGCCGATGACGTCGCCCATGTAGTCCTCGGGGGTGACCACCTCGACGGCCATGATCGGCTCGAGGAGCACCGGCGACGCCTTCCGGGCCGCCTTCTTGACCGCCAGCGACCCGGCGATGCGGAACGCCATCTCGGACGAGTCGACGTCGTGGTAGGAGCCGTGGACCAGGGTGGCCCGCACGTCGACCATCGGGTAGCCGGCGAGGACGCCGCCCTGGAGGGCCTCCTGGATGCCGGCGTCGATCGACGAGATGTACTCCTTGGGGATGATGCCGCCGACGATCTTGTCGATGAACTCGTAGCCACCGTCGGGGCCGGTGGGCTCCAGGTTGATGACCACGTGGCCGTACTGACCGCGTCCACCGGTCTGGCGGATGTAGCGCTCCTCGACCTTCGCCACCGACTGGCGGATGGTCTCCCGGAACGCCACCTGGGGCTTGCCGACGTGGGCGTCGACCCGGAACTCCCGGAGCATGCGGTCGACAAGCACCTCGAGGTGCAGCTCGCCCATGCCGGCGATGATCGTCTGGCCGGTGTCGATGTCGGTGTGCTTCTGGAAGGTGGGGTCTTCCTCGGAGAGCTTCTAGAGGGCCTCGGTGAGCTTGTCCTGGTCGGCCTTGGTCTTGGGCTCGATGGCCACGTGGATGACCGGCTCGGGGAACTCGAGGGCCTCCAGCACGATCGGCGCGTTTGCGTCGCAGAGCGTGTCGCCTGTGGTGGTCTGCTTGAGCCCGACCGCGGCGACGATGTCGCCGGCGAAGACGGCCTGCAGGTCCTCCCGGTGGTTGGCGTGCATCTGGAGCAGCCGGCCGACCCGCTCCTTGCGGTCCTTGGTGGAGTTGAGCACCGAGGCGCCCTTCTTGAGCGTGCCGGAGTACACCCGGAAGTAGGTGAGCTTGCCCACGTGGGGGTCGGTCATGATCTTGAAGGCGAGGGCCGCGAAGGGGGCGCGGTCGTCGGCCGGTCGGTCGAGCTCCTCGATGCGCTTGAGGTCGAGGCCGACCACCGGCGGGAGGTCGATGGGGCTCGGGAGGTAGTCGACGACGCCGTCGAGCAGGGGCTGCACGCCCTTGTTCTTGAACGCCGAGCCGCACAGCACGGGGACCACGGAGTTGGCGATGGTTGCCGACCGCAGGGCCTTGCGCAGGTCGTCGGCGGTGATGGGCTCGTCGCCGATGTACTTCTCCATGATCGCGTCGTCGGTCTGCGACAGGACGTCGACAAGCTGGTGGCGCCAGTGCTCGGCCGACTCGAGCAGGTCGGCGGGGACCTCCTGGACCGACCACTGCTCGCCCATCCCCTCCTCCCAGAGCAGGGCCTTCATGCCCAGCAGGTCGACCATGCCGCGGAAGTGGCCCTCGGCGCCGATGGGGATCTGCACCAGTGCGACCTTGGCGTCGAGGCGGTCGATGATCTGGTCGACGGCGCGGAAGAAGTCGGCGCCGATGCGGTCCATCTTGTTGATGAAGCAGATGCGGGGGACCTTGTACTTGTCGGCCTGGTGCCAGACCGTCTCGGTCTGGGGCTCGACCCCGGCCACGGCATCGAAGACGGCGACTGCCCCGTCGAGCACGCGCAGCGACCGCTCGACCTCGACCGTGAAGTCGACGTGGCCGGGCGTGTCGATGATGTTGATCCAGGTGTCCTTCCACCGGCAGGTGGTGGCCGCAGAGGTGATGGTGATGCCCCGCTCCTGCTCCTGCACCATCCAGTCCATGACCGCCGCGCCCTCGTGGACCTCACCGATCTTGTACGTCTTGCCGGTGTAATAGAGGATCCGCTCGGTGGTGGTGGTCTTGCCCGCGTCGATGTGGGCCATGATCCCGATGTTGCGGGTCCGGGCCAGCGGGAACTCTCGGATGATGGGGGCCTCAGCCATAAAGAGGACTTTCGCGTGATGTGGTGGAGTGGAGGTTGCGGCCGGGTGAACCCTTGCCGCTCGACAGCTGTCGTCGTGACGCCCGCACCTGCGGTGCGGTCGTGAGGTGCGGCCGAAGGGCCGACCCTCGTGGCGCTACCAGCGGTAGTGGGCGAACGCCTTGTTCGACTCTGCCATCTTGTGCATGTCGTCGCGGCGCTTGACACTGTTTCCAACGCCGTTGGAGGCGTCGAGTATTTCGTTGGCGAGGCGAAGTGCCATGGTCTTCTCGCGGCGCTGGCGGGCGTAGCCGACCAGCCAGCGGATACCCAGGGTGGTGGCGCGGCGGGGACGGACCTCGACGGGGACCTGGTAGGTGGCGCCGCCGACCCGGCGGCTCTTGACCTCGAGCTGGGGCTTGACGTTCTCCATCGCCCGCTTCAGGGCGGCCACGGGGTCGCCGCCGCTCTTCTCCTTCACCACCTCGAGGGCGCTGTAGACGATCCGCTCGGCCAGCGACCGCTTGCCCCGGGACAGGACCTTGTTGACGAACTGGGTGACGAGGACCGACCGGTAGATGGGGTCGGGCATGAGGTCGCGGCGCGGCGGCGGTCCCTTGCGAGGCATCCCTACTTCTCCTTCTTGGCGCCGTAGCGGCTACGGGCCTGCTTGCGGTCGCGCACGCCGGAAGCGTCGAGCACCCCGCGGATGATCTTGTAGCGGACCCCGGGCAGGTCCTTCACCCGGCCGCCACGGACGAGCACGATCGAGTGCTCCTGGAGGTTGTGGCCGACGCCGGGGATGTAGGCGGTGACTTCCTGCCCGGTCGTGAGCCGCACCCGGGCCACCTTGCGGAGGGCGGAGTTCGGCTTCTTCGGGGTGTGGGTGTACACGCGGGTGCACACGCCGCGCCGCTGGGGCGCGCCTCGCAGCGCCGGCGTCTTCGTCTTCTCGGGCTTCGACTCGCGGCCCTTCCGGACCAGCTGCGAGATTGTGGGCAACTCAGAACCTTTCCAAAACGGCCGCCGAACCTTGCAAGTGTAACGGTTGTCCGGCCGCCGCCCCAAAGGGCCGACGGCCGGACAAAGAGATGCGGGGGCGCCTAGCCAGCTTCTACAGGGGC
>CAWGUU010000025.1:0-47158 GCA_963825765.1 uncultured Acidimicrobiia bacterium
CGGGCCGGAGAGCAGCGTCGTCTACACGAGGGAGGCACCGGACGGCTGGCCCCGCCCGGTCGGGCGGCTCACCGCCCGCGACGTGGCCGGCGCCCTGCTACCCGATGCCCTGATGCCAGATGTCCTGATGCCAAATGTCCTGCTACCTGACGTGACGGCGTACGTGTGCGGGTCGGCCCGGTTCGCCGACGCCGCCACCGAGCTGCCTCGTGGCCACCGGCGTCCCCACCGGTCGCATCCGGGTGGAGCGCTTCGGCCCCTCCGGTTGACGACGCCGCGCCTGCGGACCTCCCGGCCTCCGCGGCGGAGGTCTGTGCGGTGGAGGTGGGCGACCATGAGGATGCTGGTGAACGCCGCCCAGACGCACCACAGCGAGATGAAGCTGCTCTTGCTGAGCCAGGCCAGCAGGACTGCCGCCACCAGGTTTGCCACCCCGAACCACCGCAGGTTCCGATGCCGGGACACCAGGCACGGCCCGCAAACGGCCACCACGTACAGCGCGACGAGGGTCCCGCCGTGCCACAGGTTGACGAAGTAGTCGATGTGATTGCCCCGGATGGTCGCCACGACCGGACCACGCACGACCCCCGACATGAGGAAGAACGACGCCACCGCCCCCGCCAGGACGAACCCCCGCATGCGGCGCCGGTCCTCGGGCGGCTCGAGCTCGCGGACGGCGACCGGCACGAGCACGGGGAGCAGGCCGAAGGCGATGACCAGGTAGGCGTAGAGAGCCGGCTCCCACACCGACTCGGACACATTGCCGCTCAGCCCGAGCCACACCAGCGCCTCGACCATCTGGTGCCCGGCGAGCGTGACAGGCACAGCCGCCAGCGCCAGGTCCGCGGGCCGGTGCACATGCCGTAGGCCGTCGATCGCAACGGCGCCGACGACGACTCCGGCCACCAGGTCCGCCTCGGCCGAGAAGCACATGCTCGCCCACTTTCCGACGAGTTCGAAGGAGTCAGGGCCGTGGGCGCAAGCGGTGGCTCAACCTGGAATTTTACTCCTGTCGAGGCGATTTGGGGTCGCGTTTCGCCGGGGTGGCGCCATCCCGCTGGGGTCGGAGCATGGCCGGGTGCAGTAGGACCGCCTCGCCCGAGGTGAAGAGCTGGGCCGGACGCCCGCCGTCACGGGTCGTCGTGTGGTCGGTCGGGACGACGAAGCCCGGGGTCGTCGTCACCTTGCGGTGGAAGTTGCGGGGGTCGAGCGCCGTCCCCCACACCGCCTCGTAGACGCGGCGCAGCTCGGCGATCGTGAACTCCGCCCCGCAGAAGGCGGCGGCGAGGGGTGCGTACTCGAGCTTGGCCCGCGCCCGCTCCACGCCGTCGGCGAGGATCCGGTGGTGGTCGAAGGCGAGATGGCCGGGATCGCCCAGCACGTCGTCGACCGGGGCCCAGCTGGCGGCCGAGGCGTCGGTGCCGGCACGGGGTGACGGGAGGTCCGGCAGCAGGGCCAGGTAGGCGACGCTCACCACGTGGCCACGGGGGTCTCGCCCCGGGGCACCGTAGGTGGCGAGCTGTTCGAGGTGGCCCGCGGCCTCCACCCCCGTCTCCTCCGCCAACTCGCGGGCGGCAGCGGCAGGAAGGTCCTCGTCGTCATGGACGAACCCGCCGGGAAGGGCCCGCCGTCCCCGGAAGGGCTCGACGCCCCGCTCCACCAGCAGGATCACCAGCCGGTCGTCGGCGACGGTCAGCACGACCAGGTCGACGGTGACCGCGGCGGTGTACCGCAGGGGAGATGTCACGCCGCCATTGTAATCGTCATCTTGACGAGAAGCCCGTTCGGGGTTATCGTCGTTTTGACGAGAAGGAGAGGCCGATGGCCGACATCACGAGGACCCTGTTCGTACGCCACCTGCGGGCGAACCCCACCGCGCACATCCGCCACCTGCACAAGGGCCGGCTGGCCCACGACGGCCCGGGCCAGGCGTTCTGGTTCCGCCCGCTGCACGCGGCGCTGAGCGAGCTCCCCGTCGACGACCGGGAGCAGCCGCTGCTCTTCCACGCCCGCACCGTCGACTTCCAGGACGTCACCGTCCAGGCCACGATCACCTACCGGGTGGCGGACCCTGCCGTCGCCGCCGCGAGGATCGACTTCGGGATCGACCCCGACCTCGGCGTGTGGCGGTCGACGCCGTTGGAACAGGTCGGTGGCCTTCTGACCGAGCTGGCCCAGCAGCACGCCCTGGAGCTGCTGGCCCGCATGACGCTGCCCCAGGCCCTGGCCGAGGGGATGACGGCGGTGCGTCAGCGTCTCACGTCGGGCTTGACGGACGACCCCCGCATCGCCGACACCGGCCTGGGAATCGTCGACGTCCGGGTGGTGGCGGTGCGAGCCGAGGCCGACGTGGAACGCGCCCTCCAGACCCCGATGCGGGAGCAGGTGCAGCAGGACGCCGACAAGGCCACCTTCGAGCGGCGCGCCCTCGCCGTCGAGCGGGAGCGGGCCATCGCCGAGAACGAGCTGCAGAACCAGATCGAGCTGGCCCGCCGGGAGGAGCAGCTTGTCGACCAGAAGGGCCAGAACGAGAGGAAGCGGGCGACCGAGAAGGCGGCCGCCGGTCGTATCCGGGCCGAAGGCGACGCCGTCGAGCAGCGGGTGCTGGCCGATGCCGAGGCCGACGCAACGAGAGCCGTGGGGCTGGCCCAGGCCGACGCCGAGGCGGCGCGGCTCGTCGCCTACCGCGACCTCGACGCCATCACGATCTTCGGCCTGGCGGCAAAGGAGCTGGCCGCCGAACTGCCCCAGATCGGCGTGCTGAACATCGCCCCCGACCTGCTCACGCCGCTGCTGGCCCGCCTCGGAACTGGGCCGCCCGCGTCGAATCGACACCGGGCGCGGCGTGAGCCTTGTACCCCGAGCGGTGCTGGTGCACCGCCGGACCGAGATCGACGAGCTGGTGGCCCGGCACGGCACCCGACGCCAAGCGGCGTTCTTCCTCGAGGGTCGGGGTCGCAGCCTGGAGGAGGTAGAGGCCAGGCACGCCTCCCAGCAGCACGCCTTCGACGCCGCCGCCCGGTCCATCCCGCTCGACTGGCGGCGTGGCCAGGTGGAGCGGGCCGACCTCAGCCGCTTCGTGTTCGGCCCCGAGGACGTCGTCGTCGCCGTCGGCCAGGACGGGTTGGTCGCCAACGTGGCCAAGTACCTCCACAGCCAGGTCGTGATCGGGATCGACCCGGAACCGGGCCGCAATCCGGGCGTCCTCGTCCGCCACGGACCTGCCGACGTCGCCGCCCTCCTCGGCGCGGCGGTGGCGCCCGACGTCGGCACGCACGTCCAGGCGCGGGTGCTGGTGGAGGCCAGGGTGGACGACGGTCAGACGTTGCGCTCGCTCAACGAGATCTTCGTCGGCCACCCGAGCCATCAGTCGGCCCGCTACCGGATCGAGGCACCCGACGGTGGGCGCGAACGGCACTCTTCCTCGGGGGTGCTGGTGGGAACCGGGACGGGGGCCACCGGGTGGTGCCGCTCGGTATGGCTCGAGCGGCGCAGCTCGCTACGGCTGCCGGCACCCACCGAACCCCGGCTCAGCTGGTTCGCCCGGGAAGCATGGCCGTCACCCGCCACAGGGACGGACTGCACCGAGGGCCTGGTCGGGCCCGGCGAGGAACTGTCCATCGTCGCCGAATCCGACCTGGTGGTCTTCGGCGACGGTATCGAGTCCGACTCCCTCGCCCTCACGTGGGGCCAGCGGGTGACGCTGACCGTCTCCCCCGAGCGCCTGCGCCTGCTCTAGGTCGATGGCATCGAGAACGTGAACATGCGGTCGGCGTCGATGCGGGCGTAGACCGGGCCGGAGTCCATGAAGGTCGCCCAGGACTCGCCGTACAGGGGGACGTACACGTCGAGGAGGGCGTGCCGGACACCGGCCTGGTCCGCGCTCTTGAGGTCGACCGAGGCGGCGCGGCCGTGGACGGTGACCGACAGCTCCTCCCCCGGGAGGTGGGTGGCGCTCACCCAGGGCCGCGCGGCGATGTGCTTGAAGCGGACGGACTCGGGGGACGACCCGAAGTAGAAGCTGCCCCGGTAGAAGATGCTGTCGACCGGCCCGGCGATCGGTCGGCCGTCCTTGGTGGCGGTGGCGAGGACCAGCAGGCGCATCCCCGTCAGCGTGGCCGCCAGCTGCTCGGCCGTCAGCCGTCGCTCAGGGGTGATGACCTCGTGCAGGTGCGGGCCGGCGGCGGCGTAGCTGGTGTCGAGCAGCTGCTGGAGCTGCTGGAGATCGTCGGGCGTCTCGTGCATGGGCCCCCCTCGTCTCGCACGGGTGGATGGTCGGTACTCTACATCGTAGACTTAGACTCTACACAGTAGAACTCGTCACGGCACGAAGTGGAGGAGACCGGCTATGACCACGTCGAGGCCGAACTCGAAGACGTCGTCGAGCGCCTCCTCGAGGCCCGGGTCGCCGCCCAGCTCCCGGTCGCCCAGCTCACCACCCGCCGGCGGGGTGGCCCTGGCCAGCACCGCTCCGTTGACGTAGTCGACGATCACGTCCGCCCCCCGCGTCACGTCGGCGGCGCCGAGGCCCGAGACCTCCAAGGCTCGATACAGCGCGCCGTTCGCCTCGCTGGCGGCGACGGCGACCGCCTCGGGGCTGGTGACGATCCTGAGCACCAGGTGGGGGTGGGCCTCGACGACGGACCGGTAGGCACGGGCCCACTGCCTGACCCGGGTGGGCCAGGACCCGCGCTCGCCCGGCGTCGGCATCTCCGCGAAGACCCGTCGGACGATGCCGTGGAACAGGGCCTCCTTGTTGGGCACGTGGTGGTAGATCGCCATGGGGTCGACGCCGAGTGCGGCCCCCAGCCGTCGCATCGACAGGCCCTCGACGCCGGCCGCGTCGACGATGGCCAGCCCGGCGTCGAAGATGCGCTCCGGCGTCAACGGCTCGCCCCCGGCCCGTCGCCCCATGTCTACACCGTAGAGCACGAGGTCCGGTCGGTAAAGGATCCGCTACGCCAACGATGCCGCCGTCACCAAGGAGATCAAGGCGGCGTGGCACCGGCGGGGGCTCCGGGCGGGACCCGGAGCTGGAGTCGGATGCGCGTGCCGCCGTCGGCCGGGCGCTCGGCCGTCACCGACCCGCCCGAAGCCGTCGCCACCTGGTGGACGATGGCCAGCCCGAGGCCGGAGCCGGGGCGGCGCAGAGCTCCCGGTGAGCGGTAGAAGCGCTCGAACACCCGGGGCAGGTCGGCGGCGGGGATGCCGGGCCCGTGGTCTCGCACCACGACCTCGCCGCCGCCGACGTCGATCTCCACCGGCGTACCCGGGGCCGTCCAGGCCGCGGCATTGTCGACCACGTTGGCCACCGCCCGCTCGACCTGGGCGGGGACGGCGAGCACCACGGTCGGTTGGAGGCGGCTCTCGAAGGTCACCTCGGGCCACCGCCGCTGGGCCCGGGTCACCGCCTCGGCCACGATCTCGTCGAGGCGGACGTCGGAGGGAGGGTCGGTGGTGGCCTCGAGGCGGGCGAGCTCCACCAGGTCGGACACCAGGCCACTCAGGTCCTCCAGCTCGGACGCCACGTCGCGGAGCACCGGGGCCTGCTCGGCCAGGGCCGGGTCGTTGAGGAGGTAGTCGACGTTGGCCCGCAGGCTGGTGAGCGGCGTGCGCAGCTCGTGGGAGGCGTCGGCCACGAGCTGGCTCTGGGCCGCCAGCGACCTCCGCAGGGCGACGAGCATGTCGTTGAACGAGGCGGCCAGGTCGGCCAGCTCGTGGCCGCCTTCGATCGGCACGAACCGGTTGGCCTCGACGGTGGTGGCCACCTCGCGGGCGGCCTCTTGGAGCCGGCGAACCGGCCCCAGCGCCGTCCGGGCCACGAACCAACTGGCGAGGGCGGCGAGCAGCACGCCGGCGCCGATCACGAGGACGAGCACCCGTTGCAGTCGGGCCAGCAGGTCGTCGACCCCGTCCAGGGGCTGCGCCAGGACGATCGCCCGGTCGGCCCCCGCCGAGGTCACGTAGAGCCGCAGGTGGTGATCGGCCAGCCTGACGTCGGTGAAGAACGGCCCCTCCCGGCCGGCGGCCACCGCCTGGGCCCGGCCGACCATGGGCAGAGTGAGGCTGTCGGGTGAGATGGGCGTGGTTCGGCCGTCGGCGTCGACGAACTGACCGTCGGTGGGCGAACCCGTCGTCCCCGGAGCCGCGGGCGCGCCCGCGGCGAGGGCGGCGGCCTCCCGGCGGAGGGATGCGTCGACCTGGGCCCGGGCGTTGGCGGCCGTCGTCAGGTAGGCGACGAACCCGGCCACCACCAACACCGAGGTCACCAGCCCGGCCACCACCAGCGTGAGCCGGGAGCGAAGGGTCACAGTCGGCGAGTCACGGTTGGCGACGGGTTCCTGCGGGCAACTTCACGCCTGGCGGAGCACGAAGCCGACACCTCGCACGTTGTGCAGCACTCGACTCTCCCCGCCGGCTTCCGTCTTGCGGCGGAGGTACCCCACGTAGACGTCGAGGGCGTTGGACGACGGCCCGAAGTCGTAGCCCCACACCCGTTCGTAGATGAGCGGGCGGCTGAGGACCCGGTCGGGGTTGCGCAGGAAGAGCTCGAGGAGCGCGAACTCGGTGCGGGTCAGCTCCAGCTCCCGGTCGTTCCTCCAGGCCCGGTGGGACCCCGGGTCGAGGCGCAGGCCCTCATGGTCCAGCGCCTGCCCGCCGTCAGGATCACCGTCGCCGTCGCCGGCCCGTCGCAGGATGGCTCGCAGGCGGGCCAGGAGCTCCTCGAGGGCGAAGGGCTTGGAGAGATAGTCGTCGGCGCCCGCGTCGAGCCCCCGCACCCGGTCGGCCACCTCGCCCCGGGCGGTGAGGAGGAGGACGGGCGTGGAGTCGCGAGCGGCTCGCAGGCCCCGCGTGACCTCGATGCCGTCGAGCCCGGGCATGACGATGTCGAGGACGACGGCGTCGGGCCGTTCGAGGGCGACGGAGTGGAGGGCTTGGCGGCCGTCGGCGGCCTGGGATACCTGGTAGCCAGCCTGTTCGAGGATGCGGGCGAGCGACGTCCGTACCGACGCCTCGTCGTCGACCACCAGGATCCGCACCTCCCCATGCTGGCGCGGCCCGGCGCCCGACCCGGACGTTCTTACCAAGTTCTTCACCTGCCCTCACATCGAGCTCACGGAACGGTGCTGTGATGGGTCCATGACCGACTCGCCACCCGTGCCCTCCCCCGGCTACCCCCGCCGCCGCCTCCGGTGGGCCGCCGCCCCCCTCGCCGCGGCGGTGATGATCGGCGCCTTCGGGCTGCTCCCGACCCTGGCCGGGGCCCAGGCTCCGCCCGTCCTGCCCACCATCTCGCCCGCCGACCTCGTGGCCAAGGTGATCGCGGCCCGCGACATCCCCGGCTTCTCGGGCACGGTGGCCACCAGCACCGACCTCGGGCTGCCCGATCTCGGGTCCCTGATGCCCCGCAACGCCGACCTGCTCGGCACCCTGCTGGCGCCGAACACCATCAGCGTGGCGTACGCCGCCGGCGGCAAGGTCCGGCTGGCCATCCCCGACAACCTGGCCGAGACCGACGTGATCAGCGACGGCACCCAGCTGTGGGTGTGGCAGAGCGCCACCCAGACGGCCACCCACCTGGCGGCCAAGGTGCACGAGGGCGGCGACAAGGCCCCGGCCGACGAGGCCGCCGGGTCGGTGCCTTCGCTGAAGGACATGACCCCGCCCACCCTCGCCGCCCTCGCCCTCGCCGCCGCCGACTCCTCCACCCGGGTCTTCGTGCGCGACACCGCCGTCGTGGCCGGGCGCCCGGCCTACCAGCTCGTCCTGGCCCCGAAGTCGACGGCCACTCTGGTGGCAGACGTGGTCATCGACGTCGACGCCGCCACCGGCCTTCCGCTCCGGGTACAGGTCCTGGCCAAGGACGCCACCACACCCGCCATCGAGGTCGGCTTTACCTCCCTCGACCTCACCGTCCCTGCGGACTCCACGTTCGCCTTCGCTCCTCCCCCCGGCTCGACGGTCCGTGAGGTCACCTCGCCCGAGGAGCTCCTCTTCAGCGGCCAGCGCGACGGACGAGGCCGTCACCACAAGAAGGTCGACGGGAGCGCTCCGTCCACGACGGTCGCACCGGCCACCGGTTCGGCGGGCTCCGACCAGGCCCCGGCCAAGCCGACGTTCCGGCGGCAGATCGTCGGCACCGGCTGGGATGCCGTCGTCGCCTTCGGCAACGGCCCCGCCGAGCTGGCCGCGCTGGGCGCCCCCGTGAGCGGACCGTGGGGCTCGGGACGGGTGCTCACAAGCAAGCTGGTGAGCGTCCTGGTGCTCGACGACGGTCGCACCCTGGTGGGATTGGTCGGACCTGAGCAGCTCGAAGCTGCGGTCGGCCAGCTGAAGCCCGCTTCGTGACAGCCACCGACCTCGACGTAGGGTCGCGGCCGGTGATGTCGAGCGGTGCGGGGAGCGGCTCGGGTCTGGCCATCGAGACCGCCGGCCTCACCAAGAGCTTCGGCAGCCACACGGTGGTCGACGACCTGAACCTGGCCGTGCCGGAAGGGTCGGTGTTCGGGTTCCTCGGGCCCAACGGCTCGGGGAAGACCACGACCGTGCGCATGCTCCTCGGCCTGGCCTTCCCCGACGCCGGGCGGGTGCGAATCCTCGGCCACGACATCCGCGACGCGCCGGCCGAGCTCCTGGCCTCGGTCGGGTCGCTGATCGAGGGCCCGGCCTTTTACCCGTTCCTCACCGGATGGGAGAACCTGATCCGCTTCGACGCCGTCGGCCCCGGCGGTCCCAAGTCGACTCGGTCGGAGCGGGTCGGGTCCGCCCTGGCCCGGGTGGGACTCAGCACCGCATCCAGCCGCCGCTTCAAGACCTACTCGCTCGGGATGCGCCAGCGGCTGGCCCTGGCCGGCGCCCTCGTCCGACAGCCCCGGATGCTCATCCTCGACGAGCCCACCAACGGGCTCGATCCGCAGGGCACCCGAGAGGTGCGGTCGCTGATCCGCGGCCTGGCCGACGACGGCACCACCGTGTTCCTGTCCTCGCACCTCCTCGCCGAGGTCGAGCAGGTCTGCACCCACGTCGCCGTGCTCCGCCTGGGCCGCCTTGTCGCCGACGGGAGCCTCACCGAGCTGCGGGCCGGGCGCCTCCCGACCCTGCGGGTGGAGACGCCCGACGGGGAGGAGGCCGCCGCCTGCCTCCACCGCCTGGCGGGCATCGGCGTGCTCACCGTCGCACCCGACGGCCTCGGCACCAACCAGGTCCTCACCGCCGAGCTGGTGGGGGCGGCGCCAGAGGACGTGGCCGCCGCCCTCGTCGGTGCCGGCGTGCGCGTGCGGTCGATGACCGCGGAGCGACCCAGCCTCGAGGAGCTGTTCGTGACCCTCACCGGGGAGGGCTTCGATGTTGGCGAGTGAGCTGCGCCTCCTGTTCGGTCGGGCCCGCACCCGCGTGGCGCTCGCCACCCTGGCGTTCTTCCCGGTGCTGCTGGCGGTGGCGGTGAGGTTGTCGGGCGGGCCGAGAGGCCGGGGTGGCGGGCCTGCATTCCTGGCCCAGGTGTCCCAGAACGGGGTGTTCGCGGCCATGGCAGGGCTCACGGTCGTGCTCCCGTTCTTCCTGCCCCTCGGTGTGGCCCTCATCGCCGGCGACACCATCGCCGGTGAGGCCGGCATGGGCACCCTGCGCTCGCTGCTCGTCCGGCCGGTCGGCCGCACCCGCCTGCTGGCCGCCAAGTTGGCCACGACCGCGGTCTTCTGCCTGGTCGCGGCCGGCGTCGTGGCCCTGTCGGGGCTGGTGGCGGGGGCCGTGCTGTTCCCGTTGGGCCGGGTCACCACGCTCTCGGGCACCACGGTGTCGTTGTTCGAAGGGATACTTCGGGCTCTGGCCGCGGCCGGCGTCGTCGGCTTGTCGATGCTGGGCCTGGCCGCGGTCGGCCTTTTCATCTCCACGCTCACCGACTCGGCCATCGCCGCCATCGCCGCCACCGCGGGTGTGGCCATCATGAGCCAGGTGCTGGACTCCATCCCCCAGCTCTATGCCATCCATCCGGCGCTGCTCACCCACTACTGGTCGGCATTCGGCGACCTCATGCGCACGACTGGCGGCTCGGGGGCGATCGGGAGCGACCTCCTCCTCCAACTGGCCTGGGTCGTGGTCTTCAGCCTGGCCGCCTGGGCCCGATTCACCACCAAGGACGTGCTCGCCTGACGCCGTGAGGCGGCCGCGGCGACCAGCGCCCGGTCAGGTCCGCCAGATCCGAGGCGTGTCGCCGCTGGCGTTGCCGTAGACGAACGAGGGGACGTCGGCCACCCCGCCGCCGGCGCCGTTGCGCAGGTACCACGTGCCGGCGCGCACCACGCCGGCGGTGAAGGTGCCGTCGCCGTTCCAGTCGCCGACGATGGGGATGTCGCCCGAGCCGTTGCCGTACGCGAAGGCACCGACGTCGGCGACGCCGCCGCCGGTGGCATTGCGCAGGTACCAGGTGCCGTCACGGACGACTCCGACCGTCGTCCGGCCGTCGCCGTCCCAGTCGCCGGCCACGGGGAGGTCGCCCGACGCGTTGCCGTAGGCCAGGGTGACGTCGGCCACGCCGCTGGTGAAGGAGTTGCGCAGGTACCAGGTGCCGTTGCGGTACACGCCCGGCGTGTAGGTCCCGTTGTCGTCCCAGTCGCCGGTCAGGGGGAGGTCGTCGGGGTTGCCGAAGACGAACGACGGCACGTCGGCAACGCCGCCGCCGGCTGCGCTGCGCAGGTACCAGGTGCCGTCTCGGACCACTCCGACGGTGATCGAGCCGTTGCCGTCCCAGTCGCCGGTGATCGGCTTGTCGGCGGGGTTGCCGTACCCGAAGGTGGTGGTGGCGATGCCCGACGTCTGGCTGTCGCGCAGATACCAGGTGCCGCTGCGGACCACCAGCGGCTTCGACGCTCCCGCCGGCGGGGGGGCGATCGTGGTCGATGTCGTCGACGAGGTGGACGGCCCCGACGTGCTCGACGTCGCAGGACGGCGCTGCCAGCTGACCCCGTTCGGGAAGGCCAGGGACGCCCCGTAGGCCGAGTGGACGTTGGAGCCGTCGGCGTTCATCACCATCACGTCCTGGCGGTCGTTCCCGTAGCGGGCGAAGGCGATCTGGTCGCCCTGGGGGGACCAGACGGGGATGAAGTCCTGGGTGCCGTCGGTCACCGGCGTCAGGTCGGTTCCGTCCTGGTCCATGACGCAGATGCGGCTCCCCGACCCGCCGGGGCAGGAGACGGTCAGCTTGGTGCCGTCGGGCGACCAGTCCGGGCTGTCGACGTGGCCGCTCGTCACCGAGGTGAGCGGCTGGACGCCGGAGCCGTCGGCGTTCATCACGAAGATGTTGGTGGCGGTGCCGTTGTTACGGGCGAAGGCGATCCTCTGCCCGTTGGGCGACCAGGCCGGCTCCCCGTTGTTCCCGTCGGCCAGGAGCGTCTGCGATCCGGTGCCGTCGGCGCTCATGAGGAAGATGCCGGGGCTGGAGGGCTTGGTGAACACGATCTTGTCGCCGGCGGGCGACCACGCCGGCTGGGCGCCACGGTCGGCCTGGCCGGCGCCACCGGTGATGATCTGTCGATTCGAGCCGTCGGCGTTCATCAGGCCGATCTGACGGCCGCTTCCGCTTCCCAGTGTGAAGGCCAGCCGGGTTCCGTCGGGCGACCATGTCGGCTCGACGTCATGACCCGAGGGCGGGGTCACCGAGATGCGTCCGGAGCCGTCGGGCTCCTGCACGAGGATCGTGAACTGGGCGGTGTCGGCGTCGGACACCTGCACGCCGAGCGCCAGCTTGCCGTTGGTGCCCGGGAAGGCAGCCTTGCTCGGCACCGCGTACAGGACCGCGCCCGCGAGCAACGCGAGGAGCATTGTCGTTATCGCCCGCGTGTCGCGCCCCGCTCCCCGCACGCCGGACATCTGAGCTGGCCCCATTTCGACTCCCTCGCCGACGCCGACTCGGAGGTCGGTCGCTCACGACGCTACCGGGGTCAGGCGTGACCTGCGGTTTCGCCAGCTTCGCCGTGGACCTTCGTCGCCATGAAAAGCATAACGCGCGGGAGGGGGCTTGCCGCAAGCGACCCAAACGTGCTGACCATGACTCGTTCGCTGAGCCGATCACGGCCAGAACCTATGGAGCCAGGAGTTGTGGAATGGGTGCCTTGCTTTCGGCAGATGAGCGGCGATGCCGGTGACCGAACATGCGGTGGTGATCGCAGGAGGCGGGCCGACCGGGCTGATGCTGGCGGCCGAGCTGGCGTTGGCGGGGATCGACGTCGTCATCGTCGAACGACGCGCCAGCCAGGAGCTCGACGGCTCGCGGGCCGGGGGTCTTCACGCCCGCACCATCGAGGTGCTCGATCAGCGTGGCGTCGCCGAACGATTCCTCTCCGCAGGGCAGGTCCATCCATTCGTGGGCTACGCCGGGACCTTCTTGGACATCAGCGACTTCCCCACCCGCCACAACTACATCCTTGGGCTCTGGCAGAGCCACATCGAGCGCATCCTGGCCGGCTGGGTCGAAGAGCTCGGAGTTCCGATCCTTCACGGCTGCGAGGTGGTGGGCTTGGCGCAGGACGACACCGGCGTCGACGTCGAGCTGTCCAGCGACACGTCGCTGCGAGCGGAGTACCTCGTCGGGTGCGACGGAGGACGCAGCCTGATCCGCAAGGCGGCCGGCATCGGCTTCCCCGGGTGGGACCCGACGACCAGCTTCCTGATCGCCGAGGTCGAGATGGACGAGGAGCCGGAGATCGGCATGCGCCCAGAGGGTGGCGGCCTCGGTCCCGTCAATCCGGCGACGGGCGGAGGGCCGTACCGGGTCGTACTGCTCGAGAAGCACGTCGAGCACACCCGCGAGCCCACCATGGAGGACCTCAGCGAGGTGCTCATCGCCGCCTACGGGACGGACTACGGGGTGCACAGCCCCACCTGGATCTCCCGGTTCACCGACATGACCCGGCAGGCGGCGTCCTACCGCGAGGGACGGGTGCTGCTCGCAGGCGACGCCGCCCACATCCATGGCCCGCAAGGCGGACAGGGCCTCAATACGGGCGTGCAGGATGCCGTGAACCTGGGATGGAAGCTGGCTCAGGTGGTCAACAAGACGTCACCCGAGAGCCTCCTGGACACCTACCACGCCGAACGGCATCCGGTCGGTGCCCGGGTGTTGCACAACACCATGGCGCAGGTCGCGCTCAGCCGCATCGACGAGCGCAGCCGGGCCCTCCGCGACACCGTGATGGAACAGCTGGGCATGGACGAGCCGCGCCGGCGCATCGTGGGGATGATCTCGGGTCTCGACATCCACTACGACCTCGGGGAGGGGCACCCGCTACTGGGGCGGCGCATGCCCGACCTCGACTTGGAGACGGCGGACGGTCCCACGCTCGTGTCCACCCTGCTGCACGACGCCCGGCCGGTGCTCCTCAACCTCGGTGAACCCGGCGGATTCGACATTTCTCCTTGGGCGAACCGAGTCCGGTCGGTCGACGCCCGGCACGACGGCGTGTGGGAGCTCCCGGTCCTTGGCGAGATCGCTGCGCCCCCGGCCGTGGTGATCCGACCCGACGGGCACGTTGCCTGGGCAGGAGACCTCACCGACCCAGAGCTGCCTCGAGCGCTCTCGACCTGGTTCGGAGCGGCCGAAGCCCGGCGTGTTGCTCGCGCAAGACCCGGCTATTACCCGGAATTGCGCGAGCAGAAATCCTGAAGACGCGGCCTGGCGGTACGATTCCGCCGATGGCGGCGAGCTCCGCCTGGAAGGTGGTCAGGATGGGAACCGGAATCTCCTCGAGAAACCCGAACGTTCGCCGCCGCGCTCGGCGCTTCGGGCGCGTGCTCGCCGTCGCCGGTGTGCTGGCCGCCCTCGTACCAAGCCTCGTGGTCCTGACGGCCGGCCCCGCCGCGGCGACCGCGCAGACGTTCACGGTCACCATGTCGGGCCTCCAGGAGGTGCCGGCCAATGCCTCGACCGCCACGGGCTTGGCGTCGGTGGTCCTGAATGCGGCCGAGACCACCATCACCGTCAACGCCAGCTGGACCGGCTTGAGTTCCAACGCCACCGCCGGCCACATCCACGGGCCCGCCGCACCCGGGGTCAACGCGGCCGTCATCTTCCCGTTCGCCGGCGTGCCGGCCGCGACGAGCGGGAGCATTCCGGCCCAGGTCTTCGCCATCACCGCCGCCCAGGTCGCGGACCTCAAGGCCGGGCTGTACTACGTCAACATCCACAACGCCACCTTCCCGGGCGGTGAGATCCGCGCCCAGCTCACCCCGACGAAGCTGTACACCGTGACCCTCTCGGGCGCGCAGGAGGTACCGCCCAACGGCTCGCCCGGCACCGGGACCGGGTCGGTCGAGCTCAACGGGGCCGAGACGCTCATCGCCGCCCGGCTGAGCTGGTCGGGTCTGACCAGCAACGCCTCGGCCGCCCACATCCACGGGCCTGCCGGCCCGGGCGTGAACGCGGGCATCCTGTTCGGGTTCACCGGCGTGCCGGCCGCGACGGCCGGGAGCATCCCGACCCAGGTCTTCGCCATCAGCGCCGCCCAAGTGGCGCAGCTCAAAGCTGGGCAGTTCTACTTCAACGTCCACTCCGTCACCCTCCCGGGCGGTGAGATCCGGGGACAGATCGTCGACACGGTCACGCCCACCTGCAGTTACACGGTCGTCGCCGGGAATCCGAAGCGCATCGACTTCACGGTGCTCGACGCCGGCGGAGGCCTGTCCTCGATCACCGTGACCACTGCAGTGAACGTCACCGTCTCGCCGATCGTCTTCACTCCCGGCACCAACGCGCCGGTTGCGTTCTCCGCGACGAAGGTGAACCAGGCCCAAGCCGCCCAGGTCGCGGTCGTGCTCACCGACGCGGCCGGCAACCAGTCGTCCTGCATCTGAGGCGAACCGACCGGTTAATGGCGAAGTCGCGCCCGTCAGCACACAGAGAATAACTCCGACCGTCGCCGGACTTCTCATGCACGATCGCGGCTAACTAGCCTGCCGCAAAGAGTCGAGCAGCGGCTCAATGACGGGGGGCACGAAATGGATTGGTCACCGCTCGACGACGTCATCTCTCGGCGGAGGTTCCTCCAGGGGCTTGGACTGGTGGGCGGGGCGGCAACCATTGCCCTCAACGCCCCATTGCGGGCGCTCGCCGCCATGGGGAACAGTCAGGACAAGCTGAAGGTCATCGTGGTAGGCGCCGGCCTCGCCGGGCTGTGCTCGGCCTACGAACTGGAGCAGCGTGGCCACGAGGTGGTGATCCTGGAGGCCAACCCCTCCCGCATCGGCGGACGGGTGTACACCCACCATTTCAAGGACGGCAGCTACGGCGAGTTCGGGGCCATGCGAATCCCCGAAACCCACTCGCTGACCCGCCATTACATGTCGCTGTTCCAGCTCCCGCTGCGCCCGTTCGTACAGTCCAACGGCGACGCCTTCTACTACGCGCGCGGACACAAGGTCCGCAACAAGGATGTAAAACAGCTGAACCAGTACTACGACCTGGCGCCCGCCGAGCAGGGGAAGGGACCGGGCGATTTCTGGCACGACGCCATCCTGAGCATCCTGGAGCAGATGAGCCCGGAGGAGCTGGCGGACCTGAGCAGCCCGATGTTCCAGACCGCCGCGGTGCAAGCGTTCGACCGGCTCTCGCTGCGCGAGGTCCTGATGCGGGCGGGTCTCTCGGACGAGGCCATCGAGCTGGTGGCTGTGCTCTGGGCCTACGAGCCGACACTCACCAACGCCGTCACCGAGGTCCTCCGCACGGAGCACCAGGGAACCTGGGGCCACGGCATGGACGAGCTCGTAGGCGGAATGGAGCGTTTTCCTTTCGCCTTCGCCGACCACCTCAAGGCCAAGCCCACGCTCGGCGCCGAGGTGGTGCGCATCGAACGACAAGGGGCGGAGCGCGCCGCGGCCGTCTACGTCGACCACAGCGATGGCAATCGGGAGCGGAGAGTCGAGGGCGACGCCCTGATCTGCACCGTGCCCCTGGGCATCATGAGAAAGATCGAGTTTACCCCCGCGCTGTCCGGACCGAAGGCCCGGGCCACCCGCCAGGTGACGTACGACTCGAGCACCAAGGTGCTCTTCAAGACCTCTCGACGCTTCTGGGAGATCGACGACAACATCTACGGCGGCGGGACCTACACCGACCTCCCGACCGCGATCACCTACTACCCCGCCAACAACGCCGTCGCTCGGGACCCGGCCGTGTCGAAGAGCCCCGCGGTCATGCTGGCGTCCTACTCGTGGGGCCAGGGGGCCCGGCAGATGGCGGCGCTCAGCCACAAGCAGCGCTTCGACCTGACGAAGTCGAACCTGGCGAAGATCCACCCGCAGCTTCTGGTCGACGGCGTGATCACGGGAGCGGCCAGCTGGTCATGGGACAACAACCCGTACAGCCTGGGCGCATTTCCCTGGTTCGCACCCGGCGAGCACCAGAGCATGTACCGGTACATGATCGAGCCCGAGGGCAACCTGTTCTTCGCCGGGGAGCACGCGTCACTGACCCATTCCTGGATGCAGGGAGCGCTCGAGTCGGCGGTCCGGGCGGTGGGCCAGCTTCTCGGGGCGCCCTGACTCGAAACCAATGGAGCCGCCTGGGTCAACCCGGGCGATCCTTCTCGACTACCCGGTGACGCAGGAGCCGACTCGCGCTCAGGCGTTCGGCCGACTCGCGGGTCGCGCTGGGACCGTGCGGACTGGCGGCGCAGACCTCGTGTCGCCAGTGGGGCGGGCGAGCCCGCGTTCGAACGCCGTAAACGCGTCGATCACCGCGAGTGCCTCGTATGCCCGGTTCCGGTCTTTTCCAAGGTTGATCTGCTGCAGAACCCCCGCGTCGACGAGTGACCTGAACGCCTCGTTGGTCGCTTGGGTTGAGCGGCCGATCAATTTCGCCGCGCTGGCGACCGTCACGACAGGGGCTCCCGGCAGCGAAGCGATGAGAAGGTCGGCAGCAGAGTTCGCCCGCACCCTCCCGAGTGCCGCACGCCACGCCCCCTGGATCTCGGCGATCCGCCGCTCGAAAGCGATGGCCTCGATGGCCGCTCGTCGGGCTGCGGACGAAAAAGTGCGAATCCAACGGTTGAGCCCGCGTACAGCAGCATCAGAGTCCGGGGCGCCAAGGTACCGGCACGCCGTCAACCCCGCGACATACTGCGTCGCCTCGGTTGCAAGGATCAACGAGATCGGTGGAGCGACGCGGTCGACCAGGCCGCGCCGTCGGAGCACGACGTGGATCAGGGCGCGGCCCGTTCGACCGTTTCCGTCGGCGAAGGGGTGGATCGTCTCGAACTGGGCGTGTGCCAACGCGGCTTGCACGACCGTAGGCAGATCGTCGTGACTGATGAACTCGCACAGGTCGCTGAGGAGCTCGCCGACGACGTCCGGCGGCGGGGGAACGAAGGCGGCGGAACACGGGTTGTAGCTGCTTCCGCCGATCCAGTTCTGCTCGGTCCTGATCGATGCCGGCGATGTGCTTGTGTTGTGTGCCCGTCAGCAGACGGCGGTGAATCTCACAGATGCCGTCCACGTCAATTGTCGGTGCCGCTGCGAGCGTGTCGGTGGCCCACCGCATCGCGTCGATGTTCCCGAGAACCTCGGTGGCTGTCACGTCCCGCGCTTCGTCGCCCATGTCGGTCGAAAACTCGGCGCGGAGCAGACGTCCGCCACCAACCTCGAGGCCTTCGATCCTCGATGAGGCGACCGCTTCAGCTCGCAGAAGGAGCCGGGCAAGAGCTTCGGTGTCAGCGAGCGCGTTCGCTCCGTCGTTCAGGCGTCGGATCTCCGCTTCGGCATCCGCGACATCAGCCGCGACATCGCCCTCCAGGTAGACCGGCCGACCACCGAGGTGATCAGGGAGGTAGGCGTCGTACTCACAAGGCATCCTGTCGCGGCGAGAGAGACCGCTAGCGAGATCGCTCTGCCAATGCTGCCGCGCAACCTTGGCCACACCTACCTCCTTCCTCAAGGTTGTCTCGCAACCTTGACCAACCTACCCCTCGTGCTTTCAGGGTTCCGAACCTTGCCTTCCGATCCATCCTTAGCCAAGGTTACGGTATAACCTTGACTAAGGGTGCGACCGCTTAGGTCGACGCGCCTACGGGGCATGAAGCCGTTTTGGTCTCTGACGTGGGGCTTCGCGGGTGGCACGTGACCGCACCTGAACCGTCAGTCGAACGCTCGTCTCAGCTCTTCGCCGCCGTTTGGTTCTCAACGTGGTCTTCAACGGAACCGGCCCGGACGGGTCCCGCACAAGCCCTTGCGCTCTCGCCTGGCCGGCTGCCGGTGGGGACGACTCGTGTCTCTGCTCCGGCGGAGGCGCTGTCATGGCCAAGGCCCATTCGCCGCCCCGCCCCGGTCCACTTCCGGGTCCGCCACGACAAGGTGGACAAGAGCGGTCGGGTCACGCGGCGCGTCCAAGAGCCGGCCGCCCCCACATCGGCATCGGCCGGGCCTACCGAGGCACACCGGTGCTGCCGTTGGTGGCCGACCTCGACGTTCGCGTACTGACCGAGACGGGTGAGCTGATTCGCCAACTCACCTGACCCCGCCGCGACTACCAGCCGATCAGACCGGCTGATGTGTCCGAAGTCTCGCCATATCACACAGCGCGCTGGGAGGGATTCGAACCCCCAACCTTCTGATCCGTAGTCAGATGCTCTATCCGTTGAGCTACCAGCGCGGGTTTGGGCCAGGAAGCGGTTTTCTCTCCACGTCGGGCCGCGTCGCCAACGAGCGCCCGCCTGATCCAGGATCGAGATTCTAACCCGGCTCCTGGCGGTGGCCTTCGAGACCGTCAAGCCCTGCGCCAGGCGTGCTGGGTCTTGGCAGTGATGCTGAGAGCCCGAAGCAGCTCGCCCGAACAGCAGATCCACTCCACCAGGTCGATGCCCTTCCGGCGGCAGCGAGCGACGGCCTGCTCCCACCCGTCGACCTCCAGCTCGTTCGGCGTGGAGATGTCGACGCCGTGGAGGATGGAGACCAGCACCAGCCGGGACGCGGCAGGGTCGGCCGCGTGAGCGTCGAGGCCGGCGACGATGGCGTCCTCAGCCGTGTGGTCGACGTCGGTGAACGCCAGCACGTCGACGACCGTGCCGTGATTGTCGGCGACGATGGCGACGTGCCCGCGGGCGAACGTCTTGGAGAGCGCCGAGGCTGCGACGGCGGCATCGGCGAAGCCGTGGATGACGAGGGGCGGTTCGCCTCGATGGGTGCAATGACGTGAGGGCATGGTTCCTCCCGGACTGACCGGTCTGTGGAGGGGGAAGCGCCTTGACGCAGGTCAGGTGGCCTGGCGGGCTGGGACCTCGGGCCGGGACGACAGCGTGGCCAGGTCGGCGGCGGCGGCACCGGCGTGCCACCCGGCCAGGTTGGTGGTGCTGACCGACCGGCGAGTGAGGTGGGGAAAGATCGTGCGGCAGGCGTTGTCCACCGCCGCCGACCTGTCGGCGAGCACCGGCACCAGGGCGGCGCCGTAGGACTCCTGCGCTGCCGCCCGGCTGGCGGCCTCGGCGGCCCGCAGGCGCTGGCCGATGCGGGAGGCGTAGGCGACGAGGAACGAGGTGCGGAACGAACGTGTGCGGGACCGCCCGTAGCGGTCGGACTGGGAGCCCGCCGCCGCCATCGCTCGGGTGGCCTGGACCAGCAGAGACGTGTAGAGGACCTCCACGAATTCGACGTCGGACTCGAACCCGAACAGGGTGGTGAACCCCAGCTCGCCCGACCAGACCGACCGGCACCGGTTGGCCGACGCCACCTCGGCCAGCAGCAGCGACTTCGGCGAGGCGTAGGGCGGGTCGACCTGCACGCGAATGCCCACCGGGTCGTCGCCCGTGCCGGCCTCGGCATCGATCATGGCGTCGTCGATGGCGTGCCGTGCCATCAGCTCCTGGGCCTTGGCGGTGAGCGCCTCCGCCTCCTCGGGGAACGTCGTGGACTCGGCCTTGGCCAGCAGCGCCCGGACCTTGGCCAGCATCCGCTGCTCGCCGCTGCCGTCGGCAGTGGAGCGACGCACCGGCCGAGAGCGCGGACGACAGGTCTCGCCGGGTGGGTCGACGAGTCGGGGCAGGGGAGGAAGGCGCAACAGCAGCCCCAGCACCTCGATGCCATGGGTGAGCGCCTCCATCCACGCCAGGCCCTCGTTGTCGGCCCACTGCTCTACATGAGGTTCATCCGGCTCCCACCAGACGTCGACCTCCAGCTCGTCGAGCTGGGCGACCCATCGCGGGTGCACGGTATCGCCGGCGAGACCGGCGGCGCCGGCGGCGATCACGTCGACGGCGTAGCGGCGGTGAGCAGCCGACAGCTTGCGGCCCGACACGCCGGCCAGGTCGGCCGGCTGCCAGCCGTGCGCCCACAGCGCCCTGAGCGACTCGTCGAGACAGGCCCCGAGCTCGAACCCGACGGCAAGCCGTGACGCCGGCGTGGCCGAACGTCGGTCGAGGACGGCCATCGCCCTCGGGAACTCCCGCTCGTCACGGTGATGCAAGGCGGCGACCGCCGCGAACAGCATCCTGCGGATCTGGTGCTCATGCGCGTGATCGCGCGAATCCCCGGAGGCTTCCCGCCTGCGCTGACGTCGTCCCACGGCCTCAGTCTCCCTGATGCGTCTCGGATCGAAGGGGCCGGTGACCTACCGACGAGTTGGAGCGTTCCGATGATACGGCGGGGGTGAGACAGCCCGGTGGGACGGAGGCGATGTTCGCCGCCGACGTCGACGATCACTTCGAAGTCGGCTCGACCCGCCGATGCGAGGCCTCGCCGCCGACGCGGCGGCGGTGAGCGGAGAGGGAGGGATTTGAACCCTCGAGGAGGTTTTACACCCCCTAATCGCTTAGCAGGCGATCACCTTCGGCCGCTCGGTCACCTCTCCTGAAGCAGCGAGTCTCGCACGCCGCCAGGGGGTCTGCCGGCAGATAGCCGGCCGGTGGGCCGTCAGATGGCCAGCACCTTGACGCCCGGGTGGCCCTCGGCGAGGGCGCTGAGGTCCTCGGGATTGTGGGTGGCGATGACCGAGTCGCCGAGGAGCACGGCCTGGGCCACGATCACCGCCTCGATGGCGAACCTGGAGTCGATGCCGGCCCGGGCCAGCAGGGCGCCGGCGACGCGGGCGACGCGGGTCGTGGTGGGGATCACCCGCCCGGCCAGCCCGACCACCCTGTCGATCTCGGCGTCGCCCGGGCGTCCGCGGTAGAGCTCGATGAGCACGGCCGCCGGGACGTAGACGTCGGCGTCGTTGCGCTGGGCCCAGCACAGCGCGGCCTGGGCCCGCCGCGCCGCCTCCGAGCCCCGCCGCTGGTGGGCGATGGCATGGACGGCCTCGGCGTCGAGGATTACCGATCGCCCCACAGCGAGTCGATCTCGGAGATGACGTCCTCGTCGACGGGGCCGAGGTCGCGTTCGAGCTCGGCCGACAGGGCCGCCAGGCGTTGGCGCTCGAGCTCTCGCCGCACCGCTTTCTCCACGAAGCCGCTGACCCCGCGTTCGCCGGCCAGCTCCCTCACCTCCGCCGCCAGCAGGGAGTCGATGCTTATGGACAGCTTGGTGACGGCCATCGGTCGCCTATCCTACCAGCAGTAGGATTCCCGCTGGCCGGTGGCGGAGGGAGTGGGATTTGAACCCACGGGACTCTCGTCCAAGGCTGTTCAAGAGCCTCGCATTCGGCCGCTCTGCCATCCCTCCCTGCGGGGGTCGAGGCTATCGCTGCACCTGTGACCGGAGGGTGGAGATCCACGCGTCGGCCGCCCGCCACGAGGCTTCGGCGTCGCGGCGGATGGCCGGGCCGTGCTCGCCGGCGGCCGGGTAGGAGCCGAGGAACTTCAGGCCGGCGAGCTGGGCGTGCAGGTCGCGCAGGCAGTCGGCCACCACCTCGTCGTCGACGTGCCCCTCGAGGTCGATGATGAAGCAGTAGTCGCCCAAGCTGTGCTTGGTCGGCCGGGACTCCAGCTTGGTCAGGTTCAGGTTCCTGGCCGAGAACTGGCCGAGGATGGCGTGCAGGCTGCCAGGGCGGTCGTCCCGCTGGAAGCAGACGATGCTGGTCTTGTCGTGGCCCGTGGGCGCCGGGATCCCCGACGGGGCGACGACCACGAACCGGGTGGAGTTGTCGGGGTGGTCCTCGACGTCGGCCGCCAGCACCTCGAGCCCGTACAGCTTGCCGGCCAGCGCCGACCCCAGTGCCGCGGTAGCGGCGGGACGGGTCTCGCCCACCTCCTGCACCGCGGTGGCGGTGGAGTTGGCGGCCACCGTTTCGATCGCGGGCAGCTTGGTGGAGAAGAACGTGCGGCACTGCTCCATGGCGTGAGGGAACGACACCACTCGGCGGACGTCGGCCAAGGTCATGCCCGGGGGGCCGAGCAGGTTCTGGCTGATGGCCATGACCACCTCGCGTTGGATGAGGAGGTCGTGCTCGAACACCAGGCCGTCGAGCACCCGCAGCACGGTGCCCTCGATCGAGTTCTCCAGGGCGACGAAGCCGAGGTCGAGGTCGCCCGAGGCCGTCGCCGCCAGCACCTCGGGCATGGAGGCGAGGGCGACGATGTCACCCGCGGCGAGGTCGGCCTCGCCCAGCAGGGCCTCCTCGGTGAAGGTCCCGGGCGGGCCGAGGTAGCCGATCCTCGTACGTCGCTCCACGCGGGGGAGGATAATGGCCCCCGATGGACGAGCCGACCCTCCGCCAGATGCTCGACGACGTGCGCACCGGCGCCGTGTCGGCCGACGACGCCGTCGCCCGCCTGCGCCGGCTCCCGTTCGCCGACCTCGGCTTCGCCCGCGTCGACCATCACCGCAGCCTGCGGCAGGGCTTCGCCGAAACCGTCTACGCCCCCGGCAAGACGCCGGAGCAGTGCGCCGCCATCGTGGCCGAGCTCCTGGCCGAGGAGGGGTCCGGGCCGGTGCTGCTGACCCGCGCCGACGACGCCCAGGTGAAGGCCACCGAGGCCACCAACCCCGGTGCCGTCCGCGCCGGCACGACCTTGGCCTGGCGGTCGCGGCTGCCGCGCCCCGGATCGGTGCTCGTGCTCACCGCCGGCACCGCCGACCTGCCGGTGGCCGACGAGTGCGTGGCCACCCTCCGGGCCCATGGTCTGCAGCCGACGCTGGTGGTCGACGTGGGCGTGGCGGGCCTGCACCGATTGCTGGCGGCGGCCGACGAGCTGGCCGCCGCCGATGCGGTGATCGTGGTGGCCGGGATGGAAGGGGCGCTGGCCAGCCTGGTGGGGGGCTTGACGCCGGCGCCGGTGGTGGCCGTCCCCACCAGCGTGGGGTACGGGGCTTCCCTCGAGGGCGTCACCGCCCTGCTGGCCATGCTGTCGTCGTGCGCCGCGGGTCTGACCGTCGTCGGCATCGACAACGGCTTCGGCGCCGCCTGCGCCGTTATCCGGCTCCTACCGGCGTGAATCTGGCCCAATGAATCTGGCCTGGTTCCACTGCTTCTCCGGGATCGCCGGCGACATGGCCCTCGGCAGCCTTGTCGACGCCGGCGCCGATCTCGACGAGGTGAGGTCGCTGCTCCAGCGGCTGCCGGTGAAGGGCTGGGCGGTCGAAGCCGAGCCCGTGCTGCGGGCCGGCGTGGCCGCCACCAAGATCCACGTCCTGGTCGAGGACACGGCGGTGGTGCGCACGTACGGCCACATCATCGGCGTGGTCGACGAGGCCCGCCTCCCGCCGCGGGTGCGGGACCGCGTGCAGGCGACGTTCGCGGCGCTGGCGGAGGTCGAGGGAAGGCTCCACCGCCGCCCGCCGGAGCAGGTCCACTTCCACGAGGTCGGCGGGCTCGACGCCATCGTCGACGTGGTCGGCACCTGCTCGGCCCTCGAGGTGCTGGGCATCGACCAGCTCTGGGCCAGCCCGGTGGCCACCGGGATGGGCATGATCCGCAGCGCCCATGGCGCCCTCCCCAACCCGGCGCCGGCGGTGATGGAGCTGCTGCGCGGCGCACCGACGTACGGCCGTGACGTCCAGGTGGAGCTCACCACGCCGACGGGCGCGGCGCTGCTGGCCGCCACCGTCACCGGCTACGGGCCGATGCCGCCGCTCACCGTCACCGCCACCGGCTACGGCGCCGGCGACCGCGACATCGACGGGCTGCCAAACGTGGTGCAGGTGGTGCTGGGCGAGGTGCAGGCCCAGGCGGCGGGGGGATCGGCCACCCACCAGCCGGGACAACCGGTCGTGCTCCTGGCGGTCAACGTCGACGACGCCACCGGCGAGGTGCTGGCCCACGCCGTCGCCACCCTCCTCGATGCCGGGGCCTACGACGCGTGGATCACGCCCATCGTGATGAAGAAGGGCCGCCCCGCCCACACCATCAGCGCCCTCACCGACCCCGCCCTCGCCGCCCAGATGGCCACCATCCTCACCGGCGAGACCGGCAGCCTGGGCGTCCGCAGCACGTCGCTGGAGCGGTGGCCGGCCGCCCGGGAGGTCGGGGAGGTCGAGGTCGACGGCCTGCCGGTGCGGGTCAAGGTCAGCGCCGGACGGGTGAAGGTCGAGCACGACGACGCCGCCCGGGTGGCGCGCCGGCGGGGCCTGCCGCTACGGGAGGTGCTGTCGAGGGCGGAGGCGGCGTGGAGCCGTCCCGACCCGGGGCCTGGACCGGGGCGCGCCGGCTAGCCGTCCCTACGAGTCGGCGTAGAGGTCCTCGCCCCGGCGGAGGCGGCCGGCGATGCGCACGACCTGGGGCAGCTCGCGGTGGGTCGGGGTGTGGGCGGCGAGGAACCGCGTGGCCGCCACCAGGATGGTGGCCGCCTCCTCCGAGCCGGCCGGCCAGGTGGTGTGCTGACGGACCGCGGCCTCCACGATCTGGAACCAGTGGAACCCGGCGTCCTCGGCCAGCAGAGCCCGTCCGAGGACGGCAACCAGCGCAGCCGGGTCGCCTCCGCCCTTCAGGTAGCCGTAGGCGACGGCCCCGGCCCGGTCGACGCCGCCCTGGGAGTCCCAGCACGGCTGGAGGTCGGCCAGATCGCCGGTGGTAGCAGTCGGCGGGCGAGCGGCGGGCACGTTGAGGAAGCGGTCGAGGTAGATGCGCAGGGCGACGTGGACCACGCCCCGAACGAGCTCGGGCGACGGGTGCCGGCGCAGGCACTGGTGGAGGGCGTTGGCGGCGGTGAAGGCGTGGTGGACGACGTCCCAGTCGCCGAAGTCGTTCTGCACGTGGAACCGGGCGATGCGGAGGGCGGCGGCGTAGGCGACGGCCTGGCCCAGCTGGTCCGGCGAGGCGCCGGCGACGATGGCGTCGGTGACGGCCGAGACGACGGTGTACGGGTCCTCCTCCAGCACCCGCCAGGCCAGGGCGCTCACGTCGGCGATGGCGAACTGGCCGGCCCGGGACGCCCCCTCGGCCAGCAACGAGGACAGGCGCTCGTTTGTCTCGGTGACCAGCGCGGCCAGGTCGTCGGGGTGGCGCCACCGACCGGTCTCCTCCGACCTCGACGCCCGGGCGGTCTGCGGTACCAGGGTGGGCAGCACCGACGCCGCTTCTTTCCAGCCGACGTGCTCCAACGCCTCGAGCGCCTTGTTGGTGAAGTCGACGGTGTGGCCGACGTCGAGGAAGACGTGGTCGGTGGCGGCGGCCAGCATCATGGTGGCCACGGCCGCGGGCGGGAGGCCGGCGTCGATGGCGGTGACCAGCGCCCGCTCGGCGGAGTCGGCCGATCGGGTCTCGACGAACCGCCGGTACCAGGAGGTCAGCCGTTCGGGCGGGAGGTCGCCGGCGCCGGGCCCGAGGGGCGCCAGGGGGAACCAGGGCGGGCGGTTGCGTGTGTCACCGGCGACGAAGGCCAGGCCGTGGACCAGGGCCGCCGGGCGGTCGGCGGGATCGAGGTGGGGCAGCAGATTGGCCATCGCCACCAGCACCGTCAGGCCCGACCCCCAGCCGTCGGCCCGGTTGGCCACACCGAACTCCAGCCCGATACCGACGATCTCCGACGGCGGTCGGCCGGCCTCCAGCAACGCCAGCACGGCCTTCGCCGTCACCAGTGTCAGCCCGCTCTCGAGACCCTCGGCCAGCCGGCGCCGGTGGTGGTCGACCCTCGCGTCGGGCGGGCCCACCACCACGAAGACGTCGTCGCCCTCGATCTCCACCGGGAAGGTCCTGCCGTCGTCGGCGAAGGGGTCGAGGGTGCCCCCTGTGGCCAGGTCGAACCGGGCGTGGTGCCAGTGACAGGTGACGAGTCCCTCCTCGACCGACCCCCGATGGAGCGGGAATCCCATGTGCGGGCACCGGTCGTCGAGGGCGTAGGCGCGGCCGTCGTGCCAGAACACGCAGACCCCGTGGGTGCCGGCTTTCACCACCAACCGGCCCTCGGTCCTGAGCTCGTCGACCGTTCCAACCCGCACGCGCATGCACCGATCCTCGCGCCGCGATCAAATGTGGGGAAACCGATCGGGGGAGGTCCGGTGCTCAAGGATTTCAAGGCATTCATCCTGCGGGGCAACGTGGTCGATCTAGCCGTCGGGGTGGTGATCGGCGCCGCCTTCGGAACCGTCATCGCGTCGCTGGTGAAGGACGTGATCACGCCGATACTCTCCATCCCGGGTACGACCAACTTCGGGGAGCTGTCGTTCAAGGTCGGCGGCGGCGTGATCGCGTACGGCAACTTCCTCAACGCCGTCGTCGCCTTCGTCCTCGTCGCCGCGGCCGTCTTCTTCCTCGTCGTGAAGCCGGTCAACGCCCTCATGGCCCGGCGCAAGACCGAGCCCGACGTCGAATCGACCACGCGGGAGTGCCCGTACTGCCTGAGCTCGATCCCCGTCGCCGCCCGGGCCTGCGCCTTCTGCACCCGCGAGGTGCCCGCGGTACCGCCGGCGCGGCGGCGCCGCCGGCTGCGGCGGCGCCACCTGCCGCGGCGGCGCCGTCGCCCTGATGGCAGACCGCTACGTCGGGCCCAGCGGGGTCGCGATCGCCGAGTACGCCTAGCCGGATGCCTGCCGACAAGGATGGCGAAGCGGTCATCGTCGAGGCGGCGGGGCGCGAGATGGCGATCACCCATCCCGACAAGGTGTTCTTCGCCGAGCGAGGGGACACCAAGCTCGACCTGGTCAGGTACTACATGTCGGTCGAAGCGCCGTTGATGGCGGCCATCGGGGGCCGGCCGGTGCTGCTCCAGCGGTTCCCGAACGGGGCCGCCGGGTCGTCGTTCTTCCAGAAGCGGGTGCCGGAGGCACGGCCCGACTGGCTGGAGACGACGATCGTCAGCACGCCCAACGGCACCACGTCACAGGCGCTGGTGGCCGCCGACCTGGCCCACGTGCTCTGGGCGGTGAACATGGCCTGCCTCGGCTTCCACGTGTGGCCGTCGAAGGCCGCCGACCCGGAGCACGCCGACGAGCTGCGCATCGACCTGGACCCTACGCCGGGGGTGACGTTCCCCATGGTGCGAGAGGCGGCGCAGGAGGTGCGGGCGCTGCTCGACGAGGTCGGGGTGCCGGGGCTACCCAAGACCACCGGCAACAAGGGCATCCACGTGTACGTCAGGCTCGAGCCCCGCTGGACGTCCTACGAGGTGCGGGCGGCGGCGGTGGCGGTGGCCCGGGAGCTGGAGCGGCGGCGCCCCGACCTCATCACCGCGGCGTGGTGGAAGGAGGAGCGGGGCACGAGGGTGTTCGTCGACTTCAACCAGAACGCCCCCCACAAGACCATCTTCGGGGCGTGGTCGGTGCGAGCCCGGCCCGGCGCCCAGGTGTCCACGCCGTTCGCATGGGACGAGCTCGACGACATCCACCCCGACCCGCTCACCATCGCCACGGTGCCCGCTCGGGTGGCGGAGCACGGTGACCCGTGGGCGTCGATGACGCCGCTGTCGCTGGAGCCGCTGCTGGCGATGGTCGAGCGGGACAAGGCGGCCGGCCTGCTCGACGCCCCCTGGCCGCCCGTCTATCCCAAGATGCCGGGCGAGCCGCCGCGGGTGGCGCCCAGCCGGGCCCGCAAGCCCGCTGCCACCGACGACGGCTAGCGGACGATCGCCTCGACCAGGCCGGCGGTCACCGCCATGAGCACGAGGATCGGCACCGCCGCGAGGGCGGCGGCGGAGATGAACCAGAAGGTCGGGAGCAACAGCTGGGCCACCGCCCCCCAGGAGCCGACGACGTCGCCGTAGTCACGGACGATGCCCCGGACCGAACGCACCCCGCCGACCACCCCGCCCTTTGGGCGCTCGGGCTCGGCGTCGACGTGCAGATGGCCCGTCCCCAGCTGGCCGATGCGGCGGGCGGCCACGCCGGTCAGCTTCTCCGGCAGCTCGACCAGCTCGAGCAGGGCGAGGCGCACGTAGAGGAGCCACGCCGCCGGCGCCAGGCAGAGGACCAGCAGGAACAGCGACGCCGCGGTGCCCTCCCACCAATCGCCGATGAGAGGCCTCCCCTCGATCCACCACAGCAGGGCGCCGGCCACGCCGCCGACCACCGCCACCCGGGTCGCCAGCCGGGCCAGCCAGCACACCGCGCCCTTGGCCCGCGACACCATGCGGGCCAGCGCCTCGACACGGGGATCGGGCATGGCTTGCCTCTACCCACTCACGGCGTGCGGCCAGCCGACGGGGACCTCGAGCACGTCGGACGAAGCCGTGGCGGCGCCCACGCTATGGGGTCCGCGACCAGCTCCAGGCGTAGGCGTCGTCGGCGCAGGCCAGGGCGGCGGGGCCGAGCCGCAGGGGCCGGAAGGTGTCGACCATCACCGCCACCTCCTCGGTTCGGTCCTGGTCGGCGGCCCGCTCCATGCTCCCCGGCTGGGGGCCGTGCACGAACCCGGCCGGGTGCAGGGACAGCGAGCCCACGCCGATCCCCGACCCCGCCCTGCTCATGAAGTCGCCCTGCGAGTAGAAGATGACCTCGTCGCTGTCGACGTTGGCGTGGTGGTAGGGCACCTTGATGGCGCCGGCGTGGAAGTCGTAGGGACGGGGGACGAACGACGCCACCACGAACCCGTCGCCCTCGAACGTCTGGTGGACGTGGGGCGGCTGGTGGATGCTGCCCACGATGGGCTCGAAGTCGTGGATCGACAGGGCCCACGGGTAGAGGCAGCCGGCCCAGCCGACCACGTCGAAGGGCGACGACGCCAGCGTGTGGCGGGTGAGCCCTCCGTGGTGGCGCACCAGCAGGTCGACCGGTCCTCGGTCCTCGGCCCCGAGGTCGACGTCGGGCTCGACGGGCGCCCGGATGTCTCGCTCGCAGTAGGGGGCCTGCTCCAGGAACTGGCCGGTGGGTGACAGGTAGCGGCCGGGTGGGCGGACGTGGCCGCGGGCCTCGACGACGAGCAGCTGGAGGCAGCCCGGGCCGGTCACCAGCCAGCGGTGGGCGACCGACGCCGGGACGACCACGTAGTCGCCAGGACCGACGTCGAGGCGCCCGAACACCGATCGCACGACGCCGTGGCCGGCCTGGACGTAGACCAGCTCGTCGCCGGTGGCGTTGCGGTAGAGGGGGCTCCGATGCTCACCATGTTCCGGGTCGGCCACCACCCACGAGAGCGTGAGGTCGTCGTTGCCGAGGAGGACATGGCGGCCGGTGACGGCGTCGCCCGTGTCCGGCAGCAGTCGGGTGCGGAGGTGGCGCGGCAGCAGGGGGTGGTTGACCACCAGCCCGGGGCGGTCGTCGTCGATGGCCTTGGCATCGACGATCGCCGACGGCGACCGCAGGTGGTAGAGCAGCGACGACTCGCCGGCGAACCCCTCCTCGCCCACCAGCTCCTCGTGGAGGAGACCTCCGTCGGGCCCGGGGACCCGCAGGTGGCGCTTGGGCGGGACGTCACCGACGGAGCGATAGTTCGGCATCCTCCACCTCCGGCTCGAGGCTGTGGGCTGGTTCGACGGTGGCGGTGACCTCGCCGAGGGAGAGGAGCGGCAGGTCGTCGCCGCCCGCCCATCCCCGTAGGGTCACCGTGTCGCCGTCCTTCAGGTAGGTGCGGATCGTGCCGTCGGGCAGGCGCAGCGGGCGCTCGCCGGCCCACGACAGCTCCATCAGGCTGCCCTCCGTCCCCGGTTCCGCCCCCGACACCGCCCCCGACGCGAACAGGTCGCCGGGGCGGACGGCGGCACCGTTGACGGTGGCGTGGGCCAGGAGCTGGGGGAACGTCCAGTACTGCCCGGCGAAGTCGGGACGGGTGACGGTGCACGGCGGCAGGCCGGCGGCCCGCATCCGGGCGCTCTGGATGGAGACCTCGAGCCGGATGTCGTAGGCCGAACAGGTGGGCTGCGCGAGGTACCCGGCGGCGGGCGGCTCCTGCACCGGGCCCTCGACCCGGTAGGGCTCCAGGGCGTCGAGCGTCACCAGCCAGGGGGACACCGACGTGGCGAACGACTTTCCGAGGAACGGTCCCAGCGGCCGGGACTCGGTGGCCTGCACGTCTCGGGCGCTCCAGTCGTTCACCAGCACCAGGCCGGCGGCGTGGTCGGCGAAGGCGGTCGGCGGCACCGGTGATCCGGGGTGACTGGCCCGGTCGACGACGAACGCCACCTCGGCCTCGAAGTCCAGCGCGCCCGTCGCCCGCAGCACGGGCTCGCCGTCGCCGTCGGGGCCCGTCACCCACCCGTTGGGCCTGACGACCGGCACCCCGGTGGCGACGATCGAGCCGGCCCGGCCGTGGTAGGCCGGCGGGAACCGGCGCCAGTGGGGCGGCAGCGGATCCGAGCCGGGCCGGAGCAGGCGGCCCATGTTGTCGGCGTGGTGGATCGAGGCGTTGAAGTCGATGAAGTCGCCGACGGCGACGGGCACCTGCAGGTCCACCTCGTCACGGGGCACGAGGGCGGTGGTCAGCCGGCGGTCGCGGTCGGCGACCAGCTCGGCCAGGCGGCCCCGCACGAAGCGGCGGGCGGGGGGGCCGCACGCCAGGAACGGCAGCAGCGACGGCTGGACGAACACGCTGCCGGGCAGGTGGCCGTCGCGGAACACACCCGCGTGGGCGAGGGTCGACAGCACGATCACATGGTCGCCGAGGGCGGACACGCAGACGGTGCGACCGTCGGTCAGGCGAGCCACGCCGAAGGGCAGGTTCTCGATGCCGAAGCCGTCGTCGGCGGGGGTCATCGCCGCCTGCTGGTCGGTCGCGCGAGCGAACTGGTGTCACAGGGTCGCGCCAGGCGCGACTGAACGTCACCAGTTCGGATCGGGAGCTCGCTCACAGATGTCCCCTTCGCTCCTGCTCCCGCTCGATGGCCTCGAACAGGGCCTTGAAGTTCCCGGCGCCGAAGCCCTTGGCCCCGCCCCGCTGGATGATCTCGAAGAAGACGGTAGGACGGTCGGTGACGGTCTCGGTGAAAATCTGAAGGAGCCACCCGTCGGGCTCCTCGTCGACGAGGATGCCGAGGCGCTCGAGGTCGGCCCACGGCAGGTCGAGGTGGCCGAGCCGGGCCCGCACGTCCTCGTAGTAGGTGGCGGGCGCCACGAGGAAGCGCACGCCCCGGCTCCGCAAGGCCGCCACCGCAGCCACGATGTCGTCGGTGTGCAGGGCGATGTGCTGCACGCCCGGTCCCCGGTAGGTGTCGATGTACTCCTGGATCTGGCTCTTGCGCCGCCCCTCGGCCGGCTCGTTGAGCGGCAGCACGATGCGGCTCCCGTCCCAGACCACCGTCGACATGAGGGCCGAGTACTCGGTGGAGATCTGGGAGTCGTCGAAGTGGCGCAGCCGGTCGAAGCCGAGGACGGTGCGATAGAAGTTCACCCACCGCTCGAGCGACCCCAGCTCCACGTTGCCGACCACGTGGTCGACATGGCCGAGGCCGACCGGCAGGGCCACCGGGTCGGTCGGGAGCCCGTCGGCGGTGTAGCCCGGCCGGTAGGGGCCGCGGTAGGACGACCGGTCGACGAAGGTGTGGCCGGTCTCGCCGTAGGTCGCGATCCGGGCCAGGCGCATGGTGCCGTCGGCGTCGGCGACCGTGCGGGGCCCCTGGATCGACCTGGCGCCGCGGGCGACGGCCATGCGGAAGGCGGCATCGACGTCGGTGACGGCGAAGGCGAGGTCGTGCACCCCGTCGCCGTGCTCGCGGACGTGCGCCGCGATCGGGGAGTCCGGCACCAGCGCGGCGGTGACGACGAACCGGATGCGGCCCTGTTCCAGGACGTAGGACGCCCGGTCGGCCACACCCGTCTCCGGTCCGGAGTAGGCGGTGAACCGGAACCCGAAGGCCGAGGCCAGGAATCCGGCGAAGGCCCGGGCGTTGCCCACCCACAGCTCGATGGCGTCCCACCCCTGGAGCAGGGCGCGGGGCGTCACCGGCGTGGCAGGCGTCGTGGAGGTGGCGGCGGAGTCGGTGATGAGGGTCATGTCGCGGCCTCCCGGGTCAGGCGGGCGTGGGCGTCGTCGTCGAACGTGGAGAAGACCACGGAGAGAACGTCGACGAGGTGGGCCATCGAGCGGGCGGCGAAGAGCACCGGCTGGTAGCGGGTGATGTCATACGCCACCTCGCCCATGGCGGCGACGTCGAGGGGGCGGACGTCGGCGGAGCGGTAGGCGGCCGCCTCGCCGCACGACGACAGGATCCCGGCGCCGTAGGCCTTCAGGTCGCCGTCCTCCCAGACGACGCCGAACTCCATCGAGAACCAGAACACGTGGGACAGGAACCGCAGGGCAGGCTCGGTGGTCGTGCGGGTGACGGCGGCGCCGACCAGGCGGTAGAGGTCGGCGAAGTCGGGGCAGGCCAGCTGGTTGGCGTGACCGACGACCTCGTGGACGACGTCGGGCTCGGGCGTGTACAGCGGCAGCGACGGGTGGCGCAGGTACTGGGTCGAGTAGAAGGCGGAGTCGGCGAAGGAGCCGTAGAACTCCCGCAGCGGGGCCAGGCCGGCGACGGGCAGGTAGCGGAACCCGGTGACCGGCTCCAGCCGACGGGTCACCTCGTCGAGCTGCGGCACCCGGTCGGCCGCAAGGCCCAGCTCCTCCTTGCCCTCGAGGTAGGCCCGGCAGGCGTGGCGATGGTGGAGGGGCTCGAGCTGGCGGGCGATGACCCGCCACACCTCGTGCTCGACGGGCGTGTACTCCGCCTCCGGCACCGGCCGGCCGGGCCGCCAGTCGAGCGAGAGGGCGGCCAGATCGTTGCGCCGCCGGCGGTACTCGGGGTCGTGGAAACCGGGGTGATTGGAGCCGAGGACGACCTCGACCTCGCCGAGGTCGTCCCGGACGACCGGTGCGTACAGTTGCGAGCTGCCGGTCATGCCGCACGTCCTCCTTCTCCGATTGAGTGTCGGCTCGAAGGCCGCGTCTGTACAGCTTTTCGTCCCAAGATGAGACATACTGGCGTCATGACGGCCTCGCCTGTGCAGATCGTCCAGCTCGACGACACCGACCGACGGGTGGTCAAGGAGTTGCAGGCGGACGGCCGCCTGTCGGTGAACGAGCTGGCCGGCCGGGTGAACGTGTCCCGGGCCACCGCCTACCAACGGCTGGCCCGGCTGCAGGAGACCGGCGTCATCCGCCGATTCACCGTCGACGTGGACGCCAAGAAGCTGGGTCTGCCCATCGCCGCCCTGGTCCTGGTCAACGTGGTGCAGCACGCGTGGCGGGATGTCGGGGCGCGGCTGCGGCACATGCCCGGGGTCGAGTGGCTGGCGCTCAGCACGGGGTCGTTCGACTACGTCCTCCTCGTGCGGGCGCCCGACGTCGACCACCTCCGCGACGTCATCCTCGAGGGACTCCAGTCGATGCCGGAGATCCAGTCGGCGCAGACCCTGCTGCTCCTCGACGAGCCGATCGTCCTCGACCGCTGAGGATGAAGGAGGGGACGGTCCTGTGGCGCCCTTCGGCGGCAGCGGTGGAGCGAGCCAACCTCACCCGGTACCAGCGGTGGCTGGGCAAGGACTTCGGTTCCTACGACGAGCTGTGGTCATGGTCGGTCGCCGACCTCGACGGGTTCTGGGCCTCGATCTGGGACTACTTCGACGTGCCCGGCCACCGGCCGCCCGGTCCGGCGCTTGTCGACGACACCATGCCGGGCGCCCGCTGGTTCCCGGGCGCCGAGCTCAACTACGTCGAGCAGGCGCTGCGCTGGGACGATGACCGCCCCGCAGTTGTCTTCCGCTCCGAGGGTGGCCGGGCAGGGACGATCACCCACCGGGAGCTGGGGCAGCGGGTCGCCGGCGTCGCCCGGGGCCTGCGGGACCTCGGGGTCGGGCGCGGCGACCGGGTGGCGGCCTACGCCCCGAACATCCCCGAGACGCTGATCGCCTTCCTCGCCACTGCCAGCCTGGGGGCGGTCTGGTCGTCGTGCTCGCCCGACTTCGGGGTGAAGGCGGTGCTCGACCGGTTCCGACAGATCGAGCCGAAGGTCCTGTTCGCAATCGACGGCTACCGGTACCGCGGGGGTGTGCACGACCGGAGCGCGGCGGTGGCCGAGATCGTGCGCGGCCTGCCCGGGTTGGCGGCCCTGGTGACCATCGCCAACCTCGGCGGCGATGCTCCCGAGGGAGTGCTCTTCGACGATCTCGCCGTCCCGGGCGCCGACCTCGCCGTCGAGCGGGCGCCGTTCGACCATCCGCTGTGGGTTCTCTACTCGTCGGGGACGACGGGGCTGCCCAAGCCCATCGTCCACGGCCACGGCGGCATCGTGCTCGAGCACCTCAAGGCCCTGTCCCTGCACCACGACCTGGGCCGCGACGACAGGTTCTTCTGGTTCAGCTCGACGGGCTGGATGATGTGGAACCTGCTGATCGGCGGCCTGCTGGTCGGCGCCTGCGTCGTGCTGTACGACGGGAGTCCGGCGGAACCCGACCTCGGCGCTCTCTGGCGGATGGCGGAGGAGACCGGAACCACCTATTTCGGGGCCAGCGCCCCCTACATCCAGGCGTGCATGAAGGCGGGCGTGGTCCCCCGGCGGGAAGCCGACCTGTCCCGGCTGCGCGGCGTCGGCTCCACCGGCGCGCCGCTCCCGCCCGAGGGGTTCGAATGGGTGTACGACAACGTGGGTGACGACCTGGTGCTGGGCTCGGTCAGCGGCGGCACCGACGTGTGCACCGCGTTCGTGGGTTCGTGCCCGACCCTGCCGGTGCGGGCCGGGGAGATCCAGTGCCGCTACCTGGGCGCGGCGGTCGAGGCGTTCGAGGAGTCGGGCCATGCGGTCACCGGCGAGGTCGGCGAGCTCGTCGTCACCCGGCCCATGCCGTCGATGCCGGTCTCGTTCTGGGGCGACGACGACGGCTCCCGCTACCGGGCCAGCTACTTCGAGCGGTTCCCGGGCGTGTGGTGCCACGGCGACTGGGTGAAGATCACGGCCGGCGGCGGCTGCGTGATCTACGGCCGCTCGGACTCCACCCTCAATCGCGGCGGCGTGCGCATCGGTACCAGCGAGCTCTACCGGGTGGTCGAGGACCTGGACGAGGTGGCCGACAGCCTGGTGGTGGACACCGGCCGCCTGGGCGAGGAGGGCCGGTGCTGGCTCTTCGTCGTCCTCGCCGACGGTTGTTCGCTGGACGAGTCGCTGCGGGCGGCGATCCGAGCCCGGCTCCGGGCCGAGCTGTCGCCCCGCCACGTCCCCGACGAGATCGTGGCCGTCGACGAGGTCCCCCGCACCCTCACCGGCAAGAAGCTGGAGGTGCCGGTCAAGCGGATCCTCTGCGGGCAGCCCTGGGAATCCGCGGTGAGCCGGGAGTCGATGGTCAACCCCGACGCCCTGCAACCATTCCTCGCCCTGGCGGCGGACGCTTTGATCCGGAACGGGCCGTGATCCGCATCGGGGTGTCCCTGCGCAGCGGGTACGGCCCGCTCGACGCGCGGGTCGGGGCCCGCTGGATGGTGGAACGGGCGGCCGCGGCCAGAGCCGCGGGGCTCGACTCGCTGTTCGTCGGCGACCATCACGTCACCGGCTCGACCTACTTCCAGAACGTGCCCATCCTGGGCCGGCTGCTGGCCGAGTGGGGCGACCGGCCCGCCGGCGCCCTGTTCCTGTTGCCGCTGTGGCACCCCGTGCTGGTGGCCGAGCAGGTCGCCACCCTCGCCGCGCTGGCCGAGGGGCCGTTCGTCCTCCAGCTCGGCTTGGGCGACGGTGACGCGCAGTTCGCCGGGATGGGCGTCCCCCTGCGAGGCCGGGCGGCGGCGTTGGAAGGCGGGCTCGACGTGGTGCGCCGTCTCTTGGCCGGTGAGGAGGTCACGGCGGAGGATCGCTTCGGGATCCGCGGGAGCGCGGATCGGGCCGGTGCCGGACCGGCCCGTCGACGTGTGGATCGGCGCCGGCGCCGCCGCCGGGATCGACCGCGCCGCCCGCCTGGCCGAGGGGTGGATCGCTGGACCGTGGGTGCCGCTCGGCGAGGCCCGCACCCAGGTGGATTTGTACCGGTCACGCTGTGAAACGCACGGCCGGGCGGTAGGCGTGGCCGCCATCCGCCGGGACGTCCACGTCGGTGCCGATGCCGCCGACGCCCACCGCGTCGCCGACCCGGTGCTGTTGGCCGGCTACCGCGGCCTGCCGCCCGACGCGCCCATCGTCGGCGGCCCCGAGGAGGTGGCCGAGGCGGTGCTGGGCCTGGGACGGCTGGGCTACACCGACGTCCTCGTCCGCCACCTGGCCGAGGATCAGGACGAGGTGCTGGCCTCGTTCAGACGGCTGGCGACCGTGCTCGAGCTGGTCAGGCGGACTTCTTGAACGCCGGCCCCAGCAGGCTGTGCAGGTACTCGTGCACGTGCGGGACGAGTGTGTTCTCGTGGCCGCGGGGGCACCGGCTCCGGTAGAGCGAGTCGTGGGGCAGGGGCGGGATCACGTCGGCGATCAGCCAGCAGGTCGGGCAGGCGACGGCGTCGTCGAGGGTGTCCATCACGCCGCCATCCGGTCCTGGTCTTCGACCCCGTCGACGATCAGGTCGAACGGGAACGAGGTCTCGACGGCGGCCTGGCTGCCGGCGTCCTCGATGAGTGTGGAGGGCGACTCCCCCGTGATCACGCTGAGGGCGAGGGCCAGTCCTGCGACGTAGCCAGCCTCCCAACCGCCACCGAACCCGGTGAGGTAGTCGGTGGTGGGGGCCTCGGGGGCGACCTGCGAGACGGCCAGCTGGCGAGCGGCGGCGTTCTGGAGGAACCCTCGGCACAGAGCCTCGAAATCCATGAGGGACCCCCTCTCTTCGTCACGTTTCTCGGCTGATGTCTCCAGTTCCTTGAGCCCCAAACGTCGGTTCCTGATACATCCAGACCGCTGTCGCTCCCGGGATTCGACCGTCGTCGCCGAGGGGTCCGCTGGCCAGGAGAACTCCGTGGCCGACCGGCGGGACGGCGGGCACGTCGCCGAAGTTCACGACACACAGAAAGCTGTCGCCCCGGCGGAAGGCGAGGACGTCGGGGCCGACGTCGGCCCAGGTCAGCGGCGTTTCTCCGAGGCCCAGCCGGCGACGAAGTCGCAGGGCTTCCCGGTAGAGGTTGAGCGCGGAGTCGGGCTCGTCCGCCTGCTTCTCGGCGGTCAGCTCCGCCCAGTCAGCCGGTTGGGGAAGCCAGGGCTCGCCGGCCGGGCCGAAGCCGAACGGCGGGGCGTCGCCCGACCATGGCAGGGGCACGCGGCATCCGTCCCTGCCGCGGTCGGCGCCGCCGGTGCGGAGGAAGGTCGGGTCCTGCAACACCTCGTCGGGGAGGTCGGTCACCTGGGGAAGGCCCAGCTCGTCGCCCTGGTAGACGTAGGCGCCGCCGGGCAGGGCCAGCATGAGCAGCGCTGCCGCCCGGGCCCGCCGCCGGCCCAGGTCGCCGCCGCCGTATCGGGTGACGTGACGGACGACGTCGTGGTTCGACAGCACCCACGTGGTGGGTGCCCCCACCCCGGCGAGGGCGGCAATGCTCTCGTCGATGGCGGTACGCATCGCCTCGGCGTCCCATGGCGCCAGGAGGAACTCGAAGTTGAAGGCGGTGTGCAGCTCGTCGGGGCGCAGGTAGCGGGCGAGGCGCTCGGGTGTCTGCACCCACACCTCGCCGACGAAGGTGACCTCGTGGGGGTAGGAGTCGGCGATCCGACGCCACCGGCGGTAGACCTCGTGGACCTCGTCCTGGTCCCAGTAGGGGTGACCCTCCGCCGCCGGCCCGGCGCCCGCGTAGGCGCCGGCGATGTCGGGCATGTCGGGGTGCTTGGCCATGCCGTGGGCCACGTCGATGCGGAAACCACCGACGCCGCGATCGAGCCAGAAGCGCAGGATGGAGTCGAACTCGTCCTTGACGTCGTCGTTCGTCCAGTTCAGGTCGGGCTGCTCGGGGGCGAAGAGGTGCAGGTACCACTGTCCGGGTGTGCCGTCCCGCTCGGTGACGCGGTGCCACGCCGGCCCGCCGAAGACGCTGGCCCAGTCGTTGGGCGGCTCGCTGTTGTCGGGGCCCCGACCGTCGCGGAAGACATAGCGCGCTCGCTCGGGGCCGTGGGGGTTGGCTGCCAGCGCGGCAGCGAACCAAGGGTGCTCGCTCGACGTGTGGTTCGGCACCAGGTCGACGATGACCTTCAGGCCGTGGCGGTGGACGTCGCCGACGAGCTCGTCGAAGTCGGCAAGGGTGCCGAACATGGGGTCGACGCCGCGGTAGTCGGCCACGTCGTAGCCGGCGTCGGCCTGGGGCGACGGGTAGAACGGGTTCAGCCAGATGGCGTCGACGCCGAGGTCCTCCAGGTAGGGCAGCCGGGAGCGGACACCGGCGAGGTCGCCCATCCCGTCGCCGTTCGAGTCGGCGAAGCTGCGGACGTAGACCTGGTAGATCACGGCGCGCCGCCACCACGGACCTTTGGCCACGGCGCAGGCTATCCAGCGGCTCCGCGTCGTCCGTCCATCTCGTGCGGGTAGTCCGGCGAGCGACCCTGGAAGGACAGGATCATCGGGTTCTGAACGATTCCGTCGCGTATCTCGATGGCGCGGTGGATGGTCTCGTCCGCGTCCCACGCCTCTGGTCCGGCCAGCACCGCTTCCAGGTACGGGAGCAGGGCTTGGCTGATCTCCCACGTGGCCGAGTTCCACAGATAGGACGGGCTGTGGTCCACGGCGTAGTAGAGGACGTTGTCTCCTACGACGAAGGTGGGTTCGTCGAAGGTCGTGGGCCGAGCCCAGCTGAATCCCATCCCCTCGTCGCAGGAGACGTCGACGATCACGCTGCCAGGGCTGAACGCGGGGAGGTCAGCGTCGGTGAGGAAGGTCTGGGGCGCGTCGGTGTCCTGCAACACGCAGTTCACGACGATGTCGTGGTCGGCGAGGAAGCCGGCCAACGGCACGCTCCCCGTATCCTCCGAGAGCGCGAGGAGCCGGCCTGCGTCGGTGGGGTCGCGGTCGATCTGCACCAGTCGAGCCGAGTGCATCGGCGACGCGACAGCCGTGACCGCGCGCTGGGTGAGGATGTCGACGTCGTGTACTCCGTGGGCGTTGAGGGCGGTCACCGCGCCCCGTGCCGTCGCGCCGAAGCCGATCACCGCGGCACGGAGCCGGCGGCCGTAGTCGCCGGTCGAGCCGGCCAGCTCCAGCGCGTGCAGCACCGAGCAGTAGCCGGCCAGCTCGCTGTTCTTGTGGAAGACGTTCAGGTTGACCGGGTCGGACGGCCGATGGTTCATCGCCTCGAAGGCGATCAACGTGAGCCGCCGGTCGATCGCCAGCTGCGTGACCTCTCGGTCCTGGACACAGTGCGGCCAGCCCCACAGGGTTTGCCCGGCACGCATTTCTCGGAGGTCCTGTGCCAGCGGTTTGGCCAGGAGGATGACGTCGCACTCGGCGATCAACTGCTCGCGGCTGCGGAACCCGGCAGCCAGCGGCTCCAACTGGTCGTCGGGAACGCCGAACCGCTCCCCGTATCCGGTTTCGAGGTAGATGTTCCGACGGAGCTCGGGGTCGATCCGCTCGACGTGGGCCGGATGGATCGGCAACCGTCGTTCGTTCTCCTTGCGAGAGTGCGAGATGACTCCGAGGCTGAGCTCGTCCACGTGTACACCTTTGGTTCATCCAGCCTTACGACCAGAATCCGGGTCGCGCAGCCTACGACGAGGGAGGGGTTGGCCCGCCCAGCTGCGCTGACTCCTCTCGTACGACATTCGGGAGGTGCCGACGACGCTGGCGGGCCCTGGACAGGGCGGATTTCGTCGCCCGCCCTTGTGACGTGCCCGTCTGCGGCAATTGTGGACGCCATCACGACAAGTCTGCCGAGGGGGCCTGCGCCCATCGGGACGACAGGTTGGTGTGCGAGAGGTGCAAACTCGTCGGACAAGAGCTCCGGCGCCGCCAGCCGGATGGTCACGACGACGACGAGAGGGTCCCCCAGCGCCCGGGCACCGTCGAGGCCGAGCCGGTACAGCTCTGCCCCGGGTTGGTGAACCGGCCACCCCGAGCCGCCGGGCAGCAGCAGCAGGCAGGGTTACTGAGCTGCGGCTCCCGCAGCAGGACGGGCCGAGTCGACGACCCTGTTCACGTCACGGGTAACGGGCCACAGCCTCCACCGCCCGGCGGAACGACGGCGGGTCGATCGCCGGGAAGCGGTACAGCTCGCCCTCGATGGCGTCGAGGAATGCCAGCAGTCCCTCCCGCTGGACCAAGTCGCGGTCGAGCATCGCCTGAACGTCATCGAGGTCGCGGGCATGGCCGCGCTCGAGCTTGGCCACGGCCTGGGCGGTGAGATCGAAGTGTCGGACGGTGAGCATTCCTTCAGTCGCTTCCCACGGACTTCGGTCCTCCCACTGCGGCGGTACAGGGATGAAGAGGTCGGGCGAAGCCAGCTCGACGTTTATCTCCAGCTCTTCCTTCAACTCCGGCACAGCCCGCAGCAGTGCGGTCGAGTCGGGGACCAATTTGAGGTCGATGTCGATCGTGCTGTCCCGCCATCCGAGGAGAACGGCAGTGGACCCGCCGGTGAGGTACGCGGTCGAGGGCTCCCGGGCGGCGCGGCCCAGGCGGGACAGGAAGGCGCGGATGCGCTCGGCCGTCGCTAGCCGGCGCACGCCGCTGCGCGCTCGAAGCTGACCAGACGGCGGATGAGGGCGTTGTACCGGCTGTGGGCACTGTCGGGGTCTTCCGCAGCCAGAAACTCGTACAAGGCGTGGTCGGCGTCTTCGATCGGGGTGGCAACCTCGAGGCCGAGCTGCCGCAAGCGCGGGGCGCCGATCGAGACGAGAAGCGCGGGCACTGTGCGGCGGCCCTCGGCCAGATCCTGCAGCCCGGCCTCGACCAGATCGGAGCCAGGAATCGCAGCGGTCAGGCGCACCACGCCGACCACGGTAGCCACGCGGGCACGCACCCGGGCACGCAGCGGCTCGGTCGAGCTCGTCCCCTCGATCGTGCGAAAACAGCTTCTCGGCGCGTCCCTGGATCGGAGCTGTCGCTCGACAACCACCCGGCCCGAACGGAGTGGCAGGCGCCGGTCACGGAGGGTCGTCGTCGTCGTCGGAGAAGGTCGGTGGCGCGTCAGGTTCGAGTACGCCGTAGATCTCCAGACTCATCCACACTTTGAGCGGCCACGGATCCCGGGCACCTCGACCACGACGCCCTCGGACTCGAGCCGGCGCACGTGACCTGAGCGCGCTCTGTAAGGACGTGTCAAGCGATCGCGCGATGCGCGTCGTAGTCAGGACCGGGTGCTGAAACACCAGGTCGACGACCTCGACGACCCGGGATCGGTCGCCGGCCAGGGGGCCAAACGGCAAGGTACTTGCAGCTCAGGAAGGATCACAGGCCGGCGAGGCGGGAATGGACCGAGCCTCCTGGCTTGCAGCCAGGAGGCTCGACGGGTGCCCCGAAGTACAGGTTCGCCGCGTCCTGCTCTTGTGGCTCAGAAGTAGAGGAAGCCCACCTCCGACCTGGATTCGACCTGGACGACCACGCCGTTTTCGGTGTCGAACGCGGACGCGCTCACGTCGGCCTTCGCCATGCCGACCGCGAACATGAGCCCGTCGGTCGCCACCACCGGGGCCTGCCATGAGGTCACGGTCGGCGAGCAGTCCACCGCCAGGCTCGACGTCCCGTCGGAGACCGACTTGTCGTGGCGCTGCTGGCTCAGGGTCACCTGGACCTGCGCCTGGGCGGGGCGGGAGCAGGAGATCGTCCCGCGGACTATGGCAGTGCCCTTGAAATGGTCGAGCGACCCGGTCGGGTTGACGGACATCTTCATCTCGAGGAGGGGGGGCGGGCCGAACTGCACGGACCCCCGAAGCGCGGGCTTCTCACCCTCGCAGTGCTGCTCGAACGTCGCCTGGAAGGACGCGAGGGAGCCATCGGCGCCATAGGAGGCCTCCAGCACCTCGAAGCTGCCCGTGAGCTGATTGCACCCCCGGCCTTGTCCGTACACGCTCAGCCCCGGCTCGGTCGGAGCCTGGAACGGGTACCGGGTGGCGTTGGGGTACGAGCCGGGGGCGAGCTGGGCTCCGCCAGGAGCGGCGAAGTCGAGGTACCACCAGTCCCCCTGCGCACCTGTCACGGCGATGTGCACCGCGTTGCCGTTGCTGTCCGAGCCGAAGACGTCACCGCCGGCGGTGTCGTACGCATAACTGAGCCCCTGACCGATGTAGTCGCCGGGATCGCTGGTCATCGACAACGACCCGGATATTGGCGGGGCCGAAGCCGGCTCGGTGGTTTCGGCGGCGAGCGCGGAAGGTGGTGCCAGGCCGGCCATCAGCACGAGGGCCGCGGCGGCGAGGGCCGCTGCTACGAAGGCGCCCCTGCGAATCCTCCCGACTCGGGTGACGTTCATGTTCATGACGAAACCTCCTGTGTCCTCTGTCCAGCCGGATTCCGACGGCTGCATGTATCAGGGTCAGACGTGGGTGGTCCCGCCGTTCTTCCAAGCGTCTGCTGGTTGCCGGCCCCGCGACGCCTTTGACCGTCCCCGCCCGGCTCACACGACTGGTCGGTCGGACTGGCCATCTCACCTCACCTGGAGGCGAGGAAACCCTTCCCCCCCGGCCAGCCAGGACCCCCGCCGGGGGCCCTTACCCACCAGCCTGCGAAAGCGCACGCTGAGGCGGACAGGTGGCGGGGCCACCGACGAACCCAGGAGGGGCAGTGGGTATGGATGGCAACGGAGAACTGACCTGTGACGCTCTGGCCGACTCGATCAGGGAGAACGAGCCACGCCTGCGCGCCCTCGCCCTTCGCATGCTCGGTGACCACCACTCCGCCGACGACGCTGTGCAGGAGGCATGCCTGCGGGCACTGCGCTCGATCGGTCGCTTCCGGGGCGATGCCTCGATGGCAACCTGGCTGTACACCATCACGTCCAACGTGTGCATCGACGAGTGGCGCCGGCGACGGCGGCGGCCGGTCCTCGCCGCCGACACGGACGACGCGGGACCCTCGGATGTCGTAGCCGACTTCGCCGACGCATCGGTCTCCCGCTCCGGCCTGACCGATGCGCTCGCCGGCCTGTCCGCGCCGCAACGGGAGGCGTTCGTGCTCGTCGAGGTGTGGGGGTTCGACTATGCCGAAGCCGGCGCCCGCCTGGGCGTCCCGTCCGGCACCGTCGCCTCGCGCCTCCACCGGGCCAAGCAGGCCATCCGCCGGTACATGGACAGCGCGGGGGAGAAACCTCACGGTTGGCTGCCCCTCGGCGAGGCGGCGTAGCGGTCAGGTTGCGGCGTCGGGCCGAAATGACCTTCACGGCCCGAATTACAAGAGTGCGACTGTGGTTCTGTTCCAATCGATGCGCTTCAGGCGCGACAACTTCCGCCGAATTTGTTCTGTACGATTGGCTAGGCCATGAGCGCGACAAATTCATCCGAACCCGGCACGAGGCGGGGCCGCCCTCCCAGGGAAGAGATCTACCACCGGCTCGACACGCAGATCGCCGAACTCTGGCTGCGCATGGGAGGGCTCCCCAACCCGCTCGAGGCAGGTCACATCTGGCGCGACATCTGGTTCGAGGAGGCGCATCACTCGACCGCCATCGAGGGCAACACACTCGTCCGAGCCCAAGTCGAGACGCTGCTGGCCGAAGGAAGGGTGGTGGGTCAGAAGGAGCTACGCGAGTACCTGGAGGTCACGGGCTACGCAAACGCCGCAGACTGGGTGTACCGACAGGCCATCCAGCCTGGCGCGTGGAGCGACGACGACGGCATCCTCACGATGACCGAGGTTCGGCAGGTTCATCGCACCGCCATGACTCCTGTCTGGGATGTCGCCCCCCATCCGGACGCAACGCCAACGGAGGCCCCGGGGAATTTTCGGGAGCACGAGATCGAGGCTTTCGCCGGCGGGATGGCTCCGCCTTCCTGGGTGCTCGTCTCCGCCGAGACCGCCTCATGGCTGGCTTCAGTCAACGCGCTCGAGGCCAGGGCGCCGGACTTCTGCAAGCGGATCGCCGCCGTTCACGCCCACTTCGAGCGAATCCACCCCTTCCTCGACGGCAACGGACGGACGGGGCGGCTGCTCCTGAACCTGGCCCTCGTCAGGCTCGGCTACCCACCCGCGATCATCTACAAGCGGCAGAGAGCCGAGTACCTGCGGGCACTGCGGCGGGCGGACGGAGGCGAATGCGGGCAACTCGGGGAATTGCTGGCCCGGGCCATCCTGGACAACCTCTACAAGTTCATCGTCCCGGCGGTTGCAGGGCCGGCTCGGCTCGTCCCTTTGGCCGCGCTCGCCACTCCAAAGCTGAGCGCCGCTGCTCTCCGGACGGCTGCGGGGCGCGGGCGCCTACAGGCCACGCGGGGTCCCGATGGGCAGTGGAGGAGTTCAGGGCAATGGGTTCAGGAGTACATCGAAGGGAGATGGCGCCGGCTCGGTGACTGAGCGCTGTCGGCGTCGGGGCCGCGAACCAGGCGGGATCCGCATCCCTGCGGGCGGTCACTCAAGACGTGGAGCGAAGCGCCCGATATCCCAAGTACTCACTGGCGGTATCGAGGGGGGCGCCGTGTCCACTGATTCGACGATCAACAGGCTGGGTCGCGGCCGATTCCTACTGGCCGGGGCGACTCTTCTCGTGGCCACGTTGGCCGCCATCGTGCCCGCCGACGCCGCGACGACCACCACGGCCCCGGCCGGCGCTTGCGGCACCACGGTCCTCAAGGCGAACGGCACGCCGTGGGTGTGCACGCTGGCGGAAAACTTCAATGGCACGTCGCTCAACCGTGCCCTGTGGGTCCCCCAGACGTCGGCCGCCAGCGGGTTCGGCTCCCAGGACGACTGCTACGTCGACGATCCCGACAACATCGCCGTTTCGGGCGGGACGCTCAAGCTTTCCGTGCGCAAGGAGGCGGCGCCGTTCACCTGCACCACGCCGGCCTCGGCCTACAGCACCCGGTACACGGCTGGGATGGTCTCCACGTACACGAAGTGGAGCCAGACCTACGGCCGCTACGAGTTCCGGGCCAAGTTCCCCGCCGCCACCGCCAAGGGACTGCACGGCGCCCTGTGGATGTGGCCGGACAACGCGCTGAAGTACGGCCCCTGGCCGCTGTCGGGCGAGATCGACGTGGCCGAGGTGTACAGCCTCTACAACGACCGGGCCATCCCGTACGTCCACTACTGGCCGGGCACGGCTGCGCAGACCAACAACTACTGCCTGCTGAAGGTCTCCGACTGGCACTCCTACGTGCTGGAGTGGACGACCACCTCGATCAAGATCAGCTTCGACGGCAAGGTGTGCGTGAACGAGCCGATCACGCCGGCGCCGCCCCTCGTGGCCCCGCAGCCCTTCGATCATCCCTTCATGCTGGCCCTGACGCAGGGGCTCGGGGTGTACGGCAACCGACTCGACCCGGCCAAGCCCCCGGTCTTCCCGGCCACGATGCAGGTCGACTACGTCCGCGTCTGGAAGTAGCCCGCTCCCGCTCCGGCGTGTGATGTTCGGGGGCGGGGGATCGATCCAACAGTCTGACTTGATGTATCGAATACAGTTGATGTAACATCGTCGCTGTGGAGACGCAGCAGGCCGAGCTGACCTCGACGGCGTTCCTGCAACTCGCAGGTCATCCGCTGCGGTGGCAGCTGCTGGGCGAGCTGGCCCGCAGCGATCGCACCGTGCACGAGCTGACCGGGCTGGTGCAGCAGCCCCAGAACCTCGTCTCCTACCACCTGGGCAAGCTCCGTACCGCCCACATGATCTCGGCGCGGCGCAGCTCGGCCGACCGCCGTGACGCGTATTACACCGTCGACCTCACCCGCGTCGGCGGGCTGCTCGCCGCCACCGGCGCGGCCCTGCACCCCGGGCTCCGGCTCGTCCCGCCCAGCTCGACGAGCGTCCGGCCATTGGACGTGAAGGCGCGGCTGTTGTTCCTGTGCACAGGGAACAGCGCCCGCTCGCAGATGGCCGAAGCCCTGGCGCGGGCCCGCTCCGGTGGACTGGTCGAAGCCCACAGCGCCGGCAGTCACCCCAAGACGCTGCACCCCAACGCCGTGCGGGCAATGCGGGAGGAGCACGGCATCGATCTGGCCGGGCACCACTCGAAGCATATGGGCGTGTTCGCACAGCAGCGGTTCGATCGGGTGATCAGCCTGTGCGACCGGGTGCGCGAGGTCTGCCCCGAGTTCCCCGGACACCCCGAGATCATCCACTGGAGCATCGCCGACCCCGCCGCCGGGCACCCGGACGGCGACGACGAGGCGAGCTACCCGGCCTTCCGGGACACGGCTGCCGAGCTCGACACCCGCATCGGGTTCCTGCTTGCCACCCTCACCGCCCCGACAACCCCGTCCCGACGACAAGCACAGGAGGAGCCATGACGGAACCTCACGAGATGGTGAACGTCCGCTACATGGTCGACGACGTGGAAACCGCGATCGAGTTCTACATCAAGCATCTCGGGTTCGAGGTGCGCACCAGTTTCGCCCCTGCCATTCGCAGACGTCACCCGCGGCAACCTGCGGCTGTTGCTCAGCGGGCCGGCCAGCTCGGCCGGGCGGCCCATGCCCGACGGCACCACGCCGCGGCCCCGGCGGCTGGAACCGCATCCACCTCATCGTCGCCGACATCGCCGCCGAGGTGGCTCGACTCCGCGACGCCGGAGCGAGCTTCCGCAACGACATCGTCACCGGCCCCGGCGGCTCGCAGATCCTGCTCGAGGACCCCTCGGGCAACGTCGTCGAGCTGTTCCAGCCCGCCGGCACCTGATGCAGCCCGACCAGGCACTGCCATGGGGGCTTCCACTGCCCGGAGTATCCCGCCAGCCGAGGAGCATTGCGGCGGACCCGCCGGTCGGCCTTGGCGACTCCGTCGACTGGTCCTGGAGCGCAGGCGCACCAACCGGGGCCACAGATCCGCGCCATACAGGGAACGTCTCGGCAAGGGAACTAGGTGCCGGAGATAGCCATACGGCCCGAGAAACCGCTCGCCGTCGAAGTGGATCAGGTGGGTCGGTGACTCAGCCACCCAGAC
>CAWGUU010000026.1:0-20367 GCA_963825765.1 uncultured Acidimicrobiia bacterium
CCAGCGGGCCAGGCGCAGGTCGGCGGTGTCGTAGTAGGTGGCCTCCAGCACCCGCTCCGGGAACGGCCTGGCAGTCACCCCGTCGAGGACGCCGGTGAGGTCGGGCAGGGCGAAGCCGGCCCACGCCGCCAGCTTGGTCTCGGTCTCCGTTCTGCCTTCATGTGGCTGCTCTCATGCACCTGGCCGCGGCGTCACGCCATCAGGCTGGGCGTGGCCCTCGCCTTGCGCTCGGGGTCGCGGCGGGCCCGGGCGAGGGTCAGCTCCTGCAGCCGGTCGTGGGTGTTGAAGCCCCGGCCCGGAGGCACGTGGCGCCACTCGCCGTCGGGGCCCAGCTCCCAGGCCAGCGTGTCGTCGGCCAGGTCGACGTCGAGGATCTCCTGCAGCCGGGCGGTGAGGGCAGGATCGCTCACCGGCGTGACCGCCTCCACCCGCCGGTCCAGGTTCCGAGGCATGAGGTCGGCGGAGCCGATGTAGTAGTGCCGCTCGTCGCGCCCGCCGAAGGCGAAGATGCGCGAGTGCTCCAGGTAGCGGCCCACGATCGACCGCACCTTGATGTTCTCCGACAGTCCGGGGACACCGGGGCGCAGGCAGCAGATGCCTCGCACGATCAGGTCGATCTTCACGCCACCGGACGAGGCCTCGTACAGGGCGGAGATCAGGTCCCAGTCCACGAGGCTGTTCATCTTCATCACGATCCGCCCGGCGCCCTCGGGGGCGTTGACCTCGTTGCGGATGAGCTCGGTGAGGCGGGTGCGCAGCGACGTGGTGGCCACCAGCAGGCGCTTGTACTGGACGTGGCGGCTGTAGCCGGTGAGGAAGTTGAACAGGTGGGTCAGGTCCGAGCACAGGTCGGGGTCGGCCGACAGGAGCCCGATGTCCTCGTACAGCCGGGCGGTCGTGGAGTTGTAGTTGCCGGTGCCCACGTGGCAGTAGCGGCGGAGACCGTCGGCCTCCTCCCGCACCACCAGGGCCGTCTTGGTGTGGGTCTTGAGCCCGACGAGCCCGTAGACGACGTGCACGCCGGCGTGCTCCAAAGCCCTCGCCCAGGCGATGTTGGCCTTCTCGTCGAACCGGGCCTTGAGCTCGACCAGCACCACCACCTGCTTGCCGGCCTCGGCCGCGTCGATCAGGGCCTTGACGATGGCGCTGTCGCCGGACGTGCGGTAGAGGGTCTGCTTGATGGCCAGGACGTTGGGGTCGGCGGCGGACTGGCGGATGAATGCCTCGGTGGAGGCCGTGAACGACTCGTAGGGGTGGTGCACGACGACGTCGCGGCGCCGCAGGACGGCGAAGATGTCCTCGCCCGGCTCGTCGATGCTGGCCAGGGCCGGGGGCACGACGGGTATCCACGGCTCGTCCTTCAGGTCAGGCCGGTCGAGGCCGTGCAGGGCCCACAGGTCCCCGAGGTCGAGGAGGCCCTCCGTCTCGTACACGTCGCTGTCACGAAGGTCGAGCTCGTGGGTCAGCAGCTCCCGGACGTCGTCCGGCATGGTGCTGTCGACCTCGAGGCGGACCGCGTTGCCGAAGCGCCGGCGCCGCAGCTCCATGTCGATCGCCTCCAGCAGGTCGTCGGCGTCGGTCTCCTCGATGTCGAGGTCGGCGTTGCGGGTGACCCGGAACGCGCAGTGGGACTCGATCTCCATGCCGGGAAACAGCACGTCGAGCCGGGCGGCGACGACCTGCTCGATCGGGATCAGGCGCTGCTTGTCGGGCACCGCGATGAAGCGTGGGAGCAGGGGCGGCATCTTGATCCTGGCGAATCGGCGCTCCCCGCTGCGGGGGTTGCGGACCACCACGGCGAGGTTCAGGGACAGGCTCGAGATGTGGGGGAAGGGATGGCCGGGGTCGACCGCGAGGGGCGTGAGCACAGGGAAGATCCGGGTCTCGAAGATGTCGACCAGGTAGGCGCGGTCGTCCTCGTCGAGGGACTCCCAGTCGGAGAGGACGATGCCGGCCTCGGCCAGGGCGGGAACGACGCCTTTGGCGAAGATCTCTTCCTGCCGGTCGAGCAGCGCAGCCACCTGGGTGCTGATGAGGCGGAGCTGCTCCGAGGGTGTCAGCCCGTCGGGCGACGTGCCGCCGATCTTGGCGTCCTGCTGCTCCTTGAGCAGGGCCACCCGGACCTGGAAGAACTCGTCGAGGTTGCTGCTGAAGATGGCGAGGAACTTGACCCGCTCGAGCACCGGGGCGCGGGCGTCGTCGGCCAGGGCGAGGACCCGGCCGTTGAAGTCCAGCCACGACAGCTCCCGGTTGAGGTAGGGAGAGTCGATCGGTGCGCGGGGAACTCGCGCAGGACTCCGGCGGTGCCAGGTTGCGAGGCCTCCTCCGCTTGGTGCGATGAGGACGGTGCGGGGTGCGTCATGTTGAGCTCCCTCGGGGTCGCCGCGACATGGGGCTCGGGGCGTTACTGGCCCGTATGGAGCGAAGTCGCCCTGATCATCGTACTTGTCGTGGCACACGATAAACGGTGCCTGGCCGGCGATGCATGGGAGCGTTCTCTTCACGCGGTGTTCAGCTCCCCTCCGGCCACCGGTCATGGGGAGGTCACTTCGGCGGCGCAGACTCCTCGCCATGGCCGTCACGCTGATCCGGGCACTTCCCCCCACGACCGGGGCACGCGACGGCCAGGGTCGAGACCGGCACCCTTCGGTGGTCCCCACGGTGCTGGTCACCAACGACGACGGCATCGGCGCCCCGGGCCTCGCGGCGCTGGCGAGGGCGGCAGCGCGGATCGGGGATGTGGTCGTGGCGGCGCCGGTCGAGGACCGCAGCGGCAGCGGTGCAGCCGTCAGCCCGGCGTGGCTGGAGGAGGGCATCCTCGTTTCCAGGGTCGACATCGATGGCGTCGATGCGCCTTCGTACTCGGTGCACGGCCCGCCGGCGCTGGCCGTGATGGCCGGGCTGTCGGGAGCGCTCGGCGCTGCGCCTCGGATCGTCGTCTCCGGCATCAACCGCGGGTCCAACACCGGGCTCGGCGTGCTGCACTCGGGCACGGTCGGTGCCGCCCTCACGGCTGGCAACCTGCGGGTGTCGGCGCTCGCCGTCAGCCTGGCATCGAGCCAGCCTCGGTGCTGGGCGACCGCGGTCGACGTGGCCGCAGCGGCGATGGGTTGGCTGCTGCGAGCCCCGGCGGGCACCGTGCTGAACGTGAACGTGCCCGACGTGCCCACGCTGGAGGTCACCGGCGTGCGCGAGGCGCCGCTGGCACGCGTCGGCACGGTCCAGGCCCCGCTGGCCGACCTGCGAGCGGGTGATATGGGCCGGCTGCACCTCAGGATCTCCGCTCCGGGCGATGTCGCGGACATCCGCAGCGATGCAACCCTCCTGGCCGCCGGCTACGTGACCGCCTCCTGCATCGTCGGTCCCCGCGTCAGCGGCAAGACGGGCGTGGCCGAAGCACTCCGGGCCGGCGTCAGGTCCCCCCGCCGGAACCGGGCCGGGGCGACAGCCGGCGTCTGAACCGTCTCCTGGACCCGGACTCCTCCTGGGACCGGGCCTGCGCCGATCCACGACCCCGGCGCAGGCCCGGTCGCCGGTAGGTCTCGATCCGGAGGTGAGAGTGCAAGAAAGTCGGTATATGCGACCTTTCTGCACTCTCACGGTGCCCCGGGGTGTGGTGAGGCTCGGACGAGCCTCGGCTCAGACTCGCGTTGGCTTCTCGTAGCGGTAGCCGAGGCCCCGGATGGTGGTGATCCGGCTGGGCCGCGACGGGTTGTCCTCGATCTTGGCGCGCAGTCGTTTGACGTGGACGTCGAGGGTCTTGGTGTCGCCGACGTAGTTGGGGCCCCAGATCCTGTCGATGAGGGTGTCGCGGGTGAGCACCCGGCCGGCGTTGGCCAGCAGCAGCTCCAGCAGCTCGAACTCGCGCAGCGGCAGGGCCACCTCGCCGTTGCGGACCGTCACGCGATGGCGTTCCGGGTCGAGCGTGACGTCGCCGACCTCGAGCACCTCGGACGACTCGTCCTCCTCGACCTCGGGTCCCGAGGTGGCCCGCCGCAGCACCGCCCGGACCCTCGCCACCAGCTCCCGCAGGCGGTACGGCTTGGTGACGTAGTCGTCGGCACCGACCTCGAGACCCACCACGGCGTCGACCTCGGAGTCCTTGGCCGTCACCATGATGATCGGGATCGTCGAACGGGCCCGGATGTGGCGGCACACGTCGATGCCCGAGACCCGGGGCAGCATGAGGTCGAGCAGGACGACGTCGGGCCGCTCCGCGTCGAACAGCTCCAGCGCCTCGGCCCCGTCGCGGGCCACCCGTACCGCGAACCCCTCACGGCTCAGGCCGAGGCTCAGGGCCTCCACGAAGGACTCCTCGTCCTCGACCACGAGCACGGTGGGACGGGAGTCGTTCAGCGGAGCGCTCACCGAGGAGGGTCCGTCTCGGAGGTGTCGGCCAGGGGGAGCCGTAGTGTGAACGTGGAGCCCTCGCCCTCGCGGGAGCGGACGCGCACGTCGCCGCCGTGGTTGGTGGCGACGTGGCGGACGATGGCCAGCCCGAGACCCGTGCCCCCTGTCTCCCGGCTGCGGGCCCGGTCGACACGGTAGAAGCGCTCGAAGATCCGCTCGAGGTCCTTGGCCGGGATGCCGATGCCCTGGTCGCGGACGGCGAGGCGGACCCAGCCGCCGGACCGGCTGCTCGTGACCTCGACCTTGGAGCCCGGCTCCGAGTACTTCACCGCGTTGTCGAGCAGGTTGGCGACGGCCGAGACCAGCTGGCGCTCGTCGCCCCGTACCAGGGGCGCCGGATCGGCCCGGGTCACCACGATGTCGACGTCGCGCTGGCGGGCCACGGGCAGGACGCGGTCGGCGGCGGTGTCGTTGACGCCGTTGATGTCGACCAGCTCCTCGGTGAGCACGCCCTCGGCCTCGATGCGCGACAGGTCGAGGAGGTCCTCGATCAGGCGTCCCGCCCGCTCCGCCTCGGTGGTGATGTGGCTCACGAGCCTGCTGGTGACGGCCGGGTCGTCCTCCACCGCCAACGCCTCGGCGAGCACGGCCAGGGCTCCGATCGGCGTCCGCAGCTCGTGGCTGACGTTGGCGGCGAAGTCGCGCCGGACCGCCTCCAGCCGCCGGCGCTCGGAGATGTCCTCGACGAAGGCGATCGTGCCCAGCGCCTGGCCGTCGCTGTCGAGGGGGACGGCGGTGACGTCGAGGGTACGGGGCGGGGGCCCGTGCAGGACGAGGGTCTCACTGGCGGGCCCCCCTGAGCCGGTCTCGGCGACCAGGCGCTCGACGGTGGCCGCCACCAGCGCCGCGACCTGGCGGTTCGACTCGAGCTCGCCGTGCTGGCGGTTGTGCAGGACCAGCGTCCCGGTCTCGTCGTAGATCAGGACGGCGAGGGTCAGGGCGTCGAGAGCCCGGCGCATGCGCACCGTCTCGGAAAGGGCGGCGGCGGCGATACCCCGGGCCTCGCGCACCATGCGCTCGGCCTCGTCGGAGCGGTGGCGGCGAAGTGGTGTGCTCAGCGGTGCCTCGGGTTGTCGGGGACCATGAACGCCAAGGTTAGGGAAGGGAATAGATCTGCCGCTGACCCGGCGGTGAACTCCGGGCGAACGGCGAGCGAACTCCACAAGCCCACCCTCCGACCCTACGTCAGTACACTCCGTGACATCGGTGCGTGTGCTGTGCGGCGACTGACGGCGGGTGTGGCCGTCGTCCTTGCGTTGGTCCTCGCCGGCTGCGGCGGGTCGGACGACGACAAGAAGACCACCACATCCTCCAGCCGTCCCGGCACCTCGACGACGACCGACTCGACAGCCACCACCGCCACGACGGCACCCGCGGCCACGACCGCCGCGGGCTCGGCCACGACAGCGGCCACGACGGCCACGACGGCCGCTACCGACGGTTCGCCCTCGGATACCACCGCCTCCACCGCCCGCCCGGCGGCCTCGGTGGTCGTCACCCTGTACGCCCAGAAAGGCGAGATCCCGCCCGGCGAGACCCAGCCGTTGGAGGCGCCGGCATGGAAGGCCACCGGGGTCGGGTGGGACCCTGGCCACGTCGACATGATCGTCAAGCGGACCGACGGGCCCAGCGTGGTGCTCGACGTCGGGGCCGAGGCCGACGGCGACAGCCGGTTCGAGCGGATCTTCGTCGTCCTGGAGGTCGAGCCGGGCACGTACGCGGCCATCGCCTCCCAGGGTGGGAAGCAGGCCCAGGGCAGCTTCGCGCTTTAGACGGGCGACTACGGAGTAGGTCATTCGACCTATCGAATAGGTCATTTGGCCTACAGGTGAGCGATCGACGTGCCGATACGGGGCGCGGAGGTGACGATAATGCTCAAGGATCGCACCGACTTGCTGATGGCTTTCCTCGTCGTGCTGGGAATCTTCGTGGCCCTCCTGGCCGCGTTCCGGTACATGGGGATCCCGATCGACCTGTCCTTCCTCGCCCGTAACTGACACGTCCGCCCACCGGCGACCCGGGCCTGGTCCGAGCCGCCGGGGTCGGCAACTCTGCCCGCCGACCGGGCAAGTCCGGGTACGGCCGTATCCACCTCGCATCCACCGGGCGCCCCGGGAGACCACACCGGTCACGGGGACCATCAGGTCATGTGCCGAGAACGGGACCGACCCAGTCGACGCCCCCGCCACCAGCCCCATGGTCATGGACTGGTTCGGGAACCAGCTCGAGCTCCCGACAGCGACCCTCGCGGGGTGCTGGCCGTGATCGAGCTGTCGGAGGCCAGCTACCGCAAGATGATCGAGAACCTGGCGTGGGCCGCCGGGTACAACGTGGTGGCGCTGCCGGTGGCTGCCGGGGCCTTCGCCCGGGCCGGCGTGAGCCTGGCGCCGGCAGTGGCGGCGGTGCCGATGCGCGCCTCGACCATCGTCGTCGTCCTCAACGCCCAGCTCCTCCGGCGGCTCGACCTACGCCGGTTGCGTTAGCGGTCGGCACGTCTCTCGCCACCAGTCAACAGTGTTTGTCGACCCCACCCCAGGTGGGGTAGAGTAGACCCATGCATGAAGCCGACAAGAAGGCACTGGTGAACCGGTTGCGGAGCGCTCGCGGCCACGTCGACGCCGTGATCAGGATGGTGGAGTCCGACACCTACTGCGTCGACGTGATGAAGCAGCTGGCCGCCGTCCAGGGCTCGCTGGAGGCCTCCAGCCGGGCCGTGCTGCGCAACCACCTCGAGACCTGCGTGGCCGAGGCAATGCGGTCGGGCCGCACGGCCGAGATCGTCGACGAGCTGATGAACGCCCTTCGGTACGACCACGTGGTCACCGCCCCGGACCGGAGCTGAGATGGCGGTCGACCAGCTCGGTCCCCTCGGGCACGCCGAGCTCGACGTGTCGGGAATGACGTGCGGGTCGTGCGCGGCCCGGGTCGAACGGGTGCTGGCCGGGCAGCCCGGCGTCGAGCAGGCCGGGGTGAACTTCGCCACCGGACGGGCCACGGTGGACTTCGACCCGTCGGCGGTGGCGGTCGACGACCTCGTCGCCGCGGTGGAGGGCATCGGCTACGGCGCGGAGCCGGCTGCCCCTCCAGGGGACGGGCATCACGCCGACGACGCCGTCGACGAGCAGGCCGACTGGCTCCGCCGGGTATTGGTCGCGTGGCCGCTTACCTTCGTGATCGTCGCGCTCGACGTGGCTGTGGCCGCACGACGCCTGGGCGCGCTGGACGGCGGCCGCGCTCACGGTGCCTGTCCAGTTCTGGGCGGGATTCCCGTTCCTGCGGCGGGCCCTCGTGAGGGCCCGGGCCGGTGCCGCCAACATGGACACCCTCGTCGCCATCGGCACCCTGGCCGCCTTCGGGTTCTCGACGGCCGAGCTGTTGGGCGGCGCCGGCGAACACCTGCACTACGACATGGCGGCCCTCATCATCGCCTTCCTCGTGCTGGGCCGGTGGCTGGAGGCGAGGGCGAAGGGTCGGGCCACCCGGGCCGTGACCGCACTGCTGGAGTTGGGTGCGAAGGAGGCGTCGCTGGTCGATGCCGCCGCGCCCACCGGCGAGCGCCTCGTGCCGGTCGAACAACTGCGGGTGGGCGATGTCGTACGCGTCCGCCCCGGCGAGAAGCTCCCTATCGACGGCGTGGTCGTGGAGGGCGTGTCCGCGGTCGACGAGTCGATGCTCACCGGCGAGTCGATGCCGGTCGACAAGCGCCCCGGCGACCCGGTCGTGGGCGCGACGGTCAACCGCCAGGGCGTGCTCAGCCTGCGCGCCACCGCCGTGGGCGCCGACACCGCCCTGGCGCGGATCGTGGCCCTGGTGGCCGAGGCCCAGGGCTCGAAGGCGCCGGTGCAGCGGCTTGCCGACCGGGTGGCGGGGGTCTTCGTGCCCGTCGTCCTGGCCGTGGCGGCTCTTACCTTCGCCGGCTGGGCCGTGCTGGCCGACAGCCCGTCCGAGGGTCTGCTGGCCGCCATCGCCGTGCTGATCGTGGCCTGTCCCTGCGCCCTGGGCCTGGCCACCCCCATGGCGATCATGGTGGGGACGGGCAGGGGAGCCGCCCTCGGCGTGCTCGTGAAGGGCGGTGAGGTGCTCGAGCGGTCCAAGGACGTCGACACCGTCGTGTTCGACAAGACCGGCACCCTGACCACCGGCCGGATGTCGCTCACCGACGTGGTCGCCGCCGAGGGCGTGACGGAGGACGAGCTTCTGGCCGCAGCCGCCGCCGCCGAGGTGGGGTCGGAGCACCCCGTCGGCCAGGCCGTGGTCGCCGCCGCCCGCCAGGGCCCGCTCGACGTCGCACGGGCCACCGGGTTCGAGGCGGTGGCCGGCTCGGGGGTCCGGGCGTCGGTGGGCGGGACCGCGGTGGTCGTCGGGCGTCGGCAACTGCTGGAGGAGTCGGGGATGGAAGTGCCCGCCGAGCTGATCGACGCCGCCGACCGGCTGGAGCAGCTGGGGAGGACCGTCGTGTTCGCGGGCTGGGACGGCCGGGCGCGAGGACTGCTGGCGGTGGCCGACACCCTGCGGGATGGCGCCGCCGAGGCGGTCGCCGCCCTGCGGGCCATGGGTCTCGACGTGGCCATGATCACCGGGGACAACGCCCGCACCGCGTCGGCCATCGCCGCCCGGGTCGGTATCGGCCGGGTGCTCGCCGGCGTGCTGCCCGCCGGCAAGGTGGACGAGGTGGGCCGGCTCCAAGCCGAGGGTCGGGTCGTCGCCATGGTCGGCGACGGCGTGAACGACGCGCCCGCCCTGGTGCAGGCCGACCTCGGTATCGCCATCGGCAGCGGCACCGACGTGGCCATCGAGTCGTCCGACATCACCCTGCTGTCGCCCGACCTGGCCGGGGTGGGCACCGCCCTCCGCCTGTCGAGGGCGACGTTCACCACGATCCTCCAGAACCTCGGCTGGGCCTTCGGCTACAACCTGGCCGCAATCCCGCTGGCCGCCTTCGGCCTGCTCGATCCCGTCCTGGCCGCGGCCGCGATGGGCCTCTCCAGCGTGTCGGTGGTGGCCAACAGCCTCCGCCTGCACCGCTTCGGCCGGCCCGGCCGGACCGGGCACCCCACCCGCACCGGGCCCAGGCGTCGCTGGGGCGTGGCCGTCGCCTGGCTGGTCCCGGCCGTCCTACTGGTGGCGATCGCAGTCGGGACGCGGGTCGTCGACGACCGCCGGACGACCAGTCAGCGGACGGCCAGCCAGCGGACGGTCGAGGTCGGCATGGACGAGTTCTCGTATACGCCCGCCTCACTGTCGGTGAAGGCCGGCGAGACCGTGCGCTTCGTCTTCCGCAACGACGGCCAGATCGTGCACGACGCGGTCATCGGCGACGCCGCCGTGCAGGACGCCCACGAGCGGGCCATGGCGGCCGGCGGCTCACGCGGACAGGGACATGGACACGGACTCGACGCCGTCGCTGTCGAGGTGGCGCCGGGGGCCACTGCCACCCTCGTCCACCGCTTCGACCACGCCGGCGAGGTGCTGGTCGGCTGCCACGAGCCGGGCCACTACGACGCCGGCATGCGGGCCACGGTCTCCGTCCACCAGGCCTAGCCGCCGTCGCCCCGCCTATCCCGAGCCGGGCGACGGCGGTCGTGTGCCTACTTCTTGCCCGAGTTGCCGGTCCCGTTGCCGCTGTTGCCGCTGTTGCCGCTGTTGCCGGGGCCGCGGTTGCCCTGGCCGCGGTTGCCCTTAAACTCAGCGGTGTCGTCGCCGGGGATCGAGGTGGTGGTCGACGACGTGGTGGTCCGGCGTCAGGGTGTCCAGCAGCTCGGCTACCCGCTCGTCGCCCAGGCGGGCGAGAGCGACATCCTCGGATGCGGGGGCGGCCGAGGCCGGTGGTGGCACGTTAGGTGTCGCGCCTGGCCCGCGCCCGCCACTCGTGCACGACCCGGCGGTAGGCGATGGTGAACACCCAGCTGCGGAACTGCTGCTCGTCGCCTACGAAGGTCGGCAGTCCCGTCAGCACCGCAACGAACACGTCCCTGATGACGTCGGCCGGCTCAGCCACGCCCTGGGCCCGAACGTAGCCCTGCACTGCAGGCGCCACCGACTCGTAGAGGCGGCCGCGGGCCCATCCGGCGCCGACCTGGGCGGCGGCGAGGATGGAGTCGAAGGCGAGATCGAGGCTCATGACGCAGCAGGGGGTGAGCGGGGCGGGCCGCTCCTTCGCGTCATCAACCCGCCGGACGGTCACCTTGAAGGCACGCCCGCCCGTGAGAGGGCAAGAAGGTCGCATCCCGCGACCTTCTTGCACTCTCGTCTGCTGGCGGTGGCGTGAATCGAGGACCCAGGTTCAGCCGACGAAGCCGCTGAAGATCTTGGAGAAGTCCCACTGCTGTTGCAGGATCCCGCTGCACGTGGGGTCCGCCCAGGGAGTGACGCCACCGGGGCACTGCTTGTCCCGGGCCACCGACCACATCGACACCCGGCCGACGTGACGCTGGTTGGCGAAGGTGACCACCTGCTGGGCGTCGGCCTTGGTGAAGACCTCGGACTGCACGTCGTTCTGGCCGATCATCGGCGTGATCCCGACCATCCTCCAGAGCTGGGCCTCCGTCTTGGCCGGGTACAGGCTCTTGAGCTGGGCCTTCAGGCTTGTCGCCGAGTCGATGGCGTACTGGCCCATCTTGCCGGCGGGGCTGGGGGCGGCCCAGTCGCCGTAGTCCATCGCCATGATGTTGACGACCGACACGACGGCACCGGCGTCCCGCGCCGAGCGGACGACGTTCACCCCGTCGGGGGTGAGGCCGCTGGGCAGCACCGGCAGGGTCAGCGAGACATCCAACTTCTTGCCGGATGCGGCGGCGCGGGCCTGGAGGGTCTTGATGGCCTGCGATCGCCGGGCGATCGAGGCGGGCTCGGCTGCGGCCGCACCCTCGATGTCGAAGTCGATCCTGGTCAGGTTGTACTTGTCGATGACGGCCTGGTACTGGCTGACCAAGGCGTCGGGGTTGGTGCAGGTCTGAGCCAACTCCTGGCCGGACGCCCCGCCGAAGGACACGATCACGTCGCCGCCCTTGGCCCGCAGCTGGGCGATCTGGTTGCCCATGGGACTGTCGGCCAGCGAGATCACTCCACCCCAGGAAGCCTGGCAGGAGGTCGAGCCGTTCACGATGAAGGCGAGCGTGTACTGCTTGACGCCGCTGGCCGTGGCAGTGGCACTCAGGTCGACGGGCGGCCAGAGGGTGACGTCGGCGTAGGGGGCGAAGGCCGGCGTCGCACCGGCACCGCCACCGCCGCCCGGAACTGTCGTCGTCGTGGTGGCTGGCACCGTGGTGGTCGTGGTCGCGGGTGCGATGGTGGTCGTCGTCGTGCCGCCGCCTCCTCCGGAGCAGGAGGCCCCGTTCAGCAGGCAGTTGCTGGGTACCGCGGACGGCGTGGGGGTCGCGACCTGGAACCCGAAGTTCGCCGACGAGCCCGCGCTGAGCGAGCCGTTCCAGGTGTCGTTGAGGACGGTGTAGTGGTTGCCGGAACGCGTCAGAAGGCCGTTCCAGGAGCTCGTGACGCTGGCGTTCGAGGGAAGGTCGAACTCGAGACGCCAACTTGCGATGGCGCCGGGGCCGGAATTGGTGATGGTGTAGGCGCCGACGAAGCCGGAGTCCCATTGCGAGGACTTGGTGAAGGTCGCTGAGACGCCGCCGGCGGCAACCGCCGTTCGGGGCCACGCCAACAGCGACAGTGCGAGTAGCAAGATCAGTAAGGGCGCGACCCCGAGGGCGCGCCGGGCGTGCGTGTTCAAAGCCATCTCCTTCAAGAGGGGCCCGCGGTCCGGTTGATCGCGCGTGGCCGTTGATGAATTTCGACCCTTTTGCGAACGGACTTGAGGCAAATCGGGGTCGACCGTGGCCGGAGCGGCACCGCGGCCGCAGGGTGGCACCGGCCACCTCACGGCCCTGGTGTGTCAGGTCGACGAGCTCAGGTGAAGGAGAAGAGCGGTGGGAGGATGACAACGACCGTCGCGGCCCAGAGGGCGAAGACGGGCAGGTAGGTGGTCTGCCAGCGCTCGAGCCGATGGAAGGTGCTGCGCCCGGTGAGGAACTGGATGGACAGCCAGGCGGTGCCGGTCAGGTTCACGAGCAGCACCAGGTTGAGTCCGAGCGCCGCTGCCCGGTTCGGCGTGAACCCGAGATCGCCGATCCGGGCCGCCATCGAACCCAGCACCATGAGATCGAGGAGCAGCGCGCTCACGACGGCGACCAGCTGGATGCGGTCCATCCACCCCGACGCGTGTGACGGGTGCCGGGCCGACATCCCGTACAAGACGAGCCCGAGGACCACCACCATCAGGGCGTCGAAGACACCGAGGAGCTCGCGGTCGAACGCGCCGCCCAGTCCGGTCACCGCGTAGACGATTGCGGCGCCGGCCAGCATCAGCGCGAACAACGGCGTGAAGAGCATGGTCAGCACCGGCGCCATGTTCTCCACCACCCGCTGCTTCGACTCCACGAGCCAGGCCGCCACGACCACGGCCCCCGCCGCCCCGGAGGGCAACATCCACTCGATGACCCGCTCGGCCAGTTCGGGGCCCGCCGGTTCGAGGATGAACGCGGTCAGGGCCAGAAGCACGCCGCCCCCGAGCGCGATCAGCACGTAGTAGATGAACCACTCGCCCGTAAAGCGGACGAAGTCCATGCGCCGCTCGTGCGATCGCAGGACCCCGCCCATGTAGGGGTAGGCGAGCACGAACCACAGCAGGACGGGTAGGTGTGCGACGACGAGTATCTGGGTCGACGAGTCCTCACCGTAGGGGTAGACGTTGATCACGACGGCGGCGATCAGGAATGGCGCGGCCGTCAGCAGGCACTGGCGCAGGGCGAGTCGCCCTCGGCGGGCGAAGTAGCCGGCAAGGAACGGCAGCACGAGCAGGCTCACGTTGCGCAGCAGCCACCAGGACTCCTCGCTCGGGAACCCCGCGGCCAAGCGTGCGACCTGGATCGTGACGGCCGCCGCAACGGCGAACCCCAGCGCCTCCAGCCACCGGCTGTCCGCCTGTTGCTGCTCGTCGTCGCCGGAGAGGACGAGCTGCCTCCAGAGGCTGCCGCTGTGCTCACGCGCGAACTCCCGGGACAGTTCGTCGACGCTCCCCATCCGCTTCACCGCGATCAGGAAGGCCTCGTCGGCAGCGAGACCGGCCGCGTCCAGATCGGCGATCTGATCGCGGAGATGGGCCTCCAACTCCTCCACGTCACGGCCATCGACCGCCGGGCCCTTTCCGACGAAGGCCCGCCACTCCGCGATCTCCGCCTCCAACGACTCCATGGTCAGGCCCTCCCCAACACGAGCGGCATCAGCTTGGCGCCCCCCCAGGCGCCACCCAACGCCCGCGTCACGGTCGCCCACTGCCGCTTGTGCTCCGCCAGAGCCTCATGGCCGCCGTCGGTGAGCGTGTAGTACCTGCGGCGCCGCCCCTCAGGCGGCGTTCGCCAATCCGTGGTCACGTACCCGAGTCGGTGGAGACGATGGAGCAGCGGGTAGAGCATCCCATCGGTCCACTCGAGCTCACCGCCCGAGAGCTCCCGAACGCGCTTGAGGATGGCGTACCCGTAGTTCTCGCCGTCGTCCAGGATCGCCAGCACCAGCGGCGTCGCCGACGCCGCGACGAGGTCCTTGTCGATCTGCACCGCACCTCCGATACCTAGAGCCGGAACGCATAGCAGTACAAGGTATCGCATCCGGTCGATCTTGGTGTCGCGGTTCTCGACAGGCTGGCGGTCGAGCCACACGGAAAGCCCCCGGCCTCTAGGGTGCGCGCGACCGGCGAGCAATGGGAGGAACGGCAATGCCCGAGCGAGACGGATACATCTCCGGCGTCCCCTGCTGGATCGACACCAGCCAGCCCGACCCGGAGGTCACCCTTCCCTTCTACAGCGGCCTGTTCGGATGGGCGTTCGAGGACGTGATGCCCGACGGGTCGGAGGGCAAGTACTTCGTCGGCCGCATTCGTGGTGGCGACGTGGCGGCGGTGGGGTCGAGCCCTGAGGGCGCCCCGCCGATGGCGATGTGGAACACCTACATCTGGGTCGAGAGCGCCGACGAGGCTGCGTCAAAGGCCCGCGACGCGGGTGGCGGGGTGGCGATGGAGCCATTCGAGGTCCTGGACGCGGGGCGGATGGCTGTCCTCACCGATCCCGAAGGAGCCGCGTTCTGTGTCTGGGAGGCGAGGAACCACCGAGGTGCCAAGGTCGTCAACGAGCACGGATCGCTGAACTTCAACGGCCTCGCCACGCGAGACCCCGAAGGCGCGAAGGCGTTCTACGGCGCGGTCTTCGGTTGGGAGACGCTGACAATGCCCGCCGGTTCGATGTGGACACTGCCCGGCTACGGCGATCACCTCGAGGAAAGCAGCCCCGGCCTGCGCGAGCAGATGGCGGCGATGGGTGCGCCCGAGGGCTTCATCGACGTCGTCGCTGCCCTCAATCCGATTGCCGACGACGAGTCCGACACGCCGGCGCATTGGAGCGTCACCTTCGCCGTCGACGACGCCGACGCCACCGCGGCCAAGGCGAGCGAGCTCGGCGGCGAGATCGTCGCCGGCCCGTTCGATGCCCCGTGGACCAGGATGGCGGTGATCAAGGATCCGCAAGGGGCGACCTTCATCGCCGCCCAGTTCGTCCCCGAGAACAAGGACCTCGAGGCATAGCCGGATCTGCCGCTCGCGCCGTAGACGGCAGTTGACGACGCCTCGTCTCAGACCGGCAGTACCCGGTCAAGGGCGCTCGCGGTTACTGGCAGCAGGCCTCGTTGCCCCCCGGCCGGGCGCGGGGGGCGAGGCTCTCGGGGTCGAGCAGGTCGACGAGCAGGGCCAGGGCCCTGGCCATGCCGTCGGGGTTGACGGCGTACAGCCTGAAGCCGTCCGCCCGACGCGCCTGGACGAGGCCGGCGCGCGAGAGGGCGCGGAGGTGGTGGCTCACGAGGGGCTGGGCCACACCCTCGCTGGCCACCAGGTCGCTGACGCAGCGTTCGGCCTGGTGGAGAGCGAGGAACAGCCGGAGCCGGGTGGGATCGGCCAAGGCCCGGGCCACGTCGAGAAGCGGCGCGTTCGCTTCCGTGGGCACGGTGACCTTCGACGGCACTCCCGCCACTGTCCCAGAGGCCTCCGGAGGCGTCAAGGGTCGACCGCCACGACGCGGCATGGAGCGCTCAGCGGCTGGCTGCGAGTGAAGTCCATGCCTGGCAGCAGGCTCGCAAGGGCGCCCGGGACCGCGTGTCGTCGAACGTGACGAGTCGCACCGCCTGAAGGAGGCGGAGCAGGGGCCAGATCGGATCGAGTGGACCGGTGCGGGCGGCGCCCGGGTGAGCGTGGTGGGAGTTGTGGTAGCCGTGGCCGAGCAGCGGGATGGCGAGCCAGGCCAGGTCGTACCCCGGGATGTCGGGATGCGGCTTGCGGCCATGGAGGTGGCCCACCGTGTTCACCATCCCCATGACCCCCAGGTAGGCCACGAGGTGCACGACGAGCATCGTCACCACCTGAACCGGTCCGAACACGGCCAGGAAGAATGCGACCAGGAGGGAACGCAGGACAGGAACTTTCCGGCGCGAGGGGTGCTGGGCACCTCGCGCTTGGCGATCGCGAACAGGACCGAGGAGCCGGCCAGGACCGTGAGCGGTTGCCGCAGCTGCGGCGAATGAGGATCGAGGGGCGAGTCCGCGTACCGGTGGTGCAGCCGGTGCACCGCGGCCCACGTCTCCGGGTCGGTGAGAACGATGACCCTGAAATAGGTGTCGAGCGCCGACGCCAGGCGCGGGTGGACGCGGAAGGCGCGGTGGGCGAGGCAGCGGTGGCAGTAGACCTCGGTGACGACGGCGGTGAGGAAAGCCGAGACAAGGCCGATGACGACTCCGACCGGCACGGCGGAACCATAGCGTTCACCCCAGGGGGGCGATCCCCCCGCCTCACCGCTGGTTCTGTCGCTCGTCTGTCGACACTGAGACGGAACCAAGCCGACCAGGCGGACGGAGCGGTCCCGGTGGTCCGTAGCCGTGGTCGAGGTCGGCCCAGCCGTAGACGTCGGGTGCGGCCATGTCGAGGGCCACGTGCAGGTCGCGCAGCCCTGTGACCTATCGCGCCACTGGCGCGCCGAGGCGGCGCGCCAGTGGCCCGAGTCTCCATGCTTGCCGCCAACGATGCGCGGTTCGACTACGTCCAGGGACCGGCTAGCGGCCGTTCGGTCAACGTGCCGCGTAAGCCCCTTGGTACCGGGCGTCGCCGAAGGCGAGAATCGGCAGGAAGATGAAGCCCAGGAAAAAGATGCCGAGCCCGAAGCCGATGCCTTTCCCGAACGATTTCGCCAGGTCGATGCTCACCACGACCCACACGATGAGGTTCACGATGGGAATGAGCATCAGGATGATCCACCACACCGGTCGGCCCACGATCCGAAGCAGCACGACGATGTTCCAGATTGGGATGATGGACTGCCAGCCCGCCTTACCGGCCTTGGTGAAGACCTTCCACAGGCTTACGATCTCGATGATGATCAGCACGAGCGTGATCAATAGGAAGACCAAGTTCGCTCCGCCGTCCGCGTTGGTTGTGTCGGTTTGAGCCAAAAGCGACATCACACCCCCTAGCTGCAGTGGGGCCCAGTGCCCCCCCCCATCACATCATTGTTACTCGCTAGCCGGCCAAGGTGGATGGTGCTCGACTCGCCGAGCAGATTGTGTCGGATCTCAGGTGGTTCCTCCCGACATCTGTGGCCGGGCGGGTGCCGTCGCCGGCGCCGACATTCCGGTGTTCCGCGAGTACCTGACCGACGGTCAGGACGCGCTCCTGGTGCCGCCGGGCGACGTCGCCCCGCTTGCGGTCGCGATGGTGGCGCTGATGGCGGACGAGTCCGTTGCGCCGGCGCCTGGCGGCGGCCGGTCGGGAGGTGGCGGCGCGGTACCCGTCGGAGGCGAGGTCCGCCGCCATCTCAGAACTACGACGAGATCGCTGCTGAAGGCCGACCTCGTTCACGCTGCCGGATCGAGGCTTGATCGTCGGCCGGGACCGGGACAGACTCCGGTCTCCGGCGGCGAGAAAGTACATCCCCCGAAAGGGAAGGAGCCGCCATGACCCCGAGGAGACGATCTGCGTTCGTCGCTGTGCTGGCTTTGACAGGTTCGCTGCTGCTCGCCATACCCGCCAACCCCGCGGCCGCGGCGGTGGGGGACCTCACGTGCACGACTGCACAGAGAACCACATACTCGCCTGGCGTGACGCTCTTCCCCTCTCAGCAGACCATCACGCTCAGCACCCTCGCCGCTCCGTGCGTGAGCCTCTCCAACCCGAACATCACCTCCGGCGCGGCGACGTTCACAGTCACGGGAATGCGTTCCTGCCTGACCCTCGACCAGACGACCTCCGGGACATCCGGGATCAAATGGAACACCGGGCAAACCTCGACCTACACCTACACGTCGTCGTCGAAGACGGTGCTCGGGCAGATCCTCGTCACGATCAACGGGATTGTCACCGCCGGTGTCTTCCAGGGCGCCCCCATCTCCCTGGCCCTTGCCTCACCCGTGCTGAACGTCACCAAGTGCCTGATCCCGCCCGGGATCACCAGCCGAGTCGGCGTGGGAACCCTGGTCATCGGCTGACACGCAGCGCAGCCACGGGTACGCCGCGGCCTGGGTCGACGCCGGCGGTCACGACGCCGCCGGGTGTTCGTCGGTTCTGGCGGTCGCCGATCGGCGAGCTGCCTGCGACCAGGCCCTCCTTGCTCCCGGGCGACAGCACGATCACGTCGGCCCTGCCGGACGACGTCCGTGCACAGACAGGATCGGCCAGGGACTGCCCGGCGAGCTGGACCACGTCGGGGTCCCGCGGCCCAGGACCTCCAGATCTCGACCCCGAGCCACCTCGCCGACTTTGGCGTCCAAGCCGTTCGACGTGTTGGGGATGTCGATCCGAGGCGTCGGGAATGGTGGGCCGCGGTCGAGGCCAAAATGCCGCCCTCCCGCCCGCCAACTCTTGGAGACTCGCACGCGGGGCGAGCCTCTACGACCAGGGCCCGGCCCGGGCTACCGGGCGGGAGACAGGGCCCCCTCGATGACGGCGATCATGGTGGCGGCGTCGGTGGGGCCCTCGTAGTGGAGCCCGTTGACGAAGAAGCTCGGGGTTCCGTTGACCCCGCTGTGCACGCCACTGATGAAGTCTCCTGCACCCGGTCGGCGTGGGCGTGGGTGGTGAGCTCGTGCTGGAACCGGTCGACGTCGAGGCGAAGCGCGCGGGCCCGGGCCACCAGGTCGGCCGGGGCGAGGTGTCGCTGGTCCTCGAAGAGCAGGTCGTACATGGGCCAGAACTGGCCCTGGGCCCCCGCGGCCTCGGCCGCCTCGGCTGCAGCACGCGTGCGGGTGGACGGTCGTCAGCGGGAAGTTGCGGTACACGAATTGGACAAGGTCGCCCAGGGCAGCCTGCACGGTGTCCACGACGTCATGGGCGGCGCCACAGAACGGGCACTTCGAGTCCCCGTACTCGACAAGCGAGACCGATGCATCCACAGGGCCCCGGATGTGGTCTCTGTCCGGCGACACCGGCCGGGTCAGCGCGGTTCCCCATATCGTCATTGAGTTCGTCATCCCCCCATACCGATGGCTGGGTTCCGCCCCGCCTCACGCGTCCGCGTGGTGCTGGCGGCCGCCGTCACGGCTGGCGGTGTCCCGGCAGTTTGCCAAACTGATCGGAGCAATCCGAGGAACCTCTGCGCCCCCCTCCTCCTGGGTCACCGGGACCCGCGCTCTCCCGCGACCTACCGAGCGACACCGGGACCCGCGCTCTCCCGCGACCTACCGAGCGACCACCTGGATGGTGCCAGCCGTCGGGATGGAGAACAGGGCGCCGACGATCCCACCCAGCCGGTCGCCGATGATCACCGACAGCAGCACCCACAGCGGGCTCAGCCTGACCGTCCGGCTCATGAGCACCGGGTTCGAGATGTGGTTCTCGATCTGCTGTAGACGCGGCGCACAAACCGGTACACTGCTACCGGGCGAAAGCGGTCTCGTCACTCTTACCCTCACGAACCCGAACAGCAATGTGAAGGCCCGATTGCTGTCCATCGCTCCGGGTGAGGTTTTCGTCGACACCGTCGGGAACCCTGACGACGCCACCTACTGTCACGGCCAGATCGAACTGTCCACGGCCGGCGCGGATCTCCTCATGCCGACACTCGCTGTCAGTGAAGCGAACTTCCCGTTCGCGCTGCGAAACGCCGTGAAGCTGAAGGATGACACCGATATCCGCTGTCAGGCCATGACGTTCCACACGACGTGGACGGCTCAGTTCCAGGCAGTTCGCTAGGAAGGGGCACGCCGGGTCGGCGGCACTTCGCGTTGGGGACCAGCGAACCGCTGCGCTACAGGACGCACCAGACGAACCGTGTCAGTCTTGCGTGGCCGCCGCGGTTTCGGTCCTCGGTGAGGCGCGTCGTGCTGGTCGGCAGGGACGAAAGCCTCGGCCGAGCCTGGGACGAAATCTACCGTGCTGTCCTGGATGAACGCGGCGAGAGCGAAGCCTCCGACGCCAAGGACCGTGCCGACGGCAGCGATGAGGAGGACGGTCATTTTCCTGTTGTTGCGCATGGAAATTTTCCTTCATCAGGAACGAGTTGTGGGTTGCGGCTCGCTCGGGTTGCTTGAGTGTTCGCCGGGTGCGGTTGACGTTGACATCGCCTCCGGTCCGACCGTCCACCGGTCGAGCTGGTCAGCGATGAACGCCTCGACGTGCTCGCGGTGGATCGCACCGACCGCCTGGGGCATCCCCTGCTCGCCGAGAAGGCGTCAAACAGGCGTGCGGACTCGACGTAGCCCCGGATGGTCTCGGGGATCGGTTCCGGGCCTTGAGGCTGCGCTCGAACGACGGAAGCAGCACAGCGACGTGATCGACCGCGGTCTCCACGGTCCAAGATTTAGCTGCTGTCGCTGCGCTGTGAAATCAGGTCCTGGCTGCTGCAGACAGCATCACCGCTGCTCACAACACCTGAG
>CAWGUU010000027.1:0-27784 GCA_963825765.1 uncultured Acidimicrobiia bacterium
GTGGAGAGCGGGCGACGGGAATCGAACCCGCGTTCTCAGCTTGGGAAGCTGATGTTCTGCCGCTGAACTACGCCCGCGAGGCGGCCTCGATCGTAGCGGGACGACGCCGCCATCGGGATCTCCGTTTCCCAACATCGCCTCAACGGCGGCAGAGCGGTGGTTGAACGCAGAGGTTCATAGCCGGGAAACAAAACAGCAACACGACGGCCGTAGCTTTCGCATCGATGGACGCTCCGGCGAGAAAGACCGACAACGCAGCGGGCCGCGCACCGAACGAGGACGTGGGCCGGTGGACGTGACGCTGCTGCGTTGGCCCGACGAGGACGCCCGCAGGGCCCGGTTGAGCGTCTCCGGCGACCCTCGGCTGCTGCTCGTCGAGGACGGCCAGGATCCGCCGCCGCTGCGGGACTGCCTGGAGGACTGGATCCGCATCCCGGCCCCCGAGAGCGACGTGCGGGCCCGCGTCGATGCCCTCTCCCTGCGCAGCCAGGCCCATCGCCACGACGCCCCTGGTCTCGACGTCCACGGCGTGCTGCGGTTCGGCGGCCGGTGGGTGGCGCTGCCACCGCTGGAGGCCCGGCTCACCGACGCCCTGGTGTCGCGCTTCGGCGCGGTCGCCAGCCGCGACGTTCTGGTCCGGGCCGGCTGGCCCGACGGTGCCCCTGGTCGCAACGCCCTCGACGTCCACGTGCTGCGCCTCCGGCGGCGGCTCTGGCCACTCGGCCTCGCCATCCGGACCGTGCGGTCGCGGGGCTACCTGCTCGAGAAGGCCGCGCTCGAGTCCGACGGCTGACGCGGTGCACAATGGATGGCACACACAGGTTCGAGAGGGTCGACGGCCGCGCTGGACGCCGCCGTCGGCCCCGGGTCGCAGGGAGGGGCGGGCGGATCCCCAGCCTCGCCTGTCCCTCCCTGCCCTAACCTGACTCCCGTGACCCTGGATCTCGCCACTCTCGTCCAACCCGCATCCAGCAAGATCGTTCTGGTCGTCCTCGACGGCTTGGCCGGCTTTGCCGGTCCCGACCGGGGCACCGAGCTGGAGGAGGCCCACACCCCCAACCTCGACGAGCTGGCCGCCGCCGGCTCCAGCGGTCTCCTCGATCCTGTCGGCCCCGGCATCACCCCCGGCTCCGGCCCCGCCCACCTGGCGCTTTTCGGCTACGACCCCGTCGAGTACCAGCTCGGACGCGGCGCCCTGTCGGCTGCGGGCCTGGAGGTCGAGATCAAGCCCGGCGACATCGCCGCCCGCGGCAACCTCGCCACCCTCGACGCCGACGGCAGGATCACCGACCGCCGGGCCGGCCGGCTGCCGAACGCCGAGGCGGTGGCGGTGGTCGAGCTGCTCCGAGCCGGAATCAAGATCGAAGGCGTCGAGGTCACCCTCGCCCACGAGGCCCAGCACCGCGTGCTCGTGGTGTTCCGGGGCTCCGACCTCAGCCCGAGCGTCTCGGACACCGACCCCCAGGCCGTCGGCGTCCCGCCGTCGCCGCCCATGGCCCAGACCCGCTTCGCCGAGCACACCGCCGAGGTGGTGGCCGAGTTCGACGCCCAGGTCCGCCACATCCTGGCCGACCACCCCAAGGCGAACGTCGTGCTGCTGCGGGGCTTCGACTCCCAGCGCGACCTGCCGTCGATGCACTTCCGTTACGGGGTCAACGCCGCCGCCGCCGCCATCTACCCGATGTACCGCGGTGTCGGCCAGCTGGTCGGCATGCACGTGCTGCCCTCCGTAAGCACGCTGGCCGGCGAGGTCGACCTACTGCGCACGTTCTGGGACGACCACGACTACTTCTTCTTCCACCACAAGCCGTCCGACTCGGCCGGCGAGGACGGGAACTTCGAGGCCAAGGTGGCCGCCATCGAGGCGCTCGACGTTGCGATCCCCGACATCGTGGCCCTCGGCCCCGACGTCCTCGCCGTCACCGGCGACCACGCCACGCCCAGCCAGATGGCGGCGCACTCCTGGCACCCGGTGCCGGTGCTCATGTGGGGGCCCCGCGTCGGCCGCGACGACGTGACCCGGTTCGGTGAGCGCTGGGCTCTCCGCGGCGCCATCGGCCGTCGCCCGTCGGTCGACCTGATGCCGCTGCTGCTGGCCGCTGCGGGACGCCTGGCCAAGTACGGGGCCTGAGCTCCCGAACTGGTGACGTTCAGTCGCGCCTGGCGCGACCCTGTGACCCCAGTTCGGTGCGGGTTGGGTTCAGGTTCCCCGAGCGGAAGCCCTCGAGGTCGAGGGTGACCCTGGCGTAGCCGGCGGCCTTCACCGCGTCGATCACCGCCTGGCGACGCTCGACCACACCGGCAAGGTCTTCGATCTCGACCTCCAGCCGGGCCACGTCGCCGTAGTGGCGGACCCGGAGCTGGCGGAACCCGAGGGCACGGACCGCGGCCTCGGCCCGGGCCACCCGGTCGAGCGTGCCCAGGGTGACCGGCGTGCCGTACGGGACCCTGGAGGCCAGGCAAGCCGCCGCCGGCTTGTCCCAGGTGCGCAGACCGAGCGACCGGGACGCCTCCCGCACCGCCGCCTTGGTGAACCCGGCGTCGACCAACGGGAAGGCGGCACCGCCGTCCGCCGCGGCCGCCTGGCCGGGCCGGTGGTCGCCCAGGTCGTCGAGGTTGGTGCCGAGCACGACGGTGGCCGCCTCGGCGGCGCCGATGGGGCCGATCACCTCCATCAGCTCGGCCTTGCAGTGGGCGCAGCGTTCGGTGTCGTTGGCCACGTACTCGGGCCGGTCGAGCTCGTCGGTGGTCACCGCCTGCCACCGCAGGCCCCACTCGGCCGCGAGGGCGGCGCAGTCGGCGGCCTCGTCGGGGGCCAGCGAGGGGGAGACAGCGGTGACGGCCAGCGCCCGGTCGGGGCCCAGGGTGTCGTGGGCCATCCAGGCCAGGAAGGCCGAGTCGGCCCCGCCGCTGAACGCCACGAGCACCCGGTCCAGCTCCCGCAGCCGTGCCCTGAGGGTGTCGATGGGAGGGGTACCGGCCACGAGCGAGACGTTACCGCTACCCTGCGTGACGTCTGCTCTAGCGAACACGGCGGCGAAGGAGCCAATCATGGGGGGTATCGGCATGCACGTGTTCAAGGTCCGGTCGTGGCGGGTGCTCGTCCCGCTGGTCGTGGTAGCGCTCACGCTCGCCGCCTGCGGCGGCGACGAGTCGTCGAGCGGCCCGGTGGCCAAGATCGGTGTGATCGTGCCCCTGTCCGGCGACCTTGCCGCGGTCGGGAACGGCATCAAGAACTCCGTCGACCTGGCCATCAAGCAGGCCAACGACAACAAGACGGTGTCCGGTTGGACGCTGCAGCTCGATGCCCAGGACGACCAGGGCAAGCCCGACGTCGGCGCCGCGGCCGCAAACAAGCTGGTGTCCGACAGCGCAGTCGTCGGCGTGGTCGGCACGTACAACACAAGCGTGGCGGCGCAGGTGGCGCCGATCCTCGACGGGGCCAGCATCGTCATGGTCTCGCCCGCGAACACCGGCGACAAGCTGACCAGGGGGGAGAACTTCAAGACCGCGCCGGCCCGCCCGTACGACAGCTACTTCCGCACCGCCACCTACGACGACCTCCAGGGGGGCTTCGCAGCCGACTACGCATACAAGACGGCGGGGGCCAAGACCGTGGTCCTCATCCACGACAAGAAGGCCTACGGGCAGGGCCTGACCGAGTCGTTCGCGTCTCGGTTCGTGGCCGACGGCGGGCAGGTGCTCGGCGAGACGCAGACCGTCAATCCCGGCGACAAGGACTTCTCGGGCGTGGTCACCAAGATCAAGCCGCTGAACCCCGACATCATCTTCTACGGCGGTGAGTACCCGGAGGCTTCGCTGCTGTCCAGCCAGGCCAAGCTGGCGGGCATCACCGTCCCGGTCATGGGCGGCGACGGCGTGGTCAACAAGACGTACGTGGACGTTGCCGGAGCGTCGGCGGTGGGCGACCTGGCCACCGCAGTCGGGGCCCCGGCCAGTCAGCTCCCGTCGGCCCAGGCCTTCCTGGACGCCTACAAGGCCGCGGGGTACAAGGATGAACCGTCGGCCTACGGCGCACTTGCCTTCGACGCTGCCAACGTCATCATCAAGGCCCTGGCGCAGGTCCTCCCTAACAAGACGAAGGTCGACCCGACCGTGCGGGCAGAGGTGACGACCGACGTGCAGGTCACCGACTTCGAAGGGGCCTCGGGCAAGGTGGCGTTCGACGAGTACGGCGACACCACGACCAAGCTCCTGACCGTGTACAAGGTCGAGGGTGGCGACTGGAAGCCGGTCCTGACCCAGGCGTTCGCCGGCTAGGGCCCAGCTTCGTGGGCTCGGCTGGGGCCGTCCCGGCCTCCCGGGGCAACGCGTGACCCAGTTCCTCCAGCAGGTGGTCAACGGCACGGTGCTGGGGGCCACCTACGGCCTGATCGCGCTCGGGTACACGATGGTCTACGGGATCATCCAGCTCATCAACTTCGCCCACGGCGAGGTGGTCATGGTGGGGGCGTTCGCGGCGCTGGCCACTGCCGTCTACGTGCTGCCGGAGACGCTGGCCACCAACGCCTGGGTGGCGCTGCCGGTCATGCTCCTGGCCGCAGTGGTGGTGGCCATGATCGTGGCGGTGCTGATGGAGCGGTTCGCCTACCGCCCGCTGCGCAACGCCCCCCGGCTGGCGCCGCTGATCACCGCCATCGGCGTCTCGATCGTCCTCCAGGAGGTCGTCCGTCTGTTCTACCCGGGCGGCAACCGCCAGCAGGCCTTTCCCCGCCTCATCACCGGCACGTTCGAGGTGGCAGGGGTGACGGTGGCGTGGGTGTCTGTGTTCGTGGTCGTGACCGCCGTGGCCCTGATGCTCGCCCTGCAGGGTTTCGTCCGGCAGACGAGCACCGGCCGGGCCATGCGGGCCACGGCCCAGGACCCGGACACGTCGAAGCTCATGGGCATCGACACCGACAAGGTCATCGTGGTCACCTTCATCCTGGGGGCGGCGCTGGCGGGCGTGGCCGGGGTGATGCAGGGCATGCGGTTCGGCCAGATCGACTTCCGGATCGGGTTCCTCGTCGGCCTGAAGGCCTTCACCGCCGCGGTCCTGGGAGGCATCGGCAACATCAGCGGGGCGGTGCTCGGTGGATTCCTGCTCGGCATCGTCGAGGTGATGGCGGTGCAGTATCTGCCCCACGGCTCGTCCTGGAAGGACGCTGTGGCTTTCGTGGTGCTCATCCTGGTGCTGGTCTTCCGCCCGACGGGACTCCTCGGCGAACGGGTGGCGGCGCGGGCGTGAGGACGCTTACTGCGGGCCTCGATCGGCTGGCGGTCCGGTTGCCGCCATTGCCGCTCGCCGTGGCGGGCGCCGCTCTGGTCGTCGCCGGCAGCCTGTCGCCGTGGGCGACCTTTCCCGGCTTCCCGGGCAAGATGACACTCGCCGGCTTCCCCGGGGGAGCCCGTCTGTTCACGCTGGTCCTGGCGGCGGCGGCCGTGCTGGTGAAGGTTCCCGTCGCGGGTCGCCGGCGGGCGGGGGCCGCCGCCGCCATCGGAACGGTGGCCGTCGCCGGCTACAACGTGGCGGCCATCGCCGGCGAGGGCGGCGGTCTGGGCGGCGTCGCGTTCGGGGCGTGGTTGACGTTGCTCGGCGGTGCCGTGCTCCTGGTGTCCTTCCGCGCCCTGCCGCCCGACCGGGCCCTTCCGGACTCCTGGCGCCGGCTGCCGGCGATCGCAGAGAGGGTGGTGGTGGCCGCCGCGGTGGCGGCCGTCCTGTTCGTCGTCGTGTGGGGCCTGGGGATCGACGAGTCGAGCCGGTTCGTGTCGTGGGTGATCTTCCTGATCGCGGCCACCGTGGCAGGCTCTCGCCTCGGTCTCTTCGCGTGGCTGGAGACGCTCTTCGAGCGTCACCGCAACGTGGCCCTGGCCGCGGCCGCCGTGGCCGCCGTCGTCTTCCCCTTCACCCAGGGCGGCGACTCCTATTGGCTCCGGGTCTTCGCGTCCATCGGCGTGTTCGCGGTGGCGGCCATCGGGCTGAACATCGTGGTCGGACTGGCCGGGCTGCTGGATCTGGGGTATGTGGCCTTCTTCGGCGTGGGTGCCTACGTCGGCGCCCTTTTCGGCAACGCCTCGCTCAGCGCCGTCCACGTCCACCTGCCGTTCCTGCTCGTGGTGCTGCTGGGGGCCACGATCGCCGCCCTGTTCGGGGTGCTGATCGGAGCGCCCACCCTGCGGCTGCGGGGCGACTACCTGGCCATCGTCACCCTCGGGTTCGGGGAGATCTTCCGCATCACCGTCAACAACTGGGACGGCCTCACCCAGGGCCCCAACGGCATCGCCGGCATTCGCAACCTCGCGGTAGGAGGGTTCGACTTCGGCGAGGGCCACCAGCTCTTCGGTGTCACCCTGCCCGGCTTCGCCAACTACTTCTTCGTGGAGCTGCTGCTGGTGGCTGCGGCCATCGTGGTCTTCACCCGGCTCAACACCAGCCGGGTGGGGCGGGCGTGGGTGGCGATCCGCGAGGACGAGGTGGCGGCGGCGGCCATGGGCGTCGACACCGTCCGCTACAAGCTGCTGGCCTTCGCCATCGGATCGTTCCTGGCCGGGGCGGCGGGCACGGTGAACGCCCACGTGACCACCCAGGTGTCGCCCGACTCCTACACGTTCCTCGAGTCGATCCTGCTGGTGGCGGCCGTCGTCCTGGGCGGCATGGGCGGCGTGCAGGGCGCCCTGCTCGGGTCGGTGGCCCTGTTCGTCCTGCCCGAGAAGCTGCGGGCCTTCCAGGACAAGCGGCTGCTGCTGTTCGGCATCGCCCTGATCCTCATGATGCGGTTCCGGCCGGAGGGCATCCTCGCCGTCCGCCGCCGCCAGCAGGAGCTGCGCGACGACACCGAAGGCGGGGCCGACGCCACCGGCGCCCCACCGGGGACTGCGATGGCCCAGGTATGAGCGCGCTGCTCGAGGCCCGTGCGGTGACGAAGCGGTTCGGCGGGCTGGTGGCCGTCGACTCGGTCGACCTCTCGGTGGGCGACCGGGAGATCGTCGGGCTGATCGGGCCCAACGGGGCGGGCAAGACGACGTTCTTCAACTGCCTCACCGGTCTGGTGACGCCGACCTCGGGCGAGGTGTCCTTCCGGGGCAAGCCGCTGCCCCGGCGGCCCGACCGGGTGACCAAGGCCGGCGTGGCGAGGACGTTCCAGAACATCAGGCTGTTCCCGCACATGACCGCCCTGGAGAACGTGCTGGTGGGTACTCACTGCCGCACGTCCACCGGCGTGCTCTCGGTGATCGGGCGGGGCCCCCGGTTCCACCGGGAGGAGCGGGAGGCGGAGGCGAAGGCCCGGGAGCTGCTCGTGTTCGTGGCCCTGAGCCGTTCGGCGGACAGGCTGGCCAAGAACCTGCCTTACGGCGACCAGCGACGACTGGAGATCGCCAGGGCTCTGGCCACCGACCCCGGCCTTCTCCTCCTCGACGAGCCCACCGCCGGCATGAACCCCCACGAGACGACGGCGGCCATGGACCTGGTGCGGCGGGTCCGCGATCAGGGCCTGGCGGTGGTGGTGATCGAGCACGACATGCGGTTCATCTTCAGCCTGTGCGACAGAGTGGCGGTCATGGTGCAGGGAGCCAAGCTGGTGGAGGGCACGCCGGCCGAGGTGCAGTCCGACCCGCGGGTGATCGAGGCGTACCTCGGCGCCCCCGCCGACCAATGAGCCCGGTCGCATGAGCCTGCTCGAGGTCAAGGACCTCCACGTCGCCTACGGGCGGATCGAGGCGGTCAAGGGCATCTCGTTCTCGGTGGAGGCGGGGAGCCTGGTGACCCTCATCGGCAGCAACGGGGCGGGAAAGACGACGACGCTACGCACGCTGTCGGGTCTGCTGCGGCCCACCGAGGGCGAGGTGTGGTTCGACGGGGAGCGGATCGACACGCTGCCGGCCCACGACATCGTGGCCCGCGGCATGGCCCACGCACCCGAAGGACGCCGGATCTTCCCCCGCATGACCGTCCAGGAGAACCTCCAGCTCGGCGCCTTCATCCGCAAGGACACCGAGGCGGTGGCCACCGACATGGCCTCGGTGTTCGAGCGGTTCCCGGTGCTCGGCGAGCGGCGGGCCCAAGCCGCGGGCACGCTGTCGGGGGGTGAGCAGCAGATGCTGGCCATCGGGCGGGCCCTCATGTGCCGGCCCCGGCTGCTCATGCTCGACGAGCCGTCGATGGGCCTGTCGCCCATCCTCATGCGCCGGATCTTCGACGCCCTGGCCGAGCTCAAGGCCGCCGGCACCACCCTGCTGCTGGTGGAGCAGAACGCCGCCGCCGCCCTCGCCCTGGCCGACGAGGCCCACGTGCTGGAGACCGGCCGCATCGTGCTGTCCGGCCCGGCGTCGGAGCTGGCCGGCAACGAGCAGGTCCGCAAGGCCTACCTCGGGGAGGACTGACCACCCCAGCCAACTGGGGCGACTCAGCCGCGCCATACGCCGGTATGCCGCCCCAGTTCGCTCGAGCCCGGCGGGTCAGGCGACGCCGACCTTGCCCAGCACGGTCTCGATCGGCGCCACCAGGCCGGTGACGAAGGGGCCGAACTCGGCGTAGATGGCCGAGGCCTCGTCGAAGCGCATCTCGTGCACGCAGTCCTTGAGGGCGACAGGGTCGGCGGCGAAGAGGGTGACGGCCCACTCCCAGTCGTCGAGCCCGGTGGACCCGGTGATGAGCTGCAGCACCCGTCCGGCGTACCGGCGGCCCACCTGCCCGTGGCGGGCCATCAGTTTGAGACGGTCGTCGTAGGGCAGGGCGTACCAGTTGCCGGTGGTGTCGCGCCGCTTCGACATCGGGTAGAAGCACATGGCCGGCTTCCCCTCGGGGGGCAGCACCGGGTGCAGCCGGGCTTCGAGCCGATCCGCCGGCATGCCCTTGGCGTACTCGGACACCTCGGTCAGCGAGACGTAGGAGTCGGCCAGCCCCAACCCGGCGGCGGCCAGGTCGGCCTGCAGCTGCTGCAGCCGCCACAGGTCGGGCCCGAGGGCCATGAACCCCAGGTCGGCCTTGTGGCCGAGGACGGCGAAGGCCACCACCTGGTGGTCGTCGGCCTGGGCCGACTTCACCGCCGCCACCACCGCCTCCCGGTCCACGGCGCCGGCCGGGGCCTTGCAGAACAGGTGGAGCACGCCCCATCCCGTGGACGGGACGATCGGGCTGGTGACAGGGGCGTCGGCGGAGGGCACAGGGCCAGTCTACGAAGCGCTGCGCCGGACGCCCTGCCTTGGCCCGGACGCGACGAAGGGGCTGGCCGGAGCCAGCCCCTTCGGACGCAGGTCGTTACTGCCTTGTTGCCCAGAAGTGCGGCTTAGTAGTCCTCCATCCCGCCGGGGTAGGCGTCGCCGCCACCACCGTTGCGGTCGGGCTTGTCGACGATGACTGCCTCGGTGGTGAGGAACAGGGCGGCGATCGAAGCGGCGTTCTGCAGTGCCGAACGGGTCACCTTGGCGGCGTCGATGACGCCGGCCTTGAACAGGTCCTCGTAGTCGCCGGTGGCGGCGTTGAGGCCGGTGGCACCGTCGAGGTTACGAACCCGCTCGACGACCACACCACCCTCCATGCCGGCGTTGACGGCGATCTGCTTGAGGGGCTCCTCCAGCGAGCGGGAGACGATCCGCACGCCGGTGGCCTCGTCGCCGATCATGTCGGCGGCCAGCTCGTTGACGCCCTTCTGGGCACGCAGCAGGGCCACGCCCCCACCGGGGACGACACCCTCCTCGACGGCGGCCTTGGTGGTGCTGACCGCGTCCTCGATCCGGTGCTTCTTCTCCTTGAGCTCGACCTCGGTGGCGGCGCCGACCTTGATGATCGCCACACCACCGGACAGCTTGGCCAGGCGCTCCTGGATCTTCTCGGCGTCGTAGTCGGAGTCGGTGGTGTCCAGCTCGGCCCGCAGCTGGTTGATCCGGCCCTTGATGTCGCCCTCGGAACCGGCGCCTTCGACGAGAGTGAGCTCGTCCTTGGTGACCGTGACGATGCGGGCCCGGCCCAGCATGTCGAGGGTGACGTTCTCCAGCTTGAGACCGACGTCCTCGGAGATGACCTGGCCGCCGGTGAGGATGGCGAGGTCCTGGAGCATGGCCTTGCGGCGCTCGCCGAAGCCGGGAGCCTTGACGGCGACCGACTTGAACGTGCCCCGGATCTTGTTGACGACCAGGGTGGCGAGGGCCTCACCCTCGACGTCCTCGGCGATGATGACCAGCGCCTTTGCCGTCTGCATGACCTTCTCGAGGATCGGCAGCATGTCGCGCACGGCCGAGATCTTGCCGGCGTAGAGCAGGATGTAGGGCTCGTCGAGGACCGCTTCCATCCGCTCGGGGTCGGTGACGAAGTAGGGCGAGATGTAGCCCTTGTCGAGGCGCATGCCCTCGACCAGCTCCAGCTCCATGCCGAAGGTCTGCGACTCCTCGACGGTGATGACGCCGTCCTTGCCCACCTTGTCGATGGCCTCGGAGATGGTGTCGCCGATCTCGCGGTCGGCCGCGGAGATGGACGCCACCTGGGCGACCTGCTCCTTGGACTCGACCTCGACGGAGATGTCCTTGATGCCCTCGACGGCGCGGATGACGGCGGCCTCGATGCCCTTCTTCAGCGACATGGGGTTGGCGCCGGCGGCCACGTTGCGCAGGCCTTCGTGGACCATGGCCCAGGCCAGGACGGTGGCGGTGGTGGTGCCGTCACCAGCCACGTCGTCGGTCTTCTTGGCGACTTCCTTGACCAGCTCGGCGCCGATGCGCTCGTAGGGGTCCTCGAGCTCGATCTCCTTGGCGATGGACACGCCGTCGTTGGTGATCGTGGGGGCGCCCCACTTCTTGTCGAGGACGACGTTGCGCCCCTTCGGGCCGAGGGTGACGCGTACTGCGTCAGCGAGCTGGTTCATGCCGTTCTCGAGGGCCCTTCGGGCGTGCTCGTCGAACGCGATCATCTTGGACATACGCGTGTGCTCCTCCGTGGATCCGTTAGCACTCTCTGCCTGTGAGTGCTAACAGCAAACCACGGAGAGGGCCCCTTTGGCAAACAGGGGGGCAGAGTGCCAGCCGCCGGCAGCCCGTGTGTCAGCCGCTCAGCCTCCCGCTATGTCCCTGGTCAGCCTCCGGCGACGGCGGGAATGATCGAAACCGTCTGGCCGTCGGTGACGGCGGTGTCGAGGCCCTTCAGGAAGCGGACGTCCTCCTCGGCCACGAACACGTTGACGAACCGGCGCAGCTGGCCGCCCTCGTCGAACAGGCGGGCCTGGAACCCGGGGTGGGCGACCTCCAGGCCGGCCAGGACCTCGGCGACGGTGCCCCCGTCCACGCTGACCTCGGCCGACCCCCCGGAGAGGGTGCGGAGCTGGGTGGGGATCCGAACGGTGGCCATCAGCCATCCTCTCCGTGGGCTCCCATGGCGTCGGCGAACGCGGCCATGGTGGGGGCGATGGTGGCGGTGGGCGAGACGCGGGGTGCGACCGCCTCGAGGGTCTTGAGCCCGCCGCCGGTGATGTAGGCGACGACCCGCTCGTCGGGCCGGATGACGCCCGAGGCGGCCAGGCGGGACAAGGTGGCGACGGTGACGCCGCCCGCCGTCTCGGCGAAGATCCCCTCGGTGCGGGCCAGCAGGAGGATGGCGTCCACGATCTCGGTGTCGCTCACCGCCTCCAGCGCCCCGCCGCTCGACCGCACCTCTTCAAGGGCGTAGAAGCCGTCGGCCGGGTTGCCGATGGCCAGCGACTTGGCGATGGTCTTGGGCTTCACCGGGCGGATGTAGTCGTGGTGCTCCAGGAAGGCGGTGGCCACCGGCGAGCAGCCCTCGGCCTGGGCCCCGGAGATCCGCACGTGGGGCTCCTCGTCGAGGAGTCCCACCTTCCACAGCTCCTTGAAGCCCTTGGCGATCTTGGTCAGCTGCGACCCCGAGGCGACGGGGACGACGACGTGGTCGGGCGCCTCCCACCCGAGCTGTTCGGCGGTCTCGAAAGCGAGAGTCTTGGAACCCTCGGCGTAGTACGTGCGCAGGTTGACGTTGACGAACGCCCACGTCGGCCGGTCCGACGCCAGCTCCGCACACAGCCGGTTGACGTCGTCGTAGCTGCCGTCGACGGCGATCAGGTTGGGCCCATAGACGGCGGTGGTGACGACCTTGCCGGCCTCCAGGTCGGAGGGGATGAACACGAAGTGGCGCATACCGGCCCGGGCGGCGTGGGCGGCGACCGAGTTGGCCAGGTTGCCGGTGGAGGCACAGGCCGCCACCTTGAACCCCATGGCCCGGGCCCGGGCCAGGGCCACCGCCACGACCCGGTCCTTGAAGGACCCGGTGGGGTTCAGGGTGTCGTTCTTCAGCCACAGCTCGCCCAGGCCGAGCTGGGCGGCCAGCCGATCGGCGCGGACCAGCGGGGTGAACCCGGCGCCCAGGTCGACGGCACCGTCGTTCACCGCCGGCAGAAGGTTGGCGTACCGCCAGATCGACGACGGTCCCGACGCGATCGACTCGCGGCTGGTGGCCGCGGCGATGGCGTCGTAGTCGTAGGTGACCTCGAGCGGACCGAAGCACCAGTCGCACACGTGCAGCGCCTCCGCCGGGAAGGCGCGTCCACACTCACGACATCGGAGACCCTCGACGAAGGACATGATCTCTCCCAATCATCGTTCCGGGCTGTGGCACCTGGCTCTCCTCAGGATGGTTCCTGGGGTTCGCTGGTTGTCGCGGTTTCGTCGGGCCCGGTCCCTCGACCGCTCTGGATGAATTGCGATCATCATAGGTGAGGCGGGAACATGCCGCGCGTGCCCCCCGAGCCGACTCTGCGGGTATCGGTGTGCATGCCGGCGCGGAACGAGGAAGCGACGGTCGGGGCCATCGTGTCCTCGATCATCGAGGAGCTGGTCGAGCGCCACCACGTTGTCGACGAGGTCGTCGTCATCGACGACGGGTCGACCGACGCCACCGCGGCGGCGGCCGCGGCCGCCGGGGCGATCGTGGCGTCGGCGGCGTCGGTGCTCCCCGAGTGCGGCCCCGGGACGGGCAAGGGGGAGGCCCTCTGGAAGTCGCTGTACATGGCGACGGGCGACGTCCTGGTGTTCTGCGACGCCGATCTGACCGACTTCGACCCCGCCTTCATCACCGGTCTCCTCGGGCCGCTCATGCTCGAACCGTTCACCGGCAGGCCGGGTATCGGATTCGTGAAGGGCCACTACGACCGCCCGGTCGGCGGCGGGCGGGTGACGGAGCTGATGGCCCGCCCGGCGCTCGGCCTGTTCTTCCCCGAGCTGCTGCGCATCCGCCAGCCCCTCGGCGGCGAGTTCGCGGCGCGGCGAGAGGTGCTCGAGGTGGTGCCGTTCGTGCAGGGCTACGGCGTCGACCTGGGCCTGCTGATCGACGTGGCCGCCCGCTTCGGGCCCGACTCCATCGCCCAGATCGACCTCGGCACCCGGACCCACCGCAACCGCAGCCTCGACGAGCTGGGACACCAGGCGACGGCGGTGCTGCGCGTCGCCCTCCGTCGGGCCGGCGTGCCCGACCGCCCGGGATGGGGCGAGGGCGACGTGACCGAGCGCCCGGCGATGGTGGAGGTGGAGTCCTACCGGGCGAGGCGGGCGGCGACGATCGCCTCCACGCAGTCGACCGTGGCCCCGTAGGCGGCGTCGACGCCGAACCGCTCGACCAGGGACACCAGCTCGACGTCACCCGGCATGTCCGGCAGCCCGTGGTGGTCGACGTCGCCGGCCACGACCAGCACCGGCGCGCCTTGCGCTGCGGCCAGGGCCAACACGCCGCCGGCGGCCTTGCCGTCGAATGAGCCGGCGTCGAACAGGCCCTCGCCGGTGACGACGAGGTCTGCGCCTGCGATCCGCTCGGCCAGGCCCAATGTCTCCGCCACGACGTCGAAGCCGGGCACCAGGGCCGCGCCGGCCGCGGCCAGCCCCCCGGCCAGGCCCCCGGCGGCACCCGCGCCGGGGAGGTCGCGCACGTCCACGCCGTAGTCCTGCACGTAGATCTCGGCCAGCCGCTCCAGCCGCCGTCGCAGGAGCGAGACCTGGGCCGGCGTGGCCCCCTTCTGGGGACCGAAGCCCTCGGCGGCGTCGACGAACAGGGTGGTCACGTCGCAGGCCACCACCACCTCGATGGCCCGCCCCAAACCCGGCCGGCGGTCCGGCCGGAGGGCGCTCAGGGCACCCAGACCGCCGTCGGTGGAGGCCGATCCGCCCACGCCGACGATCACCCGCACGGCGCCGGCGTCGATGGCGGCGCCGATCAGCTCGCCCGTGCCGTAGGTCGACGCCCGGAGCGGGTCGTTGCCATCGGGCCCGCCGGCGAGCAACAGCCCCGACGCCCGGGCCATCTCGACGACCGCGGTGCCGTCGGCCTGCATGCGCCACTCGGCGGCGACAGGGTCGCCGAGCGGGCCCCGGACGGTGGTGCGGCGCACGGCCCCGCCCAGCGCCTCCAGGGTGCCCTCTCCGCCGTCGGCCACGGGCGCGGCGTCGCAAGCCCAGCCGGCCGCCACCGCCGCCCGCTCGATTCCAGCCGCCACCTCGGCCGCGGTCGCCGTCCCGCGGTACTTGTCGGGCGCGGCGACCAGTCGGAGGGGAGGGGTCACCGGGTTATCGTGGCCCATGGCCGGCGCCCAATTCTCCGGCAGCCAGTCCCCCGACGAGTCCCCCGGAAGCCGGTCTTCCCTCGTCGTCGTCTCCAACCGTGGCCCGCTGTCGTTCTCGCTCGACTCGGAGGGCGACCTCACGACGACCAAGGGCGGCGGCGGGCTCGTCTCCAGCCTCGGGCCGCTCATCAGGGGGGCGGGGGCCACCTGGGTCGCAGCGGCCATCACCGACGCCGACCGGCAGGCGGCCGAGGAGGGCCTGGTGGCGGCCGAGGGTTTCAAGGTGCGGTCGCTGGCGATCGACCCGGCCACGTTCCGCATGGCCTACGACGTGGTGTCCAACGCCACCCTGTGGTTCCTCCACCACGGCCTGTTCGACCTGGCTCGGAAGCCCCGGTTCGACCGGCGCTGGCGGGAGGCGTGGGAGGGCTACCGGGCCGTCAACCGCAGCTTCGCCGAGGCCGTCGTCGAGCACGCAGACGAGGGCGCCACCGTGCTGGTCCAGGACTACCACCTGTTCCTGGTGGGCGTCTGGCTGGCCAAGGAGCGTCCCGACCTGCGGGCCGTGCACTTCACCCACACCCCGTTCGCCGACCCCGAGGCGCTGCGGGTGCTGCCGTCGTCGGTGGCCGAAGAGCTGCTGGAGGGCATGGCCAGCTACGCGGCCTGCGGGTTCCACGCCCGCCGATGGGCGGCCAACTACGAGGCCTGCTGCCGCGAGGTGCTGGGGTTCACCCCCCACGCGTTCGTGTCGCCCATCAGCCCCGATCGCGACGGGATCGTCTCCATCGCCGAATCCGCCGAGTGCCTCCGCGAGGTCGACCGGCTGGACGGCATCCTCGGCGGGCGCCGGCTCATCGCTCGGGTCGACCGCATCGAGCTGTCCAAGAACCTCCTCCGGGGCTTCCATGCCTTCGACGACCTGCTGGCCACGCGGCCCGAGTGGCGGGACAAGGTGGTCTTCGGCGCCTTCCTGTACCCGTCGCGGGAGACCCTCCCCGAATACCTCGCCTACCGCCAGGAGATCGAGTCCCTGGCCCGGTACGTCAACGAACGGTGGGCCACGCCCGACTGGGAGCCGATCGCGCTCGACATGTCCGACAACTACTGCCGGTCGGTGGCCGCCCTGACCCGCTACGACGTCCTGCTCGTCAACCCCGTGCGCGACGGCCTCAACCTGGTGGCCAAGGAGGGCGCCCTCGTCAACCGGCGCCACGGCGTCGTCGCCCTCAGCCGCGAGGCCGGCGTGTGGGACGAGCTCGGCTCCACCGCCCTGGAGGTCAACCCCTTCGACGTGGCCGGCACGTCCGACGTCCTGGCCACCGCACTTTCCATGGCCGCAGACGAGCGGGAGACCCACGCCTCCGCCCTGTGCAAGCTGGCCGAGGCCCGGGCCCCCCGCGACTGGCTCGACGACCAGCTCCGCGCCGCCTCGAAGGTTAGGGACCCCGCGGGCTAGGCCCCTTCGGCCCGCGCCGCCAGGGCCCGCAGCAGGTCGAGGGCACCCTCGGCACCGTCGACGACGAGGTCGGCCCGTCGCAGCAGGTCGGGTACCGACTCGTCGCTGCTGACCGCCACCCGGAACGTCGTGGCGCCGGCGTCGGCCAGCGCATCGAGGGCGTCGAAGGCCTCCAGGTCGCCGACGTCGTCGCCGAGGAAGCAGACGTGGGACAGATCTGCAGCCAGTTCGGCCACCACCATGCCCTTGTCGTGGGGCAGGGGTGGGCGGAGCTCGAAGGACATGCGGGCGGGATGGAGGAGCAGTCCGGCGCCCGACGCCGCCCCTTCCGCCCACCGGCGGGCGGTGCCCTCCTGGTCCGGGTACCGGCGGAAGTGGACGGTGACGGACAGGCCCTTGCGCTCGACCGACACCTCGGGCGGGAGCTGGGTCTCGCCGCTCGTGGCCACCTCGGCGAGGACCGACCGCCAGTGGTCGGCGCCGGCCACGCCTCGGACGGTGCCGTCGGTGTCCACCGGTTCCAGCCCGTACAGGCCGCGCAGCGTCAGCCCCCGCCCGCCGAGGTGCTCGGCCAGGAAGGCGCCCGGACGCCCGGAGACCACGGCGACCCGGCGGAACCGCTGGGCCAGCCGGCCGAGGACGTCTGCCGCGTCCGGAAGCGGCCGGGCGGCGGCGGGGTCGTCGACGATCGGCGACAGCGTGCCGTCGAAGTCGGAGAACACCCCGCCGGAGCCGGCGCTGGCGGCCATCGCGGCGAGAAGGTCGCTGGCTTCGTTCGCGCCGGCCATCCCGGTATCTTGGCCTCGATGCGACGACTGGGGGCCATCGCATGCGTCTGCCTGGTCGCGGGAGCCGGGCTCAGCGCCTGCAGCAGCAACGAAAAGGTGGAGGTGTCCTTCCGACCCGCCGTCGGCGCCGTCTTCCGCTACGAGGTCAAGGTCCACTCGGTGACGACGACCACGATCGGCAGCGACGCCCCTGAGCGCACCGTCGACGACGCCGTGATGGAGGCCACCGAGACGGTGCTCGCCTCCAGCCCCGACGAGGTGCGGGTGCAGGTGCAGCTGCGCCGGCCTGGGTCCCCCGACCGCACCTTCGTCGTGCGTTTCGACCGGGCCGCCCAGCTCTCGGGGGTGGAGGCGGTCGACGGCCTACCCCCGGCCGTGCTGGGACAGGCGGCGTTTCCCGAGTTCCTGCCGGCGGCGGCCGCCGCCCCGCCCAAGAAGATGCTGACGCCGGGCGAGAAGTGGAAGATCGACGTGAAGCCCGAGCTCCCGGGCGGCGTCACCGCCCACCTCCAGGGCACCGGCAAGCTGGTGCGGCTCACCAGCGCCGGGGGCCAGAAGGCGGCGTCCATGCGGTCCGAGACCCGCCTCCCGCTGGTCAGCTCCAGCAAGCTGGGTGAGATCACCGTCGGCCTCGAAGGCGTGGAGGTCACCGAGGCCGCGTCCACCCGTTCGCTGTCCGACGGGGCCGTCCACGACGCCACCGCCAACACGACGGGCACCTACCAGCTCACCCTCACCGGTCCCGGCGACAACGCCTTGCCGGTCACGGGAAGCTCGGTGGTGGAGGTCAGGGCCGAGACGCACCGGCTGCCGCCGGAGAAGGACGAAGCGGCCAGTCCCAGCGGCTGACGGGCGCTCGTCCGGCGGGGGCGCTACCTGGTGGTGGTCGTGCTCTGGCTGACGTCGGCGCCGAGCAGCACGATCACGTTGGCGCCCCGGGCGTCGTCGACCGGGGGGGAGTTCAGCGGCACGACGACGGTGACGGGGAGGCCGAGGGTGGTGGCGATGGCCTTGGCCTCGGGCTCGAAGCCGGTGTCGTACTGGATGGAGCTCGTCTCCAGTGCCTTGGTGGTGTCGGTGGGGGAGAGCACGTTGTAGGTGAGCGCCTTCAGGGCGTCGCTCGTCTTGCCGCCCAGGCCACGGATGGCGGTGCCGTTGGCGACGAGGACCTTGACCTCCGCCGGCGTCCGTGTGGCGAGAGTGGTGGTCGTGGCGGGGGCCACCGTGCCCGAGTTGGCCTCGAGGGTGGTGGGGACCGGCACCGTGTCGTTGCCGGAGTTGACGGGCTGGCCCGTGGGGTCGCCGGTGTCGAAGGCCTGGAGCAGCACGATGCCCAGCACCACAGCGACGGCGAGCAGGATGGCGCCTCGCGCGCCTGCGCTGGTGGCGCCGGCAGGGACGCGGCTACTCACCGGCGGTCACGGGGTGCGACGCTGGGCCGGGCGGCCCTCGATGCGGGCCCGCCGCCGGTCGACCCGCTGCCGGCGGAGCCGCCGGACCACGAGGGGGTCGTAGGCGGCGGCCTCGGCAGTGGCGAGGAGGGCGCCGAGCACCTGGTAGTACCGGCCCGGGGAGAGCTGGAAACGCTGCCGGATGGCGGCCTCCTTGGCGCCCTCTTCCGTCCACCACGTCCGCTCGAAATCGAGGATCGCCCGGTCGCGGTCGGACAGTGCCATTCGCGTCAGGCTGCCTCCCCTGGGGCACAAGGTCAAGCACCCCCCTGGTCGGGTGCCATTGTTAGCCTTGCTCCAACGCCGGTGTGGCGCAGTCCGGTAGCGCAGGCGACTTGTAATCGTCAGGCCGTCGGTTCGAATCCGACCACCGGCTCCACTCGAGACGAAAGGTGGCTGATGGCCGAGATCGGCGTCACGATGACCCGCCCGGAGCAGTTCGCGGTCACCGTCACAGAGGGTGACGAGACCACGACCTTCAACGTCGAGGTGCCGCCGATGCTCATCGGCGACAAGCTCGGCTTGAAGTGGATCGACGTGAACACGGTCATCAAGGAGACCTTCGTCTACCTCCTGGAGCGGGAGACGACCGCCACCCTCACCAAGCGGTTCAACCTGCTCACGATCGTCCACATCCACCCCGACTACTACGAGGAGCTGCACCGACGCCTGGCGCCTTTGGAGCAGTAGTTTCGCCTGCCTGCGGCTGCGGGAGGCATCAGGCCACGGCTACGGCGACGGCCGATCTTTCCTCGACGACTGTTGTCTCTCTTGCCGACAGGTGGCACTCCAGCTTGCGTTTGATGCGTTGGAGGGCGTTGTCGATGCACTTGACGTGGCGCCCGAGCTGCTCGCCGATCTCCTCGTAGGACATGCCCGCCACGTAGAGCCGCAGCACCTCAACCTCCAGCTCCGAGAGCATCCTGGCGATGCAGGCCCGGATGTCGGCGAGGTCCTCGGAGCACACCAGCTCGTCGGCGGGGTCGGGGACCTGGTGGTGGGGCAGCTCGTCGATCAGCAGGAGGCCCGGCTCGTCCGCCAGCCTGAGCCCCCACAGCGACACGTACTGGTTCAGCGGCTTGTGCTTCTGCCGGGACGCGGACTTGATGGCGGAGATGATCTGGCGGGTGATGCACAGCTCGGCGAAGGCCCGGAACGACGCCTCCCGGTCGCAGCGGTAGTCGCGGACGGCCTTGAACAGGCCGATCATGCCCTCCTGCTCGATGTCGTCGAGGTCGCCACCGGCGAGGAAATAGCCCCGCGCCTTGGCGCGGGCGAAGCGGCGGTAGCGCTCGAGGAGCAGGTTGAGGGCTTCTTCCTCACCTTCGTGGCAGCGGGCGACGAGCATGTCGTCGGTTGCGTCGATGATGCAGCGGTGGGGGACCATGGGCTCCCGTAGTACGGCGGCGAGGGCAATGATGCTGTAAGTGACGAACTCCTACAGCGGAGGAGCATGTTCTAGTCACGGCCACGCTGAGTGTCAATGGTTGGCGGCCGATCCCCCGCCTCCGGGAGATCGGCGCTTCCTTGCCACCTCGAACAGGGCCAAGGCGCCGGCGGCGGCCACGTTGAGCGACGGGAGGGCGCCGGCCAGCGGGATGGCGGCCAGCACGTCGCACCGGTCCCGGACGAGGCGGGACAGCCCCTCGCCCTCGGCGCCCACCACAACCACGAGCGGTTGGTCGGCCAGCGCCAGCTCGAACAGGCTGGAGTCGGCGTCGCCGGTCAGGCCGACGACCCAGCAGCCGGCGTCCCTGGCCCGGGCCAGCGCCGAAGGCATCCCCGGCACCATGGCGATCGGGAGGTGCTCGATGGCACCGGCCGCGGCTTTGGCCACCGCCGGCGTGACCCTCGACGCCCGGTGCTTGGGCAGGAGGACGCCGGTGGCGCCCGCCCCCTCGGCGCTGCGCAGCAGGGCGCCGACGTTGCCGGGGTCGGTGACACCGTCGACGGCGAGCAGGAACGGCGGCTGACCACCCGGCCCGGTGTCCCGGCACAGGTCGTCGAGGTCGGCCTCGGGCAGCGCCTCGGCGTGGGCCAGGACGCCCTGGGGGGCGGTGGTGGCGGCTTCGGCGTCGATGCGGTGACGAGGGACCCGCCGGACCGGCACCTGGCGGCGGTCGGCCTCCTGAAGGATCGTGTCGACGATCGGCGCCGAGTCGATCCCGTCGGCGACCCAGACGTCGGCTATCCGGCGGCGCCCGGCCCGGAGCAGCTCGGCCACGGCCTGGCGGCCCTCCACCTGCTCGCCGCCGAGGCCCCGTTCGCGTTCACGGTCTCGGTCGCGGTCGCGTTGACGGTCCTGTCCCGGTGCCGGCTTCGACCTTGGCCGGCCGCCGGCGCGTCCTGCTCGCTTTGGCGGCGAGCCTACGGGAGGGCCTCGTCGAGCTTCTTCTCGGCCTCTTCCTCGGTGACGCTGAGGGCGAAGGTCAGCTCCGAGACGAGGATCTGGCGGGCCTTGGTGAGCATGCGCTTCTCGCCCGCCGACAGGCCCTTGTCCTTCTCCCGGATCGACAGGTTCCGCACGACCTCGGCCACCTGGTAGATGTCGCCCGACTTCAGCTTCTCCACGTGGTTCTTGAACCGGCGGGACCAGTTGGTCGGCATCCGCGCTTCCTTCTTGCGCAGCACGGCGAAGACTTCCTCGACCTCTTCGTCGTTGATGACCTCGCGCAACCCCACCTCTTCGGTGTTGTCCGCCGGCACCATGAGGGTCAGATCGCCATAGGCCAGTCGCAGCACGAGGTACTCACGATCGGCTCCGAACGCGTCCCGTCGCTCGCGCCGCTCGATCACTGCGGCCCCGTGGTGGGGGTAGACGACCTTGTCTCCTACGTCAAAAGGCATACCGCTCCCGGGGAAGAAAACACCAGATGGGGACAACTCCAGAGTGCCAGGTAGTGACGGTGAACACCAACTGTCTCCTGCATGAACTTCAGGGCGGGCCCTCGTGCCCGGGTGCGGCTCACCCGTAGCGGTCGAGGACGCTGCTCTCGGCCAGCCGGGACAACCCTTCCTGGATTGCCCTGGCGCGCGCCTCGCCCACGCCCTCCACCGCGTCGAGGTCGTCGACGGTGGCGCGCAGGATCTTGGGCAGGTTGCCGAAGCGCTGGACGATGCGTTCGATGACGACGTCGGGGAGGCGGGGGATCTTGGCCAGCAGCCGGTAGCCCTTGGGCTGGAGCCCGGCGTCGAGCTCGGCCTCCTCCCCCGCCAGGTGCAGGACGGCCGTCACCGCCTTGAGATCGAGCAGGTCGTCGGTGCCCAGGTCGGCCAGGCCCTCCATGGCGTCGCTGAGGTGCCATCCCTTGTCGCCGTGGAAGTAGTCCTTGATGACGAGCCGGCGATCCTCCTCCACGCCGCCCATCAGCTCCTCCAGCTGCAGGCGGATCAGCCGGCCGTCGGCGCCGAGCTCGAGTATGTGGCCGTCGATCTCCTCGGAGATCCGGCGGACCATCTCGGTGCGCTGGAGGACGGTGACCACCTCGCGCACCGTGACCAGGTCCTCCACCTCGAGGGCCGACAGCGACCCGGACACGGCGTCGAGGCGGTTCTTGTAGCGCTCCAGCGTCTGGATGGCCTGGTTGGCCCGGTTGAGGAGGCGGGCGCTGAGCTCGAGGGGGTGCTTGGTGGTGCCGTGGTAGACGGCGATCACCGACATGTCCTCGGACACCGAGATCACCGGCACGTTGATCGACCGTGCCACCCGCTCGGCGGTGCGGTGGCGGGTGCCCGTCTCGGACGTGGGCACGTTGGGGTTGGGTACCAGGTGCACGTTGGCCCGGGCGATGCGGCTGGCGTCGGCGGCCAGGATGATGGCGCCGTCCATCTTGGCCAGCTCGGACAGGCGCTGCGGGCTGAACTCGGCGTCGAGGAGGAACCCGCCCGAGCAGATGGCCAGCACCTCGGGCCCGTCGCCGACGACGATCAGCGCGCCGCGGTTTCCCTGCAGGATCCTGTCGAGGCCGTCGCGCAGCGGTTTGCCCGGCGCGACCATCTCGAGGGCATCGGTGAGGGCGGCGTCGCGCCGCACAGACACGCCGGATGTCTTCTTGTCGCCGGCCGGCCGGCGGGGGACGATGGTGTCCGACCGTCCGGTCACACCCCCATACTACCTGGTCACGCCTGCGCGCCGGGCCGCGTCGGCCAAGGTCGTGGCCCGCAGGAGGGTGACGCCGGGGGGCGGATCGGGGGCCGAGGCCGGCACCACCGCGGTGGTGAAGCCGAGGCGGGCGGCCTCCGCCAGCCGCCGCGACGTCTGGCTCACCAGGCGCAACTCGCCGCCCAGGCCGATCTCGCCGCAGGCGACGAGGTTCTCGGGGAGTGGTTTCTGGAGGGCCGACGACGCCAGGGCCAGGGCCAGGCCCAGGTCGGCGCCGGGCTCCATCACCCTCACCCCTCCGACGGCGATGGCGTAGACGTCCTGCTTGGCCAGTTCGGGGTCGAGGTGGAGCTGGCGGTCGGCCACCGCCAGCAGCACCGCCAGCCGACCGTGGTCGACGCCCTGGGCCGATCGCCGGGGGAACGCCTGGGCCGTGGCCGGCGCCACCAGTGCCTGCAGCTCGACCAGCAAGGGCCGCTGGCCGTCGAGGGTGGGGACCACCACCGACCCGGCCAGGCCGGCCTGGCGGTCGGACAGGAAGAGGGCGCCGGCATCGGGGACGCCGGCCAGTCCGGCGTCGGTCATCTCGAACAGGCCGAGCTCGCTGGAGGAGCCGAACCGGTGCTTGACCGCCCGGAGAAGGCGCAGGGCGTGGTGGCGCTCGCCCTCGAAGGACAGGACCGTGTCGACCACGTGCTCGAGCACGCGGGGCCCGGCCAGGTTGCCGTCCTTGGTGACGTGGCCGACGAGCACCACCGCCAGGTCGCGCTCCTTGGCCGCCCGCACGAGACGGTGGGCGCACTCCCGAACCTGGGTGACGGTGCCGGGGGCCGACGTGAGGTCGGGGTCGTAGACGGTCTGGATGGAGTCGACCACGGCCACCGCCGGCGCCACGTCGTCGAGGGCGGCCAGGACGGTGGGCAGCTCAGTCTCCGCCAGCAGCCACAGCCTCGGGTGCACCGCGCCCAGGCGCTCGGCCCGGAGCCTCACCTGCTGGGCCGACTCCTCGGCCGACACCAGCAGGCAGCGGTGGCCGGCGGCGGCCATGGCCGCCAGGACCTGCAGCAGCAGGGTGGACTTGCCGATGCCGGGTTCGCCGCCGACCAGCGTCACCGACCCGGGCACCAGCCCACCGCCGAGCACCCTGTCGAGCTCGGCGATGCCCGTGGGCCGGGCCGCCCACGAGCCGGTGTCGACCTCGGCGATAGGCACCGCCCGGGCCATCGGCCGCAGGCGCGGGGCCACCAGCTCGGGCCGGGAGCGGTCGACGACCTCCTCCACCAGCGTCTCCCACCCGCCGCAGCCCGGGCACCGCCCCGCCCACTTGGCCGACTCGGCGCCGCACTCGCCGCACCGGTGGACAGTCCGAAGCTTGGTCATGTGGCGGAGGCTACGCAGGAGGTGAGACAACGCCGCGGACCCCGATTCGAGGTCATAACTTTGCTGCGTCCGTAGCGCCCCTAAACGGCTTGGAATCGGCGAGATCAGGGCGCTATCGACGCAGCAAATGTCGGAACGGCGGACTCCGAGAAGCCTCCCGCTGAGGAAGGCGATGGCGAGGATGACGGGGAGGGCGAGGATCGGCCAGCTCCGCGGAAATCGCCGAGGGTGTCGACCGCGAGCGTCACACGAGGTCCTGGAGGCCCGCGGCCTTCGGGACCAGCAGGCCCAGGGCCAGGCAGGCCGGGCAGCACGCCTCGGTGGCGGCCTGGGCCCCCTCCCGGCGGCCCCGGCGCACGAACCACAGCGCCACGCCGGCGAGGGCGACCAGGGCCAGCACGACCAGGGCGGGCCCCTTGGCCGACTCGATGGCGTCGCGGGCCAGCGGGCCCAGGAGGAACCCGAGCACCAGATGGAGCTGGAGGAAGACGCTGCTGCCGATCACCAGGGCCGGGAGGGCGCGGCGGACCGGCATGCCGGAGCTGCCGGCGGCCACGACGGTCACCGTGCGCAGTCCCGGGGTCGCCCGGCCGACGGCCAGGACGCTGCGGCCCCGCTCGGTGACAAGCGCGGTGGCCCGTCCGAGCCGATCGGGGGTGAGGCCGACGCGGGGGCCGATCCGGGTCACCACCGCCCGGCCCGGGCCCCGGCACAGGAGCAGGAGGGCGGCGGTGCCGACCAGGGCCACCACCTCGAGCAGGATCGCCGCCAACCACAGGGGGAAGCTGCCGGCCGCCGCCCGCTCGCCCACGACCAGCAGGACCAGGTCGAAGGGGATCGGGATGGGGACGCCTGCCTCCATGACGGCCATGAGCGGCACCAGCACACCCATGCCGAGGCTGGCGAACGAGAGCTCTGCCATCACCCGTCCCTTGCCCACGCGTCCCTCCTCGCAGGAGCGTACGCGGGAGCGCGGCGATTTACTTGGGCGCCCCCGGCATGCGGTCGATGACTCGACCCGAGCGGTCGCGGAGCGACTTGCCGCTCAGCGACGGGGGGGCGTTGTTCTTGCGGGCCGCCGACCAGCGCATCGACTCCTCCTCGAGCGACTCGACGTCGTCGCGCTGGCGGTAGTTGGCGGCCATGATCGGCACGATGTCCTCGCCGGCGGTCATCGCCACGCACGGCGCCACGAACACGCAGGTGCGGCACACCGCCTTGTCGTCGGTGGGGAAGATCTCGGGCTCTTCCATGGCCATCTGCACGGCGTCGGCCGACAGCCTCTTGCCCGCCTCCCTCACCCCGTGGCGGCCCCGCCTGATGACCGTGCGGCGGAAGGCCTCGTTCCCGATCTGGTCGACCACCTCGTCGTACTCGATGTCGCGCGGCGACGGGCTCTTGGGGGCGTCCATCTCCTCCGGATAGTTGACCGGGTCGCGTGGGCCGCGCCGGGTGTGCATGTGGCGGGCACCCTGCATGTGGCGCTTGTCGATCTCGACGATCTCCTCGTCGGACACGGTGTCTTCGCCCACCCGGTCGTGGAAAGCGTCGACGCGCAGCTCGTTGTAGATGATCCCGGCCACCCAGAGCTGGGGGTAGGCGAACTCCATGCCCCAGATGTGGGTGAGACCGAGCTTGTCGTCGATGAGCGTGTCGAGGTCCTGGAAGCCGCCGTAGACGACCCGGTGGTTGACCAGCCAGTACTCGTCGTTGGTGTCCGACACCATGCCGTCGATGCGGCCCAGGTAGCGGACGGGCCGGTTGTCGGGACGGGCCAGCTCCTGCTCCGGGTCGTCGCTGTTGGGGTCGAGGATGGGCACCCACACGTCGTGGTCGGAGAAGATCGACTCCACGTCGTCGACCCCGGCGACCCACTTGAAGTACCCGTTCAGCAGGCCCTTGCCCAGCTCCAGGTGCTCCTCGTAGTCGCGCTCCTGGTCGGGGGTGAGCGTCGCCCCCTCCTCGTACAGCAGCCTGCTCGTCTGCATCGACCGGATGAAGCCCGACACGGCCAGCGGCCTGACGATGTGGCGGCTCCAGTCGTCCATCGCCGGGTAGTAGTAGACGGCCAGGGCGTCGTGGATGGCCTTGTCGAAGTCGAAGACGTGGGGCTGGGTCAGCGGGATGTAGTTCTGGCGGATTCGCGCGCCGAAGTCCCACGCCCGGCGGCATGCCCGGAACGTCTCCATCTCACGGGGGCGGAGGATCACCGTCCACGGCATTGCCGAGTGAGTATACCGACGTGACCCGGTTTCTCACACCGCCCGAGCCGCTATCGGCGCCTCCGCCAGAGGACGGCGGCGAGCAACCCCACGGCCACCACGAGGACGCCGCCGACGTAATACAGCAGTGGGGTCAGCCGCCGGGCGTCGGCCTCGGCGGTCATGTCGAGGCGCTCCCCGATCGGGGGCGACCACACTGCCCGGCCGTCGGCGACGGTAGGTGCGTTGGACGCGATCTTGCCCGGGAGCCCGGCCGACACCTCGACCCTTAGCGCGCCGGACAGGTCCTGGCCGAAGCGTCGGCGCAGGCCTTCGACGTCGAGGCCGGGGTCGTAGTCGCCCAGCTTGGCGGCCAGGTCGGCGTCGCTCAGCCCGACCAGCCCGGCGGTCAGGTCGGCGACCCCGGTGAAGCCGGTCTTGGTGCGCAGCAGCGTCTGGCTGTGGGTCACCCGGAAGTCCCTGAACGGGCCGTCGGGGCCGCTCAGCTCGGCGGCGACGGCGTTTGCCTCCTCGGCGTCGTCGAAGCCCTTCGACGCCCGCACCCATGTCAGGCCGTCGGCCTCCTTCACGGGCGCGGTGACCTCCCAGCCGGCTTGGCGCAGGTCCGTCATTTCCAGGACGGCGGCAAGGTCGCCGATCTCGGCCAGCGCCTCGTCGTCGACGCCCAGGCCGGCCCGCACCGTCCCCGACCCGTCCTGGCGCACGTCGATGCCGGCCGCCAGGGTGACGTGACAGCCGGTGCCCAGGGCGAGCACCAGGAGGGCGGCGGCGAGCAGGGGCCGGGGGCGCATGGCCCCAGGACCGTATCGGCGATCAGCCCTGAGGAATGTCCAGGTCGATCGTCAGGTCGGGGAAGTTCCCGCGCAGCACGAGCGTCACGTCCACGCCCGGCGTGTGTGAGAGACCGCGGTCGACCTTCTCGCCCGGGATCTGGTGGGAGTCGACGTCGCCGCCACCGCCCAGATTGATCTCCTGGTCACCCCGCCGTACGCCGAGGCCGGCGTCGTGGCCGAGGGTCTTGTTGAGGTCGAACCCCACCGTCGGGCCGCTTGGTCCCAGCCCCTCGGCCTCCAGGACCTGGCTGCTTGCCCATCCCTCGTTCCTCCAGCGGACGCGCACGGTGCAGTCACGGAGGCAGTTGTGGCTGCCGCCGTCGACGCCGGACGAGCCCACCAGGACGGTGTCGGCCACCGGCCAGACGTCGACCCAGGCCTGTAGCGCGTTGTCGGCCTGGCTCTCGAGCGTCCAGCCGTCGATCCCGAAGACGGCGGTGGCGGAGACGGTGACGCCCTCGAGCGCCCCCACCAGCCCGTCCCAGGTGTGGTCGAGCGCCTCCACGTGGGCGGTGCCCGCCACCGCCGCCTCGCCCACCTCGACGCCGGTCCCGGCCGCGATGATCGTGCCGCGTGGGATCTCGACGGTCACGTCCGGCACATCGGTCGCGGCGGGGCAGGGCGGCTCGTGGCCGCAGTCCTCGCCCACCCGGGTGCCCATGGGCAGGTCCAGACGGTCGACCGTGCGGCCGTCGGGAGCCGTGAAGCTGCCCACCGCAGTCACCTGGTCGCCTGCCTGGCCGAGCGCGCTCTGCAGGGATCCGACGGCCACCTTGGCGGTCGCGGCCCGGGCCGAGAGCGACACGAATGGCAGGTCGGCGGCCGACTCGAACCGGAACGGGCCGAGGGTACCACCGCGAGCCGTCGGGCAGGGTGAGGTTCAGCCCCGAGGTCGGCGCCGGCGGCACGGTGGTGGCCGGCCCCGCCCCCACCGGCGGGCCGAGCTCGAACGTGGCGTGGGCCAGGCCGCCCGGGATGGTGCCGGGCATCACGGTCAGCG